>DASWJS010000038.1:0-49409 GCA_036397035.1 Actinomycetota bacterium | reverse complement strand
GGTCCTCTACTCGGCCACTGGGTCCGGTACCAACGTTGACGGTGCGTGGGACGGCTCCGGCGCGAGCCAGGACGGCGCCTACGACGTGACGCTGGAGATGACCGATCAGGCGGCAAACGTCGCCGTCGTGACCGCGGAGGTCGTCCGCGACACGACGCCTCCGGCGGTGAGCGACCTCGCGGTGTCGAACGAGGCGTTCAGCCCGAACGGCGACGGCGTGAAGGACGAAACGACGATCACGGCCACGCTGACCGATACATGGACGCCGATCTCCTGGACCTTGCAGATCAAGCAGGGCACGATGTTGGTCATGACCGCTTCGGGGACGGGCAACGTCTCCTACGCATGGGACGGCATCGACGACGAAGCGGACCCTATTGACGATGGCACGTACGTGATCGATCTCACGGCAACCGACGGCGGGAACAACAGCAAGGTGGCTGTCCCGTTGTCGGTCCTCGCCGACTCTACGAGCCCCGAGATAACTGCGGTTGTTCCTCAAGAGGGTTCCCAGACTCTGTTCCCTCAGCAACCGCTGTTCGCCAGGGTCGGCGATGCGCTCGCGGGCATCGAGGAGCAGGGAGTGACCTTCACGCTCATTCCCCAGAGCGGAGGCGCCCAGGTTCTCGTCGGGGGGCCGGACGGCGACTGGTACCGAACGCCACCGGCCGGGCTTTCGGTCGGTGCCACATATCGAGTTGAGGTTGACGCCGTCGACAGAGCGGGCAACGTCGGGGTCTGGGATGCCCCGACGTTTGAGGCAGGCGGTGGCTTCGTCGTTGTCGAGGCCAGCGCTCCTCCCGGCTCGGCCGAGATCCCCGATATGCCATGTTCGGTCTCGGCCATCGATCCCACGACTGCGTCGCGCACCGCGACGTGCTCGGACATCGGACTGGCCCTGACCGCAGGCCCGATCAGCTTCTCGGAGGTCGCGCGTGGAGGTAGCGGTTTCATTCCGTACGACTTCCCCCTGTCCACTGCCGTCGTCACGACTCGCGTCTTGGGGGTCGAGTTCACACAGCCGGCCGCAGGCAATGGCTCCCGCTGGCGGGACGGAACCGTGAACCTCCCGTTCCGCGTCAAACCCGCCTCCGCCGGCGTGACGGTGCCCGTCGGGCCCCGCGTCGTCGACCTCGGAACGGCCCAATTCAGAGTGCCGGCTTCGTGGGATTCGGTGACGCTACGCATGGACCCGGTCGCTACCGTCGCGGGCCCGTGGGCGTGTGCAGACTCGCTATCCGACGGAAGGGACTGCCTTCCCGACCCCGTGAGAAACCGCCGACTCGGGCTCTGGAGCCCGAATGTGCCGTTCCATGTTCGAGGGTGTGACATGGTCCTTGCCGGGAACAAGGTCCCCTTCATCGTGGATCCTTTAACAGGGTTCAGCGCAGAGGTCTCATGGGATCAGAGCGCATTCTCCCCGTCCTCGGCAGAGATGGTCTTCGCTCTGGACGAAGGGGTGATCGACTCCGTCCCAGGAACGCTCGCATCCGGCGGCGACGCCTTCTCGTTCTCGCTTTCGCCTGCTGCGCTGGGGACCAGCGACCGGATCGAATTCGCCTTCGTGTTTCAGGGAGATTGGGTAGCGGACCGATGTGACGGTGCCGAGGCCGCCGTCTTCCCGTCGCTCGCGGCCTTCGAGGGTGCGATCGCGTCCGATGCGGTGGCCACCCAGGACGTGACTCTCGTCGCCGAGGAGGCGATGCTCACTGCCCAAGTCCAGACCGAGTTCGCGGCCGATGACGAGGACGAGCTGTGCGCCGCGGCGTTCACCGCCCCGACGCCATGCGACCTTGAACAGCCTCCCGCCGCCGAGGGACCGCCGACGAGCGAGTCGGACCCGCTCATGCTGGAGATCGCCGACGCTCAGAGCGCGGACTGCGACCCGTACACCTACCTCTGGGGCACGTGGGCGGGGGAGGTGCGTCCACGGGAGGTCGAAAAGGGACCCGAGCAGAAGGCTTTGGGTGACGTGACCGACTGGCCGACTGCGAATTCGGCGCTCCAATACACCGAAGTGCAGGCGACCGGGAAGTGGACGCTGATCCCCCAATCCGGAGAGGAGGACGCGAAGATCACGGTGCGGGGACGGGTCGGCTTCCCGGTCGCCATCACGTGCAGCGGGAGCAACTGCCCGACGTGGCAGGACGCGAAGGTGGAACTGTGGTGGACGGTCTTGGGCCGCGGGGAGGGTGATACCTCGGGGCTCCTGCCCGATGGCTTGGACGCCCTCTGCGAACTCGGCGAGATCGCGTGTCCCTGGGAGCCGGGCTACGCGTGGGCCGATCTCACATCGATCGTGAAGGCCGGGCACAAGACCGGCATCGGGACCAGTGAATGGACGAGCACGGTTCAGGATGCGATGAAGCCGGGGAACCTCAGTGAGAAAGGGTGCCGGATGACGTACGGGAGCCACCCCTGGACCAAGTTCTGCTCGTACACCCACCAGGACTCCGGAATGGTCACGTGGAACAACGTCGAGATACCCGTCAACCTAGCTCAGAGCGAGATGTTCTTCGTGGACCTGCTCACGACGATCGACGCCCATACGAGGTTGGGCTCATATACCGCGGATGCCCGGCTTAGTTTCGATCGCTACCACCAGCAGCCCTACCTGCGCATCCGTGCGACGAAGCTCCGGATCACGCCGAAGGACCGCTGCTTCACATAGGCCTGGGTGGCCATGCGCACGAGGAAGGAGAACGATGGATAGCCGTCGAAGCAGGAGCCCCATGGAATCCCGCGAACGACCATCTCGCCCCGGGTCGCCGAGACGCAGACTGCTGGCTGCTGCGGTCGCCGTCGTCGCGCTCTTGGATCTCTTCGGGGCGACGGCCTCGGCCGACCCTCCCCTTCCGAGTTCCGCCGTATGTGAGGGGATCGCGCCGGAGGTCAAATCGTGCAGCGGGACGATTGAGGTAGCCCCTGGGAAGTTGCGCCTGAAGGTGTTGCCGGGCTGGATCCCGGGCGCTGGTGTCGCAGGTCGATGCTACGGGCAGATCCAGTGGGAATGGTGGGAGACGGTCCGCGGTGGGGGGCACGGCGCCGGGGGAATGGGGTGCCGGCCGGACGAAATCGTCCTTGATCAATCATGGGAGCGATTCTCTCCGGTCCCGGAGCCCGGCATCGTGACCTTCGAGGTGATCGGTCCCGAGCTTGGCGGCTGGCGATTCGAGTTGGAATCCGTTCCCATCTGACCTGCGAGTCGGAGTGTCGTGGCAGTCGGTCCTCAAGACGAAGACGCGAACGGCGACACCTTCGTCGATGCAGCAGATGGGCGCCTGCAACCGTGTCTGATAGGTCGGAGCCGCTCAAGCGCCGTGGCGTTCAAGGCGAGTTCTAACCGGAATACAGCCCAGGAGTGCCTGACGACGAAGCCGTCAAGCGGTTCCCGTGGTCGTAGCCCGCGAGACCCAGTTCCTACTCTGGCGAAACCCTTCGAAAGGTCGGCAACCGTGGAGTGGGGCTAATCACTCGCCGCCCGACAGACGCTTACTCAACGGGCGAAGATAATCTTCCAGATGTACCGCAAGGGGAGCGACGGAAAACCCCAAGATCTACGTCGGCGTCGAGGTCCCTGAGCGGTCCGAAGCTGAGCCTCGCTGATCGAGCCGAACAATGGGGCCGTCCGCCTGGGCGACCCGGGCTGCTTGCTCTCAGATCGCGGCCAGGATCTCCGAATCGAGTCCGCCGAAGCCCGCCAGGAACGCGGCTCGTTCTTCCTTCAGCCGCGCGACGGTCGTCGCGTACTCCTCCAGGCGCCCCTGGCGTTCGTAGAGCAGGCGCGGACGCAGGAACTCCGGATCGTCGATTCCCGGAACCGCGGTCGCGACCTGGTAGCCGAAGTCCGGGTCCTCCTCCCACGTGATCGAGCCGTCGGCGATCGCCTTGACCACGGCTGAGGAGGTCGGGATCTTGACCTTCTTCGCGACCCCCTGCTGCTCGGCCGCGGCGTCGCCGCCGATCCAGCCGGTGTTCATCAAGTAGATGTTCATCGGCGCGCTCTTCAGCAGCTCGAGGAACCGGTTGCCCTGCACGGCGTGGGGGAGCGGGAAGAACGGGTTCGTGCCCGGCACGCGCAGCGCCTTGCCGGCCTCGTCCTTGCCGCCGGCGGCCGTCCCCTGCGTCTCGCCGAGCATGAAGTAGGCGGCCGCGGCCTCGACGGGGAGCTTCGCGACGGCGGGGATGAGGGTCGTGTTGCGGTTCAGGATGAGCAGGTTCTCGACGGCGCCCACCTCGCGGGGGTCCTTGAACCAGCCGAGCTTTTCCATTGCGAAGACCGCGCGTCCGTTCTGCGTGAAGCGCTCGTCGAAGAAGTCGACCTCGCCGCGCTCCTCGGCCTGGCTGACGTTCTCCAGGTACGCGCCGGGGGAGACGACCGCGCCGTAGATCGTGGGCTCGTATTCCTCGGACAGCGCGTAGGTCTTGGCGAAGCAGCCGTTCTCGGTCCCGTAGACCTTGCCGCCGGGCATGAGCGCGATGAAGTCGTCCTGCACGGGCTTGGAGTCGTTCTGCCGGGTGAACGTCGTCGTGGTCTTGCCCGTTCCCGACAGGCCGATGATGAGGAACGTCTTCTCGCCGTCCCCGGTCGGGATCGACTTGCAGCCGGCGTGCAGCGCGAGCCCCCCGCGGTCCAGCACGATCTTGTTCCACATCCGCAGCCCGCCCTTCTTCGACTCGCCGAAGTAGTCGGAGTTGAGCACCCGCGTGATGTTGTTCTCCAGGTCGACCGTGATGAGCCGGTCGTTGGGGTAGCCGGGCGCCGGAAGGTTCGGCGTGTAGATCACCGTCACCTGCGGCTCGGTGAATTCGCCCGGCTCGCCCTTGAAGTAGAGCAGGTCCTGGCTGCCGGCGACGTTGGCGTTGGCGGCTTCGATGACGAGCCGCGCTGGCACGCGGAACTCGGGGTCGTTGCCGATGAAGCCGTTGATCACGACCATGTCTTGGTCGCGGATGTAGGCCTCTTGCATCTCGGCGACGCGCGCGTACTCGGCGCGATCGATGGTCTTGTGGCCGTCGTGCAGGGCCGGGTCGTCGGCGACGACGAAGGTCGAACCGGCACTGCGCGAGTCGACCCGGGTGGTGACGTTGAGGTTGTCGTACGCGGTCCAGCGAGCGTTGGGCATCTTCGCCGTCAACTCGATCAGCTCGTCCTGGGAGGGATCGACGAGGAACGAGTTCGCCTCGAGCACGTAGTTGGGTCCCTCGAGCTTGTTGGTCACCGATACCCCCTCACGAGCCTTGTGAATGCGTTCACATGATAGCCCGAGCGGGTGGCGGGACCAAAACAGGGGCCTGCGGCCGTTCTAGACGCGGGAGCGCTCGACCTCGAAGTAGAGGCGAACCGAGGTCCGATACTCGGTGATGGCCTGGCCGTCGATGGTGCAGGTCGTGTCGATGACGTCCATCTTGGTGATGTTGCGGATGGTTTTCGCGGCTTCGCGCAGGGCTTCCCGCGCCGCGTCGCCCCACGACTCGGTCGAGACACCCTCCAGCTCGATCGTGTTGAAAACGGCCATCGACACGTCCCTCCGGCGCCCATAGGGGTCGCGGGCGCGGGCCGTATCCTGCCTGCCCGGGTGCGCGCAGACAAGTCCGCGGCGCCGTGCGCGTGATCCCGCGGGCCCGGCTAGCCTGGCGAAGCGTGAGGACCGTGCGGCCCGGCGGCGAGTTCGCCCTCATCGAGCGACTGCTGGCGCACGTGCCTTCGGGCTCGGGCGTCTTGGTCGGCCCCGGCGACGACGCGGCCGTCGTGACCGGCGCGGCGCGAATGCTCGTCACCACCGACATGCTGGTCGAGGGCCGTCACTTCGACCTCGCGCTGTCCTCTCCCGCCGACGTGGGCTACAAGGCGCTCATGGTCAACGCCTCGGACGTCGCCGCCATGGGGGGCGTCCCGCGCTACGCCGTCGTTGCGGCCGGCGTTCCCGATGCCGGCGAGGCGGCCGAGCAGCTCGCCGAAGGGCTCGGGGAAGCGGCGCGCGAGCTGGACGTCGGCATCGTCGGCGGCGACACCGTCGCCGCTCCGCAGGTCGTCATCTCGATCGCGTTGCTGGGCGAGCCGGGCGAGCGGATCGTCACCCGCGCGGGCGCTCGTCCGGGCGACGCGTTGTGCGTGACCGGCGAGCTGGGCGCCGCGGCGGCGGGGCTCGGCCTGTGGCGCGCGAACACGACGGAGGCGCGCGAGCTGCTCGAGCGCTTCCCGGGGCTGCTGCGCGCGCACCGCCACGGGCGCGCGCGGGTCCGCGAGGGCGGAGCCGCGGCCGCCACGGGCGCGCGCGCCATGATCGACCTCTCCGACGGGCTCCTGGCCGACGCCGGCCACCTCTGTGCCGCCTCCGGCGTGGGGCTCGACGTCGACGGCGGGGCGATCCCGCTCGCGCCGGGCGTTGCGGAGGCGCGCGCGTTGCTGCCCCGGCTCGGCACCGGCGACGACTACGAGCTTGCGATCGCGTTGCCGCCCGGGCGCGTCGAGGAGCTTGCCGGCGCGATCGCGCCGACGCCGCTCACGCGCGTCGGGACCTTCACCGAGCAGCCGGGCCTGCGCGTGGACGGCTCGCCCGCCGAGCCCGAAGGCTGGGACCACTTCGCGTGATTGCTCCTGCGGCCGGCGCGCGCGGCGGAGAGCCGGTCGCGGTGCTGACGATCGCCGGGTCGGACCCCTCGGGCGCTGCGGGCATCGCGCAGGACCTGGCGACGTTCCACGCGCTCGGCGTGTTCGGCATGGTCGCAGTCAGCGCGGTGACCGTGCAGACGCCGGCGCGGGTGTCGTGGGAATCCGTCGCTCCGGCCGTGCTCGCCGAGCAGATCGCGGCCGCGTTCGGCTCGATGGACGTCGCGGCCGTGAAGACCGGCATGCTCCCGACGGCGGCGCACGTCCGCGCGGTGTCCGCGGCGCTCGCCGGAAGCCGAGCGCCGCTCGTCCTGGACCCGGTCCTTGCGACCTCGTCGGGGTTCCCGCTGGCGGACGAGGACGTGCCCGCCGCGCTGGCCGAGCACCTGCTGCCGCTCGCCACCCTGGTGACCCCGAACACGGAGGAGGCCGGGCGCCTGGCGGGGATCGACGTGGCGAGCGTCGCGGAGATGACCGAAGCGGCCGCGCGACTGCGCGCGGCGGGCGCCGGCGCGGCCCTGGTGACCGGAGGTCATCTCGACGGCGCCACGATCACCGACGTCCTCGCCGACGAGGCCGGCGTCCGGCAGTACGACGCGCCACGACTCGGACCCGGAGCGCGCGGAACCGGCTGCGTGCTCTCGGCTGCGATCGCCGCCGCGCTGGCGACGGGTGAGGACCTGCGAGCCGGGGTGACGAGGGCCCGTGCGATCGTGCGTCAAGGTCTGGAGCAGGCGCTTCGCACCCGCGCCGGGAGCGGCGTCACCAACCCGGCTGGCCTGCGGCACTTTTGAGTCTGGGACCGCGGTCCCGGCGCGGCTGGGGCTCGGGCGGGAGAGGATGCCCCGTTCTCCCACGGTTCTTTGCACCCTGCGGGCTATGAAGCGCGTTCCGCAAACACCCGAAACCTAGGGGTGAAAGGGGGAGTGAGCGGTGGCACGCATTCTGATCGTCGACGACGACCCGTCCATACGGTCGATGTTGCGTCTGAAGTTCGAGCTGGACGGCCACGCGGTAGCCGAGGCCGGCGATGCCCAATCCGCAGTGAGCATCTACGACGAGACGGGGCCCGACCTCGTTCTGCTCGACCTCGGGCTCCACGGCAAGAGCGGCGCGTGGACGCTCCGGCAGCTTCGGTATCGCGGGCCGACGCCGGTGCTGGTGATGACCGGCTACGAAGCGGCCGACGTGCTGGACGAGGTGAAGGCGCTCGGCGCCTCCGGGTTCATTCCCAAGCCGTTCGACCCCGACGAGCTCGACCTCGCGGTCGAGTCTGCGCTGGGGAGGGCCCGGAGGATCTCGCTGGTCTGAGCGGGGCGCGTCAGATCGCGCGCTGGATCTTGCCCGCCTTGATGCACCGCGTGCAGACGTCCATCCGCTTGGGATGCCCGTTGATCAGCGCCCGGACGCGCTGGACGTTCGGGTTCCACCGCCGGGACGAGCGGCGGTGCGAATGGGAAACCTGCTTGCCGAAGCTCGGCTTCCGTCCGCAGATGTCGCACACCGATGCCATAGCGGGCGGATGGTAGCAGGGGCCCCGCGGGCCATCAACAGATCCGCTCCGGCGCCTCGGTAGGATACGCCCGTGGCCCGGCAGCTCAGCGCAGTCGATCTCGCGGCAGCCGTCCGGCAATGCCTGGCGAGTCTCCGGGCTCAGCGCGAGCAGATCGACGCCGCGAACGTCTTCCCGGTGGCCGACGCGGACACCGGGTCCAACCTCGTCATGACCTTCGAGGCGGCCGTCGCTGCGCTGGAGTCGGCGGGGGACGGCGACCATGCGATCGCCGCCGCGCTGATCGAGGGCACGCTGAAGGGAGCGCGCGGCAACTCGGGTGTCATCACCGCGCAGATCGTCCACGCGCTGGCCGTCGCGGTCGCCGACGGGCCGATCGGCGCGCCGGCGCTCGGGCGCGCGATGACCGCATCGGCCGTCGAAGCCCGGGCCGCGGTCGCCGAGCCGGCGCCCGGCACGATCCTGACCGTCGCCGACGCGGCGGCGGGGGCGACGGCATCTGCCGGGGACGTCGCGCCGGACGAGCAGCTCACCCGCGCGCTCGGCGCGGCCCGCGCCGCGCTCGCGCACACGCCGCAAGAGAATCCCGTCCTCGGGCGGGCCGGCGTGATCGACGCGGGCGGGATGGGCTTGGTGCTGTTCCTCGAGGCCCTGGCGGCCGCCGCGGGCGCGACCGTCGAGCCGGTCCCGTGGCCGGCGGCGGAGGCCGCCGCGACCGCCGCGGATCCCGAGCCGGACGACGACGCCGGGGTGGAGGTGCAGTTCACGGTGTCCGCGCCCGCCGACCGCATTCCGGCGCTGCGGCAGCTCCTCGGGACGATCGGAACGTCGGTCGCCGTCTCCGGCGGCGGCGATCGATGGCGCGTGCACCTGCACACGCACGAACCCGATCGCGCCGTTGCGATGGGGGAGGCGGTCGGCGACGTGACCGAGCGCAGCGAGGAGTCGATCGTCCTCGGCGGCTCCGAGACGCCGGCGGCTCCCCGGGTCCGGATGCCCCGACCGCTCGCGGACCAGCCCGTGCCCGGCGAGCGCGGAGCGCGAGCGACCGGAAGCGAGGACGTGCGGATCGTTGCGGTCGTCGACGCCGGCGGCATCGCCAAGCTGTTCACCGACTTGGGCGCGGTGGCGATCGAGGTGCCCGTCCTGCGCTCGGTCGGCGCCGGCGAGCTGGCGTCCCAACTCGCCGCGATCCCGGGCGCCCACCTCATCGTGCTCCCCAACGACGAGGAGGTCTTCGCGGCGGCGGTCGCGGCGGCGGGCGGCGGCAACGGACGATTGCGCGTCGTGCGCACGACCGACCAGGCGAGCGGGCTCGCGGCCGCAATCGCGGGCGCGACCGCCCGCCCGCTCGGAGAGCGGATCGAGGACATGACGGAGGTGCTGGGCCGCGTGCGGTCGGGCCTGGTCGTGCAAGCTCGCGCGCCGGTCGAAACCATGGAGGGGCCGGTCGCCCCGGGTCAGATGCTCGGTTTCGCTGAGGGCTTGCTCGTCTACACCGGCGACAACCCGGTCGAGGCCGCGACCGAGGTCGCGAAGGAATTGGTTCGACCGGGGAACGCGGTCGTGACCGTCCTCGCGGGGCGCGACGCCGGCGCGGCCGAGCGGCGCGCGGTCGAAGGCGCGCTGTCGGCGGCGCTCGCACCGGTGACGGTCGAGCTGCACCGCGGCGGGCAGGCGACGCATCGCTACGTGATGGCCGCCGAATGAGCGCGCCGGCCGGGCGCGGGATCGACCAGGCGCTGGGATCGGCGAAGCTCCCGGGCCTGACGCCCGCCGTCGCCTCCAAGCTCGCCAAGGGGCTCGGCGTCGCGACCGTCCGCGACCTGCTCGAGCAAGTGCCGCGCCGGTACGTCGACCTGTCGCGTCAGCGAACGATCCGCGAGCTGAAGGTCGGCGAGGAGGCGACGACGACGGGGACCGTGCACCGCGTCGACGGCCGGTACGTCCGCTCGCGCCGGCACCTGCTGACCGTCACCGTCGGCGACGGCACCGGATACCTGCGCCTGGTCTGGTGGAACCAGCCGTTTCGCACGCGGGCGTTCCGGCAAGGAGAGGCGATCGTCGTGGCGGGACGGCTCGAGCGCGACCGGCGCGGCTCGCCGTCGATCGTCAACCCCTTCGTCGAGCCGATCGGCGGACCGTCGGTGCACGTCGGCCGGGTGATCCCGGTGCACCCGGCGACCCAGGGCGTCAGCCCGACCCAGATCAGACGCTTCGTCCACGAGGCGCTCGAGCGCTTCGGCGACGAGGTCGACGATCCGCTCCCCGCGGGCATCGAGCCGTTCGCCGGGGCGCCCGGGCGCGCCGCCGCATTGCGTGAGCTTCACTTCCCGACCGACGAGCGCCGCCGCGCCCTAGCCCATCGGCGTCTGGTCTTCGAGGAGTTGTTCGTCCTGTCCGCGGGGCTCGGCATGCGCAAGCACCGGCTCCGCGAAGAGGCGACCGGCCGCGCGCACGTCGACGGGTCGCTGGCCGAACGGTTCCTGCAGACGTTGCCCTTCGAGCCCACCGGCGCGCAGCGCCGCGCCGTCGGCGAAGTCGAGGCCGACATGGCGGGCGTGCACCCCATGAATCGCCTCCTGCAGGGCGAGGTGGGCAGCGGCAAGACCATCGTGGCGGTGGCGGCCGCGATGCGTGCGGCGGGGTCGGGCTGCCAGACGGCTTTCATGGCGCCGACGGAAGTGCTCGCCGAGCAGCACTACCTCACGGTGCGAGCGCTGCTCGAGCCGCTCGCCGGGCACGCGCCCGCGCCCGACGGGACGCTGTTCGGCGGCGGCTTCGAGGTCGTGCTGCTGACCGGCTCGGTGACCGGCGCCGAGCGAACGCGCGTGCTCGCGCGGGTCGCCTCCGGCGAGGCGACGATCGTCGTCGGCACGCACGCGCTCATCCAGGAAGGCGTGTCGTTCCGCTCGCTCGGGCTCGCGATCGTCGACGAGCAGCATCGCTTCGGCGTGCACCAGCGCGTGCTCCTGCGCACGAAAGGCGGCGAGGACGAGCAACCCGACGTGCTGATCATGACGGCCACGCCGATTCCGCGGACGCTTGCCCTCACGCTCTACGGGGACCTCGACGTGAGCACGCTCGACGAGATGCCGGCCGGGCGCCGGCCGGTGGAAACGCACGTGGTCTCCGACGAGCCCGGCCGGGAGCGCGCATACGCCGACGTGCGGGCCGAAGCAGCCGCCGGACGGCAGGCCTTCCTCGTCTGCCCTCTCGTGGAGGACTCCGAAGCGGTCGCCGCGAAGGCGGCGACGTCGGAGTACGAGCGCCTGCGAGCCGAGGTCTTCACCGGCCTGCGAGTCGGGCTGGTGCACGGCCGGATGAGACCGGCGGAGAAGGAAGACGTGATGCGCGCGATGCGCTCCGGCGAGCTTGACGTGCTGGTGGCGACGACCGTGATCGAGGTGGGCGTCGACCTCCCGCGCGCCACCGTCATGATCGTCGAGGACGCCGATCGCTTCGGACTTTCCCAGCTTCACCAGCTCCGGGGCCGCATCGGGCGGGGAAGCGACCACGCTCGGTGCTACCTGTTCACGTCGCTGGAGGGCTCCGAGGAGGAGGGACGGGACGAGGCCCGGCAAAGGCTGCGAGCGATGGAGGCGACCACCGACGGCTTTGCCCTGGCCGAGCTGGACCTCGAGATTCGCGGCGCGGGACACCTCTTCGGCCGCGGCGCGGTCGAGGAAGCGGGGGGCGCGCCGATCCAGGCCGGACGCGGGGACCTGCGGTTCGCCAACCTCGTCCGTCACCAGGACGTGCTGGCCGAGGCGCGCCGCGCCGCGCTCGCAGTCGTGGCGGCCGATCCGACATTGTCCTCGTCCGAGAACGCCCCATTGCTCGCCGAGATCAAGCGGCGGTTCGCCGACCGGCTCGATTGGCTCTTCGCCTCATAGGTGTTTGTGCGATGCGCGTGACCGGAGGCGCTCACCGGGGGCGGCGGCTGCAGACGACGACCGCGCGCGACTTACGCCCGACGACCGACCTGGCACGCCGCAGCATCTTCGACAGCCTCGGCGATCGTGTGCGCGGCGCGCGCGTGCTCGACCTGTTCGCCGGCGCCGGTACGCTCGGCATCGAAGCGCTCTCGCGCGGCGCGAGCACCGTGGTGTTCGTCGAGCGCGACGCGCGCGCGCGCGATCTCATTCGACGCAACCTCGACGCGCTCGCAATGGTCGAAACGGCGCGCATCGTCCGCCGCGACGCGGAGTCTTACCTCCGCGGACGGGCCCATGCGCCCTTCGATCTGGTCTTTCTTGACCCTCCGTACGGGGCTGGCCTAGGATTCGTAACCCTCGTTCTGCAGAGGATCGCCGACGGCGGCTGGGTGGCATCAGGCGGGACGGTTGTCGTGGAGGCGTCGGTCGGAGAGATCCAGTGGCCGGCAAGCTTCCGCGAGACCCGGATCCGCAGGTTCGGGCAGACCCAGGTCACGGTGGCGGAGCAGGATGCAGGAACAACCGACGGCAATCTACCCAGGGACGTTTGATCCCTTCACCCTCGGACACCTCGACATCGTCGAGCGTGCCGCGCCGCTGTTCGGCAGGGTGATCGTCGCGATCTCCCAGAACCCCTCCAAGACCCCCCTGTTCACGGTCGCGGAACGTGTGGCGATGGCCCAAGAGGCCGTTTCCGAGCTTTCGGGCGTCGCGGTCGAGACCTTCGACGGGCTCCTGGTGGCCTATGCGGAGCGTGCGGGGGCCGCCGTGATCGTCAAGGGGATCCGCGGAGGCGAAGACGCCGCCTATGAGGAGCAAATGGCGCAGATGAACCGTGACATGACGGGAATCGAGACGGTCTATCTGTCCGCGTCGCCGGCGTATCGAGCCGTCTCCTCCACGCTCGTGAAGGAGATCGCTCGCTTCGGCGGCACGATCGATCGTTTCGTTCCGTCCGGCGTCGCGCGCATGATGAAGGAGCGGTTCCGTGACGGATCATGACGAGACCTTGGACCAACCGATCGCGGTCCAGCCACAGAACGAGGTGACGCAGATGATGCCATCGGTACAGACGCACGAGACCGGACCGGTTGCCATTCCTATCGGACAGATGTCGGTCTTGGAGGATCTCGCGCGCCAGTTGGACGAAGTGATCCGGACTGCGAAGAACATGCCACTATCTTCTTCGTCGCTGATCGACAAGAAGGAGGTCTTGGCACTCATCGAGACATTGCAGCGTTCCATCCCCGAGGAGATCGCCAGGGCGCGCGCCATCATCCGGGACCGGGACGAGATCATCGCCCGCGCCGAGGAGCAGGTGCAGCAGATGCTGGCCCGGGCGAAGGCCCAGCGCGAGCACCTGCTGAGCAGGACCGAGATCGCCCAGGCGGCGTCGCGGGAGGCGGAACGAGCCGTCGCCGAAGCGGAGGCCGTCGCGAGGCGAATCCAGCAGGAAGCCGAGACCTACGTCGAGGGCAAGCTGGCCACGTTCGAGGTCGTGCTTCAGAAGACGCTAGCCGCCGTCGAGCGCGGACGAGCCAAGCTGGCCGGGAGCATCGAGGCGGACGAACTGGCCCGCGACGAGGGCGACCTCGACTCATAAGCGGTCGTCTTCGCTGGTCAGCGCGGGCACGTTTTTCCTGGTCAGAGCCGGTTTTCTCGTTCTGTGCTATCGTGCCGGCCGATGGCGGAAGGTGCGCGTACCTCGTTGCGTGGCGCTCACCCACTCTCCGTGGACGTCACCGATCTTCTCAGGCACCCTGGGGCGTCGCTGACCGTTTCCACGGAGGCTGCGGTGGAGGGTCTTGCCGTGCCCATGGCCGGATTGGCGGCGGAGTCGGGTATCCGGATCGAGCTGACGTTCGAGTCGCTCGTCGACGGGATCCTGGCCACGGGGACGATCGGCGGCAGGGCCGACGCGCGCTGCCGGCGCTGCCTGCGCGAGCTGGCGGTGGACGTCGTCGCGCCGGTGCGCGAAGTCTTCACGACCGGCGCCGCGCGCGACGCCGACACCTATCCGATCGAGCACGGCCGCGCGGACCTGGAGCAGATGGCCCGGGATCTGGTTCTGCCCGCGCTGCCGCTCGACCCGCTGTGCCGACCCAACTGCGCCGGCCTGTGCCCGGTGTGCGGGGCGGATCGAAACGCCGAGTCGTGCGGACACGACCAGGTCGCGACGGACGGCCCGTGGGCGCCGCTGGCGGACCTGCGTGACCGACTGGAGGAGTGAACGATGCCGGTTCCCAAGAGAAAGAAGCCTCGGACCAGGACGCGCTCGCGCAAGGCGCAGTGGTTCAAGAGCATGAGCGCGCCGCCGTACGCCACGTGTCCGCAGTGCAAGAAGCCCAAGCTGCCGCACCGCGTGTGCGACAACTGCGGGACCTACGCCGGACGCGAGGTTCTGTCGGTCGAGTAGATCGCGCATGGCATTCCGCAGGCGGGGGAGCGACCTCGAGCGCAGGCTCGGGGTTGTTCTGCGTGACAGGACGCTCTGGGATCACGCGCTCACGCACCGCTCGTTCGCCTACGAGGAGGGCGGGCTGCCCACGAACGAGCGGATGGAGTTCCTGGGCGACGCCGTGCTCGGCGTCGTCGTGACCGATCAGCTCTACCGAGAGTTCCCGGGTCAGCCCGAGGGCGACCTGGCCAAGATGCGAGCGGCGCTGGTGAACATGACCGTGCTGGCCGACGTCGCGCGCGAGATCGGGCTGGGCGGTCACATCAAGCTCGGCCGCGGCGAACGCATGACCGGCGGCGCCGACAAGGCCAGCATCCTGGCCGACACGCTGGAGGCGGTGTTCGGTGCGATCTACCTCGACCGCGGCATCAGAACCGCGTCCCGCGTCATCCTCGGCCTCTTCCTTCCCCGCATCCGCGGCGACGTCGAAGGCGGGATCGTGCGCGACTACAAGACCGAGCTGCAGGAGCTGGCGGCCGCGCGGCTCTCGGCGCTGCCGGACTACCGGCTTGCGGAGTCCGGGCCGGACCACGCGAAGCGGTTCGAGGCGGAGGTGCACCTGCAGGGCTCGTTGTACGGCTCGGGGTCGGGCCGGTCCAAGAAGGAAGCCGAGCAGGCCGCCGCTCGCGAGGCCGTCGAGCGACTGAACGCCGAGGCGGGCGTGCCCGACTCGGATGCGCGCCGAGGGAGGGGCTGAGGGTGCCCGAGCTGCCCGAGGTGGAGGTCCTTCGCCGCGATCTCGAGCGCGAGGCCGTGGGCAAGACCATTCGCGAGGTCGAGGTCAAGCTGCCGCGGATCATCCGGCGCCACAAGACCAAGCGGGAATTCGTCGACCGCGTGGTCGGGGCGAAGATCACTCGCGTCGACCGGCGCGGCAAGTACCTGCTCGTCAGCCTGAACTCGGGCGACGTCCTGGTGATGCACCTCGGGATGAGCGGACGGATCGAGCGCGCGACGCCACGGAAGGCGCTCGAGAAGCACACGCACGCGATCTTCCGGCTTCGGTCCGGCGCCGACCTTCGCTTCATCGACATGCGCCAGTTCGGCGAGCTGTTCGTCACGCACGCCGACGGCTTGGAGGGCGTGCGCGAGCTAGCCCACATCGCGCTCGATCCGCTCGCGGACTCTTTCACCTGGCAGGTGTTCAGCGACATCGTGACCGGGCGCCAGGCGAAGCTGAAGTCGCTGCTGATGGAGCAGAAGTTCATCAGCGGCATCGGCAACATCTATTCCGACGAGATCCTGTGGGCGGCCGGCCTGCGCTACGACCGCGTCTCCGACACGTTGACCTCGCAGGAGATGCGGCGGCTCTACCGGGCGATGCAAGAGGTGCTGCAGGACGGCATCCGCCACGGCGGTGTCACCCTGGACGACGAGACCTACCGCAACCTGCACGGGAAGCCTGGAGAGTTCCAGCAGCACCTGAAGGTGTACGGCCGGGAGGGCAAGCCCTGCCGGCGCTGCCGGAGCACGATCGTGCGGCACCGGTGGGGGAATCGATCGACGTATCTCTGCCAGCAGTGCCAGGTTTGAGTGAACCTGGGGCAGGAGATCCGCGTCACTAGGGAGTAAGGAAGGGGACGATGGAGGGGTCCGCACCATGACCGGTTTCGCTCGCCGCTGGCCGCCGATCGTCGCCGCCGTGGTCGCGGCGGTGCTCGTGTTCATCGTGCTGCCCAACCCGTTCCGGATCCCGCAGAACAACCCCAGCGCCCAGGCCGAGTACGCCCCGACGACCGGCCCCCAGGCCGACGCTCCCAATGCCAACTTCGGCGAGACGGCGCTGCCGCAGTCGGCGGGCATCGGCGCCGGCGGCCAGGGCGAAGGCGCGCTCCCCGGGTCGCCCCCGCCGACCCTGCAGCAGTTCAAGCCTCGCCAGAAGAATTGCGTCGGCAACCCGCCGAAGCAGACCGAGGATCCGCTCTCGCCTCCGTGCGTGCCGTTCTTCGAAGGGGACAACGGCGGCGAAACCTACCCGGGCGTGACCGAGGACGAGATCAAGGTCGTCTTCTACAACGACAACGTCAGCGTCAAGGGCGACCTGAACGAGCCGTGGGACCCCTCCGACGAGGCGTCGGGGGCAGGCTCGGCCGACGCCAACGGTGAGACGACGAACATCTACCGAACGGTGAAGGCGCACGTACGCTACTTCAACCTCCGGTACCAGACCTACGGCCGGACGGTTCACGTGATGGGGCAGCCGTCGACGAGCAACCTCATCTCGACGTGTTCGCAGCGCGCCTCGGACGCATCGCAGACGGTCGCCGAGCACGAGCCCTTCGCGGTGGTTCACTTCGGCGACAACGGGTCGTGCTACATGGAGGAGCTTGCCGAGAAGCACGCCATCCCCACGTTCGGCCTGAACTCCGACGTGCCGCGGACGCGCTACGACAGCTTCGCGCCCTACATCTGGGGCTTCTTCCCGGACCAGGAGTCGGAGGCGGCCTGGAGCGCGAGCTTCATCTGCCGGAAGCTCTACGACCGCCCGGCCACGATCACGCCGGATCCCGCGCTGAACGGCGAGACCCGCAAGTTCGGCTTCATCCGGGCCCGCGACTCGGCGCGCGGACCGGAGACGGACCAGCTCGCCACGTTGCTGACGAAGTACGTCAAGGACGAATGCGGGCTGAAGTTCGACGACAAGAACCACCTTGTCGAGTACTACAACGCATCCGGTCGGGCCGCCGGCGCCAGCGAGGCGCCCGACATCATGAGCAGGTTCAAGCGCGAGGGCGTGACCACCGTCATCTGCTACTGCGTGCCCGTGCCGACCGAGACGACGGTCCTGACGATGCAGAACGCCGCGAGCGGCGTCGCGTACTTCCCCGAGTGGTACTGGGATCACGACTCGCGCATGTACCGCTCGATCTGGAACCAGCGGTACTCCGACGCCAAGCAGTACGCGCAGAACTTCGGCGTGAACCACCACTGGCGCAACCCCGCATTCCGCGAGCAGATTCACTACCAGGCCTACCTGCAGATGGAACCCAGCTCGGTGCCGAACGAGCGGTTCAACTTCGACATCTACCACCTGTTCCTGAACCTGTTCCAGGCGATCCAGGCCGCCGGGCCGAACCTGACGCCGGAGACGGTCGAGCGCGGGATGTTCACGTTCAACTACCTGAACCGCCAGAACCCGTTCATCCCGATCGGCGGCTACGGTCCGTACAACTCGCAGGCCATCTCCGACTACACGTTCGTCGACACCGCGATGGGCTGGTGGTGGGACCCGACGGGAACCCCGCCAGGCGGCAAGCGAGGCGAAGGATGTCCGCGCCTGATGCGCCAGGGTCTGCGTTTCTACGCCGGCGAGTGGCCGCTGGGCGACTCGGACCTGTACACCGAGGACGCGCCCTGCAACCAGGACGACACCGAGATCTCCGACCCGCAACCGGGCGACTTCTAAGCGGACCGGAGCGATCGGGGGCGAGAGGGGGGACGTGCCGGCCGGCAAGATGCTCGGCCGCAAGTGGCCGCCCGTGGTCGCCGCCGTGGTCGCGGCGGTGCTCGTCTTCATCGTGCTGCCCAACCCGTTCCGGATCCCGCAGAACAATCCCAGCGCCCAGGCCGAGTACGCCCCGACGACCGGCCCCCAGGCCGACGCTCCCAACGCCAACTTCGGCGAGACGGCGCTGCCGCAGTCGGCGGGCATCGGCGCCGGCGGCCAGGGCGAGGGCGCGCTGCCGGGATCCCCGCCGCCCATCCTGCAGCAGTTCAAGCCTCGCCAGAAGAACTGCGTGGGCAACCCGCCACGCCAGACCGAGGACCCGCTCTCGCCTCCGTGCGTGCCGTTCTTCGAAGGCAACAACGGCGGCGAGACGTTCCGGGGCGTGACCAAGGACGAGATCCGAATCGTGTTCTACAACGACCGGTGCTGTAACGGCGACATGACCGAGCCGTACTCGACCCAGGACGAGGGAGCCTGCACCTACGACTTCGAATGCGAGTACATCGTGCGAACGGTCAAGGCGATGCTGCGCTACTTCCAGGCGCGCTACCAGACTTACGGGCGGGAAGTGAAGCTGATTGCGCAGAAGTCCAGCGGCGACGTCGGGGCGGCGTGCGCGAGCCGCGCCAGCGACGCGCAGCAGACGGTCGCCGAGCACGACCCCTTCGCAGTCGTGCACCTGGTCGGGGGGAGCAGCGAGTGCTACATGCAAGAGGCGCTCAAGCTGGGGATCGCGAGCTTCGGGATCCAGTGGCCGATGACGCCGGAGGAGTACGAGAAGGCCGCGCCGTACGCATGGGGATTCGAGCCGGATCTCGTGACACGAACGCGCTGGAGCGCGTCGTTCATCTGCCGGAAGCTGCGGGGCGAGACGGCGAAGTTCTCCAAGGATCCCGTGTTGAGCCGCAGCGTCCGCACGTTCGGCTTCATCCGGCCCGAAGGCGACTCTCGCGGACCGGAGCTGCGCGAGCAGGCCGAGATCCTGGAGGCCGAGTTGCTGCGCCAGTGCAACATGGAGTTCGACAGCATCAAGCGCTTCCAGGCGCGCCGGATCGGGGCCGGGTCCAGCGAGGCGCCCGACATCATGGCCTCGTTCAAGCGCGACGGCATCACCACCGTCGTCTGCTATTGCATCGCGGTGGCGACCGAGGAGACCGTGCCGGCAATGATGAAGGCGGCGACCGGCGCCGGCTACTTCCCCGAGTGGTACTTCGACTCCAGCGAGCGGATGGACCAGCCGGTCTGGATCCAGCAGCAGGGCGCCAACGACCACACCATGTTCGGGGCGACGCTCGCGTGGCGAGAGCCCGAGTTCCGCTCGCAATTCTGGTACCAGGCATACTTGAGCCAGGAGCCCGACACGAAGCCGAACACACGATTCGGCTACGACGTGTACCACTTGTTGCTGAACCTGTTCCAGGGGACTCAGGGCGCCGGGCCGGACCTCGGGCCGGAGACGGTCGAGCGCGGGATGTTCACCTTCAACTACCTGGACCGCAAGAACCCCTTCGTGCCCATCGGCGGCTACGGCGCCTACAACGCCGACGCCGTGAGCGACTACACCTTCCTAGACACCGCCATGGCGTGGTGGTGGGACCCGACCGGCACGCCGCCGGGGGGCCGCCAGGCCGAGGGCTGCATGCGGGTGCCCCGGCAGGGCTTGCGCTTCTACGCGGGCGAGTGGCCGAGGGGCGATAGCGACCTGTTCGCAGAATCCGACCCGTGCTCGGAGGACGTGCGCGAGATCGCCGACGCGAGGGCGTCGGACTTCTAGGGCGCGGCATAATCGCGCGCCGTCTCAGGTTCTTCTCTGCGGCGGGCAGCCGATACGATGGAGGCCTGCTCTGCTTCCCCGACCCGTGAGGACCAATGGAGAACAACGGCACACGCAAGCCGCCGCCGCTCGTCGAACCCGCGGCCGAGCTGTCCAACCAGGAGATCAGGCGCTACTCCAGGCACCTGATCATCCCGGACGTCGCCATGGACGGACAGCGGCGGCTGAAGAACGCGCGCGTGCTGTGCATCGGCGCCGGCGGGCTCGGCTCGCCGGTCGCGATGTACCTCGCGGCGGCCGGGGTCGGGACGCTCGGGATGGTGGACTTCGACGTCGTCGACGAGACCAACCTGCAGCGCCAGATCATCCACGGGCAGTCCGACATCGGCCGCTCGAAGCTGGAAAGCGCCGCGGCGAGCATCGCCGAGATCAACCCGTTCGTGAAGGTCGTGCAACACCCGACCTCGGTGCGTTCGGACAACGCGCTGGAGCTGTTCGCCGGCTACGACCTGATCGTGGACGGCTCGGACAACTTCCCGACCCGCTACCTCGTCAACGACGCCTGCGTGCTGCTCGGCAAGCCGTACGTGTGGGGATCGATCTACCGGTTCGACGGGCAGCTCTCGGTCTTCTGGGCCGAGTACGGCCCGTGCTACCGGTGCCTTTTCCCCGAGCCCCCGCCGCCCGGCATGGTGCCCTCGTGCGCGGAAGGGGGCGTGCTCGGGATGCTGTGCGGCACGATCGGCTCGCTGCAAACGACCGAGGCCGTCAAGCTCATCACCGGCGTGGGCGACCCGATGATCGGCCGGATGATGGTCTACGACGCCGTCGAGCTGCGCTTTCGCGAGCTGAAGGTGCGCAAGGACCCCGAGTGCCCGGTGTGCGGCAAGAACCCGACCGTCACCGAGCTGATCGACTACGAGGCGTTCTGCGGGGTCACCGAGGACGTGGCCGAGTTCGCCTCGCAGCTCTCGCTGACGCCGCGCGAGCTGAAGGCGCGCATGGACGCCGGCGACCAGGTGAGCCTGATCGACGTCCGCGAGCCCCACGAGTGGGAGATCGTTCGCATCGAGGGCTCGTCGCTGATGCCGATGAACGAGGTGATCGACCGCGTGAGCGAGATCCCGCAAGCGGGCACCGTCGTGGTGCTGTGCA
The DNA here is from genome assembly GCA_036397035.1 of Actinomycetota bacterium. Lineage (GTDB taxonomy): Bacteria > Actinomycetota > AC-67 > AC-67 > AC-67 > DASWJS01. The sequence goes on along the minus strand of DASWJS010000038.1, from coordinate 28,510 downwards.
AGGTGGGCGCGCGATCGGCCGAGGTGCTGCGCTGGTTGCACGGCGTCGGGCTCACCAACACCAAGCACCTCGCCGGGGGAATCGACGCATGGGCGCAACAGGTGGATCCGAGCCTGCCGAGGTACTGAGTCAGCGGCGCGTGCGCCTCGTGGTGAGCGGGCGCGTGCAAGGCGTCTTCTACCGTCAGTCCGCCGTCGAGCAGGCGCGCGCGCTGTCGCTCAGCGGCTGGGTCCGAAACCTGCCCGACGGCCGGGTCGAGGCCGCCGTTCAGGGGTCTGGGCCGGCGGTCGAGCGCTTCGTCGCGTGGGCCCGCGTCGGGCCGCCGGCGGCTCGGGTGAACGAGGTCTCGGTGCGCCCGGAGCCGCCGCGGCGCGAAGCCGGTCCGTTCCACGTGCGCGGGTGAGCGTGCCGCGAGGCACGCCGCCGGAAGGGATGAAGGGCGACACAGGCGGCGGTATCGGGCGTCGATGGGAGAAGTTTCCAAGTAATTGTTGCGCGGAGGGCTTTATCCTCGCAGGGGCCTCCGTTATGATGGCGCATTGACCGGGCGATTCCCCACGCAGGATCCCGGCGTGTCTACCCTCTAACCCCGAAGGGAGACGAACCGAATGGCGAAGGCGTTGTATGGGTTCCTCGGTGAGCCGCGTGCGTCCATGCTGCTCAAGCAGGTCGCGACGTTGCAGGCTCGTGTCAAGGAGCTCGAGAAGGCCCTTGAGGCCGCCGAGGCCGAAGTGATCGCGCTGCGGGCGATCGCCGAGGTCAAGGCGGAGCTGCCTGTGGTCGAAGAAGCCCGAGCGCTCGCGTAACACCGAGACGGACCGCATACCGACGGTCACCCCCGCGGGGGTGGCCGTTGCCATGTCCGGACCCACACACGTCCTGACCTGCGAAAAAGAGCGCCCGCGCCGCTCCGCCTTCACCGGCGGCCGGCGCGGTGCGTGTTAGCATCGCCGCGTGTTCCTACGCCGCCTCGTGATACGAGGCTTCAAGTCCTTCGCGGAGCGCACCATCTTCGACCTGACGCCCGGCGTGGCGGTGGTCGTCGGCCCGAACGGCTCGGGCAAGTCCAACGTGGTCGACGCGATCTCCTGGGTGTTGGGCGAGCAGGGCGCCAAGACCCTGCGCGGCGGATCGATGCAAGACGTGATCTTCGCCGGGAGCCCCACCAAGCCCGCGTACGGCCGCGCCGAAGTCGAGCTGACGATCGACAACTCGTCGGGCGTGCTGCCCATCGAATTCGCCGAGGTCACCATTCGCCGGACGCTGTTCCGGTCGGGTGAGAGCGACTACGCCATCAACGGCGCGCCCTGCCGGCTGCTCGACATCCAGGAGCTGCTGTCCGACAGCGGGATCGGGCGCGAATTGCACACGATCGTCGGACAGGGGCACCTGGTCGACGTGCTCGCGGGCCGGCCGGTCGAGCGCCGGGCGATCATCGAGGAGGCCGCCGGCCTGCTGAAGTATCGCAAGCGCAAGGAGCGGGCGGTTCGCAAGCTCGAGCGCGTCGATGCGGACACCGAGCGGCTCGGCGACGTCATCAACGAGCTGCGTCGCCAGATCCGGCCGCTGGAGCGGCAGGCCGAGATCGCCAAGCGCGCCGCCGAGATCGAGACCGAGGCCGGCGAGCTTCGGCTGAAGCTCTGGACGCTGGAGTACCGGGCGCTCGATCGGGAAGGAGACGCCGAGGCCGAGCGCCGCGCGCTGGAGGACGTCGCCTCCTTGTCCGAGCGGTATGCGGCGACCATGTCCGGCGTCGAGGAGCTGGAGCGCCACGTGGCAGAGGCGAGCCGCGAGTCGGGCGAGCTGGTGCAGGCCGAGTACCGGCTCGCCGGGGCCCGCGACCGCCTGCAGGCGCTCGCGCGGCTCGCGCAGGAACGGGCGCAGCACTTGCGCGACCTCGCCGCGCGGGAGCCGACCGAGGAGGCGCCCAGCCAGCACGAGATTGCGGAGTCCGAGGCTGCGCTGGAGACCGCGCGCGCGGCGCGGCGCGAAGCCGAGGACGGAGCGAGGCGCACCGAGACCGAGCGCAGCGAGGCGCAGGAAGCGCGCGCGGAGGCACGACGCGCGCGCGAGGAGATCGTGCACCTCCACGGCGAGCGCGCGGCACTGCGCGCCGCCGTGGAGAACGCGCAGGAGGAGCGGGCCTCGCTCGCCGAGCGCCGGCGCGCGCTCGCCGAGACGCTCGCGGCCAACGCGGCGCAGATCGAGGAGGTCCGGGCCGAGCTGGCGCGTCTGGAGGAGCGCGAGACCGCGGCCGGGGCTCGCTTCGAAGCGATCGACGGCAAGCGGGCGGCGGGCGAGCGCGTGATCGCGACGATGGCGAGCAAGGAACGGGAGGCGGAGCGCGCGGTGGAGGCGCTCGCCTTGCGCATGAACGTGCTGACCGATGCGATCGAGCAGGACCGCGACCCGGCCGCCGTGCTCGACGGCGCCCGCGGCATCCTCGGCCGCGTGCTCGACCAGGTCCGGCCGGCGCCCGGCTACGAGCGCGCGCTGCGCGCGGCGCTCGGACCGATCGCGCACGCGTTGCTGGCGAGCGACCGCGCAGACGCGATGGCGGCGCTGGACCGGATGAAGGGCGCCGGCGCGCGCGCGGCCATCGCGCTCCCGGGCGCCTCGATCTACGAGCCGCTCCCGCACGGGGTTCGCGCGCTGTCCTCGGTCGTGGCGTCCGCCGGCCCGCGGGGCGAGGCGGTGCTCGCGCTGCTCGCCGGCGTGGGGGTCGCGGACTCGCTGGCCGAAGCCGCCGAGATCACCGCGGAGCACCGCAGGGTCGTCGTCGTCACGATCGAGGGCGATCGCCTCGGGCCGAACGTGCTCATCGGCGGCGCGCCCGAGGACGCGATCGACCCGCGCGAGCAGCTCGCGCGCATCGAAGCCGAGCACGCCGAGGCGAGCGCGGGGCTGGAGGGCTTGCGGCGGGACCTGGGCGCCGTGCGGGCCGAAGTGGCGGTGCTCGCCGGCGAGCTGGAGCCCGTCGGCACCGAGCTGGAGGAGATCGACGCCGAGACCGACGGCGCCACGCAGCGCCTGGGCGCGATGGAGAACCAGCGCTCGGTGCTGGAGCGCGAGGACTCCGTGCTGAGCGGACGCCAGACCGAGGTGAGCGAACGTCTGGCCGCCGACACCGAGCGGTTGCAGGCGGTGGAGGCGCGGCTCGGGCGCGCGGTCGCGGCCGAGCCGGAGGTGGACGAGCTTGCGATCGCGAGCATCGAGCGCCGGGCGGCCGAGCACGCGCTGCGGCTCGGCGAAGCGACCGAGCGCGAACGCGCGGCGGGCGCGCACCTGGACGGCCTTCGCGCCCGAGCCCGGCGCGTCGCCGACGAGCGCGAGCGCTGGGAGTCCGGGCGCGACCGCTGGCTCACGGGCGCGACGAGGGCCTCGGCGGTCGGGGACGCGGCGCGCGCGACCGCCGGCAGGGTCGAGACGTGGGTCGAGCAGGCGCGCGCCGCCCGCGAAGGCGGCGACGACCGCCGCGCCCGGCTGCAGGAAGACCTGACCGCCGCGCGCGCGACCGGCCGGGAGCTGGATGCCGCGCTGCAAGAGGCGCGCGAGCGCGCGCACCAGGCGGACCTGCGCCGGGCGGAGCGCTCGCACCGGATGACCGCGCTCGTCGAGCGCCTGCGCGACGACCACGCGATGGCGCCGGCCGAGGCGCTTGAGGCCGTGTCGTGCGAACCCGAGGAAGAGGACGACCTGCGCAGGCGGCTCGCCACGCTCGACCGCAAGCTCGGGCTGCTCGGCCGCGTGAACCCGATCGCGATGGAGCAGTTCCAGGAGCTGGTCGACCGGCACGCGTTCCTCACCGACCAAGTGGCGGACTTGCGCAAGAGCAGGCGGGACCTGATGGACGTCGTGCGGGAGGTCGACGCCAAGATCGTCGAGGTGTTCGGCGCCGCGTTCGCCGACGTCGCGCGGGAGTTCTCGGAGGTGTTCTCGCGGCTCTTCCCCGGCGGCGAGGGCGCGCTCACGCTCACCGAGCCCGACAACCTGCTGGAGTCGGGGATCGAGGTCGAGGCGCGCCCAGCCGGCAAGCGCGTGAAGCGCGTGTCGCTGCTCTCCGGAGGTGAGCGGTCGCTGGTCGCCGTCGCGCTGCTGTTCGCGGTCTTTCGCGCGCGCCCGTCGCCGTTCTACGTCATGGACGAGGTGGAGGCCGCGCTCGACGACATCAACCTGCAACGGTTCCTGACCCTGGCGGTCGAGTTCCGGCGGTCCTCCCAGTTGCTGATCGTGACCCACCAGAAGCGGACGATGGAGATCGCCGACACGCTCTACGGCATCTCGATGGGGCGCGAGGGCGTCAGCAAGGTGATCTGCGAGCGGCTCGAGGAGCCCGCCGCCGACGCCGGTTCTCCGCCGGGCGAGCCCCTGACGCTCGACGATCGCGTGATCGAGCTGAGCTGACGCGAGTCTGGCGGCGGCGGCGCTGGTAGGCTGCCCGGCCGATGTCTGACGGTTCTGGTCCCGGCTTCGCCCTCGTCCTCGTGCTGCTGATCTTCAGCACGCTGTTGCTGAGCGTCGCGGGCGTCGCCATCGCGCGCCGCCGGTCGCGGGTGAGCGTCCCCGACCTCGACGAAGCGCCGGAAACCTTCGACGAGCCGCAGGCTCCCGCCGTCGAGGCGCCGCCGGAACCGATCGCGCCGCCGGAACCGATCGCCCCGCCGGAACGGGCGGCCGCCCCGCCAGAGCTGCTAGCGCCGCCCGAACCGGCGGCTCCTCCCGAGCCGGTTGTGCTCCCGGAACCCGAGGCCCCGCCCGAGCCGGTGGCGCCTCCGAAGCGCGGACGGGTTCGCTCGATCGGCTCGTCGCTCAGCCGGCTGTTCCGCGGTTCGGCGATGACGGCCGAAGACTGGGAGCAGATCGAGGAAGTGCTCCTGCTGGCCGACGTCGGCGTGAAGGCGACCGAGCGGATCGTGGCGGCGCTGCGCGAGCAGAAGGTCGACGACGGCATGGCTGCGCTCCGTGCGGAGCTTCTGAGCGTGCTCGGCGATCAGGACCGATCGTTGCGCGCGAAGTCCGGCGGCCTGACGATCTGGCTCGTCACCGGCGTCAACGGGTCCGGCAAGACCACCACGATCGGAAAGCTCGCCGCGCAGATGCGCTCGGACGGGAAGTCGACGATCCTGGCCGCTGCCGACACGTTCCGCGCGGCCGCCGACCAGCAGCTCGAAACCTGGGCCGAGCGCGCCGAGGCGCAGGTCGTCAAGCACCAACCCGGCGGCGACCCCGCCGCCGTCGTTTACGACGGCGTCGCGGCCGCCAAGGCGCGCAGCGCGGACGTGCTCATCATCGACACGGCCGGGCGCCTGCAGAACAAGCGCGACCTCATGGACGAGCTGGCCAAGATCAAGCGCGTGCTCGACCGGGAGGCGGGCGAGCCCGACGAGGTGCTGCTCGTCCTGGACGCGACGACCGGCCAGAACGGCGTGCAGCAGGCGCGCGCGTTCACCGAGGCGGCGAACGTGACCGGGCTCGTGCTGACCAAGCTCGACGGCTCGGCCAAGGGCGGCATCGTGATCGCGGTCCAGCAGGAGCTGGGCATCCCCGTGAAGCTCGTGGGCCTCGGCGAAGGGATCGACGACCTGGCGCCGTTCGTGCCCGAGACGTTCGTGGACGACTTGCTGGAGACGTAGATGTTCGACGCGCTCACCGACCGGATCGAAGGGATATTCGGCAAGCTCCGCTCGCGAGGGAAGCTCACCGAGGAGCAGGTCGACGAGGTGCTGCGCGAGGTCCGGCTCGCGCTGCTGGAAGCGGACGTTCACACCTCGGTCGTGCGCTCGCTCGTGTCCAGGGTCCGCGAGCGGGCGGTCGGAGACGAGGTCATGAAGGCGCTGACGCCCGCGCAGGCCGTCGTAAAGATCGTCCACGAGGAGCTCGTCGCGGTGCTGGGCAGCGAGCACAAGCCGATCGCCTACGCGCAGAACCCGCCGACGGTGATCATGCTCTGCGGGCTGCAGGGTTCGGGCAAGACGACGGCCGCCGGCAAGCTCGCGCGCCTGCTGAAGTCGCGCGGCAAGAAGCCGCTGCTCGTCGCGTGCGACCTCCAGCGTCCTGCCGCGGTCGAGCAGCTCGCGATCGTCGGCGCCGAGATCGGCGTGCCGGTCGTGACGCGCACCGGCATGAGCCCGGTCGAGGTCGCCGGGGAGGGGCTGGAGGAGGCGCGCGCGCAGCGCCGCGACGTCGTGATCGTCGACACGGCCGGGCGACTGCACGTCGACGAGGAGATGATGAACGAGGCGGCCGCGATCCGCGACCGCGTGCAACCCGACGAGACGCTGTTCGTCGCCGACGCCATGACCGGTCAGGACGCGGTGAACGTCGCGACCGCGTTCCTGGAGCGCGTGGACTATTCGGGGATCATCCTGACCAAGATCGACGGCGACGCTCGCGGCGGCGCGGCGCTTTCCATCGCGCACGTCTCCGGGCGTCCGGTGAAGTTCGCCTCGACCGGAGAGCGCCTCGACGCCTTCGAATCCTTCCATCCCGATCGCATGGCGTCGCGCATCCTCGGCATGGGCGACGTGCTCACGCTCATCGAGAAGGCCGAAGAGCACATGGAGGCCGACGAGCGCGCCGCAATGGAGGAGAAGATCCGCAAGGCGACCTTCACGCTCGACGACTTCCTCACGCAGCTCAAGCAACTGCGGAAGATGGGGCCGTTGCAGTCGCTGCTCGGCATGGTGCCCGGGATGAAGCAGATGCTGCAAGGCGAGGAGGTCGACGAGCGCGACCTGAAGGAAGTCGAGTCGATCATCCAGTCGATGACGCGCGCCGAGCGCGAAGACCCCGGCATCATCAACCCGTCCCGGCGCAGGCGGATCGCGACGGGCTGCGGCAAGCAGCAGAGCGACGTGAGCGCATTGGTCAAGCAGTTCACTGAGGTTCGCAAGCTGATGAAGGCCGTGGTGACCGGTGGGATGCCCGGCGTCGGCGGCAAGCCCGGCATGGGGCCGGCGCTCGCGCCCGCGGGCCTTCCGGGCGGCATGCCCCACCGCCCCCGCACGAAGCCGCGGCCGAAGAAACCCAAACAACACCACAAGAAAAAGAAGAAGCGCCGCTAAGCCCTGCATTCCTTGTCTTCCATACGAGCAGCGACATATCGTTTCGGCATCTGGTATCGCGGAACCGAGCACGAACCCATGAGTTGGTCCACGACGACTTCAGCGGAGCTGAGGTCCACACGACGCTCGCCGGGCGACCGTTCCACATGCTCGTCCGCGAGGACGGGGACTTGGATGCGTCGACCTCGTACGCCCGCTACTCCGGACCGCCGTCCGGGTTGCCGTTCAGGTGACGTGCCCGTTCGTCTACCACAACCTGACCGTCGGGCGGCCCGCGCGCGCTCAGGGCAAGGTGTTCGGCGTGCCCGTGCCCGACAAACCGGGCCTCGCCCTCCTCGGGAGGACCGTCAGCACCGGGTACGCCTCGCCGTGCAACCCGGAGGCGTAGCTCGACCGCGAAGTAGCACGGACCTGCGGTGCTGTGTATCCTCTGCGGGCCGATGGTACGGATAAGGCTCCTTCGAACGGGCAAGCGCAAGCAGCCCGCGTATCGCGTTGTGGTCGCCGACCAGCGCAAGCCGCGGGATGGGCGCTTCGTCGAGATCATCGGCCACTACAACCCCCTCACCGAGCCGTCGCAGATCACGATCGACGAGGGTCGCGCGCTCCACTGGCTCTCGAAGGGGGCCCAGCCGTCCGAGAGCGCGACCGCGCTGCTCAAGCGCACCGGCATATGGCAGAAGCACAAGCAGACCAAGACGGCGAAGGCCTGACGCCCGAGGGCGCGCCCGAGCCCGACGAGGGCGCGGACGACTTCGAGACGACCGGCGACCCCGTGCACGACGTGCTGCTCTACGCCGTGCGCGCCATCGTCGACCACCCCGACCAGGTCCACGTCGAAGTGACCGCCGACGACCGCGGCGCGCTCTACCTGCTCCACGTCGACCCCGAGGACCTGGGGCGCGTCATCGGCCGGGGCGGGCACATGGCCAACGCCATCCGGCGCACGGCCCGGGCCACCGCCTCGCGATTCGACACTTACGCCTCGGTCGAGATCGCCGACTGACCGATGGAGCCCGAGCGGCTCGCCGTGGGACGCGTCGCCAAGGCGCACGGCATCCGCGGCGAGGTCTCCGTCGAGGTCTACTCCGACGCTCCCGAACGCTTCGCGCCGGGCAGGACTGTAATCGCCGGAACCGAGCGGCTCTCGGTCGCCGCGGCTCGCGAGCACCAAGGGCGTCTACTGGTGAAGTTCGAGCAGGTGCCGGATCGAACCGCCGCCGAGGCGCTGCGAGGCACGACGCTGTTCATCGAGCAGGGGGAGGCTCGTCCGCTGCAGGAGTGGTCGTTCTATCCCCATGAGATCGAGGGCTTCCTGGTCGTCGATCGCGCGGGCAGAGCGCTCGGCGCGCTGGCGCGCGTCCAGGAAGGCGCGGGGCACGACCACTGGGTGATCGCGCGTGACGGGGGAGAGGTGCTCGTCCCCGCGGTGCGCGCGATCGTCGTCGGCGTCGACCGGGACGCCCGTCGCATCACGCTGGACCCGCCGGAAGGGCTGTTCTGAATGCGCGTCGACGTCGTCACGATCTTCCCCGAGTACGTCGAGGCTCCGGCGCGCGTGTCTCTGCTGGGCAAGGCACGCGAGCAGGGTTTGGTCGAGCTGGCCGTGCGCGACTTGCGCGCGCACGCGACCGACAAACACCGCACCGTCGACGACGAGCCGTTCGGCGGCGGGCCGGGCATGGTGATGAAGCCCGAGCCGTGGTTCGCCGCGGTCGAAGCGATCGAGGGATGGGAGCGCGCCCGCCGCATCTTGCTCACGCCCGCGGGCCGGCGATTCGACCAGCGGCTCGCCGAGGAACTTTCCGGCGAGGCGCACCTGGTGCTGATGTGCGGACGCTACGAGGGGATCGACGAGCGCGTCGCGACGCTGGCGACCGACGAGGTCTCCATCGGCGACTTCGTACTGGCCGGCGGCGAGGCGGCCGCGCTCGTCGTGATCGAGGCGGTGACGCGCCTGCTCGCCGGGGTGGTCGGCGAGCCCGGCTCGGTCGAGCAGGAGTCCTTCACGACCGGGATGCTCGACTACCCGCACTACACCCGGCCCGCGGAGTTCCGCGGGATGGCCGTGCCCCAGGTCCTGCTGTCGGGCAACCACGCCGAGGTCGAGCGGTGGCGGCGCGAGGAGGCGATGCGCCGGACGCGCGACCGGCGTCCCGACCTGGTCGAGCCCGGCGAGCCGGGCGTGTAGGCAGCGGCTCGCGCTCCTGGTAGCATGAGCGGCCGCTGCTTCTCGGGCTGGAGACACCCATGAACAAACTCGACATCGTCGAACAAGGACGCCTGCGCAAGGACATCCCGCCGTTCCGGCCGGGTGACCGCGTGAAGGTGTTCGTCAAGGTGCACGAGGGCCAGCGCACGCGCGACCAGATGTTCGAGGGCGTCGTGATCGCGCGCCGCGGAGGGGGTCTGCGCGAGTCCTTCACCGTTCGCAAGGTCTCCTTCGGCGTGGGCGTCGAGCGCACGTTCCCGCTGCACGCGCCGCTCATCACCAAGCTCGAGGTGGTTCGCCACGGCAAGGTGCGCCGCGCAAAGCTGTACTACCTGCGCGAGCTGAGCGGCAAGGCCGCTCGCATCGACGAGCGCCGCACCCGCATCCAGGAGTTCGTGCCGGTCGAAGGGGAGGACGAGTCCGAGGCGGCGGCTCCCGAAGTCGTGGCCGAGGAAGCCGAGACTCCCGAGGCCGAGACTCCTGAGATTACGGAGGCCGAGGAGGCCGAGACTACCGAGGCCCAGGAGGCCGAGACTCCCGAGGCCGCGGAAGCGGCGGAAGAAGAGCCGAAGCCCGCGGGCGCGTAGCCCCCCTCGGCGCGCGATCGCCGCGCTGCTCGTACCATGACGGGGACGCACATGACCCTGGAATCGATCGAGACTTCCCCCGCCCCGCCGACCGGCCACGCCGGAGCGCTCGGTAATGGAGCCGCGCTGCGGCTCGACGAGCACGGGCTCCAGGAATCGTGGCCGACACTGCCCGCCGGTCTGCCCCCGCCCAAGCGGAAGGTAACCGACCGGCTCCGCGAGCTGCCCGTCCTGGTCACGCTGGCGCTCGGCATGGCCCTGCTGCTCAAGACGTTCCTGCTGCAGATGTTCTTCATCCCGTCGGAGTCCATGGAGCCGACGCTGCACGGCTGCGACAACTGTCGCGGCGACCGTGTGGCGGTGAACAAGCTCGCCTACCGGTTCCGAGAGCCCCGTCGAGGCGAGATCGTGGTGTTCGTCGTCGACCGCCCCGACGGCGACCGAAGCGTCGTACAGAAGGTGCGGGACTTCCTGATCGAAGGGCTCGGCGTGTCGGCGCCGTCGGAGACCGACTACATCAAGCGTGTGATCGGGCTGCCGGGCGAGACCATCGAGGTGACGAAGAAGCACGTCTTCGTGACGACGACCGACGGCGCGCGCATGCGGCTCGACGAGCCCTACATCATGCAGGGCGAGGACAACTTCACGCTGCAAGAGCCCGTGGTCGTTCCCGAGGGCCACCTGTTCGTGATGGGCGACAACCGCAACAACTCCTCGGACTCCCGGTCGACGCTCGGCCCGATCAAGATGAGCGACGTGATCGGCAAGGCGTTCGTTCGGATCTGGCCGCCCGGACGCATCGGGTTGCTGAGCGAGCCCACCTACGGGGGATCCGGGCTGGCCGCTCGACCGATCGCCGGCGCAGTGCTCGGTCTCGCCGGCTTGATCGCAGCAGTTCGCACCCGGCGGGCCTGAGCCGCAAGCGTGACCGGCCGGCCGCGATACAGTTGGCCGTCATGGAGGAAGACGCCGAGCCGCGGGCGCTCGACACCGTCGGGGAGCAGCCCGGCAGCGGTGCGGCCGCGGAAACACCCGAAGGGGCTGCGCCGGAGACCGAGGACAAAGACGGCGGGAAGGGGAGCTTCCTGCGCGAGCTGCCGGTGCTGATCCTGATCGCCTTCGGCCTGGCGCTGATCATCAAGACCTTCGTTGCCCAGGCGTTCTACATCCCGTCCGAGTCGATGGTGCCCGAGCTCAAGATCGGCGACCGCGTGCTGGTGAACAAGCTGGTCTACCGCGTGCGCGACCCGCGGCGGGGCGAGATCATCGTGTTCATCGCGGAGAAGGACCGGCGGCAGAAGTCCTTCTTCGGGCGCGTTCGATCGTTCCTGACCGAAGGCCTCGGCGTCGTGCATCCCCAGGAGCGGGACTTCATCAAACGCGTGGTCGGCCTGCCGGGGGAGACGGTCGAGGCCAACAGGCGCGGGCACGTCTACATCACGCCGGTCGGGGGGGAGCGATTCCGCCTCGACGAGCCGTATGTGCAGAACGTGCAACGCGTTGCGTTCGAGCCGACCGTCGTGCCCGAGGACCATTACTTCGTGATGGGGGACAACAGGCCGAACTCCTCCGACAGCCGCACGTTGCTGGGCCCGGTCGCCCGCACCGACATCATCGGCAAGGCGTTCATCAGGATCTGGCCGGCCGGCCGCATCGGCTTCTTCCACACGCCCGCCTACGCGTGGGTCCGGGCGTGGTCGCCGCGACTGTCGGCCTGGGCGTTCCCCTAGGCTGCCCGTATGATCGGGACGTGGAGCCGGACGGGCGCATCGAGCAGACCCTTTACCGGGCGGGGTTCCGGAGGGTGGCGGGCGTCGACGAAACCGGCCGCGGCGCGCTCGCAGGTCCGCTCGTGACCTGCGCGGTCATCCTCCCCGACGACGTGGAGATTCCCGGGTTGCGCGACTCCAAGCTGCTGACGCCCGCGGCGCGCGAGCGTCTAGCGAGCGAGATCCTGCGTCATGCGCTCGCCGTTTCGGTCGTCAAGGTTCGCGCGGGCTCGATCGACCGGCGCGGGCTGCACCGGTCCAACCTGCGCGCGCTGCGGGCCGCCGCGGTCCGCCTCGACCCGGAGCCCGACTACCTGTTGGTGGACGGCTACGCGGTCGCGCGCGCGCCGTTTCCGGCGCTCGCCATCAAGGCGGGCGACCGCGTGTCCAAGACGATCGCCGCCGCCTCGATCGTGGCGAAGGTGACGCGAGACCGCATCATGCGCGCGCTGGGGCGGCGCTTCCCCGAGTACGGCTTCGTGGAGAACAAGGGCTACGGGACGGCCGAGCATTGGGACGCCATCCGCGAATTCGGACCGTCGCCCTATCACCGTCTATCGTTCAACGGCGTCGGGCAGATGAGCCTGTGGGGTGCCGAGGGCGCATGAGCGCGGACGACCTGGAGAAGTTCGAGGCCGAGATGGAGCTCGGCCTCTACAAGGAGTACCGGGACGTCTTCGGCATGTTCCGCTACGTCGTGGAAACGGACAAGCGGTTCTACCTGGCCAACGAGGTCGACGTGCACCCGCACGCCGACGGTCCGGACACCTACTTCGAGGTATCGCTCAACGACGCCTGGGTGTGGGATATGTACCGAACCGCGCGCTTCGTCGGGTCCGTCCGCATCCTGACCTTCAGCGACGTCAACATCGAGGAGCTGAAGCGTTCCGATATCCCCGATTCCCCGGAGGGGCTGACCGGCGACTGAGAAGGACTGCGGGCGGCTCTCGCAGAAGCTCCTCCTCACCGAACCGTCGTCGCTCCGACCTGGAGGGTCCTGATGCGCTCTACCCGAGCGTTGGTCGTCCTCGCGCTGCTCGCCACGATGCTGAGCGGGCACGCGCGGGCCGGCGTCGTCTACCGCCAGCCCGTGTGGTTCAACTGGAACGAGTCCGAGCTGACGATCCTGGTCTTCCCACCGGGTCACGGCCAGATCGTCAACGGCAAGGGGATCCTGAACGGGTTCGACCCCGACGAGCTGAGCCCCTACGAGAGTTCCTACTTCCGGGCCGTGACGAACTCGATCGAGGACTGGGAGCGGGCAATCGAGACCTACGCGCCCGCCTGGCTTCGCAACGGACTCGAGCGCGACATCTTCGTCGTCGGACGCGACCACATACCCCAGTCCGCGCTCGACGACCCCGACATCGCCGTCGTCAGTGACGAGCACCAAGTCATCAGCCTCGGCGTGGCGGTTCACGTCGGCCGGTTCTGCGTCGTGGACAACGGGAAGCTCTTCACGAGCAGCTTCACCTACGAGGACATGTTCAACATCAGCTCGCAGGAGTACGGGCACTGTCTCGGGCTCGGGCATGTGAACGAGGCGATCCCGGCGAACCCGCCCGACGACGAGAACATCATCCACGACCCCATGAACGGCCGGTATCCGCACCCGCCCGGCGCCGCGTACGGGACCGAGCTTCATTGCGTGAGCAACCTCAACGTCGAGGGCCTCGAAGAGGTGTACAGGCAGGTGCTGCGTGGGTTCCCCGGCGCGCGCGACGGTTTGATGCCCAGGAACGCGTACGAACGCGTGTCGGGCTGCTCGTAATCGCGGGTCGCTCGCCGGCTTCCTAGGAGCGCGCGAGCTGGAGCCTGCCTCCGGGCGCGCGCACGACGACGCCGGCGACCTCGAGCGAGGTCAGCGCGATCGAGGCGGCTCCGATCTGCATGCCGGTGCGCGCGACCAGCGCGTCGAGCGAGGCCGGGCCGCCGGCGAGCGCATCGACCAGGGCGCGCTGCTCGGGCGGAAGCGGCGGGACCGGCCGGCTGTTCGCATCCGGCTTCAGCCAGCCGAGCTGCGGTCCGAACTCGCCGACAACGTCGCCCGCGCCGGCGCACAGGCGAGCGCCGTCGGCGAGCAGCTCGTGGGGCAGCTCGGACAGCGGCGAACGGATGTCGCCGGGCACGGCGAAGACGACGTCGGCGTGGCCGGCCGTGATGCGGGCGCCGCTCTTGGACCGGCCCTGCACGACGAGCGTCCCGAGCGACAGCCAGGCGATGATCCTGTTGCGAGCCGGGAAGTGGTGCGCGTGCGAGTCGGTCCCGGGCGGATACTCCGACACGATGGAGCCGCCCGCGTGGAGGATGCGCTCGTACAGGGCCTTGTTGGACGACGGCGTGGGACGGTCGGCGCCGCTGGCCAGGACCGCGAGCGTGGCGCCGCCGACCGCGAGCGCGCCCTCGTGCGCCGCGCGGTCGATGCCGAGCGCCATCCCGCTCGCGATGCAGAAGCCCATCGCCGCGAGGTCCGCCGCGAGCCCACGTGCGACGTCGAGCCCGTAGGCCGTCGCGCGGCGCGCGCCGACGACGGCGATCATGGGCCCGAGGGCGTGCGGGTCGGCGCCGGCGACCCACAGGCGCTCGACGCCGGGCTCGCGCCCGCGAAGCCGGCCGGGGAAGGCGGGATCGCCGGGGTCGATCGATCGGAGTTCTGGCCCGCTCATCGGGCGACGGTTTGGACGCCCACGCGGTAGGTCAGCGCCTCGGCGACGTGTTCGCGATCGACCGTGTCAGACCCGGCAAGGTCGGCGATCGAGCGGGCGACGCGCATCGCTCGATGCGCGCCGCGCGCGGTCAACCCGAGGCGCTGCATCCCGGCGCCGATTTCGGCGAGCGCGCCGCCGGTAAGGCGGCACGCGCGCTCCAGGTCCCGGGCCGGCAGCTCCGCGTTGCACTGCACGCGCGCGGACCGAAGCCGCTCGCGCTGCGCTCCTCGCGCCTCGGTCACGCGAGCCGCGACGACGACCGACGACTCCCCGTCCGGCAGCCCGAACAGCTCGGCCTTGGTCAAGCGCGGCACGTCCACGCGAAGGTCGATTCGGTCGAAGACCGGTCCGCGCAGCCGCTCCTGGTACGCGGCGACCCGGCCCGGAAGGCACGTGCAGGGATAAGTCTCGTCGTAGAGATTCCCGCACGGGCAGGGGTTCGTCGCGGCGACGAGCTGAAAGCGGGCGGGGTAGGTGACCGACCACTTCGAACGGACGATCGCGATCGAGCCGTCCTCGAGCGGCTGGCGAAGCGCCTGGAGCACCTCGCGCCGGAACTCGCCGCACTCGTCCAAGAAGAGCACGCCGCGGTGCGCGAGGCTTGCTTCACCGGGGTGCGGCATCCCGCTCCCGCCGCCGATCAGCCCGGTGAGCGACGCGGAGTGATGCGGCGCTCGAAACGGTCGTCGCCGGACGAGCGGCTGCCCGTCCGGAAGCATGCCGGCGACGGAGTAGAGCCTCGTCACCTCGAACGCCTCGTCGTCGGTCATCGGCGGGAGGATTCCGGGCATGCGGCGGGCGAGCATGGTCTTTCCGCCTCCGGGCGGTCCGCTCATCAACACGTTGTGTCCGCCGACCGCGGCGATCTCGAGCGCTCGCTTGGCCGACGGGTTGCCCCGCACGTCGGCGAAATCGTCTCCTCGGTCCTCATCCGTCCGTGCCCGGACCGGGGGAGCCGGATCGAGCGCGCCTTCACCGCGCAGGTACCGCAGGGCCTGCGCGACGTGCCGGACGGGCAGCACCGCGATCCCGCCGGCAAGGGACGCTTCGGCCGCGTTCTCGGGCGGCACCATTACGGCCTCCACGCCCGCCCGCGCCGCCGCGAGGACGGCGGGAAGCACCCCGCGCACCGGGCGCACCGAGCCGTCCAGGGACAGCTCGCCGAGGACGCACGTGCCGCCGAGCCGCTCGCCCGGCACGCGGCCCGCGGCCGCCAGCAGCCCCAAAGCCATCGCCAGGTCGAACGCGCTTCCGGCCTTGCGCAGGTGCGCCGGCGAGAGGTTCACCGTGACGCGCTGCAGCGGCCAGCTCTCGCCGGAGGAGACGATCGCCGCGCGCACGCGCTCGCGGGCCTCCTGGATGGAGGCGTCCGGCAGCCCGACGATCGTGAACGCCGGAAGACCCTGCGTGATGGAGACCTCGACGGCGATCGGATACCCGTCCATCCCCACGATGGCCATGCTTGCCGCCCGGGCGAGCACCTAGAAGACGCCTTCCAGGTGCGTGATCGCGAACCCCTCGCCCTCGCTCGCGAGATCCATCACGTCGAAGCGGATCACGTCGGCCTTCGGACAGGTCTCGATCAGGTAGCGAGCCGCGACGCGCCTGATCCGCTGGGCCTTGGTCCGCGTGACCGCCTCCACGGGCGCGCCGAATGTCCGCGTGCGCCGAGTCTTCACCTCGACGAAGGCGAGCACCCCGTCGCGCGCGACGACGAGGTCGATCTCGCCTTCGCGATAGCGAAGGTTGCGCTCGATGACGACCCACCCGCGCTGTTGAAGGTAGTCGGCGGCGAGCGTCTCTCCGCGCCGCCCGAGCTGGCTGCGTCCGGTCACGGCGGGACGCTACCGCGTGCCCTCGGTTCCCCCGCCGGCGCATTGACCGCAACCGGCGCGCGCGCCTCGAATCAGTCGAAAAAAGTTCGGTCTATCGCCGCCAAGCTCGCGAGCGCGCCTCACCGAACTGCCCACACGACGAGGGCGACCAGCAACGCCGTCACGACCACGAGCACGGTGATATCGACGACCTTCGTGCCGCGGTACTTGCGCAAGGGGTTGTAGCCCATCGAACCCGAGTCTACGGCGGGGCGCTCGCCCGAGGCCCGAGTGCTTGACCGCGCGAGCGGCGCCTTCGATAGTGGCCCTACCCGACCCGAGGAGCGTGATGGCCACCCGCACGATCGCGCACGAGGAGGCGCTCGAGCGGTTCCTGGTCCACATCGCGGCGGAACGGGGCCTCTCGCCCCACACGCGAGAGGCCTACCGGCGCGACGTGGGGCAGTTTTTCGCGTTCTGCGCCCGCCAGGACCTCGACCCGATCACCGCACAGACCCAGACCGTCCGGCGCTGGCTCGCCAACCTCACGACGCGCAAGTACGCGCGATCGTCGGTGGCGCGAAAGGCGGCGGCCGTGCGCGCCTTCTACCGCTTCCTGGTCCGGCGCAAGCTGCGTCCGGACAACCCGGCCGCGCTCGTGCAGACGCCCAAACGAGGCCGCGCGCTCCCGGCGATCATCCGGCCCGCGCAGATCGAGGCACTGATGGCGTTGCCGCCGCGCGACGATCCCTTCGGCGCGCGCGACCGCGCGATCCTGGAGCTGCTCTACGGCAGCGGCATCCGGGTCGCCGAACTCGTCGGGCTCGATCTGGAACGGATCGACGTCGACCAACGCGTCGTCCGCGTGCTCGGAAAGGGATCCAAGGAACGCATGGTGCCCATGAGCGAGCCGGCCGCGGGGGCGCTGCGCGTCTACCTGGATGCCCGGCCCGGGTGCATGAAGGAGGCGTCCGCGCCGGAAGCGCTCTTTTTCAACAGAAGGGGCAAGCGCATGGGCACGCGCGACGTGCGCGCGATGGTCGAACGCTACGTGAAGGAGGCGGTTCCCGGCGGCAAGGCCTCGCCCCACACGTTCCGCCACACCTTCGCGACGCACCTGCTGGACGGCGGCGCCGACCTGCGAAGCGTCCAGGAGCTGCTCGGTCACATAGACTTGAGGACCACTCAGGTCTACACGCACGTTTCACGGGAGCAGTTGCGAACGGTCTATGACAGAGCCCACCCAAGAGCGTGACGCGGTCGCCGTCGAGGAGGCGAGCGAGGTCCGCGCTGCACCCGCCTCCGACGACGGGCAGGCGAGCATCGCGGCGCTGTGGCAGGAGCTGAAGGTGAACAAGGACGAGAACGCACGCGAGGCGCTCATCCTTCACTACTCGGCGCTGGTGAAGTACGTGGCCGGCCGCGTCTCCGTCGGGCTCCCGCGCACGATCGAGCACGCCGACCTGGTGTCCTACGGCATCTTCGGGCTGATCGACGCCATCGAGAAGTTCGACCCCGGCCGCGACATCAAGTTCGAGACCTACGCGATCTCGCGGATCCGCGGCGCGATCATCGACGAGCTGCGCGCGATCGACTGGATCCCGCGCTCGGTTCGCGCGAAGGCCCGCGAAGTCGAGAAGGCGATCGCCGTGCTGGAGAACGAGCTGCGGCGCCCGCCCACCGACGGGGAGCTTGCCGGCGCGCTGAGCATCTCGGTCGACGAGCTGCAGGGCGTGCTGAACAAGATCAACCTCGTTTCGGTGGTGGCGCTGGACGAGCTGCTGTCCCCGGGCGGCGAGCGCGGCGAGTCGGTCTCGATCGCCGACACGATCGAGGACGTGGAGGCGATCGACCCGGTCCAGAGCTTCGAGTCGGTCGAGACCAAGGCGATCCTGGCCAAGGCGGTGAACCTGCTCAGCGAGCGGGAGCGGCTCGTCATCACCCTGTACTACTTCGAAGGCCTGACCCTGGCCGAGATCGGGAGCGTCTTGGGCGTCACCGAGTCGCGCGTGTGCCAGATGCACACGAAGGCCGTGCTCGAGCTGCGCAACAAGATGAACGCCGAGAGCCAGATCGACTGACCCACGCGGCGCGCTCGCGCCGTTCTGCCCGCACGTGACTCGGTTCGCCGGTGCCGCCATGCTCGCCCGCGATGAGACGTCCGACGGCGCTCGTGATCCTCGCGCTGGCGCTCGCCGGGCAGGCGGCGGCGGACGGCGCGGGTCCGGCGCTCGACCTGATCCCGCCGATCGACGGGCCGATCGCCCGGCACTTCGACGAGCCGGCCGGACCGTACGCGCCGGGCCATCGCGGCATCGACTTCGACGCGCCGGCCGGCTCGCCGGTGGTGGCCGCCGCGACCGGGACGGTGGCCTTCGCCGGCCGGGTGGGCGAGAGCCTCTTCGTCTCGATCGACCACCCCGACGGCTCCCGAACGACCTACTCCTTCCTCAGCGCCGTTGAGGCGACCGCGGGACAGGCCGTGGCCCAGGGGGAGGAGGTCGCACGGTCGGGGAGCGGGCACCCGGGCTCGGCCGACCCGCCGCACCTGCACTTCGGCCTTCGTCGCGGCGACCTGTACCTCGACCCGGAGCCCGTCCTCCTGGCAGGGTTCCGGCGCGATCTGTCGCGAGTCGTCTCGCTGAGCGCGTGAGCCGGGTCTGCTACCATCCCCGGCGGTCTTCGGGCCAAAAACGCATGCCTGCCGATCGTCCGGCGGGTCCCCAGCGAGGGTTCCGGACGAGAAGACGCGGGCAGAGGAGAAACCAAGGAGGGATGGATGGCGCCCGTCGTCACCATGAAGGAACTGCTGGAGGCCGGGGTCCACTTCGGCCACCAGACCCGTCGCTGGAACCCCAAGATGAAGCGATTCATCTTCGGCGAGCGCAACGGCATCTACATCATCGACCTCGAAAAGACCGTGGACGGGATCGAACGCGCCTTCGCGTTCGTGCGCGACACGGTGACCTTCGGCGGCGAGGTGCTCTTCGTCGGGACCAAGAAGCAAGCCCAGGAGCCGATCGAGCAGCACGCCAAGCGGGTGGGCATGCCCTTCGTCAACCAGCGCTGGCTCGGCGGCATGCTGACGAACTTCTCGACGATCTCGCGGCGCCTGTCGCGCTTGCGCGAGCTGGAAGCCATGGAGAAGACCGGGACCTTCGAGGTGCTCGCCAAGAAAGAGGTCCTGCGGCTCAAGAAGGAGCGCGAGACGCTGGAGAAGAACCTCGGTGGGATCCGCGACATGACCCGGCTCCCGTCGGCGGTGTGGATCGTGGACACGCGCAAGGAGCACATCGCGGTCAAGGAGGCTCGCAAGGTCGGCATCCCGGTCGTGGCGATCCTCGACACGAACTGCGACCCGGACGAGGTCGACTACGCGATCCCGGGCAACGACGACGCGATCCGCGCGGGGACGCTGCTCACGCGCATCGTCGCCGACGCGGTGTCCGAGGGCCAGCACGGCCGCCGTACGGAGCGCAAGCCGGCTGCCGAGGGCGCGGCCGCGCCGGAGCCCGAGCTGGTGGCCGATGCCGAGCCGCTCGCCGCGTGGGAGATCGCGCTGCAAGCCGAAGAGGAAGAGGAGCGCAAGCGCAAGGAGATCGAGGAGCAAGAACGCCGATCGATGCGCTGATCGCGCGCTGCGAACGACCAGAGAAAGGACGACGTTGAGCATCACAGCCGGAGACGTCAAGAAGCTTCGCGAGGCCACCGGGGCCGGCATGATGGACTGCAAGAAGGCCCTGCAGGACGCCGACGGCGACTTCGACAAGGCCAAGGAGCTGCTGCGCGAGCGCGGCATGGCGAGCGCGAAGAAGCTGTCGGAGCGCTCGGCAGAGGAAGGCGTCGTCACGGCTTACCTCCATCAGCCCGACCCGCTCCAGCCTCCCAAGGTCGGCGTGCTCGTCGAGATGAACTGCGCGACCGACTTCGTCGCCAAGACCGAAGGCTTCCAGACGCTCGCGCGCGACATCGCGCTCCACATCACGGCGATGCGCCCGACGGTCGTGACGCGCGAGGAGCTGCCCGAGGAGATGGTGGCCAAGGAACGCGACTTCATCACCAACCAGGCCCGCGAGGAAGGCAAGCCCGAGAACGTCATCGACAAGATCGTCGAGGGCAGGATGAAGACCTTCTACGCCGAGCACTGCCTGCTCGACCAGCCCTACAGCCGCGACGAGTCCAAGACCGTCGGCGAGCTGCTCGACGAGATGGCCGCGGAGATGAAGGAGCCGGTCAAGGTCCGGCGCTTCGCGCGGTTCCGGGTCGGCGCGGAGTGACCGTGTCCGGCGACCCCGCCAGCGCAGCGCGCCACCAGTACCGGCGCGTCCTGCTGAAGCTCTCCGGCGAGGTGCTCGCCGACCCCGGCCGCGGCTACAACGTGGACCCGGCCATCGTGCATACGCTCGCGGTCGAGCTGCGGTCGGCCCGCGACCTCGGCATCCAGATCGCCGTCGTGATCGGGGGCGGCAACATCTTTCGCGGGACCTCGCCGCAGGCCCAGGGCATGGACCGCGCAAGAGCCGACTACATGGGCATGCTCGGGACGGTGATCAACTGCCTGGCGCTGCAGGACGCGCTGGAGAAGATCGAGGTCCCGACCCGCGTGCAGAGCGCGCTGACGATGACCCAGGTCGCCGAGCCCTACATGCCCAGGCGAGCCGTGCGCCACCTGGAGAAGGGGCGGATCGTCATCTTCGCCGCGGGGATGGGCACGCCCTACTTCTCGACCGACACCACGGCGGCGCAGCGCGCGCTGGAGACCCAGTGCGAGGCGATCTTCAAGGCGACCAAGGTCGACGGCGTCTACGACGCCGATCCCGCCACCAACCCGGACGCGAAGCGGTTCGACGAGCTGAGCTACATCCACGCGCTGAACGAGCAGCTCGGCGTGATGGACTCGACCGCGATCTCGCTGTGCATGGACAACAAGCTTCCCATCGTCGTGTTCGACATGCGCCCGGAGGGCAACATTCGGCGCGCGCTGGCCGGTGAGCGGATCGGGACCCTGGTGCACGCCGGCTGAGCAGAGAGGGGAGCCATGATCGACGACACCCTTGCCGACGCCAAGCAGAAGATGCAGAAGGCGATCGAGGTCACGCGCGAGGAGTTCGGCGGGATCCGAACCGGACGCGCCTCGCCCGCGCTCGTGCAGAAGCTGACGATCGACTACTACGGCGCGCCGACGCCCCTGCAGCAACTCGCCGGCGTGAGCGTGCCCGACCCCCGCTCGCTGCTCATCACGCCATACGACCGCAACGCCATTGCCGCGATCGAGAAGGCCATCCAGGCGAGCGACCTGGGGATCACGCCGAACAACGACGGTACGGCGATCCGGCTCAACTTCCCTCAGCTCACCGAGGAGCGGCGCGAGGAGCTGAAGAAGATCGTCCGCGACCGGTCCGAGCACGGCCGCGTCGCGATCCGCAACGTCCGGCGCCACCACAAGGACGAGATCGAGTGCCTGCAGAAGGACGGCGAGGTGTCCGAGGACGACATGCGCCGCGCCGAGAAGGAGCTGCAGAAGCTCACCGACGGCTTCATCGCCGAGATCGACGAGATGCTCGCGCGCAAAGAAGCCGAGCTGTCGGAGGTCTAGCCATCGCCGCGGAGCCGGCACCCGTGCCGGAGGGGTCGCCGGAGGAGGCCGAGCCCTCGAAGCCCTCCGGCCTGAGGCTTCCGTCGCGCATCGTCACCGGCTTGCTGCTCGCGGGGCTCGTCTTCGGCACCCTGTTCACCTCGCGCGTCGCCTGGTTCGTCGTCGTGTCGACCGCCGTCCTGCTCGCCCAGCACGAGCTGTACCGGGCGTTCACCCACCGCGCGCTGCGGCCCGCATGGAAGCTGGGCGGCGCGATCGGCGCGGCGCTGCTCGCTTCGGCCTTCGCCGGCAGCTCGACCGCGCTCACCTTCGCGTTGTCGGTCTCGGTCGCCGCCGCGCTGCTGTGGTTCCTGGCCGACCCCGAGCGCAGCGAGGTTTCCGAGCGGCTCTCGACGACGCTGTTCGGCGTCCTCTACGTGCCGTTCCTCGGCGCGCACTTCGTCCTTCTGCGCGACCTCGAGCACGGGCCGGCCATCACCATCGCCGTCATCGGACTGACCGCGTTCTACGACATCGCCGCCTTCACGACGGGAAGCCTCGCCGGGCGGCGGCCGTTCGCGCCGTCGGTGAGCCCGCGCAAGACGATCGAGGGCGCCGCCGGGGCGACCGTGTTCATCTTCGTCCTCGCGCTGTTCGTCGGTCCGTTCATCGAGCCGTTCACCGCCGCGAGCGCCGCCGCGCTCGCCGCGGTCGTCGCGGTGGCGGCCCCGCTGGGGGACCTGGCCGAGTCGCTGCTCAAGCGCGACCTCGGGATCAAGGACATGGGCGGCATCCTGCCCGGCCACGGCGGGCTGCTCGATCGCATCGACGCGCTCCTCTACGTCGCCGCCCCCGCGTACTGGGTCGTCCGCGCCTTCACGGCCTGACGGCGTGACCCTCGCGGGTCTGGCACGATGAGGCCTCGATGCGGCGAATCGTGATTCTCGGCTCCACGGGGAGCATCGGCACGCAGGCCCTCGACGTCGTGCGCAAGCACCGCGACCGCTTCGAGGTGATGGCGCTCGTGGCCGGGCGCAACGCCGAGCTGCTCGCCGAGCAGGTGGACGAGTTTTCGCCCGCGCTCGCGGTCCTGGCCGAAGGGGAGGCGCCGCCCGGCTCCTACTTCTCGACCGGCGCGGAGGCCGTCCTGGAGGCGGCCGCGCACCCGAGCGCCGACCTGGTGCTGAACGCGATCGTCGGGTCGCGCGGGCTCGGGCCGAGCCTCGCCGCGCTGGACGCCGGCAAGACGCTGGCGCTCGCGAACAAGGAGTCGATCATCGCCGGGGGAGACCTGGTCATGGCGCGCGTGGCCGGCGCGCCCGAGCGCTTGGTGCCGGTTGACAGCGAGCACTCGGGCCTGTTCCAGTGCCTCGGCGGCCGCGCGGCGCGCCGCGAGGAGGTCCGTCGCGTCATCCTCACGGCTTCCGGCGGTCCGTTCCGCGGGCGGCGGGCGGAGGAGCTTGCGAGCGTGACGGTGGCGGAGGCGCTCGCGCACCCCACGTGGTCGATGGGCGCGAAGATCACGGTCGACTCGGCGACGCTGATGAACAAAGGCTTGGAGGCGATCGAGGCGCACCACCTGTTCGGCGTGGCGATGGACGACGTCGCCGTCGTGGTGCACCCGCAGTCGATCGTCCACGGGATCGTCGAGTTCGTCGACGGCTCGTTCCTGGCGCAGGCCTCGACGCCGGACATGCGCCTGCCGATCCAGGTTGCCCTGGCCTGGCCCGAGCGCCTGGCCGACGGCGCCGAGCCGCTGGACTGGGCGAGTCTCGGCTCGCTGGACTTCGAGCCGGTCGATCGCGCCGCGTTCCCGGCGCTGGACCTTGCTTTCGACGCGGGCCGTCGCGGCGGGAGCTACCCGGCCGTGCTCAACGCCGCCAACGAGGAGGCGGTCGGCGCGTTCCTCGCCGGGCGCGCCGGGTTCGCCGACGTTCCCAGGATCGTCGCGGCGGTCCTGGCGGAGCACGACGCCGCACCCATCGGCTCGCTCGGGGACGTGCTCGCCGTCGAGCAGTGGGCGCGCGCGCGCGCGAACGAGCTGGCGGACGCGCGATGAGTTCCCTCGGCGCGTTCCTGTTCGTCGTCGCGCTGCTGTTCTCGATCGGGCTGCACGAGCTGGGGCACCTCGGCACCGCGAAGATGTTCGGCATCAAGGTCCAGCAGTACTTCATCGGCTTCGGCCCGAAGATCTGGTCGACGTTCCGGGGCGAGACCGAGTACGGGGTGAAGGCGCTGCCGCTCGGCGGCTTCGTGCGCATCGCCGGCATGAACCCGTTCGAGGAGATCCCGCCCGAGGACGCCGGTCGCGTCTTCAAGGCCAAGAAGCCGTGGCAGCGCGCGATCGTGCTGGCCGCCGGGTCCTTCACGCACTTCGTGCTCGCCATCGTCATCCTGGTCGCCGTGCTGGCCGCGACGGGCAAGCCGGAGGCGCAGCCGGTGATCGGCCGGATCGCGGACGGCGTCGAGGGGAGGCCGGCGCCCTCGACCGCCGCGGGGTTCGAAGAAGGGGATCGTTTCGTCGAGATCGACGGGATCGTGGTGACGAGTTGGGACCAGATGGTCGAGCTGCTCCACGACCGGCCGGGCGAGACGGTCGAGATCCTCGTGGAGCGCGACGGCGAACGGCTGACGCTGCGGCCGGCGCTGGAGCCGGCCAAGCCCGACGGGACGCCGGTGGGCTACCTGGGCGTCGGGCCGGCGCTCGAGACGGTCCCGTACTCCTTCGGCGGGGTCTTCGTCGAAAGCGGGAAGCAGTTCGGCGAGGCGATCGTCGGGAGCCTGAAAGGCCTCCAGAGCATCTTCTCGCCCTCGAGCCTCAATCGCATCTTCTCCCAGATCGCCGGCGACACCGAGCGGACCTCGCAGGACCCGGCGACGATCGTCGGGCTGACCGATCAGGCCGGCAACCTGGCGAGCACGGGCGACTTCACCACGTTCTTCCTGCTGATCGCCGCGTTCAACATCTTCATCGGCGTCGCGAACCTGCTGCCGCTGCCTCCGCTGGACGGCGGGCACCTGGCCGTGCTCGCCTTCGAGAAGGTCTCGCGCAAGGATGTGGACATGCGCAAGCTGCTGCCGGTCACGGCGACCGTCATCTTCCTGTTCGGGTCGCTGTTCTTCATGCTGCTGTGGCTCGACATCACCAACCCGCTGCCTGCGATCCCGGGATGACGGTGGAGCGGCGCGCGACGAAGCAGATCCGGGTCGGCTCGGTCGGGATCGGTTCCGACCATCCCGTGAGCGTGCAGTCGATGTGCACGACCAAGACCGCCGACGTCAACGCGACCCTCCAGCAGATCGCCGCGCTGGCGGCGAGCGGGTGCGACATCGTGCGCGTCGCGGTGCCCGACCGCGACGACGTCGAGGCGCTGCCGGCGATCGCCGCGAAGTCCACCATCCCGGTGATCGCCGACATCCACTTTCAGTGGAAGTACGCGATCGCCGCACTGGAGGCAGGGTGCCAGGGCATCCGCATCAACCCCGGAAACATCCGCAAGCACGACAAGGTCGCGCTGATCGGGCGAGAGGCCGCGGCGCGCGGTGTCCCGATCCGCGTCGGCGCGAACGCCGGCTCGTTGGAGGCGGCGACGCTCGAACGATTCGGCGGCCCGACGCCCGAAGCCATCGTCGATCAGGCCATGAACGAGGTGCGCCTGCTCGAAGACGTCGGCTTCACCGACGTCAAGATCTCCGTCAAGCACAACGATCCCGCGACGATGATCGCGGCCTACCGGCTCATTGCGAGCCGGTGCGACTACCCGCTGCACCTCGGCGTGACCGAGGCGGGCACGCCGACGAAGGGCGTCATGAAGAGCGCCATCGGGATCGGGACGTTGCTCGCCGAAGGCATCGGCGACACGATCCGCGTCTCGCTGACGGCCGACCCGGTCGAGGAGGTCAAGACCGGTCTGCAGATCCTGGAGACGCTCGGCCTGCGCGCGCAGGGCTTCGACCTCGTCGCGTGCCCGTCTTGCGGGCGAGCCGAAGTGGACGTGTTCGCGCTCGCCAGCGCGGTCGAGGAGCGGTTGCGCGACATCGACGTGCCGATGCGGGTCGCGGTTATGGGCTGCGTGGTGAACGGGCCGGGCGAGGCGCGTGAGGCGGACGTCGGCGTCGCCGCGGGCAAGGAGAAGGGCCAGATCTTCGTGCGCGGCGAGGTCGTGCGCACCGTCGCCGAGGCCGACATCGTCGAGGTGCTCGCGACCGAAGTCGAAAAGGTCGCCGGCGAGCTGCGCGCGCAGGGTCTCGGCGGCACCGGCACGCCCCACGTCGCTCGCATCGACGCGCAGCCGGTCGTGCAGATCGGGCTGAAGCCAACGACCTGAGCGAACCCGCCCGAAGGCTCCGACGGTCGCTCAAACGCGTCACCATCGCCCCGCAGTCTCTCGCGCGTGGGGTCCTGCGTCCAGCGCGCGCGACCGGATCGAGACGCATGTCCCGAAACGCCGCCGCGCGCGCCGGTAGACTGCGCGGCCATGGCGCTGCCGAAGCAATCCGAGGACTTCCCCGGCTGGTACCAGGAGGTCGTGAAGCAGGCCGACCTGGCCGAGCCGTCGCTCGCGCGCGGCTCGATGGTGATCAAGCCCTACGGCTACGGGATCTGGGAGCGCTTCCAGCGCGCGATGGACGACCGCATCAAGGCGACCGGACACGAGAACTACTACTTCCCGATGCTCATCCCGGCGAAGCTGCTCGACAAGGAGGCCGAGCACGTCGAGGGCTTCGCGCCCGAGGTCGCCGTCGTGACGCACGCCGGAGGCGCTGAGCTGGAGGAGCCGCTCGTGCTGCGCCCCACGTCCGAGACGATCATCTGGGCGACCTATGCGAAGTGGGTGCAGTCCTACCGCGACCTGCCGCTGCTCTACAACCAGTGGGCCAACGTCGTTCGCTGGGAGATGCGGCCCCGCGTGTTCCTTCGCACGACCGAGTTCCTCTGGCAAGAGGGCCATACCGCGCACGAGACCGCCGAGGAGGCGATCGCCGAGGCGCGGATGATCCTGGACGAGGTCTACGCCGACGTCGTCGAGCGGGTGCTCGCTATCCCGGTCCACAAGGGGCGAAAGACCGCGGCCGAACGCTTCCCCGGCGCGGTCGAGACGATGACGATGGAAGCGCTCATGCGCGACCGCAAGGCGCTGCAGGCCGGCACGAGCCACTACCTCGGCCAGAACTTCGCGCGCGCCTACGGGGTCGAGTTCCAGGGGCGCGACGGGCAGATGCAGCTCGCCTACGCGACGAGTTGGGGGACGAGCACGCGCCTCGTCGGCGGCGTGATCATGGCCCACGGCGATGACAAGGGGCTGCGCCTGCCGCCGGCGATCGCGCCCTACCAGGTCGTCATCGTGCCGATCTACAAGTCCGACGACGAGCGCGGCGCCGTGCTGGGCGCCGTGGCGGGCCTGACCGAGCCGCTCGCCGGCGTTCGGGTGAAGCTCGACGACCGCGACGCCTACCGCCCGGGCCGCAAGTTCAACGAGTGGGAGCTGAAGGGCGTGCCGCTGCGCGTCGAGGTCGGCCCGAAGGACGTCGAGGCCGGGCACGTCGTGATCGCGCGCCGCGACACCGGCGCGAAGGAGCAGGTTCCCGTCGCGCAGGTCGGTGCGCGCGTCGGCGAGCTTCTCGACGAGGTGCAAGCCGCCCTGTACGCCGACGCGCTCGCCTTCCGCGACGAGCACACGTTCGAGCCGAAGGACTACGCCGAGTTCAAGGCGCTCCTGGCCGAACCGGGCGGCTTCCTGCGCGCGCCCTGGTGCGGCGACGGCGCGTGCGAGGCCGAGATCAAGGCCGACACGAAGGCGACGATCCGCTTCCTGCCGCTGGAGCCCGAGGACCCCGGTGGCGGCTGCGTGCACTGCGGGCGCCCGGGCACCGAGCGAGCGACGTGGGCGATCGCGTACTGACCATGGAGTCCGTCCGCGACTTCTACGACCACCTTGCCGCCGACTACCACCTGATCTACCCGGACTGGCGGTCCGCGGTCGTGCGCCAGGGCGCGGTGCTCGACCGGCTGGTGCGCTCGATCCTGGGCGAGGGGGAACGCGACGTGCTGGACTGCGCGTGCGGGATCGGCACGCAGGCGATCGGGCTGGCGCTGCGCGGCCATCGCGTGGTCGCGACCGACATCAGCGAAGCCTCGCTGGAGCGCGCGCGGGCCGAGGCCGCCACGTTCGGGGTGACCCCCGCCCTGCGCCGCGCCGACATGCGCGACCTCACCGAGGTCGACGGCGACTTCGACGTCGTGGTCGCGCTGGACGACTCGCTCCCGCACCTGCTGGAGGACGAGGAGCTAAGCGCGGCTGCGGGCGCGATCGCCAAGAAGCTCCGGCCAGGCGGCCTGTTCGTGGCGAGCACCCGCGACTACGACCGGGCCGTCCTCGAACGGCCGGCGGCGACCGCGCCGCGCGTCTTCGGCGGGGGCGGCGAGCCGCGGCGGATCGTGTTCCAGGCCTGGGAGTGGGAGCGCGACGCCAACACCTATGCGCTCCGGCTGTTCATCCTGCGAGAGTCGGGGGAGGAATGGGCCGTGAGCACGCACGCCACGCGGTACCGGGCGCTGCTCCGCGCCGAGCTGGAGGAGGTGCTCGCGCGAACGGGCCTTCGCACGGTCCGCTGGCACGACCCGGCCAAGACCGGATTCTTCCAGCCGATCGTCACGGCGCGCGCGCCCGAGTGAGGCGCGCTGGAAAGACCGTCTGACCAGCTAATTCGGTACGGGGACGGTCGTTGGGCCCGGTGCTATACTTGCGCCGAACGCTACGGTCGGGCTTGAGAAGTGGGC
>DASWJS010000037.1:0-24048 GCA_036397035.1 Actinomycetota bacterium | reverse complement strand
CCGGCCTCCAGGACCCGGGCGCGCGCGGCGTCGCCGTCGGCTCCGACGGCGGCGGCGCGCGCGCCCTCCCGCGCCGCCTGCCTGATCGTCATCTGCTGGGCCACCAGCAGCCCGATCTGCGCGACCAGCAGCATCGAGATCGCGACGAGCGGCAGCGTCGCGGCGAACTCGACCGAGACCGAGCCGCGCTCGCACGAACGAAGGCGAGAACGAAGGTCGCGCATGGGCGCGCGATGCTACCCCGCGCTCGGTCGCGAATCGGCGCGGCGCGACCGGCTCGGGCGAAACTGCTCGGTCTTATCGGCGCTTGGGAAGCGTGGGCAGCGCGCGGGAGGGACGCTTCGAGAAGTCCGGCCGCTTCGGCGGGCTCGCTTTCAGGGCCGCCTTGATCAGCTCGAGCCCCTTCTCGAGCTGGGCGTCCCTTCCCGCGGCGTGGTCCTGCGGCGTGTTGTCCACGTCGTAGTCGGGATCGGTGCCGTAGTTCTCGACCCCCCAGCCCACGTCGGTGAACCAGAAGGAGTACTCGGGCTGCGTCGTGATGCCGTTGTCGGCGAGCCGGTGCTTCGGCGAGATCCCGATCACGCCGCCCCACGTCCGCTTGCCGACGACCGGTCCCAGCTTCAGCAGCTTGAAGCAGTGCGTGAAGATGTCGCCGTCCGAGCCGGCGTTCTCGTCGGTCAGGCACACGAGGGGCCCGCGCGGCGAGTCCTCGGGGTAGGGGTCGGGCGTCCCCCACCGCGCGAGCGCGTAGGCGATCGGCTTTCTCGCCAGCTTCTCCAGCACGAGCTGCGAGACGAACCCGCCGCCGTTGTGACGCACGTCCACGATCAGGGCATCGTGCTCCATCTCCTCCAGGAAGGACCGATGGAACTCGGCGTAGCCGTCGGCGCCCATGTTCGGGATGTGCAGGTAGCCGGCGCGCCTGCGCGTGGCGGCGTGCACGGCGGCCCGGTTCGCCTCGACCCAGTCGCGGTAGCGGGCGGGAACCTCGCTGCGGAGCGTCTTGACGACGACCGCGCGCGGCTTCTTGCCCGCGGCGTCTCCGATCGTCAGCTCCACCCGCTGTCCCGCCTGGTTCACCAGCAGCGCCGCGGGGGGCGTGGCCTCCGACACGGCTCGCCCGTTGACGGCCAGGATCGTGTCCCCGGGGCGGACGTTCGCCCCCATGCCGAGCAGCGGCGAGGTCCCTTCCGGGTCCCAGGGATCGCCGCGCACGACGTGCGAGATCCGGTACACGCCGTCGTCGTAGTCGACGTCGGCGCCGAGAAAGCCCATCGTGTAGGCGGGAGGCTTTCGATGGTCGCCGCCCATGTCGTAGGCGTGCGAGGTTCCCAGCTCGCCCTGCATCTCCCACATCAGGTCGCTGAACTCCAGCCGCGTCGCGACCTTGTCGACCAGCGGCAGGTAGCGCTCGTAGACGCGCCGCCAGTCCACCTTGGACATGTCGGGGGTCCAGAAGTGCTGGGTTTGCAGACGCCACGCTTCGGCGAACATCTGGCGCCACTCGCCGGCGGGTTCGATCGACACACGCACGCGGTCCAGGTCGATCCAACCCGATGCCTTCCCCGGCGCGTCGCCCGCGTTCTGGTCCGGCTTCGTCCCGGCCTTCAGCGCGCGCAACCGCGTGCCGGCCGCGTAGAGCAGCGTGCTCCCGTCGGCCGACACGATGAACTCGCCGACGCCTTCGACGAGCGTTTCGTGCTTCTGCTCGGCGAAGTCGTAGACCTGCAGCTTCCCGCTCGGGGGCTCGTTCGCCCGGCGATCCACGCCGAGCAGCCCCTGCACCGGTCGCTCGGTGAACAGCGCCTTGCCTTTGATCGCGACGACCTGTCCGTAGCGACCGAGCGGGACGGGGAACGCCTCGACGCGGTCGGCGATGCCGTCGAGGTCCACGCGGAGCGGCTCGGCGTCCTTCTTCCCGGCGTCCTTCTTGGCCGCCGTCTTGTCGTCCTTGGAGTCCCCGGTCTCACCGAAGCCCTTCGGCTCGGACACGAACGGCGAGGGCACGTCGGCGCGAAGGGCCAGCGCGTAGGGCTTGCTCGCGCGCGGGAAGTTGAGGTCGAAGAAGTGCGAGTCGACGACCGGGTCGAACGAGCGCAGCGACAGGAAGTAGAGATAACGGCCCTCGGGGTCGAAGGTCGGCGAGTGGTCGTTGAAGGTCGGGTGCGTGACGGTCACCGGCGCGCCGCCGGACGCCTCGACGAGCCGGATGGCGCGCACGCGCCGCGTTTCCATCGCGGCGTACGCCAGCCACGAGCCGTCGGCCGACCACGCGATGCCCGTCATCCCGCCGTGCGGGCTGGAGTCGGCGACCCGAGCGGTCTTGGCCTTGAGATCCACCAGGAGCAGCTCGTTGCGGTGATTGGCGATCGCGACGAGTTCGCCTTTCGGCGCCGGGGCCAACCGGACGACCCTGCCGAGATCCAGCCCGGCGAGGCGCTTCGGACGCGCGCCCGGCTTGTGGACCTCCAGCGTCTCCTCGCCGCCGGCGTCGGAGACCACGACGATGCGTTCGCCGTCGTTCAGCCACGCCGGCAGGCGGTAGCGCGTGGCGGGCTCGTTGCCGACTTCGCGCGTCGGGCCCTCCCACAGCGGCATCGCGTAGGCGCGGCCCCGCGTCTCGATCGCGATCGAATGCCCGGCGGGGTGCAGCGCGGCGCCGTGCAGGTACCCGGCCGCGTCGGCGAACTTGCGATGTCGCTGCGTGCGCGGGCTCGGAAACTCCACCTCGATCCGGCGCGGCTCCCCGGCGGCGGCGCCGAGCACCCACAGCTCGGCCGCGTGCTGGTAGACGATCGTCGAGCCGTCCGTGCGGGCGAAGCGCGCGTAGTACTCGCCGTGGTCGCTGTGCCGGCGAAGGCCGGCGCCGGCCGGCGTACACGAATAGATGTTCCCGATCCCCTCGTGGTCGGAGATGAAGAACAGACGGTCGCCGGCCCACATCGGCGAGGCGAGGTTGCCGCCGAAACTCGCGAGCTGCTTGAAGCGCCCCTTGCCGCCCGCGTCCACCCAGATCCGGCCGACGCGTCCGCCCCGGTACCGCTTCCACTGCGCCGGGTCGAGCGTCCATCGCCCGAGCGCGACGCGCCCGCGGCTCCCGTACGCGACGTCGTGACCCTGGCCGAAGGGGATCCGCTCGGGCTCGCCGCCGCCGGGCGGCACGGTGTGCAGCCACGAGATGCGGCCGACGAACGGCTGCCGCGCATCGGTCCGGAACACGATCGAGCCGTCCGGCGTCCAGCCCGCGACGACCGAGTTGGCCCCCAAGTACGTCAGCCGCTTTGTCTCTCCGCCGTTCGCCGGCATCACGTAGACCTCCAGGTGCATCTCGTCCTGCGAGGAATAGGCGATCCACGAGCCGTCCGGCGAGAGGGCGGGACTCGTCACCGGTCCGCGCCCGGCGGTGAGCCGCCGCGCCACGCCGCCGCCGAGCGGCACCGACCACAAGTCGTCCTCGCAGACGATAACGACGGTGTCGCCGTTCACGGTCGGCCGGCGGAAATATCCAACGTTGCGCATCGCGGTCCTTTCAGGTCTCGGGAGAGAGTGAGATTAGCCATAATGTCCGCCATGGAGTTGCCCCAGCGCGTGACCATCGTCGAGGTCGGCCCTCGCGACGGCCTGCAGAACGAGGACGCGCAGGTCGGGACCGACCAGAAAGTGGCCTTCGTCGACCGGCTGTCGGCCGCGGGCGTACAGCACATCGAGGTCACGGCGTTCGTCAGCCCCACGCGCATCCCGCAGCTCGCCGACGCTGCGGAGGTCTGCGCGCGCATCGCGCGGCTTGAGGGGACGACCTACTCGGCGCTCGTGCCGAACGAGCGCGGCTACGAGGCCGCGCGTGGGGCGGACCTGCGCAACGTGGCGGTGTTCATGTCCGCGTCCGAGACGCACAACCGGCGCAACATCGGCTGCTCGGTCTCCGAGGCCTTCGAGCGGTTCGCGCCGGTGCTCGGCCGGGCGAAGGCCGACGGCGTCGACGTGCGCGGCTACGTCTCCACGGCGTTCGGCTGCCCGTACGAAGGCGCCGTCGCGCCCGAGGCCGTCGTCGCGGCGGCGCGGCGGCTGCTCGCGATGGGCTGCTACCAGGTCTCGCTCGGGGACACCACGGGCATGGGCGATCCCGCGATGGTTGCGCGCACCGTCGCCATGCTGCGCGAGCACGCCGCGCCCGAGCAGATCGCCCTGCACCTGCACGACACGCGCGGCACCGGCCTCGCCAACGCGCTCGCGGGACTGCACGCCGGCGTGACGACCTTCGACGCATCCGCCGGCGGTTTCGGCGGCTGCCCGTACGCACCGGGCGCCACGGGCAACGTGGCCACCGACGAACTGGTCGCCATGTTCGGGCAGATGGGCGTCTCGACCGGGGTCGACCTGGAGCTGCTCCTGCAAGCCGCCGAGGGATTGGCCGCCGCGATCGGCTCGCCCGCGCCGAGCCGCTACCTCAAGGCGACGCGCGCGGACGCCGAGCGGCGGGCGCGCGAGTCCGCCTGAGCGCGCGCGTCAGACGTAGGTAATCGTCCGGCTCGCTTCGAGGGATTGGTTGCCGACGCCGTCGATCGCCGACGCCCTGATCGTGTACCGGCCCGGCAGCAGGTCGAACCCCGCGGACCACCGATACGTGCCGTCGCCGAGGCTCTCCAATGCCGCGTCCGCCTTCCCGACGCGGCCGCCGCGAATCCCGTCGTAGATCTCGACGGTGACGGCGACGACGTCCCGGTTGTCGGTCACCTCGCCGGAGGCGAGAAAGGCGAGCGGCTGCACGTACGTCGCCGGCGTAGAAATGGACACCAGCGGTGCGGTGGCGTCGACCGTCAGGTGAACCGGCGCGCTCGGCGTGCCGAGGGCGCCGCCGGGGAACTCCGGGACGACGGTCAACGTTCGCTCGCCGGTCTTGAAGCTCGCGTACCCGGTGAAGCGGCCGTCGGCGGCGACGCTCGCCGCCCCGACGAGCTTGCCCGCCTCGTCGTAGAACAGCGCGCGCGAGGCGAACGCCGCCGTTCCCGAGACGACGACGAGCCCTTTCGTCAGCGCCCCGTCGGCCGGCCGGTCGACGATCGGGGGATCGTCGGTCGTCTGGGCCCGCACGGTGAAGGTGCGCACGGCCGACGGCGAGCTCGTCCCGACCGGCGTCGAGCTGATCGCGGTGACGGCGTGGTCGCCTTCGGGCATCGGCACGGCGCCCGACCAAAGGCCCGAGCCGTTCGCGGTCAGGCTCGCGAAGGTCGAGCCGCCTTCCCGCAACAGAACGGCGGCGCCGGGCGGGCCGGTCCCGGCGAACTGCACCGTGCCGCCGACCACCGTCGCGCCCTCCGCAGGCTCCGCGATCGCCGGCGTCGTCGGGGTGACGACGTGCTGGGTCCGAGCGCCGGTGAGGTCGCCGTCGTCAGTCACGGTCAGCGTCACGACGTAGGCCCCGGTGCTCGGGTAGGCATGCGTGAACGAGGTGGCCGTCGAGGTCGTCCCGTCTCCCAGGTCCCACGACCGCGACACGATCGTTCCGTCGACGTCGCTGCTGGCGTCCTGGAACGAGCACTGCAACCCGGTGCACGAGACGGTGAAGCCGGCTGCCGGCGGCAGGTTGCCGGCTTCGGCGCCGAAGACCACGAAGCGGTTGTAGGACGCCCCGATGTTCCAGTTGCTCGCGAGGTACTCGCCGGCCTCCGGCGCGCTGTCGAAGTACGTGTCGAACCCGCAGTCGAAGTAGGTGCGATCGGTGCAGCGGCTGATCGTTCCGTCCTGGTGCTTGTCGCCGCCGTCGGGCGAGTAGCACATCACGTCGCTCTCGTCCCAGCAGTGCGCCCCGCTTCCGGTCGAATACGGAGCCTCGTACTGCACCGCGCCCTGGTTGTGCCCGTTCTCGTGCTGAGGGGTGGTGCCGTTCCAGCAGTTCGAGTAGGTGACCGCGTAGGCACCGCCGCCGTTGTTCCAGTTGAGCGCGCTCCCGCGCTCGTCGGGGACGAACGAGCCGACCCCGCAGTACCCCGAGTTCGTCCCGTCCCAGAAGATCGTGTAGTCCACGTTCGAGCGGTCGAACCCCGCGGCGCGCGCCCCGTCGCCGATCGCGTAGAAGTCCGGCCCGGTCGCGGAGAACGCCTGCACGTCGATGTCCCCGAAGGCGTCGCAGAGCACCTTGTAATCGGCGGTCGGCCCGCCCGAGGCGATCGAGTCCTGGTTGAGCTGCCCGTTCATGTTCCTCACGGCCTCGACGATCTGGCTCTTCACCGTCGCGAGGCGATTGGTCCCGCCGGTCTGGTAGCCGTAGAGGATCTGCTGGTAGTAGTCGGTCGCGCAGTACGGCGTGCGCGGCGCGGCGGCGGCGACCGGCTGCTGCTCGCCCTGTGGGATCGGGTCAGGGCCGTGCGTGGTCAGCCGGTGCCCGTCCGGCAGCGTGGTCCGGTAGTGACCGTTGCCAATCGCGACGGTGCCCGGACCGAGCGCGCGGCGCACGTCCGCAGGCACGCCCGACGCCGAGGCGCTCGGGCCGCTCGGCGACGCGAGCGTGCAGAGCGCGACGGAGAGCGTGACCCAGAAGCGAATGCGCACGGTCCTCCCCCGTCGAGCGATCTCGGCTCCAGTCCTGTTCGGCGCGCCTCGGTCCGGTCCCTGCCCGGCTTCGCGCACCGTGTACCGTTAGGCGCACGATGACCGACCTGAAGAAGACCGTCGAACAGGTTCGCGCGGGCGGCGCTCAGAAATACCACGAGGCCGCGGCCGCCAAGGGCAAGCTGTTCTGCCGCGAGCGGCTCGACCTCCTGCTGGACCGCGGCTCCTTCATCGAGGACGCCTTGCTCGCCAACGTCAAGGCCGGCGACCTTCCGGCCGACGGCGTCGTGACCGGCATCGGGCGCATCGACGGGCGCGAGGTCTGCGTGATGGCCAACGACTCCACGGTGAAGGCCGGGTCGTGGGGCGCGCGCACCGTCGAAAAGATCCTGCGCATCCAGGAAACCGCGCAGCGCCTGCGCGTGCCGCTGATCTACCTGGTCGACTCGGCCGGCGCGCGCATCACCGACCAGATCCAGATGTTCCCCGGCCGCCGCGGCGCCGGGCGCATCTTCTCCAACCAGGTCCACATGTCCGGGCAGTTCCCGCAAGTCTGCCTGCTGTTCGGACCGAGCGCCGCGGGCGGCGCGTACATTCCCGCATTCTGCGACGTCGTCGTCATGGTCGAGGGCAACGCGTCGATGTACCTCGGCTCGCCCCGCATGGCCGAGGAGGTCATCGGCGAGAAGGTGACGCTGGAGGAGATGGGCGGCGCGCGCATGCATTGCAGCGTGAGCGGTTGCGGCGACGTGCTCGTGCAGTCCGAGCAGGAGGCGCTCGCCTGGTGCCGCCGCTACCTGTCCTTCATGCCGCTGAACTACGCCGAGCAGCCCCTGGTCGTCCACGCGCGCGAGCCTGCCGAGCACAGGCCGATCGCCGAGATGATCCCCGAGAACCAGAACAAGCCCTTCGACATGCGCGAGGTGATCCTGGCGCTCGCCGACGACGGGTCGTGGCTGGAGATCAAGGAGCTGTTCGCGGCCGAGCTGATCACCGGGCTCGCGCGGCTCGGCGGTCGCGTCGCCGGCATCCTGGCCAACCAGCCGAAGGTGCGCGGCGGCGTGCTCTTCGTCGACTCGGCCGACAAGGCCGCGCGCTTCATTCAGCTCTGCGACGCGTTCAACATCCCGCTGGTGTTTCTGGCCGACGTGCCGGGCTTCATGATCGGCAGCAAGGTCGAGCGCGAGGGCATCATCCGCCACGGCGCCAAGATGATCAGCGCGGTGACCGACGCCACGGTGCCGAAGCTCAGCGTGATCGTTCGCAAGGCCTACGGCGCGGGCCTGTACGCGATGGCCGGTCCCGCGTTCGACCCCGAGGCCACGATCGCGCTGCCGAGCGCGATGATCGCGGTCATGGGGCCCGAGGCCGCCGTCAACGCCGTCTACGCCAACAAGATCGCCGAGCTGCCCGAAGACGAGCGCGCCGCGTTCGTCGAAGCCAAGCGCGAGGAGTACCGCGAGGACATCGACGTCTACCGTCTCGCCAGCGAGCTAATCGTCGACGCGATCGTCTTTCCCGAGGACCTGCGGCTCGAACTGATCCGCCGTCTGGAGTCGACCGACACCCGCGAACGCGCCCGCGCCCCCAAGCGCCGCCCCGTCACCCCGGTCTGACGATGTTCCATCGGCCGGCTCCGCTTTCAGCAAGGCCGACCTGTTCGACGAGGCGCTCGGCGTCGAAATCATGACGACGAGCAACAGCTGACGATGTCGGCCGGGACACCGATCCTCGCGACGCTTCTCGTCGCTCTCATTGGGCTTTCGTCTTGCGCGTCGCCGAGCGGCTCTCCTGAGGCGCCGCCGGACTGGGGACCGCTGGCCGTCGCCCGGGATGATGCTTCGGGCGTGTCCCAGGCGCGAGGGGGGCAGGGACCGCTCACCATCGCGGAGGAGTGCGTGACGCTCACAACGGAAAGCGGAGCCGCCCTCACGCTCGTGTGGCGCAGCGGTCAGACCTCATGGGACGAGACTCGACAGGTGATCGTGTTCGAGAGCCCGTCGAGCGAACGGATCGTTCTCGCCGACGGCGACGTAGTCACCGTCGGAGGTGAGGACGGCGCCCGCGATCCCGATTGGATTGCGGAGCCCCACACTTCCTGCCCGACGACAACCTTCTTCGTCCACGAAGTGACGCAGGCTTCGTGAGGCGGCTCGCTACGCGCGCGGGGTCAGGTCGAGGTCGGGGGGTGGGGAGTCGGGGATGCGCCAGCGAAGGAACTCTTTGTCGTAGACCTCGTGGTAGCCGTTGGCGGCGTCGACCATCGCCTTGAACGCGGGCTCGAATGCGTCCCAGTCTTCGCTCTCGATCGCCTGCTTGACCGCCTCGACCTCGTCGGCGATGAACGCGTCCATGTTCTCGGTGTACTTGGGCCGCAGGAACGTGCCCTTCTGCATGAGGTTCACGGCTTCCTTCAACTGGAAGCGCGCGAGCGGCTTGTTCCTGGCCAGGCCCGCGTAGTAGCACTTCCAGATCCGCTCGCCGACGAGCGGCATGACTTCGGCCATGCCCGGCAGCAGCGGGCCGAGGTCCGACAGGTTGAAGGTACCCTTCCCGGTGTCGATGACGTGGTCGTGCTCGGTGCTCATGTTCCCTCCCCGGCGATTCGTGAGGGGACAATCGTAGGCGATGCCTGAAGCGGGCGTGCTCGACCGGCTCGGCTGGACCGACGACCTCGCGCGTGCGTTCGAGGAGGCGCGAACGAGCCGCGCGACCGTTCCGGGCCGGATCGTCGCGCACCATCGGGGCGGGTACGACGTGCGCACCGCCGACGCCGAAGTGCTCGCCACGCCCTCGGGGCGGTTCCGGCATCGCAACCGGTCGCTTCCCGTGACCGGCGACTGGGTCGCCACCGTTCCCACGACCGGCGCACGCGTCCTAATCGACGCGGTCTTGCCGCGGCGCACGACGATCGCGCGCGTCGCGGCGGGGTCGCGCTCGCGGCTCGCGCCGGCCGTCCACGAGCAGGTCTTGGCGACGAACGTCGACGTGGTGTTCGTCGCGGTGTCGGTCAACCTCGATCGGATCGAGCGCCGCGTCGAACGGTTCCGCACGCTCGTGTCCGATCCCGGTATCGAGACCGTCGTGCTGCTGACGAAGGCCGACCTCGCCGCGGACGCCGACGTCGACCTCGCTCGCCTCGCGACCGTCATCCCCGGCGTACTTGTCCTGCCGACCAGCACGATCTCCGGCGAGGGGCTCGGCGACGTGCGCGCGGCCGTCGCGCCGCGCCGCACGGGCGTGCTGCTCGGCCCGTCCGGCGTCGGCAAGAGTTCGATCATCAACGCGCTCGTCGGCGATGAGGTCCGCCACGTGGGCGAGATCCGGTCGTGGGACTCGCGCGGGCGCCACACCACCGCCGCACGCGAGCTGATCCTGCTCCCCGGCGGCGGCTGCCTGCTGGACACGCCGGGTCTGCGCGAGGTGGCCGCGTGGGAAGGCGCGGCGGCCGGCGCCGTCTTCGCCGACGTCGAGCGGCTCGCCGGGCAATGCCGCTTCCGCGACTGCGCGCACGACAACGAGCCCGGGTGCGCCGTGCTCGCGGCGGTCGAAGCCGGAGAGCTGGCCGGCGACCGCGTCGCCCGCTACCGGGCGATGCGCCTCGCCGCCCGGGCCCGCGGCCCCTCGGCCGGCGGCACGACGTAGCTCGATCGAGCGTTTCGCGCCGCTTCGCTCAGGCTTGCGCTCGCCGCTCCCGTCCGTATCGTGCACGCGTCCGGACGAAACCGTCCCCACCTCCCTCCTTCCTCGCGCACCTTCCCGTCGCACCTCGTCAGGAGGGAAAACCGATGAGACCGATCACCCGCCGGCTCGCTCGCGCGAGCCTCGTGTCCGCCGTCGCCCTGGGCGCGCTGGCGAGCGTGCTGCTCCTCGCCGCCCGGGGCGACGACCACCAGAGCAAGCCCCGGCCGCCGGCACTCGCGGAGCCGGCGGCCCGCACGCCCGACGACGACGGCGCCACCGTGCCCGTCGAAGCTCGCGGCACGACCGCGCTCACGTGCGCCGGCGGCTGGACGCCGTTCGCCAACCCGGTCGTTCACTACGGCCTGTGCATCCCGCCGGGCTGGGGCTTCTCGGACTTCACCACGACCGGCCCGATGACGGACATCCCGCGCCGGATGCTCAACAACCTGCACCTGCTGAGCGCCGACGCCTTCCCGTGGACCCCCGGCGACTTCCCGTTCGACCTCGTGCGCGAGCGCGGCGTCGTCGACGTCGAGCTGAACCTGCTCCCGTCCGACGCGCCCGCGTCCACCGAGTGCGAGCCGGCCGATCCGCGTCGCGTCGGGACGCTCACGTTCCTGACGTGCGCGCAGGCGTACGACGACCTCGGTCAGCCCGCCGAGGCGGGCGACGTGTACGCGACGAAGATCGTCGTGCCGCTGGTCACGACGCCCGAGCGCATCGGGCCGGGCCCGTCGCTCGCCGGCGCGCGACTGCTCGTCATCGTTCGAACGGCTCGCCCGATGACAGAGGAGGTGAGCCTGCCGTGGCGCGTCGTCGACAGCATCCGGCCGCTTTGAAGCGCGGCGCTGCGCTCGCCATCGCGAGCGTGCTCGCGGTAACCGCGTGGCCGGGCCAGGCCGGCGCCCACAACGTCTGGGAGGGCGCCTACCGCAAGTGGCCCTGGAAGGCGGGCAAGAGCCGCGCCATCACCACGCTTCCCGGCGAGTGTCCCCACTGCCCCGGGCGGCTGTCCAGCTCGGCGTGGAAGGCGATCGACGTCGACATGCGCTACGAGACCGTCTACTCGATCGGGCCGGGCACGGTCGAGCGGTACGAGCCGAGCGGCGGCGCCGCGGGCGCCTACGTGCGGATCAAGGACGACGACGGGACGTTCTTCGTCTACGAGCACCTGAGCAACGTCCTGGTTCGCAAGGGGCGCGTCGACCCGGGCGAGCCGATCGCGGTGAGCGGCTGCTCGGGGAACTGCTCGGGCGCGCACCTGCACGTCCAGCGCAACGACGCGGCGTCCTTCCAAGCCAACGCGCTCGGGCTGCCCCGGCTGTCCGGCCACGGCGGTCCGAACGATCCGCTCGCGAAGACCGCCTACGAGAGCGACAACGCGGGCCTCGGGCGCACGGCCGACGGCGCCAACCAGCAACGGATCGTGGACGCCTATTACGCGGCGGGCGGCTACGACCTTGGCGTCACCGCCGACGTCGGGGGTTCCTGGACGCCGTGCCGGCACGGCAAGGGGGGCACCTGGTTCCGCTATGCCTGCGACCGGTCCGGCTCGGTTCGCGGGAGCGCGCAGACATTCCTCGGTCCGGGGGAGCGGCCGCTGGCGATCATGAACGATCGCTGGGGTGAGGCCTACGTCGTGCCGACCCGCATCCTCGCCGCGTACACGACCCCCTTCGGCGACGCCGAGTGGGTAGACCTGATCGGGTATCCGACCAGCAAGCGGCGAAGACTGTCGCCCGACACCTACCGGCAGGACTTCGCCGCCGGCCACGTCCTGGAGTTTGCCTGGTGCGAACAGCACGTCTTCGTCAAGGGATCGTTCGCGGCCGCTTATCGCTTCTGCGACTGACGCGCGTCCGCGTACCCTCCCCCCAAGCCCCTCCCGGGCGGCGGCCGAAGGGCCGCCGCCCGACCCCGCTATCGTGTGCGCTCGATGCCACACGCACGGTCGGGCGACGCGCGCATCGCGTACGAGGTCGCAGGCGAGGGCGAGCCGCTGCTGATGATCATGGGCTTCGCGACCGACGCCCGGATGTGGATGTTCCAGCTCCCCGCGCTCACGCAGCGCTTCCGCTGCATCACGCTCGACAACCGGGGCGTGGGCGGCTCGCCCTACGTGCCGGGCGACCTGACGCTCGAGCAGATGGCGGCCGACGCGCGCGCGGTGCTCGACGCGGAGGGAATCGGCCGGGCGCACGTCATGGGCATCTCGATGGGCGGCGCGATCGCCCAACACCTCGCGCTCGATTCGCCGGACCGCGTCGACCGGCTGATCCTGGCCGCCACGTGGTGCCGCGCGAACCCCTACCTGCCGCGGATGGCTTCGGTCGGCCGCACCCTGCTGCGCGACTCCGGCCAGGCGTGGGTCGTCCGGGCTTCGATGCTGTGGCTCTTCACGCCTCGATTCCTGCTGGAGTTCGGTGAAGCGCTCGACCAGATCGAACGGATCGCCGCCGACATGGGGATGCAGCCGGCCGTCTTCGACCAGCAGGTCGAGGCGATCCTGCGGCACGACACCGCGGGGCGCCTCGCGTCGCTGACGGTTCCCACGCTCGTGCTCACCGGCGAGCGCGACATCTTCGTGCCGACCGAGCTGTCGGTCGAGACCGCCGAAGCGATCCCCGGCGCCGAGCTGGTGGTCCTTCCCGGCGGTCACGCCTTCA
Source organism: Actinomycetota bacterium (assembly GCA_036397035.1). GTDB lineage: Bacteria > Actinomycetota > AC-67 > AC-67 > AC-67 > DASWJS01. The sequence continues at coordinate 11,149 of DASWJS010000037.1, read as the reverse complement.
ACGTCGAGCACTTCGCCGAGTTCAACGAAGCCGTGCTCCGCTTCCTGTCGCGCGAGCCCGGCTAGGAGACGCCGCCTGCTTCGGCGGCGCGAGCGAAGGAGACCAGCGCCCGCGCCAGCTCGCCCGGGTGCTCGAGCTGCGGGTTGTGCCCGCAGTCGTCCAGCACGATCAGGTGCGCGCCGGGCAGCTCCGCGACCGCCCGGTGGCCGATGCCGACCGGCACCGCGCGATCCTCCTTCCCCCAGATGAAGGCGGCCGGGACGCGCACGGCTCGCACCACGTCCCACGTCTGCAACCGCCGGGCGGTCACCGCGGACAGCATGTGCCGCTGCGCCAGCAGGTTCGCCCGCTGCAGGTCCGGGCTTCGGCCCCGGCGCCGCGCGTGGTCCTCCAAGAGCGCCCGCGTCCCGGCCGACAGGCGCGACGGATCGACCATGTTGCGCGCCACGCTCTCGGCGACCTGCGCCTCCGGCGGCCGCCGCCACGCGGCTCGCATCAACGCGACCCCGACGCCGGGCAGAGCGCCGAGCGTGAACACGAGCGTCGTCTTGATCGACGGCGGCGGCCCGTCGTTGGGCAGCGTCGGCGCGAGCGCCGCGAGCGCGACCGTGCGCTCCGGCCAGGCGGCGGCGAAGTGCAGCCCGACCAGCCCGCCGAGCGAGTTGCCGGCGACGATCGCGCGCTCGACGCCGATCGCGTCCAGGAACGAACGCACGCCGCCGGCCAGCCACGCCGGCGAGTACGGGCCGGGCGGCGCGCTCGACCGCCCGAAGCCGGGAAGGTCCAGCGCGATCGTGCGCCGGTGCTCTCCCAGCGGCCCGAGCACGTCGTTCCAGTGGTCGCGGCACCAGCCGATCCCATGGAGCAACAGGAACGGCGGTCCCGGTCCTTCGCCCGACTCGACCCAGCGAAGCTCGGCCCCGCCGGCGACGACCGATCGCTCGGCGATCACTCGCCCAGCAACGACCGCGCGATGATCAGCTTCTGGATCTCGCTCGTGCCGCCGCCGATCGAGAGCAGCTTCGCGTCGCGGATGGATCGCTCGACGGTGAAGTCGCGGATGTAGCCGTAGCCGCCGAAGATCTGGACGGCCTCCTGCGCGTTGTGCATCGCCGCCTCCGCGACGAGGTACTTCGCGATCGAGGCCTCCTGCATGTGGGGCCGGCCCTGCTGCTTGAGCCACGCGGCTCGGTACAGCACCCAGCGCGCCGCGTCGGCCTGCACGCGCATGCGCGCGAGCTTGTCCTGGATCATCTCGAACTGCGCGATGGGCTTGCCGAACGCCTGCCGCTCCTTGGCGTACTCCACGCACGCGCGGATCTGCGCCTCCATCCCGCCGAGCGACGCGGCGACCATGACCGTGCGCTCCCAGTCGAAGCATTCGAAGGCGACCTTCCACAATGCCGAGCCCTCGGGCCCGAGCATCTGCGACGCCGGCACGACCATGTCGTCGAAGTGCAGCTCCGAGGTCGGCGAGGAGCGGTTGCCGCTCTTGTCCAGGTGCTTGCCGATCGAGAGCCCGGGTGTGTCCTTGTCGACGATGAAGCAGGACATCCGCTGGGAGGACGCCGCCTCGGGGTCGGTGACGGCGAGGACGCTGATCACGTCGGCGATCGGGCCGTTGGTGATGAACGTCTTCGACCCGTTGATGACGAAGCGGTCGCCGTCGCGGCGTGCGGTCGCCGTGATCCCGGCCGCGTCCGAGCCGGCGCCCGGCTCGGTGATGGCGAACGCGCCGACCCATTCGCCGCTCGCGAGCTTGGGAAGGTACCGCTCCTTCTGCTCGTCGGTGCCGTGCAGCCAGATCGGCACCGCGCCGATGCAGATGTGCGCGCCCAGCGACAGCAGCAGACCCGAGTCGCGCCCGCCCTCTTCCAGCGCCTCCAGCGCCAGGCACGTCGTGACGACGTCCGCGCCCTGGCCGCCGTGCTCCTCCGGGATCGGCAAGCCCGCCAGCCCGAACTCACCGACGGCTCGCCACACCTCCGGGTCCCAGCGGCCGTCGCGATCACGCTCGTCCGCGCCGGGCCGCACCACGCGCTCGGCGAAGTCGCGAACGGACGCCTTGAAGGCGAGCTGCTCGTCGGTGAAGTCGAAGTCGAGCGCCATCGCCGCCCGCGCGCTACGCCCTGCCGAGCAAGCGGCGCAGCAGCGCGCGCATGCCGCGCGGCTCGACCAGGCGAGCCACGACCACCACGCCGAACAAGCCCGAGACGGCGACCATCAACGCCAGGATCCCGACGAAGGTCCACTCCAGCAGGTTCCAGGACTCAGCGTGCACGCTCGCTCCTCACGGGGTCGGATGGCGCCGGCACCCTAACATCCGCATCCGGGTGTGGCCGCCCCGCCCAATCGGGGCCGAGCAGCGTCGACCGAATCGCGGCCTCGCTGGGCACGCCGGAGGCCCGCCAGCGGATCGAAAGGTCCCCGTCGGCGATGAACAGCGTCGGCACGCGCTTGACCCCGTAGCGCTCGGCCAGGCTCCGGCGCTCGGCCGCGTCGATCGTGACCACGTCCACCTCGGGCAACTCGGCGGCCAAGCGCTCGATCCGGTCGCGCACGATCACGCACGGCGCGCAGCCCTCGCCGGAGAATTCCACGAGCACCGCGGCCGGGCGGTCGCGGCGCGCGATGCCCAGCTCCGACCGGCTGAAGCGTCCGCCGGCCTCGCTGAAGCGCCCCTCACGCCTGCGCCACGCCCACGCCAGGAGCGCCGTCGCGACCACGACGGCCAACCCGATGCCGAGCCGCAGCGCCACCTACGCTCCCTTCGCCAGGAAGCGTTGGGAGAACAGGTAGATCTCGCACCCGACGCAGAGGCCCGTCGCGGCGAGCAGTCCCTGGAGCGCCGCCACCAGGAGCGCCAGCACCCACCCGAGCGCGGCGGCCCCGAGCAGGAAGGCGATCGACCCGAGGCCCAAGACGACGAAGCCGAGCGTCTGCGCGAAACGGGGCGGCGGCTCCGGTTCTGGATCGACCCCCATCCGCAGCCCGAGCTTCTTTGCCGAGCGATACGCCGCGCCCAGCGGCGAGTAGCGCAAGCCCAGCACCGACCCCATCCCGACGGCGAGCGCCATCGCCGGGACCAGCACCCAAACGTCCAGCACGAAGCCCACGAGCAGCACGACGGCCGACAGGCCCGCGCCCCCGCGCACGGAGTTCTTGTCGACCATCCGCTGCGTCCCGCCGCTCACCGCCATCGCACGACCTCCCTGCACGTCGGGTCCCCCCAGGCGATGGAGGTCACGACTTCGACGAAGACCTCCGCGCCGAGCGCTCTCATCACGCCTTCCTTCAGCGCCTTGTCCAGCGAGCACGCCAACTCCGGGTGCTTGGGCGCGATCCCCTTGAACGGACAGTCGAGGTCCTCGATCTCGACCCAGTTCTCCCCGCTCTCCACCACGCGGATGCCGCCGGAGACCTCACCGAGCGACTCGACGAGCGCCTTCACCTGGTCCTCGAAGGCGAGCCCGTCAGCCTGCACGCCGTGCTTGCGCCCGAGCCGCTCGCCGGCTTCGAGCGCGATCTTGCGCGCGGTGCCCGGAGCGGGCGCCGCCGCTTCGATCAACGTGGCCAGCACGTCGCTGACGAGCTGCGGCCCGTCCTCGACGTGGGTCGGCGCCGCCTGGTAGATCTTCGCGGGCCGCCCCCCGTTTGCGTTGCGCCGGTAGGACGCCGTCGCGAGCCCGGCGGCGACGAGCACGTCCAGGTGCCCGCGCGCGACATTCGAGTGCACGCCGGCGACCTGCGCGGCCCGGCGCACGTCGCACGGCCCGTGCGTGCGCAGGTGCTCGAGGATCTCGACCCTCGTCGGCGTCGCCAGCGCGCGCGCGCGGGCGGCATCCGGAGGCGATAAGTCGGTCGTTGCCATTCCCATCCCCGCTGCTCAGAGGTAGTTTACACGGTTCCTACTGTATAAAACCCCTCGTCTCCGGGCAAGTGTCATGCGGCCAGGTCCCCGAGGTCCAGGCGCTTGCCGTCGAGGCGCACCGTCAGGATCACAGCCCCCGCGCGCAGCGTCAGCCGCGACGGCCTGAACCCGCCCGGCAAGGACGGCAACGTTGCCGACCGCTCGGCCTCGGCGCGCGCGCGCTCGGCCAGAGCGGGCGGGGGCGGTTCGCCGTCCACGAGGACCTCCTCGGGAATGAATCGGAGCACCTTCTTCTCCAGCACCAAGCGGCCGGTCGCGTCGATGCGACGCGTGGCCCCCAGGAACGTGCGGTCGGCTCGGATCCGCACGCGGTTGCGTCCGATGCGCACACGCGCGCGCTCGTCGCGCTCGGCCAGCACGCGCTCGATCTCCTCCTGGGTGACGATCGCCGACACGTTGCCTTCCCCGACCGAGACGGAGAAGTCGCCGCCCAGCAGCCCGCCGTGAACCTCGAGGTCCCGCATCTCGATCGAGACCTCCGCGAACGTCACGTCTTCGATCTGCACGTCGGTCGCGGCGATCGACAGCCCCGGCAGCGAACCGCTGAGGATGTTCGTCACGATCGGAAAGACGGCGAGGTCCACGGCGGGGGCTTCGCGCAGGCCGAAGGCGCGTTGCAGGCCGCCGGCGATGCGGCTTTCGGCGATGCGCTCGGCGACGACGTTGCCCGCCACGAAGAGCCCGCCGAGGACGAGCGCGACCACGAGCAGACGCCGGAGGACCCGAGGCACTCAGCGCACCAGCAGCCTGAACCCGTAGAAGAACGCAGGCGCGGCGAGCACGACGCCGTCGATGCGGCGCAAGCTGATCGCCCGCACGCCCGCGCTCCCCGCGAGCGGCATGGTCCGCTCCAGCATGACCGTGACCGCGCGCGCGAGCTGCACCGCGAGCGCGACGAGGACGGCGAGTCCGGCTCGCGCGGCCAGACCGATCAAGTCCTGGCGCACGAGGCTCATCGCGAGCGCTACGACGAGCGCCGCGCCGACGGCCGCGGCCGCCTCCCGCGCGGGGCGATCTCCCCGCCACAAACGAACCGCGGTCGCGGCTCCGAGCGCGCTGAGGGCGAAGACGATCAGAACGACGACGAGCGCCCGGCCGCCGGCCATCCCGCGCGTCGAGACGAGGAACGCGCCCGGCAGCCCGACGAGCGCGATCGGCACGACCGAGTACGCCAGGCTCTCGGTGACGTCGGCTCGCTGCTTGCGCGCGAGCTGCTCGACGAACAGCGCCAGCACGGCGAGGCCGATCACGAGGGGGTACAGGCGCGGCGCGCTCCCGCCGTCGAACACCGACACCACCACGAGCGCCGCGACCCCGAGGGTCGTGACGACCGCCGACGGTCTGATCCCCCGCGCGCGGCTCATGCGAAGAAGGTCGCCGGCGGCCGGCACCAGCACGGCGATCACGGCGACCACCAGGCCGGGCGAGCCCGCGAGCGAGGAGGCGAACGCCACGCCGACCCACATCAGCAGCGTCCACATGCCCTCAGGCCTCCACCGCCGCCAGCATGTCCTGGATCTCAGTGACCAAGCGGCGGGCGAACGTGGGCGTGAAGCCGTCCTCGGCATGGCCGAACGGCTCCAGGATGACCAGGCGCTTCGGCTCGCCGGCGCGCTCCAGCAGCAGCTCGGCGTCGGCGGGTGGGAAGAAGTGGTCGTCGGCGCCGTGGATCAGCAGCAGCGGGACCGGGGCGATCCGGCCCACGACGTCGGCCGGCGGCTCGGGGTTCCCCCATTCGGTGTGGATGGTCGTGCCCATCAGGCGGCGCGCAAGCGCGCGCCCGACGGAACTGGTGAAGACCCACGTCATCCGGCGCACGGCTTTCGACTCGTGCTCGACCCAGCCCGCGGGCGAGGAGATCGCGACCACGGCGTCGGGGTCTCTGTACCGGGCCGCTTCGAACAGCACGGCGATCCCGCCGAGCGAGGCGCCGACGGTGACGACGCGCGTGAAGCCGGACGCCCGCGCAAGGGAGATCACCGCCCGGACGTCCATCGGCTCGCTGTTGCCACCCGTGCACGCGCCGCCTGAGCCGCCGTGTCCCCGCAGGTCCAGCGCGAAGACGGTGAAGTGACCGGCGAGCGCCTGCGCGAGCAACCGCCACTTGCTCTTCAGCCGGTAGGCCATGAACCCGTGCACCAGCACCAGCGCGACGTCCGGGTTCGATCCCAGCCGCGAGCCGGCGATGCGGACCCCGTCCTCGGTCTCGCACCAGAAGTGCTGGTGCTCGACGGTGTAGCCGCCGGCGTCGGGCTGGGCGCGGTACTTCCACCGGCGCACCTGGCCTCGCAGGCCGGTGCCCGACGATCCCCTCTTCTGTGACGACTTGCTTCCCTCCACGGATCGCCTCCCGTGTTTGAGGGGGCCTGCGTGCTCTGCTACTTTGACCGCCGGACGCAGAACGATGCAACTGCGCCGGCCCTTGGGCAGTCCACCCCCTCCGACGACGGGGCCCGCAACGGAGCGGGCGGGGCGCCCGAGGGCTTCGTCGTTCAAGGGATCTCATGGCACGCGTGCTGATCGTCACCGACAGGAGCGATGACCTCCTGGGGCTCGCGCGCGGCCTCGAGCACGCGGGCCATAGCGTCCGCTTCGGGTCCCTGACCGAGGTCGCTGCGCTCCGGCCCACCCTCGCGGGGGACCCGCCGAAGCCGCCGAGCGTCGGAGACGCGCACGTCGCGATCGTCGACGCGGCCAAGGACCTTTCGCGAGGCCGCGACGCGTGCCGCGCCTACCGCTTCGCCGAGATCGAGGTCCCGCTGCTGGCGATCGTGGATCCGGATTCGGTCGATGCCGTCGGACCAGACTGGGAGATCGACGACTTCGTCACCGACGCCGAGCGCACCGGCGAGCTGCTCGCCCGGCTGCGCCTTGCCATCGGCTCGCAGGTGCTGGACTCGGCCGGGACGATCCGGCTCGGCGACCTCACGGTCGACCCCGAGTCCTACCAGGTCCGCATGAAGGGCAAGCCGCTGGACCTGACCTACAAGGAGTTCCAGCTCCTGCTCTACCTCGCCCGCCGCCCGAGCCGCGTCTTCTCGCGCCATCAACTGCTGCAAGAGGTCTGGGGCCAGGACTTCTACGGGGGCACGCGCACCGTGGACGTCCATGTCCGGCGCCTGCGCGCGAAGTTCGGCGTCGAGCACGAGTCGATGATCGTGACCATTCGCAACGTCGGGTACCGGCTCGACGCGGAACGGAGCCGCTGATGGTCGAGCGCGACGTCGACTACGTCCTGCGGACCGTCGAGGAACGCGACATCCGCTTCATCAGGCTGTGGTTCACCGACGTGCTCGGCTTCCTGAAGTCCTTCGCGATCACCCCGGTCGAGCTGGAGGCCGCGTTCGACGAAGGGATGGGATTCGACGGCAGCGCCATCGAGGGGTTCGCGCGCGCGCGCGAGTCCGACATGCTCGCCCGCCCCGACCCGTCGACGTTCCAGATCCTGCCCTGGCGCCCGGACGCGCGCGGGGTGGCTCGCATGTTCTGCGACATCATGACGCCCGAGGGCGAGCCGTTCGCCGGCGACCCCCGCGCGGTGCTTCGCAGGACCGTGGCGCGAGCGCGGGAGATGGGCTTCTCCTTCTACCTCGGTCCGGAGCTGGAGTACTTCTACTTCAAGGACTCGGCCGGCACCGAGGGCCTCGACGCCGGCGGCTACTTCGACCTGACGCCGCTCGACATGGCCAGCGACTTGCGCAAGCGCACGGTGCTGTACCTGGAGCAGATGGGGATCAGCGTCGAAAGCGTCCACCACGAGGTGGCGCCCTCGCAGCACGAGATCGTGCTGCGCGACGACGAAGCGCTCACGATGGCCGACAACGTGATGACCGCACGGCTCGCCGTGAAGGAAGTCGCGCACGAGGCGGGGATCTACGCGACCTTCATGCCGAAGCCGATTCAGGGCGCGTGGGGCTCGGGCATGCACACGCACATGGCGCTGTACGAAGGCGACACGAACGCCTTCGCCGATCCCGAGGACGAGCTGGGCCTGAGCAAGGTGGGCAAGGCGTTCATCGCCGGGATCCTTCAGCATGCGGGCGAGATGACGCCCGTGCTCAACCAGTGGGTCAACTCCTACAAGCGGCTCGTCCCCGGTTACGAGGCGCCGGTGTACGTGTGCTGGGCACGGCGGAACCGCTCGGCGCTGCTTCGCATCCCCGGCACGGACCGTCGCGACGACGTGCGTGTCGAGGCGCGCTCGCCCGACCCCGCGTGCAACCCCTACCTCGCGTTCGCCGTACTGCTCGGCGCGGGCCTGCACGGCGTGGCCGAGAACGCGACGCTTCCGCCGGAGGCCACCGAGGACATCCACTCCATGACGCCGGCCGAGCGCCGCGCCGCGCAGATCGAGTCGCTGCCCGAGGATTTGTTCGAAGCCGTCAACGCGATGGAGCGCAGCGACCTCGTCCGCGAGATCCTCGGCGAGCACGTCTTCCAGTACGTGATCCGCAACAAGCGGGCCGAGTGGGCGGCCTATCGCGCCTACGTCTCCCCCTGGGAGATCGAGCGCTCCCTGCCGATCCTGTGACGAGTCCGCAGGGTGTCATCGACGTGAACGACATCGATACCTGTCGCGCGACGCAAAGTGGAACAGCACGACTGACCCCACCAACAACGCCGCCCACACGCGGTGTATGGCTTCCCAAGAAGGGTCGAGCGGCGAATCGCGGAAGAGTCTCCACGGCACGGGCAGCATCCAGGCAAACGCAAACAACGCCATCTGGGATGCCGCTCCTAGTAAGCCTGGGACGGCACGACCCAAGCGGCTCGGAACGAGGGCGGCGACGCCAATACCCAGTGCCGTCAATGTGCTGCCTTCGAGCAGAAGCCCGGATGCCATGCCACGCGCATTCAGAAGAATTCTACCTCCCGGCAGGAGCACAGCGCTCAAGAGGAAGACGGCCACCAATACTAACGAGGGCGCTACAAATGCCAACTTCATCGTCCGGCCCCTCGTTCTCGTCGCGCATCCCGCCTCGATGAAAGGATCCTCCAACGCATACGGAACAGTCACGAGGAGTGGCAAGAACGCAAGCCGCGCTGCTCGTGACGCGCCGATGAGATCAGGAAACTCGCCCCGTTCTCTAAGGAGGAGGGCGGCGACGCTCATCGCGAAGCCAATGATTGTGATTCGCCAGTAAGGACGTTTCAATGCTCCCCGTACAAGCCCGTTCATCGACATGGCTGCGTCGAGGTTTCCGAGTCAGTCTCAACTCTGAGCCGCGCCCTGAGGGCTTCGGCCTGGATCGGAGCCAGCGCCGCATCCTCGATCAACTGGTCGGGAGTGCGTAACTCACGCAGGTCCAAGAGTTCAAGTGCCTTGGACGTCGGAGTGCGAGGGCTCGTGAGGAGGCGCCAGTTCGCTGCAAGCACTGCCCGAACTTCCTCCTCCGGACGTTGCATCAGTTGCGCGCCGTAGTTGATCTCACGTTTGTCCCAATTCACATATGTCTGGCCCAGCCCCCCAAACAGAGATTGGACCGCCGAGAGCGACGCCCCTCCGGCCTCGCCCGATGTGACACCCCAGGGCTCGCTTTCGATCACTCCTCGAAGCGAGGCTCTTGAGGCTGCCGTCGCCTGTCCGGCCAGCCACGCAACAGTAATCGCTCTCGCCTGTCCAGCCATCGTGCAGGTTGCGAAAAACCGACCCTCAACCCGAGGCCCCGGGTGCAGACCGACAACGCGGGATGCTGCGTCCACAGCAAGAGCTAGCTCGCTCGAGCGCTCAAAGGGACGAAGGGTCCATGAGAAGCCGGGATGAAGATTCCCATCGTAGCGCCACTCCTCGCCGCTGCTGCTCCGTACCAGCATGTGCGCCGGCAATGAGGAGACCACATCCTCCTCCAGTCGCTCGAGTTCCGGTTGTTGCACGACTGCAAATCCTGCGTCGCTCGTCGGTGCGAGCCGCAACACTCCTTCGACGGGCGCAGTCCAGACAGGGATCCACGACTCGTAGCCGGGAAAGGCGCAGTAACGCACGTCCCTGCGCACCACACACGACAGCGCAGCCTGGCCCGTCGCCAAGGAGGCGGCCTGTCGCTCCGCGTCATCCGCCGTCAGTCCCGTTGAACCAATGATCTGTATCGGCACGCTGCCCACCAACACGCCGACGCACGCCATCGCAATCATCACCGACGTCCGAGTCCGCCGTTCGCGAAGCATCAAGAGCGCGGCAACCGAGGCCGTGAGACCCAGAACATAGGCGACATGGGCGCCAGCCGGTCGACTGAGCAATGATGGCGGGAGGATCGTCGTCGGGGGAGGCACGAACAATGCGAACCAGGCAGAAGGACCCGATCGCACTGCGCCAGAGGCAAAGCCGGTATAGGTGAGCCACACATCAACGATGGCAAGCCCTGCAGCAACAAGAGGAAGCGCGCGCAATGAGCGCAGGAGGGCACCGGTTGCAATGGCCACTACGCCAAGCAGCGCGACCAAGGACGGCCCCACCAATAGCTCGGCCCATACGATGGGGCCGACAGCGTGCCTCAGGCTCGTCACGAGCAGCACGGATGAGACTACTATCAAACTATGCGCGGCCGGTCCGGCCAGAGACACCACCTGCGCGAGGATACGCCTTGCCCTATCAGCGGGAAGGGCCGTTAGCCACTCGTCGGCCGCCCACCTCTGTGGCCGGAGCGTGCGAAGGCCAGCCAGAAAGAATGTCGCCGCCGCGAGCGGGAGCATCCATTCGCCGGAAGTCAGGCTCATACGTGTATATGTTGGCAATTGACCGGGAGTCAGAAGTTGTGAGAACACCAGCGATGCAATACTGGCGATCCCCAATATGGGGGCGCGCGCGAAGGCGACGGCCTCGAGCCAGATGAGGCGAAGCAGAACGGACCGCGGGTGCGACATCCTAGACTGGACGTTGCTGTGCCTTCAGGAGCACGAGGTATCCATCCTCCAGCGTTGGCCGAAGTCGCTGCGCAGCGGCCGGAGCATCTCCGATGTTCTTGAAGGTTCCATCTGACATCGTCCAAGAGGCCAACGCCGCTCCATCCGGGATCGTAGACTTCCAGATTCGACCCTCCGCCTGGTGTGCGAGGGCGCTCGGCGTCCCATCAAACAATATGTGTCCCTCATCAATGACGATCACGCGAGCACACAGCGCCTCGACGTCTTCGGTCAAATGAGTGGAGAGGAGAACCACAGGTGAGGAGTCAAGCTGCGAGATCATGGTGCGAAACATTACTCTTTGCTCCGGGTCGAGGC
>DASWJS010000036.1:0-20451 GCA_036397035.1 Actinomycetota bacterium | reverse complement strand
GCACGTCGTCGGCGTGGGCGACGAGCGCGGGGATCAGGTCGGTCATGCCGGCGTGGGCGGGCGTGACGCCCACCGCGGTGAGGCCCATGGCCACGCTCATGATGGTCAAGAGTTTCGCCGTTCGTACCATCGCTTCCTCCTTCAGTTTCCTTGGTGCGTCCTGAAGGGCGGGATTGCCCTTGAGGTCCTGCTTGCCGCGACGTGCGATGTTTCAGACCATGAACCTCCTAACTCCCCTCACCGACTTGGAGCGGGCCGCTAGTCTCTCGCCCGTCTCATCCCGTGGAACTGGAAGATATCCGTCAAGACGGGTCTATGCAAGTCAAGGGCCAGTTTAGTGTGGCCCGTTATATCGGGTCACCTGCTTCTGCTGTAGCTACAGAAGATTCCCTCTTTGAAGATTCCCCCATGTCGAGGGAACAGCTTCTGATTGCTTTTGGCGCACAGGTTCGCGCGATGCGGCTAAAGCGTGGGATATCCCAGGAACGCCTGGCAGAGCTTTGCACGTTCCATCGGAACTACGTCGGGGCGGTGGAGCGCGGAGAGAACAACTTGACGCTCGTAAACGTGGGCAAGCTCGCCGCGGCGCTCGGCGTCACAATGGCCGAACTGTTTGCGGACGTTCCCACCTATGAAGGACTGCGCGAGGAATACCTCAGCGCCTGGAAAGAGCGCGACCGCTCCAAACTCCCGCCGTGGTATCGCTGACCCGGTCGCGATAGGGTCCGGCGATGGGCGCCGGAGAGCCGCTGCTGGACAAGCACATCGCGCCGCTCGTCGGCGACGGGGGCGGCGGCATCGTCGCGGGAATGCTGACCTCGGACCTGCAGATGGTCCACACCTACGGCCCGGTCCCCGCGGACGGCATCTTCGAGATCGGGTCGATCACGAAGGTGCTGACGGCGATCTTGCTGGCGGAGATGGTGGAGCGCGACGAGGTCGCCTTCGGCGACCCCGTCGCGCGGTTCTTGCCCGCAGACGTGCGCGTCCCGGCTCGCGACGGTCGTCCGATCACGCTGCTCGAGCTGGCGACGCACTGCTCCGGACTCCCTCGCCTGCCGCCGAACCTCGAAGAAACCGTGGCCGACGAGTCCAACCCCTACGCGGGATACACGGTCGAGCACCTCTACGCCGGCCTCGCCGCGTGCGACACGGCGGAGGAGCCCGGCTCGTATTCCAATCTCGGCTTCGGGCTGCTCGGCCACGCCCTGTCACTGGCCGGCGGGCGTCCCTTCGCCGACCTCGTCACCGGCCGGGTGCTCGCGCCGCTCGGCATGCAGGAGACGGGGACCGGCTTCGACGCGCCGCGGGCCTCGCGCCGGATGCAGGGCTACGAGGACGGGCAACCGACCTCGCACTGGGACAACCCGACGCTGGCCGGCGCCGGGTGCTTCGAAGCGCCCGTGGCCGACCTCCTGCGGCTCGCGCGCGCGGTCGTCGAGCCGGCGGACACGCCGCTCGGCCGCGCGATCGAGGCAACCCTTCCCGCGCACGTCCCGGTGAACGACAAGATGAGCGTGTGCCTCGCCTGGCACACCTACGTCCAGGACGGGCGGACGGTCCACTGGCACAACGGAGGCACCGGCGGCTTCGGCTCGATGCTCGCCATCGACCGGAAGGCCCGCGCCGCCGTCGCGGTGCTCTCCAACTCCAGCCACGTGCCGGCGCTCGACAGCGCGACGATGTTCGCGCTCCTGGAGCTGGTGGGAAGCTAGGCCACGGAGGGCTAGACTGGACGGTAGCGCCTCGCGCGCGTCTTACCGCGAGCCACCGCCATCCCCGATCGCACCAAGTCGTTGAGCAGGTGGCGGACGACCGCCATGTCCTCATCGACCAGAGCGGCGCCTTCAGCCGTCGAGATGCTTCCCCGCCGACGCATTTCGTCCACGAGCATCTGCCGCTGGCGGCTGCGAGCCTCCACGCCTGCGGCGCCCGCTCGCATCACCACCTCGTCGGACAGAACGTACCGGGAGCCGCCGCGCGTGCCGATGCGGGTTAGAAGGCCTCGCGCGGTCGCGCTCCGTAGCAGCGCGCTTTGGTCGCTCTCGGGCAGAAGCTCCGCGGTTCTGCGGCGCGTGATACCCCCCTCGTTCTTGGCCGTTACCAGCAGCCTCCGCTCGGCGGCGCTCAAGTCGAGGTGGCCCAGCAGCGCGAGCCAGGTCTGGTCCTCAACGGATATGAGCGATCTGTTGTACAGCGTGACCGTCACCGACGAAGAGCTGACGTTGTACACCGGCGGTTGCATCATGCGAGCTTCCATCTCGAGGTACATGCGATCGACGCCCTCTCCGAACTCCTCGACGAGTCGCATGTCGTTCAGCGCTCGCATGATCCGGCGATTCCTTGAATAGTGCTCCTCCCGCATGTTCTCGACCGTTATCGGGCCGGGCAGAGGACCGGGACTCTTGATCTCGATTCGGTCATCCCAAAGGGTCACGTCCACCGTTGCTCCTTTGAGCCCGTAGTCCCGATGGGCGAGTGCGTTGAGAACGGCTTCGCGCAGGGCCGCCGGCGGGTACTCGTTGATCGTCTCGCGCGTCTTGCCGACGACCACCTCATGGTGGCCGGTATGTGCCTCGATGAAGCCGACCACCGAGTCAAGGACCTTCGGAATCGGGCCAAAGAACTCTTCACGCGCTCGCGTCGGGCCCGGTCCGGGTCCCACACCCTCACGCCGGATGGCCTTGACCGATGCTCCTGCCACATACGCGCGCGGGTCCTGCGCGAAGAGGACCGCCGCGGCGACGCGGATCAACGGGTCATTGGGCGGCTCGGCAGAATCGGCAACGTGAAGGTCGATGAGCGCGCGCGGTATCCTCTCGCGTCTCACTCGCGGCCGACCCACCGCGTGCAGCGCCTTGTTGATGAGTGCCAGATCGAACGTTGATAAGTCGGGCGTCGCCAAGATCGCCTCCTCGGCGGGATGCTCCTCGCGATCGCGGACGAACCGCGCCATCGCCGCACCAACAAGCGGCTGGTTGCTGCTCCCCACACGTCGCAGGAGACGGCCATCAGGCGTCGTCACGATCCGTCCCCTGACTTCGGGAATCGCAACAAGAACGATCGGCGTACCGTCCACGGTGATTTCGCGCAGTTGAACCTCAAGATCGCAAGCCGAGGCTGCCCTTGTGATTCCATCCCTCGCGTCTTGCGTGAGTGCCGCTCCGACAAGCGTCCGATCATCATCGATTCCCAGAATGAGCAGGCCCCCAACGGCCATGGCCATCGCCGCCATGGGTTCGTAGAGTCCTTTGGCAACGCGACGCTTCAACTCGACCTGCTCGTGCTCGTGGTCCCCGCCCAGCGTCTTCCAGAACTCTTCGAAAGAGAGTTCGGCTGGGAAGGCCGAAAGCGCCGGGAGCCGAGTCATGCGACTAATATAGTAATAACTTGGGCCTGAAAACTCAACTACAGCCCTTCTAACGCCAAGTTTTCATAAAGTTGCGCGGCTCGCGGATCCGTGAAGGACGCAAACGAGGGATGGCCCTTCCGGATCCTAAGCCCCCGCGGCGGTTGCGGTGTTGCTCAGCAGCATCGCGACGGTCATCGGGCCGACGCCGCCGGGGACCGGCGTGATCATGCCGGCGACCTCGCGGACTCCTTCGAAGTCGACGTCGCCGGCCAGCGAGCCGTCGGCCAGCTTGTTGGTCCCCACGTCGATCACGACCGCGCCCGGCTTGACCATGTCGGCCGTGATCGATCGGGGCGCGCCCGCCGCGACGACGAGCACGTCCGCGTGACGGGTGTGGTCCGCGAGCGATCGCGTCCCGGTGTGACACAGCGTCACGGTCGCGTTCCCGCCCTCCATCTTCGAGCTGAGTAGGACCGACAACGGACGGCCGACGAGCGAGGAGCGCCCGACGACCACCACGTCGGCGCCGTCGACTTTCACGTCCGACCGCTTCAGCAGCTCGACCACGCCCAGCGGCGTCGCGGGGATGAAGCGCGGGCGGCCGAGCACGATCAAACCCTGGTTCTCGGGGTGCAGCCCGTCCACGTCCTTGCCCGGATCGATGGACTCCTGGACCGTGGGTGTGTCGACGTGCGGCGGCAGCGGCAGTTGCACGATTACGCCGTGGATGCGTTCGTCGGCATTCAGCTCGTCGATGACGGCGAGCACGTCGGCCTGGCTCGCGCGTGCGGGAAGCGTCCGCTCGAAGGCGCGGATGCCCCCCTTCGCCGCGGCGCGATTCTTCATGCCGACGTAGAGCGCCGAGGCCGGATCGTCGCCGACGAGCAGGTCGCAGAAGCCGGGCGTGACGCCGGCCCGCTCGATGCGGTCGCGCACCTCGTCACGGACCGCTCGCGCGATCGCCCGCCCATCGATGACCTGCGCCGCCACGGACTGCCTACCCGTGCCTGAAATGGCGGATGCCGGTCAGGACCAGCGCGATGCCGTGCTCGTTCGCCGCGCGAACGACCTCGTCGTCGTTGCGCGAGCCCCCGGGCTGGATGACGGCGACGGCGCCTGCGACGGCGACGGCGTCCAGCCCGTCGCGGAAGGGGAAGAAGGCGTCGGATGCGGCGACGGCGCCCTTGGCGCGGTTGCCGGCCTTGCGTGCCGCGATCTCGGCGGCATCGACGCGGCTCACCTGTCCCGCCCCGACCCCGACCGTCGCGCCGTCACGCGCCAGCACGATGGCGTTCGAGCGCGCGTGCTTGCAGACCGTCCACGCGAAGAGCAGGTCGCGCCACTGGTCTTCGGTCGGTTGGACCTTCGAGGGCACGGTGAAGGTCGCGCGCCGGTCGGGCGAGACGTCGGGGTCTTGCACCAGGAACCCGCCCGAGACCCGGCGGTACGAGCGCTCGGGCCGCGGCAGCGACTCGACTTGCAGCAGGCGCCGCCCCTTCTTGGCGGCCATGACGCGCAGCGCGTCGGGCTCGTAGCCGGGCGCGATGATGCACTCGGTGTGCACCTCGATCGAGGCCGCCGCCGCCGCTTCGCTCATCGGCCGGTTGAACGCAACGACGCCCCCGAAGGCTGAGACGCGATCGCACTCCAGCGCACGCTCGTACGCCTCGCCGACGCCGTCGCCGATCGCGACGCCGCACGGCACCGCGTGCTTGACGATCACGCACGCAGGCTCGTCGAACTCCGCGCACAGCGCGAGGGCCGCGTCGACGTCGTAGAAGTTGTTGAAGCTCAGCTCCTTGCCGCCGATCTGCCGCGCCCGCGCGAGCGAGTTCGGCGGCGCGTCCTGCTCGGCGTAGAGCGCGCCCGCCTGGTGCGGGTTCTCGCCGTAGCGGGTGGTCTGCACACGTTCGAGCATCAGCGCCACGCGCTCCGGGAACGGCTCGCCCCGGTGCATCCAGGCGGCGATCGCACCGTCGTATGCGGCGGTGTGCGCGAAGGCCTCCGCGGCGAGCGAGCGGCGGGTCTCGTCGCTCAGGCCACCGGTCGAGGCGATCTCCTGGGCGAGCACCCCGTAGCGCGCGGGATTGACGACGACCCCCACGCTCGCGTGGTTCTTCGCCGCCGAGCGCACCATCGCCGGCCCGCCGATGTCGATCTGCTCGATCACCTCCGGCCACGGCTTGCCCTGTGCGACGGCCTCCCGGAAGGGATAGAGATTCACCACGACTACGTCGATCGGCTCGATGCCGTGCTGCGCGAGCTGCCCGAGGTGATCGTCGGTGCGCAGCGCCAGGATCCCGCCGTGGATGGCGGGGTGCAGCGTCTTGACGCGCCCGTCGAGCATCTCGGGGAAGCCGGTGACCTCCGCGACCGGCGTCGTCGCCACGCCGTGCTCGGCGAGGTGCCGTCCGGTCGAGTCGGTGGCGACGATGCGGATCCCCGCGTCGACCAGCGCGCGACAGAAAACGGCGAGACCGGTGCGGTCGGAAACCGAGACGAGCGCGGTTCGAACGGGCGTCGTGGCCATGGTCCAACTGTATCCGACGCCGTCGGCGCCCCCGCCGGCTACAGGACGTGCACGCGGCGGCCTTCGACCTTCACGCGGCCGGCCGCGAAGAGACGGATCACGTCCGGGAACAGACGGCGCTCGGCCTGTTTGATCCGCTCGTGCAACGACTCCTCGGTGTCGCCCGGCTCGACCGCCACGGCTTCCTGCGCGATGACCGGGCCCGTGTCGATGCCTTCGTCGCACAGGATGATCGAGGTGCCGGTCACTTTCACGCCGTAGTCGAGCGCGTCGCGGACCGCGTGGGCGCCGGGGAAGGCCGGGAGCAACGCCGGGTGGGAGTTCACGTAGGGCACGCCGACGGCCTCGAAGTAGGGACGCGAAAGCACCTTCATGAAGCCCGCGCTCGCCGACAGGTCGAGGCCGTGGTCGAGCTGCTCGCGGGCGATCGCCAGGCTGAACGCGTCCCGGTCGGGAAAGTCCTTCAGACGGAAGAGAGCGGTGGGGATGCCGGCGTCGCGCGCGATCTCCAGAGCCCGCACTCCCGGCCGGTCGGAGACCACCGACGTCACCTCGTAGGAGTCGGCGGCAGCCAGGATCGCCTCCAGCAACGATCCCGTTCCTGAGGCGAGCACGCCGACGCGGTAACGACTCACGATCGGGATGCTACCCGTCCCCGCCCTGACCTCCACGGTCCGCTCCGGGCCGATTTAGTCATTTCGGGCCGTCATGCGCCTTCCGCCGCGCTCGTTCCTCCATGCGACCGACCCGCACAACCGTGTCGGCGCGTCGGAGGGACGCGCTGGGAGGGGGTTATCACATGCTGCTCGCCGCTATTCGCGCGCGCCTTTCGTCGCGTGTCACGCCCGCAGGTCTCGCACTCGCCGTCGCCGCAGCGATGTTCACGCCCACCGCCGCGCAGGCGGGAAGCGGCGTCACCGCCGATCCCGGTCTGACCGGTCAAGGCATCGGCTTCGGCGGAACCGGCAAGACCGTTCGCTCCGTCCGCACGCAGGAGCTGCGAGACCGAGCGGCCACCGGCGCCGCTCGCATCCTGGTGATCGGCACGGGCATCCAGAAGGACCTGTTCCCGATCACGCTGCAGCCCTCGATCGTCACGCCCTCCACCGCGGACGCCACCGACACGCACGGCTACGGCACGGTCGCCGCCTCGGCGATCCTGCAGCTCCTTCCCGACGCGACCATCACCTCGGTCCGCGTGCCGCCGCGCGACGGCGCCTGGAACATCCTCGACCTTCCCGCCCTGGCAGAGGCGCTGGAGTCCGCGCGCGCGCAGAGCGGCTCCTACGACGCGGTGCTGCTCGCCTATCCGCCGCAGGCGGCGCTGGACCCGATCACGCACCTGATCGGGCACGAGATCGACAAGGGTCTCGGCTCCGGCTGGGAGCTGGTGGCCGACGCGATGATGAGCGCGCACGCGCGCAGCGGCGTCACCGGCATCCCCACGAGCAAGGACCTGCGCTCGCGCGTCTTCGAGGGCGTCAGCCCGCTGCAGCGCGACGCCGTCGAGAAGTTCACCGCGCGGGCCAAGGACTGGCAGGCGATCCTCGACGCCGCGAAGGCGCTCGACGACGCCGGCGTGGCGGTCGTGTCCCCGTCGGGGGACTTCACCCGGACCGAGGGCGGCGCGCTCAAGGCGCTCCAGACCCAGACCGTCTTCGGCTTGGCGGCGCTGCCGTCGGTCATCACCGTCGGCGCCGCCTACGAGGACGGCGCCGTCGAGCGCACCTCGCCGACCAGCGGCCGCGGCCCGACGCTCGACCTGGCTCCCAAGCCCGACCTGCTCGGGCCGAGCGACATGATGGTCATGCTCCCGAAGAAGGCTTCGCTCCCCTGGCCCGACGACAGCTTGCGCGTGCCGTTGCAGACGATCGACTGGGCCAAGCAGGGCGTCGTTCCCACACCGTGTCCGAGCGCCACCGACACCTACCGCTGCGCCCTGCAGGGATCGTCGATGACCGCCGCTTCGGTCGTTGCCGCCAACATCGCCGCTTCCGTCGCCTCGGGCCTGCCGGCCACGGCGGCGAGCCGGTCCGGCAACCACGACGAAGTCCTTCGCGGCTTCGCCTGGGCCGAGGCGTCCATCGCCAAGGCGCGCGCCTTCGACACCGACACGCCCGCCCCGGTCTGGGAGCAAGGGGCCGGCGTCTTCCACGGCTTGCGCCTCTTCGATCCGTCCCTGGCCCCGGTCCCGCTGTCGAATGCGGCGCTGGGCGAGGCCGGGACCGCAACCGCCGCGAAGCGCACCGTGCCGCTGTGGAGCGGCGGCGCGAACGGCGCCGGCTCGGCGATCGTGGAATCCTTCATCGGACCCGACCCGACCGGCGCGGCCGTCGCGACCGACTACCTCGACGCCGAACGCGTGAGCGTGACCGGCGACGGATCCGGCGTGATCGTCCGGGCGGCATCCGGCCGGTACCAGGGCGGGGTCTACGGCGGCCTGCTCACGCTGTCCGGCGCCGGCGGCTCGGTCGACGTCCCCCTGAGCCTCACGCAGACGCTGCCCTTCGACTTCAAGACGACCTACGCCTACAACGAGCTGATGACCGGCGGCATGGAAGGCGAACGCGCCGAGAACATGACGCTGTTCCTCGTGCCCAACCTTCCCTCCGGCATCGGGCTGATCGGCCAGGCCTTCAAGTTCCTGTCCTGGCGCGGGTTCAAGAACGTCGGCGGCGACCCGTCCAACAGCTACGCCCTTCGAGCCGGCGTCACGCAAAGCTCCTTCGACGGTTCGGTCCCGGCGTCCCAGCACGGCCGCGGCCGCATCCCGATGGTGTCTCCCGGCTACTACCGAATGCAGGTGCTCGCCGACCACGGCCTGGGCGCCACGCAGGCGCGAGGCCGGCAGGAAGAGCTGGGCATCCACCTCGGCACGTTCGGCAACGAGATGGGCTACGCGCCGGGCTCGGACGTGTTCGTCTCCGCGCTGCCCGCGTGCGGCGAGGGTCCGTTCACCGGCCCGTTCGAGGACGGCTGCCTCACTCGCCAGGACGTCGGCTCGGTGGACAACGACACCGGCATGTGCGCGGTGTCCAACCAGAGCACGGGCGTGTCGTTCAACCTCTATTGCGGCGAGGTTTCCTACGCAATCCCGTCCACCGTCGTGTCGCGCGCCGTCCATCTGATCGAGCACGACCCGGTTCCCGCCGCGAGCGAGTGGAAGACGTGCGGCGTCGGCGTGCCCACCGACGGCTCGATGCTGAGCTTCGAGCAGATCGCGGCCGCGAACTCCGACTGCACCACCACGACGACCGGGTCCTCCGCGTGGTCCTTCCCGACCGGCGCGCCCTCGTGCCTGCCGACGGACGAGCGGGCCTCCTCGCCGAAGGGCAACGCCTCGGACATCACCGCCGTCTACCGCGGCATCACGGCCGGCGGCGTCGGCCAGTCGCTCCCGGTCGCGGTGATGACCTACGAGTTCCCGCTGCCCGAGCGCAACACCTACACGGTGGCCACGCTCTCGCTGTCCTACGACGTGCAGGACGCGATCGTCGGCGTGCGGTTCTCCACCGGCGACCAGAAGGCGTTCGACAGCGCCAACAGCGTCATCGTGATCGACGACCCGACGATCGAGGTGGTCCCCGCGCTGAAGCGATCCAGCACGCGCGGCTCGGCCACGACCGAGTGGAGCGTCATGTCGAGCAACGCCCGCGTCGGCCACCTGTCGGTCTTCGCCATCCCGACCTCCTGGACGACCGCGAGCCTGGACCCGACCGAGCCGCTGGCGTCGATCGCGCTCTGCGACGTGGCGCTGCGCGTGGCGACGTTCGGCAAGCAGTCGTGGGGCAACGCCGTCAAGACCGGCGGCGTGCCGACCCAGTCCTTCGGGATCAGCGACAACGGGCTGAGCCGGGCGATCGATCCCGCCACCGCTCGCACCCGGCCCGTCTGGAACGGCTCGAGCTTCGAGGCGGCCGGCGTCGAACACGAGAGCTTCCAGCTCGCCGTGCACGTCCCGAAGAACACGACCCACAACGCCGCGGCCGAGCACCACGTGCTCTCCCCGATCGGGAACGGCGCCCGGTTGAGCGGGGCGCGCGGCTCGAACGGCGCCGACGTGCTCGGGTCGAGCTTCACCACCTACGACCCGCGCGCCGGCGTGGACACCCTCGCCTGCTCACCCAACGTCTCGCCCGGCGACCTCAGCGTCGAGCGCGAGCGCACCGCGGCGGTGTGCAAGGCGTACCTGGCGGCGCGCGACGCCGGCGACGTCCTGGCCGAGCTGCTCCCCACGTCGGTGACCAACGGCCGCTTCTACGGGCTGTTCGCCGTCGACGACGCCGCCTACGAACGGGCGGGCGGACGCATCACGTTCTCGATCGCCGACGGCGACGACAACGGCGCGTTCGACGCCGCCGGCCACTGGGCGAAGCGCAACGGCTCGTACGTCAAGCGCATCCCGGTGTCGGACTTCTACGACGACGCCGTGCCGTTCACGCTGGCGCCGCAAGCCGGCCGGGTCTCGGTCGCGCGCGACGCGAAGGGCGACCCGATGGTGCGCATCGACTCCTACGACTTCGGGGGCGGCACGCACCGAATCACGAGCACGCTGTAGCCACATCCGGGGCCGGTCGCGGTGTCGCGCGCCGGCCCCGGTCCAGCGTCCGGCCAGGACGGAACCCGAAGGTACGATCGGGAACGTGGGCAAACGGTTGAGCATCAGCGCGCTGACGGGCGCGGAGCGCCTCGTCCTGGCGGGCGCGGCGCTGGGCGTGGTCAACGGGTTCGTGCCCTGGTGGTACCGGGCGAGGATCGCGACCGGCACCGTCACCTACGCGGCGGGGCTGACGACGTGGAGCACGCTGGCCGTGGGCGCCTCGTTCGTCGCCGCGGCGGCGGTCCTGGCCCGGGCCTCGATCTGGCCCGACCCGGCGCCGAGGAGCGACGGCGGCCTGTACGTGTCGCTGGGCGTCGCCGCGATGGGGCTCCTGGTCGCGGGCGCCGTGACCGGAAGCGGCGCGTGGCTCGGCCTCTACGCGGGGATCGCGCTCGCCGCCGCGGTCGCGTGGGGCGGCGTGCGCCGATGGACCGAGCGGCGCTCGGGCTGGACCTGAGCCGCGCACGATCTTCGACCCGTTGTTCACGAGCGGCGCACGCCGGTCGAGATGCCGTTGACTTCGGGTCCTCGCGGGGGCACCGTCCGCCCACGCAGATTCCAGCCGGACGTCCAGTGTCCATTGACTATGGACATATTCTCCCCGGCGTGGTACGATCCACGCCCGTGGAGCCGATCGTGATCATGGCGAGCGAGTTCAAGCAGCGTTGTCTCGCGATCCTGGATCGAGTTGAGGAGGACCACATGACGTTCATCGTGACCAAGCACGGCCGGCCGGTGGCCCGGCTGACTCCCCTGGAGACCGAAGCCTCCCCGTCAACCGACCGGAGCGTCACGGTCGTGACCTCCTCGGACGAAGACCTGTTCTCGACGGGTGAGACGTGGGCAGCGGAGGCCTGATCCTCCTCGACACCCATGTGCTCATCTGGTGGAAGGCCGGCGGCGGCAAGCTCTCGCAGCGTGCCGCTCGCGCCGTGCACGCGAGCGACACGGTCCTGCTGAGCGCGATCTCGTTCTGGGAGATCGCCGTCCTGGAGCGCAAGAGCCGGATCCGGCTCGATCGAGACCTTCTCCGGTGGATTGGAGACGTTCTCAGCGAGGATCGAGTCCGTGAGGCGCCCGTGAGCGCGCAGGCCGGAGCGCACGCGGGCGCCCTGCCCGACTTCGGGGGCGACCCGGCCGATGCGATCCTGTACTGCACCGCCCGCGAGCTGGGTGCCCCGCTGGTGACAAAGGACCGGCGCCTGACCGCCTACGCGCGGGCGCACCGCGACGTGAGGACCGTGTGGTAGCGAGAGTCAGCCGAGAGACTTGACGGCCAGCTCGGCGGCTTCGGTCGGGTTGGTTCCCACACGAATGCCCCTGGCCTCCAGCGCGTCCTTCTTCGCCTTGGCCGTGCCGCTCGACCCGCTCACGATCGCGCCCGCGTGACCCATGCGCTTGCCCTCGGGAGCGGTGAAGCCGGCGATGTAGGCGGTGACCGGCTTGCGCACGTGCTCGGCGATGAACGCGGCGGCGCGCTCCTCGGCGTCGCCCCCGATCTCGCCGATCATGATGATGGCCTCGGTCTCGGGATCCGCTTCGAACGCGCCGATGACGTCGATGAAGTCGCTCCCAACGATCGGGTCGCCGCCGATGCCCACGCACGTCGACTGCCCGGCTCCGCGAGCGAACATCTCGTTCATCACCTGATAGGTCAGCGTGCCGCTCCTGCTCACGAGCCCGATCGGCCCCGGACCGGTGATCTCCCCCGGGATGATGCCGACGTTCGCCTTGCCCGGCGAGATCACGCCGGGGCAGTTCGGCCCGATCAGGGTCACGCCCTTCGCGCGCACGTACGGGTAGACCTCGGCCATGTCGCGCGCCGGCACTCCTTCGGTAATGCACACGATCGTGCCGATCCCCGCGTCCACCGCTTCGAAGATCGCGTCGGCCGCGAACGGCGCCGGGACGAAGACCAGGGACGTGTTCGCTCCTTCCTTGGCGACCGCTCCGGCCACGGTGTCGAACACGGGCACGCGCTCGTCCACGGCGCGCTGCCCACCCTTGCCGGGCGTCACGCCGGCGACGACCGTCGTGCCGTAGTCGACGTTTCGGCGGGTGTGGAAGGTGCCCTCCGATCCCGTGATGCCCTGGACGACGACGCGCGAGCCGGTGTCGACGATGATCGCCATGTCAGACCTTCCTTCCCTTGCTCAGCGCGACGGCCTTCTCGGCGGCAGACAGCATCGTCTCCGCCGGCACGACCTTCGGATGGTTTGCCGCGCGCAGGATCGAGCGGCCCTCCTCGGCGTTGGTGCCGTCCAGACGCACCACGATCGGCACGCGCACATCACCCCCGAGCGCCTCGATCGCCCCGAGGATCCCCTTGGCCACCTCGTCGCAACGCGTGATCCCGCCGAAGATGTTTACGAGCATGCTCTTGACCTTGCGGTCGGACAGGATCACCGCGATGCCGTTGGCCATCACGTCCGCGCGCGCTCCCCCGCCGATGTCCAGGAAGTTCGCGGGCTCCCCGCCCGCCTCCGCGACGACGTCGAGCGTCGACATGGTCAAGCCCGCGCCGTTGCCGATGATGCCGACGCGCCCGTCGAGCGCGACGAAATTGCCGACGCCTTTCTCCTTGGCGAGGCGCTCCTGCTTGGGGAGCGCCTTGAGGTCAACGAACGGTTCGAACTCCTTGTGGCGGAAGAGCGCGTTCTCGTCCAGCGAGACCTTCGCGTCGAGGGCGATCGCCTCGCCCGCGGTCGTCACCACGAGCGGGTTCACCTCGACGAGCGCGGCGTCCGCACCCACGTAGCACGCGTACAGCTTGGCGAGCAGCGCCCCGACCGCCTTGTGGTGCTCGGCGGGTATGCGGCCTCCGAAGAGCATCCCGCGGACGTGCGACGGTTTGATGCCCACGAGCGGATCGACGTGGACCTTCGCAAGGTAGTCGGGCTCCTCCGCGGCGACCTGCTCGATGTCCATGCCGCCCTTTGCCGAGCACATCCCGAGGATGGTCTTCGCGCTTCGGTCGAGCATGAACGAGGCGTAGTACTCGACCGCGATCTCGGCGTCGGCGCGCTCGACCAGGACCTCCCGAACCGTGTGCCCCTTGATGTCCATGCCGATGATCCGGCCCGCCGCGGCTTGCGCCTCGTCCGCCGTCGCGGCCAGCTTGACGCCGCCGGCCTTTCCGCGACCGCCCACCCGGACCTGCGCCTTCACCACGACGCGGCCGCCGAGCTTCTCGGCGATCTGGCGCGCCTTCTTCGCCGACTTGGCGGGCTTCCCCTCCGGTACGGGGATGCCGTAGGCGGCGAACACCTTCTTGCCCTGGTGCTCCAGCAGGTCCATGCGGTCCTCTCCTCAGGCGCGCTCCGCGCGCACGGCGACGTTGTCCTTGATCCAGGCGATGATCTCGCCGGTCGGCGCGCCGGGCGTGAAGATCGCGGCGACGCCCTTCTGCTTCAAGACCGGGATGTCCTCGGCGGGGATGATGCCGCCGCCGAAGACGACCACGTCGGTCGCCCCACGCTCGCGCAGCAAGTCGACGACCTTGGGGAACAAGGTCATGTGGGCGCCCGAGTGGATGGAGAGCCCGACGCAGTCCGCGTCCTCCTGGATGGCCGTCTCCACGATCTGCTCGGGCGTGTTGTGCAGGCCCGTGTAGATCACCTCCATGCCCGCGTCGCGGAGCGCGCGCGCGACCACCTTGGCGCCGCGGTCGTGACCGTCCAAACCGGGCTTGGCCACCACCACGCGGATCTTTCCTCCCGCCACGCACGTCCTTTCGGTTGTTGGTTGCGGGGTCGAAGTGTACGGTCCGTGCCACCCATGGGCGAACCTCGGCGCGGCGCGCGCGACGTGATCGACGCGGTCCTGGACGCGGGCTGGTCGCCGCTGTTCGAGGAGATCGCAGGCGGCGATCCGCTCGGCTTCCCCGGCTATCCGGAGCAGGTGGCGCGAGCGCGCGAGCAGACGGCGGCGTCCGAGTCGGTGCTCGTCGGGGAAGGAACCGTCGACGGCGAGCAGCCCCTGGTCGTGATCGCCTTCGAGTTCGACTTCCTGGGCGGCTCGATGGGCGTCGCGGCCGGCCGCCGGATCGTCGCCGCGTTCGACCATGCCGCCGCCAAGAAGGTTCCGGTCCTGGCCTCGACCGCCAGCGGCGGCGCGCGGATGCAGGAGGGGATGCTCGCGCTGGCGCAGATGCCGGCGACCCTCGCGGCGCGCGCGCGCCTCGCGGCGGCGGGCGCGCCGCTGATCGCACACCTGCGCGACCCGACCACGGGGGGCGTCTACGCCTCCTTCGCCAGCAGCGCCGACTTCGTCTGGGCCGACGCCGGCGCCACGATCGGGTTCGCCGGTCCGCGAGTCGCCGAAACCGTCACGGGCGAGCCGCTCCCCCCCGGCTCGCACACCGCAGAGTCGGCCGTCCGGCACGGGCTCGCCGACCTCGCCCTGGACGGGGACGGCCTCGGGCCGGCCGTGCGAGAGTGCCTGCGCATCCTTCGAGGAGGCGACGGATCGGAGCTTCCCCTGGCGTCGGCGGATCCCGCGATCGTTCCGTCGCTTCGATCGTGCGGCGGGCGGCCCGTCGTCGCGATCGTCCTCGGGCGCGGGCCCGGCGGCGACGCCCGTCCGGGCCCGGCCGGCTATCGGGCGGCCCGTCGCGCGATCCGCGTGGCGACGCGGCTCGGGCTGCCGGTCGTGACGCTCGTCGACACGCCCGGCGCCGATCCGTCCCCGGCCGCGGAGGCCGCCGGGATCGCCCGGGAGATCTCGGCGACGTTCCAGGCCATGCTCGCGGCGCCGGTGCCGACGGTCGCGATCGTGACCGGGGAGGGAGGCAGCGGCGGCGCGCTCGCGCTGGCCGCCTGCGACCGGCTGCTGATGCGGACCGGTTCGACGTTCTCGGTGATCGCGCCCGAAGGCGCCGCGGCCATCCTGCGGCGCTCGGACGTGGACGAGGTCGGGCGGGAGCTGAAGCGAACCGCGGGGGACCTCGTCGACTTCGGAATCGCCGACGAGGTGATCGACGCCTGGGCGCCCGGAACCTTCCCCGACGAGCCGGTGCGCGCGGCGCTCGCACGCATCGCCGCGGAGGGCGGCGCCCCGTCCGCGAGGCGGCTCGAACGATTCAATGCGAGCGAGCCGTGACGTCCCCGAACGGCGCGACGCCGCCCCGGAAGAAGAAGCGCGTGCGTCCTGCCCGCAAGATCGTCCCGCGCGGACAGATGGGCATCGGCTGGATCGTCGGGCCGCTCGTGCTGGCTGGGGCGATCCTCGTCCTCGGCGTCGTCTTCCTGCTCACCCGGTAGTCATCCGGGAGGGACTTCGGGGCGCAGCCGGATCATCCGGTACCGAAACACTTGCGCCGGACCTGCGTTCATGGTTGCCTGCTGTCACGCCCTTCCCCAGTCGAAGAAAGGGACGAGCACGTGGTGAAGCGGGCGCGAGCAATCGCACGTCGAGGACGCCGCGCTGCGGCGGCGTCGGTCGGCGTCGCGCAGTCGGTGGGACGGGCGATGCGCCGGCCGGCCACCTACCCCGGCTACCTCAAGGAGGCCGTCTGGGGCGCGCTCAACCTGACCGTGTACCCGGTGGGCCTGGTCGCCGACGCGCTCAAGGTCGAGGACGCCGTGCGGCTCGGCGACCGCTACTCGCGCGCGCTCCCCCTCCGCTACGTCAGCCCGGAAGCCGCCTCGACGCCGATCATCCTGCTCCACGGCCTGTTCCACAACCGGAGCGCGTTCCTGCTCATGCGACGAATGCTGCGTCGCGTCGGTTACCGCACCGTCGACACGATGAACTACAACGTGATCGGCAACGACGTCGAAGAGCTGGCCGGCCAGCTCGCCGCTCACGTCGAGCACGTCCTGGCCAGCGCGGAGGCCACGCAGGTTCATCTCATCGGACATTCCCTCGGAGGGCTTGTGGCTCGCTACTACATCCAGGAGCTGGGCGGCCACGAGAAGGTGCACACGTGCGTCACGCTCGGCACGCCGCACCAGGGCTCCTACGCGGCGTGGATCGGACGGGGGAAGGCCGCCAGGCAACTCCGTCCGGGATCGGACCTGCTGACGAGCCTCAGCGCGACGGCGCGCCGCCTGCCCGTTCGCTTCGTGTCCTTCTACTCCAACCTCGACGGCATGGTGCTGCCGCCGTCGAACGCGAAGCTGGTCGACCTGGAACTGCGCGCGCGCAACATCCTGGTCAAGGACGTCGGACACATCAGCCTGCTGATCTCACGACAGATCATCCGATCGATCGCCGGGATCCTGTCCTCCCTCGACGACCCGAACGCGATTGTCGAGCCGCTGCCGCGGCGAGCCGCCGCCCGCACCCGCCGGCCCCCTAGCGCCGGAGCGGGACCCTCAGCGTCCAGCCTGGACGGATAAGGCTCGGGTCGGCAAAGCGCGATCCGTCCTCCATCACCCGTCCGCGATTGAGCCGCCAGATCGCCCGCCACCGCTGCGGGTCGCCGAACCGCCGCTGAGCGATCTTCCACAGGCTGTCGCCGGCGCGGACGTCGATGTGGGGCGCGACGACGGTGCGCCCTTTCACCCGAGCCTCGATCGAGGCCGGCCGCCGCGGCTGCGACGGCAAGCCGATCAGGACCGCGGGAGGCGCCGAGGCCCTGACCGACTCCGCCCCGCCGGGCGTCCGGCCGATCGAGATCGCAAGGCTGAGCCCCGCCGCCATCACCGCCACGATCGCGATGATGCCCGGGACGATCCCAACGGTGGCGCGTTCGAGCGCGATGCGCTCGGGTTCGACGGGCAGCGCCTCCGGAGCACGAGGACCGCCGAGGTCGGGTGGCTGCGCTTCGAGCGCGCGGAGCAGCTCGTCGAGCGTCGCGAGGCCGTCCTTGGGACTCGGCACAGGCGCAAGACGCCGGGGTGCCGGCCGGTCGAGAACGGGAATCTCTGAGGCTTGGAGCGCCTCGCCGATCATGGTCCCTCCCTTAAGGAGTAGACGAACGACGAACTCGCTCCGCTACGCTCCGCTCCGGAGGGCAAAGCCTCTGCCCTCACATCAGCAACTCTAGAATCAGTGGTTAACAAGTCAAGCATCCAGGAACTCCAGGCAACCGCACGCCGTGGAGCCGGACACACCCACTGCGCCTCCTTTGCCCGAATCAACCGAATGTACGGGATCGTTGCGTTTCGACAGAGAATCCATCGATGTCGGGAAGGTCTGACGTGCGCCTCCGTCCAATTATTTCTCTGGGCAAGAAGGCTGCGGCGGTACGGAAACAGCGTGCGAAGGCACCCTGTTTCGCCATCCAGCCCCGCGTGCTCTCGTGGTGATCCGAAAGGGGACTGGCATGGCAAGGCAGCTCAACCGTCGACGGGTGAACCAAATGCTCGTCGCATGTGGACTTCTGTTCGCCGTATCACTGATGCAGGCGGTTCCGGTCCTGGCGTCGGACGCTCCCTCGCTGTCCTCGACCAACCCCGCCGACGCGAGCACCGTCACGTCTGCCGAGCTCGGCGACGTCTCGGCGACGTTCGGCACGGCGCTCGACGCAAGCTCCTTCATGACGCTGCGCGACGCGACCGACACCTACGTGGCGGGCGCGTCCTCGGTGTCCGCCGACACGCTCACGTTCGCCCCTTCCGAGGCGCTCACCGACGCGGCTTCGCCCTACACCGCCTCCTTCGACGCGGTCGCGGACGGCGGCGTCGATCACGCCACAGGGTCGTTCTCTTTCTCGCTCGACAACGTCGCGCCCGGGTCGATCGTCATCGACGCGCCCGCAGCCGACGCGCTCGTCGCCGACCCGGTCGCCGTGACGGGCGCCACGGACGAGCAAGCGGCAATCTCAGTCGCCGAGGGCGGCTCGGAAATCGCCTCGGGCACCTCCGACGCCGAGGGCTCGTTCA
Organism: Actinomycetota bacterium; assembly: GCA_036397035.1. Taxonomy (GTDB): domain Bacteria; phylum Actinomycetota; class AC-67; order AC-67; family AC-67; genus DASWJS01. Next base: position 2,140 of record DASWJS010000036.1, on the reverse strand, counting down.
GCATCCCGCTGTCGCTCGGCAGCGAGAACGGTGTGACGCACACGATCACGGTCGTCGCGACGGATGCGGCCGGCAACGCGAGCGCCGAGGCCGTTCGCACGTTCACGCACGACAACGTCGCGCCCGCCGCCCCGGTGATCACCTCGCCGGCCGACGGCACCGCGACCTCCAGCACGAACATCACGGTATCGGGCACCTCCGACGACGGCACCGTCGCCGTCTCCGACGGCGCGGACCAGATCGCGACCACCACGGCCACCGGCGGGGCGTGGTCGGTCACGATCGAAGATTTCGAGGTAGGACAGCACAGCCTCACGGCGAAGACGACGGACGCCGCCGGCAACGTCGGTCCGGCGTCGGCCGCGGTGAACGTCGAGATCGACGAGACCGCCCCGCCGATCCCGACGCTGGAGTTCTCCGACACGCTCATCAACGCGGCCGAGCAGACCGCGATCGCCGTGAGCGGCGTGACCGAGCCGCTGGCGTCGGTCGACGTCGCCGTCGACGACGAGAACGCGGGCACCGCGGCCGTCACGGCATCGGTCGTGGCGGACAACGTCGGCGCGTTCGTCACGCCGGACCTCGACCTGTCCGGCCTGGACGACGGGGCGCTCACCGCCACTGCGACCGCGACCGACCAGGCGGACAACGAGTCGCTCGTCGGTGAGGCGATGGCCTCGAAGGACACGGTCGCGCCCGCGGCGCCCGCGGTCGTGGTCGACCCCGCGGTCATCAACGCGGCCGAGCAGACCGAGGTCACGATCGGCGGCTCGGGCGAGCCCGGGGCCGGCGCCGCGATCGCGCTGAGCGACGGCGTGGCCGACGTGCTCGCGAACGCCACGGTCGACGAGGAGGGCGCGTTCTCCGTCGTCGTCGATTCCTCCACGCTCGCCGACGGGGCGCTCACCGCCACCGCGGCGTTGACCGACGAGGCCGGCAACGAGGGATCCGCCACCGACGCGGCCGCGCTCAAGGACACGCTCGCGCCCGGCGCTCCGGCGATCGACCTTCCGGCGGCGGACGCGATCCTGACCAGCTCTTCGGTCACGGTGACCGGTTCCGCCGAGCCCGGCGCGGCCGTCGAGGTCGCCGAGGGCGAGACGTCGCTCGGCACGACGACGGCGGACGGAAGCGGCGCCTGGTCGCTCGCCGCGACCGTGACCGGCGACGGGGAGCACACCATCGCCGCCACGCAGACCGACACGGCCGGCAACCCCGGCTCGGAAAGCGCGTTGCGCAGCTTCGTCGTCAACACGAGCGCTCCGGTGTTGGTCTCGACCACGCCCGCCGACGACACGTTCGTCACCTCGGCGGCCGACGTCGTCGCCACCTACTCCGAGAGCCTGTCCGAGGGGACGTTCGCCGTGCGCAACCGGCACGGCACGCTCGTCGCGGGCACGACCTCGGTTTCCGGCAGCGCCGTGCGCTTCGCGCCGTTCGGCGGCTCGCTCAGCGAGCTGGGCAGCCCCTACACGGCCGAGGTGAGCGCGACCGACCTCGCCGAGTCGACGTCGGCTCCGTCCAGCTTCGGCTTCGTCGTCGACGCCACCGCCCCGGGCGCGCCGGCCATCACCAGCCCGGCCGTCGATTCGGTTTCCGCGACGAAGGACGTGCTCGTCGAGGGCACCGCCGAGGCGGGCTCGAAGGTCGAGCTGTTCGCGGACGGGACCTCCAAGGGCCTCGTCACCGCCGGCGAGAACGGCGCCTGGAGCAAGACGATCGGTCTCGCCGGAGGCCGTCACACGCTGACCGCCACGGCGAAGGACGCCGCCGGCAACGTCGGCGCCACGTCCTCGCCGGTCGGGTTCTGGATCGACACGGCGCGGCCCACGGTGAGCATCACCACCGGGGACAACGCGCCCTTCGGCCCGCTCGACTCGGTCGTGGTGAACGGAGACGCGACCGACGACGTCCGCGTGGCCCGCGTGGAAGTCGAGGTCTACGACGTCCGCGGCGTCACGGCGTTCGACGGCAACGCCACGCTGGCCGAGCCGGCCGCGACGACGACGACCTGGTCGGTCGAGCTGGCGCTCGCTCCCGGACGCTACTCGGTGATCGTGCGGTCCTACGACGGACGGGGTCTGCCGTCGTCGTCGGACTCCATCAAGATCCTCTCGCTGACGCTGTAGCGGGGTGGGGG
>DASWJS010000035.1:0-23798 GCA_036397035.1 Actinomycetota bacterium | reverse complement strand
TCCGGGCCGCGCGCCTCATTCGTCACCGTGCATGCCCCCGCGCGCGCTACCATGCGCGCGCGGGGACGTAGCTCAGTTGGTAGAGCACCGGCTTTGCAAGCCGGGGGTCGTCGGTTCGAATCCGATCGTCTCCACGCCCCGGCGGGCTTCTCATACCCCGTTCGTTCCGAATGCGGAACGAAACGGGTATCGGAATCGGGCTCGGACGGGAAGGAGCGGCGGCCTTCGGGCGTTGGTGAGCCGAGGGAGATGGCGATGACTGACATGATCCGAACCTCGGGGCTGGTGAAGCGCTACGGCAGCGTCACGGCGCTGGACGGGCTGGACTTGACGGTCCCGAAGGGGACGGTGCTCGGGCTGCTCGGCCCGAACGGCGCGGGCAAAACGACCGCGGTGCGCATCCTGACGACGCTGCTGGAGCCCGACGCCGGCTCGGCCGAAGTCGCCGGCATCGACCTGCTGAAGCACCCGGACAAGGTGCGGGAGCGCATCGGGCTGTCCGGTCAGACCGCCGCCGTCGACGAGCACCTGACCGGCTACGAGAACCTGGAGATGGTCGGGCGGCTCTACCGGCTCGGACGGGAGCGGTCACGGCGGCGCGCGCGCGAGCTGCTCGAGCGCTTCGACCTGGCCGACGCTGGGGACCGCGTGACCAAGACGTACTCGGGCGGCATGCGCCGCCGGCTCGACCTGGCCGCCGCGCTCGTCGCCGCGCCCGAAGTGCTGTTCCTGGACGAGCCGACCACCGGGCTCGACCCGCACAGCCGCCTTGCGCTGTGGGACACGATCCGCGAGCTGGTTCGCGCTGGCAGCACCCTGCTGCTCACCACGCAGTACATGGAGGAAGCGGACCGGCTCGCCGACGACATCATCGTGATCGACCAGGGCCGCAAGATCGCCCACGGGACCTCCGACCAGCTCAAGACCCAGATCGGCGGCGAGCGCGTCGAGGTCGTCGTGGAGACGCACGCCGACATCGCGTCCGCGCAGTCGGTGCTGGCCGGGAACTCCGGCGGCGAGGTGCAGATCGACGAGCAGGGCCGGCGTCTGACCGCCGCCGTGGTCGGGGGAGCGGGGGCGCTGCAAACGGTGTTGCAGGCGCTGCACGCGAGCGGCGTCGCGGTGCTCGACATCGGCTTGCGACGCCCGACGCTCGACGACGTCTTCCTGACGCTCACCGGCCACGCCGCGGAGGCGAGCCCCAGCGCGGACGGCGAAGCGGCCCCGACCCAGGAAAGGGAGCCGGTCCCATGACGAGCCTCGCGAACACGCTCGCCGACGGCGGAGTCGTCGCGCGTCGAAACCTGATCAAGACGAGGCGCGTGCCCGACATCCTCGTGTGGACGACGATGTCGCCGATCATGTTCGTGCTGCTGTTCGCGTACGTGTTCGGCGGCTCGATCGACATTCCCGGCACCACCTACCGCGAGTTCCTGATCGCGGGCGTCTTCGCGCAGACGGTGATCTTCGGCGCGACGTTCACCGGCGCGGGGCTCGCCGACGACATGCAGAAGGGGATTATCGACCGCTTCCGGTCTCTGCCGATGGCGCGCTCGGCGGTGCTCGTCGGACGCACGGCGAGCGACATCGTCAACAACTCGATCTCGCTGGTCGTGATGGCGCTCACCGGCCTGATCGTCGGATGGCGCATCCGGACGTCGCTGGTGGAAGCGATCGGCGGGTTCCTCCTGCTGTTGCTGTTCGCGTACGCCATCTCGTGGGTGATGGCCTACGTCGGCCTGATCGTGCCGAGCGTGGAGGTGGTCAACAACGCATCCTTCATGGTCATCTTCCCGCTGACCTTCATCGCCAACACGTTCGTGCCGAGCCAGAACCTGCCGGACGTGCTGCGCGCGGTCGCCGAGTGGAACCCGGTCTCGTCGCTGGCGCAGGCGGCGCGAGAGGCGTTCGGCAATACCGTGCCCGCGATTTCGGAGTCGGGCGCCTGGTCGCTGAACCACCCCGTGGCGTACACGCTGCTGTGGATCGCGCTCATCCTGGCGGTCTTCATGCCGCTGTCGGTGCGACGCTACAAGCGGGCGGCAAGCCGCGGGTAGCTAAGCTACTGGCGGGCGACGGCGACGTCGTCGGCCTCGTAGTAGCGCGCGCTCGTGTAGGGAGGCAGGTACGTACCCTCCACGAGACCCGCGCGGTCGCCGGACGCGTCGAAGGTCATGCAACGCCCGTCGATGCACAGGGAGGTGTGGAGCGCCTCGACGTGGGTCGTACCACGCCCGTGCATCGTCATCGCGACCTGGTCGCCCTCGCTCTGCGTCACGGCCGCGTCGTCGGCCCGGTCGCGGGACAGCAAGGTGAAGCTCCACGTCACTTCGTAGTCGTGCGAGCCGCACGCGGCGTTCACGTGCGCTCGCGCTTGGTTGCTGCGAAGGCCGAAGATGGTCACGCCGATGTCCGCGGCGTTCTGCACGGTCAGGCACACGCGCTCGGGCAGCTCTGCGTCCTCGGGGAGCGCGGTCGAGCGGCGCACGTGCTCGATCATCACCCACGGCTTGGTGAAGTCGACCGGCGAGGACCCGTCGACCTCGCCCGGGTCCACCGGCACGGTGCCCGGGCGGCCGAGGAAGTAGTCGTCGAGCAGCGGCGCGGGCACGACCAGCCAGACCTGCGCGCACTCGAACGGGGCCGGGTCGTTCCAGCGACAGTCGTGGAGCACGAAGACCTTCAGGCCTCGGTACAGCGCTCCGCTCGGCAACGCCGCCGCCGGGTGCACCGCGGCGGCCAGGAGCAGCGTCGCCAGGACTCGGCGCATGGTGCGGGCCATTCCCCATGGTTCGACGCAGGGCATTTCGTTTCCTTCAACGGTATCTCGACACATTGGACGCCGTTGGTAGTCTGCACGAGTTCGCGCACCGAACGGGAGGGCCTCGATGGAGATCGCGAAGAAGCGCAAGGCGATCGACCTGAAGAGTCACACCACCTACGCCGAGCAGGACGGCGCCTGGGTCGGCCGCTTCGAGTTGCTCGGCATCACGGTGCGGGGCGAGAGCGAGGAAGAAGCCAAGCGGCTGATGGTGGAGACGATCAGGACCGAGCTGGAGGAGAACGAAGCGCTGCGTGCGGTCTGGGAGGAGTTCGTCGCCGAGAACACCGTCGAGATCGAGATCCCCGAGGACGAGCGCGCCGCGATGCGGGCCGTGGTGGACGCGGCGCACGAGGCGTCGGAGTCCTTCCCCGTGCTCACCGCCGAGTCGTTCGACGACTTCATCACCTCCGACGTCCCGACGCTGGTGGACTTCTGGGCCGAGTGGTGCATGCCGTGCCATCACCTCGCGCCCACGCTCAAAGAGGTGGCCGACGAACTCGAAGGCAGGATGCGCGTCGCGAAGCTCAACGTCGACGAGCATCGCGCCGTCCCCGAGCGTCACCACGTCGAGGGATACCCGACCATGATCCTGTTCGCCAAGGGCGAGGAGCGCTTCCGAATGGTCGGCTCGGGCCGTTCCCGGGAGCAGATGATCGCGGAGCTGGAGCCGTACCTCGGATAGAGGGGGTCCCTTGCACAGGTGCGCGAGCGGCTCGCGCATCGGTAGTGTTCGCACGCCATGGCCGAAACGAAGCGGATCGCCGCGTGGGTGGCGCGCAACGCCAAGCGCGTCCTCATCACGCTGGTCGGTTTCACGCTGATCCTCACCGGCCTGGCGCTGATCATCCTCCCGGGCCCCTGGACGATCCCGTTGGTGATCGGCGGGCTCGCGCTGCTCAGCCTGGAATACGCATGGGCGAAGCGCATCCTGGCCGAGACGAAGCAGCGGGCGAAGACGGCCAGGGAAGGGCTCTGGAGCCGGATTCGCAGGAACAAGTCCTGACGCGGTGAAGATCGTCTGCGCGGCCATGCCGGGGCCGGGGCACGCCTACCCGATGCTCGCCGTCGCGCGCGCGCTCGCGTCCCGCGGCCACGAGGTGGTCTTCGCCTCATCCGGCGAGCACGCCGCCGAGGCGGCGCGCGCGGGGTGCGCGAGCGAAGCGCTGCCGCTGACCGAAGGGAGCCCGGTCGACGCGCTGCGTCCGTACCTCGACTCGGAGAACCTGGCACGCGCGTTCGCGCCCGCCGTCGCCCGCCACGCGCCCGACGTGATGGTCGTGGACCTGCTGACGCTCGGCGCGGCGCTCGCGGCGGAGATGAACGGCGTGCCGTTCGCGAGCCTGGTGATCCACGGCTTGCACCTGCCGTCGCGAGACCTCATGCCGTTCGGTTACGGGGCCGATGCCGGGGGACGGTTGGGACGGTGGCGCGCGCGCGCGATGAGACGTGCGGCAATGAAAGACTTGGCGCGCGCGCGCGCGAGCCTGAACGCCTCTCGCGGCCGCCTCGGCCTCGGCCCCGTGGACGGCGTCGACGGGACGCTCTCGCCGGACCTCGTGCTCGTCGCGACGCTGCCCTCGCTCGAGCCGCCGCGCTCGGACTGGCCTGCGAACGCGCACGTCATCGGCCCGTGTCTGTGGGAAGCCGCCGGTCCCGCCCCGGCCGACCCGCCCGGCGACGGACCGCTCGTGCTCGTCGCGGCGAGCACCGCCTGGAGCGACGAGCGGCTCGTCGAAGCGGCGATCGAGGCGTGCCGTTCCAGCGGTGCCCGTGCGATCGTGACGGCCGGCAAGACGGAGTGGGCCGGCGACGACGACCCGGCGGTCACCGTGGTTCCGTTCGCCTCGCACGACGCCGTGCTCGCGCGAGCCGATGCGGTGATCTGCAACGGCGGTCACGGGATCGTCGCCCGGAGCCTCAGCTACGGCGTGCCCGTCGTGGTCCTGCCCGGTCACGGCGACCAGCGCGAGAACGGCTACCGGGTCGAGCGCGCCGGCGCGGGCGTGCGCGTGCTGAAGCCCTCGGGCCTGCCGCGCGCGCTGCGCTCGGTCCTGGCCACGCCCTCCTTCCGTGCCGCGGCCGGGGCGATCGCCCGCGAGGCGAACGGCATGAACGGACCCGAGACCGCCGCGGACCTGGTCCTGCGGCTGGCCGAGCGCGCGGGGGCTGCTCCCGGGCATGGAACGCAGGCCCGTTGACGTTGTTCCGGGTGGACCTGCTAGCATAGTTACCCGCGGGTAACAGACGCCCGGCAGCGGGAGCAGGCCCGCCTACCGCAAGGGGGTACCAAGATGCGCGAAGCCGTCATCGTCGGAGCCGTCCGCACGCCGCTGGGCAAGCGCGGCGGGTCGCTCGCCGAGATCCACCCGGTGGACCTGCTCGGCAAGACCCTCAAGGAGCTGTTCGAGCGCACGGGCGTGGACCCCGCGGTCGTGGACGACAACGTCACCGGTTGCGTCTCGCAAGTGGGCGAGCAGGGCATCAACGTCGGGCGAAACGCGTGGCTCGCCGCGGGCCTTCCGGAGCACGTGCCCTCGACGTCGATCGACCGCCAGTGCGGCTCGAGCCAGCAAGCCGCGCACTTCGCGGCGCAGGCCGTCATGAGCGGCGCGCAGGACGTCGTCGTCGCGAGCGGCGTCGAGTCGATGACGCGAGTGCCGATGGGCTCGAACATTGCCACGGGCGGCTTCCCCTTCCCCGAGTCCATGCAGCAGCGCTACAACGGCAACCTCGTCCCACAAGGCATCTCCTCGGAGCTGATCGCGGCGCGCTGGGACCTGAGCCGTGAAGAGGTCGACGCGATCGGCGTTCGCTCGCAAGAACGGGCGCGCGCGGCGACCGACGCCGGCTACTTCGAGCGCGAGATCTACCCGATCAAGGTCGGCTCGAACGGCGACGCGCGCGTCTTCGAGGTGGACGAGGGCCTGCGCGAGACGACGCTGGAGAAGCTCGGCGGCCTGAAGCCCGCGTTCTACAGCGAGGAGACCCAGCAGCGGTTCCCCGAGATCCGCTGGGTGACGACCGCCGGCAACTCCTCGCAGATCACCGACGGCGCGGCGGCGCTGCTCGTCACCACGCCGGAGAAGGCGAAGGAACTGGGCCTCAAGCCGCGCGCCCGCTTCCACAGCTTCGCGGTCGCCGCGGACGACCCCGTGCTGATGCTGACCGCGGTGATCCCCTCGACGCGCAAGGCGCTGGAGCGGGCCGGGCTCGGCCTGTCCGACATCGACGTCGTCGAGCTGAACGAAGCGTTCGCCACCGTCGTGCTCGCGTGGAAGAAGGAGCTGGGCGCCGACGACGCCTGGTTCGACAAGAACGTCAACCCCAACGGCGGGGCCATCGCGCTCGGGCACCCGCTGGGGGCGAGCGGCGCGCGCCTGATGACGACGCTGCTGCACGAGATGGAGCGCCGTGGCGCTCGCTACGGCCTGCAGGCGATGTGCGAGGGCGGCGGCATGAGCAACGCGACCATTCTCGAGCGCCTCGGCTGACGCCGCCGCCGTGATCGTCGCCGTCGACGCCGGCCGCGTCACGGTCGCCGCGCTCATGGCGCTCGTCCTGGCGGTGGTCGGGCTCGGCATGCTGCGAAGCCTGCGCCGCGTCCCGAAGTCGGCGCCGGCGCCGTCGATCGAACCGCCGCCCGCCGGCGTGCGCGTCACGTTCTGGTGCGGGACGTGCGGCACCGAGGTCCTTGTGCTTCGGATGGGTTCGGACGCGGCCCCGCGTCACTGCGGCGAGGCGATGGTTCGTCGCGAAGAGGTCGCGCACGGCTCCGACGGCTGACCCGCTACTCCTCCACGATCCGCTGCGCGCGCTCCTTGAGCGCCTTGAAGTCCTTGCCGCGCGTGTCGGCGATCAGGCCGTCGGTCTTGGAGAAGCCCCACCCCTCCAGGTTGACCAGCAGACGGCCTACGCCGAAGGTCTTGCGGAGCGAGCCGCCGCACGAGCCGCACACCGTGGGCGGCTCCTCACCCTGCAGGACGATGTGCTCCTCCCGAGCCCCGCACGAGCCGCACTTGTAGTCGAAGACGGGCATTCTCCACAGCCTTTTCCCCAGCCTGGGGATTGAACTACATGCTTGTAACTACGTCTTGAGGAAGCGGCCGACCACGCCAACCAGCTCGTCGACCTTCTCCTCGCCCCCGCCTGAGGACACGGCGTCGGTGACGCAGCCGCGGATGTGATCGGACAGCAGGCTCATGCCGACCTTGTCGAGCGCCGCGTTGACGGCCGCGATCTGGTTGAGCACGTCGACGCAGTACTGGTCCTCCTCGACCATGCGCGCGATCCCGCGCACCTGACCCTCGATGCGCCGCAGCCGCTTGAGCAGGTCCTCCCGTTGACTCGCGTACTGATACGGCATACACGACAGGATACCCCTCGGGGGTATACGGCGCCGCATTGGTGCGGTGCGGATCGTGGGCCGGGTCGTGGGCCGGGTCGTGGGGCCGGGTCGTGGGGCCGGGTCGTGGGGCCGCGATCAGCGCCAGAAGACGCCGGTGAAGAACCCGCCGGCGATGAAGCCGAAGCCTACGCCGATCCCGATCAGGTTCCCGAAGTTGATGACGCTGAGGTAGTACAGGACGAGCCACACGACCCCGAGCCCAATCAGCGTCAGCATCAGGACCGGCACCCACTTCGGAGACGGCTTCGGCTTGGGCTTCGGTGGCGGCGTATAGCGGCGACGTTTGGATTTTGAGATGGGCATGGCGACTATCATACTGCGTCCGCCGTTCCAGACAGTGGGAGTTGCTCATCCATGGCTCAACAGAACCCGAAGAGCTCGACACGTTCGGCACGGAAAGCCGCGCCGAGGAAGACGCGCACACGCTCGGGGGCGAAGGCCGCCGAACGAAAGGGGATCCCGATGGAGAAGATCTGGGAGAAGTCCTATCCGCCCGGCGTCGAGCCGAACGTCGAGTACCCGGTTGGGCCGGTGACCGCGTTGCTCGACGATTCGATTCGCCGCTTCCCCAACAACCCCGCGATCGACTTCGAAGGCCAGCGGCTCACCTACGCGCAGCTCGGCGAGAAGGTGGACAAGTTCGCATCGGTCCTGCGCGACCTCGGCGTCACCAAGGGCACGCGCGTGGGCACGCTGATGCCGAACGTCCCCCAGACGGTCGTCGCGTACTACGCGGCGCTACGGCTTGGCGCGATCATCGTGTGCAACAACCCGCTCTACACCGAGCGCGAGTTGGAGCACCAGTTCAACGACTCGGGGATCGAGGTGCTCGTCTGCCTGGACCTGATGTACGACAAGGTCAAGGCGATCCGCCCCGCGTGCCCGAACCTGCGCGAAGTGATCGTCGCGAGCGTCTTCGACAACTTCAGCGGGCTGAAGGCGTTCCTCGGGCCCAAGCTGAAGAAGGACGCGTGGCGGCCGATCCCGGCGTCCGAGCCGGTGAAGCGCTGGAAGCAGCTCATGGCCTCCGCGCGGGGGGGCGTGCAGCAGGCCGAGATCGACCCGGTGAACGACCTGGCCGCGCTGCAATACACGGGCGGCACGACGGGCGTCAGCAAGGGCGTCATGCTCTCGCACCAGAACCTGTTCGTGAACTGCCACATGGCGAAGAACTGGCTGCTCGGGTTGCAGCCCGGCAAGGAAGTGGTCATGTGCGCGCTGCCGCTGTTCCACTCCTACGGCCAGACGGTGTGCATGAACGTCGGCATCACGCTCGGGGCGTTGCTGTCCCTGGTCCCGAACCCGCGCGACCTGGGCCACTTGCTCAAGACGGTCGGGCGCACGAAGCCGACCATCTTCCCCGGCGTGCCGACGCTGTATGCGAACCTGCTCCACCACCCGGACCTCGCCAACACCGACATGCGCTCGATCCGTTTGTGCGCGAGCGGCGCCGCGCCGCTGCCGCTCGAGGTGCAGCAGCAGTGGGAGAAGGTCACCGGCGGGATGATCGTGGAGGGCTACGGGCTGTCGGAAACCGCGCCGATCACGCACATGAACCCCTTCTCCGAGGCGCGCAAGATCGGCACGATCGGGATCCCGGTGCCGGGGACCGACTGCAAGCTGGTCGACGTCGAGGACCCCTCGAAGGAGATCGACCTGCCCGGCCCGGGCGAGCTGTGCATTCGAGGCCCGCAGGTGATGAGCGGATACTGGAACCGGCCCGACGAGACCGCCAACAGCATCGTCGACGGCTGGTTCTACACCGGCGACGTCGTCGAGGTGGACGAGGACGGCTTCTTCAAGATCGTCGATCGCAAGAAGGACATGATCCTCGTCGGCGGATTCAACGTCTACCCGCGCGACATCGAGGAGGTGCTCTACCAGCACCCGAAGATCCTCGAGGCCGCGGTCGTCGGCCTCCCGCACCCGACGACCGGCGAGATCGCGAAGGCGTTCATCACGTTGAAGCCGGGCCAGAGCGCCACCGAGAAGGAGATCGAGGAGTTCTGCCGCGAGCGCCTGACCGCCTACAAGGTGCCCAAGGCCTTCGAGTTCCGCGACGAGCTTCCCAAGACGATGATCGGCAAGATCCTCCGCCGCGAGCTGGTGGCCGAGGAAAAGGCCAAGCAGGAAGTCGCGTCGAAGGGCTAGCGTGTCCGGCGTGGGCGCGCGCATCCTGATCGTCGACAACTACGACTCCTTCACCTACAACCTGTTCCAGGAGCTGGCCGAGCTTGGAGCCGAGCCGACGGTCGTGCGCAACGACGCCTGGACCGTCGAGGAGGTCCGCGCGTTCGGCGCCGACGGCATCGTGATCTCGCCCGGGCCCGGCACGCCCGACGTCGCCCGTGACGTCGGTGTCTCGACCGAGGTGATTCGCGAGCTGGGCGGCGAGACGCCCGTGCTCGGCGTCTGCCTCGGGCTCCAGTGCATCGGCGCCGCGTTCGGCGCGAAGATCGTGCGCGCGCCGGAGCTGCTGCACGGGAAGGTCTCGCCGATCTACCACCGCGGCGAAGGCGTGCTCGACGGGATCGGCATCCCGTTCGAGGCGACGCGCTACCACTCGCTCGTGATCGACCGGTCGACGCTGCCCGAGGAGCTGAAGGTGACGGCCGAGACGCACGACGAGATCGTGATGGCGGTCAAGCACCGCTCGCTGCCGATCGAAGGCGTGCAGTTCCACCCCGAGTCGATCCTGACGACCGAAGGAATGAACCTGCTCGCCAACTTCCTGCGCGGCTGCGCCGCCTGAAGGCCTACGACGGGCTCGGCGTCGGGTCGTCGCTCTCGTCGTCGTCGCCGGAGTTCGTACACCCCGGATCATCGAGGTCTACGAACCCGTCGAGGTCGTTGTCGAAGCCGTCGTTGCACTGGCGCGCCGGTTCTTCGACGGGCTCGGTGGCGACGAAGATCGTCACCGTCGAGCCTTCCGTGACCCGCGTGCCCGCCTCCGGGTCCATGCGACACACGAAGCCCACGTCCTCAGCGCAGTCCGGGCTCTGCTCCTCCTCCACGACCTGCACGGTGAACCCGTCCCCCTCCAGCAGGAAGCGGGCATCCTCCTCAGAGCGCCCGACGACGTCGGGAACGTCCGTCGTGCTGCGTCCGAGCGAGACGACGAGGTCGACCTCGGTCTCGGGCTCCACGCGCCCGCCGGACGGGTTCTGGCGGATGACGACCCCCAGCGGCACGGTCTCGCTGTTTTCGCGCGTGACCTCGCCGACGACGAGGCCGGCCCGTTCGATCCGCTGCCCGGCGGTGGACTCGCCCAAGCCGACGACGTTGGGAACGCGCACGGTCTCCTGGCCCTTGGACGGGATGATGACCACCGTGCTGCCGCGCTCGACGACCTGCGACGGTCTGGGATCCTGCTCCGCCACGGTGCCGCTCGGGTACTCGGAGAACACCGGCGTGCCGGTGTCGACCTGCAAGCCCGCCGCCTCCAGGCGGTCCTCCGCTTGGTCGAGCGGGACCCCGCGCACGTCCGGCACCCGGACCGTTCCCGGCGTGGACAGGATTCCGGTGAGCGCCCAGGCCGCCACGCCCAGGATCGCCGCGATGACGACGCCGAGCAGGATCAGGCCCGTGCGCCGGCGGCGCTGCTCCTCCGTCGGCGGCGGCTTGACGAGCGTGCCGCGCGTGCGCTCGATCACCACGGTCTCGTCCGCGAGCGGGTTGATCATCCCGGTCGCGTCGGCGAGGACCGGTGTCGCCTCGACCTGGCGCCCGTGCAGCGCGCGCTGCAGGTCCTCGCGCATCTCGTCGGCGGACTGGTAGCGGTTGGCCGGGTTCTTCGCCATCGCTTTCATCACGATCGCTTCCAGTCCGGCCGGCACGTCGGGGTTGAGCCTCGACGGCGGGACCGGGTCTTCCTTCACGTGCTTGTATGCGATCGCCACCGGCGAGGAGCCGGTGAACGGGACTTGGCGCGTGAGCATCTCGTACATCACGATGCCGAGCGAGTAGACGTCGCTGCGCGCGTCCACCGGGGCCGACTGCGCCTGCTCGGGCGAGAAGTATTGCGCCGTGCCCAGCACCATCGCCGTCTGGGTCACCGTCTCGCCGGTCGCGGCGCGCGCGATGCCGAAGTCCGCCACCTTCACCGCCCCGGACGAGGTGATCATGATGTTCGCCGGCTTGACGTCGCGGTGGATGATGTCGTGACTGTGCGCGAACGACAGGCCCGCGCAGACGTCCGACGCGATCTCGGCCGCGCGTTCGGGCAGCAGCGGTCCTTCGTCGCGGATGATGTCGCGCAACGTCCGGCCCTCGATGAACTCCATCACGATGTAATGCGTGCCGTCGTCGGCGCCGGTGTCGTAGACGCTGACGATGTTCGGGTGGTTGAGCGCCGCGGCGTGCTGCGCCTCGCGCCGGAACCGGTCGATGAATTGCGGGTCGCCCGCGTATGCGCTCAGCAGCGTCTTGACGGCCACCGTCCGGCCCAGCACGCGGTCGCGCCCGAGGTAGACGTGCGCCATGCCGCCCGCGCCGAGCTGCTCGGCCAGTTCGTAGCGATCGGAAAGGATCCAGCCGTCCGACGTCATCGAGTCTCCCTCACGTTCCTGTTGAGCGCCCGCACCTTCTCCAGCACCGCCTTCGCGATCGGTCCCGCGACGCGTCCGCCCGTCGCCTCCGAACCGAGCACGCCGCCGTTCTCCACCACGACCGCGACCGCTACGTCGGGGGCGAAGGCTACGAACCATACGTGCGGCGGGTCGTCGGTGCCGGTCTGCGCGGTCCCGGTCTTGCCGCCGATGATCCCCGACGACGCTTCTGAGAAGCCGACCACGGCGCCGGTGCCGAAGCGGACCACGGACACCAGCATCTGCTTCAGGCTCTCGGCCGTGCTCTTCTTGTAGATGCGCTTGCCGATCTCCGGCGTCGTCTCCACCAGAATCCCGCCGGCCGGGTCGAGCACGCGCTGCACCAGGTACGGCTTCGCGACCCGGCCGCCGGCGGCGACCGTCGCGCCGACGCTTGCCATCTGCAGCGCGGTCGTTCGGACGTTGTACTGGCCGATCGAAGACTGCGCCACGAACGCGGGCTCCAGGATCGAGCGCGAGCAGCCCGCGCCCGGGATCGCGACGAAGCACGAGACGGTGGCCTCGATGTCGAAGTCCGGCTCGGAGTCCAGGCCGAACTTGCGGACCATGGTCGTCAGCGGCTTCGGCTTGACCAGCTCCGCGCCGATATAAGCGAACGCCGTGTTACACGAGACCTCCAGCGAGCGAAGCAGCGTCCCGCCGCACGCGCCCCCGTCGTAGTTGCGGATCGACTTGTCCGTGCCCGGGGGCTGATAGGACGAGCGCGCCGGGATCGGCGAGCCGGGCGTGTAGCCGGCCTCCAGCGCGCCGGCCGAGACGAGGATCTTGAACGTCGAGCCGGGCGGGAAGCGTTCTTGCGTCGCTCGGAACAAAAGTGGGTTGTTGGGGCGCGCGTCGAGCTTCTCCTTCGCGTCGATGCAATCCTCCGGGCCGTGCCGCGCGATCTGGTTGGGGTTGTAGGCCGGGTTCGCGTACAGGGCGAGCACCGCCCCGGTGCGCGGGTCGATCGCGGCGACCGATCCCTTCTGGTCGCCGAGCGCCTTCCGCGCGACCTCCTGGACGCGCGGGTCGATCGTGATCTGAATGACGTTGCCCGCCCGCTCCCGGCCGAGCAGCTCGTCGACGAAGCTCTGGGTGGTGGCCGGCTGCTCGCCCGTGAGGTAGGCGTCCTGGAAGCGCTCGAGCCCGGCGTTGCCGCAGAAGAAGCTCGACGCCCAGTAGCCGGTGATGTGGCCGAACAGCTCCTCCAGCGGGTAGCGGCGGCGGTACGGATAACGGTCGTCCTTCGTCTCGACCGACTCCGCCAGCACGGTCCCGTCGGCCGCGAGGATCTCGCCCCGGCGCACCGTGAACTCCTGGAGGTATTGCCTGGGGTTGCTCGGGTGCTCGGCCAGCTCGGTCGAGCGGCCGAGCTGCACCACGTTCAGGTTGACGAACAGCGCCCCGAACGCCAGCGCGAGCACCAGCGTGACCTTGCGGATGGCCGCGTTCACGACGCTCCCTCCGCGTTGGAGATGCGCACGAGCAAGGCGATCAGCACGAAGTTGGCCAGCAGGCTCGACCCGCCGTAGGAGATGAACGGAAGCGTGATGCCGGTCAGCGGGAGCATCCGCGACACGCCCGCCATGATCAGGAACGCCTGCAGGCCGACGATGACGGTGAGGCCGGCCGCGAGCAAGGTCCCGAACGTGTCGCGCGAGCGCAGCGCGATGTGCATGCCGCGCGCGACGATGAGCCCGAACAGCAGCAGCACGGCCACCGTGCCGAGCAGCCCCAGCTCTTCCCCGATCGCGGCGAAGATGAAGTCGGTCGGCAGCGTGCCGCTGGCGAGCCCGGGATCGATCTGCTCGGGATGGCCCAGGCCGAGCCCGACGCCGGTGAAGCCGCCGGTCCCCAGGGCGAAGGCGCTCTGCGCGATCTGGCGTCCGTTCTGCAGGATCCCGCACGGGTCGTTGATGTTGGTGCTCCACGGGTCGAGCCAGGCGCACACGCGCGTGGAGATGTGCGGGAACGACTTGTAGGCGTACCAGACGCCGGCGCCGAACATCGCGAAGCCGGTGAAGACGTAGATGCCGCGCGAGGTCGCGACGTAGAGCATCACGATGAACAGCGAGAAGAACAGCAGCGAGGACCCAAGGTCGCGCTCGTAGAACATCACCGCGAGCGACAGGATCCACGCAAGCACCAGCGGTCCGAAGTGGCGCGGCGCGGGAACGCCGATCGGGCCGAGCCGTAGCGTCGAGATGTTCATCACCTCTCGCTTCGAGGCGAGGTAGCCGGCGAGGAAGGTGGCGAGCACGATCTTGGCGATCTCCGCGGGCTGGAAGGTCATGCCTCCGAGCTGCACCCATAGGCGCGCGCTCCGGTCCAGGTCGGTACCGATGGGCGTGAGCGGCAGCAGCAGCAGCCCGATCCCCGCCAGCATCAACAGGTAGCGGAACTGCTCGAGCGTGCGGTGGTTTCGCACGACCGCAAGCGTCAGGACGAACGCCCCGATGCTGATGGCGAACCAGCCGAGCTGCGCCGAGGCGAGGTCGGGCGAGAGCCGCCGGATCATGCCGAGCCCGAAGCCTGCGAGCACGACCGCGAGCGGATACAGCACCGGGTCGGCCGTCGGCGCGTACCGGCGAACGGCGAGGTGCCCGGCGAACGCAAGGCCCGAGAACATCAGCGCGAAACCGAAGGACTCGGGCGCGACCGTCGTCCGCTCGGCGAGGTCGACCAGCGCGAGCGTGCCCGCGGCGATCACCGTCGCCAGGATGAGCATCGACAGCTCGGCGTTGCGCGCCTTCATCGTGGCGTGCTCCGGGAGGTCTGTCGGATGGGGACGGCCGGCTCGATCTGCACCTCGACGATTCGCCGCGCGTCTTCCAGGGAGTCGGCGCGGATGCCTTCCTCGATGCTGCGGCGGATGGAGGGGTTCGTGACGTCCTCGACTTCGATTTCGGTCGTCTCCTCCACACTGGACAGGGACAGGACGCCCACTTCCACGGGCAGGCCGCGATAGATGACGACCTTTCCGTTGTCCTCCCCGACGTAATAGGAGCCGTTGGCCCACGTGCGCACGCCGAACCATCCTCCGACCACGACCCCGACGATCAACATGGTCCACACGATCGGGCGCACCGGGACGCGGCGCGCCCGCCGGCCGAGACCCTTGATCGCGGCGGGCGCGGGGCCGGGCTCGCCCGGCGTGTCCTGCACGTCGATCACGATCGCCGTGACGTTGTCGGGTCCGCCGCGTTCGTTGGCCGTGTCGATGAGCTTCCGGCAAATCTCGTCCAGGTCCGCGCCGTCGGAGGCGTAGCGCCGGATCTCGGATTCGGCGAGCACGCCGCTCAAGCCGTCCGAGCACAGCACCAGCCGGTCGCCGGGCGCCAGGACGAGGTTCGTCTCTTGCACGTCGACGTCCTTGTCGGCGCCGAGCGCGCGGGTGAGCACCGACCGTTGCGGGTGGACCTCCGCCTGGTCGGGCGTGAGCTTGCCCTCCGAGACCATGCGCGCGACGAGCGTGTGATCATTGGAGATCTGGCGGATCGTCTCGCCGCGGATCAGGTAGCAGCGCGAGTCGCCGACGTGCGCGAGGTGCGCGTAGCCCTCGCTGATCACGACCGCGGTCATCGTCGTGCCCATCCCCTTGAGCGTCGCGTCCTTCTGCTGCCGCTCGTACACCGACCGGTTGCCCCGCCGGACGGCGTCGACGATGTCGCGCGCGGCCCGCTTCGGGTCCAGATCGTCGAGCGACTCGATCGATTCGAGCGCGAGGTGGCTCGCGACTTCGCCCGCGCGATGGCCGCCCAGTCCGTCGGCGACCGCAAACACGCGCTGCCCCTCGAAGTAGGCGTCCTCGTTGCGCTCGCGCGAGCGGCCAACGTCGGTGAGCGCGGCGGACCGGATCAGCGTCCCGCTCACGATCGCCGCACCTCGATCAGCGTCTTGCCGATGCGGACCTCGTCGCCGACCGCGACCGGCGACGGGCTCGTCACCTTGATGCGGTTCAGGTACGTGCCGTTGGTCGAGCCGAGGTCTTCGAGGAACCAGCTTCCGTTCTTGACGAACAGCCGCGCGTGCCGGGTCGAGACGTAGGTGTCGTCGAGCGGCACGTCGACGACGT
This sequence comes from Actinomycetota bacterium, assembly GCA_036397035.1. Taxonomy (GTDB): domain Bacteria; phylum Actinomycetota; class AC-67; order AC-67; family AC-67; genus DASWJS01. The sequence goes on along the minus strand of DASWJS010000035.1, from coordinate 7,908 downwards.
CGCCGCGCCCGATCGTCAGCTCCTCGTTCAGCGGGTAGGTGCGCATCGGCTTGTCGGCCTCGGTGACCGCGACCGACTTCGGGTGCCCGCGCCGTCGTCCGCTCGCCGCTTTCTTCTTCGGCTGGCGGCGACCGCCCACGCGCGGGCCCACCAGGTCCAGGTAGATCACGCGGACCGCGCGCGCGATGAACAGGTACAGCAGCGCGATGAAGAGGAACTTCAATGTCGTCAGGACGAGCGGCGGCATGGCTCAGGCCTCTCGCCCGTGCGGGCGCGCGCTCACTAGGGCCTCCGGAACTCCAGCGTCGTCTCTCCGAGGACGAGCCGGTCCCCCGGCGCGAGCCGGTGTCGGTTCACGCGCTTGCCGTTCACTTCGGTCCCGTTGGTCGATCCCAAGTCGACGACCACCCACTCGTCGCCCTCGCGCCGGATCTCGGCATGCCGCCGGGATACCCCGGAATCGGGGAGCATCACGTCGCAGCCGTCCATGCGCCCGATGACGAGCACTTCCTTGGAGATCGGCCAGGTGCGCCGGGTCTTGCCGACCTGGACCAGCTCGGCGTCGGCGGCAAGGGACATCTCGATGAGCTGCGTCTGCGGGCCGGCCTGCTTCTCCGGCAGAGCGCCCTCGACGAACTGCGCCTCGACCTTGAAGGTGCCCTTCTTGACCTCGGTCCCCGGGACGACGCTGATCTCGGCCGGGCCGACCATCAGCCAGCCCTCGTTGGCCGTCGCGCGATGGGCCAGGGCGACCAGCTCCTTCTTCAGGGTGGTCTTGATCTGGTCGAGCCGCGTGAAGTCCTTGGCGGAGATCTGGAAGGAGAAGGAGTTTGGCACGTAGGTCGAGCCGTCGGCGCCCGAGACCTTCTCCTCCTCCATGGCTCTGACCATACGTTTTCCCAGCTCGATCGGCTGGACCCCGCCGCCGGGCAGCGCGCGTGCGAAGAACCCCTCGACCAGACCCTCGAGGCGCCGTTCGAACTCCCTCAGGATGCCCATGCGCGCGCCGGGTGGCGCTGGAGGCGATTCTATCGTCGGCGGGCCGGGACCCCCGATGCCCGAATGGGCGGGAAGGAGCGGCGGCCGGGCTGGTAGACTCGCTCCTCGCTGTTCGCGCCGGGGGACTGGCGGAACTTGGTAGACGCGCACGGTTCAGGTCCGTGTGAGCGCAAGCTCATCGGGGTTCAAATCCCCGGTCCCCCACCATCAGGCAGGTGAACGCTCCCCCTGTGAGGACTGGACCATAGTCGGGTCCGTCGCGCGCTATAGCCAATGAATCCGGTCGTCGAGGGCATTGCTGCCTGGGTGTGAGCGTAGCAACGCGTCGAGTGCCTCGACGAACCGACCGATCGTGTCGCGACCTCTCGGCATGCTTCTGTCAGACGTGAAGATCAGCCCGGAGTGCCGGCGTCCTTCCGCGGCCCAGCGCCGCGCCACGACTGTGAAGTCGGCGACATTGTTGGTCAGCAGAGCGCGCTGCTCCCGATCGCACAGCTCCAGTAGTCGCTCGTCCTCCTCGGCTTCCCAGCCGCGTTCGAGCACGGCGATCGCGTCGTGACCTCGTTCGCGAAGCCTCGAGGCGATCATTGGGGAGTAATGGTGATCGAGTGCGAGCTTCACGCGAAGGTGCGCTGCTGGCGCTCCCAGCGGGAGCGCTCACTCTCTTCCGCCCTCGCGGCGATGGCCGCGTCCTCGTCGATCTCGTCCTCGAACTCGGCGTAGTACTCAACCGCCGCGCGAACGAGGCGCGGGGCGATAGCCAGGTACGAAGCAGCCTCCTCGACGTCGCCCCGACTCGCCCGGAGGGTGGAGACGATCTGGTGCACGTAGAGTCGAGTGCCGACGATGATCGGCTGTCGACGCCCCGCAGGGCCCAAGTGGAAACGGATCAGGGGATGACGCACGAGACGAACGGCTTCACCGAGCAGCCGATCCGTCAGGGCGTTTCGAGACTCGCCGCTCTCTGAGGCAGCGGCGTCCAGCAGCTCGACCGTCCGCCGTGAGAGGCGGAACGAGCGTTGGACGGATCGTGGCTCATCGCGCATGTGATCCAGTGTAACACATGTGAAATGGCTCCAGAATGGGGGTGGCCGACGCCGCGGTGTTCGGCGCGCCGAGTCTTATCATGAGCCATCCCGGCACATCGGAGGGGCATGGCGCGAGAGGATTCGACGGAGATTCCAGACCTGGGCTTGGAGCCCGGCGCGGAGGGCGTGATGCCGCGGCAGGCGCTCGTGGGGTTGATCGAGGCGGGGTGCATCGACGCGGGCGAGTTCAAGATCCCCGGCTCGAGCCTCCAGCCCGCGAGCTTGGACCTGCGGCTCGGGGAGGTCGCCTACCGCGTGCGGTCGAGCTTCCTGCCCGACGCTCGCCCCGTCGAGGTGAAGCTGAAGGAGCTGATCATCGACGAGCTGGACCTGCGGCGGGACGGCGCGGTGCTGGAGACCAACCGGCCCTACGTCATCCCTCTGCTGGAGGCGCTCGCGCTCCCGCCCGAGATCCGCGGCAAGGCGAACCCGAAAAGCTCGACGGGGCGGCTCGACGTGTTCACGCGCGTGATCACCGACGAGAGCTATCGCTTCGACGCGATCCGGCCCGGCTACCGTGGCCGCCTCTACCTGGAGGTCGTGCCGCTGTCCTTCACGGTGCGCGTCAGCCAGGGGCTCGCCCTCAACCAGTTGCGCCTCTCGGTAGGGCAGGCGGCCGTCGACGACGACGGGATCCGGGCGATCCATGCTGAGCAGCCGCTGCTCTTCCAGGGCGGCAAACCGGTCCCGAACGAAGACCTGGCCGTCGCCGACGGGCTCTTCCTCGGCTTGGACATCCGCGGCGACGCCTCCGGGCGCGTCGGCTACCGCGCCAAGGACTTCGCGCCGGTGCTCGAGATGGGCAGGGTGCGTTCGTACGAATGGACGGACTACTGGGACCCGGTGATGCGCGAGGACGGCGACCGGATCGTGCTCGCGCCCGAGCGGTTCTACTTGCTGCTGTCGGAGGAGGCGGTGCGCATCCCTCCGGGCTACGCGGCCGAGATGACGGCGTTCGACCCGACCAGCGGCGAGCTGCGGACGCACTACGCGGGCTTCTTCGACCCGGGGTTCGGCTACGACGAGTCGCGGAACCTCGCGGGGTCGCGTGCGGCGCTGGAGATCCGCGCCCACGACGTGCCGTTCATGATCGAGCACCGCCAGCGGGTCAGCAAGCTGACCTTCGAGCGGATGGCCGCGCTTCCCGACGCGCTCTACGGCGAGGACATGGGCTCGTCCTACCAGCGACAGACGGACACGCTGAGCAAGCACTTCAAGCCGGTCGAGCCGGCACCGCCCGCGCCGGACTCACATCCGGTCTTGTTCGACGTCTGAGTTCGCGTGCGCCGACTTGGCGCGGGCGCGGCGGATTCGCATGAGGACGAACGCGATGGCGATCAACGCGAGCAGCCCCGCGATCGCGTAGGCCGCGAGGCTGAAGGAGCCGAGGATCGCATGCCAGTTGTCGCCGAGCACGTAGCCGGCGACGGTGAGCGCCGCGACCCACGGCAGGCAGCCGATGAAGGTGTAGATGGTGAAGCGCCAGAAGCGCATCTCGGCGATCCCGGCCGGAAGCGAGATGAACGTGCGCACCACGGGCAGGAGCCGCCCGAAGAACACGGCGCCCTGGCCGTGTCTGCTCCACCATGCCTCGGCTCGGTCGATGTCGTGGGGACGGATGAACACGTACTTGCCGTAGCGGTCCAGCGGCGCTCGTCCGATCACCCGCCCGAGCCCGTAGGCCGCCCAGGACCCGACCAGGTTCGCCACGGTGCCGACGAGCGTCAGCGCCACGACGTTCAGTTGCGGCGCGCCGGGCGCCACGGTCGCGAACGCTTCGGAAGCGAGCGCACCGGCGAAGATCATCGTCACCTCGGACGGGATGGGGATGAGGGCGCTCTCCAGCGCCATCAGCACGAACACGGCCAGATAGCCGTGCTGTGCGAACGTGGTGATGAGATCTTCGAGCCACTCCATCGAGGCGGCAGCCTACCGGCGGGCTCGGCCGGCGCGGCTGCGGCGCGCGTGACCCGCGCGGGCTTGCCACGCGTGCGCGTGCCCGGCCATGATTGCGGCCCATGTCCGACCCGCTCGTCATCCGCGGCGCGCGCCTGATCGATGGGCGCGGCTCTGACCCGGTCGACGACGCGGTCCTAGTCGCGCAGGGCGGCCGGGTCATGTACGCGGGGCCGGTCGAAGACGCGCGCGGCTTCGAGGAGCACCCGAGCGCGATCGACGCGGACGGCCGCACGCTCATGCCGGGGCTCATCGACGCCCACGTTCACCTGTGCTTCGACGGGGCGCCCGACTTCGCGGCGGACGCCGACGCGATGTCGGAGGCCGACGCGCTCGAGCGCTGCCGCGAGGCCGCCGCTCGCGCGCTGCACGCGGGAATCACGACGGTTCGCGACCTGGGCGGGCTCGGCGAGGCCACGTTGCTCGCGGCGCGCGAGCAGCGCCGGGGCAACCTCAAAGGCGCTCGCATCCTGACGGCCGGACAGGTGCTCACCGTCACCGGCGGGCACGCGCATTTCATCGGTCGCGAGGTCGATTCGTCCGACGACCTGACCAAGGCGATCGACGACCTGAAGGAAGCGGGCGCGGACGTGGTCAAGGTGATCGCGACCGGCGGTGTGCTGACGCCCGGGATCGGCGCGCTGCAACCGGCGTTCACGCGCGAGCAACTCGAAGCGGCGGTGAACGAGGCGCACCGGCTCGGCATGCGCATCGCGGCGCACGCGATCGGCGCCGAAGGGATCGCGGCCGCCGCGGCGGCGGGCGTCGACTCGATCGAGCACGGCTGTTACCTGGAAGGGGGCGCGATCTCGGCGATGATCTCCACCCCGTCGTGGCTCGTTCCGACGCTGAGCGCGCCCGACCGGATCTCGCACGGCGGCAGGGACGTGCCCGATTACGCGCGCGTGAAGTCCGACAAGCTGATCGAGCACCACCGGGCGGCCTTCGCCGCGGCCGTCGAGGCGGGAGTTCGCACCGCGAGCGGGACCGACGCGGGCACGCCCTACAACCCGCACGGGGGCCTCGCGTACGAGCTGCGGCTCATGCACGAGGCGGGAATGTCGCTGCGACAGGTGCTCGCCGCGACGACGCGGGAGGCGGCGCAGCTCTTGGGCCTGGGCGAGGCCGGCACGATCGAGCCCGAGCAGATCGCCGACGTGATCCTGCTCGACGGCGACCCGCTGGAGGACGCCGGCGCCTACGAGCGCGTCGTGATGGTCGTCTACGGGGGCCACGTCGTGGTGGACCGGCGATGAGACGGGCGCGCGCGTACGACACGACGATCGCCTACGACGTGATCGGCGAGGGCGACCCTGCGATCGTCGTCATCCCGCAGTGGTTCCTGTCGTCGCGCTCGATGCGCGCGAGCGCGCTCGTGCGCGCGCTGGCCGAGAGGCATCGTGTGATCGTCTACGACCGCCGCGGGACCGGCGAGAGCGACAAGCCCGGACCGCCCTACACGGTCGCTCGCGACGCGCGCGACGTACACGGCCTGCTCGACGCGCTCGCGCTGGATTCGTGCGTGCTGCTCGGTCACGGCGTGCGCGGCAGCCTGGTCGGGCTCTCGCTCGCCGGCCACCTGCCCGGCCGCGTGCGAGCGCTGCTGTGCATCGGCGGCACGCCGCGCTGGGGCGCGGGGCCCGAATGGCCCTACGGCATCGACGACGCTGCCTGGGAGGCGGCCTTCGGCTACCTGCGCTCGACCGCCGGGCCTCCCCCCGGCGCGTCGATCGCGATGAAGGCGGACTGGGATGCGACCGGGCGCGAGGCCGCGATGGACATCCTGGAGCAGACGCGCGACGAGGACCTTCGCCACTTCCTGCCCAAGGTGACGGCGCCGACGCTCGTGCTGCACATGAAGGGCGACGAGTACGTGCCGTTCGAAGCCGCACGCTGGCTCGCGGAGTCCCTCCCCAACGGCGTGCTGGAGCTGTTCGACGCCGAGCGTGAGATCCCGTTCCACGCGCATGAGGCGCTCGCGGATCACATCGAGGAGTTCCTGCGCGTCGGCGGCGCCTGAGTTTCTTCGTCGTTCCCCGCCCGTCTACCATGAGGCTTCCACGAGGGAAAGTGAGGGAACCGTGAGCGCCATCGTCATTCCCGAAGAGCTGCTCGAGCTGCGCGCCGCCATCCGCGACTTCGTCTCGCGCGAGGTGCTGCCGGTCGAGGAGCGCTACGCGCAAGAGCTGCAAGAGACCGGCTACATCGAGAGCGGCGAGGAAGAGAAGAAGAAGATCCGCAAGAAGTCGGCTGCGCTCGGGTACTACGGCCTGCACATGCCCGAAGAGCTGGGCGGCGGCGGACTGGGCTACTTCGGACAGGTGCTCATCCACGAGGAGGTCTACCGGTCCGGGTCGTTCCTCGCCTCGCGCGGCGGCGTCCTGCCGAGCGTCGAGGGCCCGACGATCATCCTGTCCGGCTGCACGCCCGAGCAGCGCGAGCGGTTCCTCGATCCGCTGATGCGGGCCGAACGCGAGATGTGCTTCGCACTGACCGAGCCGGGCGCCGGGTCGGACGCGACGCAGATCGGCACCAAGGCCGAGCAGAAGGACGGCACCTGGATCGTCAACGGACGCAAGCACTTCATCACGCACGGCGCCGAAGCCGACTTCTGCGTGGTGTTCGCGGTGACCGACCCCGAGAAGCGCGCGCGCGGCGGGATCACCGCGTTCTTCGTCGAGAAGGGAACGCCCGGCTTCGAGGTGGCGCGGCTCCAGCACACGGCTTCGACGGTCGACCGTCCGGCCGAGCTGCTGTTCGACAACGTCGAGGTCCCGGCCGAGAACGTTCTGGGCGAGGTCGGCCAGGGCTTCTACGCGGCGATGGCGTGGATCAACGGCGGGCGGCTCCACATTGCGGCGGCGGCGCTCGGGATCGCGCAGCACCTGTTCGACAAGATGCTCGACTACGCCAAGACGCGCGTCGCCTTCGGCAAGCCGATCGGGTCGAACCAATACGTGCAGGGCTACATCGTGGATTCCTGGTGCGAGCTGGAGTCGGCGCGGGCCTTCGTCTACGAGATGGCCTCGCGCATCGACGACGGGTCGGCCGACGGCCGCCGCGAAGCGGCGGCCGCGAAGCTGGTCGCGACCGAGATGGTCGGGCGCGTCGCCGACCGCGCGATCCAGGTCTACGGCGGGAACGGCTTCATGACCGAGATGGGCATCGAGCGCTTCTGGCGCGAGGTCCGCGCCCAGCGCCTCTACGAAGGCACCAGCGAGATCCTGCGCACCAACATCGCCAAGACCCTCGGCCTGTAGGGGTCGGCGCCGCCGGGCAACCAGCGCAAAAGGGTAATTCGGCAGGGGCGGGAGGAGGTCGGCGCGCCGGGGCGAACCGTAGGGGCGAGGACGGGCCACAACGCCCGCTACGGATGGAGGACGAATGAAGATTCGCTTGCTCGTCGCGGCGGCGATGGTGGCCGCGATCGGCTCCGGCGTCATGCCGGCGCAGGCCGCGGTCCACACCGGCACGATCTTGTTGCCGGCTCCGGAGTACGACCCTTTCATCCAGGGGTTCGGCGCCAGCGACCTGCTCGTGGCGTGCTTCGAGGAGGACGACGTCAACGGCGTCGACGGGTACGTCATCACGCTGGCCGCGAACGAGCTTGGCGAGCCCTTCACGCTGGCCGCGACCGACGATCTCGCCGGCTACCAGGATCTCGGCGTCCAGTTCTACAAGAGCGACTGCGCGGAGTGGGCCGGCGGCCCCGGGCATGAGGACGGGCTCTGGGACGACAACGGCGCCGGCGTCGACGAGAGCGGCACGATCCCCGACGAGGCCGCGTTCGCCGTCGTGTTCATCTACGCCGGAGCGAACGCGTCCTTCTCGCTCGACATCGGCTGATCGGTTTTGGACCGGGGCG
>DASWJS010000034.1:0-96266 GCA_036397035.1 Actinomycetota bacterium | reverse complement strand
CAGCAGCACGAGCATCGCGCAGTGTCCTGCGACTACGTAGGCGGTTCGGGCCCGCCGGGTGCGCGTGCGCGCGTGAGAACGGTGCTCGGCCATGGTGGTTCTCCCCCTTCGTTCGTCGCCTGCGATCGTGCAAAGGTGCTGCTCAGCCGCCCTCTAGCGGATCGGGCCCGGTGGGGTCCCGACCCGCCGGAGGGGGCTTATTGGTGAGCCCTCAGATCCTCCCTGTACCTCAGTCGTACGTAGGTGGCGCGAGGATGTCTCGCTTCAACCGGACGAATCCGTGTGAACTTTCCCGTCACAGGTTCCGCCGTTGCCGGTTTGTCGCGAACCTCGGCCCCTTGGGAGGTCGCGAGCCCGATGCCGCGGGTCATCCTGCCGAGCACCGGGCTCTCGACCCCGTGCGCGAAACTACCGGCGCGGCGTTTCGGTGACAATGCCCACAATGGGACAACCTGAGCGGGCACGAAAAGTTGTCCCAAACTGAGTAACCGAGCGGTCGGATCATCCCGCACGCTGCGAGACCGCTTTCGCAACCTCTGACGCGCAGGGCCGTAATCACTCGATGCGCCGGGGACATTTGAAGCCCTCGTTCGTACTCCAGGGCAGCACCGCACTGTCGTGCGAGACGCGATGTGCCGACGGCTGAGAGAAGGATCGAGACGATGACCGCCACGAAGGACCCCGCGACAGGGCCGGAGGCGCCGGACGCCGAGGCTCGCCGCCTGGCCGCGACAGGTGTCCGCCCGAGTCCTTTCTACGCCGTGGTCATCGCCACCCCTTTCCTGTGGCAGGGGGAGGATGTGCCTGCCCGGGCCAGCAGGGCGGCGGGGCTTCTCCGCTCGCATCTCGCGCCCCCGAGGCGGCATCTGATCTCCTCCGAGCGCGATCGCGCCGTCGCCGTTTGCGGGCTGGATCACCCCCACGACTACCCACGCCTGGTCGGCGAAGTCGATCGGACCTTGGTGAGCCTCGAAGGGATCGCCGCCGCGGCCGGGAGTCCGCAGCCGGGCGTCGAGGGGATCCCCGTCTCGCACCGGGAGGCGACCGAGGCCCTTGACATTCGTCTGCGCATTGAGCACCCCTGGCCGACGCTTCGCTACGACCAGGCGGCTCCCTACATGATGATCCAGCGGACTCCCTCGGTGGCGGCGACGGTGATCGCGCCGATCAGGCCTGTGCTGGAGATCGCCTCGGCGGCCGAGCGGCGAGACCTGCTGGAAGCGATCGAGACCTACCTGGCGGCGACCGGACGCGTCGTTCCCGCCGCGATGCGGCTCAACGTGAGTCCCAAGACGCTGTATCGGCGCCTCGCGCGCGTCGCCGCGCTAACCAACCTAGACCTGAACGACGCCGAGGCTCGGTTCAAGTTCGAGCTGAGCCTGCGCGCGCTTCGGCTCCGGCAAGGTACCGGGACGGAGGCCCTGCGGCCCCGGGGCGGAACGGGAAGGTGATGAAGCGATGAGACGGTTCATCCAGCGACGCAGGGCGCGAGCCGCGCTCGACCGACGGCAACGCCTGCTGCGGAAGCGTCTGGAGGAGTGGGCGCCGAACGATGACCATTCTTTGCGTCTGACCCGGCTGCTGGCTCGTCTCCGCGAGGAGACCTCGGGACCCGAGCCGATCGATCCGGGAAGCCGGCGCCTGGTCCAGACAGCCCGCAGCTTCCTTGATTTCGCCGAGGAGATTCGCGGCGAGTCTCGCGCGGTGCTGCCGCTGTGGGCGGGCGCGCTGGCCTTCGTCCAGCAGGTCGGTTCGCGCCTGCGTTCGCGGGCCCAGGAAGTTGCCGGCGAAGGTCTCGGCGGACCGGTCGCGGCCGCCACGACGGCGCTCACCGCGCTCACGATCGCCGGTGTGCTGATCGTGCAGTCGGTCGTGGGCGGCACCCCGTCCGCCGCCGCGTCGGAGGCAAGCCCGGCGCACTCGGCGGCCTCGGCGCTGCGAGTGTTCCGGGCCAACCCGTCCGCGCATCGCGCGGTCGCGGCGGGTGCCATTGCTCCGGCGAAACGGATTCTGGCCGCCCGCGTCGATCTTGGCGTCGGCGGCGTCGAGGGCTCGACGGGCATCGCCGAAGGGGACGAGCGCGTCGACGTCGTCGCTGGGGTCTCGGCCTGGCTCGGGCCGGCTGAGCCCTTCGTGGAGGTTCCAGTGTGGATTACCTGCGATCCGGACTCGGTCCCGAAGAGCACGATCTGCGCCGTCGTCAAGGGCCTGCCGTCCCCGCCGGAGGACTCCTAGGTCCGTGGCCGAGCCCGGCGAGGCGGCCCTTGAGCCCGGATACGAGTTCTGGCACCTGCTGGCGATCCTTGAGGAAATAACGACCGCATCGGCGCGTGAGGGCAGCGCCGATCGCGCGCTGGCGCGGGACCGGCTTTCGCGTTTCCTGCCCGACGAGCGCGACGCGGTTCTATCGACGCTCGAGGTGATGATCGTCGGCCTTGACTTCATCCGGGCGCTGCTGCGCCGAATGCGAGCCGCGCGTCTCTCGCCGCGGCGCCTCGCCCGACCCAGGCGGATGCCCACCACCGTCAAGGAGCTTCACGAGCGCCTGCGGGTGATCGCAGCGGCGCGGGAGGGCCATGACACGCAGCGTGCTCGGGGCTCCGAACCTGGCACGCCCGATTCGACCGGCGCGGCCGATGCGCAGCGGGCCGTCCGCAGCGTCCTGGGCATCTTGGAGACCGCCGTCGCCACAATGGACCGGAAGGTCGCCGTGTCGATGCGTGCGATCACCGCGCGCCTCGACTCACCGGGACGGCACGAGATCGCCCAGCTCATGAGAGGAGCGCTCTTGGTCGAGGCCGCGATCGGGGCGCTGCTCACGGTGCTGGAGAGCGAGATCGACCGCCCCGGCCAGTAGGGGAGAAGGGAACCTCCTGCGGACGTCGAATCCCCCGAAAAGCGGCCGACAGAGCCGCGCACGAGGGGGGTAGGCGCCATGGCGCATCGCGGCACGCAGACATCTGACACCGGGCTGGGGCGGAGACGCGTGCGACGCCCGAAGCTTAGGGCCCTGCTCGCCGCGGGCCTCGTGGCCGGGGCGCTCGGGACGCCGGCCGCGAGCGCCGAGCCGCTCGTGTGTCTCACCGTCTCCTACAGCTTGTTCGGTCAGCCGAAGGAGTATGTGGTCGAGGACGAGTGCCACGTGCCGACGCCGTGGACGACCATGGGCGCTGGGCCCTGCGGCGGGGTGAACCCCTACGCGAAGGTCTGCGCCGAGGTGGCGGTCGCCGTTCCTTGACCCGTCCGGGGAATACCCCTCCTCGTTTTCATTCGCGGGCTGCGAGGCTCTGCAGGGTTGGACAATGGTCTAGTCTGTCTAGGCTTGGCTCCGGATGTAGCCCGTAGCGTCAAGCTTCGGCGTCCATCAGCTCGATCAGTCGTTCGGCGACCATCATCGTGGGAGCGTTCGTATTGCAGCGCGGGGTGCCGGGCAGCACGCTCGCGTCGCACACGCGCAGCCCGTCCACGCCGTAGACGCGAAGGTGCTCGTCCACGACGGCGCCGATCGGGCACGTGCCGGCCTCGTGGTGGTCGGTCAGCGCGCCGGCGCGGGCGACGCGACGAAGCTCGGGCAGCGACTCCTGTGACGGACGCCACGGGAGCGAGGCGATCAGCTTCGACAGGGCGGGCTGGGTCAGCACGTCCTCGATCGCGAGCAGCAGCCGCGTCATCGCGTCCAGGTCCTCCGGGGTTTCGAGGAAGTTCAGGCACACGCGCGGGGCGTCGTGGGTGTCGGCCGAACGCAGGCGCACCCAGCCGCGCGAGGTTGGCTTCGCGACCATCCCCGCCACGACGAAGCCGTCGGGAGGCATAGGCGAACGGGTTCCTTCGGCCGTGAACGGGCCGAACAGGTGCACGTCCTCCGCGCCGCGCGCGCCGGCGAACGATGCGCGCGCCATCACGCGAGCGACGAGGTTGCGATCGACGAGATCCGGCCCGTGCGCCATCGCCATGATCCCGAGCGCCGGGTGGTCGTGCATCCCCTCGCCGACCGGCAGGTCCGCGATGCAGTCGATGCCGTGCTCGGCAAGTTGCGCGGCCGGGCCGATTCCCGAGCGCATCAGGACGAGCGGGCTTGCGAAGACGCCGGCGGCGATGAGGACCTGCTCGGCGCGGAGCACGTCGCCGCCGGCGGTCACCACGCCGCGCGCGCGTCCGCCCTCGACGAGCACGCGGTCGACGAGCACCTCCGCGCGCAGCTCGAAGTCCGGCAGCTCGCGCGCTCGCCTGAGGTAGGTCGTGAGCGTCGACTCGCGCGCGCCGTCGCGGACGTTCGCCGGCTGCGGGCCCGCCCCCGTCGCGCCGGGCGCGTTCTGATCGGGCTCGTCGTCGTGCCCGGCCGAGCGCAGCGCGTCGTAGACGGCCCGCGTCACCGGCGCCGCGTTCTCCAGGTCGAGCCGCTCGACGTTGATCGGCCCGTCGCTACCGTGGTGCGGCGCGTCGCCGAACGCGCGGTCGGACTCGATGCGGCACAGCGCCGGCAGGCACGCCTCCCACGACCACTCGGGCAAGCCCCAACCGTCGAGGTCCGCCGGCTGCGGCCTGATCCACGCGGCGGCGTTCGTTGCCGACGAGCCCCCCACGACCCGCCCGCGCGGCAGGTCGATCTCGCGATCGCCCTCGGAGCGATAGCCCCAGTCGTACTCCGACACCGGCACGCGCAGGTCGGTCGTCAGCAGCGGCGGGATCGCGCCGGGAAAGTCGGGCCCCGCTTCCAGCACCAGCACGCGACGGCCGCGCTCGGCGAGCCGCAGCCCGAGCACGCCGCCCGCCGACCCCGCGCCGACGACGATCGCGTCCCATGGCCGTTCCATCGCAGGCGGCAATCTATACTCCCCTCGTGCCCAAGATCTCCGCGCGCAACCTTCGCGAGCACCGCTCCGAGACGACCGAACGCCTGATCGAGGCGTTCGCAAAGCTCGTCATGGAGCGCGGCTTCGCCGAGGTCTCGCTCGCCGACGTCGCATCCGAGGCCGGGATCGCGCGCACGGCGATCTACAACTACTTCCCCGACCGGGAAGCGCTGCTGTTCGCCTGGACCGACCGCGAGATGACCCGCACGCTCGCCCGGCTCGAGGCGGCGCTCGCGCACGCGCCCTCGGCGGCCGCGAAGCTCAAGGTCTTCGTCAAGCACCAGCTCGAGGAGTTCGAGTCGCGGCACCTGCCGCCCGGGCGCGAAGTCATGCAGCTCCTCCAGCCCGAGACCTTCCGTCGGTTCATGGAGCACATCGCCCCGATCGAGGGCCACCTGAGCACGATCGTCACCGAGGGGATGGAGGCCGGCGAGTTCGCCGAAGGCGACCCGGCCGCCATGATCCAGATGATCCTCGCGTGCATCGGGTCCGAGCGGGCGCCGCTGGCCACCAAGAGCCACACGGTCAAGGAGTCGACCGACCGCGTGACCTCGTTCATCCTGCGCGCGCTCGGCGCGGCGGGCTGACCCGCCGCGGCTCGCTGGCTTTCTGACATACTGTCGCCAAACGCAGGGAGCACACGGGAGGCAACCATGGGCGCACTCGACGGCAAGGTAGTGGTCATCACCGGCGCGAGCCGGGGGCTCGGCGAAGCGATCGCGACCGGCTTCGCGGGCGAAGGGGCGAGCCTCGTGCTCGCCGCGCGCACGGCCGAGGACCTGCAACGCGTCGCGAAGGAGTGCCTTGCCGCCGGCGCGGCGAGCGCGACGGTCGTGCAGACCGACATCACCGACGAAGAACAGGTTCGGCGGCTCGTCGAGGGCGCGATCGAGCACGACGGTCGCATCGACGTCTTCGTCGCCAACGCCGCGACCTCCTACGGCATGCTCACCGACAAGCACTACCGCGAGCTGCACACGTGGGACCTCGACATCGCCAAGCAGATCTTCGACGTGAACGTGTTCGGGACGTGGCTGTGCATGAAGTACGCGTTGCCGGCGATGAAGGATGGCTCGAGCTTCATCGTCGTCGGGTCGGAGACCGGGAGCGCGCTGCGGCCCGGCTCGGGCTTCTACGCCGTGTCGAAGGCGACGACGACCACGCTTGCTCGGCTCGCCGCGGGCGAGGTCGCCGCGAGCGGCGTGCGCGTGAACGAGGTCTCCCCCGGCGGCATGGTCGACACGCAACTGTTCGGCCCGAACGGCATGCCCGACTTCCTGAAGCAGGCGCACCCGCCGTTGCCGGCCGACGCGATCGTGCCGGCGGCGCTCTGGCTTGCGACCGAGGCGAGCGCCGGCGTCCACGGCGCGTTCGTCACCGGACGGAAGTTCAACGAGGCCGGCCCCGAGGCGATCAAGGCCGAGCTGCTGGCATGACGATCAACCCGGGCGGCGCGCCGCTCACGATCACGAGCGGCATCCGGGAGTTCGCGATCGCCACGCCGTCGGCGACGGCGGTCGTGGACGGCGAGCGGCGCCTCACCTACGCGGCGCTCGGGGAGCGATCCCGCAGGGTCGGCAACGCGCTGCTCGCTGCGGGCCTTCGGCCGGGCGAGCGCGTGGCTGTGCTGCTCGGCAACCGGCTGGAGTACCCGGAGGTAGCCGCGGGAATCGCAGGCGCCGGCATGCAGATGGTCCCGGTGAACCCGCGCCTGACCGCCGCGGAGGTCGCCTACATCGTGGGTCACTCCGAGGCGCGGGCGACGATCCTGGACGACGCGCTGTCGGGCGTGGCCGCGCCCGCGCTGGAGGAGCACACGCAAGCGCTCACCCTGTCGATCGACGGCACGACGCTGGGGCCGGACTACGAGCGCGCGGTCGAGGACGCGTCCGCCGCCGACGCCGGCATCGCGATCGTGGAGACCGAGCCCTTCTGCGTCGCCTACACGTCCGGCACGACCGGCAAGCCCAAGGGCGTGATGATCTCGCACCGCTCGCGCGCGCTGACGTTCCTGGGCACGGCGCTGGAGTGGGGACTCGGGCCGGGGCGCCGAACGATCGCGGTCGCGCCGATGTACCACGGCGCCGGCTTCGCCTTCGGCTACGGCGCGCTGCACGTCGGCGGCGAGCTGTGGATGCTGCGCTCGTTCGACCCCGAGGGCGTGCTTGCGATGATGGCCGAGAGCCGCGCGCACACCGTCTTCATGGTTCCGACGCACGCGCAGATGATGCGCGCGCTCGGCGAGGGCGCGATCGGCAAGCACGACCTGTCGAGCCTGGAGACCCTCTACTTCAACGCGGCCCCGATGCCGCACCCGCTGAAGGAGTGGGTCGTGCAGGAGTTCCCCGGCGTGGGGCTGCACGAGCTGTACGGATCGACCGAGGCGAGCATCGTCACCGATTGCCGTCCCGCCGACGTCATGCGCAAGCCCGGGTCCGTGGGCCCGCCGTGGTTCATGACCGAGGTCCGCGTGGTCGACCTCGACGGCAACCCGGTCGAGCCCGGCGGCACCGGCGAGCTGTACAGCCGCTCGCCCTTCCTGATGAACGGCTACCTCAAGGACCCGGAGGCGACCGAGGCGTGCACCACGGCCGACGGCTTCCTGTCGAGCGGCGACGTCGCGCGCATCGACGAGGAGAACTTCGTCTACATCGTCGATCGCACGAAGGACATGATCATCTCCGGCGGCGTCAACGTCTACCCGCGGGAGGTCGAGGACATCTTGGTGAAGCACCCCGGCGTGCGGGACGTGGCCGTGATCGGCGAGCCCGACGAGCAGTGGGGCGAGCAGGTCGTCGCGGTCGTCGTCGGCGAGGCGAGCGAGCAGGAGCTGGACGGGCGGGCGCGCGGCGAACTCGCGGGGTTCAAGGTTCCCAAGCGCTACGTGTTCGTCGAGGCGTTGCCCCGTAACGCGGCGGGCAAGGTCCTCAAGCGAGAGCTGCGCGAACGTCTCGCCTCGGGAACAGCCGAGCACGGGGGAACGTAAGAGCGCGGGCCGCTTCGCGGCCCGCGCTCAACGTGCGTGACGCCGGTCAGCTCCCGGCGAGCCCCGTCAGCAAGCGGCCCGACGCGTCCGGAGCCGCCCGGTACTCGACGCCTGCGACGAAGGCGACCGCCGGCGACTCGGGACCGGACACGGTCGTGTCCTTGCCGAGGAAGAGCGTGCCCCCCTCGGTGCTCGCGCCCGAGTTGTCGACATCGGGCGCGTAGACGCTGGCGAAGCCGCCCCAACTGATGTCGATGCTGCAGCTCGTATCGCTGATGTCCATGTGGACGCCGGCGCCGAACCCGAACGGATCCCACTCGCTGGTCGTCGTCGCGTCACAGTTCGAGTCCCCCGAGATGGCGAGGGTCGTCGGGGCGCCGAGCGGGCCGGTCGTGTTGACGCTTCCGTCGTCGCACGCGCCGGCGGTGTCGGCGATCACCAGGATGTCGACGGTCTCGGACCCAAGCTCGTATCCGGTTTCGTCGCTGTACCCGATCACCTTCTTCAACGTCGTCGTCGCTCGGTTTTGCGTGCCGACGCAGTGCGCCGCCTGCGCGCCGCTCGTGACCGCGACCGATCCCGCGAGCACCGCGAGGATCAAGATCCGCTTCAGCATTGTGTTCTCCTTTGCCCTGCTCCCTCGAAGGAGCGCCACCCCTTGACCTGCGATCGGTTTTCGCCCGCACCAGCCGGTTTCCTTCACGGCGTTAGGATTCCGTGTTTGGGAACCAGCGCATACCGGGCGGAGAAGGAGTCGACTCACCCGGCATCGAACAAGCAGGAGGCAACGCACCGCGTCGTCGTTAGAATCTCTGCAGCCGTTCATGGCAACGGCCGGAGGGGGTTGATCGTTGTGGGCCGGTCTTTCTGGGGATTGAACTCCTTGCTCGGTGCGCAGCACCGAGTAATCGCATCGCTCGCCGCTGCGCTGCTCGTCTTCAATGGCCTCGTCGCCGTCGGTCAAGCCGTCGATCCCGATAACAAAGACCCCGGCAGCCTCGTAGCGGCCGGCGAACAGCTTCCCGAGGGCGCGGTCCTGCTCCCCGACGGCCGCGTGCGTCTGGCCGACGGGACGATCGTCTCAGCCGAGCGCGCCGCGCGAATCGCCGCGCGCGAGGACGGCCTCCTGCCGGGATCGACGAAGGAAGGCAAGAAGCTGGTCAAGAAGGGCGGCGGCTCGATCGCCGGCCCGAGCGTCGCGGGCGTCACCGACGACGAGATCGAGGTCGTGTACTACTGGAAGGGCGAGCGCACGATGACGAGCAGCCACATCGGCGGCACGCCCGCCGAAGGTGCCAACCTCGACGAAGCGCTCGCCTTCCGGATGTTCCTGCACTATCTCAACAAGCATGCGAACGATCCCGACGCCACCTTCTTCGGCCGGCCATACGACCTCCACGGCCGCCGGCTCGTGGGCACCGTCATCGAAGCCGGGAACGGCGACTTCAGCTACGCGACCAACGCCGAGAAGATCGCAAAGGAACTCAAGCCCTTTGCCGCGATCTCGTCGCACGGCGGCGTATCCACGTACATCTGCCCGGTCTTGGCCGCGGCGGGGATCTTCAACCTCGCCACGTACGACTTGGGCGGGCTCGGCGGGACGCTTCACGAGCGCACGAACGGCTTTTGTTTCGGCGACGCGATGTCCTGGGAGCAGCAGATCAAGTACACGATCGCGTACCTCAAGGAGCATATGAAGACGGGGTACGGAGCGCTGAACCAAGAGCGCGTGTACGGCGTCATCTACGCCGAGTATCCGGGCCTGAAGGACGTCGGCATGTCGATGGTCAAGCAGTTGAAGGAGGCCGGCATCCCGATCGCGCTGACCCGCACGATCCCGGCCGACCTCGCCACGTCGCAGACGCAGGCGAGCGGAATCGTCGGCGACATGCGCGAGGCCGGGGTGAACACGCTCATCATGCCCGACGCGAACTCGCCGCTGAACATCACGCCCGCCGCCCAGAGCAACGGCTGGGATCCGGACTACTACGTCTGGCCCTGCTCGGGGTTGGACAACCCCGGCATGGTGCGTCTGTTCGTTCCCTCGCAATGGGAAGGCGCCGAAGGCCTGACGTGTTATGACCGCGAGTACTACCCCGACGTCGCGAACAACGACACCAACCGCGCCTCGGAGTACTTCGCGCAATACCAGGAGGCGTACAAGGACACTCACGACGGAAAGAACGCCGAGCCTCCGGCGCCGGCGGCCCTCGTCTACGCGGGTCTCGCGCAGCTCGTGATGGGAATCACCGACGCGGGCCGGGACCTCAGTCCCCAGACGTTCAAGGCCGCAATCGCCGGTCTCGACTCGTTCCGCTACTCCTTCGTCGACGGCATCACGGACAACCACAACAACATCTTGATCGACTTCGGCGCTCGCGAACCCGAGTTCCTCGCCGACGTCGCGAAGATCCGGTGGTCGGCCAATAACCCCAACCCCGGCGGTCCTCCCGGCGCGTATGCGTTCTACGAGAACAGGCGCTACAGCAGCCCATCGCAGCTCTAAACGCCGCTACCATCGCTCTCATCGTCGATAGGAAGGCATAGCCGGTCTTGGATAGCGTGCTGCCCGGGTGGTTGGTCAACACCGTCCTTCTGGGCCTGGTCTTCGGCTCGCTCGCCGGACTGAACAGCATCGGCTTCGTCCTGCTGTGGCGAACAACGCGCGTCGTGAACCTCGCGCAGCCCGCGCTCGGCCTCGTCGGCGGCGTTATCACCGCGCAACTCGTCGTCAACGGCGAGTGGAGCTTCTGGTGGGCGGCGCCGGTGGGCATCGTGGCGGGCGCGTGCCTGGCGGTGCTCACCGATCGACTGGTCCTGGCGCGCCTGCACGACGTGCCCCGCTCGATCCTGCTGGTCGCGACGGTCGGACTCGCGCAAATCTTCGACGGCATCCGCGTCGCGGTCGCCTTCATGTTCGGGAACGAGCTTCCCACGACGGCGCTCGACCTGGGCTTCACCTGGAACATCTTCCCCGTCAACCTGCTCTCGGGCCACATCCTCGCGATCGTGTGTTTCCCGCTCGTGGTGTACGCGGTGCACCGGTTCATGACGCGGAGCCGCATCGGCGTCGCGGCGCTCGCGCTCGGTCAGGACACCGAGCGCGCCCGATCCCTGGGCATTCCCGCGGCGGTCGTTCGGTCCGCGGTGTGGGCGATCGCCGGTGCGATCGCGGCGCTCAGCGGCATGCTGACGATCTTCGTGCAGGGCTTCAGCCTCGGCGGCTCGCTGCCGCCGACGGTGCTGCTCCTTGCGCTTGCGCCCGCGGTGTTCGCGGGACTTCGCAGCATCACGCGCGCGGCCGTCGCGTCCATCCTGCTCGGAATGGCTTACCAACTGGCCGGCCGGTTCTCGACGAGCGGAACGCTGGCGGTCCTCGCGCTCGCGGTCTTCGTCATCGTCGCGGTCGCCGTGCAAGGGCAGAACCTCGGCCGCGGCGAAGCGGCGCAGCGCGCGTCGTCTTGGGAGGCGGCGGCTACGACGCGCCCGCTCCCATGGAAGGTCTCGGCGTCGGGAGGCGTGTTCTTCGGCGGGCTTGCGCTCGTCTTGTTCGCCATCGCCGCCGTAGCGGTTCCGGCGTACCTGCTGTCACCCAGTCAGCTCGTCGCCTACGGCGTCGCGACCGCAATCACGCTCGGCGCGGTCGCGGTCGGAATCGCCTGGCTCTTCGCGGGGGAGCTGCCGCTCGGTCACTGGGGCTTCGCCGGGCTGGCGGCCGCGCTCGCCACACGCCTGCCCGGTCCGTGGGGATTCCGCGCGGCCATCGCCGCAGCCGTCGCTGCGGGCGTCGGAGCGTTCACCGCGTTCGGAACGCGGCGCCGCTCGAGTCTGTCGTTCGCGGTCGTCGGCCTCGCGATCGCGGCGGCCGGTCAGGCGGCCGTGCTGTTCTCCGCCACCGGAAAGATCCCGGGCGATCCGCGCCTGCTGTGCGTTGCCGGCGGCGTGCTGTGCGTTGCCGCCGTCGTCGGCGCGATCAAGCTGCGAGCCTCGACGTATGGCGCGGGATTGGTCGCCGCGCGCGACGATCCCGAGCGCGCGAAGTGGTTCGGCGTCGACCCGGTGAGGGGACGGATCGTCGCGCTCGCACTGTCGACCGGCATCGCCGGTCTGGCCGGCGTGGTGTTCGGCGTCGCGATTCAGAGCACCGGCCTCATCGACAGCAGCTTCACGATCGAGCGGTCGCTCGCGCTCCTCGCGATGGCAGTCGTAGGTGGGGTGTCGTCTCCGGTGGGCGTGCTCGTGGGAGCGATCGCGCTGCAAGCCGGTCAGCTCTTGCCCCGCCCGTGGGACGGCATGACGTCCGGCGTCGGGGTCGTCGCCGTCGTGCTGTTCCTGCCGGCCGGCTTGTCGCGCGTGCTCGAGCGCGTACGCGACGCCGCGGTCCGGCTCGTCGCCCGCGACGCGGTTCGCGCCGAGGCGGCAGCGCGGCAACGCGAGCCCGCAGGGAGAGTGAGCGCGGCGTGACGAACGCACGCGTCGCCGGGAGCGACACACGCGAGGCCTTCTCGACGCGGACGGTGCGCTTGGCAGCATTCGGCACGATGCTCGCCGTCGGGCCGGGGATCGCCTCCATCGCGGCGATCGCCCCCGCTTGGGAGGCGCTCCTCGACGTGCGCAACACCGGTCTGTGGCTCCCTCCGCTCATGATCGTCCTTGCCTTGGGCGTCGCGATCGGAACGTGGTGGGCCGGGGCCGCCGCGGCCCGCACTGGCGCGTCCCTTCCACCGACCCTCGAGCCGCTGCTGATCCTTTCGGTATTCGGTGCGATGATCGCCGCCCGTGGCGACGCGCGCCTCGCCGCGCTGACGATGCCGGTCGTCGTCGTCGCGTCGGCGAACGCCGTCGCGCGCGCATGCCTTCGTGCGGTGCGCGCTTGCGTCGACGGCTCATGGGCGGCCGCGACAGGCGTCGTCGTCGCCTTCGCGCTCGTCGGGGTCGTGCCGGCGGTGCACGTTCTCGCGGTGGGTGCGGGGTCCGGCTTGCCGAGAGCGGCCGGATGGAGCGCCGCGTACTACGCGCTCGCCGGGATCCAGTTCGTCCGCGCGGGGAGAGCATTGCCGCGCGACCGCGTTCGAATCTCGCTTCGCCTGCGCGGCACCTCCGACCCCGGCGCGGCGATCACGACCGCGCTGGCATGCCGCTCGGTCACCGTTCGCTTCGGCCCGAACGTCGTGCTGAACGAGGCGACGCTCACCGTCGACCCGGGCGAGTTCGTCGCGCTCGTCGGCGCCAACGGCGCGGGCAAGTCGACGATCCTTCGCTTGGCCGCCGGGTTCCTGACGACCGAGACCGGACAGATCCTGGTCGGAAGCGAAGACGTCACGAGCCTGCGGCCCGAGGAGCGCGCGGCGGCCGGGCTGTCGTTCGTGTCGGGCGCTCGGCCGGTGTTCCCCGATCTCACCGTCATGCAGAACCTTCGCGCCGCCGCCTACCGCACGCACCGCACCGCGGTGTCGTTCGCCCAGGCGACCGAGGCGCTCCTCCCCCTCGTACCGACGCTCGCGAACCGGCGGGACCACAAGGCGGGCGTCCTTTCCGGTGGCGAGCAGCGGCTGCTCGCCGTCACCCAGACGCTCTATCGCCGGCCGAAAGTCTTGCTCGCCGACGAGCTGACGCTCGGGCTCGATCACGACGCTCGGCTCGGCGTGATGGACTTGCTGAAGGTGCTCGCCGAGCAGGGCGTCGGCGTCGTCGCGGTCGATCACGATCTGCCGTCGCTCCTTCCGCGGGCCGACACCGTCGCGCTCCTCGTCGACGGCACGATCGAGCCTTACGACGACCCGCTCGATATCTTGCGGCGGCGTCCGGACTTGTTGCCGGCCACGTTCCTGGCGGGAGTCGAATGAGCGGCCTGGTCTTGACCGACGTGTCGGTCACGCTCGGCACGACGCGCATCCTGGACCGCGTGTCGGTCGGAGTCGAGCCCGGCAAGATCGTGTGCGTCGTCGGCCCCAACGGTGCAGGCAAGACGACGCTTCTGGACGCCATCTGCGGCGTGGTGCCGCACTCGGGAGCAATCGTGGTCGGCTCGTCCACCGGGCCGTCGGCGCGAAGCGGACGCACGATCGGACGCGCATTCCAAGGCTCGCCGCTCCCCGCGACGTTGACCGTCGCCGAGACGACCGCCGTCGTCACCGGCTCCAAGGGGGACGCGGAGTCGCTCATGGCCCGGTTCGGTCTGACGCCCTACGCGTCCCGCTTCGTATCCGAGTTGTCCACGGGCATGAAGCGGATCCTGGATATCGCCGTCGCGACCGCGCATGAGCCCGAGCTGCTGATCCTCGACGAGCCGTCGGCGGGCCTGGCGATCTCCGAGGTGGAGAAGCTCTGCACCCTCATCACCCGCTGGCGCGACCGATCGGGCGCCGCCGTGCTCGTGGTCGAACACGATGCCATGCTCGTCCAGGCGATCGCCGACGAAGTGATCGTGCTCAACGACGGGCGTGTGCAGGCGCACGGCGCCGCCGGCGCGATGCTGGACGAACGGCGTACCGGGCAGGCTCGCTTGATGCACCCAGACGACCCCGGGTTCGAACAAGCGCTCGGCGACGTGGCGGCGAAAGCGTCGCCGGCCACGCCCTTGCCGCGCCGGACGCTGTCCACGTGGACGGTGCTGCGTCTCGGATTGCGCGAGTTCGCGGCGGGCATGTCCTCGGTGCTCATCCTGGGCGTCCTCAATCGGGTTCTGAAGGTCGAGCTGGCCGTGTCGCTCGCCATCATCGCGCCGATCCTGGCCTCGCTGAACCTTGCCGCACCGCTGGCGCTGGGTTTCGGGCACATGTCCGACACCAGACCGGTGTTCGGCTACCGGCGCGTCCCGTACATCATCGCCGGCGCGGTCGTCGCGGGCGGAGCCGTCGCCGCCTCACCGCACGTCGCCGGGCAGCTCGCGCACGGGGTCACCGCCGGCGCCGTCGTCACCTCGCTGCTGCTGTTCGTGCTGATGGGTATCGGCATGTACGGAGCGGGCACCGTGTTCTTCGCGCTCATCGCCGACCGCGCGCCCGAGAGCGAGCGCGGGCAGGCCGCATCGCTCGTCTATCTCGAACTCATCGCCGGAATCTTCTTCGGCGTGATCTTGACCGCGTCGTTCCTCGGAGGCGAGCACGAGGCCGGCAAGACGCCCGAGAACCTGGGACTGCTCTTCGCGGTCGTCGGCGTGCTCGTCGTCGTGCTGACCGTCCTCGCTGTGTGGGGCCAAGAGCCGCGGCGCGCGCGGGAGCGTGAGGCCGACGAGAAACGGGTCACGTTCCGGCGTGCCGTCGTCGACGTCGCCTCCATCAGCCAGGCTCGCCTGTTCTTCCTGTTCATGGTGGTGGCCACGATCTTCCTCTTCCTCCAGCAGGCCATCCTGGAGCCGTTCGGTGGCGAGGTGCTCGACATGGACATCGCGACCTCCAATGCCTTCAACGCGATGCTGATGGTCGGCATCCTCGTAGGGATCGTCGGTGCCGGCCGTCCCTACTTCGAGCAGTTCGGACCGATCAGGCTCGCCAAATGGGGGCTGGTCATCTCGACGGTGTCCTACGCGCTGCTCGGCTACGGCGCGATGACCGCGTCGGCGCCGCCGGTGTGGACCTCGCTGTTCATCAGCGGGCTCGGCAACGGCGTCTTCAGCGTCGCGGGTCTGTCGCTGATGATGGGCATGGCGCGCGGCGCTTACACGGCGTTGTTCATGGGCGCCTGGACGGTCGCGCACGCACTCGCCGAAGGACTCGCGACGGCGAGCGGCGGCGTGATCTACGAGGTGTTGCGCGTCGTGACCGGCGGCGTCGAATCCGGCTACGCGACCGTCTTCCTAATCCAAGCCGCGGGGCTTCTGCTGTGCCTGCCGCTGCTCAACATGGTGAGCCTCACCAAGTTTCGCGAGCAGACCGATGCGTTGATCGCCCAGGGCTCGAGCGCCGGCGACGCCCGGCCGACCGAAGAGGTTTCCTGAACGGAAACGCGGTCGCTTCGCCCGTTTTGCCGCCTCGCATGGGCAGGAAACGGGCCCGCCGGGATCGAATGAAGCGGCTGAAGACCACTTCGGGAAAGGACTGGGTCATGCGCAAGCTGCTCGCCGTCATCGTCGTAGGGCTCGTCGCATTCGGCGGCTCGCTTGCGTCCGCCCACGACGACCCGAACGCCGACGGCAACCGGAAGTCGGCCAGGCGCTGCGACACCTACTACCGCGAAGGCCACGCGAAGGACGCGAACGGGAACAACGACAAGCGCCCCAACGGCACCGACAACCCGAACTTCGACGAGAACACTGGCCACAGCGAAGACCACGTCGACCCGGAGCACGACAACGCCAAGGGCATCGTGCCCGTCGCGGAGTTTGAGCCCGTTCGCGCGACGGCGTTCGACACGCTCGGCAGTGCCGGTCTGCTCTACGTCCACCAGCACACGGGGCACTACGTCGTGCGCAACGACTACGCATACGTCGAGGTCGTCGGCGGAGGCGGCTACAGCCGTCCCGACGCCGGACAGGGCGGATACGTGCAAGGCGAGGTCGACCCGGTCGCCGGCGGACCGGACGCCGACTTCCACGGGAACGCCTTCGCCACCGGAAGCGGCGGCACCGGCCACGCGGAGGCCGTATGCCTCAGCGTCGCCGACCAGAAAGTCGGGGACCAAGGCGAGCAGCCCTAAGCGACAGTTCTTCTACGCCAAGAGCCGGCCGTTCGGCCGGCTCTTGGCGTTCTCGGGTACTCGGGCTCTCGGTTTTCCGAAGAATGGAACATTTCAGGTCAAGCAGGAGAACGTGCAGGCCCCGTCGAAACGCGAGTTCAAGACGAGGAACGACATCGCGAAGGAGCGTTTGATGACTCGCACCAGAATCCTGTCTCTGGCCGTGCTCGCCGCCATCGCACTGGGCGCCGTGCCGCCCGCAGCCGCCGTTACGACGTGCGACAACGAGCCGATCCCGCGAGACATCCCGATCACTATCGGAGATCCGGACAACCCGCCGGCCGTCCAGGTGGGCGTAGATACCGACTCTCAGAACGCAAACGGGTGGCGCGGGCTGTGCGTCTGGGCGAGCGACGGCAGCACGACGGTCAACACCACGATCAGCGTCGACCACGACACGACCGCGACGCCGGGGGCGAGGTTCGACGTTCAAGCGTGCCTCAACGGCGTCTGCAACGGAACCGGGGAGATCGGAGCGGAGGCCGGCAACCCGTGGCTGTTCACGATCGACGGCGAAAAGGTTTACCTCGGGCCCGGCGGCACCTTCGAGGGGAAGATGACAGGGGTGTACGTCGTGCCGTTCGTCGTCCCGTGGCTGTTCTTCGGCGAGGACGTCCCGCCCTGCGTCGGGACGACTTGCACGCCGACGTTCTGCCTCTTCGCCGGCTTCGTTTTCATCTACCTCGAGGACGAGCCGACGGACCCTTCGGTCACGATTCCTCTTGCCGTGAGCCGCGGCATGGACTGTCCCGGCGACCCGTTCTGAGCGCGCCCGAAGAACCGCGTCCGCGAAAGGAGCAGTGATGAAGAAGTTCGCGTCCGTTCTCGTGGCGGCGTCGCTCGGGATCTCCGTAGCGGCGGCGGGAGTCGCCTCGGCCAGCTCGTGCGACGACGAACCGATTCCGAGCGATGTGCCGGTTTGGATCGGCAGCGAAACCAACCCTCCGACCGTCTTCGTCGGAGCGGACACCGGCACCGGCGGTGGAAGCGACCGCGTCGCCGCGTGCGCCGGCGTCTTCTTCAATCCCGGCTGGAGCGTGCAGTTTGAGGTCCGCGCGGACCCGAACCTCACCGCGACTCCGGGCGCGACCGTCTCACCCTCGGCATGCCTCGACGGCTTCTGCTCGGGCTTGAATTTCGGAGCGTTCGGAGCGGAGGCAGGCACTGCTTCGGCGGGAGCCGACGGAGCCACCGTGAGCGGCACCACGATCTACAAGGGATTCGCCGGCAACGACACGTTCGGCAAGACCGGCCTCGAAATCCAGAATCGCGGTGCGCCGGGCGTTCGCCGCGGCTCCGAGACGCTTATCTGCGTCGCCGGCCATTGCGAAAAGAGCATCGTCGTGGATGCCGGCTCCTCGGTCGAGGGGTTCGTCGACGGAAGCTCGGTGGGCGGATCGATTCCTCTCTGCGCCTCCGTCGGGACGACCTGCCCCTAACCCGCCTCACGGCCGGGCGCGTTCGATCACGCGGCGCGCGGATCGCACGACCGCCTCGTCGATCATGCGGCCATCGTCGTCGACGGTCGCGCCGCCGCCGGCTTGCTCGTAGCGCGCGATGAGCGCCCGCGCCCGCTCGACTTCCGCGGCGCCCGGCGTGAAAACCTCGTTGATCGCGGGAACCTGCGCGGGGTGGATCGCGGCGCGCGCGCCGAAGCCCGTGCGCTTCAACGCCTCCGTGCTCGCGCGCAGCGCGTCGAGGTCGCGGAAGTCGGTCGAGACGGGCCCGATCGGCTGCTCGACCCCGGCGGCCGCCGATGCCAGCACGACCAGCTTGCGCGCAGTCCACAGCTCGTTGCCGTCGGGTGAGGCTTCCACGCCCAGCTCGGCCGACAAGTCGGCCTCGCCGACGGCGAGCCGCACGACGCGCGGGTGCGACGCGATCGAGCGCGCGTCGAGCACGCCCGCCGCCGTCTCGATCAGCGCGATCACCGGCAGGCCGGTCGCGGGAATGTCGCCGGGCGAGGACACCTTGGGCACGGAAACGCCGTCGCACGCGGCTCCGATCGCGGCGAGGTCCTCGCGACCCGCCTCGCCCGCGTTGATGCGAACCCACGCCTCGACGCCCTCCGGCCGCGCGCGCAGCCACGCCGCGACGGCCGCGCGCGCAGCCATCTTGGCCGCGACCGGCACCGCGTCCTCCAGGTCCAGGATCAGCGCGTCCGCCCCGCGCGAGGCCGCCTTGGCGAGCGCGTCCTCACGATGGCCGGGGACGTAGAGGAACGAGCGCGCGCTCATTCGCGCAGCAGGCTCCGGGCGATCACGATCTTCTGCACGTCGTTGGTCCCCTCGCCGATCGCCATGAGCGGCGCGTCGCGGTAGAGGCGTTCGATGTCGTACTCCGTCGAGTAGCCGTAGCCGCCGTGGATGCGCATCGCCTCCAGCGAGCAGCGGATCGCGACCTCGGAGCTGAACAGCTTCGCCATGCCGGCTTCCATGTCGATGCGCTCGCCCGCGTCGCCGCGCGAGGCCGCCCACCACGTCAGCAGGCGCGCGGCCTGCACCTCGGTCGCCATGTCGGCCAGCTTGAGCTGGATCGCCTGGAAGTCCGCGATCGGCTGGCCGAAGGCGTGACGCTCCTTCGCGTACGCGAGCGCCTGGTCGAGCGCCTCCTGCGCGATCCCCACGCTGCGCGCGGCGATGTTGATGCGCCCGACCTCGAGCGCGCTCAACACCTGCTGCAAGCCCTGGCCTTCCTCCCCGCCGAGCAGCGCGTCGGCCGGCACCACGACGTCCTCCAGCACGACCTCGCAGGACTCGGTGCCCTTGTAGCCGAGCTTGCCCAGGTCGCGGGAAACCGTGAGGCCCGGCGCGTCGGTCGGGATCAGCAGCACGCTCATGCCCTTGTGCGCCGGCTCGGCGTCGGGGTCGGTCTTGACGAGCACGGGGAGCATCCCCGCGTGACGCGCGTTGGTGATCCAGGTCTTGGTGCCGCGCACGAGGTAGGAGTCGCCGTCGCGCACGGCGCGCGTCTTGATTCCCTGCAGGTCGGTCCCGGCGTCGGGCTCGGTCAGCGCGATGCCCGTGCGCACCTCCCCGGTCGCGAGCTTCGCAAGCCAGCGTTCCTTCTGCTCGGCCGTGCCCCGCAGCGCGATCATGCGCGCGGCGAGCGAGTGCGAGCCGATCGTGCCGGCGACGCCCATCCACGCCTTCGAGATCTCCTCGAACACGATCGCGAGCGACACGAGGTCGGCGTCGAGCCCGCCGTAGGCCTCCGGGATCGTGATCCCGAACAGGCCCATCTCCTTCATCTTGTCGATGATCTCGGCCGGGTAGCGACCCTCGTGCTCCCAGTCGCGCGCGACCGGCCGGATGTGGTCGTCGACGAACTCGCGCATGACCTTCTGGAAGGCCGCTTGCTCCTCGCTCAGGTTGAAGTCCATGTCAGCTCTCCTGCGGTGTGAACAGCGGCAATCGGCGCCCGTCGGGCAGGTCCTCCCACGCGACCGCGACCGGCTGCTCGCAGCGTACGTCTTCGGGCGAGCACCCGACCACGTTGGTGAGCAACCGCGGGCCCTCCTCGAGCTGCACGATCGCGACGACGTAGGGCGCCTCCAGGGCGGGGTGGGGCGCGCGACGGACGACCGAGTACGAGTAGATCGTTCCGCAACCGGACGACTCGACCAGCGCGAGGTCGCGCGCGCCGCACGCGGTGCAGATCCCGCGCGGGTAGTGCTGCACGTGCGAGCACGTCGCGCAGCGCTGGACCATGAGCCGTCCTTCCCTGGTGGCGTTCCACCACGGCTCGGTCACCGCGTCGGGCGGCGCGATCGGTCTCGGCTCGCTCATCGGCGTCAACCTAGTCCAGCCCGACGATGACCGTGGCGTGCGTGCTGAGGATGCCGCCGGTCCCGTGACACAGCGCGACCTCGGCCCCGGGGACCTGGCGCTCGCCGCACTCGCCGCGGAGCTGGCGCACCGCCTCGACGACGAGCAGGATCCCGAACACGCCGGGGTGGCAGTAGCTCAGCCCGCCGCCCGAGGTGTTCATGGGGAAGTCTCCGCCGGGAGCGATGCGGCCGCCCTCGACGAACGACCCGGCCTCGCCGCGCTCGCAGAACCCGAGCGCCTCCAGCTCGGTCAGGACGGTGATCGTGAAGGAGTCGTACACCTGGGCCACGTCGACGTCCCCCGGCCCGAGGCCGGCCATCGCGTACGCGCGCGTGCCGGCGACACGCGCGCCGGTGTCGGTGAGGTCGGGGATGCTCGCCATCCCCTGGTTGGTCGTCGCTTCGCCGTGGCCGAGCACCCGAACGGCCCGCTTCGGCAGGTGGCGGGCGCGCTCGGCCGTCGTCATCACGACCGCTCCCCCGCCGTCGGTG
The DNA here is from genome assembly GCA_036397035.1 of Actinomycetota bacterium. GTDB lineage: Bacteria > Actinomycetota > AC-67 > AC-67 > AC-67 > DASWJS01. Next base: position 75,430 of record DASWJS010000034.1, on the reverse strand, counting down.
ATCAGGCAGCAGTCGAGCGCGTGGAGCGGGTCGCTGATCATCTCGCTCCCGAGCACGTCCTCGACCGTGAGCGGTCCCTTCCCGTAGCGGAAGGCGACGGGGTTGCGCAGCGCCCACGCCCGAGCGGCGACGGCGACCTCCGCGAGCTGCTCGCTCGTCGTGCCGAACTCGTGCATGTGCCGGCGCGCCGCCATCGCGTAGAGCGAGATCGGGTTGAGCGGCGCATAGGGCTGCTCGAACTGCGCCTCGGGCGTGTGCTCGTCGATCACGCCGCCGAACGTGCGCGACTTCGCGCTGCGCTGGTTGTTCGCGTAGCTGATCAGCGCGACCTCGCAATGACCGGCGCGAATCGCCTCCGCCGCGTGCGCGACGAACATCTCGTAGGACGAGCCGCCCGCCATCGTCCCGTCCGACGACGTCGGCACGATGCCGAGGTATTCGGCCACCTGCGCGACGCTAAAGCGCGACACCGCAGTCGTGAACAAGCCGTCGACGTCGCGCAGCGCGAGCCCCGCATCGTCGAGCGCGCCGGCGACCGCCTCGGCCTGCAGGTCGAGGATCGTTCGGTTGGTGATCCCGAGCGCGCTCTCTGCGACGCCGGCGATTACCGGGGTGCGATCGGCCATGGCAGCCGGGCGAGGATACACGCCGGCGGCCGGATCGCGGACCGGTCCGTCGAGCGGCGCGGAGCGCTAGAGCGCGTTCAGGCGGCTGAAGCCGACCTCCGGCTCGTAGTACGTCGCGCCCCAGGAGTCGTAGTAGTCCTTCGTCGCTCCCGCCGGGAGCCCGCACACCACGACGTCCTGGACGTCCATCGCGTCCACCACCGCGCGCAGCTTCTTCCGGTAGCCCTCCGCCGAGACCATGGCCGGGATCGCCGCCTGGTCCGCGAAGCCCGTCAGCAAACACGCATGCGACGCATCCGTGATGGAGAGTCGATGGTAGAGCACGCCTCGATCCGCCCCGAGGTGCTCCGACCACGCTTCGGCTGCGTCGATGAAGGCGTCCGCGTCGCGGATCCGCACGAAGACGATCGTCTGCAAGTCGAGCCGCCCGCCCGGCGTCTCCCGGAGCCGATCGAGCCCGCGCAGCGGACGCGCGATGTCGAAGCGGTCCCACCCTGCCTCCTTCGCGCCGGTGATCAGCTCCTGGCCCGGGTCGCCGATCGTGGTGACGGTCCCGTGCATCGCGTGCTGGAGCATGCCCTCGCGCATGCCGGCGATCCGCGAGACGAGGTCCTGCAAGCCGTCCACCGTTCGGAACGTTTCGACGGCGACGATCGAGCGCGCGTCGGCGTTGGCGAACACCTCGTATTGCGCGCAGGACTCGACCTCGCCGGCGACGTGCACGATCCTTCCGAGCGCAGCGACGAGCTGGTCGAACTCACCCTCCTTCGCCGTGAGTCGCAGGAACAGCCGGAACGGTGTCTCACTCATGGCGCACCTCCTCCTCGCCCGCCCAGGGCGCGAACGATCCCATGCCGGACGGTCACCGTAGGCCCGGGATCAAGACATGCGAAAGTCCCCGTAATGACTAATCACGGGCCTGGGGAGCTGATCCTTGGGCGAAACGACGTGTGGGTGAACGGCTGGGCGCAGCGCCTCACTCCCGCGGCCGCCGGGCCCGCGGGTAGCTCGTCATCGACCTGCCGCGATAGTCGAAGCGGACCGCATCGCCGTCGTGCGTGATGCGCCAGCCGTAGCGGTGAACGCGGCGATGGCAGCGCCTGCACAGAAGGACCAGATTGGAAGGCTCGTGGGTTCGCCGGGCACCGGCGCGGACGTGGTGAACGTCCGACCATGCAGCGGGGGCCCGGCAGCCGGGGAATCGGCAGCCGCCGTCGCGAGCCACGATTGCCCGGCGGGTGCGATCGGGAACCGGAGTTCGCACCCGGCCCGCCGCAATGGGCTGGGCGCCGTCGAAGACCACCGGGATCACCTCGGCGTCGCACAACAGCGTCCGGGTGGCGAGGGGACTCAACCGCTGCGGGCGGCCGGCAACGTTGCCCAGGATCGACGCCGCGTCGTCGCCGAGCCGCGTGAGATCGCCGGCGAGCTGCGCGCGGTCGTCTCGGAGCTGCAGTGAGACGAGGAACCGCGGCCTGGGCCTCACCGTGGTGTCCGCGTCCGACATGGACGCCTCGCAGATCCCCACCAGAGCGTCGAAGCGCTGGACGGCTCGGTCGGACGGCTCGTCCCGGCCTTCGCCGGCCACAGGCGGGTCGGCGGCGGCATCGAGCGCCGCCGCGATCGTGGCGAAGCTCTCGGGATCGGCCTGGGCGTACAGACTCCCGCCGCCGCCCAGGGCAGGCTGCAGCACCAAGAAGCTCGCATCGATCATGCGCTGCTCGCGCCGCGTGGCAAGGTCGGAGCGCAGGCGCGCGGCGAGATCCTCCACCTCGGCAACGAGCTGGTCGGGTTCCGCCTCTCGCAGCGCCGGCGACCGCCGGGCTACCAGGACGTCGACCGCGTCGCGCTGGGTCCCGCGCAGGTCCCGGCAGGCACGCGCGATCGCCCGGGCCTGGCTGGCGGACACAATCCCCTCGGCCAGGCAGGCCGCCAGACGCGGCATGGCGCGCACCGCCTCGGCCGCGCCGCACAGGACGCGCGCCTCCCAGGGCAGCAAGCGGGCCGCGAACGAGAGCGCCGTCTCGGCCCCCAATCCCCCGGCGCCGGTCGGCGTCGCGCCGACGAGGAGCCCGAGCGCGCGCGCCTGCAGCGCATCGGCCTCGCGCAGCATGACCGCCGCTTCCTCAACAGCGTCGGCGTGCGTGGGAAGCGCCGCGATCGCCCTCTGCATGCCCATACGTTACATCATAGGTATGACACCGTTGTTGGCAAGAACGAGTACATTGGGAGAACAGGCCCGATCCGGCCCATGATCCACGCGCAGAGCGCGCGAGGAATCCGCTACGCGCCGAGCCGTGCGCGCGCCGAGCCGGTGGCCGCGACACGATCCCCGACGAGCACGCGCTGCTCGAGCGCGATCTCGGCGCCCTCGGCCGCGGTCACCGACGCTTCGACGCGGACCGTGTCCCCCGCGAAGACCATCGCCTTGAACCGGAAGGAGAGCCGGGAGAGTCGCGCCCGCGGGCCGAGCGCGTCCTGAATCTGCTCGGCCATCAGGGCGCCGAGCGCCTGGCCGTCCACGACCGGCTTCGGCAGACCGGCTTCGTCGAGGTACTCGCGGTCGTAGTGCAGACGGTGCCAGTCCCACGTCGCGCCCGCGTAGGCGACCATGTCGGTGATGGTGATCGTCCGCTCCAGCGGCGGCAGCGCGTCGCCGGGCTTCATCGATAGATGATGGTCTCGGTGTTGACGGCGAGCAGCTCGCCGTCCTGGTTGGTGTAGCGAGCTTCGCTCAGCACGACCAACATCGGCGTGCCGTCCGAGCCCGCGCGTTCGGTGATGTCGGCCACGCGCCAGGTCGCGGTCACGACGTCGTCGGGGTACAGGGGGCGATGGAACTCGTATTCGTTCCCCCCGCGGATCGCGCGCGTGCCCGGGACCTCGATGTCCCACCAATGACCGATCAGCCCGTCGGCTCCCCGCACGCCGCCGACGTATTGGTTGGTCTCGCAGATCAGCGTCGGCGGCGCGACGACGTCGCGGTAGCCGTTCGCGCGGGCGAAGCCCGCATCGGTGTAGAGCGGGTTGTCGTCCCCGATCGCCGTCGCGAAGTACCGGAAGGCAGCCGCGCCGATCGGCTCGGGCGCGGTGTAGGTCGCCTCGCGCCCGATCCAGGCGCGCACGTCGTCGGTCAGCAGGGTCATCGGGGCGTGACGATACCGCAGCCCCTTCGGCCCGGCGTAGACTGCGCGCCCGATGGACGACCTCGACACGCGCGAGCTTCTGTGCGAGCTGCTGCGCTCCTTCTACGACAAGGGCTGGGTGTCCGGCACCGGCGGCGGCATCTGCGGCCCGGCCGCTGCCGGCGGCCTGCTGCTGGCGCCGACCGGCGTACACAAGGAGCGGGTGAAGCCGCAGGACTTCTTCGTCATCGACGCGGCGGACGGGACCGTGCGCGCCGCTGCCGAGGACCCCGCGCTGCGCCCGAGCGAGTGCGCCGGCGTCTTCACCGCGTGCACGCGCGGGCGCGGCGCCCGTTCGGTGGCGCACTCACACGCGCTCGGCGCGGTGCTCGCCGCCGACGCGGCCGGCGGCGGCGACCATCTTGCGATCGCCGGCTTCGAGATGCTGAAGGGGATCCGCGGCCTGTCCAACCGCGACGAGCACCTCGTGCCCGTGATCCGCAACACGCCGCGCGAGTCCGAGCTGGTCGATCAGGTCGAGCAGGCGCTCGCCGATCCCCGGTTCGCCGGGGCGTTCTGCATCCTGGTCGCCGACCACGGCGCTTACGTCTGGGGCGAGGACGTCTGGGAGGCCAAGCGCCACGCGGAGGTGTACCACTGGCTGTTCGACGGCGTGCTCGCGCGCGCCACACGAGGGAGGAACCAATGAGCGAGACCCACACCTGCCCCACCTGCCAGCAGTCGCTCCCGATGACCAAAGTGGACGTGATCGACGTCGAGGCCGCCGTCGCCGCCGACGCGCTGACCGGCGCCGACCCGTTCAAGCGCACCTACCTCGGCCACGGCAAGACCTCGAGCGTCTTCGTCTTCCAGGGCCACGCCGGCCCGTTCAAGAAGCACATCCACCACACGCACGACGAGATCGGCTACGTGCTGGCGGGCTCGGGCTCGGTCACCGTCGGCGACGTGACCCGCCCCGTGAAGCCGGGCGACGTCTGGGTGATCCCGGCGGGCACCGAGCACTCCGGCGAGTTCGGCGACGCGTGCCGGGTGATGTTCGTCTCCTCGCCCATCGACGACCCCGAGAACCCCGACCGCGAGTGGCTCGAGTAGTCAGAGCACGCTCAGCAGGAACGCGACGAGCGGCCCCGCTTCGGTGCCGCCTGCGTTGGCCTCGAACTTGGTGAGCAGTTCGTCGTCGGTAAGCGGGTGGGAAGGCCCGCCGCGGCTCGTGGGCACCTCTGCGCGCACGATCTGCCCGTCGAGCATGCGCGCCTCCACGATCCCCGGCGCGTCGGCCGGGGCGCCGTCGAAGAGGCGCGGGCGCGCCGAGACGCCCTCGGCGAGCTGGAGCACGCCGGCCCGCGCCAGCGCCGCAGGGTCGAAGGACTCCAGCGTCAGGCCGCCGTCGAGCAGCAGGGCCGCGGCGCAGTACGGGAGGCTGAACTTCCCCTCGTAGGGCGTGCGCGGGGCGCGCTTGACCTCCGCCGGCTCGCACACGATCGCGATGGAGTCGGCCGGCAGCTCGAAGGTCAGCGAGGCGACGTCGTCGGCCGGCACGCCCGCGGCGAGCAGCGCGTCGAGCGAGGCGTGCGAGAGCTGGCACGCCGGATACGGCTTGATCGTGATGCGCGTCGTCTCCCACGTCGAGCCTAGCGGCGACAGCGACTCGACCGTGGCCCCCGCGTACAGGCGGAACAGCCCGTGCTCGCCCTCGATGATGCTCGCCGGCCCCTCGGCGCCCGCGCCGGCCAGGCGAGCGGCGGTGATCCCGTTCATGCCCGCGATCCCGGGGTGGAGCTGCTTGGTGGACGAGCCGGTGCTGAGGAACTCCAGCGACCCGGCCGCCATCGACCCCGCGATGCCGAGCGCGTCCACGGCCCGGGACTCGCGCAGCCCGTACAAGCGAGCGGCGATCAGCGCGGAGGCGAACACGCCGCAGACGCTCGTCGCGTGGAAACCCCGTGCGTGGAAGCCGTGGCGGACCGCCGACCCGAGCGCGATCACGACCTCGTAGCCCGCGATCGCCGCCCCGAGCATCGCTTCGTGCGAGGCTCCGGTCTCCTCCCCGACGGCGAGCACGGTCGGCAGGACCGCGGCCGTCGCGTGCACGAGCGCCTCGGTGTGGGTGTCGTCGTAGTCGAGGGCGTGCACGAGCGCTCCGTTCGCGAGCGCGGCAACCGGCGCCGCCGCGCGCGCGTCGGATCCGATCACGCCGGCGTCGTCGCCGGCGTCCGCGACGGCGAGCCGCACGGCTGCGCGCATGTCCCCACGGCGGGCGGCGGCGAGCGCGCAGCCGTAGCCGTCGATCAGGTGTCGCGCCGCCGCCCGCCGCACCTCGGCAGGGGCATCGATCGAGCCGAGGCCCCACGCCGCGAGGTCCTGCGCGATCGTCATGCGCCGAACGCGCCCGCGGCGCGCAGCGACTCGACGCGCGCCGCGTCGTAGCCGAGGATCCCGTGCAAGACGTGCTCGGCGTCCTCGTTGCGCAGCGGTGCGCGGCGGTGATCGGCGCGCGGCTCGCCCACGCGCAGCGGGCTCGCGGGCTGGCGCACGGTCCCGAAGCGCGGGTGCTCGGTCTCGATCACGAGCCCGCGCGCGGCGGTGTGCGGCTCGGCGAACGCCTGCTCGACCGTGTTGACCGGGCCGCACGGCACGCCGGCCTCGTTCAGGATCGACAGCCACTCGGCGGAGGCGCGCGCGCGCAGCGCCTCGTCCAGCACGGGGATCAACGCGTCCCGATTCACGCGGCGCGCCTCGAAGTCGGCGAAGCGCTCGTCCGCCAGCAAGTCGGCGCGCCCGATCGCCGGCGCGAGCCGCTGCCAGAACTTCTCCTTCGCACAGCCGATGATGATCCAGCCGTCGGCGGTCGGGAAGTTCTGGAACGGCACGAGCGACGGGTGCGCCGATCGGGCGAGTCGTTCGGGCGTGAAGCCGCCGGTGAGGTGCCACGTCGCCGGGTAGGTCAGCATGGAGATCGCGACGTCGTAGAGGCTCACGTCGCAGTCCATCCCGACGCCGTCGCGCCGCGCGGCGTGTACGCCGGCCAGCAACGCGAACGCGCCGACGATCCCGCCGAGGTAGTCGACCAGCGACAGGCCCGACTTCGCCGGCGGTCCGTCGGGCTCGCCGGTCAGCGACATCCAGCCGCCGAGGCCCTGCAGGATGTAGTCGTAGCCGGGCTCGGCCGCGCGCGGGCCGGCCATGCCGAAGCCCGACACCGACGCGCAGACGATCCGCGGGTTCACCCCCTTGAGGTCGTCGTAGAGGATCCGCAGGCGCGCCGGCACGTCGCCGCGAAGGTTCGACCACACCGCGTCCGAGGCGCGCACGAGGTCTTCCAGCACCTCGCGCCCGGCGGGTTTCGTCACGTCCAGCGACAGCGAGCGCTTGTTGCGGTTGAAGGTCTCGAAGAACAGCGAGTCCTCGCCCTCCTGGAACGGCGGCACGTACCGGCCGACGTCGCCGGCGGTGTTCGGGTCCTCGATCTTGATCACCTCGGCCCCCAGGTCGGCCAGGTGCACGCTGCCGAACGGGCCCGCGCCGTACTGCTCCAGCGCCACGATGCGGATGTCTTCGAGCGGCCTCACGTCTTCGATGCCTCCTCGGCGGGCGCACGATCCTGTCGAGTGCCCACGATACCGCCCGCACCGGTAGGCTCGGCGGCTGCACGACGGAAGGAGGCGCGCGATGGCCAGCAGCGACGCGACGAGCGGCCGGTACTACGAGGACTTCGAGGTCGGCGACGTCTACAAGCACCCGCTCGGACGCACGATCACCGAGACCGACAACATCTGGTTCACCAACCTCACGATGAACACCAACCAGATGCACTTCAACGCGCACTACGCCGAGAACTCGACCTTCGGCCGCTACTTGGTGAACTCCGGCCTGACGGTTGCGATGGTGCTCGGCATCAGCGTGAGCGACGTCAGCCAGAACGCGATCGCGAACCTGCAATGGGAGGACATCAAGCTCACCCACCCGGTCTTCGTCGGCGACACGCTCTACGCCCAGTCGCTGGTGCTGGACAAGCGCGAGTCGAAGTCCCGGCCCTACGCGGGGATCGTGACCGTCAAGACCCAGGGGCTGAACCAGCACGGCGACGTGTGCGTGTCCTGGCGGCGGAGCGTCATGGTCTACAAGCGCGACGCGGAGATGGACAAGGGACACTTCCCCGAGGCCAAGGTCCCGATCACCGAGGACTGAGGCGTTGAGCCTGCGGGCCATCGGAGATACCATCAAAGGGAACGGTGTATCGTGTTTAGGAACAGGAGGGCTTGCCCATGCGCCCACATGTCGAGCTGATCCACGAAAGCGACTACGTCTGGCACCCCGCCGAGCTGCCGAACGCGACCGGCGAGGCTCGCCAGCGCAACCTGTCGGTCGACGAGGAGGACGGCTCGGCCTCGACCAGCGTCGAGTTCCTCAGCAACTGGTCGCGGCCCGGCGGCTACCACGTGGCCGACACCGAGTGGTACGTGCTCGACGGCGAGATCGTCGTCGGCGCGCAGCGGCTCGGCAAGGGCGGCTACTTCCACGCGCCGAAGGGGATCGCGATGCCGGCGCTCGCCGCGAAGGCCGGCACGCGAATCCTGCTCTTCAGGGAGTACGGCGACTGGACCTTCGAGGTGTCCGAGACGGACGCGCCGTGGGCGAAGGAGCCCGCGCTGGCGGTGCTCGACACCGAAGCCATGGAGTGGCTCGCGGTCGAGAAGCCCGGCCCGAAGCCCGGCCTGATGATCAAGCTGCTGCACGAAAACAAGGAGACCGGCTTCTACACGCGTCTCATCTGGGCCAAGCCCGGCTGGGACGACCATCGGCTCGCCCATCACCCGTGCTACGAGGAGGCCTACACGCTCTGGGGCACGATGGACTACAACTTCGGCGACCTCACGCCCGGCACGTACTTCTTCCGTCCCGCGTGGGTGAAGCACGGGCACTTCACGTCGCACGAGCCCGACGGCTGCGCGTGGCTCATCCGCTCCGACGGCGAGCTGGTCAACCTCTACACGACGAACGAGCGCGTGATCGTCGAGGGGACGCCGGAGAACTACGGCGAGGACCAGAAGCCGGTGATCGCCGGGATCCCAGTGCGCTCGCGCGCCGCCGGCGAGTGGAGCCTGGACGGCCAGTAGGTGGGAGCCGGACCGCTCGACGGCGTGCGCGTGCTCGACGCGAGCACCGTGCTGGCCGGACCGCTGACGTGCCAGCTCCTCGGGGACTACGGCGCCGACGTGATCAAGATCGAGCACCCGGCGCGGGGAGACTCGATGCGCGGCCACGGGCACAGCAAGGACGGCAAGGGCCTGTGGTGGAAGATGCTCAGCCGCAACAAGCGCACGGTCGGGCTGTACCTGGGCGACCCCGACGGCGCCGAGGTCTTCCGCGCGCTCGCCCGCACGGCCGACGTGATCGTTGAGAACTTTCGTCCCGGGACGCTCGAGCGGTGGGGCCTCGCGCCCGAGTCGCTGCGCGCCGAGAACCCCGGGCTCGTCGTGCTGCGGGTGACGGGCTTCGGGCAGACGGGTCCGTACGCGGCTCGTCCGGGCTTCGGCACGCTCGCCGAGTCGATGAGCGGGTTCGCCGCGATCACCGGCGAGCCCGACGGGCCGCCGACGCTGCCGCCGTTCGGACTGGCCGACTCGATCGCGGGGATGACCGGCGCGTACGCGGTCATGACCGCGCTGTACCACCGCGACGCGCGCGGCGGCGCGGGCCAGGACGTCGACCTGTCCATCCTGGAGCCGATCGTGACGGTGCTCGGCCCGCAGCCGATCACCTACGATCAGCTCGGGCTCGTTCAGCGGCGCACCGGGAACCGGTCCGAGAACAACGCGCCGCGCAACACCTACAAGACCGCGGACGGCCGATGGGTCGCGATCTCCACGAGCGCCGACTCGATCGCGCGGCGGGTGATGGAGCTGGTCGGCCATCCGGAGGTAGTCGGCGAGCCGTGGTTCGCCACCGGCAAGGGCCGGGCCGAGCACGGCGACCTGCTCGACGCGATGGTCGCCGAATGGATCGGCGCGCGCGCGCGCGAGGAGGTGATCGCCGCGTTCGAGGCCGCCGAGGCCGCGATCGCGCCGGTCTACGACGTCGCCGAGCTCATGGCCGACCCGCACGTGCGCGCGCGCGAGATGATCGCGACCGTCCAGGACGCCGACCTCGGGCCGGTGCGGATGCAAAACGTGCTCTTCCGCATGAGCGCCACCCCCGGCGAGATCCGCCACACCGGCCGCGACGTCGGCGCCGACACCGACGAGGTGCTCGCCGAAGTTGGTTTCGGCCCCGAACGCATCGCGGCGCTGCGGGAGCGAGGCGTCGTTGGCTGACGCGTTCCTGACGGCGCTGGCCGGCGGCGCGCGCGTCTTCGACCTCGGGCGCGAGCTGTTCGCCGGCATGCCCCAGTCCCCCAACCACCCGCCGTTCCGCATGGTGTTGGAGCGCCGCCACGGCGACGTCGTGCGCCCCGACGGCGGCTCGGCGGCGAACGAGCTGATCGTCACCGGCGGGCACGTCGGCACGCACGTCGACGCGCTGTCGCACGTCTCCCACGACGGCGAGCTGCACGGCCACCTCGCCGTCGCCGACGCGATGCGGGGGCGAGCGTTCGGTTCGCTCGGGGCGGAGACGATCGAGCCGATGGTTTGCCGCGGCGTGCTGCTGGACGTGCCGGCCGCGCTCGGCATCGACGCGTGCGAGCCGGGCTACGAGGTCACGCCGGCGGACTTGGAAGCCGCCGCGGCGCGCGGCGCGCGACCGCAGCCCGGGGACGTCGCGCTCGTGCGAACCGGCTGGGGCCGGCGCTGGGCCGACCCGGCCTCCTACGTCGGACGCGAGACCGGCGTGCCGGGACCGGGCGAGGCCGGTGCGCGCTGGCTGGCCGAGGCGCGTGTCCGCGCGGCCGGCGCCGACACGATCGCGTTCGAGCGGCTCCCAGCCGGCGCCGGCCACGCCCTGCTCCCCGCACACCGCGTGCTGCTCGTCGAGCACGGCATCCACATCATCGAGACGCTCGCCCTGGAGGAGCTGGCCGCGGCGCGCGTCTCCGAGTTCCTGTTCGTGCTCGCGCCGCTGAAGATCGTGGGCGCGACCGGCTCGCCCGTTCGTCCGCTCGCGATCGCCGGCGCATGAGCGAGCCGACGCTCGTCCAGCGGCTCGGGAGCTTCGCCGCCCAGGCAGCGGTGCCGGATGAGGTGCGCGCGAGCGTCCGCAGTCGCGTGCTGGACGTCGTCGGTCTCTGCGCGGCGGCGCTTCCCCTGGAGACCAGCGCCGCGGTGGTCGAGCACACGACGGCCCTCGGGGGCGCGGCCCAGGCACATGCGATCGGCGCGCGAGACTTGTTGCCGGCGCCCCATGCGGCGTTCGTCAACGGGGTGCTCGCGCACTCCCTCGACTACGACGACACCCACCTGCCGTCGATCCTTCACCCGAGCGCCTCGGTGGTGCCCGCGACGCTGGCGGCCGCCGAGCTTGCCGGCGCGAGCGGCGCGCGCACGGTCGAGGCGATCGCCGCCGGCATCGAGATCTGCGTCAGGCTCGGGATGGCCGGTTACGACCGCGAGACAGGCAACTCGCTGTTCTTCGAACGCGGCCAGCACGCGACGAGCATCTGCGGCGCGGTCGCGAGCGCGGCCTCCGCCGCCGCCGTGCTCGGCCTCGACGCGGCCGGAATCGCGCACGCGATGGGCATCGCGGTGTCGATGGGCTCGGGCGTCATCGAGGGCAACCGCACAGGCGGCACGGTGAAGCGGCTCCATTGCGGGATCGCGGCGCAGTCCGGCGTCACCGCGGCGATGCTCGCCGCGCGCGGCATCACCGGGCCGCCCACGGCGCTGGAGGGCCGCTTCGGTTTCTTCAGCGCCTGGATCGACGGGCGGTTCGACGCAGGCGCGATCGTGGACGGCCTCGGGCAGACCTGGTCGGTGCCTGGCATCTTCTTCAAGCCCTACCCTTGCAACCACTTCACGCACGCCGGCATCGACGCGGCGATCGCCCTGAGGGAGGAGGGCTTGCGGCCGGAGGACGTCGACCGCGCGATGCTCGGCGTCGCGGCGCCGACCGTGCGCACGATCGGCGAGCCGATCGAGGCCAAGCGCGCGCCGGAGACCGGCTATCAGGCGCAGTTCAGCGGCCCGTACACGGTCGCCGCGGCGCTCGCCGGCGGCGGCGGGCTGGGGGTCGGGCTCGACGACTTCACCGACGAGTTGGCGCGCGACCCCGCCCGGCGCGCGCTCATGGCGCGCATCGCGGTCGAGGCCGACCCGTGGTGCGACGGCATCTACCCCAACCAGTTCCCCGCGGTGCTGCGCGTGCGCACGATCGACGGCCGCGAGATCGAACGGCGAATCGAGGCGAATCGCGGGGGCCCGGGCAACCCGCTGAGCGACGAGGATCTGGCGCGCAAGTTCACCGACAACGCCCTCCGCTCGATGACGCCCGGGCAGGCCGAGCGCGTTCGCGAGCGGTGCGCGGCCCTGGAGACGCTTCAGGCCGGCGATCTGCTCGCCGGCCTGTAGCGCTTCGGTCCGCTCGGATCAGGCGACCGTTACGGTCCCCGCCATCGCCGGGTGGATGAGGCACACGTACGTGTAGGTGCCCGGCTCGGTGAACGTGACCTCGTAGGAGAACAGCTCCGGCGGGAACGAGATCGCGATCCCGGAGCTGACGTACTCGTCGCCCCCGCCGAACGCGGCGGTGACGGTCGTCGCCTCCGCCACCTCGCCGGGAGGCGGACCCGGCGGCGACGGCGTGAACGCCGCCTCGTTCGCGTGCCAGGTGCCGTCGGGCGCCTGCGTCAGCGCGCCCGTGGCTTCCGCCGGCGGGTTGAACGACACCGTGTGCGGGCCCACGAAGTTGAACGTCACCGTATCGCCCGCGGCCACTTCGACGGTGCCGGGCAGGAACTCGGCGATTGCGCCCTCGGGGGCGTCCTCAGAGCCGAAGCCCGCCCACACGACGCCGGGCGGGGCGTCCTCGGCTTCGGCGACCGCGGGCTCGAGCCTGGACTCGAATTCGTCGATCGCGGCCTCGGCTTCGGCCTCCACGTCGTCCGCGGTCGGGACCTCGGTGGCGTCGTCGACGACCGTGATGCTGCCCTGCATCCCCTGCCGGTGCAGCAGGCAGAAGTAGCGGTAGGCGCCGGGCACGATGTCGTCGGCAAGCTCGACTTCGAAGTCCTGTCCGGCGGCGAGGAAGCCGCTGTTGTAGTAGGCCTGCGTGCCGTCGAACGGCACCTGCGTGGCCTGGCCCGGCTCGCACGGCTCCTCGGTGGGCGGCTCGCCCTCGGCCAGATAGCACGGGTTCGCCGCTGCCTGCGGCGCGTCGCCGGGTCCGCTCGGCAGCAGCGGCGGAAGCTTTGCGTCCTCCGGCGGAGCGGGATCGTTCTCGTCGAGCGTGTCGGATGCGTCGAGCAGCCCTTGGACGAGCGTTCCGAGGGTGACCGAGTGCGGCTCGCCCGTGTAGGCGTTCTCGAACAGCACGGAGTCTCCGGCGTGGACCTTGACGTCCCGCGGGAAGTACGCGAGCGCAAAGCTCGCGAAGGCGGTCTTGCCGCCGGTGTCCATCACGACGGTGACCGGCCCCGACGGCGTCGTCCCGGTTCCCGTCGACGTGCAGGCGGCGCCGACCAGCGCAGCCAATGCGAACGTGGTCGCAGTTCGCCTCATCGCGTTTCCCCTTTCGCGTTGGCGGCGACGCCCTGCATGGCGCCGACCGCAGGCGGGACCGATTCTTGTCGCCCGTCGGCCGTGAAGCAAACGCGCAGCGCAAGGCGGCCGGCGTTCGGATGCGCCCGGGAAGGAATCCGACCAGTCGGTAGAGAACCTGGGGGCGCACACGACCAGTGGGAGGAACCCCGATGACCATTCGAAAGCTCGGCGTGCTTGCGCTCGCGCTCGCCCTGGCGCCTCTGGCCGGCGGAAGCGGCCACGCGGCCGGCACCGGCATCCAGTACGTGACCGTGGACGACGGCACCGAGATCGCCGTGCAGGTGTTCCTGCCGAGCAATTACGTCGCAGGCGAGACCTACCCGACGCTGGTCCAGATCGAGGGCTACGGGGGCGCGGCGTCGCCGAACGACGGCTCGTTCGTGAACAAGCCCGATTACGTCGTCGTCGGAATCTCGCTGCGCGGGACCGGCTGCTCGGCCGGTCAGCTCGCGCTGTTCAGCGAGCGCTCCAGCCAGGACGGCGCGTACGTCATCGACAACTGGATCCCGCAGCAGGACTGGTTCAACGGGCAGGTGGGAATCTACGGGCACTCCTACGGCGGGCTGACCGGGTTCCTCGTCGCGGCGCAGTCGCCCGCGGAGCTGGACGCCGTCGCCGTCTCCGGGCTGATCGACGACTTCTACCGCGGGATCCTCTACCCGGGCGGCATCTCCAACTACGGCTTCCCGATCCTGTGGGGCGCCGGCGTCCGGCCTTTGGGCGAGCACAGCGCCAACGCGGGCCTAGTCGCCGGCGACGAGCACTGCCGCCAGAACTACCTCGATCACCGGGGGTCCAGCTTGGCGCCGACGCCCGACATCGTGCTCGACACGTACGGCTCGCCGTTCGCGACCGAGGAGTCCTGGGCGATCCGCAACGCGTTGCTGTCGCACATCGAGGGCATCGAGGTTCCGATTCAGCTCGGCCAGCAGTACCAGGACGAGCAGACCGGCCCGCGCGGAGGTCACGTCCTGTGGGAGAACCTCCCCGCCGGCGTTCCGAAGCGGCTCACGGTCTCGACCGGGCGCCACAATCCCAACGACCCGACCGGGAACAAGCGAGACTGGTTCGACTGCTGGCTGATCCACGAAGGCAACGCGGCCGCCTCGACGTCGGACGGCACGGCGTGCGCGGACGTGCTCGATCCGTCGAAGCGCGTGCTGCTGTACTTCGAGTCGAAGGGGGCCGACCGCCTCACGCCCTACGTCTCCTCGGACTGGCCGCTACCCGAGACCGACTGGCGCAGGCTCTACTTGCGCGCCGACCACACGCTGTCGGAGAACGCGACCGGCGGCGAGGGCGAGGTGTCCTACGTTTCGACCGGCAACTCGCGACACCTGACGCTGGACGTCGGCAACGCCGCGCCGACCGGGGCGCCCCTTGCGCCGTACGGCTTCACGACCGGGCTGCCGGACACGGCGCGCTACGAGCTGACTTTCTCCGAGGACGCGGCGCTCGCGGGACCGCTGGAGCTGAGCCTCTGGGCGAAGCTCTCGAGCCCCGACACGGACTTCTGGGCCGAGATCCTCGACGTCGCGCCGAACGGCGACACGACGTTCGTGCAGCGCGGGCTGCTCCGCGCGTCCTATGCCGCGCAGTTCGACGCCGCGAAATCCGGCTACGCGGCCGGCGAGCTGTACCGGCCGCACTACCGGTACACGGAGGTCACGCCGGTCATCCCCCAGGCGCCCACCAAGTTCGAGATCGAGATCTTCCCGCTGGGTCACGTCTGGCGCGCCGACCACACGCTGGTGCTCCAGCTCCACGCGCCCCCGGTGAACGACCCGATCTCGACCTACGCCTACGAGTCCGGCGAGCCGGGGCTCGTGACGATCATGCAGGACCAGGACCATCCGTCCACACTCCTGCTGCCGTTCATGCCGGCGCTTCCGCCCTACCGGGCGGCCGCGCCGGCCTGCGGATCGATCGCGGGCGAGGTCTGCGTGACGCCGTCACTGGGATGAGGCGCCCGGAATTGCGTAAGGACAATCTGTCTACTTCGTAGCATCACGTGGTACTCGCTCGCTGCTAACGTTGGCCGAGGCGGACCAGGTCAGGCGCGGGTGGACTTCCCGTTGACAGTTGGCACGGCACGGAGATAGCGTTCAGGGAAACGTACAACCGCTAATAGAAACGCCGGAGCAAGGGGTCGCGATGGCACGATTTGATCTCGCCGTCATCGGCGGGCAACTCGTCATCCCTTTCCTCGGAGTGATCCGGGGAGACATCGGGGTGAAGGACGGGCGCATTGCCGCGCTCGCCGACGAGATCGGTCCCGCCGACGCCGACGAGGCGATCGACGCGTCGGGCAAGCTCGTGTTTCCGGGCGCCGTCGATACGCACTACCACCTCGGCATCTACCGCGACCTGACTGAGGACACCGAGACCGAGACGACCTCCTCGCTCGTCGGCGGCGTGACGAGCGTCGTCTCCTACTTCCGGACCGGCTCGCATTACTTGAACAAGACCGGGCCGTATCGCGAGATCTTCCCCGAAGTGCTGTCGAAGGTGCAGGGTCACGCGAAAGTCGACGTCGGCTTCCACGTCGCGCCGATGACCGCCGAGCACGTCCGCGAGATCCCGTGGCTCGTCGACGAGCACGGCGTGACGAGCTTCAAGTACTACATGTTCTACAAGGGCCTGAACCTCGCGGCGGACTCTCGCGACGCGAAGGGCTACACGATGGCCGAGGAGTACGACCTCGGGCACCTGTTCGAGATCATGGAAGCCATCGCCGCCGTAGACGCCGAACGCCCGGAGCGCGTTTCCCTGTCCCTTCATTGCGAGCAGCCCGAGCTGCTCCGCATCTTCATCGAACGCGCGAAGGCCGACCCGACCGTGAGCGGTCTGGCCGAGTACTCCGCGGCCCGGCCGCCGCTCACCGAGCGCCTGTCGATCGAGGAGGCCGGCGTGCTGGGCGACGCCACCGGGGTGCGCGCCAACTTCCTGCACCTGTCGAGCGCGCTCGCGCTGCAGACCGCCGAGGAGGTGTCGCAGCGCTACCCGGGCCTGGACGCCAACCTGGAGACGACCGTTCATCACCTCGCGCTCTCGCACGAGACGATGGACGGCCTGGGCGGGAAGGTGAACCCGCCGATCCGAACGCGGTGGGACAACGAGGCCCTCTGGGAAGGACTGAAGCGCGGGGCGATCGGAACCGTCGCCAGCGATCACGCGTGCTGCATGGAGGCGAACAAGGGCGACGAGCTGTGGCCGGCGTTGCCCGGCTTCGGCGGCACGGCGCTGCTCTACCCGTTGCTGCTTTCCGAAGGCCACCACAGGCGAGGCGTTTCCGTCGACCGTATCGCCCAGGTCGCGGCCGCGACCCCCGCCCGCACCTACAACCTCTACCCGCGAAAGGGAACGATCGCCGTCGGCTCCGACGCCGACTTCGCCATCGTCGACCCCGACCTGGAGCAAACCGTCACCCCCGAGCTTTGCCGCTCGGCGCAGGATCACACGCCGTTCGCAGGCGCTACCGTTCGAGGCTGGCCGGTCGCGACCGTGCTTCGCGGCAGGCCGATGTTGCGCGACGGGGAGATTGCGAAAGAATGGCCCGGCCTCTATCTCAAGCGAGGAGATCGATGACAGAGATTGCACCCACCAGCTCGGCGAGCACGGTCATGGCGATCGAACGCGCCGCCGACGTCCTGTCGCTGTTCACCGAACCCGGCGTGGACACCCTCGGCGTCACGGAGATCGCCCGCGCGCTCAACCTTTCCAAGGCGGTCGTCTATCGCGTGCTGACGTCCTTCCGCCTGAAGGGCTACATCGAGATCGACACCAAGACGAGGCGTTACCGGCTCGGACCGGGATCGCTGCGCCTCGGCATGGCGTACCTGAACCGCACCGACGTGCGCACCCTCGCGCGGCCGGCGATGGAGCACCTCAGCCGGGCGATCAACGAAACCGCAACGCTGTCGCTGCGCACCGGCTGGACGCGCACGTACATCGACCAGGTCACGCCGAACCGCGACGTGAAGATGGTGGTGACGCTCGGCCAGCAGGCGCCGCTGCACGCGGGCTCGTCCTCGAAGGCGTTCCTGGCATTCCTCAGCGCCGACGAGCAAGAGGAGTACCTCGGCGAAACGCTGGAACCGCTGACCGCCAAGACGCCGACCGACCCCGACGTGCTCCGCAAGGAGATCGCCGACATTCGCGACCGCGGGTTCTCTTCCTCGCTGGGCGAGCGGCTCGAAGGCGCGGCGTCGGTCGCGGCTCCGATCCTCGGCCACGACGGACGCCCCGTCGCCGTGATGAGCGTGTGCGGACCGCTCGAACGGTTCAGGGACGAGGCCGACGAAGCCGCGCGACTCCTGGTCGAGCAAACGCAAGCGCTCAGCAGACAGTTCGGCTACGACGCCTAGCGGGCGCGCCGCGGCGCGCCGGTCAGTGGATCCAGACCGGCGTGCCCACCGACGCCCAGCTCCAGAGGCGTTCCGCGTCGTTCACGTCCACGCGCACGCATCCGTGGCTCGCCGGCGTGCCGAGCGACTCCCGCCCGTTGACTTGGTCCGGATACCCGGGCGGATGCGTGACCTGGTGGATCGTGTAGTTACCGTTGAAGGCAAGCATCCAAGGCATCACGACCTGCCACGGATCCGAGAAGCCGGCCACCGCCTTCGCGTAGACGCGGTAGACGCCGGTCGGGGTGTCCCACCCGGGCATGCCCGTCGAGATGGTCAAGCGAAGGATGACGCGACCGTTGCGCCAGGCCTTGAGCCGCTGCCGGTCGATCGAGACCTCGATGAGCTTGCCCCGCGCATGGCTCTTCAGCGGGTTCACGCGACGCACCACGGGTTCGGGCGCACGAGGACGGGGTGGGCGCTCGGCGAGCGAGCGCGGCCAGTCGGGAAACGCCTCGGCCACGGCCGGGGCGTCACGCCCGACGGACCCGCCGGCGGCGTGAAACGCCGAGCCCGCCGTGAGCAGCATCCCAACCGTGGCCAGCACTGCGATTCGGGCGATCATCAGGGTCTCTATCTCCTCAATCGGAGCGAACGCCCTAATCCTTCACCCGCCGGGCCCTTCCCCACCATGGCCGACCGTCCATAACCCGCTTCCCCATCGGCCACGTCCATTCGGCCGCCGGCCCAAACCGGAGAGCCCCGATACAGGATGATGGGGCGGCCGAGCTGCCCCATCGCGCCTGTTGCGGCCCGGTCGCTAGTTGTGGAAGTTGACCGTGATGGTGCCGGTCGTGGCCGGCGTGTCACACTGATCTTCAAGGAGCGCGAAGACGGCGGCGCTCACATAGACCCACATCCGGGTCGCGCCTTCCATCACCGCGATCCCCGTCTTGGAACCGCAGAAGTCGACGGCTCCCAAGCGGTCGCCAGCCGCGTTGTGGAAAACCACGTGGACCAGCGGGTTGTTCGCCGTCGTGTCCGCGACGGACACGTTGACCTTCGGTTTCGAGAAGTTGAACACCGCCGCATCGAAGCACCCCGCACCGTAGTCGGGCACCGTGGGGGACGCGCTTCCGCAGCCTGCGGGCGCAGCCGCCACGTACTCGCTCGCGACGTAGGGGTGGGTCCCAGTCGTCTCCGTCCCGGCATGTGCCGGGATCAGCCCGCCGAGCACCGAGAGCGCGGTGATCGCGATCAACGCCTTCGACAGCCGCTTCATCCATTCCCCTCCTCCCCGCTCGGGGCGGGGTCTACGGACCGGCTCGCGGCATCGTGTGCCGCTCGGCCCTTCGTTTCGGTAGCAGCAAGGTTCGGCGACATCAGCCCGTTTCCTGGCGCCCACGCCGATTTGAGGCTTTTCCCCGCCCGGGTGGGAAGCGTCCGATCCCGGGATCTTGACGGCGTGTCGTAAAACTGGCATCCTGTGGTTGACAACTTGTCGTGAAACCTTCCTGAGGAGGAACCCCATGTCTGTGATCCTGGAACGCGCCGCGAAGAACATGGAGCGCATCGAGCCCAAGCTCCGCGCCGACGTCGACTCCAAGCCGATCTCCGCCCTGCTGCGCCGCGACACGTGGGCCGACCACGAGCGCGCCCAGTACTCCCCCTTCGAGATGGCGCTCGCGATGGGCACCATTTCGGTCGAGGGCCACGGCGCGCTGATGGCGCAGGTCTACCCGGTGTACAAGGCTCTTGAAGAGCGCATCGCCACGCTCGCCGACGACCCGATCGTCGGTCAGTTCCACATCGACGAGCTGAACCGAGTGCCCTTCATCGAGGCCGACCTCGCCTTCTACTACGGCGACGATTGGCGGGACAAGATCGAGAGCTTCCCGACGACCGACGAGTACGTCGAGCGCATCATGACCGTCGACACGACCGGCTTCGTCGCCCACCACTACACGCGCTACATGGCCGACCTCTCCGGCGGGCTGATGATCGTGGCCGCCCTGAAGAAGTCCTGGGGCGAGGACCACGGCGGCCTCACCTACTACGACTTCTCCTCGGTCGGGGACTCGGTCGGGTTCAAGAACGCCTACCGTCAGGCGCTCGACGAGCTGCCGCTGGACGCCGACGGCAAGGTCGCGCTGGTGTCCGAGGTCATGGTCGCCTACGAGATGAACATCGAGATGGCGAGCATCCTCGAGCAGCAGTACCTCGAGCCGGCGAGCGCCTGAGCACGATGGCCGGCAACAGTCCGTTCGCGACCGAGCGCGAGGCCAACAACAAGGCCCTCATGGAGGGCACCGCGACGATTCACCGCGAGGCCGAGCGTCGCCCCTTCATGGTCGCGATGTTCCAAGGCACGCTGCCGAAGGACGCGTACGTCGCCTACCTCGGACGGCTCGCCTACGTATACGAAGCGCTGGAGGAAACCGGCGTTGCCCTCAAGGACGACCCGGACGTCGGACCGATCTGGTCCGACGCGCTGGTCCGGCTCCCAGGCATCGAAGCAGACATGACCGCCTTCCTGGGGCCGGACTGGCGTCAGCGCCTCACGCCCACGCCGGCCACCAAGGCGTACGCCGACCGGATCCGCGAGGTCGGCGAGTCCTTCCCGAAGGGCTACGCCGTTCACCACTGGCTTCGCTACCTCGGGTACCTGCTCGGCCAGGACGTGATCCGCAAGTACCTGTACAAGGCCTACGGCGAGGACTGCCCGGTCGCCTTCTACGACTTCCCGCAGATCGAGGATCGCAAGGGGTTCCTCGGCGGCTACCACGCGGCGATGAACGCGATCGAGCTGAGCCCGGAAGAGCTTGCGCGGTTCGTCGAAGAAGGCAACCGCGCCTTCCAGCTCCAGATCGACCTGACCGACGAGCTGGGCGAGGAGTTCGGGTTCACCGCGGCGGACGCCGAGGAGGCCGAGCAGCTCATGGACAAGCTGGCGAAGGAACACGGTTGACCGTGGCGGCGGTGCCGAACGGCTCCCTTTCGTGGGAGCCGTTCGATATCCCGGGCGGAAGCGCGCCCGTGCGACTGGCGACCTTGCGCGTGGAACGGCCTTCGCGCGCCAGGACGATGCTCGTCGAGTTCCCGCGCGGATGGACGCGCGACGGCGCGGGATCCTACGAGACATCCGAGGAGCTGCTCGTGCTGCGCGGCTCGATCGCACTATCCGGCGAGACCTACCGGGAAGGCGACTGGGCGCTGTTCCCGGAGGGCTTCTATCGGGAGGCCATGAGCGCGGACGCGCTGTGCTTCGTGCGCTGGGGCGGCCCGGCCCGCTGGCGCTTCGACGCCGGCGACCCGAGCGTGCAGCCCGTGCGCGGCTCGATCGACGTTTCGCGAACGGAGGCGTCGCCGCTTGGCCAAGGGGGCGCGGGCGTGTTGTGGAGGGGGGAAACGACGTCGTCGTTCATCGCCGATGCTCCGGTGTCCGGCATGCCCGCGCCCCGCAACGTCGAGTTGCTCGATCTCCGGACCCACGCCTGGCACTACGCCGAAGCAGGCGAGCCGCTACCGTCTCTTGCCGAAGGCTGCTTCGTCCGGACGCACGGGGAGTAGCACGGTGATCTATCTGCACTACCGCATGAAGCTGGCGCCGCGGGCTCGGCAGAACATGAAAGAGTTCTGGGCCTGGCTCGAGCAGCGGGAAACGTGGTTCTACAAGGATCTCCCGATGGTCAAGGAGGTCCAGTGGTTCTACTCCGTCGTCGGGGACGTGTACGTGATCGAAAACATCGCCACGTTCGACGACGAAGCCGCCTTTGGGGCCTACCGCGCGGCGTTGGGCACCCTGAAGTCCGACGAGGACTGGGAATCCGAGCGCGTCAGCCAGGACGAGTGGTGGGAGTTCCTCGACACCCGGCTTACGACCGATCCTCCCGTCAAAGTCGGCTTTCGCCGCTCGGACTGATCGCCCTCGTCGGCACCTCGCCGAGGGCTTCCACTCCGGCGGAGGGTTGACGCAGCGGGCATGGGCCGCGAGAGTGCGGCCGAGGAGAAGCCACGGAGTGAGTCGCAGCCTGCGCAGGGCCAACCCGGCAGCAGCCATCCTCGCGCTGATGTTCGCGGCGTGGCCCGCCCCCGCCCACGCGCAAGCACTCGATCCGCTGCCCGTGTGCGCCGAGCCGGCGGCGCCGTTCGTCCCGCCGGAACCGGATCCACCCGTGGACGGCCCGGTGTCGCTGGAGGCGACCGGCCACCTCGGCGGACGGACCGGACCCCTCGCCAAGGCGCAGGGCTACGTCTATGCGGCGGTCGGCCGGCGCATCGCCGTGCTCGACGTGGCGAACCCGCGCGCGCCTCGCGTCCTGCGGCTCACGGCGACGCTCCCGGCCGACGTCGAAGCGCTCACGGCGGCGTCGGGGCTGCTCGTCGCGGCCACCGGTCGCGCCGGCATCTCCGTGTTCGACCTCGACAATCCGCGGCGGCCGGAGCTTCGCTCCTCGCTGCGGCTTCCGGGGTTTGCTTCGGGAGTCGCCTTTGCGAGGGACCACGCGTACGTCGCGGACGGGCTCGCCGGGCTGCGGATCGTCGACGTGTCGCGACCGTCCAGGCCGCGGAGACGCGGGGTCGTCTACGACGTGCACCACGTCCGGGACGTCGTCGTCACCAAGACGCACGCGTTCATCGCCGCCGCGGACGAGGGGCTCCTCGTCGCGAACATCGCCGATCCCCGTTCGCCGTGGGGCGTCAAGAAGCACTTCACCGGCGGCTTCGCCTTCGGCATCGCGGTTCGCTCCGGCGTTGCCTACCTCGCGGACGGCTGGCGCGGGCTCCGGATCCTGGACGTGAGCACGCCACGCAGACCGGACCAGGTCGCGCGCGTCCCCACCGCGGGGTGGGCGACGGACGTCGCTTTGCGGAAGACGACGGCGTACGTGGCGGAAGGCCTCGAGGGTTTGCGCGTCGTGGACGTCGAGAAGCCCAACCGGCCCCGCACGCTCGGCATACGGCGAACGCCGCAGGGCTTCGCGCGACACGTCGTGATCCGAGGCAGGTACGCATACCTCACCGATCTCCGCCACGGCGTGCGGGTGCTCGACGTCGACAAGCCGTGGAACCCTCGATGGATCGATCTCGTCGCGCCCCTGGGTCCGGTGCAAACGCTCGCGATCGCCGACGGCTACGCGTACCTGGCGTCGAGGACGCACGGCCTTCGCGTCGCGAGCATCGCCAACCCGTATGCGCCGCGCGACGTCGCCACCTACCTGCCGGCCGACGACGTCACCACCATGGCTCGGGCCGGTGACAACCTGTTCCCGCTTGCGGTCGGCACGAAGATCTTCGGCGCCGCGATCCCGGCAAGCCCCGGCGACCTTCAGCTCTCGGGTCCGTGGGAACTCTCGGGGCACACCGGCCAGCGGACCTATCCGCCCGAGGCGGGCGAAGTCCCGGCGACGATCGGCGGCGGCCCGCAGAGTCCGGCCGTCCAGGGCTCCACGCTCTACTACCCGGGTGAGGCGGGGTTGTACGTCGTCGACGGAAGCACCTCGTCGCCGTGCGAGCTCGGCTTCCTTCAAACGGCCGGGTTCGACGGCAGCGGAGAGCAATCGGTCGGGGTCTCGGTGCACGGGGATCTCGCCTATATGTCGATGTCCAGCGGCGAGCTGTTCATCGTCGACGTCTCCGATCCGCAAGCGATGGCCCTGCTCCAGCGGTTGCCCGAGCCCGTCGGGAGACCGCTCGTCGTCGATTCGGTCCTCTACGACCTGAGAGACGACGAGCTGCACGTGTACGACCTCACGGATCCCGTCAACCCCGTCGAGCTTGGATCGCTGCAGTTGCCGGCTTCGACCGGCAGCTTCGTGTCGGCGCCGCTCGCCTACGCGGGCGGGAGACTCTTCGTCGCGGCGGGGGGCGCTGGGCTGGTTGTCGTCGACGTGGCCGACCCTGCGGCACCGGAGATCGCGGGCCGGATCGGATTGCCGGGGAAAGCGGGCGCCGTCGTCGTCGAAGGGGAATACGCCTACGTCGGCACGCAGACCGGAGGACTGTCGGTCGTGCGCTGGTCGGATAGCGGGAGTCCGGCCGCCCCCGTCGCAGCCACGACGAGCCGTGTGGCGGCAGGGTCGAACACGAGGGCGGCCGAGGACGGGGTGGAATGCGTCGTGAACACCACGGCCGCCGACGGTGCGGGAAGCCTCGGCGAGTGCCTGTCGCTCGCAGGCGTGACCTCCGTGACGTTCGATCCGCTCGTGTTTCCGCCCGAGGCGCCGGCGACGATCGCCGTGACGGGTGGCTACACGGTTCCCGATGACGTTCTGCTCGACGGCGGCGGGGCCGGCGTCATCGTGGACGGCGGCGACACCGTGGAGACCGCGGCGTTCACGCTGCAGGACCGGGCGCGGGTGCACGACCTTCAGATCCGCGGCTTTCAGACGGCCGCCATCGCGGTCGACGGCGTGGACGGGCTGGTCCAGGACAACGAGATCACGGACAGCTTGGGCGGCATCTGGGTTCGGGGAGACCGCAGCCGGATCCGGGGCAACGTGATCGGGGCGGACCCCACCGAGACGAGGAATCTCGGCGTGGGCATCGACGCCGTCGCCGACGACGTCGTCGTAGGCGGCTGGCAGCCGGCGCATCGCAACGTCATGGCCGGCACGATGGAGATCTTCGGCCCTGACGCGGTCGTGCGCGGCAACTACATCCGCACCGATGCGACGGGGACGGTCAAGCTGGGAGACTCGCCCCAGGCCATCTGGGTCGACCATCGCGGTCGCGGGGCTCGGATCGCGAACAACGTCGTCGCAGGGGACATCAACGTAGCCGCCATCGACGGCGTGACGATCACAGGCAACCTCGTGGGGTTTCAAGCCGGAGGAGCCGATCCCTTCGACTGCGCGTGCCACGTCACGGTCGAGGGGGCGTTCGGCCGCGTCGGTGGAACCGAACCGAGCGCAGGAAACCGGATCAGGACGAGCATCGGCATCGTCGGTGAGAACATCGTCCTCGGCAACGACGTCGGCGTGGCGGGCGACCTGTCCTGGGGCGGGCTCGGGGGCGCCGTCGACGTACGCGACTCGGCCACCGACGTCGTTCTCGGCGGTCGAAGTCCGGCGGCCGGCAACCTCGTGGCGGCGGGCATCACGCTTCACGGCGGCGCCGGCGAGAACGCCGTAATCGGAAACCTCGTCGGCACCGACGGCGGTGCGCGCCGATATCCACTCGAGACGGGGATCGCGTTGGAGGGCGCCGGCGGGAACTTCGTCGTGCTGAACGAAATCGCCGGCGCGACGGCCTCGGGCATCCTGCTGGCCCGCGACGCCGACTCGAACACCATCCGTGCGAACACGGTTCTCGAATGCGGGACCGGACTCAATGCCGACGTCGCACAGGGAAACGTCCTGAGCCTCAACAGCGTGCTGTCCAATGCGACCCAGGGCCGAGACGCCGGGACCGGCAACAGGTGGGACTTGGCGTCGCTCGGCAATTTCTGGTCGGACTACGCCGGGGGCGATTCCGACGGCGACGGGATCGGCGACGTGGACTATCCGGTGCCCCCCAACGGCCTCGACCGGTTCCCGCTGATGGCGCCCTAGAGGCGTCAGGAACCGAGGATCGCCATCGGGTCGATCTCGATCAGGAACTCCGGCCGGAGCAGCGCCTCGCACACGCAGCCGGTCGAAGCGGGGAACGGCGCGACGAGGCGCTCGTCTCGCACGGTCGCGACGCCGCGGTACTCGGCGAGCCCGCCGGGCGTGACGTACTCGATCGTCTTCACCAGATTCTCCGGCCCGCCGCCGGCCGCCTTCAGCACCTCGACGATGTTCGCGTAGGTGTAGTCCGCCTGCGCCACGACGTCGCCCGGGAAGAGCGCCTTCTCCGTGACAGGGTCCAGCGCCGCCTGCCCGGACATGAAGAGCGCGTCCCCGGCTCGCACGGCCGGCGAGTAGGTCAGCTTCTGGTATCGCTCCCATCCGGGGTTCACCGCGACCGGCTCGGCGTGCGAGGCGATGAAGTCGATCGACACGAGCGTCTCGGGCGTCTGGAGCCGCGACAGCAGGATGCCCGCCGCCGCCGGGTAGACCGGACCGAGCAGGTCCTTGCGGACGCGGCCGGTCCCCTTGTAGTCGCCGAGGGTCGCCGGCGTCGAGTAGTCGACGGTCTTGACCACGTTGCTCATCGACAGGCCCGCGGCGCCGAGCATGTCCTCGGCACGCTCGAACACCGCGCGCGTCTGGGAGATCAGGTCCCGGCCGGGGGCGGTGACCGAGGGCAGGTACACGACGTCGCCGGCGGCGAAGGTCTCGCCGGCTGCCTCGCCCGGCGGGCCGGCGGTGACCTCGACCTCGATGAACGCCTGCGGCCGAAGGAGCCGGTTCACCACGACCGTGCACACCGCGGGCGCGTGCGCGCCGAAGGTCTGCCGCCGCACGCCCTCCGCCTCGGCGTAGTGCTCGACCCCGGCGGCGGTGACGTACTCGACGATGCGGTGGACGTTCGAGAAGTCCATGCCGGCCGCCTCGAGGATGGCCGCAATCTTGGCGTAGGCGGTGCGAGCCTGCTGCTCCATGCCGCCCCGCACGACGATGTGCGCTTCCTCGGGGTCGTACTCGCTTGCCGAATGGCCGCTCAGCCAGACGCGTTCGCCCGCCTGCACGCCGAGCGAGAACGTGTAGCGCGCGTAGTCGAACCAGGGGAAGGTCGCCGGCTTGATCGCTTCGACGTTCACGGCGCGAGCACCTCCAGGATCCCACGTTGCGCGTGCCGCGTGACCTCCGGCGGCACCAAGTGCGTCGGCGGCGAGAGCTTCACGCCGTCGGCCAGCCCTTCATACTCCATCAGCTTCGCGCGCACCTCGTCGGCGTCGCCGGCAAGGCAGAGGGCGTCGACCATCGCGTCGGGGCACGCGTCGATCATCCCGGCTTCGTCGCCCGCCCGGAATCGCTCGCCGATCGCCGCCGCCTCGGTCTCGAAACCGTGGAAGGCGAAGAACTCCCCATAGGTTCGCACCGTCGCGTAGAAGGCCACGAGCCCGGCCGCCCAGCGCTTCGCTTGCTTCGCGTCCTCGTCGATCACGCACATCGCGCTGACGACCACCTGCAAGTCTTCGCGCGCGCGGCCCGCGCGCCCGAGCCCGTCGGCGAGCGTCGGCGTGATCACCTCGGCGAGGTACCGGGGCGATCCCAGCTCGTGCCCGAGCCACCCGTCGGCGATCTCGCCGGTCAGCCGCGTCATGATCGGTCCGACCGCGGCGAGGTAGACCGGGATCGCGTCGCGCGCCTGCGGGAAGGGGCGCTCGTACCCGCGCAGTCGCACCGGTTCGTACTCGCCCTCGATCGTGATCGGCTCCCCGCGCCGCGCGCCCGCGACCAGGCGCCTGATCGCCGCGACCGTCTCGCGCAAGTGCGGCGCCGCTTTGCCGAAGCGCGCGTTGTGCCAGTCCTCGTTGAGCCGCTGCACGCCCGACCCCAGCCCGAGGATGAACCGTCCGCCGCTCCAGTCATCGAGGTCGAGCGCCGTCAGCGCGGTCGTCATGGGAGAGCGCGTGAACGCGAGCGCGATCGCGGTCCCGACGCCGACGCGCTCGGTCGCCGAGGCAATCGCCGCGCACGGGACGAAGGCGCTGCGGTGAAGCTCGGATACCCACACGTCGGCAAAACCGGCGTCCTCCGCCGCCTTCGCGGCGGCGACCTGCTCGGCGATGGTCTCCCCCCAGGGAGCGAGGCTCAGTCGCATCCGTTTCCTGTCTCGGAACTAGGTTCCGTCCAAGGATATCAAGGACCCGCGCCGCGCTGAAAGAGCATCCGCGCCGTCGCCTCGACGAGCGGCCGGCCGTCGGCGCCGAGGCAGCGCCAGGCCATCGTTATCAGCCCGCGATCGTCCGGCTTGCCTTCCTTCGCCACGATCTCGACTTCGACGTTGATCGAGTCTCCGGCGAAGGCGGCGCCGCGAAAGCGCACGTCGTCGAAGCCGACCAGCGCGATCACCGTGTCGTCGAAGCGGCCGGTTTGCTCGACCAGTCCACCCATGACGTGCAGGATCGCCTCGCCGGGAAGCGGGCGCCGGCCGAACGTCGAGGCCGCCGCGAAGGCGGGGTCGGTGAACAGCGGATGCGTGTAGCCGCCCACGCGGACGAGCAGATCCACGTCCTCCTCGGTGAGCTCGCGCGCCGCCGAAGCGAACGTCTCGCCGACCGCCAGATCGTCGTAGGTGCCCATCAATCCCAGTGCGGCTCGCGCCCCTCGACGTAGGCGCGGTAGCCCTCGTGGCTGGTCGGCTCGTGCTGGAGGTGCTCGATGAAACGTTCGATCTCCAGGTCGAGCGCGCGCCGCAGCGGCAGCTCGGCGCCGTCGTTGATCGCGGCCTTGGTGGCCGCGAGCGCCGGGCGCGACAGGCCTCGGAAGCGCGCGGCGAAGGCGTCGACCGCCTCCGCGAGCTGTTCGTGCGGAACCGAGCGCAACGCCACGCCCGCGGCCACCGCTTGCGCGCCGTGCAGCCACCCGCCGCCCAAGATCAGCTCCTTGGCGCGCTGCATCCCCATGCGGCGCGGCGCGCGCTGCGTCGCTCCCCCGCCGGGCAGGATGCCGAAGGCCAAGTGATGGTCGGCGATGCGCGCGTCCTCGCTGACGACGACGAAGTCGCAAGCGAGCATCATCTCGAACCCGCCCGCGCGCGCGAGGCCGTTGACGGCCGCGATCGTGGGCACCGGAACCGCTTCCAGCTTGAGCAACACGTCGTGGTATCGCTGCAACGCGTGCTTGAAGTAGTGCGCGTCAGCGAAGGCGTTCTCGAGCAACCCGAGGTCGAGGCCGACGCAGAACGCGGAGCCCGACCCGGTGATGACGAGCGCCTTCACGCCGGCGTCCTCCGCCACCCGGTCGAGGATCGCGTCGAGCGCCCCCATCACCTCTTCGGTGATCGAGTTCATCGCGTCGGGCCGCGAGAAGGTCGCGGTGGCGATGCGGTCGGCCACGACGTAGGTGATCGGTTCGCCGCTCACTCCTGCTCCCCGGTAGCGTTGCGGTGTCATACCACAGGAGGCTGCCGTGACCGAAGACGTCGCACCGAGCTACCGGGCCCTGGCTCTCCAGTTGCGTTGCCGGTCGCTGATCGAGGTGACCGGCCGCGACGAGGCGCGCGCGTCGATGCTGGCCGCCGTCGATCACGTCCGCCGGGCAGTCGCCGCGTCGCTGGCCTTCATCGGGCCCGACTGCACGCTGGTCGTTCTGCCCGAGTACGCGCTCACCGGTCATCCGCTCGGCGAGGCGCCCGAGGCCTGGGCGGCGCGAGCGGCGATCGACGTGGACGGGCCGGAGGTCGAAGGACTTGCGTCGATCGCCGCGGACCACGGCATCTACCTGACCGTGAACGCCTACGAGCGCGACAAGGCGTTCCCCGACCTGTTCTTCCAGGGGCAGTTCGTGCTCGGTCCGGCCGGCGAGGTCGTGCTGCGCTACCGGCGGCTCTTCTCGCTGCTGACGCCGACGCCCTACGACGTCCTCGACGCCTACCTCGACCGGTACGGCATCGACGGACTGCTGCCGGTGGCGCGCACGGAGATCGGCGCACTCGCCTGCCTGGCCAGCGAGGAGATCCTCTTCCCGGAACTGGCGCGCGCGCTCGCCCTGCGCGGAGCCGAGGTATTCCTGCACTCGACCTCGGAGGCCTCCAGCCCGCGGCTCATGCCCAAGGACGTCGCGCGGCGCGCGCGCGCGATCGAGAACCTCGCCTACGTCGTGTCGGCGAACTCAGGCGGGATCGAAGGTTCGCCGATCCCGTCGGGCTCGACCGACGGCGGCTCGCAGATCGTCGACTTCGACGGGCGCGTGCTCGTGCGGGCCGGCGCGGGCGAGTCGATGGTTGCCAACGCGCGGCTCGACGTCGATGCGTTGCGGCGCGAGCGGCGCCGGCCCGGCATGGCGAACCTGCTCGCCCGGAATCGGTTCGGGCTCTTCTCCGAAACGCTCGCCGGCGCACCGGTGCAGCCCCCGAACGGGCTGACCGCGCGCGCGCCCGACCGCGCGTGGTTCATGGCGCAGCACCACGGCGTCATCGAAAGCCTGTCCGACAAGGGGATCATCTGATGGCCGAGAAGATCGGCGTGCGCAACCCGCGCACGGGCGAGGTGGACACGTGGATCGAGGGGCCCGGCCCTGAGGAGCTCGCGCCACTCGCCAATCGGTTGCGTGCGGCTCAACCGGCGTGGGCGCAGGACCTCGGCGCGCGCGTCGACGCACTGATGGGATGGCGGGACGCGATCGCGGCGCAGCGCGAGGCCATCGTGGCCGCCCTCGTCCACGACACGGGGCGGCTGATCGAGTCCGAGCTGGAAGTCGATGCGATTCTTCGCTCGATCGAACGCTGGTGCGCGCACGCGCCCACCCTGCTGGAGGAGGCCGCGCCACGACCGTCCTCGATCCCGATCGTGAGCCTGCGCCAGGGCATGGTTCCCTATCAGCTCGTCGGCGTGATCAGCCCGTGGAACTTCCCGATGCTGCTGTCGCTCATCGACGCGATCCCGGCGCTCGTCGCCGGGTGCTCCGTGCTGATCAAGCCGAGCGAGATCGCACCGCGTTTCATCGAACCGCTCATGCGCTCGGTCGAGGCGGTGCCCGCGCTGCACGCGGTCCTGGCCTACGTGCCGGGGGCCGCGGCGACCGGCAGGGCGCTCATCGACTCGGCCGACGCGATCTGCTTCACCGGCAGCGTCCCCACCGGACGGACCGTCGGCGCGCGAGCGGCGGAGCGCTTCATCCCCGCGTTCCTGGAGCTGGGCGGCAAGGACCCCGCGCTCGTGCTGGCGAGCGCCGACCTCGACCGCGCGACGAGCGCGATCCTGTGGGGCGGCACGGCCAACGCGGGCCAGTCCTGCCTGTCGATCGAGCGCGTCTACGTCGACGAGCGCGTGTTCGACGAGTTCGCGCAGACGCTGGCTTCGAAGGCTCGCGGCGTGCGCCTGGCGACGCCCGAGCCGGGCGACGGCGAGCTGGGCCCGATCATCGCGGCCGACCAGATCGAGGTCATCGGCGAGCACTTGTCGGAGGCCGCGGCCATGGGCGCGCGAGCGCTCGCCGGCGGCTCGCTGGAGGAGATCGACGGCGGCACGTATTGTCCGGCGAGCGTGCTCACCGAGGTGGATCACTCGATGAAGGTGATGACCGAAGAAACGTTCGGCCCGATCCTGCCGCTGATGCCGTTCTCGGGTGTCGATCGCGCGGTCGAGCTTGCGAACGACACGATCTACGGGCTGAGCGCGGCCGTGTTCGCGGGGTCGGTCGATGAGGCCGTCGCGGTCGGCTCGCGGATCCGGGCGGGCGGGATCAGCGTGAACGACGCCGCGCTGACCGCGCTCGTCTACGACGGGGAGAAAAATGCC
The DNA here is from genome assembly GCA_036397035.1 of Actinomycetota bacterium. Lineage (GTDB taxonomy): Bacteria > Actinomycetota > AC-67 > AC-67 > AC-67 > DASWJS01. Next base: position 44,287 of record DASWJS010000034.1, on the reverse strand, counting down.
TTCGGCATGAGCGGTCTCGGCGGCTCGCGCATGGGCCCCGCGGCGCTCCGGCGCTTCGGCCGGCGCCAGGCGTTCCTCGTCGCCGAAAGCGCCGACCCCGACCCCTGGTGGTACCCGAACCTGCGCGCTTGACCGTGCTCGGGCACGCGCACGACAATGCGACCGGGTTCGTCGCATCGAAGTTTCATCGGCAGAAACGGGAGGAACCATGGGCATCCGGGAAGACATGCCGCTGCTCGCGCGGCACGAAGGCGAGTGGCACGGCACGTACACCGTCATCGACCGCGAGGGCAACGTCGTCGACAAGCATCGCTCGGTGCTGAACTGCACCTTCCCGGCCGACGGCTCGGTCCCCTACCACCAGACAAACCACTACTACTGGGACGACGGCAAGGAAGAGCACATCGAGTTTCCCGCCGCCTACGCCGACGGCAAGCTGATCTTCGACACCGAGCGCATCGACGGCTTCTGCTGGGAGGTCGACGACCACTGCATCGTCCTGCACTGGATCTACAAGGCCGACCCGTCGGTGACGCTCTACGAGCTGATCCACTTGGACGACACGAACACCAACCGCACGCGCACCTGGCACTGGCTGAAGGACGGCGTGTGCTTCCAGCGCACGCTGATCGACGAGAAGAAGGTCTCCGGCCTCGGCGTCGAGGCGTGAGCGCGCTCGACCTGAACGACCAGGCGCAGAACATGCGCGCGTTCTTCAAGGCGCGCGCGTCGCTGGACGGCGCGGACGCCGTGACGTGGTTCTCGGGCTCGGTGAGCGCGATGATCCCCGGCGAGCCGTGGCGCGGCCCGCTGTTCGGCTTCGAGGGCTTCAACGTCGCGCGCGCGGTCGAGATCGACGGCGGCTACGAGCTGCTCTCGCGCGAGGCCGCGTTCTACCTCGACCCGCGCTCGCGGGCGGTGCTGCGCACGTGGACGAACCCGTTCACGCAGACCGATCGCGAGGTGGTCCATGTCTGGAACGACCCGGTGAACTTCCGGTTCACGGCGCAGGGCCCGCGCGGGCCGTTCATGGTGCCGTGGCGCGAGGCCGGCGGCCGGGTGTTCTTCCTGTCGGACGTGTTCCTGGCCTACCCGTCGCCGCTGCCGCGCGCCGAGTTCCCCGAGAGCTCGCAGAACGACACCTACCAGGCGGCCGAGCTGTTCGGCTTCACGTGCGCGCGTGCCGACCTGGAGGACGGCGCGCCGAGCGCGCCGGCCACGATCTCCTGGACGCGCATCGCGCCCTGGCTGCCGTTCATGGGCATGGCCGACCGGCCCGGACAGCTCGTGTACCACTGCGAAGGGTTGAAGCTCGGGTCGTTCGACGAGCTGCCCGGCTGGATCCGCGACGAGGTCGCCGCCCACGGCGAGCAGTTCGCACACGCGCCCGAGACCTGGAGCGAGCCGAGCGAAACGAGCTGGACCTACTTCAAGAAGCTCGCGACGCGCGCATAGGGTTCAAGCGGGTCTCGGGCCGCTCGATCTGGTCCTTCCCTTGGTACGCTCGCTGCCGGAGAAGGAGGAATCGTGCGAGTCACTGGGAAGCGAGCTGCCACTTCAGCGTCCAAGACGCTCAAGAACAAGACAAGCGGCTCGAAGTCAAAGACTGCCGGCGGAAGTGCCCTATCGCAACGCAAGGCACCCACCAAGATCACCTCGAAGCGCGCGGCCAGCGCAACATCGAGGGTTCTCCGCGACGGTCGCACCGGACGAGCATCGAAGTCGGACTAACGCGCGGATCATCGGCGAGTGTCGCTTCGGCTATCACGACATTTCGAGAACCCAGTTGGACAGGGTCAACCGATTGCCCCGATTCAACATGCCATTCGAACTTGGACTTTTTCTAGGCATAGGGGGCCCGAGGAGGCGGTCCGGGTGGTCAGAGATTGGCTCCGGTCCTCGCAGAATGAGGGAACGGTCCCTGGTGGGAGACACATCTGGAGGCGCTATCAATCCTTCAGAAGGAAGCTCCCCTCCATCTGCGCCGACCTCAACCTGACGCCGACCGAGATGAGCTTCAACGACTACGCAACCGTAGTTGGGGAATGGCTGAAGGAGCACCAAACCTTCTAGGCGGGCTCCAAGCTGCTCTTCCCTTCACGTCACGCCGAGGTAGGCGGCGCGGACGGACGGGTCGGCTTCGATCTCCGCGGTGGTGCCTCGCTTCGTGATGCGGCCGTTCTCCAGCACGACGACGCGGTCGGCGCAGCGGAAGGCAAACGTAACGTCCTGCTCCACGAGCAGCGTCGTGATCCCGCGCTCCTTCAGCGACAGCACGCTCGCCACGATGGCCTCCTTCACGATCGAAGCAAGGCCGAGGGACGGCTCGTCCATCAGCAGCACGTCCGGGCGGGCCATGAGCGCGCGCGCGATCGCGAGCTGCTGCTGCTCGCCGCCGCTCATCGTTCCCGCGGCTTGGTCCAGCCGCTCGCCGAGGCGCGGGAACAACTCGACGATCCACGCGCGGTCGGAGGCGACGTCGGCGTCGCGGCGGCGGAGCGCGCCCAGCGCGAGGTTGTCGGCGACGGACAGGCCCGGGAAGAGCCGGCGCCGCTCGGGACACTGGATCAGGCCGGCCCGCACGACCGCCGTCGGCGCGAGCGGCAGGGGCGCGTCGCCGAGCAGCACGTCGCCCTCGCTCGGGATCAGGCGGCTGAGCGCACGCAGGAACGAGGTCTTGCCGGCGCCGTTCGGGCCGACCATCGCGAGCAGCTCGCCACGCTCGATCGTCAGGTCCACGCCGTCCACCGCCACCGCCTTGCCGTAGCGGACGCGCAGACCGCGGACCTCAAGCGCCGGCATCGGCCGCCCCCGCTCCCAGGTACGCCTCGACCACGCGCGGGTCGCGCATGACGGACTCCGGCGCGCCGTCGGCGATCACCGCGCCGAGGTCCATCACGACCACCCGTCCGACGAGCTTCAACAGCGCGCCCACCTTGTGCTCGACGATCACCAGCGCCGTGCCCGCCGCCTTCAGCGCGGCGATGGTCGCGCTGAGCGCGTCGATCTCGTTCGGGCTGAGCCCGGCGAAAGGCTCGTCGAGCAGCAGCAGCCGGGGTCCGGTCGCCAGCGCTCGCGCCATCTCCAGCCGCTTGAGGTCGCCTTCGGACAGCAGGCCGCTCGGGTCGGCGGCCCGCGCGGCGAGCCCCACGCGCTGGAGCGTCTCGATGCCGCTCCGCTTCGGATCGGAGACCCGGCGCGCGATCAGGGGCACCATCACGTTGGCCAGCACCGGCAGGTCCGGGAAGGGCCGCACGATCTGGAACGTGCGGGCGAGGCCGGCTCGAACGATCGCGTGCGGCGACCGGCCTCGAATGCTGGAGCCGTCGAAGCGCACGTCGCCGGACGTCGGCGCGTCGAAGCCGGTGATGCAGTTGAACAGCGTCGTCTTCCCGGCGCCGTTCGGACCGATGACGCCGATGCTCTCCCCCGGCGCGACGTCGAAGGACACCTCGGATACCGCGGTCAGTCCGCCGAAGCGCTTCGTCACCGACGCGACCTCCAGCAACGCCTCAGCCATCGGCGCCCTCCGGCCGCGCACGCGCGATCACCGCTCGCCCGGACAGGCGGCGCAGCAGCGGCACGACGAGTCCCTTCGGCCGCACGATCATCACCACGATCAGCAGCGCGCTGAACAGCATCGGCTTGACCTGCGACCCGGGATCGATCCCGAGCCGGTCGAGCACGAGGTCCTGAAGCAGGACGATGATCACCGCCCCGATCGCAGGCCCGACGATCGATCCGGCCCCGCCGATTACGGCCATCACGATGATGAGCAGCGACAGGTCCACGCGCAGCGTGTCGATGTTGACCTGGGTGAGCGTGTGGACCCACAGCGAGCCCGCGATGCCGGCGAGCGTCGAGGACACGACGAACGCGGCGACCTTCAGGCTCGCGGTCGAGACGCCGGATGCGAGCGCCGCCGTCTCGTCTTGCTGGATCGAGCGCAGCAGCAAGCCTCTCTTGCTGGCTCCGTAGGCGGCGAGCACGGCGACCATCGAAGTGGCCGCCAGCAGCACGACGTAATAGTTCACGATGCTCGCCTCGTTGAGCCGGTTCAGCCCGCCGACGTCCCCGTAGAAGATGCGCGCCGCGCCTCGCCCGATCGGCCCGAGCAGCGCGCCGTCGCCGAGCTTGGCGAGCCCGGAGATCCCCTCCTCGCCGCCGGTCTGCGGCTTGAAGATGAACGCGAGCCGCAGCAGCGCCGCGGCGGCCGCCAGCGTCGCCAGCGCGAGGTAGGGCCCGCGAAGGCGAAGCGCCGGGATGCCGATGACCAGCCCGAGCAGCCCGGCGATCGCGGCCGCCGCGAGCATCGAGACCTCGACGGGAACGTCCGCATACTTCGTCAGCAAGCCGACCGTGAAGCCGCCGGCGCCGATGAAGGCGGCGTGGCCGAAGTTCTCTTGGCCGGTATAGCCGCTCAGGATGTCCCACGACGCGGCGAACATGGCGAAGACGCCCGCCGTCGTCAGCACGTCGATCGTCGAGAAGCGCGTCAGGAAGCGCGGGCCGAGCAACGCCGCCAGCACGACGAGCGCCGCCAGCAGACCGTTCACCGTGAGCCGGCCCGGCCTGAGCGCCGCGATCAATGGTGCGCTCCCGCGCGCGCGACGATCCCCTGCGGCCGCACGACCAGCGTGCCCAGGATCACCAGCACCGCGATCAGGTCCACGTAGCGCTCGCCGCTCGGCAGACCGAAGGCCACGGCTCGGTCGAGGAAGCCGAGCAGCACCGCCGCCAGGACGGTCCCTTCGACGCTGCCGAGCCCGCCCAGGATCACGATCGCGAAGGCCATCGTCAACGGCCGGAGCCACATGTCGGGGAAGACCGCTTCGAAGGGCGCCGTCGTCACCCCGGCGAGCCCGGCCAGCGCCCCGCCGATCGTCATCACTGCCAGCAGCACCCGCCCGGGGTCGATTCCCATCAGGATCGCGGCCTCCGGGTCCTGCGCGACCGCGCGCACGATCCGGCCGGCCGCGGTCTTGCGCAGCACCGCGAGCAGCAATCCCACGGCGAGCACGCCGACGACGAAGGCGAGCATCCGCGTCTGCTGAACCCGCACCCCGAAGATCGAGAACGAACCGCCCACCAAGCCGCCGAGCCCGCGGTTCGCGGTGCCGAACAGGAAGCGAACGAGCGCCGCGATGAAGATCGCGGCGCCGAGGGTGACGATCAGCACCGTCAGCGGATCTCGCCGCACCGGCCGGACGATCAGCAGGTAGAGCACCGCGCCGCTCGCGCCGGCGACGGCGACACCGAACGCGTAGGCGAGCCACAACGGCAGACCCAGCGTCGTCACGCCGGCGACGGCGGCGTAAGCGCCGACCATGAAGAGCGAGCCGTGCGCAAGGTTCACGACCCCGCCGACGCCGTAGACGAGCGAGAAGCCGAGAGCGAGCAGCGCCAGGACCGCGCTCGTCTGCGCGCCGCGAACGAGGATCTCTACGAGAACGTCCATCGGGGGCCGCGCGCGGGGCGGCGCGGCCTGAAGGCCGCGTCGCCCCGCGCGCTCACCGTCCTAGCTCAACCAGGGCGGCAGGGTGTAGGTCGCGCCTCCCGCCAGCTCTTCGGGGAACACGAGCACCTTCGTCCCGTCCTCTTGCCATTGGAAGTAGACCGGGACGATCCCCTCGCCGTCGGGCGCAAGCGGCCCGTAGAGAATGTCGTGATCGGGGCCGAACCGCTCGCGTCCCTGCGTGCCGACCCGGTCGGTAGCCTCCATCTCGGTGATGACCGCGTCGGTCTCGGCCGAGCCCGCTCGCTCCACGGCTTCGGCGAGCGCGTGGACCGCGTCGTAGCTCGACAGCCCGTTGTAGATCGGGTTCCGCCCGTACTCGGCCATGAAGGCGTCGTAGAACGGAATCGTCTCCGGAGTGAGCGGCGCCCGCGTGGATCCCGCCGGGCCGTTCAGCTCGTAGGCGGCGTTGCCTTCGGTCTGCTCGAAGAAGGCGTCGAACTGCGATGCGACGTTGATCCCGACCAGCGCGAAGGGCGGCCTGGTCTCGCCCCATTGCCTGACGAGCGCGACGCCCTCCTGCCGGGAGTTGATCTCGATGACGATCTGGGCGCCCTTCTTCTCGAAGGCCGAGAACTGCGAGGAGAAGTCGGTCGCGTCGAACGCGTGCGGCTTCACTGACACGACCTCGACACCGGTCTCCTGCGGAATGGCGCCTTGCGTCGCCTCGGACGGATTGGCCAGGCACGCCGCCAGGAAGTCCTTCAGCGGACGAGCGAACTCGACGTCCTCGAACAGGATGCCGAACTTGCCGAAGCCGAGTTGCGCGGCCAGCTTCAGCATGGTCCCGCACATGTCGATCGCCAGGTACGTCGAGTTGATCGGGCCGATGCGGAAGATGAATCGGCGCTCTCCCCCGCTCTCGACGCCGGCCACCACGTCGGGCGAGGCGGCGCCGGTCGCGACGAAGATGGTCTCACCGTCGACGACCGTCTGCAACACGGCGAGGGTCTCGCCCGAGGAGAAGCCGCCGACGATCGCGTCGACGCCGTCGTCCTGGATGAAGCCCTTCACGCAATCGACGGCTTCGGCGGTCGAAGCGCCGTCGATCGAGTCGCAGAAGATGATCTTGATCTCACGGCCGCCGGCGCCGGTGCCGGCGTCGTTCAGCTCTTGGGCGGCCAGCATCGCGCCGTCGCGAATGTCGCCTCCCTGCGGGATGCTCGCCGGGCCCCACACGCCGATCGTGTAGGTCCCCGACAGACCGGTCCCGCCGCCACTCGTCGAGCATGCGGCAAGCGCCAGGGCGAGGATGCCCACGGCGCCGAAGGTCTTCCGAGTCGTTCGACTCACGTTTCCCCCTTTCCTTCGGATGGGGGAACCTAGCGACCCGGTCATGCAAAGGCAAGGGTTCCGGGACCGCGGAGCGGGCTAGCCGAGCGACACGCCCACGAGCGAGCCGACGCCGTACGTCACCGCTGCGGCGAGCCCACCCACCAGCAGCATCCGGGACGCCGACACGAAGCCGCTCCGCCCGGTGAGCACCGAGATCGACAACCCGACGAGTGCGAGCACCACTCCCGACCCGCCGGCGGAGATGCCCAGCGCCACGCCGCCGCCGGTGAATATCCACGGGGCGAGCGGCACGAAGGCGCCCACGGCGAAGGCGACGAACGACGAGATCGCGGCGACCCACGGCGAGCCCAGCTCGCCGGGATCCAGGCCCAGCTCCTCGCGAACGAGCGTGTCGAGCGCGACCTTCGGCCTGAGCATGATGCGCTCGGCGAGCTTGTCGGCGGCTTCCGGCTCGAGGCCCTTCGCGCGGTAGATAGTGGCAAGTTCCTCCCGCTCCTCCTCCGGGAAGGCTTCGATCTCGGCCTGCTCGATCTCGATCTCGCGCTCGTACAGCTCGGTCTGCGAGCGGACCGACACCCACTCGCCCGCGGCCATCGAGAAGGCGCCGGCCAGCAGTCCCGCGACGCCCGCGAGCAGCACGATGCTCGGGTTGTCGGCGCCGCCCGCCACGCCCATGATCAGCGCCAGGTTCGACACCAGTCCGTCGTTGATGCCGAAGGTCGCCGCGCGCAGCGCGCCCCCGCTGCTGACCCGGTGCCGTGACTCGATGTCGGCGATGCGGCGCGGCGTCCCGTGGCCGAGCATCGCCAGCGTCCTGCCGTGCGCGACCTCCTCCTCGCTCATCGAACGGGGCGCCTCTTGCACGTTCAGGTACTTGCCGGCGTCGGCCGCCTCCAGGCGAACGAGCATGGGGATGACGCGGTCGACGCCGAAGCGCTTCGCGATCATGCGCAGGAAGCGTTCCCGCCGCGGCGGCTTGAACTCCGCGGGGCGCTCCGCGCCGGAGCGCTCGAGCAGGTCGGCCCAATGGCCCGCGTGCACGTCTTCGGCCGCCGCGAGGCGGCGCAGCGTGGGGGCATCGTCGTCGTCGGCGATGTCGGCCAGCTCGCGGTAGAGCCAGGCCGCCGCTCGCTCCTGATACCAGAACTCCCGGTACTTCTTGAGGAACGGCGCCTCGCGGCGGCCCCTCGATGGATGCGTCTGCGTCTGCGCCATGGAGGCTCAGTTTACCTCGCCCGGAAGGCGCCTCGGGTCCCTACAGCATCGACATCATGCCGCCGACCATCTCGGTGATCGGGCTCACGACGCCCTGCTGGGTCACCGCGTTGACCACCGCGGGCGTCTTGGACTCGATCGCGCGACGGATCGCCGCCCCGAGCTGCTCGGAGTCCTCGACGCGCTCGCCGTAGCCCCCGAAGGCTTCGGCGACCTTCTCGTAGGCCTGGACGTCGAGCCGCGTCACCTCGGTCTGCTTGCCGAACTGCTTGCCTTGCTCGTGACGGATGTTCCCCCACGCGCCGTTGTTGGCGATCACGGTGGTGAACGGAAGGCCGCAGCGGGCCGCGGTCTCCAGCTCTTGCAAGCCGAATCCGAACGAGCCGTCGCCGATGCACAGGACGACGTCGCGGTCCGGGGCGGCGGCCTTCGCGCCGAGCGCGTAGGGGACGCCGACGCCGATCGCGCCGAGCGCGTCGTGCGTGCCGAGGTAGCGGCCGGGTCCGTAGGCCGGGAACGTCGTGTAGCACCATGTGTGGATGTCGCCGCCGTCGCTGATCAGGATCGCGTCGCGGCCCGCCTGCTTCACGATCTCGCCGGCGACGCGGCCGGGCGGGATGGGCGAGCCGCTCAACGGGAGCGTCTGGTCGATCCACGCCTGGTGCATGTTCTGGCCGAACTCCTTCGCCTGGGCGAGCCACGCGTCCTTGGGCTTGCCGTCGAAGGCTTCGGTGAGCTGTTCGAGCACGGCGCGCGCGTCGCCCAGCACCGCCAGCTCGGGCGTGCGGTTGAGGCCGACCGAGATCGGCTCGACGTCGATCTGGATGATCTTCTCGTTGCCCTGCCACAGCGGCGGACCCCCGTGCGTCACGGTCGAGTCGAGCTTCGTGCCGACGAGCACGACGAGGTCGGCCTGGCTCAGCACGAGCCCGCCCTCGCTGAGCGGACCGAGGCAGATCTCGTCGCCGTCCGGCACGAGCCCGCGCGCCGCGTTCACGGTCGTCACCGGGATCCGCAGCCGGTCGCAGAACGCCTTCAGCGCCTCGCCCGCGCCCGACCAGTACGCGCCGCCGCCCGCGATGACGAGCGGCTTCTCGGCTTCGGCGAGCAGCGCGATCGCCTTGGCGACCGCGGTCGTGGACGCACCGGCGGGCTCCGGCAGGACCAGCGGCGCGACCGCCGCGCCGGTCTCGCCCTTCACGACGTTGTGCGGCAGCTCCAGCAGCACCGCGCCCGGGCGGCCGGCCACCATCCGGCGCCACGCCAGCTCGAGGTAATAGGGGATGCGATCGGTCTCGAAGCAGGTTTCGGCGAACTTGGTCACGGCCGCCACGACCGCGACGCCGTCGATGTCCTGGAACGTGCCGGTGTAGCGCTTCGGCGTGGACGTGCGTCCGCTGATGAGCATGACCGGCGAGCCGCACGTGTTGGCGACCGCGAGCCCGGTGACCGCGTTGGTCACCCCGGGACCGGCGGTGACGCACGCGACGCCGGGCGTGCCGGTGACGCGCGCGAACGCCTCCGCCGCGAGGACGGCGCCCTGCTCGTGCCGGCAGCCGACGACGTCGATGCCCTCGTCGGCGCAGCCGTCGAGGATCGGCAGGACGTGCTCGCCCGAGAGCGCGAAGACCGTCGTCACGCCCTGCGCCTTGAGCCATGTCGCCGTCAGGCGTCCACCATGCATCGCAGCCTCCTTGGTCTTGGAGCGCTAGCGAAGCACAGGCGGCGGCGCGCGCGCGAATCCGCGCGCGTTTCTAGGAGGGGCAGCCGGCGGCGATCCAGGCGCGGAACGTCTCGACCTGCGCGGGCGGCCACGCGCCGTCGCACGGCATGGTTCCGTCTTCGAGCCGCGTCGCGATCCCCTCGGCGTTCTCCTTGACCTCCTCGTAGTCCCAGAGGTCGAAAGCGAACGTCATCGCGCCGCGGTCGGAGTCGCGGAACAGCGGCTTGATATCGGCTTCGAACGTCGGGCTGTGGTCGGACATGGCTCCCCCCTGTTCGTCGTCTCTCCTCGTCCTCGGACGGCGAGTCTACGAAGGCCGGGCCGAGCCCACAACGAGGCGCCCACTATGCTTGGGCGATGGGCATCTTCCAGTTCGAGCACGACCCGCCGCCGCCGCTCGTGGCCCCCGTGCTCGTCGTCGCGCTCGAGGGCTGGGTCGACGCGGGCGCGGCCGCGACGACCGCCGCCGCGACGATCGCACGCGACGGCGAGCCGTTCGCACGGCTCGACCCCGACGCGCTGTTCGACTATCGCGCGCGTCGCCCCACGCTGGAGATCGTCGACGGCGCCATCAAGAGCCTGGAGTGGCCCGAGCTGACCGTGACGCGCGTGAACGCCGGCGGGCGCGACGTGCTCGTGATGACCGGCCCGGAGCCCGACCAGCGCTGGCGCGAGCTGAACGCCGCGACGATCGAGTTCGCGCTGCGGTGCGGCGTCGTGCTGTTCGTGGCGCTCGGTTCGATCGGGCTCGGCGTGCCGCACACCCGGCCGACGCCGGTCATGGGAACGGCGACGCCGTCGAGCCTGCTGCCCCCCGACCAGCCCCGGCCGGAAGGCATCCTGCGCGTGCCGGCCGCGTGCGTGTCGACGCTGGAGAACGCGTTCATCCAGCACGGCATCCCGGCGGTCGGCTTCTGGGCCCGCACGCCGTACTACCTCAGCTCGTTCGACCAGGCGGCCCTCGCGCTCGTCGACCGGCTGGGCTCGCACCTGACGCTTTCCTTCGACACGCGCCCCCTCGAGCGCGCGGTCGACGACGAACGCACTCAGCTCGAGGCGATCATGGGGGCGCGGCCCGACGTGGAAGAGCACGTGCGTCAGCTCGAGAAGGCGAGCGAGGAGCAGCAGGGCATCTTCCGGGTGCCCAGCGGCGACGAGATCGCCTCGGAGATCGAACGCTACCTGCGAGACCGGCGCAAGGACGCGGACTAGAGGAACGGAAGGGGAGCCGATGCTCGACGACGTGTTCCCGCGCCAGCCGGCGCGCAAGGCGATCTTCGACGACTACCGCGCGCGCGGCCTCTGGGGCCGGCGCACGTTCAACGACATCCTCGAGGAGGCGTGCCTGCGGCGGTGGCCGGAGAGCCGTTTCATCGTGGCGTCGAAGGAGCGCCCTGCCGACCTCAGCTACCGCGAGCTGTTCCAGCGGGGGCAGAACCTCGCCGGCGCGCTCCACGGGCTCGGGCTGCGCAAGGGCGACGTGCTCGCGATGGAGATGCCCAACTGGATCGAAGGCTGCGTGACCTACCTGGCCTGCGCGGCGCTCGGCGTGATCGTCGTGCCGATCATCCACATCTACAAGGCGAAGGAGGTGCGCTTCATCCTCCAGCAGTCGGGCGCGAAGGTCTTCGTGTGCCCGCAAACGACGATGGGCATCGACTACCTCGCGCTCGCCGACGACGTCCGCCCCGACTGTCCGGACCTGCTGCACGTCCTGATCGTCGGCGACGACGCCGGCGAACACACGCGCTTCGCCGACGTCGAGGCGGCCGGCACGGCCGACTTCCCGCGCCCGGAGATCTCCCCCGACGAGCCGCACATCCTGGCCTACACCTCGGGCACGACCGCCGACCCGAAGGGCGTCGTGCACTCGCACAACACGCTCTTCAGCGAGCTGCGCGCGGTCGTCGCCGCTTCCGGGGGGGACGAGCACGACGTGTTCATGTCGCCGAACCCCATCGGCCACATCGCCGGCATCTACTCCGCGCTGATCGCGCCCTTCCTGTGCGGCTACGCCACGATGATCGCGGTGGACGGCTTCGACCCGCCGTACATGCTCGACCTGATCGCCGAGCATCGCGTCACGCGCAGCGGCGGGGCGCCGATCTTCATGCAGGTGATGCTGTCGGACCCGCACTTCGCCGAGGTCGACACGTCTTCCCTGGAGCTGTTCGGCGTGGGCGGCGCGAACGTGTTCCCGCACCAGATCCTGCAGGCCGACGAGGCGGGGTGGTTCTCGTTCCGCTCCTACGGCTGCACCGAACACCCCTCGATCACGATGGGCACGCTCGACGACCCGCTCGACAAGCGCGCGCACACCGACGGCCGGCCGATGCTGGACGTCGAAGTCCGCTTCGTCGACGACGACGGCAACGACGTGGCGCGCGGCGAGGAGGGCGAGATCTGGAGCCGCGGGCCCGACCTGTTCCTCGGCTACATGGACCCCGCGATGGACGCCGAGTCCATCACCGAGGACGGCTGGTTCCGCACCGGCGACATCGGACGCCTGGACGCCGAGGGCTACATCCAGATCACCGACCGCAAGAAGGACATCATCATCCGCGGAGGCGAGAACATCAGCGCGCGCGAGGTGGAGGAGGTGCTCGTCCAGCACCCGAAGGTCCAGGACTGCGCGGTCACGCCGGTCCCCGACGAGCGCTACGGCGAGAAGGTGTGCGCGTTCGTCGTCCCGGCGGGCGAGGAGGCGCCGACGCTGGACGAAGTGCTCGCGTTCTTCGCCGAGCAGGGCGTCGCCAAACAGAAGACGCCCGAACGCCTGGAGATCGTGACCGAGTTCCCGCGCACCCTCAGCGGCAAGGTGCAGAAGTACGTGCTGAAGCGCTCGCTACGGGGCTGAGGCGGGCTCGGCGGTCGTGCCGAGGTAGGCGGCGATCACCTTCGGGTCACGCTTGACGTCCTCCGGGCGGCCTTCGGCGAGCAGCGCCCCTCGGTCCAGGACGTACATGTAGTCGCTCACGCTCGTGACCATCCGCACGTCGTGCTCGATCAGCAGCATCGTGACGCCGACCTCGTCGCGGATCTGGCGGAGCAGCGAGGCGAGGCGCTCGGTCTCGGTGGGGTCGAGCCCGGAAGCTGGCTCGTCCAGCATGACGAGCGGCGCCCCCACGACGAGCGCGCGCCCCAGCTCTACCATGCGAAGCACGCCGAACGGAAGGCCCCCCGCGTGACGGTCGGCGACGTCGTGCAGGCCGAGGTAGTCGATCACCTGCCGGACACGGTCGCGGGCGGCGACCTCCTCGCGAAGCGAACGCTGCGAGACGACCAGGTGGGACAGGACGCCGGTCGGGTTCTGCAGGTGCGTCGCCACGAGCAAGTTGTCGAAGACGGTCAGGGCCGAAAACAGTTGCAGGACCTGGAACGTCCTCGCGAGCCCGAGCGCCGCGCGCTCGTGCACGCCGGCGCGGGTCACGTCGACGCCGAACAGGCTCACGGTGCCCGACGCCGGCTCGTTCAGGCCCGAAACGGAGTTGAACGTCGTGGTCTTGCCCGCGCCGTTCGGTCCGATCAGCCCGACGATCTCTCCTTCGCAGACGCGGAGCGAGACGGCGTCGACCGCCGTGAGGCCGCCGAAGCGCACCGTGACGTCCTCCAGATCGATCAGGGCCGGCAGGGCTTCGCGGCCGGCGGCGCGAACGAGCGGCGTCTCGTCGGCGCGGGCGCCCGCCGGCGCTGCCGGGATGGCTGCCGGAACCTCGACCGGCTCCACGGGCTGCTCCGCCGGCGCGGGCCCGGCGCCGCGCACCCGCGCGCGCAATCGGCGCACCGATGCCGGGACGTCCGCGAGCCCGCCCGGATAGCCCAGCAGCACGACCGTCAGCAGCCCCGCGCTCACGATGTCGAGCCACCCGCTCAAGGCCGTCACGCGGAAGAACAGCTCGTTCAGCGCGGCGAACACCACCGAGGCCGCGGCCGCGCCGCCGAGGCTCGACAGGCCGCCGACCACCGCGACGGCGAGGAAGAACATCGAGCGGTTGAAGTCGAACTGCGCGGGCGAGGCCGCTCCTTGCCCGACGATGACGAGCGCGCCGGCCGCGCCCGCAAGCAAGCCCGAGATCGCGAACGCGAGCATCTTGGTCCGCGTGACGTCGATCCCCAGCGAAGCCGCGGCCATCTCGGACCCGCGAACGGCGAAGAAAGCGCGGCCCGTCTTGGAGTCGCGCAGGTTTGCCGCCGCCCACATCGCGGCCGCCGCCACCGCGAGCGCGACGTAGTAGAAGGTCCGGCGATCGGCGAGGTCGAAGAACGGGAACTCGCCCGGCGTGCCGAGCTGTTGCGGAGGAAGGGTCGAGCTTCCGCCGACGCCCACGAGCGCCGACAGCCGGAACAGGTACTCGTTGGACATCCACAGGAAGATGAGCGTCGCGACCGCCAGGTACAGCCCGCGCACGCGGAGCGCGACGACGCCGAGCAGCACCGCGGCGAGCGCCGCGATGATGCTCGACAGGACGAGATTGAAGGGGAAGTTGATGCCCGCGCCGCGCGCCATTAGGCCCGTGGTGAACGCACCGATGCCGACGAAGGTGGCCTGCGCGAGCGAGATCTGGCCGACCCAGCCCGTGAGCAGCACGAGCGAGATCGCGACCACCAGGATGATGCTCGCCTGGATCGCGTCGCCGAGCACCGAGAAGGGAATCCCCATCCACGGCGCCCCGAGCAGCAGCACGGCCGACGCGAGCATCGCGGCGCGTGCGGTGGGCGAGCGTTCGCGCGCACGGGGCGCCATCCCGCCGGACGCGCTCGAGGCGAAGGAGGCGCCGCCGTGCGCCGCGCCCGAGAGGCGCGAGCCGCGCAGCATCATCACGACGAACGCCAGGATGGTCAGCACCAGCTCGCGCGCGCCGACCTGGGTCGCGAACGATCCGACCCCGGGGATCAGACCGATCGCCGGCACCATGCCCCGCGTGAGCCCCACGATGGCCGCGCCTCCGAGCGCGCCGTTCAGCGAGTCGAGCCCGCCGATCAGCGCCGCGACGAACGCCGGAAGGACGAGCAGCGTCAAGTTGATCGGGTGAAGGACCGTCACCGCGGCCAGGAGGATCCCCGCGATCGCGGCGAGGCCCCCGCCGAAGATCCACGCGAGCCGCGTCGTCCAGACCGGGTCGACGCCCATCAGCGAGGCGGCCCGCGGGTTGTCGGCCGCGCCGCGCATCCAGAGCCCGAGGTCGGTGTACCGGAAGAGCACGAAGAACCCGGCAACGCAGAGCAGCGCGATCCCGATCAGCCCGAGCTGCCCCCACCGCAGCACGGAGTTTGCTCCGACGCCGATCCCGCCCTCGGGCGGGAAGAGGCTCGCCGCCGTTCGCGGCGTGGTGCCCCAGATGCGGATCGCGATCGCCATCGTCAGCCCGAGCGCCGCGACCGTGCCGACGGTCTGCGCCGTCGGTGACTGGTCGCGCAGCGGCCGCACGAAGACGCGCTCGACGACGAAGCCGAGCAGCGACCCGCTCGCAACGGCCAGCGGAAACGCGATCCCGATCGGGATGCCGGCGCGGCTCAGCTCGAAGGCGACGTAGGCCGGCACCATGGCCATCGCCCCGTGCGCGAGGTTGAGCACCTTGGACGCGCGGTGGATCACGACGATGCCGAGTGAGAACATGGCGTAGGCGCCGATGTCCGGCAGCGACAGCAACAAGTAGACGAAGACCTGCCCCATCAGCGCCCTACGCTACGTGGTCCCGGCGCGAACGGGACGCCTACGGGATGTCCTTGCCGACCCACGGGTCCTTCATGACGATGCGCTCGTCACGCCAGCCCGCGAACCGGTCTTTGAACTGGATCGAGTAGGCGCGCACCCGCGTGTTGGCGAAGTGGTCGCCGGCCGCCCATGTCAGCGGAGACGACAGGCCGCCGTCGTACTCGAAGCCGTTCAGCACGGCCATCAGGCTCTCGCGCGTGAGGTTCGGGCCCACCTGCTCGAGCGCCTCGACCAGCATCGACATCCCGACGTAGGCGCCTTCCACGAACGTGTTGGTGTAGTCGGCGGAGCTCGACGTCACCCGGACGTCGTCGATGAAGCGCTTCACCGCCGGAAGACCGGCGTTGCCCCCGATCGGCGGGATGTAGCCGGTCCAGAGCATCAGGTTGTGGCAGCGCGAGCCGCACTCCTCGGCGAAGTCGCGCGTGAACAGGGGCTGCGGGCCGGCCATCCGAAGGCCCGCGCTCGGGGTGAGCGCGCCGCCCGCGAGCCAGGTGAGCGCCGTCGCCGGCTCGAGCAGCATCACGACGAAGTCGCAGCCGGGGTCGGCGAAGCATGCGCCGTTGAAGCGCTCGATCTCCGTGCCGTAGCTCGCCTGTCCCGCGGCGATCCCGCAGAAACGTCCCTCGCACTTCGGGTCGGCGAGCGGATCGGAGTAGCCGGGGACGTCGTCGCCCGTGAGTCGCTTCACGGCCGCGTTGAACGCGAACGCCCCCTCGATGCCGAAGTGATACGTGTGCTCGTAGACGATCCCGAAGTTCTTGGCGCCCGTGTCATGGGCGTACTTTGCGATCACGTGCATGGCCGAGATGGTCGAGGCTGCGACCGGGAAGATGTAAGGATCCTCGTACTGGTGGATCAGCATCCCGTCCGTCCCGACGACCGGCACCTTCTCGCGGCGCAAGTACCCGGAGTCGCTCACGTTCTTCAGGCCCTCGGACGACGGCACGACCGCAAGCGCGAACACCTTCTTGTCCTCGACGAGGTTGCGGATGAACTCCCCGCCGCGGGCGAAGTCCCAGGCGTCGTCCACGATCGTCAGCTCGAGCTTGCGACCGCAGATCCCGCCCGACCGATTCACGCGGTTCACCACGGCGAGCATCCCGAAGCGCGCGTCGCCGAGGAAGCTCGCGCCGATCCCGGAGTCGACCACGGTCGCCCCGAGCTTGATCGCGTCCGCCGTGACGCCGACGTCGGTCGAGCCGCCGTTGCGCCCCGGCGCGCACGAGAGCTGCGGCCCCGTCGTCACCGTGCGCGTCGTCGATCGCGGGCCGGCGTCCCCCGCCGGACCCCGGTCCACCTGCTCGGTGGCCTCGCCCGCCTCGCCGCCGACCACGCCCCGCTCGGCCGCGCGCGGCGGGACGATGGCGAGCGAAGCGAGCACCAGGCACGCGCCGCCGATGACGAGCAGCGGCCGCCATGCCGGCGTTCGCTTCGCGGTCATCGCCTCACCGGAGCGTGCGCGTCAGGACGCGCCGCCGAAGGCCCAGGAACAGCGGCGCCGCGAACAGGAACCAGAGCGAGGCCTTCGCGATCGTTCGCCACGCGCCGGGCGTGAAGAGCAGCACCCAGCCGTGCCCGGCCGCCAGCAGGACATCGCGCGCCACCGATCGATCGGAGGGAGGGGCGGCGTCGTCCGAACGGTGCAAGGCGGCGTCGCGCAGGATCTCGATCGTGCGGGTCACGCTGCCTCCGCCGAAGGTGGGAACGGACGCCGACGGCACAACCGTGAGCGAGGTCGCGTCCGCCTTCGTCGCGGCCAGGTCGACGATCACGCGCGATGCGACCGCGTTGTCGTTGACGAAGGTCAGCCGCAGCGCCGGCACCTCCAGCGCCGTGACGCCCTGGTTGTTCACCACGATGTCCTGCTGGTGCTCCCACGGGTCGCGGAATGCGTGCGCGTGCGAGCCGCCCGGCGTCGCTCGGCGATCCGTGTGCGGAAGGTCTACCCGGATCTGCGACCCGACCGCCTCGGTCAGCGCGCGGGCGACCTCGGCGACGTCGCACTGCTCGTCGCAGGAGAACTCGCCCGCGCGGACGTTGCGGAAGGTTCGGCGGTAGGTCGCTTCCGCCTTGCCTTCCCTTCCGGCCGTCACGGTCACGTCCGAGGACGCGTAACCGATCACGACGCCGGCCGGCATGATCACGTTCTGCACCTCGGCGTGAACGGTTGCGCGCAACACGCCCGCCTCGTCTCGGGTCAGCTTCGTGTGTGAAAAGGCTGCGCCGACCGCGACCACGTCGGCGACGACCGCACCCGCGTTCGCGGTCGAGGCCTCGACCACGCCGCCGGCGAGGGAGCACGCCACCGCCGTGTTCGGCCCCGGCTGGACGCTGGCGCCGGCGCCGAAGTCGCGGCACTCGGCGGCCTGCGTCGACTGCGGGTCGCCGGTGATCGTCTCGGAATCGGCGTCGGTTCCTTCGTCCACCTGCGATGCGATCGCCGACACCGACGCATCGGCTTCGCTCAGCCGCGCGCTCTGCACGCGCGCGTAGTAGATCTCGCGGTTGCCGTCCTTCACGCCGGTCGGACCGAAGGCCGTATCCCAGTAGTTCAGGTTCTGGTTGGGCAGGAGGTTCTGGGCGATCCCGTTCACGCCCCCAAGCTCTTTCACCCGCAGCCCGAACGCCTGGACGTCGGCCGCGTACTGCGGGACCGGGACGGTCAGCTCGTCGAGAGGCCGGAAGTCGAGCGGCGCGCCGGCGGCCAGCGCGCTCGACGCGAGCCCGTCGCGGTAGACGTGCAGCTCGGGCAAGCCGCCTCCGGGGGGCAGGACCGGGATGATCGCGAGTCCGGCCCAGGGCAGCGGCGTGATGACGCCGAAGGTGGCGTGAACGTCGAAGGCGACGGCCTGTGGGATCTCCAGACCCCGGTCGCGGCTGACGAGCAGCGCGCCGCTTCCGCCCGTGGCAGAGATGCCCGTGTAGATGCGGCCGCTCACCGGATCGAGCCCCGACGACAGGATGTCCAGGTCGCCCGAGGCCACCTGACCGAGGTACAGCCTGCGCCGGACGTCGAAGACCCATACGGCCTGCGCGGGCCGTCCCGGCGACGAGCCCACGAGCGCGATGCGCTTGCCGGCCGGGTCCCAGAACACGTCGCCGTTGGCGTAGGAGCCCGGCAGGAAGTACGTCTTCACAGCGGCCGGGTCGCCGGCCGGGATCTCGACGATCGCCGGCGCGCCCGGCATAGGGACGATCAGCGCCGCGGAGGTCGCGCACCCGATGAAGAGCCGGTCCCCGACGCGCACGACGTCGGCCTGGTTCTTCGACACGATCGGCGCCTGGCACCCGCGAACCGTGTTCGGACCCCACAAGACCGACAGCGTCCTGGGATCGACGTCGACCAGCACCACGCCCAGCGCCCTCGGCGCGTCGATCCCGAACGACCCCGCGCCGGCGACGACCTGGCCGACGAGGGAGAGCCTGCCCGACGATTGCAGCCGCATCCCCAGGATGCGCACGCCTTGCGGCACCACCGTTGCGAGCAACTCGGCGCTCTCGACGGCGAAGGTGTCGGCGTCGACCGCCAGCAGCTTCGGCGCGGCGAAGTTCGCGCTCTGCTGCGCGGAGTCGTAGCCGACGACGTACAGGACGCGCTGGGCTTCGTCGAAGGCGTAGACGGTCGGGTGGCCGGTCGACCAGCCCTGGCCGAAGTAGGGCAGCTCGGCCGTCTGCGTCGCCTTCAGCGAGGCCGCGTCGAAGCGCGTGAGCGTGAGCGGGAGCGAGGCCTGCCCGCTGATCGCGACGAACCCGTTTCGAGCCCGGTCCGGGACGATGCGGTCCGCGGTCTTCAGAGGCAGCGCCCCCACTCGCACGAGCCCCCCGCCGGCCTCGGCGGGCAGCAGCAGCGTGCACACGAGCGCGCCGGCAAGGACGATCGCCGTCCCCGCTCGCCGCCACGTCGCAGCTGCCGCGATGTTTCTGCCCATGCCCGCCTTCAACGCCCGATCGGCCGATTCGGATACGCCCGATACGTCCTGGATGCTAGCCCGCCCGAGCCGCGAGGACCCCGGTGCGTCCGCGCCGGGGTCCTCATCGCCTCGCGTTCCGTCAGACCACGT
The DNA here is from genome assembly GCA_036397035.1 of Actinomycetota bacterium. GTDB lineage: Bacteria > Actinomycetota > AC-67 > AC-67 > AC-67 > DASWJS01. The sequence continues at coordinate 24,758 of DASWJS010000034.1, read as the reverse complement.
CGGTCAGCGTTATCGTCCCGAGGAACACCACGTCCTGGAAGCAGAGCCCTTCCGAGCAGGGCTGCACCGCGAACCCGGCCGTCGCCGTCGCGTTACCCTTCATCACGACGCCCGGGAGGCCACTGCACGTGAAGCTCGTGATCGTGATCTCGGCCTGCGCGGCCGTCGCGTGGCCGGCGAAGCTGAACGCGCAGTCCCCACCGATGGCGAAGCCCGACGCCGAAATGGGCGCCCCCGTGTTCCTGATCCGCCCGCCGAGGAAGTGGGCGATGAGCCCCTGGCCCGACTGCGCGATGACTTCGTCGTAGGCCGCGTCGAGCTCTTCGCGCGGACCGTTCTGGCTCGCGTCGTGACACGCCGCGCGCGCCGAGCGGTCGTCCCACCCGTCCTCCGGGCTCACGTCCTGGATGCTGGCCCGGTTGTGCGCACAGAACTTGAAGTCGCCGGCGACGTTCGCTTGCCCCTGGACCGAGCCCGAGCACACCAGCAGCCCGCCCGACGAGAACGAGCCGGAGCCGAACTCGGCGTTCGTCAGCGCCGTCGAGGAGTCGAGGCGCACCGTGCCGGCGAGCTGGCACACGGCGGCAGCTTCCGCGTGGGCGGGAATGATGGAGCCGCCGGCGATCAGTGTGGATGCGGCCAGCAGCCCGAGGATGCGCCTGTTCATGTGCCCTCCAATGTTGGTTTCGGCTGCGTCAGGTGTTCGACGGTCGGAGCCGTCTTCCCTGCTCGGCGCATCGCGGGCGGCCCCGGAAATGGGGCAAAAGCGAACCCTAGGATCGCTGCTTGCCGCGGAAGTAGCCGGCGGGGTCCATCAGGCGCAGGGTCGTGAGCTCGTCGGGGCTCGGTGGGGTCGCGCGCGCTACCTCGGGCGCAACCTTCACGTCCCAGCCGCAGCGCGCGCGACCCGCTCGCACGCCGGCCGCCACGTCGTCGGCGAACACCTCGGTCAGCACCAGCTCGCCGTCGACCTTGCGGAACACGCCGAGGGTGCTGGCGAGCGCGCTCACCCGATCGCCCGGACCGGTGACGTAGGGCACGCGATCCAGGAAGCGGCTCTGCGACTGCGGCACGATCAGGACCGTCTCGCGCGCCCGGCTCAGCACGTCGTTCGCGCCGCCCGAGCCCATCAGCAAGCGCTCGCCGGGGATCTCGGTGGAGTTGACGTTGCCGTGCTTGTCGACTTGCGCGGCGCCGAGCGCCCCGACGCCGCGCGCGCGGCCGCCGCCGATCACGCCGCCCAGCGTGCCGGCGATGTCGGTCAGCATCGTGCACGTCGGGAAGTTGCGCGGGTTGAACAGGATCGGCTCCCCGGGGCGCGGCCAGTAGCCGACGAGGCCCATCTCCGCGACGAGGTCGACCCGCACGCCGCGGTCGCGCGCGGCGAAGGCGGCGAGCCACGCGGCGAGGCTCGCCATGCCGGCGCCGGCGAGGATCGCCTCGCCGCCCCGGTCGATCGACTCCCCGATCAGGCGCGCGCCCGCCACGATCGCCGTCTCGATCGCGGTCGGCGGCTCGCTCAGCGAAGTCTCGTCCAGCGCGGCGCCGACCGGCCCCCAGTAGCCGGCCGGGTCGAGCCGCGCGCGCAGGCGCTCGATGCGCTCGTCGCCGAGGCGGTCCACGTACGCGGCCGGTCCGGGCGTCACCCACTGCTCGATCCAGGCGTCCATCGCGGCCGGGTCGCGCGACGCCTCGCGGATGTCGACCCAGAACTCGTAGTCCTCCGCGTACCCCCCGACGCCCTCGATGCCGGCCGGGACGAGCCCGCCGGGGTGCGCGCCGAGCGGCGCCTCGACGACCGCCAGCACGCGCGCCGCCGGGAGCTTGGTCATGTGCGCGTGCGCGCGGATGAACTCGGGCTCGACGATCCGCTCGGCGGTGACGATCGCGCCGCGACGCGCGGCGAGCGCTCCCCAGAGCCCTTCCATGAGCGGCGGCGAGAACAGCACGTCCCCCTCGGCGCTCGCGGCCGGCGCGTGGAAGATCGAGACGTCGGGCGCCAGCGCCGGCACCATCGCCGTCCCGTCGTCGAGCACGCGCACGCCGTCGTTCTCCGCCATCGTGGAGCCGATCAGCGATCCGGTGACGGCCCACGCATCGCCGCGCGCGGCGGCGGCCAGGCGTTCGACGAGCGTCAGCAAGGACCAGTGTTCGAACGCCACGCCGCGGGACCACGCGCGCTGGTAGGCGGGGTTGGGGCCCGGCGTCCAGTACGAATCCCCGGCCCACGCGGTGATCACCTTGCGCGCGAGCCCCGCGTGGATCAGCGGCGCGAAGGGGCTCGACGCCGCCGCCGCGACGAACGTGAAGCCCGGGTCGGTCCCGCGAAAGCGGCGGAGCAGCTCCCAGAACGCCGCGCTCCCGCGTGAGTGCGTGATGCCGAGGTGGACCGTGTCGCCGGGGCGGACGTGACCGGCGATCGCCCGGTCGAGCGTCGTCGCTTTCGACGCGCCGCTCGGGGGGAGCGCGAAGCGGCGCTCGATCCAGTCGCGCAGCTCGGGATCGATCACGACGCGACGGCGTTCAGCGTCACGGCCGAGCCGTCGTAGCCGTCGCCGGATCGATAGGGCTCGAGCGCTTCCCGCAACGCCCGGTCGAAGGCCGCGACCTGATCATCGCTCCAGTCCGGGATCCCCTCGGCCACCGCCGAGTTCATCGTCGTGTACCAGTCCCACGCATCCTCGAAGCTTGCGAGCGGCCACGGACATTCGACCTCTTCGATCTCCCACGACGTGAACCCGGCAGCGCGCAGGGAGGAGATCATGGCCTCCCCGGTCGGGATCGAGAACATGCCGCCGGGCACGTGCGGATCGATCCGCTCGGTCAGGCCCAGACGACCGGCGACGCTCGCGCCCATCACCACGATCCGGTTCTTCTCCAGCGGCGCCCAGGTCGCGAGCGCGACGCGACCGCCGGGGCGCAGCACGCGACGCGTCTCGGCGAATCCGGCCGCCGGGTCGGGCAGCAGCATGTACCCCCACCGGCACAGCACGCCGTCCACCGAGTCGTCCGGGAGGTCGATCGCCATCGCGTCGAGCACGCGCGGCTCGACGTTGTCCAGCGACAGGTCCGCCGCGAAGCGTCGCGCCGCCTCGACCATTTCCGGCGCGAAGTCGCTCGAGATCACACGCCCGCCCGGCTGCACGCGCGGCGCGACACGGAAGCCGATGTCGCCGGTCCCGCACGCCAGTTCCAGGATCGTCTCGCCGGGCGTCGCGTCCAGGTGCTCGACCAGCCAGTCGACGCACGGCTCGAACACGTCGACGAGCCGCGGGCGCATGCGTTCCCAGTTGGCCGCCATGCGCCCCCACTTCGCGCGCGTCGCCTCCTGCTCGGGCGTGCTCATCGCGGGCGGGGGCCTTGGCGGTCGAGGAGCCGGCCGATCAGGTTCTTCTGGATCTCGACGGTGCCGGCGCCGATCGCCAGGCCCCGCACGTCGCGGAACATTCGCTCGACCGGGAACTCGCGGGAGTAGCCGTAGCCACCGAGAATCTGAATCGCCTCGTTGCACACCTCTTGCGCGACGACGTTGGCGTACCACTTCGCCTTGGCGACCTTCATCGGGTCGAGCGGCCGTCCGCCCGCGCCGCTCGCCGCCGCCCGCCACAGCATCAGGCGAGCCGCGTCTACTTTGGTCGCCATCTCGGCCAGCTTGAAGGCGATCGCCTGCACTTCGATGAGCCGTTGCGTGCCGAGCGTGCGCTCCTGCGCGTAGCGGAGCGACTCGTCGAGCGCGCCGGCCGCGGCGCCGGTGCACATCGCGGCGTTGCCGCACCGCTCGTGATTGAACTCCCCGATGACGTGCTTGAAGGTCGAGCCGTCCGCCTCGCCGGGCAGCAAGACGTCCTCGTCGGGGACCGTCACGTCGTCGAAGGCGACCTCCGCTTCGGCCATGCCGCGCAGGCCCATCTTCTCGTGGATCTTCGTAACCGTGACGCCCGGCGCGTCGCGGGGGACGAGCACCGCGCCGATCGCGCGCTCGCCCCGATCCGGGAAGCGCGTCACGACCATGTACGCGCGGGCGTGGTGCCCCGCGGTCACGAAGTTCTTGTAGGCGTCGAGCTTCCACGCTCCGCCCTCGCGCCGGACGCGCGCGCGCATCTCCAGCGCGGCCGAGCCGGCGTCCGGCTCGCTCATCCCGATGCCCATGAGCATCTCGCCGGTTGCGACGCGCGGAAGGTAGCGCTGCTTCAGTCCCTCGTCGTCGCTCGCGGCGACCCCGCGCGGCGGTCCGTTCAGGAAGAGCTGCAGGAGCACCGCCGTCGTCAGGCAGTGCCGCGCGATCTCCTCCAGCACCAGGACGCCCTCGAAGTCGCCTTGCCCGAGCCCGCCGTAAGCCTCGGGCACCGTCAGCCCGCACAGGCCCTGGTCGGCGAGGATCTTCCAGTTCTCTTCCGGGAACTCCTCGTTCTCGTCCCAGCGCCGCGCGCGCGGCCGAAACTCGCGCTCGGCAAGCTCCTGCGCCTGCGCGCGCAGGGCCTCCTGGTCGGGACTCAGCGTGAACTCCATCGCGCGCAAGGCTACCGCCTCCGCAACGCCGGCCGAGTCACCCGGCGCTTGCGCGGAAACAGATCAGTGGGGACAATGAGATCCTTGGGGTTGTGCCCGTCACCACGGGTACCTCAGACCGCGAAGGAGCGAGGCGAACGCCTCGCTCCTTCGCTTTCCCGATCCGCTTCCCGCCATCGAGTTGCAGCGTTCGCCGGACCGGAGCACCGCCGAGCACGGTCGGGGCGCTCCTGGCCGAGCACCACAGCGCCGATCCGTATGATGGCGCCGATGCCGGCACAAGAGGCCGAAGCGGCGCGCACGCGGGGAGAACAAGGCGAGAAGACTCGCGCGCGCCTGCTCGACGCCGCGCAGACGGTCTTCCGCGAGCGGGGCTACGCGGCCACGCGCATCGACGACATCACCGCGAAAGCCGGCACCAGCCACGGCGCCTTCTACCTCTACTTCCAGAACAAGCAGGACATCCTCGAGGCGCTCGCGGTGGAGACGGCAGAGGACATGTACGCGCTCGCCGACGCGCTCGCCACCATCGAACGCGGTGAGGAGTCCTACGAATCGATGCGCGCCTGGGTCGAGCGGTTCATCGACGCCTATGACGCCCACGCGCCGGTCGTGAACGCGTGGATCGCCGCAGACATCGAGCAGGACTCGCGGTTCGCCCGGCTCGGAAGCGAGGTCTTGGCCGAGTTCGCTGGCCGCATCGGCGCGACGATCGAACGCATCGGTCCGAGCGACGGCCTGCACGCGGGCGCCGCCTCGATCGCCCTCGTCGCGATGCTCGAACGCGTGAGCTACTTCTGGCTCGTCCGCGGCACGCCCCTGGAACGCGACACCGTCGTCGACACCCTGACCCGCATCTGGCACGCCGCGCTGTTCAGCCGGGGCTGAACGGTCTCACATCGCGAAGAGATCGCGCGCGTCGGTCGTCAGGAAATCTTCCAGCGGGATACCGTCGGCCCCGACGATCAGGGCGCGCGCATCCTCGAATCGGTCGAGGAACGGCTGGATGCCCGGGCGCGCATCTTTCCTCCGGCCGCTGGTCACCTCGACGCCGAGGATCGAGTCGCGCCGCCGGATGACGAAGTCCACCTCGGCTCCGCGGTGGCGCCAGTAGGTCACTTCGAAGCCGGCGGCGATCAGGTGCGCACCGACGACGGTCTCAACGAGGCGCCCCCAGCGCGCAGGGTTCGCGCGTGCCTGTTTCATGTCCACGCCCCAGCGGCTCGTCATCAGCGCCGTGTTCATGACGAGCAGCTTCGGGCTCGACCCCTTGCGACGAACGTCTGAACCCGAGAATTTTTGCAGCCCAGTCACCAGCCCGGCGCCGGCCAGCAACTCGAGGTAGTGCGCCAGCGTGACCGTGTTGCCGGCGTCCTGGAGCTGCCCGAGCATCTTGTTGAAGGAAAGGATCTCGCCCGAGTAGCTCGCAGCGAGCGAAAAGAGCTGGCGCAGCAACGCGGGCTTGTCGATCCGCGTCAAGAGAAGGACGTCGCGGGAGACGGACGTCTCGACAAGCGACTCGCCGACGTAAGCGGCCCACCGTTCGCGATCGCGCACGAGGGGGGCCGCCCCCGGATACCCTCCGTAGAAGCAGTAGCGGTCGAGGCCCCATCCGAACGCTTCTCGCATCTCCGGGAAGGTCCAGTGCCCGAGTCGCAACATCTCGAAGCGTCCGGCCAGGCTCTCGGTCAAGCCTGCCTGCATCAGCAACGGAGACGACCCCAGGATGACGGCCTTCACGTTCACACCGTTCGCCGAGTCCTCGTCCCACAGACGCTTCACCGACTCCGACCAGTCCGGCAACTTCTGGATCTCATCCAAGACGAGCAGCGACCCGCGCTTCCCACGCGAGCGGAAACGCGCCTCCTGCCACCGGGCGCTCAGCCATCCGCGCTCGCGAAGAGCCGGCTCGTCGGCCGAAGCCCACACGTGTGGGATCCCGGCTTGTTCGACGACTTGCCGGGTCATCGTCGTCTTCCCCACCTGCCGGGGGCCGGCGACGACCTGAATGAAGCGCCGCGGCTCCCGGACTCGCCGCAGCAACTCGTGGAAAGGCGCCCTGCGGAAGGTCGCGGACTTTTTACTCACCATGCTGAGTATTTTTACTCATCATGGTGAGTAAATCAACAGCCAGGTCAGCGGCCCTTGAAGTTGGGGGCGCGCTTCTCCATGAAGGCGCGAACGCCTTCGGCGAAGTCCTCGGTCTGGCTGACGAGCGCCTGCCAGCTCGCTTCTTCCTCGAAGAAGCCCGCCAGGTCGGTGCCGAGACCCCGGTTCAACATCGCCTTCGACGCGCCGATCGCGCGCGTGGCGCCCGAGGCGAGCCGCTCGGCCCACGCGCGCGCTTCGTCCGCCAGCGTCGCGTCGGGGACGACCTTGTTGACCAACCCGATCGAAAGCGCGTCCTCCGCGGAGATGGGTTCACCGAAGAACACAAGCTCCTTGGCCTTCGCAAGACCGATCAAGCGCGGGAGCAGCCACCCGCCGCCGGAATCCACCGCGAGCCCGCGCTTTGCGAAGATCTCGATGATCCGCGCGGACTCCGCGGCGATGACCAAGTCGCAGGCCAGGGCGAGCTGCGCTCCCCCACCGGCCGCCGTTCCGTTCACCGCTGCGATCACCGGCTTGTCCAGGTCCCAGATCGCGCACACGATCCGCTGCATGCCGGCCTTCATCGCCTCGCGGACCGCGCGCAGGTCCGGCGCGCGCTTCTTCGCCGCAGCGTCCTTCGTCGCGCCGCTTCGCGCCAGGTCGACGCCCGCGCAGAACGCGTCGCCCTCGCCGGTGACGACGACGCAGCGCACCTCCTCGTTTGATCGCGCGTCGTCGAGCGCCGCGAGGATCTCCTCGCGCATGTCGGGCGAGATCGAGTTCTTGCGGTCGGGCCGGTTGAGCGTCAGCCACCGGACGCCGTTCTCGTCGCGGACCAGCAACAGGTCCGACATCAATACGGTCCCTTCCCGCGCTCGCCCGCTTCCAGCAGCCGCCGGATTTCCGCCACCTCCTGGCGCACCGAGTCCGCGAGCCATTTCTTCGCGACTGCTTCCAGCGCCATGCCGAAGGGCCCGAAGGCCATCTCCATCTCTTCGACGTGGTGAATGCGCGTCCCGCCCTCGACCTCGTCGATCTCGAAGTACGCGTTGAGCGACTTGAGAAGCCCGTGCACCAGCGTCACGCTGATGTGCTTGTAGTCCGGCGTCCAGCGATAGCGACTGACGACGGAGCCCCGGAAGCCGAAGAACTTCCCTTCCTCCAGCCCGATCATCCCGTCGTCGGTGTCGGCCAGCTTCGTCACCCAGATGATCTTCGTGTCGGCCTTCGTGTATTGGGCGGGGTCGAGGACGAACTCCCAGACCTCCTTGGGCGTGACGCCCTGCACGACCTCGGTTCCCTCTCCTCGGATCATGATCCCCTCCGGCGCTCGCTCTGCACGCCGTTATACTCGGGCGCCTCCGGCCCGACCAATCCGCATGGACTTCGACCTCGACGACGAGCAGCGCGCGCTGCGCGACGAAGCACGGCGCTTCCTGGAAGCGGAAGCGCCGATCGCGTACGCCCGTTCGGTGATGGACGGCGGGCCGCTCGACGCGAAGATGGCGTCGCGCGTGGCCGAGCTGGGGTGGAACGCGATCCCCTTCCCCGAAGAGCACGGCGGCCTCGACATGGGCTTCATCCCGCTGGCGTTGCTGGCGATCGAGATGGGCCGCGTGGTCTATCCGGGCCCGTACGCGTCCACCATGATCGGGGGCATCGCGATCGCCGAGAGCGGCGGGGACGAGCAGCGCGCGCGCCTGCTGCCGGGGATCGCACGCGGCGCGACGACGGCGACGCTCGCGCGGGACGGGCACGTCGTCGCGCACGGCGACCGGCTCAGCGGCATTCGTCGATTCGTCCTGGACGGGGCGGACGCGGAGGTCGTGGTCGTCGTGGCGCAGCTCGAGGACGGCATGCCCGCGCTGTTCCTGGCCGAGCCGACCGCGCGGGCGCCCCTGACGACGATCGACGGGACGCGAGCGCTCGCCGACCTCACGTTCGACGACGCGCCGGCGGAACGATTGGAGCATGCGGGATCGAACGTGCTGCGACGGGTCGAGGACCGCGCGTGCGTGCTGCTCGCGGCCGAGATGCTCGGGTGCGCCGAACGCGCGCTGGAGCTGAGCACGGAGTACGCGAAGCAGCGCGAGCAGTTCGGGCGACCGATCGGCTCGTTCCAAGCCGTGAAGCACCGACTCGCCGACATGCTCGTCGACGTCGAGTCGCTGCGGAACGCGGTCTCCTACGCGGCCTGGGCCATCGAGCGCGAGCACCCGGATGCCGGCCTGGCGGCGGCGACCGCCAAGGCGACCGCCTCCGACGCCACGCGGCGCGTCACCGCCGGCGCCATCCAGGTCCACGGCGGGATCGGCTTCACCTGGGAGCACGACGCGCACTTGTTCTTCAAGCGCGTGAAGCTCGCCGCGAACGCCTTCGGCGACGCGACGTTTCATCGCGAGCGTATCGCCCGCCTGATCGCGGCGCGCGCGGGGCGCTGACCCCGCGTACAAACCCGGAGAAACGGTACGCGGAGAGCCCGCTCCGCTCGCGCGACGGAGGGAAAGTCGAGAAGCACGACGAACCCCAGGCACGAGATCAATTCGTCCACATGAACGCGCGCGACCGATTGGCCTGGCTTCGCCCGCTGCTGCTCGCGGGCCTCGTCGCCGCTGCCGCCTTCATCCCGGCCCAGCGCGCGCTGACGCGCGGCGACTTGCCGACGACCTGCGTCGAACCGAACCGGCACATGACCATGTACGCCGTCGAGCTGCCGCGCGAGGACGGCAAGCCGCGCCTCGCCTACGGCCTCACCCCCGATACCGCGTCCATCCCGGGACCCACGATCAAGATGATCGAAGGCGATTGCCTTGCGATCACGGTCGTGAACACGGTGTCGCGCGACGTTCTTCGCGAGCTGCGCGACGACCCGCTGCTCGGCAGCAGGGACCCCGACATGCCCCTCGGCGTCTCCCTGCACGTCCACGGCGTGAAGTACACGCAGTCCTCGGACGGCACCTTCGCCACCAACTCGTGGATCCCGCCCGACGAGAGCCGGACCTACGTCTGGTTCGCCGCGCCGAAGATCGTCGCGGCCGGCCGCGTCATCAGCCAGGGGACCGCCGGCTACTGGTGGTACCACGACCACGTCGTCGGGACCGATCACGGCACCGGCGGCGCGGCCTCGGGACTGTTCGGGGCGGTCATCGTCCGGCGGGCCGGCGACGTCACGCCGGACCGCACGTACGTCGTTGCGATGGGGCCCGACGCGACGCTCAACCTCAAGCGCTTCCCCGAGACCGACTGCCCGGCCGAGCCGAGCCTCGAAGACGCATCCAACTCCTGCTACGTCGCCGTGCAGGGCGAGCGCGTCGAGTTCGCCGTCATCGGGTTCGGCGACGACTTCCACACGTTCCACCTCCACGGGCACAACTGGGCGGACACGCGAACCGGGATGCTCGCATCCCAGCTCGACGACTCGCGCCTGGTTGACAACAAGACCGTCGGGCCGGCCGACACGTTCGGCTTCCAGATCGTCGCAGGCGAAGAAGTCGGTCCGGGGTCCTGGATGCTGCACTGCCACGTGCAGGCGCACTCCGACCGGGGCATGGTGACCTTCTTCCACGTCTTCACGCCCGCTGGCATCCTGCTGAACTCGTCGGCGCCGGTGGAGCTGCACGAGCACTTCGGCCGCCCATGACACGCGCGCTGCTCTCGCTCGCGATCCTCGCCGCCGCGGTCGGGGCGAGCACACCCGCCACCGCCGCCACCGTGGACGTCCAGGTCCGCAACAACCTCTACGCCCCGCAGCAGGTCGAGGTCGCCGTCGGCGACACGGTTCGCTGGACCGCGATCGACGGCGGACACACCGTCACGGCGAGCGACGCGAGCTTCGACTCCGGCCTGCTGACGCAGAGCCAGACGTTCGAGCAGACCTTCACCGAGGACGCGACGCTCACGTACTACTGCTCGGTCCACGCGGGGATGATCGGCGCGGTGGTCGTCGGCGACGGAGGGGACCTCGACCCGCCCGAGGAGCGACCCGAGCGCACCGTGCCCTCGGAGTACCCGACCATCGCCGCGGCGCTCACCGGCGCCGCGCCGTACACGATCGTCAACCTGCAGCCCGGCACGTACGCGGGGCCGGTGCAGATCCTCACGCCCGGCCTCACCCTGCGCGGCGCCGGGGCGACGCGCGACGAGGTCGTGATCGACGGCGGCGACGCCCTCTACGCGGCCCTGCTCCTTGCGGATCACGCCGAGCTGGAGTCGCTCACGGTCACCGGCGCGCTCTTCGCCGGCGTGAACGTCGCAGGCGTCGACGGCTTCCGCATCGAGGACGTCGCCCTGGCGGACAACGGACGCTTCGGGGTCCTCGTCGAGCGGTCGCGCGGAGGATACGTCGCCGGGTCCGTCGCCACCGGCCATCGAACCGCCGGCTTCCAGGTCGAGCGATGCGTCGAATGCGACACCGTGTTCGACGGCGTCGTGGCGAGCGGCAACCTGACCGGCCTCGCCGGCCTGAACGCCGGCGGGCTCGTCGTGAAGGGATCGACGTTCAGCGGCAACGGCACCGGCATCGCCTTGAAGACCGCGGCGCTCTACGGCGACGCGGCCGACGAGACGGCGCCGCAGCGCGGCTCGCACGTGTACGGCAACGTCATCAGCGGCAACAGCGATCGCTCCATTACCCCGCCGACGCCGACCGACCGGCTCGACGTGGCGACCGGCGCCGGCGTGTGGATCAACGGCGGTTCGTTCAACGTCGTCGAGGGCAACGAGATCTCCGGTCACGGGACCTACGGCGTCGTCATCACCGGGCTCGGCGCTCCGCCGCTCGAGAACCGCATCGCCGGCAACGTCGTGACGAGCAGCACGGTCGCAGACCTCGCGTGGGACGGCCTCGGCGCGCGGAACTGCTTCGGCGGAAACCAGGCCGGCGCGACCGAGCCGCCTGCGGCGCAGACGATCTACGACTGCGGGCTTCCGGCGACGGTTGGGATCGCGATGCCGACCGTAGACGCGACGATCCTGGACTGGGCCGCGATCTAGGCGAGGTCGCGACGGAAGTTGCGCGCCGTTCCCTTACGCACGCTGCCCGGCAGCACGCCCTTCATCGCGGCGGGGAACCGAAGCCAGCGCGGGATGTAGACCTCGTGCCGCCCTTTGCGCACCGCGGCGACGATCGCGGCCGCGACCGCTTCGGCCGTGACCGGCTTCGGGGACGAGCGCTCGTAGGGCGCCCCGCGGGCGGCGAAGAAGTCGGTCTCGACCGGACCGGGGTTCACGAGCGTGACGGTGATGCCCTTCGGGGCAAGCTCGATGTCGAGCGCGTCGCTCCAGCCCGCGAGCGCGAACTTGCTCCCCGAGTACACCGACTCGAACGGCGCCGGCACCCGGCCGGCGATCGAGGCGACGTTGACGATGTGTCCCCGCCGGCGCTCGATCATCGACGGCAGAGCGGCGGCGGTCGCATAGAGCGCGCCGAGGTAGTTGACGCGCACGAGCCGCGCCGCGATGTCCGGATCCGTCTCGTCGAACCGGCCGTAGGCGCCGAGGCCCGCGTTGTTGACCAGCAGGTCCGGCGGTCCCAGCTCGCGCGTCAGCGCGGCCACGGCCTCCTCGGCCTGCGCGCGCTCTCCGACGTCGGCGACGGCGATCGCTCCCGCGCCGCCGCACGCCGCCAGCACGTCGTCGAGGTCCGCCTTCGACCGCGCGATCAAGCCCACGCGGGCGCCTTCCGCCGCAGCGGCGCGCGCGACCGCCGCTCCGATCCCGCGTGACGCCCCCGTGATGAACGCGGTCGAACCCTTCCACTCCATCGCCAAACCTCCGTTACGTTGACACCGGCGTCAGCCGGATCCTAGTCTCGCACACACGACCACTGGAGGTGCCTTGTGAGCCGTTACACCATCGTCTCCGCCGACGTTCACATCACCGAGCCGCCCGACATCTGGGAGAACCACCTCGCGAAGAAGTACATGGAGCACGCCCCGAAGCTCGTGCAGGACCACGAGGGCGGGGACGCGTGGCAGTTCGCCTACGGCGACCCCAACCCGATCGGCCTGACGACGACGCCCGGCAAGCGCTTCGAGGAGTTCCGCTGGCACGGCGTGAAGTACGCCGAGGTGCGCCCGGGCTGCATCAACGGCAAGGCGCGGCTGGAGGACATGGACGTCGACGGGATCGACGCCGAGATCATCTTCCCTCCGCAGCGCACGATCGGACACTGGCTCGGGATGCCCGACGAGGACGTGTCCCTCGCCGGGATCGACGCGTACAACTCCTACGCCTTCGACGAGTTCGTCAACGACCCGGCGCGGCAGATCCCGATGTACCAGATCCCCTCGCTCGGGATCGACGCGGCGCTGAAGTACGTCGCGAAGGCGGTCGAGAAGGGCGCCAAGGGCGTCATCATCTCCAACTGGCCCTCCGGGAAGGCCGAGCTGAGCCGCGACGACGATCCCTTCTGGGCCGCGCTCATCGAGGCGAAGCTCGCGCTCACGATCCACATCTCGCTCGTCGGGCGCGATCAGCGCGTCAAGGCGCACACCTCCGGCGTCCAGGTCACCAGCGGCGTCAAGAAGGGCGCGCCCAACGCCAACGCGCGCGCGATCGGCGGCATGGCCGGCGTCTTCGCCGCGGTCCCGCCGATCATCGGCCAGATGATCTTCCAGGGCGTCTTCGATCGCTTCCCCGACCTGCGGGTGCTGCTGATCGAGACCGGCGTCGGCTGGATCCCGCACTTCGTCGAGCAGCTCGACGATCGCTACTGGCGCAACCGGGTGTGGGGCGAGATCGACATCAAGGAGCCACCCAGCTACTACTGGTTCCGTAACTTCGCCGCCACGTTCATGACCGACTTCAACGGCGTCGCGCAGCGCCACGCGGTCGGCGTCGAGAACATGATGTGGTCGACCGACTACCCGCACCACGGAGCCGACTGGCCGTACTCGCGCCGCGTCATCGACCAGCAGTTCGCCGGCGTCCCGCAGGACGAGCGCGCCAAGATCCTCGCCGGCAACGCCGTGCAGTACTGGAACCTCGAGGGGTAGGCCGCCGGGACCACCGGTCGCGGGGCCGCGACGGGCTTCGTCCGCGACCGATCGAGGTAGGGTCCCCGCGCACATGGCCGCCGGCTCGCCCGCGTCAGTTCGTATCGGCTTGAACGGGTTCCCGCTCGGGCACCTCGGTCCACCCGTCGACGGCTCGCCCGCCGACGTGATTCGGGAGATCGCGCGAGCCGCGGACTCGCTCGGCTTCGACTTCGTCTGCGCGCAGGACCACGTCCTCGCGCCGCGCGCCTGGGTCGGCGCCGGCGCGGCCGGCGCCTCGTGGTTCGACCCGTTCGTGTTGCTCGGCTCGGTGGCCGCCGTCACGAGCCGCGTCCGCCTGCACACCGACGTCGTCGTCCTGCCGTACCGCTCGCCGTTCGTCGCGGCCAAGGCGGCGGCGACGCTGGACGTGCTGAGCGGCGGCCGGGTGACGCTCGGCGTGGCGGCCGGCTACCTGGAGGAGGAGTTCGCGGCGCTCGGCGCGGAGTTCGAGCGGCGCGGCGCATGGACCGACGAGGCGATCGAGGCGATCAAGGCCTCGTGGACGGCGGAGTGGTTCTCGTTCGAGGGATCGTTCTTCCGGGCCGGCGACGTCGCCCTGGCGCCGCGGCCGGTCCAGCAGCCGCGGCCTCCGGTCTGGGTGGGCGGCAACTCCGCCCGCGCGCTCCGGCGCGCGGTCGAGCACGCGGACGGCTGGACGCCGTTCATCGGCGATCCCGCCAGGATCCAAGCGCTGCTCGGCTCGGTCGATCGCCCGGACGGCTTCGCGGTGAGCGCGCCGGTGCGGCGGATGCACACGGCGGAAGGCGGCCTCGACCTCGACGTGGCGACCGCCCGCGTCCGGGGCCTCGCGGCCGCCGGCGTCACGCACGTGCGCGTCGGCTTCGCCGGCACGACGCTCGACGGCTTCCTGGGCCAGATGGACCGCTTCGCCACCGCGCTTTCGTTGCGGGAATAACCGCTCCGACCAGGGCGTTCGTTGGGCGCAGGAGATCGCGGGCCGCGCCGGTCTGCTACGGTCCAGCGGCTCCACCCGACCGTCACATGCGCGACTTCGCCCGGAAGCTCGGACCAGCGCGGAACCTCGTGTGGGTGTCCGCCCACTTCGGTCACCTCTAAATGCCGCTGCCGACCGCGACGCTGACCGATCAGGACGCCCGGGCCTTGATCGAGGAGCGATGCATCACCGTCACGGCCGGCCACCGCGTGGGCGCCGAGGTCGAATGGTTCCCGGTGCGCGGCGACGACCTCAGCGAACCGGTCGACCATGCAACGGTGCGCTCGCTGATCGAGGCGACGCCGCTTCGCGCGGGCTGCCGCATCACCTACGAACCCGGCGGACAGCTCGAGCTGAGTTCCCCGCCACTGGCGGGCTCGGCCGAGGTGTGCGAGCACGTGCGCGCCGACGCCGGCGCCGTCCGCGCGGCGCTGGCGACCGCCGGGATCGCGACGGCGGGCTTCGGCTTCGACCCGTTCCGCACGGCCGAGCGCGTCGTCGACGCGCCGCGGTATCGCGCAATGGAGGCCTTCTTCGACGCGGACGGCCCGCACGGCCGGCAGATGATGCGATCGACCGCCGCGGTGCAGGTAAACCTCGACGCAGGCGGCGCGGGCGAGGCGGACCGGCGCTGGCGGCTCGCCAATGCCATCGCGCCGATGCTCGGCGCCGCGTTCGCAAACTCGCCGCTTGCGCGCGGCCGCCCGACGGGATGGCGCTCGACACGGCTCGGCACGTGGTGGCAGATGGACCGGGGGCGCACGTGGCCCGCGGTGAGCGACGCCGGCATCGCGAACGACTGGGCCCGCTACGCGCTCAGCGCTCGCGTGATGATGATCCGCGACCGCGTCGACGAGTACACGCCGGTCGTCACGCCGATGACGTTCGGACGGTGGATCGCGCAGGGGCATCCGCTCGGCTACCCGACCGAGGACGACCTCGTCTATCACCTCACGACGCTCTTCCCGCCGGTGCGCGTCCGGGGCTGGCTCGAGCTGCGCTTCTTCGACGCGCTCCCCGACCCGTGGTGGGAAGCCGCGGTCGCGGTGCCGGCGGCGCTGCTCGACGACCCCGACGCGTCGATCCGGGCGGAGGAGGCGTGCGGACCGGCGGCCGACCTGTGGTACGCGGCGGCGCGCAGCGGGCTCGACCATCCGGTGCTCGTCGCGGCAGCGAACGACTGCTTCCGGGCGGCGCTGGACGCGATCCCGTCCGTCGGACCGACGGCCGGGACGCACGAGGTCGTGCGCGAGTTCGCCGATCGCTACGTCTCGCGCGCTCGCACGCCGGCCGACGACCTGCTGGATCGGTTCCACGCGGGCGCGCTCGCGCGCCCCCGCGACGACGTCGCCGCGACGGTGGAGGCATAGGTGGACGTGAAGGAACGGCTCGCCCGCGAGCTGGTCCACGGTCGCGAGCGCTCGCTCGGGCTGCTCGACCCGCTGCCGGAGGCCTTGCAGTCCACGCAGCACTCGCCGTTGATGTCGCCGGTCGTCTGGGACCTCGCGCACGTCGGCAACTACGAGGAGATCTGGCTGCTCGGACGGCTCGGCCTGGAGCGCGTGCGGCCCGAGCTGGACGGCGTTTACGACGCGTTCCTCACGCCGCGCGCGGAGCGCAGGAAGCTGCCGATGCTCCCGCCTTCGGAGGCGCGCGCCTACGTCGGCGACGTGCGGGACCGCGTGCTCGACGGTCTGGAGCGCGCGCGCTTCGACGACGGGAACCCGCACCTGCGCGAGGGGTACCTCTACGGGATGGTCGTCCAGCACGAGCACATGCACGACGAGACGATCCTGGCGGCGCTCCAACTGATGGAAGGCCCCGGCTATGCGGCGTTCGCTCGGCCCGCGCTCGCCGGCGGCGATCCGGCGCTCGTCGTGACGAACGAGGTTCTCGTCGACGGCGGCCCCTTCACGATGGGGACCGAGGACGAGCCGTACGCGTTCGACAACGAGCGCGCCGGCCACACCGTCGACCTGCCGCCGTACTTCATCGACGCCTTCCCGGTCACCAACGCTCAGTTCCTGGCCTTCGTCGACGACGGCGGCTACGACGACAACCGGCACTGGAGCGAGGAGGGGTGGGCCTGGCGGCTGAAGGCCGGGCTCGAACACCCGCAGTTCTGGCGGCGCGAGGGCGATCGCTCGTGGACGGTCGAGCGCTTCGGACGCCGCATTCCGCTCCGGCCGGACGAGCCTGTGCAGCACGTGTGCTGGTACGAAGCCGACGCCTACGCGCGGTGGGCGGGCAAGCGGCTGCCGACCGAAGCCGAGTGGGAGAAGGCCGCGACCTGGGACGCGATCGCCGGGCACAAGCGACGCTTCCCGTGGGGCGCCGAGGAGCCGGACGAGCATCGCGCGAACCTCGGCCAGCGCGTCTTCGGTCCCGCTCCGATCGGCTCGTTCCCGTCCGGCGCGAGCCCGTCGGGCGTCCAGCAGATGACCGGGGACGTGTGGGAGTGGACGTCGTCGGACTTCACCCCCTACCCCGACTTCGGCGCGTTCCCCTATCGCGAGTACTCCGAGGTCTTCTTCGGGCCGAAGTTCAAGGTGCTGCGCGGCGGCTCGTGGGCGACGCACCCGTCGCTCGCCCGCGCCACCTTCCGCAACTGGGACTACCCGATCCGCCGTCAGATCTTCAGCGGCTTTCGCTGCGCGCGGGACGCCTGAGCATGTGCCGGATGCTCGCCTACCTCGGCCCGGCGGTCACGCTGGAGGAGTTGCTGCTCGCGCCCGAGCACTCCCTGCTGCGGCAGTCCTGGGCGCCGCGCTACCAGACGCACGGGGTCGTGAACGCCGACGGGTTCGGCGTGGGGTGGTACGACCGGGCCCGGCGTGCGGAGCCGGCCGTCTACCGGCGCGCGCAGCCGATGTGGAGCGACCGAACGTTCGCCGGCATCGCGCCGATGATCGCCTCGGACGCGGTGTGCGCCGCCGTGCGAAGCGCCACCCCCGGGTTCCCGGTGGACGAGTCGAGCGTCGCACCGTTTGCGTCCGGACCGTGGCTCTTCGCGCACAACGGTGCCGTCGAGGGCTGGCATCACGGCGTGAACGTGGACCTGCGCGCGCAGGTCTCCCGCGCACGCGCGGCGGCGATCGAGACCGGCGTCGACTCGGAGGTGCTCTTCGCGCTCGCGCTCGACCGGCTCGACGCGGGCGAGCAGCCGGCCGAAGCGCTCGCCGCCGTGGTGGCGACGGTCAAGGGCCTCTCCGGCGGGCGGCTGACGATGCTCCTGACCGACGGGACCCGCATCGCGGCCACCGTGTACGGCGCCTCGCTCTTCACGCGAGCCGGCGACGCAACCGTCGTCGCGAGCGAGCCGTTCGACGACGACAAGGCGTGGAGGCACGTTCCCGACCTCAGCGTCGTCACGGCCGGCGCGAACGAGATCGCAGTCGACTCCCTGTAAGGAACGGACCGATGACCAGACCCAACCTCCGAACGGACGTCCACCTCGGACCGAGCGACCTCGCGCACGCCCTGCGCGCCGATGCGCGTGCGGGCCTGACCGCCGCGCCCAAGGAGCTTCCTCCCAAGTGGTTCTACGACGACCGCGGCTCGGCGCTGTTCGACGAGATCACGCGGCTGGAGGAGTACTACCCGACCCGGCGCGAGCGCGAGATCCTCGTCGCGCGCGCGGGCGAGATCGCTGCCGCGTCGGGGGCGGACACGCTGGTGGAGCTGGGCAGCGGCACGTCGGAGAAGACCCGGATGCTGCTCGACGCGGTGCGCGCGACCGGCCGGCTGCGCCGTTTCATCCCCTTCGACATCAGCGAGGCCACGCTGCTGTCCACGGCGGGCGCGATCCTCGACGAGTATCCCGGGATCGAGGTCCACGCCATCGTCGGCGACTTCGAGCATCACCTCGGCACGATCCCGCCCGAGGGACGCCAGCTCGTCGCCTTCCTCGGCGGCACGATCGGAAATCTTCGCCCGGCCGAGCGCGCCCGGTTCCTGGCTACCCTCGTCGGTCGCATGAGCCACGGCGACGCGCTCCTGCTGGGCACCGACCTGGTGAAGGACCGGGAACGGCTCGAGCGCGCCTACGACGACGACGCGGGAGTCACCGCCGAGTTCAACCGCAACGTCCTGCACGTGCTGAACCGCGAGCTGCGCGCGACCTTCGAGCCGGACCTGTTCGAGCACGTCGCGCTGTGGGACCCGCGGAACGAGTGGATCGAGATGCGGTTGCGCGCGATGAAGGAGCACACGGTCACGCTGACGGCGCTCGGCATGGAGGTCTCCTTCGCCGAAGGCGAGGAGATGCGCACGGAGATCAGCGCCAAGTTCACCCGGCAGACCGTGGAGCGCGAGCTGCGCGCAGCGGGGCTTCGGCTCGCCCGGTGGTGGACCGACCGAGCCGGCGACTTCGCGCTCTCCCTGGCCGTGCTGGACTGACGCGCGAGCCGTCCCTTCCGTTTCGCGCCGATTCGTTTGGGATTTCCGCTGCCGCGCGGGCGCGGACGGCAGGACGCGCCGGCGCGTGCGCAGAACTACACCTCATGGAACGCCGTCCGCTCGTGTGCGCGCTGCTCGCGCTGGTCGTCGCCGGCGCGCTCCCGGTTGCGTCGCGCGCCGCCACGCCGTGCGGCTCGGTGGCCATCTCGCTTCCGGCCTTCGCGCGCGGCTCGGACAACCTCGTGTCCTGGACGGTGACCGGACAGGGAAGCAGCGTCGAGATCGAGATCTCAACAACCCCGGACACGACGTCCGAGGGCGCGTTCGCCTCGACCGTTCAATCGTTCTCCGCGAGCGCGAGCGGCTCGCCGCGAGAGATCCACGGCCTCGCCGAACGCACCCATTACTTCCACGCGCGAGCGACCAAGCCCGGCGCGTGCACGCCCGGCCCGTGGTCGACCATCAAGAGCAGCACGCAGGACGCGACGCCGCCCGTCATCACGATCACGAGTCAGGAACAAACATCGGTCGGCGCCGTCTTCCTGAACGAGGACGCGACCATCGTCGGAACGGCGGCCGACGAGGCGGGCGGCGCCGCCGTGATCGCTTCGGGCGCGAAGACGGTGACGGTGACCCTTGCAAACACGACCCCGGTGCTGGGCGCCGGGACGCCGCCGGACCCGCTCACCGTTTCCGTGGCGCCGGACGGAAACTGGAGCGCCACCTTCGAGGGGATCTCCTCGGGCACCTACGTGGCCGAGGCCGCGGCGCGCGACAACGTCGGCAACGTGAGCGATCCGGCGACGCTGTCGTTCGTGCTCGTCGCGGCGTAGCGCCGCGGCTCGGCTACCCTGACGCCCGGAGGGGCGATCCGCACGTCGCCGAGGGATGACGACCGACGGTTTCCTGAGCGAGCTGGACGAGATCATCGCGCGCAACCGCGCCGAGAACCTGCTGTACACGGCGGTCGGCGAGGGCCGCGTCTCGATCGAGGTGCTGAAGCGACTCTGCAAGGAGTTCTACGTCCTCGGCGCGTGGTACACCGCGGAGTTCCCCGTGATGATCGCCAACGCGCCCGACACCGACGCCCTGTGGCTCGAATCGAGCGAGCATTACCTGCACTGGTTCCGCCTCTACGCGGGCGAGGTTGGCCTGCTGGACGACCCGAGCCACGTCGGGCTGAAGATCGAATGGGCCGAGCAGCTCGGCGTGACGGAGGTCGAGCTGCTCGGCTACGAGCCGATGCCCGAGTCGATCGGCTCGACGTTCACGACCCTGTACTTCATGCGCCGGTCCTACGAGGAGGGCCTGGCGGCGTTCGCCTACGCGGGTGAGCGAGCAGCGGGGCGCACGAACTACGCGCGCACGCTCTACGAGGGGATGCGCGACCACTACGGCATCGAGGTCCGCAACTTCTACGCCCACGCATACGACGAGTCCGAACCGGCCGGCGACCCGGCGGCGACGCTGCTGCGCGACGTCGCCGTCACCCCGGCGTCGCAGCGGCGCGTCCGGCGGGCGGTGACGCTGGTGTCGAGGGCCCGCCGGGCCCGGGTCGAGGCGATGAACCGGTGGCTAGACGAGCCGGGCGCGCTGCGCGAGCCGGCGAACTAGCTCGGTCTCGGCGCGCCGGCTTCGCGGGACATTCGTCCCAAAGCTTCCGGCAATTGGAACGGCCGGGAGGGCTGCGCGCGCCGGGCGGCGAAACACGAAACACCCATGACCGCGCGAACGACTCCCGCGGCGCTGCTGTTCACATTGCTCCTCGCCGCCGCCGTGGCTCCGGCCTCGCCGGAGCCGTCTTCCCCCGCGCCCGGCGAGCTTGCGCGGGCGCGCGAGTTGCTCGGTGCCCTCGACGGTGGACCCGTGCGGGCCCTCGCCGCCGCCCTCGACTCGCTCTCGCTCGCCGCCACCGCCCGCCCGGCCGAGCCCGTCGCGCTGCCCGGCGCGCCGCGAGCGATCCGTCGCGCGCTCGAACGCCTGGCGGGCGCGATCGCCACGGCCGAGCGCCTTCGCACGCGGGCGCTCCGCGACCTGACCGAACCGCAGCGCGCGGCGATCCTGCGCGGAGACGCCGCCGCCGTCCGGCGCGCGCCCGTCCACGAGCGCCTGCTGGCCGACGCGGCGCTGACGATCCTGGAAGCCGTCGATCGCGCGACGCCGCGCGGCGCGGTGGCGGCGGCGGCCAGCTCGTGCGGCGCCGGCGGGTCGGTCGTCTACGAGTCCGCCGACTGCTCGATCGTCGTCGGGGGCGACGGCTCGAACACCTACGACCACGCCGCGCTCGATCCAACCCTGCTGCTGGACCTCGGCGGCGACGACACCTACCTCGGCCCGGCCGCGTATGCCGAGATCGGCGTGCGCGTGCTCGTCGACGTGGACGGCGACGACACCTACCTGGACGACCAGTCGGCGGCGAGCACGGAACCGATCGCCGTCTTCCGCGTGCGCGGGCAGGGCATGGGGACGCTCGGCGTGGGCGTGCTCGCCGACCTCGCGGGCGACGACTCCTACACGATTCGCGCCCGCACGACCGCGCCGGAGCCGGGCCCGGTCTCGCAGCAAGCGCGCGCACAGGGGCAGGGATCGGCCTTCGCCGGTGCGGGCGTGCTGCTGGACGCCGCCGGCAGCGACCGCTTCACCATCGAGGCGACCACCGACGGGTCCGGCGCGTGGGCCGCGGGACAGGGCAACGCGATCGGCGGGATCGGCGCGCTGCTCGACTTCGGCGCGGATGGCGACGCCTACCAGGCCCGCGCGACCTCGCGCGAGCACCAGACGCACGCGTCGCCGACCAACGACCGCTTCGGGATCGGGCCGGGCGACGTCGAAGCGCAGGGAGCCTCCGAAGTCGGCAACGGGATCCTGGTGGAAGCCGGCGGGTCCGACACGTACCTGGCGCGAGCGGCCGGCGGCACCGGCGACGTCGTCGCGCAAGGCGGCGGCGGTGGGGGCGGCGGCCTCCTGGTGGACGGCTCGGGCGACGACTCCACCGTCGCGACCGCGATCGGCAGGACCCACGACCGCGTGACGATCGAGGACGGGACCTGCCACGAGACGCCCGTCGAGGTTCACCTGCCGGCTTCAAGGGCGCTCGCGCAGGGAGGCGCGATCCTCGGCACCGCGACGCTCGTCGACGGCGGGGGCAACGACGTCCGCCGGATCGAGGCGTCGAGCGCCGCACTGGCATCCTCCACGACGACCAACCAGCAGTGCCCCGGCGGATCCAATGCCGCCATCGCCGTCGCGGCCGCGGCGGGGACGCTTGCGTACGGCCAGGGAGGCGCGTCGTTCGGCGACGCCGCGCTCGTCGACGTCGGCGGCGACGACGTGTACGCGATGAGCAGCGTCACGACGGCGACGGCTGCGGCGACGAACCGCAGCTCCGGCCCCGAAAAGGCGACGGCGACGGCAGGCCCGAGCAGGACCCTCGGCCAGGGCGCCGTCGAGCAGACGGCGCGCGGCGTGCTCGCCGACACGGGCGGCGACGATTCCTACGCGAGCACGGCCGTCACGACGACGGTCGAGACGACGTCGCAGGGGACCGCCACGACGGACGGCGCCGTGCAGGAATGGGTCCAGGGATGGGCCAACAGCATCGCGGGTCTCGGCCTGCTGTTCGACGGCGACGGCGCAGACTCCTACACGGCCCCCGCGGCCGGAAACGACCGGTGCTGGTCCGAGGGCGGCTACGGCCGCGGCTGGGACCGCGGCTTCTCGACGACGCTCTGCCTCTAACCCCTATCCTGCTCTCCGACCGGGATCTTGACGCACCCCGACGGAGGGTCAGGGCATGAACGCGATCGTCCTCGTTGCTCCACCGCACAATCCCGACCTGGCAGGGCCGTTCTTCTCGCACCTGCTCGGCGAGGGCTGGGACGTCCACGGCTACGGCGACCAGGCCGCCGTCCCCGACGACGTCGCGGCGGAGGCCGACGTGCTCATCGCCGCGCTCGCGCCGGTCGACGGCACCCTGGTCAAGCGGTGCCCGAAGCTCAGGTTGATCCAAGTGCCGGGGCACGGCTTCGATCACGTGGACCTGGAGGCGGCCAACGCGGCCGGCGTGCCGGTGGCGACCATCGCGTCCAGCGGCGCCGAGGCGCACACCGTGGCCGAGTGGACGATCCTGATCGCCGGCGCCGCCTCCCGCAAGCTCGTCCCGGGGCACACCGCGCTCGCCGAGGGGCGCTTCGTCAACGTAGAGCTGATGCAGTCCGGCATCTTCGAGCTTGCCGGTAAGACCATCGGCATCGTCGGCTTCGGACGTATCGGCCGGGAGGTCGCGAAACGCGCCCGCGCCTTCGACATGCGCGTGCTCTACCACGACCCCTCCCCGCCGCCGCCCGAGGTCGAGCGGCAGCTCGGGGCGACGGCCGTGCCCTTCGACGAGCTGCTGCGCGCGGCCGACGTCGTCACGCTCCACGTCCCCGCCTCCGGATCGACCGCCGCGTTGATCGGCGCCGAGCAGTTCGCCTTGATGAAGCACGAGGCGATCCTGGTGAACACCTCGCGCGGCCCGGTCGTCGATCACGACGCGCTCGTCGAGGCGCTGCGCACGAACCGGATCCGTGCGGCGGCGATCGACGTCTTCGATCCCGAACCGCCGCCGCCCGACGACCCGCTCCTTCGCCTGCCCAACGTTGTGCTCTCGCCGCACATGGCCGGCGTCACCGCCGAGTCGCTGCTGCGCATCCTGCAAGCCGCGGCCGAGAACTGCCGCCGCTGGGCCGCCGGCGAGGAGCCGACGGACGTCGTCGGCGCCGGCGGCCACCACTAGCCGAGCCGATGCGCACCGGCGCGGACGCGATCGCCGAGACGCTCTCGGCGCACGACGTCCCGGTCGTCTTCACGCTGTGCGGCGACCACACGAACCCGCTGCTCGACGCGATCGATCGCGCCGGCATCCGCATCGTGGACACGCGGGACGAGCGGGGCGCCGCGTGGATGGCCGCGGGATGGGCCTACGCGACCGCGCGCACCGGCGTCGTGATCACGTCCAACACTCCGGCACTCCTCAACGCGGCCACGGGCCTCGCGGACGCCGACGCCTGCGGCATCCCCGTGCTCTGCCTGACCGGCGGCGTCGCGCAGGCCGACCGCGGCGCCGGTCACCCCGGTGAGGCCGACCAGGCGGCGATCGCCGCGCCGTGGTCGCGCTGGACGGGGACGGCTCGCTCGGCGGAGGAAGCGGCCGGCCGCACCGCGCGAGCCTTCGCCGCGACGCGCGAGCGCCGCCCCGGCGTCGCGGTGCTCGATCTGCCGCTCGACGTTCAGCACGGCCGCGCCGACGTCCCTGTCGCTCCCCCCATCCGGCCGGCCCGGCCCGGTCCCTCTCCGGCCGAACTCGAGACCCTCGTCGACGCCCTCGACCGAGCCGAGCGCCCGGTGCTCCTCGCCGGCTCTCGCGCATGGTTCTCCGGCGCGAGCGCCGGCCTCCGAAGCCTGATCGAGCGCGCCGCCCTTCCCACCTTCACGACGCGCGCCGCCCGCGGCCTGATCCCCGACTCGCACGAGCACGCGCTCGGATTTCCTTCGCTGCTCGGCGAGCCGGCGCAGATCGCCTTCGGCGAGGCGGACCTCGCGCTCGTCGTCGGCGCCGACCTCGACCTGATGGTGGCCGGCGGCGCGTTCCACGACGGCTGCACCCTCGTGCGCGTCGACTCGGACCCGGGAGCGTTCGCGCTCGGCCGCAAGGCGGACGTGGCGATCGAAGGGAACGAGGCCGCGGTGGTGGGGGAGGTGTCGGCGCGCGCGCGAGCGCGCGCGCC
>DASWJS010000033.1:0-61873 GCA_036397035.1 Actinomycetota bacterium | reverse complement strand
CCACGTCCACCGTCGAGGGGTCCAGCCCGTAGTTCGACACGACCGGCGCCACGGTGTCGACCACGACGGTCGTGGTCGCGGCGTCGTTGACGTTGCCCGGCAGATCGGTCGCGATAAGACGCGCGGTGTAGGTGCCGTCGGGGACGACCGTCGTGCCGTCGGTGCCGTCCCAGGTCCAGGAGATCGCCGCGGCGGTCTGCGCGGCCGCGGTGCCCGAGCCGGTCGCCACGAGCGAGCCCGAGGCATTTCTGACCTCGACGTCCCAGTCAATCGCCGAGAAGTCCCACAGGGTCGCGCTGAAGGTGACCGAGTCCTGCGCGCCGGGCGAGACGCCGGGCGAGATGTGGGTCTGGGTCGCGGCGAAGGGCACCGTCAGGACCGGGGCGTCGAGGTCGGCCAGGCGATAGTTCACCTGCAGGTAAGAGCTCCACGCATGGACGGTCGTGCCCGCGGCGGGGCTGACCACGGTATCCAGCTCGTCGCCCGCTGCCGGGAGCGACTCGACTTCGTTCACTTGGAAGTTGAACTGCGAGGTGCCCCCGATCGTGTAGTCAAGGATCGGGGCGGACAGGGGCACCTGCTCGGCGCGGGTGTGGTTGTGAAGCCCGACGGAGTAGGAGCCGGTGCCGGTGACGCGCTTGGCCGAGACGGCCCAGGCCCCGGTTGCCTTCGGCACGTTTCGCTCCGGGGCCCGGAAGCGGAAGTTCAGCGGGACGTTCTGGTTCGTGAGGTCGACGTCCACGCCGTCAGAGAGCGAGGGGTAATAGCCGACGGTGCGGGCGATCCCGTCGGGATGGCTGCTGGACTGCGACAGCTCAAGGTCGATCGAGGTGATGGTGCCGGTGGGAGCGGCTCCTGAGCAGGAGACCTTTCTGACCTGCGGGCGGTAGACGCCTCCCTTGACCAGTGAGAGCGCAGGGGAATACACCGAGCCGCCGGTGTTCGTCAGCTCGATCTCGGAGTTCGCCACCGCGGCGATCCCCGTCTCCTCGCCGTTGGCGTCGATGATTGCCTTCACGAGGCGCACCTGCAGCCCGCAGGGGGTTCCCGATGCGCGGAGCTTCACCGACGGGGCGGGGTCGAATGCTGCGTGATACGGACCCGTTCCGTCCTCCTGATAGTCGGCCGGGTAGAGGTAGTTGGCCCCGTCGGCAAGGTCTATCCAGGAGGAGGTGGTAATGGCCTCGGTGCGCGCGCCGAGCGGGAAGCGGGCCTGGGTCTTTGCGATCGTGCCGGACTGGACGAGGCGAAGGGTCACCTTGCGGATGTCCAGCGTGCCCGCAAGGCCGGTCCCGTTGCTGCGGTTCAGGTTGATCCGGTCGAACCCGGCTCCTGCGGGCCAGGTGGAGAAAGTCGTGGAGTAGAGGCCGAAGGTCGTCGCCGTCGCCGGGATGTCCACCCAGAAGTAGCCGCCGCTCGTCCCGCTGCCCATCGAGAGGTAGACGGACCATTTCGAGCCCGGCGTGCCGTTGGTGTGCCGGGCCACGACGTCAAGGGCCACCTGCTGGGGAACCGGGTCGAGCAGGTCAGTTCCCATGGGCGCGGCGCCGCGGTTGATCTCGATCGAGGTGTCGGTGAGGAGCCCGGTGCGGGCCTCAGGCAGAAGGTCCCAATGCTGGGTGATCGTGACCGGGGCCTGCGCGGCGCGGGCGGGTCCCGTCGTGAGCAACAAGACGAGGAGCACAGCGTGTCCTGTGACTACGGAGGCGGTTCTGCGCCGGGATGAGGGTGCGGTTGTGAGGATCGTGCCCACCGGAAGGTCCCCTTTCCTCGTCGTTCGTCGTCCTGTCGTCGTGCAAAGGTGCTGCTCAGCCCGCCCTTTGGCGGATCGCTCGCAACCGCGGCGGTCCCAACCCGCCGGAGGGGCCTAACTCAAGGTGGTGTGTTCAAACTCCTCCTGATACTTCACACCTACGTCGGCGTCGCCAGGTTGTCTCGGTTTTGTGGTTCGCCACATTTTTCCGTGTTCGAGGATCGAAAGCCCGGTGCTGCGGGGTCATCCGTCCCCTCCGGACAGCGCACCCCTTCGGTCACCGCTCTCGGCCCCGTGCGCGAGACCAACCGGAGCGTTCCCGCGAGGGGCAATGTCTGGGAAAGGACAAGTTCGCTCGATTTGTGTCCGATGCGCGTCGAAGTGACCGGCTACGGATGGTGGAGGGTCGGGACGAGGGTCCGGCTGCGCTAGCTCCGGGGCTCAGCTCGCGGGCTCAGGGACGACCTCCTCCAGCGCCACCCGCGGGACGAACCGCTCCAGCCACGACGGCATCCACCAGTTCCAGTCGCCCATCAAGCGCATGGTCGCCGGAACGAGCACGGTCCGGATGAGCGTGGCGTCCAGGAACACCGCCGTCGCCAGTCCGAAGCCCATCGCCTTGATGGGCGCCAGGCTGGCCAGCGCGAACGCGCCGAACACGGTGACCATGACGAGCGCTGCGCTCGTGATGATCCGGCCGGTGTGCTCCAGACCCCACCCGACCGCCTCGGTGTTGTCGCCCGTCCGCAGATACTCCTCGCGGATTCGCGCGAGCATGAACACCTCGTAGTCCATCGACAGGCCGAACAGGATCGAGAACATGAACAGCGGCAGGAACGAGTCGATGTTGCCGGTCGAGCGGAAGGCGAGCAGGTCCTCGAAGTGCCCCTGCTGGAAGATGAACACCAGCACGCCGTAGGTGGCCAGGACCGAGGCGGTGTTCATCAGGATCGCCTTGAGCGGCAGCAGGACGCTCCGGAAGAACACCAGCAGGACCAGGAACGACAGCGCCAGCACGAGCGCGACGATCGGCACGAGCTTGTCGGCCATCTCGTTGTTGATGTCGGTGTTGAGCCCGGCGTCCCCGCCGACGATCGCCTCGACGCCCGGCGCCACGAGGTCCGGCAGCGCTGCGCGGAGCCGCTCGATGTAGGCGTCGACCGGATCCGACTGCGGCCCGTGCTTGGTGACCGCCAAGAGCAGCGTCTCCTCGCCGTCGGGCGTGACGAGCTGGCCCGTCATCCCGGCGTCGCGCGCGCCGATCGCCGCCTGCTGGGCCTGCGCGAGCGGCGCGCCGGGAACGAGGGTGGCCAGGGAGTCCACGCGCGCGACTTCCGGGTCCTGCGCCAACGCTCCGGCCAGCTCGTAGAGATCGGCGAACCCGTCGCCGAACATGCCGCGCGGGTCGGAGACGACGATCTGCACCGGGGCAACCTGCCCCTCGCCGAAGGCGTCCGCCGTGATCTCCGCCGCGACGCGCGGGCCGGCGTCCGCCGGCAGAATCGAGGGCCCCGACGAACCCATCCGTAACTCGAGCGCCGGCACGGCCAGGACGCCGAGGAACGCCAGCGACGCGAACAGCGCGAGCCATGGCCGTCGCATGACTCCAGTCGCCCACCGGTGCCACAAGGGACTCCCCGCGCGCCGCTTGCGCCCGAAGGACCAGGTGTCGATCCGCGTGCCGAGCATCCCGAGGATCGCCGGCAGCAGGGTCAGCGCCGCGGCGCCGGCGAGAGCGACCGCGATCATGGCCGCGAAGCCCATCGAGCGGAAGGCGGCGATGCGCACGAGCTGCGTGCCCGACAAGGCGACCACGACCGTGAGGGCCGACACGAACACGGCCTTGCCGCTCGTCGCGAGCGCCCCGGCGATCGCAGACGGCACCGGAGAGCCGGCGCGCAAGTGCTCGCGGAAACGGGTGAGGATGAACAGCGAGTAGTCGATGCCGACGCCGATGCCGATCATGGAAGCCGTGTTCTGTGCGAACGTGCTCACCGTGAACTGGGTCGCAATGAGAGAGATCACGCCGAAGGAGACCGCGAGCCCGAACAGCGCCAGGATCAGCGGGACGCCGGCCGCCACGATGGAACCGAAGGCGACGACCAGGATCACGAGCGTGATCGGCAGCGCGACCTTCTCGGCGCGCTCGAGGTCGTGCGTGGTCGTTTCGGTGAAGGCCGCGTAGAAGGGCGGCGCGCCGGTGAGCAAGGTCTGGATGCCGCTGCCCTCCGAGGCGTCCTCGACGATCGCCTCCATCTCGGGGTTGTTGAGCAGCGCCTGGTTCTGGTCGTCGGTCAGCCCGATCGTCGCCGTCAAGACGTGCCCGTCGGCGGAGATCGCTCGTGCCGGGTCCGCGTAGGGATCGGTGATCGAGTCGACTCCCGGGCCGTCCAAGAGCGCGGCGCGTACCCGCGCGAAGGCCGCCCGGTACGCGGGATCGGTCGCCACGAGCGAGGACGAGCGCATCACGAGCAGGTCGGTGATCTCGTAGTTCCCCGAGAAGTCTTCTTCGACCGCGCGCGCGACGCGCGCCGACTGCGAGCCGGGCACCTCGAAGCCCCCTTGCGACAGGTTCTTCGACAGCGACGACAACGGGCCGCCGAGCGCCAGGAGCGCCAAGAGCCAGCCGCCGAGCACCCAGTACCGCCGCCGGTGGGCGAAGAGCCCCAGCCGGTAGAAGCGCGATCGTCCGAGGCTGCGTTCGTCCATCGCGTCCCTCCTTGCGTCCTCAGCGGTGGCGGGCGGAGAGCCTCCTCGCGCGCGCCCGCGCGCACGCTCCGACGACGAGCGACCAGAGTCCGGCCAGAACGACCGTAGCCGCCGGCCCCGTCTGGGCCAGTCCGGCGCCTCCCCCCGAGGTGTCCCCGCCGCCCGGCCCGCCGCTCGAACCGGAGACCGTGATCGTGCCGCTCATCCCGATCCCTCCGGCGGCGCCGTGGAACGCGCAGTAGTAGTCGTACGTTCCGGGATCGGCGAACGTCGTGTCGAACGTGTCTCCCGGGTCGAGCGTGCCGGAGTCGAACGAGCCGTCGTCGGCGGTGACCGTGTGCGGGTTGTCTCCGTCCATGGTCCAGACGATCGGCTCGCCCGCGCGGACGGTGATGCTCTCCGGTTCGAAGGCGTCGTCGACGGCCGACACGACGGTCTTCGCGCCGGCCGGCGCGGCCGTCAGCGCCACGACCAGCAACGCGGCCGCCGCCGAACCCACGCGCCTCATGCCGGTCCCCCTCTCGTCGCGTCCAGCGCCTCTGGCAACGTGAAAGCTCGAGCGTACAGAGCCTTTCCGACGATGCACGCATCCGCGCCGGCCTCGGCCACCGCGCTCAGGTCCGCGAGCGAGGCGATGCCGCCGCTCGCAACGATGCGGGCGGGCGTCGCGGCGCCGACCCGGGCGAGCAGCTCGACGTTCGGCCCTTGCAGCATCCCGTCCTTCGCCACGTCGGTGACGACGTAGCGGGCGACGCCGGCCTCGTCGAGCCGCGCGAGCGTGGCCCACAGCTCACCGGCGTCCTCGGTCCAGCCCCGCGCCTGCAACCGGTCCCCGCGCACGTCCAAGCCGACGGCGACCCGGTCGCCGAAGCGCGCGACCGCATCGGGGACGAATGCGGGATCGAGCAGCGCCTGCGTCCCGACGACCACGCGCGCCGCGCCCGCCGAGAGCGCGGCTTCGATCGCGTCCAGCGAGCGGATCCCGCCCGAAGCCTGCACGGGGATACCCGCGGCCTCGATCACCGCGCGCACGACCGCGCGGTTGCGCGGCTCGCCCTCCAGCGCTGCGTCGAGGTCAACGACGTGGAGCCACTCCGCTCCGTCGTCGCGGTAGCGCTCCGCCACCTCGACCGGGTCGGTGTCGTACACGGTCTCCTGCGCGAAGTCGCCCTGCACGAGCCGCACGCACCGGCCGTCGCGGATGTCGATCGCGGGCAGGAGGATCACGACGCCGCGCGGACCACGTTCTCCAGCAACCGATGGCCCGGGTCGCCGCTCTTCTCGGGATGGAACTGCGTGGCGAGCATCCGCCCGCGCGCGACCGCGGAGGCGAAGCGCACGCCGTAGTCCGTCCAGGCCGAGACGACGGCGTCGTCCTCGGGATCGGCGTAGAAGGAGTGCACGAAGTAGAAGCGCTCGCCCGGCTCGATGCCGTCGAACAGCGGACCCGACCCTTCGACCTCGTTCCAGCCGATGTGCGGGAGCTTCACCCCGGCCGGCAGCCTTCGCACGTGCCCGTCGACGATCGCCGCGCCCTTCGCGCCGGCGTCCTCGTCCGAGCCGGCGAAGAGCACCTGCAACCCGAGGCAGATGCCGAGGTACGGACGGTCCTGCTCGATCCAGGTCCGCACAGCCTCGAGCCGCTCGCCCAGGTTCACGACGCACGAGCCGAACGCGCCCTGGCCGGGGACGACCAGCAGGCCGGCGCGCGGGTCGACCTCCGGCGCGACCTCGACGCTCGCGCCGGCGCGCTCCAGCGCCTTCGCCACCGAGCGAAGGTTGCCCATCCCGAAGTCCAGGACGGTCGCGCGCGTCACAGGCTCCCCTTGGTGGACGGGATGCCGCCACCGGCCGGGCGCACGGCTTCGCCGAGCGCGCGAGCCATCGCCTTGAACGACGCCTCGACGATGTGGTGGGGGTTCGCGCCGGCGAGCATGCGCACGTGCATGGTCGAGCCCGACGCCTGCACCAGCGCGCGCGCGAACTCCTCGGCGAGGCGCGTGTCGAAGGTCCCGATCAGCTCGGCCTTGGCGTCGACCTCCCATGCGAGGTACGGCCGTGCGCTGAGATCGAGCGCCACCTGGATCAGCGCCTCGTCGAGCGGCACCAGGGCGCTGCCGAACCGCGCGATCCCCGCCTTGTCGCCGAGCGCCTTCACCAGCGCTTCGCCGATTGCGAGCCCGGTGTCCTCGACCGTGTGGTGCGCGTCGACCTCCAGGTCGCCCTTCGCGCTCACCGCGAGGTCGAAGCGCGCGTGCTTGCCGAGCTGTTCGAGCATGTGGTCGAAGAACGGGATGCCGGTGCCGGCGGTCGCCTCGCCGGTTCCGTCCAGCGCGAGCGTCACCTCGACGCGAACCTCGCGCGTCTCGCGCACCACCGTTGCCGACCGCGCCTCACCCATCCGACAGCACCTCTCTCAACGTCTCGACGAACGTCGCGTTCTGGTCGCTCGTGCCCACGGTGACCCGCAGCGCGCCCGGGATCATCGCCGAGAAGTCGCGGACGAGCACGCCGCGCCCGGCCATCGCCCGCCACAGGTCTCCTCCCGGCCATTCGGTCCGGAACAGCAGGAAGTTCGCCTCGGACGGGAACACTTCGACGCCCGGCACGCGCTGCAGCTCCTTGGCGAGCCGGTCGCGCTCGGCGACGATCTCGGCCACCGTGGACAGCACCTCGGTCGCGTGCTCGACCGCGACCTCCGCGACGACCTGCGTCGGCGTGGACAGGTGATAGGGCAGCCGCGCCACCTGGATCGCCTCCACCAGCCACGGGTGGGCGAGCATGTACCCGACGCGCGCGCCGGCCAGGCGCCACGACTTCGAAAACGATCGCACGATCACGAGCCGCTCCTCGGCCGCCAGCAGCGGCAGGGCGGTCTGCGACGAGAACTCGCCGTAGGCCTCGTCCACGACGACTAGGCCGGGACCCGAGGCGAGGGCCGCCTCAACCACCTCGTTCGAGCACGCGCCCCCGGTCGGGTTGTTCGGCGAGCACAGGAACGTGATCGACGGCGGCTCGAATGAGACCGTCCAGGCGACCTCGTTCGCGTCGAGCGCCCACGGCTCGGGCACGTCCTTGGCGATGACCCGCGTCCCGGTCACCTGCGCGATGTGCCCGTGCATCGCGTAGGTCGGCTCGAAGAGCAGCACGCTGCGCTCCGGGCCGCCGAAAGCCAGCAGGAGCGTTTGCAGGATCTCGTTGGAGCCGTTCGCCACCCACACGCCGCCGGCGCTCCACCCCGCCCTTTCGCCGAGCAGCTCGCGCAGCCGGATCGCGTCGCGGTCGGGGTAGCGGTTCAGCGCGGACGAGCGCAGCCGCGCGCCGATCTCGCGCAGCACCGACTCGGGCGGCGGCCACGGGCACTCGTTCGTGTTGAGCCGCACCGGCGCGTCGGCTTGTGGCGCGGCGTAGGCGGCAATCCCCTGCAGGTCGGGGCGTACGTCGAGGGGCCTGCTCATGGCCGTTCGAGCCTCGCGCGCACGGCCCGTGCGTGCGCGGTCAGCCCCTCGGCTTCCGCGAGCGCGATCAGGGCCGGCGCGACCTCCTCGACGCCGGCGCGGTCGAATGCGATCACACCCGCGCTTCGGATGAAGTCCGCCACGCGCAGCGGCGAGGCGAAGCGCCCGCTCCCCGCGGTCGGCAGCACGTGGTTGGTGCCGGCGACGTAGTCGCCGAGCGAGACCGGCGAGTACGGCCCCGCGAAGACCGCGCCGGCGGTCGTCGCGTGCGCGGCCAGCTCGGCGGCGCCTTCGACTATCAGCTCGAGGTGCTCGGGTGCGAAGGCGTTGGCGACGGTGATCGCGTGCTCGACGTCGTCGACGATGACCGCATGCCCGCCGCTAGCGAGCGCCTGCTCGACCGCCTCCCTGCGCGGGTGCGCCGACAGCTCTTTTTCGACCGCCACCTCGACCGCGGCGGCCAGGCCTTCGTCGGGGGTGATCAGCAGCGCGGTCGCGAGCGGGTCGTGCTCGGCCTGGGCGACCAGGTCGCACGCGACGAGGACCGGGTCGGCCGAGGAGTCGGCGACAATCGCGATCTCGGTCGGACCCGCGAAGGAGTCGACGCCCACGTCCATCGAGACCTCGTGCTTGGCCAGCGTGGTCCAGATGCCGCCGGGCCCGACGATCTTGTCCACGCGCGCGACGGACTCGGTCCCGTACGCCATCGCGGCGACGCCTTGCGCCCCGCCGATCGCGTAGACCTCGTCGACACCGGCGACCGCGCACGCCGCCAGCGTCGCCTGGTGGACGCGCCCACCCTCCGCGGGCGGCGTGCACACGATCACCTCGCGCACGCCCGCGATCCGGGCCGGGAGCGCGGTCATCAGCACGGTCGAGGGCAGGGGCGCGACGCCGCCGGGCACGCAGCACCCCACCCGCCCGAGCGGCCGCGACTCCTCGCCGACCGATGCATGCTCGTCGCCGGTGCGCCAGAACGGCGCGCGCTCCTCGGCGAGCTGGCGCTCGTGAAAGGTCCGGACCCGGCCGGCCGCGAACTCGATCGCGGCGAGCAGCGCGGGCGCGCACGCGGCGCGAGCCGCCTCGACCTCCTCGGCGCTCACGCGCAGGGCGGCGGGCGCCACACCCACCTCGGCCTGGATCGCCAGCGCCGCCGCGTCCCCGCAGTCCCGAACCCGGGCGACCAGGGCGCGGACGCGCTCGCGGACGGCCTCGCGATCGACGCGCGCGCGCGGGAGCCGCGACGCGACGCCGTCGCGAATGCCGCGAAGATCGATCCTGGGTCCCACGCGAAGGGCATCCTAGCCGAGCATCCCGGCCGGTCCCGGCAGTTTCCGTACCATTCATGCATGCCGTCCGAGATACGCGCGCTCTTCCCGCTCCACGCGGTGCTCTTCCCCGCGGCGACCATGCCGCTGCACTTGTTCGAGCCGCGCTACCTCACGCTCCTGGAGCGCGCGCTCGACGGCGACCGGCAGTTCGGCATCGTCGCGATCCGGCTCGGCATGGAGGCCGGCGGGGCGGCCGAGCTGCACGAGGCCGGCACCCTGTGCGCCATCCGGCAAGTCACGCGCCGGCGCGACGACACCGTCGACATCGAGGTCGAGGGAACGCGGCGCTTTTCGATCGTCGAACGGCTCCCCGACGAGCCGCACCCGCAAGGCCTGATCACGCCGGTCGACGAAGAGCCCGAGGGCCCGGACGCCGCGGCGCGCGTCATGCCCGCGCGCGCGGCGCTGCACCGGTATCTCAGCGTGCGCGCGCGGCTGAGCGGGTCGGACCTGCCGGCTCCGCCCGCCAGCGAGGACCCGGTCGGCGCTTCGTTCGCGATCGCCGCGGCGCTGGCGATCGAAGTGCCGGAAGCGCAGCGGCTGCTCGCGGCGCCGGACGCCGCGACGCGGCTCGCGCAGTGCATCGAGATCGCGCGGCGGGAAGCGCTGCTGCTCGAGCACGTCGGGCCGCCGGTCGGGCGGCCCTCGACGCTCGCCTCGTCGAACTGAGCCGGTTCAGGTCCGCGCGCCGCCGGTTCAGGTCCGCGCGCCGCGCGCGCGGATGTCGTCGAGGATCCGCTTCTGGAGCGCGCGCAGCTCGGTCGAGATGTGTTCCAGGTCCTGCACCTCGCTCGACGCCTCCGCCTCGTCGTCCTTGGCCATCCGCTGCACGGTCTGCGCGAGCAGTTGCGAGCGAAGTCCCGCGGCCATCGCGACCTCGGCGACCTCCTCCAGCGTGATGCGCAGGAGCCAGCGGACGCGGCGGTCGGCGACCTCGGCGCCGACCTGGCGCGGCTCGCGCTTCTCCGGCTCGGCCGGCAGCTCCACGCCCTCGGCGAAGTTGTCGCGCACGAAGGACTCGAAGCGAACGCCGCGCGGGATCGCGAGCTTGCGACGGATGGCCTGGCGGTGGCTCTCCAGCGTTCCCGGCGCGATGCCCAGCGCCTCGCACGCCTCCGAGCTGGGAACCCCTTCGATCGACAGCGCGATGACGCGCCACTCCTGTGGTGTGAGCCGCGCGACGCGACTCGCCATGGTGTCGTCCAAAGGCCCTCCCCTCCGCCGCTGCGACGATGCTACTCGACCAATGCGCGAGGACCCAGCAACGCCTTGATCTCCGCATAGAGACCCGTGCGCCGCTCGACCTTGAAGCGATCCGGCAACCGCAGGGTCTTGCCTCCGTCGTCGCCGGTGAGCCGCAGGTGCACGGGCACGCCGCCCGGGTGAGCCTCCAGCACCGAACGGATCGATGCGACGAGTCGGGGCGTGCACGAGGCGGCGGCCACCGACAGCACCAGCACGTCGCGTCTGCTCTTCCCCGGCGCGCGCGGCGCGCGCTCGGACGGCGGCGGCGCGGCGCCGTCGCCTCCGGGCGTGGCGGGCGGCGCGGCTCGCCCGGGATCCAGCGCGCTCACTTCGAACGCGACCACCTTCGCGCGATCCTCGCGCGTGTCCACCTTGCCGCGCACGACCACGATCGCATCGGGCTTCAGGACGTCTTGCGCCCCCGTGTAGGAGGACGGGAACACGACGACCTCGATCGCGCCCTTGAGGTCCTCCAGGGTGAAGGTGGCCATCGGCTCGCCCTTCTTCGTGAAGCGCTTCTGCAGTCTCGTGACGAGGCCGCCGACGGTGACCGCCGTCTGGTCGCGCATCTCCTCGACGTCGACGACGGGCGTGTCGGTTTGCGCGAGCAGCGCCTGCTCGACCGAGAGCAGCGGGTGATCCGAGACGTAGAAGCCGAGCATCTCCTTCTCCGCGGCGAGCAGCACCGTGTTCGCGACCGGCGGGCCCGGCTGCGGCTCGACCGCGAGGCCGACCGGCGAGTCGGACCCGAACAGGTTGCCCTGCCCGGCCTCCCGGGCGCGCGCGTCGGCGGTGGCGCCCTCGCAGATCTGCGCGACCTCCGGCGCGATGACGAGACCCTTCTCTGCATCCTCGCGCAGCAGCGCGTGCCGGGGGACGCCGAGCGCGTCGAAGGCGCCGGCGCACGCGAGCGACTCGACGACCTTGCGGTTCAGGCAGATCGGGTCGACCTTGGCGGTGAAGTCCACGAACGAGCCGAAGGCGCCCTTGGCGGTGCGCGCGGCGACGATCTTCTCGACGACGCTCTCGCCGACGTAGCGCACCGCCGCCAGGCCGTAACGGATCGTCCCGCGATCGGTCGGCGTGAAGTCGGCCTCGCTGTGGTTCACGTCGGGCGGCTCGACGGTGATGCCCATCGCACGGCACTCAGCCAGGTAGAGAGCCGCCCGGTCGGTCTTGTCCTTCACGCTCGTCAGCAGCGCGGCGAAGTATTCGACCGGGTGGTGCGCCTTCAAGTACGCCGTCTGGTAGGCGACCAAGCCGTACCCGCACGAGTGGCTCTTGTTGAACCCGTAGCCGGAGAACTTGTCGATCTGCTCCCAGAGGTACTCGGCGAGCGCGAGGTCGTAGCCCTTCTGCTGGCAGCCGGTCACGAACTTCTCGCGCTGCGCCCGCATGACCTCGGCGATCTTCTTGCCCATCGCCTTGCGGAGTCCGTCGGCCTCGGGCAGCGAGAACCCCGCCATGTCCGAGGCGATCCGCAGGACCTGCTCCTGATACAGGATGACGCCGTAGGTATCGGACAGGATCGGCTTCAGGTCCTCGTGCGCGTAGCGGATCTTCGACTCGCCGTGCTTGCGCGCCGCGTACTCGCGGTGCATGCCTTCGCCGAGCGGCCCCGGCCGGTAGAGCGCGACGAGCGCCATCACGTCGTCGAAGTTGTCCGGCAACAAGCGCTTGACCAGCTCGCGCATGCCCGGCGACTCGAGCTGGAACACCCCGATCGTGTCCCCCGCGCACAGCATCGCGTAGGTCTCGGCGTCGTCGAGCGGGATCGCGTCGACGTCGAGCGGCGTCCCGCGGCGCTCGAGGTGACGAAGCGTGTCGGTGATGACGGTGAGGTTTCGCAGCCCGAGGAAGTCCATCTTCAGCAGCCCGAGCCGCGCCACCGCGTTCATCTCGTACTGCGTGACCACGCCCCCCGCGGAGTCGTCCCGCCGCAGCGGCAGGTACTCGACGAGCGGGCGGTCCGAGATCACGACGCCAGCCGCGTGGACGCTCGCCTGCCGCCGCAATCCCTCCAGGTCGCGCGCGATGTCGATGACCTTCTTGGCGTCGGCGTCGGTCTGGTACGCGTCGCGCAAGTCGGTCGCCTGCGGGTAGGCGTCGTTGCGCCCGGGGTCGGGCCAGTGGCGCTCGGGCTCGAAGCAGGCGGCGAGCGGCGGGTCCTTGCCCAGGATCGAGGGCGGGTACATCTTCGCGAGCCGGTCCCCCACCGCATAGGGCATGCCGAGCACGCGCGCCGCGTCGCGGATCGCCTGCTTCCCCTTGATGGTGGCGAAGGTGATGATCTGCGCGACGTGGTCCTCGCCGTAGCGGCGCGTCGCGTAGGCGATCACCTCGCCGCGGCGGCGCTCGTCGAAGTCCATGTCGATGTCGGGCATCTCCTTGCGCCCCGGGTTCAGGAAGCGCTCGAAGATCAGGCCCCAGCGGATCGGGTCGATGTCGACGATCCCGAGCGCGTAGGACACGACCGAGCCGCCGGCGCTCCCGCGGCCCGGACCCACCCGGATCCCGCTGGACTTCGCGAAGGAG
The DNA here is from genome assembly GCA_036397035.1 of Actinomycetota bacterium. Classification (GTDB taxonomy): domain Bacteria; phylum Actinomycetota; class AC-67; order AC-67; family AC-67; genus DASWJS01. The sequence goes on along the minus strand of DASWJS010000033.1, from coordinate 48,842 downwards.
ATCAGGTCGGCGACGATCAGGAAGTACTCGACGAAGCCCATCTCCACGATGGCGCCAAGCTCGTAGTCGATGCGCGCGCCGACCTCCGCGGGCGGCGGGCTTCCGTAGCGCTTCGCGGCGCCCTCGGCGACCAAGCGGCGCAGGTAGGCCTCGGCGGGCTCGCCGGTCGGCGTCTCGAACGAGGGCAAGCGGTGAACGTCGAACTCCAGCGACACGTCGCACCGCTCGGCGATCGCAAGCGTGTTGTCGCACGCGTCGGGGTAGCCCTCGAACAGCACGCGCATCTGGTCCGGCGACTTGAGGTAGAACTCCTCGGCGTCGAACTTGAAGCGGTTCGGCTCGTCCATCGTCGAGCCGGTCTGGATGCACAGCAGCGCGTCGTGCGCGGCCGCGTCGCCCTTGCGCACGTAGTGCAGGTCGTTCGTCGCGAGCAGCGGCGCGCCGGTCGCGCGCGCGATGTCGACCAGGTGCGGGAAGACGGTCTTCTGGTCCGCCAGGCCGTGGTCCTGCAACTCGACGTAGAAGTTGTCCGGGCCGAAGATGTCCCGGTAGGTGGCGGCCACCTCGGTCGCGCGGGCAACCTGGTCGCGCAGCAGCAACTGACCGACTTCGCCGGCCAGGCATCCCGAGGTCGCGACGATCCCTTCGGCGTGCTCGGCAAGCAGCTCCTTGTCGACGCGCGGCCGGTAGTAGTAGCCCTCCAGCGATCCCAGCGTGACGAGCTTCATCAGGTTGCGATAGCCCGTCTCGTTGGTCGCGATCGCCGTCAGGTGGTGGTTGCCGTCCTTCTCCCGCGCGTCCTTGTCGAAGCGCGAGCGGGTGGCCACGTACAGCTCGGCGCCCAGGATCGGCTTCACGCCGGCGTCGAGGCCGGCCTGGTAGAAGTCGACCGCGCCGTACATCACCCCGTGGTCTGTGATCGCCAGCGCCGGCATCCCCATCCGAGCGGCCTCGGCGAAGACGTCCTCGACGCGGCTCGCCCCGTCGAGCATCGAGTATTCGGTGTGGACGTGAAGGTGGACGAAGCTGTCGGGCACGCGTCACTCCCCTCGGGCCGCGGGGAAGGCACGGCGTCGAATCACAACGGTGTCATTCTACCGGCCTGTCAAGGCCCCCAGCCAGCCCAAACAGGCCATCTGGCCCAATCATCCTCCCCCGAACGGCCCCGGGACGCCAGAGCGTGAAACCGGGGTCAGGCGAGGCGCGCCCGTCCGCGGACGACCGGCGCGACCGGCGCGGCGAGCGGCCCGGCATCCATCATGAACCGCTCGATCTCGGCGATCTCGAAGCCGGCGGCCTGGATCGCGGCGACCGTGTCCCTGCTGGTATGGCACCCGCCGGCGAACAATGGCCAGACCACGTCCACCCGCCGCTGCATGCGCGCGCGCCGCGGCGACTCGGCCCGCACGTGCTCGTAGAAGAGCAGATCCCCGCCGGGCTTGAGCACCCGGCGCATCTCGGCCAGCGCGCGGGCCTGGTCCGGCACGCTGCACAGCACGAGCGAGGCAACCACGGCGTCGAAGCGCCCGTCCTCCGCCGGCAGCGCCTCGGCGTCCCCGGGGCGGACCGCGATCGGGACCGGCAGTCCCCGGGCCGCTCGTTCGGCGAGCGTGCGAAGGTACGGCTCGGGCTCGACCGCGAGGACCTCGGTGACGGCCGGCGGATAGTGGACGAAGTTTTGCCCATTGCCGCACCCGACCTCCAGCACGCGGCCGCTCGCACCCGCCAGCAACGCGCTGCGGTGCTCGTCGATACCAGCGCGGTGCTCCAGCCGCGTCAGCAGCGCGAAGACGCGAGCGAAGATCGGGTGCCGGGCGGCCATGGCGTCAGCCTACGGCGCGGGCGCGATCGAGCGCCCCTTCCAGGTCGGGCGGCAGCGGGTCTTCCAGGCCGAGCGGCGCGCCGGTCAGGGGATGCGCGAAGGAGAGCGCGCTCGCGTGCAAAAAGGGCCGGGCGAGCCCGAGGGCGAGCGCGAGCGCGCGGTCACGTCCGTAGACCGGATCCCCGGCGACGGGATGGCCCGCGGCCGCAAGGTGCACGCGGATCTGGTGCGTGCGGCCGGTGCGGGGCTCGGCTCGCACGAGGGCGGTGCGCGCGTGGCGCTCGATCACCGCGACGTCGGTGATCGCGGGCTTGCCCCCGGCCACCACGGCCATCCTCTTCCGGTGCCGGGGCGAGCGGCCGATCGGCGCGTCGATCGTCATCGTCTCGGTCGCGGGAAGGCCCTCGACGAGCGCCAGGTAGGTTCGGTGCACCTCGCGAGCCGCGAGCATCGCCGCCAGTCGCGCGTGCGCGTCCTCGCCGCGCGCGACGATCATCAGCCCGCTCGTGCCCGCGTCGAGGCGGTGCACGATGCCCGGCCGCGCGGGATCCCCGCCCGCGGCGCCGAGCGTCAGCAACGCGTTCGCCATCGTCCCTCGGGCGTGACCCGGCCCCGGGTGCACCACGAGGCCGGCGGGCTTGGACACCACGAGCAGCGCCTCGTCCTCGTAGACCACGCGCAGCGGGCGATCCTCGGCGGCGAGCGGCTCCGGCTCGCCGGCCTCCGGCGTGCGCACGACCATCCCCTCCTGCACGCGCAGCGCCTTCGACGCCGCGGCGCCCTCCACGACGACGTCCCCGGCGGCGATGAGCCGGGCGACTTCGGCTCGGGAGACGCCCATGCGCTCGGCGACCAGGACGTCCAGCCGGCGGCCGGCCTCCTCCCGGGCGACGGTGAACGAGGCCGCCGCGCCGCTCATTCGCCCTGCTCGCGCTTCGCGCGGCGCTCGGCTCGCCAGGAGACGAGCAGCAGCAGCACGGCTCCCGCGACGACGCCGGAGTCGGCGACGTTGAACACCGGCCAGACCCGAAGGTCGATGAAGTCGATCACCTCGCCGCGCAGGATGCCGGGCTCGCGCGTGATCCGGTCGACGAGGTTGCCAACCGCTCCACCGAGGATCAGCCCGAGCGCCGCGGCGTGCCCACGATCCGGCGCGCGGCCGGCTCGCGCGACGATCCAGACCGACACCGCCGTCGCCAGGACCGTGAAGACGACCGGGAAGCGCTGGAAGATCCCGAAGGCGGCGCCGGGGTTGCGCTGCAGGGTCCAGTGCAGCACGCCCCCGATGACGGGCGTGCTCTCGCCGGGCGTGAGCGCCGCGAGGGCCAGCGCCTTGGTGGCCTGATCGATCGCGATCACGATCGCCGCGACGGCGAACAGCAGGGCGGCCCGGGAAGTGCTCGTCGACGCTGCCATGGCGCGCCGCGCCGTCAGCGCGTGCGCTCGTCGATCTGCTTGCAGCGAAGGCAGAGCGAGGAGTACGGAAGCGCCAGCAGGCGCTCGCGGTTGATCGGGTCGCCGCAGTTCTCGCAGATGCCGTACGTGCCCTGCTCGATCCGGTGGAGCGCGTGGTTGGTCTTCTCGATCAGGTCCCGGATGTTGTTGCCGATCGACAGATCCTTCTCGCGCTCGAAGGTGAACGAGCCGGCGTCGGCGTACTCCTCGTGGTCGAAGCCCGGCTCGCCGGAGATCTCGGACTGCGAGGCCAGGAAGCTGCCTTCCTCCAAGTCGGAGAACTCGCGCATGTAGACCTCGCGCTGCGCCTCGAGCGTGGCCTTGATCTTCCTGATCTCCGCCGGGGTCAACTCCGGCTTGGCCTTCTTCTTCGGCTTGGGCGGGGGCTCCGGCGGCGCGGCGGGCTTCGCGGGCGCCTTCGCCGGGGCCGGCTTCTTCGCGGGCGCGGGCTTCGGGGCGGCTTTGGCCTTCGGGGCGGCTTTGGCCTTCGGGGCGGGCTTGGCCTTGGCGGCGGGTTTCTTGGCGACGGGCTTGGCCTTGGGCTTGGGCTTCGCGGTCGCCTTCTTCACCGCAGGCTTCTTCGCGGCCGCAGCCTTCTTGGCGGGTCGAGCCGGCTTCTTCGCGGCGGGCCTCTTCGCGGCGGGCTTCTTCGGAGCCGGCTTTGAGGTCCGCTTCTTGGCGGCGACCTTCTTTACGGTCTTCTTCGTGGCCGCCTTCTTGGCGGAAGGTTTCGCGGTGGAAGGCTTCGCGGGCGCCGGCCTGGCGGCCGTCTTCGCCGGGACGGCCTTCGCGGTGACCCGGCCGGACGACTGCTTCTTGGCCGCGCGGGCGGCTCGCTTCTTCGCGATCAGCTTGCGAAGGGGCGCGGTCCGGGAGGCGCGACGGGGAGCCGGCGCGGCCGTCCGAGCGCCCTTCTTCGAGGCCTTCCTCGTCGAGGCTGCGGTACGGCTGCGCCGGTCGGATCGGGAGCGCTTCCCGGTCTGACGAGCCAACGTGCTCCTCTCGACGGCAACCTCTCCGCGCATGCGTCCGGGCGAAGGATGCCAGAGGGTAGCACCGGCCCTATGGGGAGTCAACGAGTCCCACGACGCGCCGCCGCGGAGCCGGCGAGCGCCGTTTCCGCAGGTCAGAGGCCCCCTTCGCGCCCGGCGACTCACGTCTGACAGGCGGCTCGCGGCCGGTACTATGTGGCCCACGCGACCGAGGTGCGAACAGGAGATGACGTCGTTCCGGCCCGTCCCGGCCCAGCCCGACCACATCGGGATCGAGCATGCCGTGCTCGACCGGTGGGCGGCCGGCAAGACCTTCGAGACCCTTCGCGACGCCAACCGGGGAGGCCCGAAGTGGTCGTTCCTGGACGGGCCCATCACCGCCAACAACCCGATGGGCGTCCACCACGCGTGGGGCCGCACCCTCAAAGACGTCTTCCAGCGCTACCACGCGATGCTCGGCCACGACCTCCGCTACCAGAACGGCTTCGACTGCCAGGGCCTCTGGGTCGAGGTAGAGGTGGAGAAGGCGCTCGGGCTGAACTCCAAGCCCGAGATCGAGGCCTACGGCCTAGACCGTTTCGCCCGGGCCTGCCGGGACCGCGTGGCGAAGTACGCCGGCGTCCAAACCGAGCAGTCGCGGCGGCTCGGCCAGTGGATGGACTGGGACGCCTCCTACTTCACGATGACCGACGCCAACATCTCGGCCATCTGGGGGTTCCTGGCCGAGTGCCACCGGCGGGGCTGGCTCTACGTGGGCCATCGCTCGATGCCCTGGTGCCCGCGCTGCGGCACGTCGCTGTCCCAGCACGAGCTGATCGACTCCTACAGCGAGATCACGCACCCGTCGGTCTTCGCGCGCTTCCCGCTGAAGGGACGCGAGCACGAGTACCTCGCGGTCTGGACCACGACGCCCTGGACCCTGCCGGCGAACGTGGCGGCCGCCGTGCTGCCCGGCGCCGACTACGCGCGCGTCGAGACGCTCGCCGGCGTGGCGATCGTGGCGGCCGACCGCGTCGAGCACCTGCCCATTCAGGGCAAGGTCCTCGGCACCGTGAAGGGATCGGAGCTGGTCGGTCTGACCTACGAGGGGCCCTTCGACGAGCTGCCGGCCCAGGCCGGCGTCGAGCACCGCGTCGTCGCCTGGGACGAGGTGTCGCTTGAGGAGGGCACCGGCATCGTCCACATCGCCCCCGGCTGCGGCGCCGAGGACTTCGAGCTGGGCAAGCGCGAAGGCCTGGCGGTGCTCGTGCCGATCGACGAGTCGGGCGCGTTCTACGAAAGCTACGGCTGGCTGCACGGCAACCACACCGGCGACGTCGCGCGCGAGATCATCGGCGACCTCGGCGAGCGCGGCCGCCTGATCGACGCGGGCGAGCTGACCCACCGCTACCCCACCTGCTGGCGCTGTCACACCGAGCTGGTCTACCGCGTGGTCGACGAGTGGTTCATCTCCTGCGACGAGGTGCGCGGACCCATGCTCGACGCCGTGCGCGAGGTCACCTGGACGCCGCCGCAGTACGGCAAGCGCATGGAGGACTGGCTCAACAACATGGGCGACTGGTGCATCAGCCGCAAGCGCTACTGGGGTCTCCCGCTGCCCTTCTGGTTCTGCGCCGACGGGCACATGACGATCGTCGGCTCCAAGGCCGAGCTGCGTGAGAAGGCCCTGTCGGGCATCGAGGGTCTCGAAGAGCTGCACCGCCCGTGGATCGACGCGGTGACCGTGCCGTGCGAGGAGTGCGGCAAGGAGGCCACGCGCACGACCGACGTCGGGGACTGCTGGCTCGACGCCGGCATCGTGCCGTTCTCGACGCTGGGCTGGCGCAACGACATGCTCGTGTCGGCCGGCTACGCCGAGGGAGCCGGCGAGGGGCTGACCGTCGCAGACCTGCCCGACCACGCGTACTGGGAGCAGTGGTTCCCCGTCGACTGGGTCAGCGAGAGCCGCGAGCAGATCCGGCTGTGGTTCTACTCGATGCTGTTCATGTCGGTCGTGCTCGACGGGCGCGCGCCCTACGCCGACGTGCTGGTCTACGAGCGCGTCACCGACGAGACCGGCCGCCCCATGCACAAGTCGTGGGGCAACGCGATCTGGTTCGACGACGCCGTCGAGTCGATGGGCGCCGACGCGATGCGCTGGGTCTACGCCGGACAGGTCCCGAGCCAGAACCTCGGCTTCGGCTACGGGCCGGCGAACGCGGCCAAGCGCACGTTCCTCACGCTCTGGAACGTCTACAAGTTCTTCGTCGAGTACGCGATCATCGACGGCTACGCGCCGCGCTCCGAGGTCCTGCGCGACGGCCCGGACCTCGCCGGCGGCCGCTCGCTCGACCGGTGGATGGTGTCGCGGACGAACGAGCTGGTTGCCCGCTGCCGCGCCGCGATGGACGCCTTCGACTCCCCGCGCGTCACGCGCGCGATCGAGCGGTACTGGGACGACCTGTCCAACTGGTACCTGCGCCTGTCACGCGCGCGCTTCTGGAAGACCGGCGACACCGACCGAGAGGCCGCCGACAAGCGCGCCGCGTACGACACGCTGTGGTATTCGCTGTGCACGGTGCTGCGCGTGATGGCCCCCGTGACGCCCTTCGTCACCGACGAGATGTGGGCGAACCTCACCGGTCCGTGCGAAGACGCGCCCCCGAGCGTCCACCTCGCCGGCTATCCCGGCGCGGCTCCGGCCGACGGCGAGCTGCTCGCCGCGATGCGCGACGTGCGAACGGTCGTCGAGCTGGGACGCTCGGCTCGACAGGCGGCGAACGTCAAGATCCGCCAGGGGCTGCGCGCCGTCGTCGTCGCGACCGAGGACGCGCAGGCGCGCGCGCGGCTCGTCGCGCACGAGGACTTGATTCGCGGCGAGCTGAACGTCAAGGAGGTCCGGCTCGCCTCCTCGGCAGAGGACTTCGCCCAGGTCGAGGTGGTACCGAACTTCAAGGTGCTCGGCCCGCGGCTCGGCAAGGACGTGGGACGGGTGCAGCAGTTGCTGCGCGACGGCGGCTTCACGCGCGACGGCTCGACCGTCCGCGCGGGCGAATGGACGCTTCAAGAAGGTGAGTTCGAGGTACGCACGCGGGCGCGCGAAGGCTTCGCGGTCGTCGACGGCGGCGGGTTCGCCGTGGCGCTGGACACCGAGATCACGCCAGAGCTTGCGCTCGAGGCCGCCGCGCGCGACCGCATCCGCACGATCAACGACCTGCGCAAGGCGCACGACCTCGCGCTGACCGACCGGATCCGCGTCTCCTATCCCGCCGCCGACGCCGAGGTCTTCGCCGCGCACGGCTCCTGGATCGCGGCCGAGACCCTGGCCGTCGCGGCCGAGCAGGGCGACGCGTTGGCGATCGAGCGGGCCTAGCGGCGGTGAAGGAGGCGGGCATCGCCGGGCTGCCCGGCGCGGGATCCTCGACGATCTTCACCGCGCTCACCGCGCTCGAGGGCGCCGCGCCGGGCCGGTCGAACCAGGCGATGGTCCCGGTCCCCGACCCGCGCGTCGAGACGCTCGGCGAGCTGCACCACTCCAAGAAGCTCGTCTACGCGCAACTGCGCTTCGTCGAGTCCTCGGGCATGGTGCGGCGCGGCGCGCGCGCCGGGGCCGGGACGCTCTCGGCCGAGCTGATCGGGCACCTGCGCACCTCCGACGCGCTGCTGCTGGTCGTGCGCGCGTTCGGCGAGGACGCCGACCCGGCCGGCGAGCTGTCCTCGCTCATGCTGGAGCTGATCTACGCCGATCTCGAGCCGCTCGCCGGCAAGATCGAACGCGATCGTAAAGCGGCCAAGACCCCGGAGGACAAGCGCGCGGTCGAGGTGCTGGAGCGCGCGAAAGAGCTTCTCGAAGCGGGATCGCCGCTGTCGGAGGGCGGCTGGGACGAGGCCGAGCGAGCCGTGTTCCAGGGCATGGGCCCGCTCACGCTGAAGCCCGCGGTCGTCGTCGCGAACGGCGACGAGACGACCGTCGCGCCCGAGGGCATGATCGCGGTCGCCGGAGCGCTGGAGGCGGAGGTCGCGGGGCTCGAGCCCGGCGAGGCGGCCGAGCTGCTGGCGGGCTACGGCGTGACCGAGCGCGGCTTGCCCCGCGTCATCCGCGCGATCTACGAGCGGCTCGACCTGATCACGTTCCTGACCGCGGGCGAGAAGGAGACGCGGGCGTGGGAGGTCCGGCGCGGCGCCACCGCGCCGGAAGCGGCGGGCGTGATCCACTCCGACTTCGAGCGGGGGTTCATCCGCGCCGAGGTGATCGCCTTCGACGAGCTCGTCGAGGCCGGCTCGTGGCCGGCGGCGCGCGCCGCGGGGAAGGTGCGCCAGGAGGGAAAGTCCTACGTGGTCCGCGAGGGAGACGTGGTGGAGTTCCGGTTCGCCGTGTAGGCGGCTACTTCTTCTTGGGAGTCTTCTTCGCGGCGGGCTTGGCGGCCGGCTTCCTGGGCGCGGCCTTCTTGGGAGCCGTCTTCTTCCCAGCCGTGGGCTTGGCGGCCGTCTTCTTCGGCGCCGCTTTCTTGGCAGCAGGCTTCTTGGCAGCAGGCTTCTTGGCAGCAGGCTTCGCCGCGGTCTTCTTGGGGGCGGCGGCTTTCTTCGCGGCCGGCTTGGCGGCCGTCTTCTTGGGCGCTGCTTTCTTGGGAGCGGCCGTCTTCTTGGGCGCCGCCTTCTTCGCCGCGGTCTTCTTCGCGGCGGCGGCGGTCTTTGCGGCCGCCTTCTTGGGAGCGGGCCTCGCGGCCTTCTTCTTGGGAGCAGGCGCGAGGACGGGCGGCTCCGGCTCTTCCTCGCCGACGGCCGTTTCCTGCCACGCGGAGAGCCGGTCGACGCGTCCGGGCTCCTCGGCGTCGGGCTCGTCGAAGAGCGACTCCAGTTCTTCGCTCGACACCGACTCGGTGGTCGCGCTCGACTCTCCCAGCGGTGCGGGCGGCGGCTCGCTGACGAGCGGCTGCGCGAAGTCTTCGGCCGGCGCGGGCTCCTCGGCGTCGAAGGAGAAGGGCGGTACCGGCGGCGACGCCGACGCGAGCCTCCGCTTGTCCTGGCGCACGCCGATGAACAGCGTGATCGAAGCGGCGATGCTGGTCCCGATGGACGTCGCCAGCGCGACGAACGACTCCGCGAACAGGCCGATGGCGAAGGCCACGATTCCCACGACGAGCAGCACGGCGCTAGCGACGATCACGGCGAGATTCTCTCCTCTGTCGGCGCGGGCTCGATCGGACCGGCCCAACGGCGCGGCAGTCTACCGGCAGGCCCCATCCGATGCCAGCCTTCGGGGCATGCGCCGCGCGGCGAGGGCAGGACGGACCTACTCGCCGGCCCAGAACGGCTCGCGCTTCGGGGTCGGGGTCGGAGCCGGCGCGTCCTCGGCGGTTGGTTCCGGCGTGGGCGGCAACTCCCGAGCGATCCGCTCGACCGTGGCCGACCGCTGCGGCGTCTCGGCGTCGATCAGGCGAATCTGCTCCTCCAGGAAGCGACGCACGCGCGCGCGCACCTCCGCTTCGGTCCGCTCCGGGTCCGCGGCGGCGCCCAGGCGGTCGAGCGGCGCGGCGGCGGCCGACCCGGCATCCCGCAAGCGCGCGACCTCCTGCTGGAGCGCGGCAAGGCGCACCTTCATCTTCTGGTTCTCGTCGGCGACGCGCGTGAACTCCTCGACGACCTCGTCGAGGAACAGGTCGACATCGGCCTGGTTGTAGCCGCGGAAGGCTTCGCGGAACTCCTTCCCGACGATGTCTTGCGGGCTCAGGGTCATGGCGACGGCATCATCATACGGCGGCTCAGCACACGGTCCGTTGCAGGATGGAGAGCAGCACGAACACCAGGATGATGGAGACGTCGAGCGCGACGGCGCCGAGCTGCAGCGGCGGGATCAGCCCGCGCAGCGGGCGAAGGACCGGCTCGGTGGCGTTGAACACGAAGGCGGCGACCGGCCGCGCTCCCGGCGGGAGCGCGTGGCCGACCCAGGACAGGATCACGCGCGCGAGCAGGACGAACCAGTAGATGCCGAGCAGCAGGCACAGGATGGACCGGATGTCGATGGCGACCCCCGGGCCTACAGGTCCTGGAAGAGGCCGTGCTCGGCGAGCCGGCGCTTCTCGTCGGCGGACACTTCCATGTTGAACGGGGTCAGCAGGAAGACGTGCTCGCCCACCTTTTGCATCCGGCCGTTGAGCCCGTAGACCAGACCCGAGGCGAATTGGAGGATCTTCGGAACGTGGTTCGGCTCCGCGGTCCGCAGGTTTACGATCACCGGCACCCCGCCCTTGAACCGATCCGCCAAGTCCTGCGCGTCGTCGAGGATGCGCGGCTCGACCACGTGGACCTGCCGGGGTGCCTGTGTCGGGATCGACCGCACGACGTTCCTGCCGGCCGGGTGACGTCCCTCACGCCGTCCCTCGCCGCGCAGCGTCCGCACGGAAGGCTCCTCCCGGCTCGGGACGGGCTCGGCCTCCATGTGGTCGTCGTAGATCTCCTCGTCCTCGTCGGTGAGTCCGAGCGAAACCAACGTCTTCTTCCACACACCTCGCATATGTGCCTCCTGCAGGTCTCCCACAGCCTAGAACACCCCCAGCCTCCCGGTCGGCAGGCTGGGACGACCCTTCATCCGTCCGGCCTCGGTCCGAAGATCGCCGTGCCGATGCGCACGATCGTGGCGCCTTGTTCGACGGCTTCCTCGAAGTCCTCGGTCATTCCCATGCTCAACTGGGTCAGGCCGGGATGGACCCCCGCGAAGCGATCGCGCAACCCGCGCAGGGTCGCGAAGCACGCGCGCGCTTGCTCGCCGCCGCCCGGAGCCGCCATCGTCATCAAGCCGCGAACGCGCACGCCTTCCACGACCGAGATCGCCTGCAACGCATCCCCGACGTCCTCCACCGGCACGCCGTGCTTTGCCGGCTCGCCCGAGGTGTTCACCTCGACGAGCACGTCCTGGCCGTCGCGCGCGCGCGCGCCGATGGCCTCCGCGAGCGCGAGCGAGTCGACGCTGTGCACCATTGCGACGCGCCCGGCGACCATCGCCGCCTTGTTGCGCTGGAGCGAGCCGACGAAGTGCCACCTGATGCCGGGCGGGGCGACCGCGAGCTTCGCGCGCAGCTCCTGGGCGCGGTTCTCGCCGAGGTCGGTCAGCCCGCAGGCCTCGATCGCGCCTGCGACCCGGTCCCAGCCGAACCCCTTCGTCACCGCGACGAGCGTCACGTCCCCCGGATCGCGCCCGGCGCGCGCCGCGGCCGCCGCGATCCGCTCGCGCACAGTGCGCAGGCGTCGCGCCACCGCATCGGGATCCGGCGCCGCCACGGCCCCGGCCGCCTTCATCGCCGCACCACCACCAGGCCCTGGCGCGCGTCGTCGCCCGCGCGATGGGAGTAGAAGCGGTGATGCTCGGAACGCGTGCAGATGCGAGCGGCGGCGATCGCGCCGACCCCGGCCGCCCGCAGCGCGGTCGCGGCGGCCTCCCACAGGTCGAGCGAGGGCTTCGCGGCGCCGGGCGCGCGCCGCACGACCCCGTCGCCGACCGCGCTCGCCACCTCCGCGGCGACGTCCTCGCCGACCTCGTAGCAGCACGGGCCGATCGAGGGCCCGATGAACGCCGACGGACTCGACGGCGCCATCTCCTCGACCGCGCGGCCCACGACCCCGGCCGCCAGCCCCCGCCATCCCGCGTGCACCACCCCGATCAGGCCGCGATCGGGATCGGCGAGCAGGATCGGCACGCAGTCGGCCGTCAGGACGGCGAGCGCGATGCCCGGCTCGAGCGTCCAGAGCGCGTCGGCCCCGGCGATCGCGTCGCCCGCATCCGCCGCGCCCGCGCCCCGATCGGCACGGCCGACGTTCGCAACGCCGGCGCCGTGGACTTGCTCGGCGCAGGTCCAGGCGTCCGGCGGCGCGCCGATCGCGTCCAGCACGCGCATCCGGTTCGCGCGCACCGCCGGCGGATCGTCCTTTGCGCGCAGCGAGAGGTTGAGCGACGCGAAGGGCGCCTCGCTGACGCCGCCGTGACGCGTGGTGAAGGCGGCGGCGATCCCGTACGGCGCCAGGGCCGGGACGCACAGGAACGCGCCCGGGGCCGGAGGACGGGTCGAGCCGTCCCCCGCCCCGGGCGCGTCGCCGTCCCGGAACGCTCGCCAGGCGAACACCGAACCCCAGTCGCTACTTCTTCAGAAACGACGGGATGTCCTCGAGATCGTCCTCGGCGCTGATCACCACGGTGCGGCCGCTCGACAGGTCGTCGCCGAACAGCTCGTCGTCGTCGTCCCCGAGGTCGAACTCGCCTGCGATCATCCCCGCCTGCGACAGGCGCTCGAACCCGGCGGCGATCACCGTGACGCGAACCTCCTCGCCGAGCGAGTCGTCGATCGCGGCCCCGAAGATCACGTTCGCCTCCGGGTGCGCGTGGTCGCTGACGATCCGCATCGACTCGTTCACTTCGTAGAGCGTCAGCTCGCTGCCGCCGGTGATGTTGAGCAGCACGCCGCGCGCGCCGTCGATCGAGGCCTCGAGCAGCGGGCTGGAGATGGCGGCACGCGCCGCCTCGACCGCACGCTCCTCGCCCCGCGCGTAGCCGACGCCCATCAGCGCCGAGCCCGCGTCGGTCAGGATCGCCTTGACGTCGGCGAAGTCCAGGTTGATCAGGCCGGGCGTCGTGATCAGGTCGGTGATGCCCTGCACGCCCTGGAGCAGCACCATGTCGGCCATCTTGAACGCGTCGAGCACGGTCGTGTTCTCGTCGGCGACGTGGAGCAGCCGGTCGTTCGGGATCACGATGAGCGTGTCGACCTTCTGCTTGAGATCCTGAATGCCGCGCTCCGCCTGCTCGGCGCGCACCTTGCGTTCGAAGGAGAACGGACGCGTCACGACGCCGATCGTGAGCGCGCCGATCGACTTCGCGATCTCGGCTACGACCGGCGCGCCGCCGGTGCCGGTGCCGCCGCCCTCGCCCGCGGTGACGAAGACCATGTCGGCGCCCTTGAGCACTTCCTCGATGGTCTCGCGCGCCTCCTCGACCGCGGCTCGACCGGTGTCGGGATTGGATCCCGCGCCGAGTCCCCGGGTGATCTCGCGACCGATGTCGAGCTTGAGGTCCGCGTCGGACATCAGCAACGCCTGCGCATCGGTGTTGACGGCGATGAACTCGACGCCTTTCAGCCCGTCTTCGATCATGCGGTTCACGGCGTTGACGCCGCCGCCCCCGATCCCGACGACCTTGATGACGGCCAGGTAGTTCTGAGGTGTCGCAGCCATGGCGTTCCTTCCCCCTTCCCCCGGCTCGTGCCGGGCGTCCCAACACTTCCGACGAGCACACGACACGCCGAGCGTCCGGCAATCGCCGGAACTCCGCGAGGTATCTCGCGCGTACCGCGCAGGGGTGAAGCCTCGGTTGAGGATCCGACCCTGCACGTTGGGGAAGGACGCGCTATGGGGCGTTTCCGCAGGTCACAAGGTTTCTAACGTTCAACTTGAGAGTGAATGTTATGTAAACCTCAACCTGACGGTCGAGAATCTACCCACGGCTCGACGTCAAGTCAAGCCCGAAACTCCGCCGTTTTCGCGCGCCGGGCGGGCGTCAGGAAATGGAGGCTGCGGGGCGGCGGGGCGAGGACACGTCCACGGCGTCCAAGTCGTCGCCCGCGTGCAGCACGCGCCTGCGCACCCGCAGGAAGGCGTGGACTTTCGCCTTGACGTGCGTCAGCGTCCCGAAGCGAACGGCGGTCCCGGCGACCGAGAACGACAGGTCCCCGCCGGGCGCGGTGCCGATCGGGCTCATTCTGCCGCGCAGCCGCTTCGGCAGCGCCCGCCACAGCGTGACGACGCCGTCCACGACGGCCGCGTCCAGCGTCACCGGGCCCGCGACGTCCCCACCGACGTCCACGACCGGCACGCCGGAGTCCGGAGCGGGAACCACGCGTCCCTCGGCGTCGACGAACCACCTCCGTTCCCCGGCGCGCACGCCCAGCACGGCCTCGCGTTCGGCGATCTCGATCACGATCCCGAGCGAGCCGTCGCGCGTCACCCGCGCCTCCAGCACGGCCGGAAGCTCCTCGACGCGCGCCTCGACCGCGCCGAGGTCGATCGAGAGCAAGTTCTGCCCCGGCGCGAGCCCGCTGGCCTCGCGCACCGTATCGTCGGTGACGGTCCGCGTCCCGACCACCGCGATCGAATCGAGCTGGAACACCTCCGAGCGCGTGAGGAGCACGGCGCCCGCGCCAGCCGCGACCACGAGTGCGAACGCGATCACAAGCCGGCGCCGCCGCGAACGCTGCTGGAGGCGCACCGCCCGGCGGCGGTCCGCGATGCGCGGGCTTCGAATGACCTCGCCGCTCGTCAGGCTCACCCGTCCACCTCCTCGAACTCCCCCATCAGCTTCAGCTCCGGCTGCAGATCGATGCCCGTATCTTCGGCCACCATCCGCTGGATCCGGCGCATCAGGGAATAGACGTGATCGGCGCGCGCGCCCGGCTCTGTCACGATGAAGTTCGCGTGGACCTCCGAGATGCGCGCGCCGCCGACGCGCATCCCCTTGCCGCAGACGCGCTCGATGATGCTCCCGGCCGCTTCCACGCCGGGATTGCGGAAGACGCTGCCCCCGTTGGGAAGGTTCAGCGGCTGCGTGCGCCGGCGCCATTCCTTCGCCTCGTTCATTCCCGCGACGATCGCATCGTGCTCGCCGGAACGAAGGCCGAGCCGCGCGGCGGTCACGATCGCGCCTGCCGGCAGCGCGGTCTCGCGATAGGCGAACCCGACGGCGGACGCTTCGACTTCCTCGCTCGCCGACCGGCCGACGTCGAAGACGGTGACCCGCTCCACGACGTCGCGCATCTCGCGCCCGTGCGCGCCGGCGTTCATGCGCACGGCTCCGCCGAGGCTCGCCGGGATCGCGACCGCGAACTCGAGCCCGGCGAGGGATCCGCGCATCGCCAGCGACGACAGGGCCGGGAGCGGCATGGCCGCCCCGGACAGCAACGCGCTCCCCTCAACGCGTGCCCAGCGGAAGCCCGCGCCGAGCCGCACGGCGATTCCCGGGAAGCCCCGGTCGCTCACCAGCATGTTGGAGCCCCGGCCGACGATCAGCACCGGCAGCGCGGTCGACGCGACGGCCTCGGCGAGCGCGTCGAGGTCCGCGCCGGCGCTCGGCTCGAACAGCAGACCAGCCGGTCCTCCGATCCGGTAGGAGGTCAGTGGGGCCATCGCGCCGCCGCGCGTCACCGGACCGTGCGCCCGGCCAAGCAGGATCGCCTCCGCGGCCGCCAGCGGCTCAGCCATGCCGCTCCCGCAACGCGCGAACGATCTCCTCACCGAGCATCGTCACGTCGCCCGCGCCGATCGTCAGCACCAGGTCGCCGGGACGAGCGCGCACGGCCACGAACGGGACGATGTCGCCACGGCGCGGGAGGTAGGCCACGCGCGAGCGCGGCGCGGCCGCGATCACGCCGTCGGCGACGAGCTTCCCGCTGACGCCCGGGACCGGGTCCTCGCGCGCGCCGTAGACGTCGGTCACGACCGACAGGTCGGCCTCGCTGAGCGCCGCGCCCAGTTCGCCCGCGAAGGCAGCCGTGCGCGAGTACAAGTGCGGCTGGAAGACGGCGATCACGCGCCGCCCGGACTCGCGCGCCGTCGCCAGCGCGGCGCGCACCTCGGTGGGGTGATGGGAGTAGTCGTCGATCACGGTGATCCCCGCGACCTCTCCTTTGGTCTGGAAGCGGCGCTCGGGCCCGCGGAACTCCGCCAGCGCGCCGGCCACCGTGTCGAATGCGATGCCGGCCGCGTCGGCGGCCGCCAGCGCCGCGAGGGCGTTCACGGCGTTGTGGGCGCCGGGCATGGCAAGCGGCACGTCCCCCAACGCCGTGTCGCGGTATCGCACGGCGAGGACCTGCCCGCCCGGCGTCGGCGTGCGTTCGGCCGTCCAGTCGCCGGCGCGCAGACCGAACGTGACGACCGGGCGCTCGAGCCGCTCCCGCAGCCAGACCGTTCCGGGGTCCTCGGCGCTCGCGATCACGACTCCGTCCGGCACGACCTGAGCGGCGAAGGCGAGAAACGTCGCGCGAATCTCCTCCTCGTTCGCGTAATGGTCGACGTGCTCGCGCTCGACATTGGTGATCACCGCGATCTCGGGCGCGAGCCACAGGAACGAGCCGTCGCTCTCGTCGGCCTCCGCGACCAGCCACTCCCCCGACCCCCGGTGCGCGTTCGTGCCGCGCTCGTTCACGTTGCCGCCGATCACGAACGTCGGGTCCAGGTCCGCTCGCTGGAGCAGCAGCGCCGTCATCGACGTCGTCGTGGTCTTGCCGTGCGTCCCGGTCACGGCGATGCCCCTGGCTTCGCGCATCAGCGCGGCCAGCACCTGCGCCCGGTGAAGGACCGGGATCCCGCGAGACTGCGCGGCCCGCACCTCGGGGTTGCCCGGGCGAATCGCGGTGGACACGACCAGCGTGCGCGCGGCGCCGACGTTTGCCTGCGCGTGGCCGGTGGCGACGTGCGCTCCCCGCGCGCGCAGCGCATGCAGGACGGCGGAGTCCCGCACGTCCGAGCCGCTCACCGCGAGGCCCCGGTCGAGCAGGATGCTCGCAAGCGCGCTCATCCCGACGCCGCCGACGCCCACGAAGTGCACCGGCGCCAAGTCCTCGACGCCGCCCGGCGTCGCGCGCGGTGCGCCGCCCCGGTCAGGCACCGGCAAGCTCCAGCGTCCAGGACGCCAGCGCGCGCGCGGCGCCGGGGCGCGCGAGCCGCGTCGCGGCCGCGCTCATCGCCTCGCGCGCGAGCGGATCGCCGTTCAGCTCGTCCGCCTCGCGCGCGAGCCGCTCGACGATCCGCTCGTCGGAGATCACCCGCGCCGCCCCGAGGCGAACGAGCGCGGCGGCGTTGGCGTCTTGCTCGCGCGCGCGGGCGACGGGCAGCGGCACCAGGATCGAGGGCAGTCCGACCGCGGCAAGCTCGAACACGGTCGAAGCGCCCGCCCGCGCGACCACGAGGTCGGCCGCCGCGTAGGCAAGGTCCATCCGCTCCAGGAACCCGAGGCACCGGACGACGAGCGCCCCGTCCGGCAGGCGCGCGCGCGCGGCCGCTTCGTGATCGCGCCCGGTTCCCCACAGGACCTGCACGTCGGTCCGGTCGCGCCACTCGTGGACGAGGCGCGCGACCGCCTCGTTGAGCCGCGCCGCGCCGAGGCTCCCGCCGAACGCCAGGATCGTCGTGCGCCCGGGGTCGAGGTTGTACGCCGCGTTCGCCTCGCGGCGAGCTGCCTCCCGGTCCAGCTCGAGGATCGAGGCGCGCAGCGGCATCCCGACCGTGCGGGCCGCCCGGCCGGCGATCGAGGTCCCGGGAAAGGCCGCCGCGACGTTCGGGGTGAAGCGCGCGCACAGCTTGTTCGCAAGGCCCGGGACCGCGTTCGCCTCGTGGACGAGCGCCGGCACCCGCGACGTCCGCGCGGCGATGACGGCCGGGATGCTCGGGTAGCCGCCCATGCCCAGCACGACGGACGCGCGCTCGTCGCGAAGGATCCGGCGCGCCTGCGCCGTCGCCACGACCAGAGCGCCTGCCGCGCGCGCCGCCTGCGCGCCGCCGTCGAAGGGACGCGCCGCCGTCGAATGGAACCCGTAGCCCGTGGGGACCATCGCCCGCTCGCCACGCTCGACCCCGACGAAGCTCACGCGGGCGTCGGGTCGCATCGCGCGAACCTCGTCGGCGACCGCAAGGCCCGGCAGGACGTGGCCGCCCGTCCCGCCCGCCGCGATCACGACCGAGACGCTCACGACCGCGGGTCGAGCGGAACCGGCCCCGGCGGCTCTTGCCTCGCGATGTTCAGCAGGATGCCGATCGCGATCAGCGTGAACAGCAGCGAGGACCCGCCGAAGGACACCAGCGGCAGCGGGACGCCGGTGATCGGCATCAGACCCGTGACCGCGCCCATGTTGATGACGGCCTGCCCCGCGATCCACGCCGTCGCTCCGCCCGCGACGATCCGGCCGAAGGCGTCGGGGGCCCGCTGCGCGATGCGAACGCCCGCATAGGCGACCAACACGAACAGGGCGATGACGCCGAAGGTCCCGATGAGGCCCACCTCCTCACCGATGATCGAGAAGATGAAGTCGGTGTGGGCGTTGGGCACGTAGAGCCACTTCTGGCGTCCGGCGCCGAGCCCCACGCCGAACAGACCGCCCGAGCCGAGCGCGATCTGCGATTGCACGGCCTGATAGCCGGCGTTCAGCGGGTCGCTGAACGGGTCGGCGAAGGATGCGATGCGCGCGCGCCGGTACCCGGCCGACATCGCCAGCATCGCGCCGGCCCCGAGGCCCGTGAGCCCGAACCCCGACAGGATCCGCAAGCGGACCCCGCCGACGAACAGCACCGCGCCGGTGATGCCGCCGAGGATGATCGTCGTGCCGAGGTCGGGTTGCGCCATCACGAGCGCGCCGACGATCCCGGCGATGATCCCGTAGGGCACCAGCACGTCCTTGTAGGTGCGCAGCCGCCGCCCCTTGCGCACGCACAGGTCGGCGCCCGTCAGCAGCAACGCGAGCTTGGCCATCTCCGAGGGCTGGAAGCGCATCGGGCCGAGCACCAGCCACCTGCTGGAGCCGCCGACCCGGACGCCGATCCCCGGGATGAGCACGAGCACGAGCCCGGCGATCGTCAGGGCGAGGAGCCCGTAGGAGAGCGCGCGCCACCGGCGGTAGTCGACGTGCGAGGTCACCATCATCGCCGCCAGGCCGATCAACACCCAGACCGCCTGCCGGGCGAAGAACACGAACGACGACCCCGAGCTGATGTAGGCGGAGACCCAGGACGCGGACAGGATCATCACCAGGCCGACGCCCAGCAGGATCGTCGTGCCGACGGCGAGGAACAGCCCGCCGGACGACAGCGCGCGTCGAGCCGGCGTGCGGGTCGCGCGCCAGCGTGTGAACGCGCCCACCGGCGCGCGTGCGATCTGCACGACCGTCATCGCATCCTCCCTTCCAGTCGCTTCACGGCCGATCGAAACGCCTCCCCGCGCGCCTCGTACCCGGTGAACGCGTCCCAGGACGCGCACGCGGGCGACAGCAGGACGGTGCCGCCGCGCACGGCTCGGTCCGCGGCGGCCTCCACCGCGTCGTCGAGCGACGCGGTGACGGTGACGCCCACCGCCGTGGAGGCGAACGCGTCGCGCACCTCCGGCGCGGCCTCGCCGAACGCCACGACGTGGCGCAGGCTCGGCACGCCCTCGCGCAGCTCGCCGAGATCGACGCCCTTGTTGCGCCCGCCCGCGATCAGCACGACGTCCGCGCGCCCCCGGAGCGCGGCCAGCGTCGCGTGCGGGTCCGTCGCCTTGGAGTCGTTGACGTAGGCGACGCCGTCGATCTCGGCGACGAATTCCTGCTTGTGCGGGCCGGGGACGTAGCCGGCAAGGCCCTCCCCGGCCGCCTCCGGCGGCGCGCCGGTCGCGCATGCGACGGCCGCGGCCGCGACCGCGTCGGCGAGGAACGCGTGTCCGGCGCCCCGCAGCGAAGCGACCTCGCACACGCGTCCCTCGGGCACCACGATCCACCCCTCGCGCACGCCCGCGCCGCCCGGCGGCGGCTCTCCGGCGCCGAACCGGCGCATGGTCCCGGGCCCGTCGACGAGCCGGAGGCACGCGGGATCGTCGAGCACGACGGCCACGTCGCCGGCTCGCTGGTTCTCGAACAGCTTGCGCTTCGCGGCGCCGTAGGCCTCGAGCGAGCCGTGCCAGTCCAGGTGGTCGGAGGCCACGTTCAGCAGGCACGCCACCGGGGCGTGGAAGCGATGGATCGCTTGGAGCTGGAAGCTCGACACCTCCGCAACGACCGCCGCGCCCGGCGGCGCGTCGATCAGCGGCGAGCCGATGTTCCCCGCCGCGACCGCGTCGGTGCCGGCGGCGCGGAGACAGGCCGCGACCATCTCGACGGTCGTCGTCTTGCCGTTCGTGCCCGTGATCGCGGCGACCGGCTCGACGCCGAGCCGGTAGGCAAGCTCGATCTCGCTCCAGACCGGGATCCCGTCGGAAAGGGCCGCCGCGATCCAGCCCGAAGCCCACGGCACGCCGGGGCTGGCGACGACGAGGTCGGCGCCGGCGACGTCGGCGGCGACCGAGCGGCCGAGGATCGTGCGCGCCGCCAGCTCGGCGGCGCGCGAACGCTGGCCGGGCCCGTCGGCGGCGTCGAGCACGGTCACCTCGGCGCCGCGCTCGATCAGCGCGCGCGCCGCGGCGGCTCCCGTGCGGGCGAGGCCGAGCACGGTGACGCGCGCGCCTTCCAGCCTCACAGCCCGCCTCCCCCGCGGGAGAGGAACTCGGCATAGAACAGTCCCAAACCGAGCGCCGCGCCCAGGCCCGCGATGATCCAGAAGCGCACGATCACCGTGAACTCCGGCCAGCCGCCCAGCTCGAAGTGATGGTGCAGCGGCGCCATCCGGAACACCCGCGTCTTGAAGCCGCGGAACGCGATCACTTGCAGGATCACCGACACGGTCTCCAGCACGAAGAGCCCGCCCAGCACGATCAGGAGCAGTTGCGTGTTGGTGGTGATCGCGAGCCCCGCCAGTCCGCCGCCGAGCGCGAAGGAGCCGGTGTCGCCCATGAAGATCCGCGCCGGCGCTGCGTTCCACCACAGGAAGCCCGCGCAGGCGCCGAGCCCGGCGGCCGCGACGACGGCAAGGTCGAGCGGGTCGCGCACGGTCGGGTAGCACCCGGGCGCGATGTCGCACGTCGTCGATCCGTGACGGAACTGCCAAAACGCGATGAAGATGTAGCCGGTGAACACCAGCGCGCTCGAGCCCGCCGCGAGCCCGTCGAGGCCGTCGGTGAGGTTCACGCCGTTGGTCGTCGCGGCCATCATCAGGAAGACCCACACGACGAAGAACGGTCCGAGGTCCAGCGCCGTCTCGCGCACGAAAGACACGAAGGAGCCTGCGCCGGCCGCGCGGTCGATCATGATCGCGAACGCCACGGCGACGAGCGCCTGGCCGATCGTCTTGGCCGTCTTGCTCAGCCCCAAGCTGCGCTGCCGGCTGATCTTCAGGTAGTCGTCGGCGAAGCCGACGGCGCCCATCCCGACCATCGCCATCAGGATCAGCGACCCCGTCCACCCCAGCTCGCTGCCGGACGTGTGCGCGACGAGGTAGCCGGCAATCATCGCGGTGATGATCACGACCCCGCCCATGGTCGGGGTCCCGCGCTTCTGCTCGTGGTGGCCGAAGTCGCCCCAGTCCTCCCGCAGCAACTGCCCGAACCCGAGCCGCTTGAACGCCGAGATGACGAAGGGCGTCATGCCGATCGACACCAGCAGGGCGGCGCTCGCGGCGAACAGGACCGTCTTCACGCCTGCTCCTCCAGCGCCCGCACCAGACGATCGAGCCCCGCCGCGCGCGAGGCCTTCACCAGCACGATCGCATCGGCCTCGGCGCGGGTCCGCAGCAGCTCGATCGCCTCCTCGACGCCCGCGGCGAACAGCGCCTCGCCCGGGTCGAAGAACCCCTCCAGCCGCGCCGCCTCGTGCATCGCGCGCGCTTCCTCTCCCACGGTGACGAGGTGCGCGACGCCGAGCCGCACGACGAGGCGCCCGATGCGGTCGTGCGCGTCCATGCTCTCCTGGCCCAGCTCGGCCATGTGACCCAGGACCGCCCAGGTCGGACGGCCGCCGGCCATCGACACCAGCGCCTTCAGCGCGGCGGCCGTCGACTCCGGGTTGGCGTTGTACGCGTCGTCGATGACGCGCCGCGATCCGATCTCGCGGACCTGCATCCGCCCCGCGGGCCCGGTCGCCTCGGAGAGCCCGCGGGCCGCGTCCTCGACGCCGGCGCCGGCCTCGTGCGCGGCCGCCGCCGCTGCGAGCGCGTTGGCCACCATGTGCGCGCCCGGCAGTCGCAACGCCACCGGCGCGCTGCCCCACGGCGTCACGAGCGTGAAGCGCGCCCGCGCCGCGTCGTCGAAGCGGACGTCCTCCGCGCGCACGTCGCGGCCCGCGCCGAACAGGATCGCGCGCGGCGCCCGGCTCGCCATCGACGCCACGCGTTCGTCGTCGCCGTTCAGGACCGCGACGCCCTCCGGGCCGAGCGCGTCCACCAGCTCCGCCTTCGCCTCGGCCGTGGCCTCGATGGAACCGAACATGCCGGCGTGCGCCGACCCCACGTTGGTGATCACGGCGACGTCGGGGCGCAGCACGGGCGCGAGCGCCGCGATGTGACCTCGGCCGCGGCTCCCCACCTCGGCGACGAGCACCTCGGTCTCCTCGCCGGCCGCGCACACGGTCAGCGGCACGCCGATCTCGTTGTTGTGGCTCGCGCGGCTCGCCACGACGCGCCTGACCGTGCCCGCCGCCGCGGCCGTGAAGTCCTTCGTGCATGTCTTGCCGGACGAGCCGGTGACCGCGATCACGCGCGCCCGCAGCCGGTCGCGCACCGCAAGCGCCAGACCGGCCAGCGCCGCGAGCGGATCGGCGACGACGACCGCGTCCCGCGCACGTTCCGGCTGCTCGCGCACGAGCACCGCGGCGGCGCCTCGCGCGAGCGCGTCGGCGACGAAGCGGTGCCCGTCGGCGTGCTCGCCCCGGAGCGCGACGAACAGGTCCCCTTCGCGGAGCGTCCGCGAGTCGATCGAGATCCCGCGGACGAGCCGGTCGGGATCCGCTCCGGCCAGTCGCCCGCCGCACGCGCCGGCGACTTCCTTCAGCGTCAGCGCGATCATCGCGCCTCCAGGATCTCGCGCGCGACCATGCGGTCGTCGAACTCGATCGTGCGGCCGGCGAACTCCTGGCCCTGCTCGTGACCCTTCCCGGCGATCACGACGACGTCGCCCGCGTGCGCCGCGGCGATCGCCTGCGCGATCGCGGCGCGCCGGTCGGGCTCGGTGGTGTACGCGCCGCCGTCGGGGACCCCGTGCTCGATCTCGGCGATGATCGACGTCGGGTCCTCCGAGCGCGGGTTGTCCGACGTGATCACGGTGAGGTCGGCCAGCGAGGTCGCCACCGCTCCCATGAGCGGGCGCTTGCCCCGGTCGCGATCCCCGCCGCAGCCGAATACCGCGACCAGCCGCGCGCCGTCGCCGGTCAGCTCGCGCGCGGCGCGCAGGACGCCCGCCAGCGCGTCGGGCGTGTGGGCGTAGTCGACCAGGACGGTGAACGGCTGCCCGGCCTCGATCCGCTCCATCCGCCCGGGAACGCCCGGTAACGACTCAATGCCCGCCACCACGCGGTCGATCGGCCAGCGCATCGCGGCGCCGGTCGCGAGCACCCCGAGCGCGTTCGTCACGTTGTAGCGGCCGGGAAGCGGGACCCGAAGCTCGACGCGCTCCCCGCGCACGTCGGCGACGACGGCGCTTCCGGCCGGCGCCACCTCGATCGAGCGTGCGCGCACGTCGGCGGCGCGATCCAGCGCGAAGCCGACGGAGGGCACGCGCACCATGTCGGCGAGCCGTCGCGCGTACGGGTCGTCGATCCCCAGCACCGCGACCGGCGTGAACGCCGGCGTGAACAGCATCGCCTTGGCGGCGAAGTAGGCCTCCATCGTCCCGTGGTCGTCCAGGTGGTCCTGCGTCAGGTTGGTGAACACCGCGCACGCGTAGCGCGTCCCGTCCACGCGGTGCAGCGCGAGCCCGTGCGAGGACACTTCCATGACGGCCGTCCGCACGCCCGCGTCGCGCATCGCGGCGAGCGTGCGTTGCAAGTCGACCGACTCCGGCGTCGTGCGCGACCCGGTGACGACACGGTCCGCGATGTGCCCTTCGACCGTGCCGAGCAGCCCGGACGTGCGGCCCATCGCGCGCGCGACCGACTCGATCATGAACGACGTCGTCGTCTTGCCGTTGGTGCCGGTGACGGCGATCAACTCGAAGGCGCGCGACGGGTGGCCGTAGAACGCGGAAGCCATCGGACCCATCGCGCGGGCCGTCGAGGGGACGAGGACTTGGGGAACCGCATCCGGCAGCCGGCGCTCGACGACGAGCGCCGCGGCGCCCGCGGCGACGGCGTCGGCGGCGAAGTCGTGCCCGTCGGCTCGCGCTCCCGGCCGGCAGAAGAACAGCGCGCCCGGGCGCACGGCGCGCGAGTCGTAGGCGAGGTCCGTGATCGGGACGTCGGCCGAACCGGCGACGGCGGCGGCGTCGAATGCATCGGCGAGCGTGCGAAGGGTGAGCGGCACGACGATCGTTCCTCCTGCCCCCACCCGTCGGCTCGCCCGGCTGTCCCCGGCGAGCTGTCCGGACCCGGCTGAGCCTATCACGGCGTCTCCGCCACCCGAGACGCCTCCGCCTTCGGCTTGCGCACGCGCGCCGGCCGCAGCGGAGGGACGGCCCGGCGCTCCCCGAGCGAAACGGCGTCGCGCAACCGCGCGGTCGGCTCGATCCCGAGCGTGCCGAGCGCGAACTGCATGATCTCGCGCCACACCGGCGCTGCCGTCAGCGCCGCGTAGCGCGGCGTCGGGTTGTAGAGCTGCACGACGGTCGCAAGGCGCGGCGAGTCCGCGGGCCCGACGCCGGCGAAGGTCGTGATGATGTCGCCGGAATACCCGCGCCGGTCGACGTAGGGCACGGCCGCGGTGCCGGTCTTGCCGCCGACGAGATACCCCGGAATCTGCGCGCGCGTCCCCGTCCCCTGCTGCACCACGCCGACGAGCATCCCGAGCACCTGCGTCGCCGTCCAGCGCGACAGCACGCGATGCGCTTCGGGCTTCGGCGCCGCACGGAAAGTCCCCGCGGGATCGACCGTCCCCTTGACGAGCCGCGGCGCGACGCGCACGCCCCGGTTGCCGATCGTGGCGTAGATCGAGGCGAGTTGCAGCGGCGTGAGCGACACGCCCTGCCCGATCGGGATCGTGGCGATCGAGGTGCCCGACCACTGCCCGGCCGCGGGCAGCAGGCCCGACGCCTCGCCGGGGAAGCCGACGCCCGTCGGCGCGCCGACCCCGAAGGAGCGCATCATCTTCACCAGCCGTTCCGGCCCGGCGCGCAGCGCGACCTTGATCGTGCCCACGTTCGAGGACCGCGCGAGCGCCTCCGAGTAGGAGAGGCGCTCGGTGCGGTGCGGCTCGTAGTCGCGGAAGATCCGGCCGCCGACGGCGATCGAGTCGGGCACGACGAGCGTCGTCCACGGCGCCGCGATGCCGGCTGCGATCGCCGCCGAGGCGGCAATCGGCTTGAACACCGACCCCGGCTCGTAGGTGTCGAGCACCGGCCGGTTGCGCCACGACGCCGGGTCGCTGCGGGCGTACTCGTTCGGGTCGAAAGGCGGCCACGTCGCCATCGCCAGCACGTCCCCGTTTCGCACGTCCAGCACGACCGCCGTCCCGTACCGAGCCTTGGTCGCGATCGCGCCGCGCGCGAGCGCGTCCTCCGCCTTGAACTGCAACCGCTGGTCGATCGTCAGAACCACGTCGCTTCCCGGCACGGGTTCGCGCAGCGCCGAGTTGCCCTGCGGGATCGGCCGGCCGGTCGGGTCTCGCTCGATCACCTGCACGCCGGCCGTCCCGCGCAGCAGCTCGTCGAATCCCGCCTCGAGTCCCGCCAGCCCGTCGCCGTCGACGTTGACGAATCCCACGACCTGTCCCGCCAGCGAGCCGGAGGGGTAGACCCTGCGTGTCTCCTTCAGCGCGTCCACGTGCGGCAGCCGGAGGTCCAGGACGGCTTGCGCCACCGACGGCGGCACTTGCCGCTTGAGGTACACGAAGTTCTCGTCGCCGCCGAGCAGCGTCTCGATCTCCCCGGCGTCCATCTCCAGCAGCGGCGCGATCAGCGCGGCCATCACGGCGGGGCTCGCGGTCGTTCCCCCGAGGTAGCTCGGGTAGGCGACGACCGCTCGCGCGTCGGCCGACAGCGCCAGCGGCTTCCGCGACCGATCCAGGATCGACCCGCGCAGCGCGGGAAGGTCGAGCTCGCGGACGCGCTGCTGCTCCCCCAGCTCCTCCAGCGGCGCGGCTTGCACCACTTGAAGCTGAACGAGCCGGCCGCCCATGAGCAGCATCACCAGCGTGACGCTCGCGAGGAGCCAGATCAGCCGGAGTGCCGGGCGGGGGCCGCGCCGCGTCACCGATGGGCTCCGGGGTCTACTCCCTTCCCCGGTTCGGGGAAGGGCCGCCGTCCGATCGGTCGTCCATCAGCAGGGTGAGGTCGGTCGCGGGCACGAGCCCGAGGTCCTCCGCCGCCCGGGCGAGGCGGACCGGCGAGCGCAGCCGCGCGACGTCCAGCTCCAGCTCCTCGATGGCGGCGCTTTGCTCGGCGACCCGCCGCTCGAGGTCGACTTGCTCGAAGCCCGCCTGGCCGAGCAGGACGTTCGCGGTCACCAGCGCCAGCAGCGACAGCACCGTCAGCACGACGGCCAGGACCACGAACAAAGGGGGGCGCCGGCCCGGCGCCTGAGGCACCACGCGCAGATGGCGTGGACGCTCCGGCGCCGGAGCCGGTCGCCTGGGGGCCAACGTCGCCCGGGAGATCGTCATGCCGCGTCCCCCGGGCCGTTGCCGGCCGGAGCCGGCGGAGCCGCAAGGCGTTCGGCCGCGCGCAGCCGTGCCGAGGACGCGCGCGGGTTGCGAGCAACCTCCTCGTCGGAGGGGCGCTCGGGCTTGCGGGTGAGCGTCCGCAGGCGGGGCGCTTCCCTACTCGACTCGGACCGGATGAATCGCTTCACGATCCGGTCCTCGAGCGAGTGATAGGAGAGCGCCACGAGCCGACCGCCCTCTTCGAGGGCTTCGACCGCCTGCGGCAGGGAAGACTCGATCGCGCTCAGCTCTCGGTTGACCTCGATGCGGAGCGCTTGGAAGGTGCGGCGCGCCGGGTGCGGCCCGACCCGGCGCGCCGCGCTTGGCACGGCGGCGAGGATGATCTCGACCAGCTCGCCGGTGGTCGTGATCGGCGCGCGCTTGCGCGCCTCGACGATGTACGTCGCGATGCGCGACGCCCACCGCTCCTCCCCGTAGGTTCGGATCACCTGCGCGAGTGCCGGGTGGTCGTACGCGTTGACGACGTCGGCGGCGGTGACCGGAAGCGAGGGATCCATGCGCATGTCGAGCGGCGCGTCGTGGCGATACCCGAACCCGCGCGCCGGCTCGTCGAGCTGCATCGAGGAAACCCCGAAGTCGTAGACGACGGCGCCGGCCCCGCCCCAGCCCTGCGCGCTCACGATCGCTCCGAGATCTTCGAGGTTCCCGTGCACCAGCCGAACCTGGTCCCCGAACGGCGCGAGGCGTTCGCGCGCGAGAGCGAGGGCTGCCGGATCCCGATCGATCCCGAGCAGCCGGCCAGCGGACCCCATGGCCCGGAGGACCAGCGCGGCGTGACCGCCCGCGCCGACCGTGGCGTCGACGACGAAGCGGGCGCCGGGGCGTGGAACGGCGTAGGCGACAACCGCGTCCGACAGGACCGGTACGTGAGGAGCATCCGCCACGTCATGACCCGGCCAGCACCGTCACCAGGAGCATCCCGATGCCGACGCAGATGCTCACGCTCACCGCCATGAACCCGATCAGGAACAAGCTCTGGCGAAGCTCGCCCGCCGGCGTCCACACGTCGGACAGCGCCTGCTCGGTCATCACGCTCTCGGTGCGCATGCGCCCTCCTAGAAGTCGAAGTCTTCGTCCTCGATGTCGAGGTCGCGGTAGTCGGGCTCGGTCGATCGTTGGTGGTTCTCCCAGGTCGCGGTGTCCCAGATCTCGAGCCAGTTGCCGGCGCCGATCACGACGACGTCCTTGTCCAGGCCGGCATAGCGGCGAAGGGGCTCGGGCACGACGACACGGCCCTGCTTGTCCGGCTCCTCCTCGTGGGCGCCCGCGAAGAACTGCCGCGCGATGTTGCGCGCGCGCTGGTTCGACAGCTTCGCGCGGGTCAGGCGCTCGGCGCGGGCTTGGAACGCGTCCCGGGTGTACACGGCGAGGCAGGTCTCCTGACCCCGGGTGAGCACGCAGCCCTCCGCCAGACGGGTGCGGAACTTCGAGGGGAGGATGACTCTCCCCTTCGCGTCCAGCGTGTGCTGGTACTCCCCCAGGAACAATGGCACGCTCTACTTTCCACCACGAGCCACCACGATACTCCACACTCCTCCACCCTGTCAATGGTGAGGACGTGCTCTTTCGAGCCCCGGGAGCGAGGGCGTCGGGTTTGAGAGCTATGCGCTACGCGGGAGCGAGGCTGGGCGCGGCTTCGGCGCGCGCAGCGGCGCCGAGCGGCACGAGGTAGGGCTCCCACTTGGGATCGACGCGCCCAACCGCAACGATGATCCAGATCCGCTCGCGCGGGACCGACGGCTTCGAGCGCAGGCGCATACCGGCCTCCTTGGGCAGGCGGTCCTCCTTGCGAGTGTTGCAGCGCTTGCAAGCCGCCACCACGTTCTCCCAGGTGTGCGTCCCTCCCCGGGAGCGGGGGATCACGTGATCGACGTTCTCGGCCGTCGACCCGCAGTACTGGCACTCGAAGTGGTCCCGGACGAACACGGCGCGGCGCGAGAGGCTGGCCCGTGCGCGATAGGGCACCTTGACGAAGTACTTCAGGCGGATGACCGACGGGACGGGGTGGGCGGCTCGCTCCGACCGAAACATCCCGCCGTTCTGGTCGACCAGCTCAGCCTTGTGTTTGAGGACGAGAACGAGCGCCCGACGAGCGCTGACCACACACAGCGGCTCGTAGGTGGCGTTGAGGACCAATGCTCTTCCCAACGAGTCGGCTCCCGTCCACGCTGCCGCGCGTAGCGACAGTATATAGGGAGCCCTGCGAGCGTGAGGTCCTTATGGGCGCCGGCCGGCGGGGGCCGGTCAGGCGCGGCGGCGGCGGCGAGCCGAGGACGAGGCTTCCTCTTCCAGCTCGTGCTCGGCCGAGCGCAGCGTCCGCAGGAACCGTTCGCGATCGCGCATGAACTCGCTCACGCCGGCGTCCACTTCGCCGGCCAATTCGTCGATCGCGACGAAGAAGGTCATCTGGCCCTGCCGGAGCGCGTCGAGGATCTCGCCGTCGTTCTTGCAGATCTTGAAGATGCTCTGGCCGTCGGTGACGAGCTTGAGGCTCGACAGGTGCTCGTTCAACCCTTGCGTGTCGCGCAGGTACTCGAACGCCCGCCGCACGCGCTGCAGCGACATGCCGCTTTCGAGCAGAGACTTGATCACCTTCAGCGCGATGAGGTCGCGGAACGAGTACAGCCTGCGCACGCCGGGACGGCCGCCGCTGGACTGGACGCTCGGCTTGATGAGCGCGATCTTGTCCCAATACCGAAGCTGGTTCTGCGTGCAGCCCGTGAACTTGCAAGCCTGGAGTGAGGTGAAGCCGTCCAAAGACATAGGTCCCCGCGAGTCGGAGTGCGTGATGCTGGAGCGCAGGGGGAAGAGCTTCTTTGTACGACACCTACGATGCCGAGTGCAAGCCCGAAAACGAGATTCGTCGAAAAGTTTTTGCGGCGCGGCGCGGATGCGCGAAGCGCACCGCGTTTACGAACGGTTTTGCCCGTCCTCGAAGCGCTTCTTCCAGCGTTCCTCCATGCGCTCGACCCACGACGATCGGTGGCCGGTTGCGGGTGGACCGATGTCCCTGGACGCGCGGAAGATGACGATGATCGACGTCAGCATCACCGCGAAACCCGCGAGTCCGAACACCACGATCAAGTTCCCGTCGTCCAAGCCGACGACCAGCCCGGAAACCAGGATCGCCAGACCCAGGAAGAAACCACCACTCGCGCGCTTCACGCGCCGGATGGCGACCCCGCGAGGCGTCGCGGCGCTCGCAGAGCGCGCGAACTTCGGGTCTTCCTCCGACAGGCGTCGTTCGATCTCGTCGAGGATGCGTTGCTCGTGTTCGCTGAGGGGCATGGTTCACCGACTCCCGGGCTCGAAGACGATTATAGGAGCGCACGCGAGCGGCGAACAAGGAGCGCGACCACCGGAGCGCCGCTACCTGCGCTTGTATGCCGGCGTCCGCTTCTCGAACCGAGCCGCGACCGCCTCCCGGAAGTCCTCCGACGCCATGACGCGCCGCTGAATCGTCGCCTCGCGCTCCAGCCCCGCGCGGACCGGCATGTCGAAGGCGGCGTTTGCGAGCCGCTTGATTCCCTCGATCGCAAGCGGAGGCTGGGCCGCCAGCTCGGCCGCCAGCTCCTGCGCCGCCTTGAGGTGGTCGCCGGCGCCCACGACCCGGTCGGCCAGGCCGATCTCCCCCGCCTCCGCCGCATCCACCCGCCTGCCGGTGAAGCAGAGGTCCTTGGCGCGGCTCAGCCCCACCAGGCGGGGGAGCCGCTGGGTCCCTCCGAGGTCCGGGATGATCCCCCAGCGCGTTTCCATGACGCAGAACGTGGCGTCCTCCCCCGCGACGCGCAGGTCGCAGGCTGCGGCGAGCTGGATCCCCGCCCCGAACGCCGGTCCCTGCACGGCGGCGATCGTCGGCTGCGGGATCTCCTCGAAGACGCTGAACGATCGCTGGAAGAACGAGACATCGACGGTCAGCGGATCGAACGGCCCGCCGTCGGGACTGCCGGCCGCGAAGATCGAGACGTCGATCCCGCTCGAGAAGGCGGGACCGTCGCCGGCCACGACGACGGCCCGGATCGAGGCGTCGGCGCCGGCGCGCACGCCGGCCTCGTAGAGCCCGGTGAAGACGTCCACGTCCATCGCGTTGCGGACCTCGGGTCGTGCGATCGTGATGGTCGCGACGGCACCGTCCGTTTCGTAGCGGACCTTCTCACTCATCCTCGTCTCCCGTCTTCGGCGCGCGTTCCCGCGCCGTCGCCGCCCGTTCGACCGCCCCGCTGCCGAACCGCTCTCGTAAGCGGTCGACCGCACGGTCCGCTTGCCGCCACGGATCAGGACGGTCGCCCAGCCGGAGCTGTTCGGACCCCGCGCCGGCGATCAAGCCCGACGCGGCGACCCCGAGCAACCGGATTCGGGGACGGTGCAAGCGGAGCGCGCCGTACAGCTCCCCGGCGGCGCCGTACATGCGAGCGGCGACGTCGGTCGGCTCGGACAGCGTACGCGAGCGGGTGATGGTCCTGAAATCCGAGAACCGGACCTTGATCGTGATCGTGCGCGCGCTCAAGGCACCGCGCCGCAGCCGGCGCGCGACGCGATCGGACAAGCGCAGCAATTCGCGGCGGACCTCCTCGGCCGCGCTCAGGTCGCGTTCGAACGTCTGCTCGGCCGACACCTGCTTGGCCGCCTCGTGGGGCACGACCCTGCGATCGTCCCGGCCGGCTGCAAGCGCCAGGAGGTGCGCCGCGAGCGAGGGCCCGAACGCTCGTTCCATCGCGCCCTCGGGCAACGTCAGGATGTCGCCCACGGTCCCCACGCCGAGCCGGTCGAGCACGGCCGCGGTCTTCTCCCCCACGCCCCAGAGCGCGCGCGCCGGGAGCGGCTCGATGAACTCCGGGATCGCGCCGGCCCGCACGTGGACGACGCCGTCCGGCTTCGCGGCGTTACTGGCCAGCTTGGCCAGGAACTTGTTCGGCGCGACGCCGACCGAGCAGACGAGCCGGCGCTCGGCTCGCACGCGGTCCCGAATCGCGTGCGCGATGTCGAGCGGCCCGCCGAACAACCGGGTCGAGCCGCCCACGTCCAGGAATGCCTCGTCGAGCGAGATCTGCTCGACGAGCGGGGTGAAGGAGGCGAAGATCTCCCGGATGGCCTCGGACTCGGCCTGGTACAGGCTGAAGTTCGGCGGGACGAACACGATCCGCGGACAGAGCCGGCGCGCGCGCATGCCCGGCATGGCGGAGCGGACTCCGAACGCGCGCGCCTCATACGAGGCGCTCATCACGACGCCCCGCACGCCCCCGCCCCCCACGGCGACCGGCTTGCCCGCGAGGCTCGGGTCCTCGCGCGCCTCGACCGAGGCGTAGAAGGCGTCCATGTCGACGTGCAGGATCGGCTCCGCCGGGCGGCCGGGCGCCGACATCGACGACATCGAACGCATGTTCGGCTCAGCGTATCGCCGGGAGTCGGGCCGCGCAATGACGCAGCGGCGCGGGCGACGCCGGCGCACCGACCGTGCGGTCGCGGACCACACGTCGCGCGCATCCGCTCATGCGTCTGCAAACCGGTGCCGAGCGGGCTCCTCGGACGTTCCCGGATGCTTCCTCCCACTTGCGCGCGCGGCCGTGTCCGCCGCCTCAGGCCATCGTTGAATCCTGTGTCGCCGGCCCGCCGGCCGCGTTTGCCGGTTTGGGTGAAGACAAAACGAACTTCGCAAGGAAAACGCCTGTCACGCGCAGGGAAGCCTCGCGGCCTGGTCGAATCCTGGCGGCGAGGAGAGGAGCTACCGATGGTCACGTGGATACTCGCAGACGAGCCCTCCTGGGAAGTCGCCAGGGCGATCGAGATCGTCGAGGCTCGTCTCGGCAACGACGACGACGTGAACTGGCTCGCGCCCGGTCCGGTCGTCGAGACCGTCCAGGACTAGCCACTCCTCCCGGACGCCGTCAGCCCCGACGGCCGGCCCGGTCCGCCGCGGCGACCCGCTTGCGCTCCGCCCGGCGCTCAGCCTCCAAACGCTCCAGGTCCACGTCGCTCGTGTCGACGAAGCGCATCATCCCCGCGACGATGCGATGCCCCGCCACCTCCGCGATCTGCCGGTGCATCTCGTGCGCCACGGCTCGGTAGGCGGGGTGTCCCTGCGGCGAGGATCGCAGCTCGATCAGGTGCAGCGCTTCACGCGCGCTGAGCTGCATCACGAACCTGATCCGATAGGCCATGCAAACCGCGTACTGCGCCTGCGGCCCCTGATCGGCGAGCATTTCCCACAGCTCTGCCGAGCGATCCATGCACTCGCGGAATCGCGACCCGAGCCCCAGCTCCTCGACGTCCCGGTGCATCTCGAACCCGTGCCGCGGGGTAAGGTCCTGCCACTCGATCGTGAGCATCCGGTGGCGCTGCAAGTCTCGGAACGCGCCGTAGTCGGCCAGCACGTCGAAGCGGTAGCCGGTGCGCTCGAGCGCGCGGCCCGGCCGGTGGCGCCGGTTGCCGCGTTCGCCCGCGTAGGCGCGCGCGAGCCGCAGGCGATCCTCGGCCGTCATCGTCCGCACCCGCTCGCGCAGCGCGTCGTCGGGCAGGTCGCTCGTTGCGTAGAGCATCGCCGCGAGCATCTTCTCCTCGCCTTCGTGGTCCCAGTCGGTGAGCGTGACGAGCGGGCGCGGCTCGGACGTGAAGCCGGCGAGCGCCTCGGCAGTCGCCGCGGCCGTCGAGGCTCGCGTCGAGGCGAGGTACTCGGTCCAGACGCCGCCGCGGGCCGGCTCGTCGACCCGCTGCAGGAAGACCGGGATGACCTCGTTCAGCTCGGCGAGCATCATCTCGGCGACCGAGCGCACCTCCGCCAACGGCGAGGCGCGCATGCGAAGGAGCATCTGCTCGAACGACTGGCCGGTCGCGTAGACGCCGCTGTTGGACACCGTCGCGGCCGGGAGCATGCCCCGAAGGGCGTCCAGGGCCTTGGCGCGAATCGTCGAACGATAGACGAAGGCGGTGTCCTCGGCCTGCTTCGGAAATCGGCGCTCGTAGCCGGCGATCGCCTCGGGCACCGCGGCCGCGTAGGCGGCGAAGATCGCGTCGAGCGTGGCCGTATAGGCGGCGGCGTGCGGGCCGGCCATGACGTCGGGCTCGCGGTAGTAGCGATAGCGCCCGCCCGGCTTGTCGTCGTACGGGACGTAGCGCGTCGACTGCTCCAGGTATGCGGCGAGACGGCCCCACTCGAGCTGCTTGGTCAGGACGTTCGAGCCTTGCTCGACCGCGAGGTGCGCGCCGCCGAGTTGGGCGACCGAGTCGTCGCCGAACTCGATGAAGATCCGGTCGTACAGCTCGGCCGCGCGCTGCGCGCCGATCTCGCCGGGGTCCGCGACGGTCTCGCCCCGGTAGAACTCGTCTAGGAACAGCCGGCGCAGCGACTTCGGAGTGCGCGAGTAGCGCGCGAAGAGGGCGCCCTTGACGATCTCCGGCAGGTTGCGCAGCGCGAAGACCGGGCGGTCGACGTTGGTGAAGTAGCGCAGCAGGATCGCGCGCTCTGCGGCGGTGAACTCCTCGACGACGTAGGGGTGTCCGGCGAACTCGGTCACGGTGCGGCGATGCTAGCAGGGGCCACCGACGGCCCTTCAGGACGCGGCGGCGCGGCGGCGCGAGCCCCCCGCGGGCGCGACCGGCAGGGCGAACTCGAACCGGGTGCCCGAGCCGAGGATGCTCTTGACCCAGACGTCCCCGCCCATCGCGCGCACGGTTTCCTGCACGACGAACAACCCGATCCCGGTGCCCTCGAAGCTGCGCGAGTCGCGATCCTCCGCCTGCCAGAACTTGTCGAAGCAGCGCTGCTGCTGCTCGTCGTCCATGCCGATGCCCCAGTCGGCCACGCCCACGACGATGCGGCCGTCGTCGGCGCGCACGTCGAGCGTCACCGTGCCGCCCGCGGGCGAGAACTTGATCGCGTTGTCCACCAGCTCGTCCAGGATCGTGGACACCCCGCGCGCGTTCGCCCACGCACGCGGCAGCGACTTCGGGATCTCGATCACGACGTCGTGCCGGGGGCTCGCCTCCACGGCCGCGGCCTGCGTGCGGATGAGCGGTCCGAGGTGCAGCGCGGCCGGCGTGAACTCCGGCAGGTCGGCCGACTCCGATCCTCCGGCGAGCAGGAGCCGGTCGATCAGCGCGTTCAGGTGCGACGCGCGATCGATCACAACGCCGAGCATCTCCTCGCGCTTGTCCGCCGTGAGGTCCGCGCGCGCGAGCGTCTGGGCGAGCCCGCGGATCACGGTCAGCGGCGTGCGCAGCTCGTGCGAGGTGCGCGCCAGGAACGACGCCTTGGCGTCCTCCGCCTCCACGTCGGCCGTGATGTCGCCGAGCGTCCCGACGAACCCGGCGACCTCCCCGCCCCGGGTCCGGCGCACGGCAAGGCGCGCCGACACCCAGCGGACCGAGCC
The DNA here is from genome assembly GCA_036397035.1 of Actinomycetota bacterium. Lineage (GTDB taxonomy): Bacteria > Actinomycetota > AC-67 > AC-67 > AC-67 > DASWJS01. The sequence goes on along the minus strand of DASWJS010000033.1, from coordinate 13,770 downwards.
GAGCGGACCGAGGATGCGGAAGCGCTCGGCCATGTCCCCGCCCGCCGCGAACGCCTCGTCGAACAAGCGCAGCACGCGCGCGCGGTCGTCGGGATGGAGCATGTCGCGCCAGCCTTCGCCGATCGCCGCCTCCGCCGAGATGTGGGTGATCCGCGACCAGCGCGGGTTCGTGTACACGCACCGCCCCCGCGCGTCGGTGAGCAGGATGCCGACGGGCGCCGACGTGGCGAGCGCGTCGAAGCTCTCCGCGATGGCGAGCCGTTCGGCGCGCGCGCGTTCGCGCGAGGACACCACGACCGCGAGCAGGACCAGCGCCGCGAGCGCCGTACCGTCCAGATAGTGAACGGTGAGCACGCGTTGCACGCCGTCGTGCCCCGCGAGCACGAGCGGTCCGTACTCCCGCGCCGTGAACCACGCCGCCACGATCCAGACCGCCGCGGCGGCCGTCGCGGTCGCGGCCGTTCCCGCGAACACGGCCAGGTAGCCGACGAACAGCAGCGGCGCGACCACGAACGCCAGATCGCGCGGGAGCGCGTCCCCCGGCGCCGACGGCGCGTACACCGCGACGGCGAGGGCAGCCGCGGCGGCAATCGCGGTCGCGGCGACCGGAAGGCGCAGGGACGGCTCACCCGGCGAGCGTCGCGCGGTCCAGGCGAGGATCGCCGGGCAGAGCGCGACGGTCCCGCTCGCGACGCCCGCCATGCCGGCGCCGAACGACGAGCCGAACGGCACGCTCGCGAAGCGGTCGAGCCACAGCGCGCCCGCGGCGGCGGCGAGCGCCGCCGCGAGGACTCCGCCGGCGCCGATCAGGACGGCGGCGCCCGCCGGCTCGGACTCGCCCTCGCCCCGTATCCACCGCACCAGCGCGGCGCCGGTCGCGGCGGCGGCGAGCGTGACGAGCGTCGAGGCGACGACCGCGTGCGTGCCGTGCCCGCTCGCCGCGGCGGCGGCGGCCACCCCGGCCGCTCCGGCGACCAGATGAGCGGGCCACTCGATGCGACGCGCGCGCAGGGCCACCGCGAGCAGGAGGCCCGAGGGAAGCCAGAACGTCGCGAGCCCGCCCGCGTCCGCGAGCCGGAAGGAGGCGATCGCCAGCCCGAAGCTCGACGCCCCGACGGCGAGCGCGAGCCCCTGCACGGCGCGCGCCCCAAGCGCGTCTCGCACCGTCTCCTCCCGCTCGACCGGGACGTACTCGGCGGGCGAAGGCTCGAAGGCAGGAGCCTCGGCGGTCAACGCCCGGCTCCCGCCCGATGATCAGAACGCATCATCCTGCTCCTTACCGGGTGGCCGCCCGGAGCGTCAATGCGCGTTTCGGATGGTTCGGTCGTACCAGACGGCTTCGGACCCGAAGGCGAACCTCAGTCGAGCAACGCTTCCAGGCCCACCGTCAAGCCCGGGTGGTCCTTGATCTTCTTCACGGCGAGCAGGACTCCCGGCATGAAGCTCTCCCGGTCGGTCGAGTCGTGCCGGATCGTGAGCGTCTGCCCCGGCGAGCCCAGGATCACCTCCTGGTGGGCGACGAGCCCGGGGAGTCGCACGGAGTGCACCCGGATGCCCTCGACGTCGCCGCCGCGCGCACCCGGCACCACCTCCGCGCTCTGCGGGGCCGGCGCACCGGGTCGCGACTCGGCGATCACGCGCGCGGTGGCCAGGGCGGTGCCGCTCGGGGCGTCCGCCTTGCCGTCGTGGTGCAGCTCGACGATCTCGATGCTCGGGAAGTGCCGGGCGGCCTCGGCTGCGAACCGCATCATGAGCACGGCTCCCGTGGCGAAGTTCGGTGCGACGAAGACGTTGGACTCGTTGCCCTCGGCGTCGATCAGCCGGCGAAGCTCGTCGACGTCGCGGTCGGACAGGCCGGTCGTGCCGACGACGACGTCGATCGCGTGCTGCACGCACCAGCGCGCGTTCTCCAGCACGGCGCTCGGGTGGGTAAAGTCCACCGCGACGTCCACCTCGGCCTGCGTCAGGACGTCCATCTCCGCGTCGACCTGCACCTTCGACCCGTCGGACGTCGTGATCCATTCGTTAGCGGCTCGAACGTCGACGGCCGCCACCAGAGCGGTCTCGGGATCGGCGACGACCGCGCGGCAGACTGCCGAGCCCATGCGTCCGAGCGCCCCGACGACGCCGACGCGAATCACGCCGCTTCCCCGACGAACGCGGTCATGTCCACCGGGACCGCGGGCCCCAGCACCGACAGCGACCACGGCTTGCCGGCGAGCAGCTCGCGAGCGATCGCGTGTACGTCCCCGAGCGTCACCGCCTCCACCCGGTCGATCATCTCCTGCGTGGTGAGCGTTCGCCGCAGGCACAGCTCGCTCTTGCCGATGTGGGACATCAGCGATGCCGCTTCGTCGAGCGAGGAGATGAGGCTCCCCCGCACGTGGCCGACGGCGCGCCGCAGCTCCTCCTCCGTGATGCCCTCCTGGACCACCGCGGCGATCTGGTCGCGCGTGATCGACAGGACCTCGCCGACGTGGTCCGCCGAGCAGCCAGCGTAGACGGTGAACGCCCCGGCGTCGGAGAAGGCCTGGTGCCCGGAGGCGATCGCGTAGGCGAGGCCCCGGCGCTCCCTGATCTCCTGGAAGAGCCGCGAGCTCATGCCGCCGCCGAGCGCGACGTTCAGGATCGACAGGGGCCAGCGCCGCTCGTCGCCACGCGGGATCCCGGTCGTCCCGTAGACGACGTGGACCTGCTCCAGGTCGCGCACGACCGCCGACAGCCCGCCCGGAGCGACGTCGGGAATCGCCCACACCGCCTCGCGCGGCGCCGGCCGCTCGCCGAACAGCCGAGCGACGAGGTCCACGACGGCGTCGTGGTCGACGTTGCCCGCCGCGGAGACCACCAGCGGCGCGCTCCCGTGGCCGGCGGCATGGAAGGCCGCGAGCTGCTCGCGCGTGATCGCGCGCACGCGGGACGCGTCGCCGTGGATCCGGCGGCCGAGCGGGTTGCCTGGCCACAGCAGCTCGTGGCACGCGTCGTAGGCGGCGTCGTCGGGCGTGTCCTCGTGCATCGCGATCTCGTCGATGACCACCGCGCGCTCCGACTCGACGTCCTCGGGCGCGAGGGTCGCGTTGGCGACCATGTCGGCCATCGTCTCCAGCGTCATCGGCAGGTCTTCGCCGAGCACCCGGCCGTGGATGCAGGTGAACTCCTTCGTGGTGAAGGCGTTCAAGTCGCCGCCCACCGCGTCGAAGTCCTGCGCGATCCGCAGCGCCGACCGCGCGGGCGTCCCCTTGAAGAGCATGTGCTCCAGGAAGTGCGCGGCGCCGGCAAGCTCCTCGGGCTCGTGGCGCGAGCCGACCCCGATCCAGGCGCCGGCCGTGACCGAGCGCTGCCCGGGCAGGTGCTGGGTGATCACCCGGACGCCCGACGGCAGGATCGTTCGCCGGTGCTCGTCCATCGCCCGTCGCTTAGTCGCGACCCTCGCGCGGCCGCCGGCGCCGGCGCTCGCCGCCGCGATCCCCGCGGTCGCCGCGCGGCCGGTCGCCCCGGGGACGGTCCCCGCCCTCACGAGGCTTGCGCTCCGGGCCGTCGTAGCGCTCGCCCGTCTCCGGGTTGATCGGACTCAGCGAGATCTTCCCGAGCGCCTCGTCGACCTTCTGCACCTCGACCGCGATCGTGTCGCCGATAGTGTAGGCGCCTTCGAGCGTCTCGATGCGCTTGCCGAAGCCGAGCTTGGAGATGTGCGCGAGGCCGTCCTTGGACGATCCCGGCACCTGGACGAAGAGCCCGAGCCCCTCGCGCAGGCCGGTGATCTTGCCGTCGAACCGCAAGCCCGGCTCGGGCATGACCGGGTTCGCGATGCCTTCGATCATCGTGAGCGCCTCCTCGGCGCCGGTACCGCCGAGCGAGGCGATGAACACCCGGCCGTCGTCCTGGATGTCAATCTCGGCGCCGGTCTCGGCCTGGATCTCGTTGATCTTCTTGCCCTTCGGCCCGATCACCTCGCCGATCTTGTCGACCGGGATCTGGATCATGAGGATCTTGGGCGCGTGCTCGGACAGCTCCGACCGCGGCTCGGCGATCGCCGACCGGATCGCGTCGAGGATCTGCATGCGGGCCACCTTGGCCTGCTCCAGCGCCCGGCCGAGCACGTCGGCCGGGATGCCGGTCAGCTTGGTGTCGAGCTGCAGCGCCGTGACGAAGTCCTCGGTGCCGGCGACCTTGAAGTCCATGTCGCCGAACGCGTCCTCCTGGCCGAGGATGTCGGTCAGGGTCACGTACTGGTCGTCCTCGTAGATCAGCCCCATCGCGATTCCGGCAACGGGCGCGTAGATCGGCACGCCGGCGTCCATCAGCGCAAGCGTGGACCCGCAAACGCTCGCCATCGACGTCGAGCCGTTCGAGCTGAGGACCTCGCTGACGACGCGGATGGCGTAGGGGAACTCGTCCTCGGCCGGGACCACGGGGAGCAGCGCGCGCTCGGCCAGCGCGCCGTGGCCGATCTCACGCCGCTTCGGCCCGCGCATGAACCCGGTCTCGCCGGTGGAGAAGGGCGGGAAGTTGTAGTGGTGCATGTATCGCTTCTCGTCGCCCGGGTCGAGCGTGTCGATCATCTGCGTCATGCGCATCATGCCGAGCGTCGCGATCGACATGACCTGGGTCTCGCCGCGCTGGAACAGTCCGGTCCCGTGCGCGCGGGGCAGCACCCGGATGTCGGCGTGCAGCGGACGGATCTCGTCGACCTTGCGTCCGTCGATGCGCAGGCCGTCGGTGACGATCCGCTTGCGGACGATCTGCTTGGTGAGCGAGCGGAACGCCGGGCTGAACTCCGCTTCCCGCTCTGCGAGGGCTTCGTCGGCCGACAGCGCCTCGGCCATCGACGCCTTGATCTCGTCGATCGCGGCTTCGCGCTCGGCCTTGTCGGCGATCTGGAGCGCCTCCGCCAGCGGCTGCCCGACGCTCGCCTTGACCCGGTCGAAGACTTCCTCGCTGTACTCGGGGAAGGTCTGGAACTCGCGCACGGGCTTTGCGGCCAGCTTGGCGAACTCGCGCTGGAGGTCGCACAGCTCGCGGATCAGGTCCTTGGCTTCTTCGAGCCCGCGCGCGACGACCGCCTCGGTCGGCGCCTCATGCCCGCCCTTGATCAGGTTCCAGGCGCCCTCGGTCGCCTCGGCCTCGACCATGATGATGCGGACCTCGCCCTGCTCGTTGGAAGCGCCGCCGACGACGAGGTCGAACGTGCACTCCTCGACCTCCTGGAACGTCGGGAACGGGATCCAGCTCCCGTTGCGGTAGCCCATGCGGATGCCGGCCAACGGGCCGTCGAAGGGGAGCCCGCCGAGCGTGACGGCCGCCGACGCGCCGGTAATCGCCAGCACGTCGAAGGGGTTCATGTGATCGACCGAGGTGATGGTCGCGATGATGTGGACCTCGTTGCGGAAGCCCTTCGGGAACGACGGGCGGAGCGGCCGGTCGACCAGCCGGCACGTGAGGATCGCCGTCTCCGACGGCCGTCCCTCGCGACGGAAGAACGAGCCGGGGATCTTGCCCGCCGCGTACATGCGCTCTTCGACGTCGACGGTCAGCGGGAAGAAGTCGAGCTGCTCCTTGGGCTTCTTCGACGCGACCGCGGTGCACAGCACCTGGGTCTCGCCGAGGGTGATCAGGACGGCGCCGTCGGCGAGTCCCGCCAGCCGGCCGCTTTCGAGGCGAAAGGTCTTTCCGCCGATCTCGCGTTCCAGCGAGTATGGATGGATGCCTGCCATGACAGATGAACCTCCTGGTTCGTGACGCGGGCGGCGCCCGCTCTGCCCGGCGGCGGCGTCCCCTTCCTGGCCAGTGCCCGGTTGTGGGCTTCACGAGCGCTCCTCACGCCCGTGCCGCTCACGACCGAAAACTGACCGCAGGACCCCGCGTTCGGGCCGGACGTGTGGTCTGGTTTCCTCCTTCTGGTAGAGCGATGGGGCGGTTGTCCGCCCCATGTCGTCTTATCGAATCCCCAACTGCTTTTTCAGCGCTCGGTACTTCGCGACGTCTTGGTTCTCCAGGTAGCGAAGGAGCCGCTTGCGCCTGCCGACCATCTTCAGCAGACCCCGCCGGGAGTGATGGTCACGCTTGTGCGCCTTGAAGTGGGGTTCGAGGTCGTTGATCCGCTTCGTGAGAAGCGCGATCTGCACCTCCGCCGATCCGGTGTCGGTCTCGTGGAGGCGATGGTCGGCGACGACGGGCGCCTTCTGTTCCGCAGTTAGAGCCATGCTCGCGCGAAGGGTATCAGAGCCCCCGCCACCCATCAAAGAACCGGTCTCCGGGCGTCACAGGCCGAGCAGCGCACGGCTCTTCTCGACGTCGGCTCGCATCTGGGCGACCAGGGCACTCACGTCCTCGAAGCGCCGCTCGTCCCGGAGGCGGTGGGTGAACTCGACCTCCAGGACCTCGCCGTAAAGATCCTGGTCGAAGTCCAGGATGTGGACCTCGACGACCGGCTCGGTCCGGTCGGCGAAGGTGGGATTGACGCCGACGTTGATCGCGGCGGGCAGGCGCCCGTCCGTGCGCACCACCCAGCCCGCGTACACGCCCAGCTTCGGCAGCAGCATCCGGGCCGGCACGCGCAGGTTGGCAGTCGGGAAGCCGAGGTCGCGGCCCCGGGAGGCGCCGTGCTCGACCACGCCTTCCACGCGGAAGGGCCGGTCCAGCTCCTCGGCGACGCGCTCGACGCGCCCCTCGGTCAGGTGCCGGCGGATCAAGCTCGAGGAGACCACCGCGTCCTCGCCCGCCATCTGCAGCGCGAAGATCGTCGTGGCGAACCCGAGCGCGGGGCCCAGCTCGTTCAGCGTCTCGATGGTGCCGCTCTGCTTGTGTCCGAAGCGGAAGTTGGCCCCGATGACGACGTGGACGCAGTCGAGCCGGCGCACCAGGACGTCCTCGACGAACGTCTCGGCCGGCATCTGCATCAGCCGGTCGTCGAAGCGCAGCACGATCAGCTCGCGGATCCCGATCGACTCCATCACGCGCGCGCGTTGCGGCAGCGTCGTGATCAGCGGCGGCTCGGCTCCCGGCTGCACGACTTCGAGCGGGTGGCGGTCGAAGGTGACGACGGCCGGCGTCGCGCCAGCATCCGCCGCGCGCTCGATCACCGTTCGCATGAGCGCCTGGTGCCCGCGGTGCACGCCGTCGAAGACGCCGATCGTGACCGCGCGCGGGCCGGAGCCCGGCGGCACCTCCTCCACCCCGTCGTAGACGGTCAGCGCTCCGAGACGACGCACAGCGTACGTGCCACCCCCTCCCGGTCCTCGGCCATCGCCACCAAGCCGGCGGGCCCTACCATCGCGTACGTGCCGGCGATCCCGGCGGCGCCGAGCGGGCGCCCGTCGACGACCGCGCTCGCTTGCGCCGCGTCGAGCCTTCGGACCGGGTAGCCCGTCGCCGCCCGCTCCATCGGTTCCAGCGATTCGGACGTCAGGCCGTCAAGCCCGCGCGCGCGGGCGAGCGTGAACGGCCCGACCGCGGTCCGGCGAAGCGCGGCGAGGTGCGCGCCGGTGCCGACCGCCTCCCCGAGGTCGGCGGCGAGCGAGCGAACATAGGTCCCCTTCGAGCAGCGCACGACGAGGCGCGCGACCGGACGCGTCGCCGGCTCGAAGGAATCGAGCCGCAGCTCGTGGATCGTGACGCGCCGTGGCGCGCGCTCGACCTCCTCGCCGCGACGCGCCTTCGCATAGAGGCGCTCGCCCCCGACCTTGACCGCGCTGACCATCGGCGGGACCTGGTCGATCTCGCCCCGTAGCGCGTCGAGCGCCGCCTCCACCGTCGCGCGGCTCAGTCCCGACGCGTCGCACTCCTCGATGGGGTCGCCGTCGGCGTCGAACGTCGTCGTCGTCACGCCGAACGTCACCGTGGCCTCGTAGGTCTTGTCGTGCGCTTCCAGGAACCGCAACAGCCGGGTGGCGCGGCCCACGCCGATGACGAGCACCCCCGTCGCGCCCGGGTCGAGCGTGCCGGCGTGCCCGATGCGCTTCACGCCCAGCGCGCGGCGGCAGCGCGCCACGACGTCGTGGCTCGTCATGCCGGCCGGCTTGTCGATCACGACGATCCCGTTCACGCCGCGAGCCGCGCGGCGATCTCCCCGGCGATCGCCTCCGGGTCGGACTTCTCCGAGGTGAAGCCCGCGGCCAAGCGGTGCCCGCCCCCGCCGAAGGACGCGCAGATCGAGCCGACGTCGGTCGCGGCGCGCGAGCGCATCGAGACCTTGTAGTTGCCCTCCGGTTGCTGCTTGAGCACCGCCGCCACGTCGATCCCCTCGGCCGTGCGGACGAGGTCGATGAGCGGGTCGAGGTCGGCGAGGCCCACGCCGTGGCGGGCGAGGTCTTCCTGCGTGACCCAGGTCCAGACCATGCCGTCGCGTTCGCGCAGCCGGGCGAGCGCGTCGCCGGCCAGCGTCAGGAACCCGCGCTTCCAGGTGTTGTAGACGCGATCGGTGATCGCCACATGCGGCGCGCCGGCCGCGATCAGCCGCGCGGCGAGCGCGTGGACCGCGGGCGTGGTGTTCGAGTGCTGGAAGCGGCCGGTGTCGGTCACGAGCCCGGTGTAGAGGCCGGAGGCGACGTCCGCGTCGAGCGGGATCTGCAGCCGGTCGAGCAGCTCGGCCGCGATCACCGCGCTCGCGGCCGCGTCCGGGTCGACCAGGTTTACCGCGCCGAACCGGTCGTTGGAAGCGTGATGGTCCACCACGATCAGCGTGCCCGCCTTCTGCGCGGCGGCGGCGAGCGTGCCGACGCGATCGAGCGACCCGGCGTCGAAGGTGAGCAGCACCGCGGGCTCGCCGGGGAAGCGCGCCGGAGGCACGAGCAGGTCCCGTCCCGGGAGGAACGACAGCGCCGCCGGCACCTCGAACGGCTCGCTCCCCCAGGACGCGGCGACCTCGATCCCGCGCGAGCGCAGCGCGAGCCCGACCGCGAGCATCGAGCCGAGCGCGTCGCCGTCGGGACCGACGTGGCACGCCAGGCCGATCGTCCCGCGTGCGCCTTCGATCGCGGCGACGGCACGATCCCATTCGGCCGGTGCGATGCTCATCCTTGCTCCCGTTCGTGGAGCGACGCGATGATCTCATCCACGCGCGACGCGCGCTCGGACGTGCGATCCTGCACGAACTCCAGCGTCGGCGCGAACTTCAACCGCACGCGATGGGCGACCGCCGCTCGCACGTGCTGGGTCGCGCGCGCGAGCGCGTCGCGCGAGGCCGCCTGCTCGACGTCTTCTCCGAGCACCGTGTAGTAGGCCTTGGCTTGGCGGAGGTCGCGCGTGAGCGTCACCTCGGTGATCGTCACGAAGCCGAGGCCGGGGTCGCGCAGGCGCTCGACCTCGTCGGCGACGACCTGCTTGATCGCGTGCGCGACGCGCGCGGCGCGCGGGAAGTCACGCGGGCTCATCGGTCGTGCTCCGAGATCACGTCCACCGCCGCGCTCAGCAGCTCGACCCCGGGATGGGACTCCACGCGGCGCTCGATCGTGTGCAGCACCTTCTGCGCCTGGAAGTGCGTCCCGGAGACGACCGAGACCCCGAGCGCGGCGCGCCGGTGCTCGTCCTGGTGGTCCACCTCGGCGACGGCGCAGTGGAAGGACGCGTGGAGCGCATGGGTGAGCGTGCGCATGACCGATCGCTTGTCCTTGAGAGAGGAGCACTCGGGAAGGCGAAGCTCGTAGCGTGCCATCCCGACGAACATCCTTAGTCGCGCGGAACCTCGCGCTCCTCGTACATCTCCAGGACGTCTCCTTCCTTGAGATCCTGGTAGCCCTCCAGGCCGATCCCGCACTCGAAGCCGCTCTGCACTTCACGGACGTCGTCCTTGAAGCGGCGCAGCGACGAGATCGTGGTATCGGCCACGACGACGCCGTCCCGTACGAGCCGCACCTTCGAGCCGCGCCGCGCGATGCCGTCCTCCAGGTAGCAGCCGGCGATGACGCCGATCTTGGGGACCTTGAAGGTCGCCCGCACGACCGCACGCCCAAGCACGAACTCCTTGAAGACCGGCTTGAGCATCCCCTTGAGCGCGGCTTCCACGTCCTCGACGAGCTTGTAGATGATCTGGTAGAGCCGCATGTCGACGCCCTGCTCCTCGGCGATGGCGCGTGCCTTGGGGTCGGGGCGGACGTTGAACCCGAGCACGATAGCGTCGGACGCGGCCGCCAGCGTGACGTCGTTCTCGTTGATGCCGCCGACGGCGCGATGGATCACACGCACCGACACCTCTTCGATCTTCATCTTCTCCAGCGCGTCCTGGACCGCCTCGAGCGAGCCCTGCACGTCGGCCTTCAGCACGACGTTCAGCTCGGTCAACTCGCCTTCCTGCGCCTGCTCGAAGATGTCCTCCAGACGCACGCGCTTGTGCGCGACCAGCTCGGCGGCGCGCAGCTTCGCCTGTCGCTCTTGCGCGATCGCGCGCGCCTTGCGCTCGTCGGAGGTGACGCGGAAGTCGTCGCCCGCCGACGGCACCGAATCGAAACCGAGCACCTGCGCCGGCGTGCCGGGCCCGGCCTCGGTCAACGGCTCGCCCATGTCGTCGAGCATCGCGCGGACCCGCGCCCACGCCGTCCCGCACACCAGCGCATCGCCCAGCCGCAGCGTGCCGCGCTGGACGAGCACGGTCGCCACCGGACCCCGGCCGCGGTCCAGGTGCGCCTCGATCACCGCGCCCCGCGCCGGCGCCTGGTCGTTGGCCTTCAGCTCTTGGATGTCGGCCACGAGCAGAAGGACGTCGAGCAGGTCCTCCAGGTGGTCGCCGGTCTTGGCCGACACGTCGACGAACGGAACGTCGCCGCCCCACTCCTCCGGGACCAGCTCGCGCTCGGTGAGCTGCTGGCGCACGCGGTTGGGGTCGGCGTCCGGCTTGTCGACCTTGTTGACCGCCACCACGATCGGCACCTTGGCCGCGCGCGCGTGCGACAGCGCCTCCACCGTCTGGGGCTTCACGCCGTCGTCCGCCGCGACCACGAGCACCGCGATGTCGGTCACCTGCGCGCCGCGTGCTCGCATCTGCGTGAACGCCTCGTGACCCGGCGTGTCGATGAAGGTGACCGCACGGCCGTTCTTGCGGACCTGGTAGGCGCCGATGTGCTGGGTGATCCCGCCGTGCTCCTGCGCGACGACGTCGGTCTGGCGGATCTTGTCGAGCAGCAAGGTCTTGCCGTGGTCGACGTGGCCCATCACGGTGATCACGGGCGGACGGGGAACGAGCAGCGCAGGGTCGTCCTCGACGGCCTCCTCTTCCTCTTCCTCGACGCCCGGAGCCACGATCGTCAGGTCGTAGCCGTACTCGTTCGCCACGATCTCGGCGGCCTCGTCGGTCAGGGACTGCGCGAGCGTGTACGCCTCGCCGAGCAGGAACAGCTTCTTGACGATCTCGGCCGGCGTGACCCCCAACTGCTGCGCGAGCGCCGAGACGGTGATCCCGCGGTCGACCCGGAGCGCCTTGCGCGGCTTGGTCTTGGTGGCGGTGCCGCCGCCGTCTTCCTCGATCGCCGCGGCCGAAGCGGCGGACGCCGGGACTCGCTCGGCGGAGGGGCGCTCGAGCCGGGCGGGCGGGGCGGCGCGTTCGGCCGCCGCCCTTCGGCGAGCCGGCGCGCGCTCGGGCTCAGGCCTGCTACCCGGGGCTCGTTCGGCCGACGGACGCTCCGTGGCCGCGCGAGCGGACGCGGCCTGGGCCGGGGTTGGACGCTGCGGCCGGGCGCGCGAACTCTTCCCCGCCGCCGTGAGCTTCTCGATCGTGCCTTCTTCGTGCGCCTTGCGCAGCTTCTCCACGACCGCGTTCTCGACGGTCGAGGAGTGGCTCTTGGCGACGACCCCCAAGCCGGACAGCGCCGCGATCACCTGGCGGCTGCTCAGCTCCAGCTCCTTGGCTATCTCGTAGACCCGCTTCGCCATACCTCTCCTCGTCGCCTCTCCTAGAGCGTCGCGCCGGCTCGCCACACCGCTCGCGGCGCCCGCAGCGCACCCGCAGCCTTCGCGCGGGCCCGCTCGCGGCACGAGCGCTCGCGGCACACGTACGCGCCCCGCCCGGACGCTCGCCGGTCAAGATCGGCCACGATCGCGCCGTCCTGCAGCGCGAGCCGCGTCAGTTCGCGCTTCGCGCGGACCCGCCGGCACACCAGACAGGTCCGCATCGGCTCGTGCGCGCGACCTCGCATCCTACTGCTGCTGCTCCTGCTCACGGGACTCGTCGAGACTCACCGAGACGTCCGGCGCCGCAGACTCGGGCGCGGGCGCGTCGGCCGCAGGCCCGGGCTCGGCCGGCGGCTCCGGCCCGCGCGCCTCCTCGGCGATCTGCGACTCGCTCTTGATATCGACCTTCCAGCCGGTGAGGCGAGCGGCCAGCCGCGCGTTCTGACCCTCCTTGCCGATCGCCAGCGAGAGCTGGTAGTCGGGAACGACGACGACCGCGTGCTTGTCGCGCTCGCTGATCCGCACGTCGCTCACGTTGGCCGGCGACAGCGCGTTGGCCACGAACGTCGCGGGGTCCTCGGCGTAGTCGACGATGTCGATCTTCTCCCCGCGAAGCTCCTGCATGACCATGCGCACGCGCGAGCCCTTCGCCCCGATGCAGGCGCCGACCGCATCGACACCGGGTTCACGCGAAGACACCGCGACCTTCGTGCGATAACCCGGCTCGCGCGCGATCGCGTCGACCGACACGAGCCCTTCGGCGATCTCGGGCACTTCCAGCTCGAACAAGCGCCGCACAAGGCCCGGGTGCGTGCGGCTCACGATGATCGAGGGTCCGCGCGGGTTGCGACGCACTTCGACGACGTAGGCCTTCAACCGGGCGTTGTGCTCGTAGCGCTCACTCGGCACCTGCTCGGCATGCGGCATGAGCGCCTCGACCTTGCCCAGGTCCAGCAGCGTGTAACGAGTGTCGGACTGCTGGACGATGCCCGTGACGATGTCGCCCTCGCGCTCGGTGTACTCGGTGAAGGTCTGCTCGCGCTCCGCCTCGCGGATCTTCTGCAGGATGACCTGCTTGGCGGTCTGCGCCTCGATGCGTCCGAAGGGGCGCGGGCCCATCGGACGCTCGTCCAGGAAGTTGCCAAGGTCGTCGAGGATGGGCTCGCCCTCCTCGTCGAGGTCGTGCTCGAAGACGTGGATCTCGCCCGTGTGCGGGTCCACCTCCACTCGCACGCCGATGTCCTCGGGAAGGCTGCGCTTGTAGGCGGCCGCCAGCGCCTGCTCGAGCCCGGCCAGCAGCGCCTCGAAAGCGATGCTCTTCTCACGTCCGAGCGTTCGCATCGCATCCAGCATCTCTTGCAGATCCATCTGTTCCTTCCGTCCTTACCAGGGCAGGACGAGCCGGGCGGCGCGGATGTCGCCGAGCCGGATGGGCTCCTCGACACCTTCCAGTCGCACCAGGCCGTCTTCGACCGTCGCGACGACGCCTTCCACTTGCCCTGCCTCGAATACGATCCTGACTCTGCGGCCGGCGTTCTTGGCGAAGTCGGCCTCGCCCCTCAGCGGCCGGTCGAGCCCCGGCGAGGTGACCTCCAGCGTGTAGGTCCCCTCGATCGGGTCGTCGGCGTCGAGCATCCGGCCCAGCTCCTTGTTGACCTCGGCGCACGTGTCGAGGTCGATGCCGCCGGGCCGGTCGGCGACCACCCGGACGAGCCGGTTCCGCCCGAGCCGCACGACGAGGTCGACCAGCTCGGCGTCGCGCCGCGCCAGGACCGGTTCGACGAGCGAGCGCAGGTGCTCTTCCAGTCTCGTCACACCCCCCTCCTCGACTCCGTGTCCGCCGCCGAACCTGATCCGGGCTCCGAAAAAGAGAAGTGGGCGCGCGCCCCCAGC
>DASWJS010000032.1:0-23275 GCA_036397035.1 Actinomycetota bacterium | reverse complement strand
CCAGCTTGAGGGACTGGAGCGCGACCGCGTTCGCATTGGCATCCAGATCGGGCAGCGCTTGGTACTCGGACACCCAGCAGCGGAAGACCTTGTAGCTGAGCGCGAGCTGCCCGGCCTCGTTGTACACCTCGATGATCACGTCCTTGCGGAAGTCCTTGAGCGACACCTCCGCGCCGAGGCCCGCCCCGGAGCTCCACACCTTGCTCGCCCACTTCTCGAACTCGGTGTCGTGCGTGACGCCGCGTTCGAGGGTGATCGGCTCGAACTTGGACCGGCCGGGCGACTTGCGGCTCGTGCTCGGGTCGCCGCCCTCGCGATGCTCGACGACCTCGGTGGACCGCTTCAAGCCCCCGACCTTGCTGATTCCCGCGACGTACCGGCCGTCCCATTTCACGCGGAACTTGAAGTTCTTGTACGGATCGAACCGGGACGTGTTGACCGTGAACTGTGCCACCGCTCCTCCTTAGCTCGCGAGCCGGCCGGCCAGTTGCTGGATCTTGATGATCACGAACTCGGCCGGCTTCAATGGCGCGAATCCCACGACGACGTTGACGACGCCCCGGTTGACGTCGTCCTGCGTGGTCGTCTCGTGGTCGCACTTGACCAGGTACGCGTCGCGCGGCGACGAACCGGCGAAGGCCCCCTGCCGGAAGAGGCTGTGCATGAACGTGCCGATGTTGAGCCGGATCTGCGCCCACAGCGGCTCGTCGTTGGGTTCGAACACGACCCACTGGGTTCCCCGGAAGAGACTCTCTTCGATGAACAGCGCCGTGCGCCGGACCGACAGGTACTTCCACTCCGATGCGAAGCGGTCGTCGCCCTGCAGCGTGCGCGCGCCCCAGACGACCGGACCGAGGCCCTGGATCACCCGGAGGCAATTCACGCCGAGCGGGTTGAGCTGGCCGATCTCCAGGTCGGTCAGCGTGGCCGACACGTCGGCGACGCCGCGAAGCGTGGCGTCCATGCCGGCGGGCGACTTCCATACGCCGCGGTCGGCATCGGTGCGCGCGAGCACGCCGGCGACGGCGCCGCACGGCGCGAAGGGTTCGACAGCGTTGTCCAGCAACGGGTTCGGCTGGCGCAGGCGCGGGAAGAACAGCGCCGCGTTCTTGCCGCGCGTGCCGACGTTCGCGCCCGGGTTTGCGAGCGCGGCGATCACGGCGTCCTTGTCCGCCCAGTCGCGCGGATCGACCAGCAGGATCGCGCGTCGCTTCTCGCAGTACTCGGCGGCCTTGCCCACGACCGTGACGTCGACCGTGTCGCCGGACTTGTAGGGAGGGATGCACAGGATGTTGAACAAGTCCGCGTTCTCCAGCGCGTAGAGGCCTTGCTTCTTGGCCTCGTTCGCCGGGTCGATGAACGAGTCGTCGTTCAGGAGCTGCCCGTCCCCGCCCTTGTCGGCGGCGGCGACGCCGGCAGACAGCGCGTCGCTGCTCCACGGGTCGGTCGTTGGCGTCGGCAGGGCGCCGTGCGCGGTCGGCATCGTCGCCGGCAGATCCGCGCGGATCAGCTTCGACTCGTTGGCGGTCACCCGGTCGACTTGGCGCGGGCTCTCCTTCATCGTGACGTTGCGGTGCACCTCGGTCGCGCCCGTCTCGGTGTCGCGAACGCTCAGGTTGAACAGGTCCGCCTTCGCCAGTCCCCACGAGGTTGCGACGTCCTCCGAGACGTCGGTGTCGATCCGGATGCGCAGGGCGTTGCCCCAGGCTCCCTCGTCGGCGGCATTCACCGTCAGGTTGTTCGAGGTGATCTTGGCCTTGGTCTTCGGGTTCGCCCCGCCCGGCGGCCGGTACAGGCGCACGACGACCGCCTGCGTTCCTCCGTTGGCGAAGAAGTCCCGGACCGCGAAGCCCATGCGGCTCAGCGACGTCAGTCCGCCGAAGACTCGCTCGAAGTCGGCGAAGCTCGTGATCGCGGTCGCCTTGTTCACGGGCCCGCGTTCGGCTCGTCCGACGAAGGCCGCGATCGAGGTCGCCACGCCCGTGATCGTCCGGACCCCGCTGGGAACCTCCTCCACGTAAACGCCTGGGTACGTGGGTGTAACCGGCATCGGATTCCCTCCCCTCCTGCGCGCGATCCGGTTCGAGCGCGCGCGGTTCGTCGCACTCCTACCCGGCGTGCGTCACTGCGCCATCACCGCAACGTCTCACGTCCGTCCCACCGCGGGCGCGGCGCCGGCTCCCAGCCAGCGCTCGACCAGCGCGACCACGGCTTCCGGCGAACCGAGCACGACGACGTCCTCGCCCGCGCCGGACAGGTCGGGGACCAGCGTGATGCGCGCGCGAAAACCCGACGGTTCCGACCCCTCGCGCCACACGCGTGCGATCAAAAGCCTCGCCGGCTCGACCGCGCCGGGACTCATAGGCACAGGATCGACCGCGCGCGTCACCGCAACGTGTTCGCGGCAGTCACCCGGCGGAGTAGCCGTCCGCGGTCGTCAGCGGTTGGCGAGCGTGACCAACAGGATGACCAGCCAGACGATCGTGAACGCGAGCGGCGAGAGCGTGAGGTACCACTTCGACGAGACGCCGCCGAGGATGCGCAGCAAGGGACGAGCGGCGGCCTGCTCGGCCTTCGTTTCGTGCAGGTGGAACCGCTCGTCGTCCGGGTAGCGCGCGGCGAAGTCGTTCAGCTTCGCGCCCCACGCGCTCTGGAACAGCGCGGTCCGCCCGATCGAGAAGGTCCACACCATGCTGAAGACCGCCGCGCCGACGTACACCGGCCACTTGTCGTGGGTCAGGCCCTCGTCGGAGATGCCCGCGACGGAGATCAGCAACGCGTTGACGGCCAGCAGCACCTGCAGCTTCGTGGTCTTGATCGGGTTCTCTTTGGACCACAGGCCGAGCACGATCTGGTAGGACGCGAACGCGCGGTCGGCCCCGAGGCCGTCGTCGGCAGGCTGGTCGGGCACTGTGTCCATGGCTCCGGGCGGTCGAGTCATCCTGTCGCCGCGCGAGCCTAGCAGCCGTTTCGCCGCGGGCGTGGCTACCGTGTCACGGCTCCCAGCGCCCACCACGCCGTCCCGCCGGCTACGACCAGCGAGGCGGACACGAACGCCAGGAACTTGGCGGACGTGAGTACGCGCGCGCAGATCCACACGACGGCACGGCGCACGCGACCGTCGCGCGCTCGTGCGTGGAGCGCGAGCAGCGTGATGTTCTCGGCCACGTCGGCGACTGCGGCGACGAACGGAAGCAGGAACAGGTTCAGCGCTGTCCGGCTCCCGAGAAGCTCGAGCGCCGCTCTGCCCACGACGCTCGGCAACAGCAGCCCGTACATGCCGGCGAACCCGAGGTCGACGAGCAGGAACCATACGATCAAGCCGCGCGCGCCGCGGGCGCGCACGCGGCCGAGGAAGGCGGCGAGTTCCGCCGGGGTGCAGCCGATTCGCGTCTCGGGCGGGGCCTGCCCGTACTGCGCCCGGACCGGCGCGATCAGGGCGACGTTGAGCGCGAGCAAGACCGCCGCGATCGCGCCGGCGAAGAGCAGCGCCTCGGGGCCGCTGATCGCGCGCACGAGCCAGTCCATCAGAACCCCTCGATGCCCTGGTCCGCGAGCCACGCCGACAGCGCGTCGACCGCACCCGTCGCGTGCGCGCGCCCGAGCGAGCGATACGACTCGAACTGCTGGTCGTCGAAGAACTGGTCGCCCGTCGAGTGCGTCGGGAACCGAGGGTCGAACGAGCGGTAGGCGACCGCGTCCTGCGGCATGCCCTCGGTCGCGACGCACCGCACGTACACGATGACGCCTTTCGTGCCGTCGGGGTAGACGATCGTGCCCTCGGCCCACGCCTGCTCGGCCACTCCCTGCGGGTCGAGCTTCCCGTCCTTCATCGGGCGCAGCGCGTCGAGCTTGATGTGGATCTCGATCCCAAGCTCGGAGCGCGCCAGCGCGACCGCCTGGCCGAAGGTGCGGAACTGGCCGGCCTTGTCGCCCGCGGCGTCGACGCAGACGACCCGGCCGCAGCCCCGCCGCAGCAGCTCGACGAGGCCGAGGTTCTCCCAATGGCCCCCGTCGGTCACGTACACGTACCGGTCGGTCAGCCGCGTCAATCCGAAGGCTTCCTTCAGCACGTACTTCGGGCCCGGGCGCTTCCACGGCTGCGGCGGACGGCCGGCGCCGCCCTCGCCGTCCAGCGACGGGATCGGCAGGCGTCCGGCGCTCTCGATCGAGCCGAACCGAAGCGGGTTGGGCAGCCACACGCCGAGGCGGACGTTGAACAGCGACAGCAGCAGCCGCATGCCCGGCTTTGACAGCTTGCCCATCGCCGGCGACACGGCCGCCCCGGAGATCGCCATCATCGCCGGCATGGTCAGCACGCCCGTGCCGGCCTTGGCCTCCAGGTCGCCCGTTGGCACGTAGCCGGTCAGGGGCCCGCCGCTCCGATCTTGCTCGAAGGTGAACGATGCGCCGCCGCGGCCGGGCGGGATCACGGCATCCGACAGGTTCACCGTCGCGCAGATGACGAGCTTCGGCACGTGGCCGTAGCCGGCCGGCGGAACCTCGAGCCGGGAGAACCGAAGGTCCTCCGCCCAGGGCGGCTCCGCCGATCGCTGGAACGGCGGTGGATCGGCGTCCTTGCCGCGCACGCGAACGAACGCTCGCGCGAGGCGATCCTTGTAGTACACGTGCGCGGTGGGCTGGACGGCGTCGGTGAACACCCAGAAGAACACCAGGATCAACGCCAGGATCAGGAAGGCGGTTCCCTCCGCGCGCGCATCCGCCGTTCGAAGCACCCAATGCGCGGCGACGAGCGCCGGCGCGGCCAGCGCGGCGTATCCGACCACCGTCGCGATCAGCGGGACCAGACGCTTCACCTCCGCGCGTTGCGCGAGCGCGCTCACGGCCTTGCCCGCCGCGATGAGGCCGCCGATCCCCGCAAACTGCTCCGGCAGACGAAGCCCGCCCGCGACGTCGCGGGCGGGAAGCCAAGTCAGTACCCACGGGAGCAGCAGCCCGAACACCGCGGCCAAGAAGGCGACCTGCGTGACCCGCAGCGCCCACGCCTGCAAGAACGGGAACAGCCAGTCCGGCGCCTCGGGCGCGCGCTCAGCGATCTGGCGCAACAGCACCAGCGCGAGCGCGACGCTCACCAGCCCGATCACGATCAGGTTGGCGCGCCCCAGCGAGGGCAGCGCCGGCACGCCGCTCGGGGCCAGCCAGCGCTCGTATCCCCGGCCGATCAAAAGGCCCGCGATCGCCGACGCGGCCAGGAGCGGCGCGAGGTGCCTCACGAGCCCGGCCGTGACCCACAACAACATCCAAAGCCGGCCGGCGAATCCCGGCGCGAGGTAGGTCGTGTTGTTGCGCAAGTGCTCTTCCTCGGGCGAGCCGGGCGCCCACGGCTGGCTCGCCTCCGTGAACAGGTCTGGGTCGGGTGAGAAGCCGGCCGTGATCGCGTGCGCCGTGGCGATGTAGGAGCCGCCCGAGACCGCCGCGACGTAGTCGGTTGCGCCGAGGGCCGCGCGCTCGCGCAGGACCTGCAACACGCCCAGGTTGTAGGACGCGGATCGAATTCCGCCGCCCGAGCAACTGACGCCGAGCCGGCCCTTGTCGGGCCGGTGCACGTAGCGTTGCCAGACTCGACCGTCTTCGACCGAGCGTTCGTCGAGGGCCTCGATATGGCGCGGCGGCGCGACGGACCCGCCCATCAGCCAGCGGCGGAGGCCCCGCAGCGTCCTGCGCCGGAATGGGAGGCTCGCGGTTTCGGGGGCATCCGGCCGGGAGCCGGCCGCCGCCATCCGGGCGTTCATTCGACCGCGTCGCGCACCAGGCGCCGCATCTGCTCGGACGGGTCGACGCCCAGCTCTCGCCGGAGCAGCTCGCGGTACCGCTCGTACTGCCCGAGCGCCTCGCCCCTGTTGCCTTCGGCGAGGTGCACGCCGATCAGGCTGCGATGCGCGCTCTCGCGAAGCGGCTCGCCGGCGATCGCCGCGAGCGCGGCGTCCGCGGCTTCGCCGAAGCTGCCCTTGGCCGTGAGGATCGCGCTGAGCGCCTCCAGCGCGTGGAGCCTGAGCTGGCGGAAACGCTCGCGCGCGACGATGATCCAGTCGTCGTACCAGTCCGCGAGCAGGTCGGTGGTCAGCAGGGCTCGCGCACGCGCCGCGACCGACGAGTCGAGGTCCTCGCCCGACTCCCGCGCGCCGACCAGGCGGTGCGCGAGCGCCGTCGCCTCCACGACGTCGACGTCCAGCGAGGGCGACGCTCGCAGCTCGACCGCGTTCGCCTCCACGACGCCCAGGCCCGATCGCCGGAGTCGCCAGAGCGCCGAACGCAGGTTCGCCTGCGCGCGATCCTCGGAGGTGTCCGGCCACAGCGCGCCGGCCACGTACCCGCGAAGGACGGCTCGATCCTGGAGGCTCAGGAAGGCAAGGACGCGCCGCGACCCCATCGGCAGGGGCACGAGCGCCCCTCCCGTGCGCAACTGAAAGCCCCTCAGCAGCGACAACGACGCCGTCCGCGTTCGGGGGCTGCGTCGCGAAGAGCGGTCGGAACGCAGACGAGCGGCGGATCCGACCGACATGATCCCCCCTCGGCACGCCCAAGCATCACGGCTTGAACCGCGGACCATACGCCCGCCGGCCCGCGGCGGTCAAGACTGTTCACCCAGTCGCCGCATTGGCCGTGACAATGGGGCGACGGGGCGCCATTCCGGACCGCCTCTTGCGTCCGCGCGGCTTCGTGCGGTAGTCATTGCCCCACGGCAGCCGAGGAACCGGGGGAGCGTCATGCCAGTGGAGATCGTCCATCCGCCGATCCGGCCCGCCCAGTTCGTGCGGCAGACATGTCTCGACGAGGAGTTTCTGCGCCCCCGCGCGGGCGGCGTCACCTACGTCCGGGGCAAGCACGGGGGGTTCGACTTCCAGGACGCGGCGCGAGCCCCGATCTATGCCGTGTGCGACGGCACCGTCAAGCACGTGGACTTCGGCGCGGCCCTCGGGACCTCGCAGTTCGTCATTCGTTGCCGGGACGGCTCGGGCGCGTTCTACGCCCACACGTTCACCCGGCCGAAGGACGGCGTGCGGGTCAAGGCCGGCGACGTCGTCGCGGAGATGGGCAACTCCAGCTCGTTCCCGATCGGCGTGCACTTGCACTTCGAGACGCTCGCCGACTGGAGCAACTGGAGGACTTCGGTCTACAACGCCGGCAAAGAGCTCCGGCAGTTGCGGGAGGTGTACACGATGTTCACGGCCGACGAAGTGAAGTTTCTCAAGAACCTGGTGAAGATCGCGCGCGAGGACAACGTCACGGCGAACGACGTCGCGCACGCGCGGATGCGGCTCAGCGAGCACGTCGCCGACCACAAGAAGGGAAAGGTCGGGCTCGCGGACCACTCCCACAAGGGGGGCAAGGTGACGCTCAGCGTCGGCGGCGCGGACGGCGGGTAGCGCCCGCTTACCAGCGCACGCCGGCGGCGTCCGACAGGAACCGCATCAGCGGGACGATCTCTTTGCAGCCCGCGATGAAGGTCTTCATGAAGTCGGGCGCGAGCACCTGCTTCTGCGTGAGGCGTCGCGACGCGGTGAAGCTCCTGCGCTTGATGTCCTCGATCATGGGGTGCTCGGGATCGAAGCCGCGGGGCGCGCGCTTCAGCGCGTCCTCCCCGTGATCGAGGCGCGCGCCCCGCGCCTTCTTCCACTCCGCGGGCTTCTCGGCGATGTGCTCGCGGATCGTCTGGAGCGTCTTCGCCTCCGGCATCCACATCCCGCCGGCCAGGAAGCACTCGCCGGGCTGGAGGTGCAGGTAGTAGCCGGGTCCGTGCACGCCCTTGCCGCCGACCTGGAAGTGCGCGCCGGCGTGGGTCTTGTACGGGCTCTTGTCCTTCGAGAAGCGGACGTCGCGGTAGATGCGGAAGAGCGACCCGCCGGCCGGCCGCGGGTCGGCGACGATCATCGGGCTGACCTTGTGGAGCTGCGGGCCGGCCTCGGCGATGAAGTCCAGGAACGGCTCCTTGACGTCGGCCTCGAAGCGGTCCTTGTTGGCGGCGAACCATTCGCGGTTGTTGTGCTCGGCAAGCTCGCTCAGGAACGAGAACAAGCCCTTGTCGAAGTAGCCCACTGCTTCCTCCTCGGCTCCGGGCGGCGATCACCATACGCCGGGCGACGCCGGCTCAGCCATGCGCGGCGCGCTCGCGAAAGGCGCGCGCCTTCTGCCGGTTGCCGCAGATCTGCATCGAGCACCACGCGCGCGAACGGTTCTTCGACTGGTCGTAGAACACCCATTGGCACGTGTCCGCCCGGCAGATCTTCAAGCGGTCCCAGGTCCCGCCGGTCATCGAGCCGTAGACGATCGCGACCAGGCGGCCGAGCGCGGCGTCGACGCCGCGGGCCGTGGGCGCGAGCGCGGGCTCGGCACCGGGCGGGAAGCGCGGCGTCAGGCCCGCGCGCCGCGCGGTGGCCTCTAGCGTCGCGCCGGCCGATGCGGGCGTGGGCTCGCCGTGGTTTGCGAGCGCGAGCGCGCGAATCGCCTCGCGCAGCGCGAGCGCGTGACGAAGGTCCTCCGGCGCCGCCTGCGTCCGGCGCGCGATCAGGCCGTTGTCGAGCAGCCAGGCGCGCAGCCCCGAGGCGTCGGACAGGTCGTCGTCCTTCACCAAGTCGTCGCGGCGATCCTCGACGTCGATGGTGTTCGCGAACCGGCGGACGACCTCAAGGTCGCCGGGCGCCCGGGGCGGATCCTCGCTCATCGATCCGGCTCCGGCGCCGGAGCGCCTCGGGGGCGACGCTCGTCCAGCCAGGCCCGCGCGCCCGCGGGACCCGTCAGGCGCGCCCCGATCCTGATCAGCCCCCCGCCGACCGCCGACCGGACCGTCCGTGGCTGCGACCCCGCCCGGCGCGACAGGCGCCACGCCGCCGCCTCACGGTGCAGTCGCTCGAGGCGCTCTCGTGCCAGCTCCTGCTCGAACAGCGGATGCATCGCCCCCTCCTCTCCTAACCTGCGACGAGTCTACGCCGGTTAGCCTAACCTTTCAAGTGGACATACCGGTTATCATGTTGCCTGCGCGGGGCCGTGACAGGCGGTCGATCGATGAGACGCTAGCGGGCTCGGAGAACGACGATCTTGTCGGCGCCCGACTCCGCGCCCCAGATCTCGCCCGGGCGCCCCAGCAACTGGCGCACTTCCGCGCCGCTCGTGGGGAAGCGGAAGCGGCGGAAGCGCTCGGTGGCCGGGTCGAATCGGAACAATGCGTTCGAGCCGAAGTCGCTCACCCAGACCAGGTCGTCTTCGTCGACGAACACCGCGTAGGGCTGCGGCGCCGCGCCCGGCACGCGCCACTCGCGCCAGCGTCGCGTGCGCGGGTCGTAGCGCGCGAGCGTGCCCGCGTACCACTCCGTCACCCAGAGGCGGCCGCGCGAGTCGCTCCACACCCGCCGTGCCCCGCCGCCGGGCGTCGGCACGTCCACGACGCGCAGCCGCCCGGCGTCGCCGATCCGCGCGATGTAGCCGCCCGCGAGCGAGGCGAACCACACGCGCCCGGCCGGGGTCTGGTCGATGCCGTAGGGCCCGGCGCCGCGCGGCGCGTCGAACACGCGCACGCGTCCGGTGGCCGGGTCCACGCTGCCGTACACGCCGGCTTGTCCGGTGAACCACAGCAGGCCGTTCCCGTCGAAAGCCGCGGTGTTCAGGTTCGCGTATGCGGGCCGCGGCAGGTCGTATCGCGTGACCGCGAACGTGCGCGGGTCGACCCGGACGATCGCGTTCAGGCCGCCGTCGGTCGCCCATGCCGCGCCGTCCGGGCCGACGATCACGCCGTGCGGGCTCGAGCCCTCACCGAGCGGGATGCGGCGCACGGCTCCGGTCCGCGGGTTCAGCAGGCCGAGGCCGCCGGTGTGCTGCGCGGTGTACCAGACGCGCCCGCCGGGCGCCGGCGCCACGTCGTGCGGGTGCGTGCCTGCGGGCACCGCGTATTCCTCGAACCGGTAGCGGACGGGCGAAGGCGTTGCCGTACGTTCCGGGGAAGGCGAGGGCGTCGTGGGGGACGGCTCGGGCATCGACCGGGGCGGTTCCGGCGTGCATGCCGCGACCGCCAACGCGACGGCCACGAACTCGCGAGCGAACCGCACGAGATCGATGCTACTGCCGCCGCGGGAACGCTCGCCGCCGGAGCCCGCGCGGCGCCTTGCCCGCGCGCGATCAGTCGATCAAACCGCGATGCGCCGCGAGGAAGCCGGCCTGAAAGCGCGTGTTCGCGCCGATGCGCGCCATCAGGTCCGCGACCCTGCGCTGCACCGTCCGGTAGCTCATCCCCAATTGCCGGGCGATGGCCTGGTCCTTCAGTCCGCCCATCAGGAGTATGAGCAGCGTGCGCTCGCTCGCGCTCAAGGCGCTCGCGGTCTGGATCCCTGCCGTGCGCAGGGGAAGCGCTTCGCTCCACAGCCTCTCGAACCAGGAGAGGATCGCGTCGAGCAGCGCCGACGGATGAAGCACGAGCGCGGCGTCCCGCTGGGGATCGCCGGGCGTCAGCGGCACGAGCGCGAGGGCGCGATCGGCGACGACGAACGCGAGCGGCGTCTCGGGCAGCAGGCGGCTTTCCCGGCCCGTGGCTGCCAGCCGCTCGATCGACGCGAGGGCGCCCGGCTCCCCGAGTGCGGCTCGATCGTAGATGACGCGGACGGCGACGCCGTGGAGAGCATCCGGGCCGTCGATGGCAGGCGTGTCGATGAGCGAGGCAGGTGGCTTGTGGACCGCCAGCAGCTCCGCCGTCGCCGCGGCGAGGAGTTGCCGGGAGCGGTGACGCACGGCACGCCGACCGACGACCACCTCGACCAGCTCCGGTGGGTCGCGGCGCGTGGCGGCCGCATGGAACTCGTTGCGCAATGATTCGATCGCGGGACGCAGTTCGTCCAGTTCCTTGCGCCGCCGTGCGATCAGGCCCTCGATCGCCGAGTCGGGCGCCGCGGCGAGGTAGCGGGGATCGCGCTCTGCCGTCCGGGAGACGAGGCCCTCGGCCTCGAGCGCCGCCATCAGGGAACGAACCTCCCGGGCGCCGGTGCCGGTCAGACGCGCTGCTTCGGCAGCCGACAGCGCGCCGCCGCGCAGCAACAGCCGATACAGCTCTTCCTGCTTGGCTGTTATGCCGACGGGTCCGAGCGCCGGCTCTCCGGCAAGGGGGACATTCTCAGTCATAAGGAAGACAATCCACGCCATGGCGTGATGCCGCCATCAGGCGCAACACCGTGTCCTGGGTGTTCGTAGGCGCTATGACACCCATGAGTTTGATCAACGTACACCAGGATTTGATCGAGCGCGCTCCGGACGCCATTGTCCTCGTCGATGCCGGAGGCGTCATCAAGCTGGTCAACAGTCAGACAGAGATCCTGTTCGGGTACGGCCGGGACGAGCTGGTTGGCAGCAGGGTGGAGGCCCTGGTGCCCGAGCACCTTGCCCGGCGCCATGCCGAGCTGCGGGCCGCCTACGCCGCGCACCCGGAGACCCGCCCGATGGGCGCCGGCCTGGCGCTCTTCGCGCGCCGCAAGGACGGCAGCGAGTTCCCCGTGGACATCTCGCTGGCGCCCGTGCGGACGGAGAACGGCGTCCTGGTCTCGGCCTTCATCCACGACGTCACCGAGCGCACGCTCGCCGAGCGCGCGCGCGCCTTGCTCGCCGCCATCGTCAGCTCTTGCCAGGACGCCATCATCGGCGTCGATGCGGACGGAAGGGTCGCGAGCTGGAACCCTGCCGCGGAGACCCTGTACGGCTACCGGGCGGAGGAAGCGCTCGGCCGCACAGTTCAGGAGCTGCTCGTCCCGCCGGACGACGTGCCCGAACACGAGCAGAAATTCGCCCGCGCGGCGGCCGGCGAGCACGTGAGCGTCCACGAAGCGGTCAGGTTCACGAAGGCCTCGCGCGCGGTTTCGGTCTCGATCGCCATCTCGCCTGTCCGCAACTCGCGCGGCGAGATCATCGGCGTGGCGAGCATCCATCGCGACATTACCGAGCGCAAGCGGGCGGAGAAGGAACGCGAGCTGCTGAAGCAGCAACAGTCTCAGCGGCTGGAGAGCCTCGGGCAGCTCGCCGGCGGTGTCGCGCACGACTTCAACAACCTGCTCGCCGCCATCCTCAACTACGCGGAGCTGATCTTGGACGAGCCGGAGAACGTCGAGAGCGTCCGCGACGACGTCGGCGAGATCGTGCGCGCAGCTCAGCGCGCTGCGGCGCTGGTTCACCAGCTCCTGGTCTTCGGGCGCCGCGAGATCGTCAAGCCGGAGGTGCTCGACCTCAACGACATCGTCCGGGAGCTGGAGCAGTTGTTCCGGCACACCATCGGCGAGCACATCGAGCTGCGCGCGGCGCTTGCCCACGGCCTGATGCCGGTCAAGATCGACCCGAGCGGCGTCGAGCAGGTCTGCATGAACCTGGTCGTGAACGCGCGCGACGCGATGCCCGGCGGCGGCGCGCTGACGATCGAGACCAGGAACGTCGAGATATCGGAGGACTTCGAAGACCTCTCGGTCAACCTCCGCGCCGGCCGCTACGTCCGGCTCTCGGTGAGCGACTCCGGATCCGGGATGCCCCCGGAGGTCCTGGCGCGCGTCTTCGAGCCCTTCTACACGACCAAGCCGCAGGGCGTCGGAACCGGCCTCGGACTCGCGACTGTGTACGGCATCGTCACCCAGGCCGGCGGCGGCGTACACATCTACTCCGAGCCGGGCGTGGGAACCGCCGTTCGCGTGTACCTTCCCGTCACAGACGAGGCAGCCGGCGTGTCCTCGCAGGGCCAGGCGCCGTCCGAGCAGATCGCGGGCGCGGGTGAGACCATCGTTGTCGTCGAGGACGAGGACCTCGTCCGAGAGCCGACCGTGCGCGTCCTGTCGCGGAGGGGATATGCGGTGCTAGCGGCGCGCAACGGCGCGGAGGCCCTTGAGGTGATCCGGACACACGACGGACCCGTCGACCTGCTGATCACCGATGTCGTCATGCCGCAGATGTCGGGCGTCGAGCTCGCGGCGCACCTTCACGAGCTTCACCCCGGGACGCCGGTGCTGTTCACCTCCGGCTATCCGCAAGACCTGTTGGAGCGCGGTCAGGTTCTGTCGGGCCGGCCGCTGCTGGAGAAGCCCTACAGCACCGGCGATCTGCTCGGCCGGGTCCGGTCGATGCTGGACTCCGGCGGCGGCGGCGAACCCGTGATGCAATGAGCGCGCGCACGTTGATCGTCGACGACGAGGCGGCGATTCGGGGCACGCTGACGCGGCTGTTCGAGCGCCACGGGTACACGTGCACCGGGGCGAAGGACGCCGCGGAAGCGCGGGCGTGCCTGGCTCGGGACGCGTTCGAGCTGATGCTCTGCGACGTGCACATGCCGGGCGGGTCCGGCCTCGACCTCGTGCGCGAGGTGACCGGCGCGTACCCGGACCTGGCGGTGGTCATGGTCACGGCGGTCGACGACCCCGTCCTCGCTAGCGTCGCGGTCGAGGCGGGCGTGTACGGCTACATCGTCAAGCCGTTCACCCGCAACGAGGTCCTGATCAACGCCGCCAACGCGCTCCACCGTGCTCGCATCGAAGCCGAGAGTCGCTCGCAGCGTGCGGACCTCGCGCGAACGCTGCGCGAACGCACCGAGGATCTGTGGCGAAGCTTCCGCAGCATCGAGATCGCGGACGTCAAGATGCGGGCTTCGGTGGAGGAGGTGGTTCGCCGCTTGTCGCTCGCCGCCGAGGTCAGGGACCCGACGACGGTCGGACACATCGAGCGGATGAGCCACTACAGCGAGCTGCTCGCCAAGGAGGCGGGCCTGGAGGACGAACGGTGTACGCAGATCCTGCTCGCGAGCCGCCTGCATGACGTCGGCAAGATCGGCATTCCGGATCGCGTGCTTCGAAAGGAGGGGAAGTTCACGTCCGCCGACCACGAGGTCATGCGCGCTCACTCGGAGCTGGGGCACCGGATGTTCGCAGGCACCGACGCGGAGTTGCTGAAGCTCGCCGGCGAGATCGCGCTGACGCATCACGAGCGCTGGGACGGGTCCGGCTACCCGGGCGGCCTGCGGGGCGAGGCGATCCCGGTCGAGGGCCGGATCGCGGCCATCACCGACGTTTTCGACGCGTTGTTGAGCAAGCGCGCGTACAAGCCGGCCTGGCCGGTGGGAAAGGTGGTCGAGACGATGCGCGAGGGGAGCGGCGCGCTGTTCGATCCGGAGCTTCTCGACGCCTTCCTCGGCCGCCTTGACGGCGTGATGGGCCTCGCGGAGCAGTTTCCGAACTGACCGGAGGGCGTCAGGCCACGGAACGCCGGAGGCGGACGGCGAAGCAGGAGCCGTTCGGATCGTTCGGCTCGTACCAGGTGTCGCCGCCGTTCATGCGCGCCAGGCCTTGCACGATCGACAGTCCCAGGCCCGACCCGGGCTGCGATCTCGTGCGCGCGTCGTCCGCGCGCGAGAACCGGCCGAAGAGCCGCGGCACGAAGTCGTCCGGCACCCCGGCGCCGTGGTCGCGGACGCGGATCTCCACCCATTCGTCGGCCTGCTCGGCCTCGACGTGGATCGGCGGAGCGCCGTACTTGATCGCGTTGCCGATGTAGTTGGTCAGGATCCGCTCGAGATGATCCGGATCGCACTCGGCGCTGATGCTGTTGAGGGCCGACACGCGCACCTGGCCCGCCCAGTCGATGAAGGCGCCGACCACGCGGTCGATCGCGCGGCGCAGCTCGACTGCGGCCGGGTGCGGCTCGAGCGCGCCCGACTCGATCTTGGAGATGGTGAGCAGATCGTCGACCATGCGCGACATGTGGGTCCCCTGGCGTGTCGCGGCCTCCAGCAAGCCTTCGCGCTGCTCGTCGGTCAGGACGCGCCAGCTCTCACGGAGCATCGACGCGGCGCCGATGATCGACGTCAGCGGGCTCTTGAGGTCGTGGGATGCGATCGCCATGAAGTCCCGGATCGCCTGGTTGGCCGCCTGGAGGTTCTCGGTCGCCGAGTACAGCTCGGCCGTGACGCGCTCGGCGATCGCCTCCGCTTCGCGGCGGGCCGTTCGCTCGCGCTCATAGCGTCGCTGAAGTCGTTCGTAGGCGTCCTTGTCTTCGGTCATGTCGTCGTGCCGTCGAACCCCACTCGGATCAGGCATCGCTCGTCGCCGCGCTTGATGCACCGAGGCTGGTCGATCGTGACTCGCTCGCCGAAGTGATCCGCCGCGCCTTCGATCAGACCCTCGGCGAACGAGCACAGCGCGCGGTGCGACTCGTAGGTCAGCCCGAGCACCCCGTCTTCGGAGATGTCAAACTCGAAGCTCGGCGCGTAGGCGCCCGGGAACAGCTTGCGGACCTCGGGGTGAATCACGTCGTTCAGTGTCAGCAGGAACGAGCGTGTCGTCGTGTGGGGCGCGAAGAACGACGGATAGCGTTCGTAGAAGTGCGGGATCGCGCTCCGTCCGAACCCGCGCACGACGGTGTCCCGGGTCTCGCCGGTAGCGGCTTGGGCGGCTTCGACCAGCGCCATGAACTCCTCGTCGGGATAGTTGCCGACCGCGGTGTACGTCCCGGACAGACCGGTTGCGTCGAGCATGCCGTCCCACGCGGCCTCACCGTGCTCGTCGGATATCACCTGCTCCAGCAGGTTGAACACGATCCCCTTCACCTGACCGCCTTTCGCAGGGCGCGCCTCTTTCGTTCGACGGTGTGCCACGCCGGGCGGGGAACGATGTCGGCTTCGAAAGATCGGAATGGCGAGTTGTGCTCGAACGTTAGCGCGCCCCGCCCCGGCGCGTCTAGGGTTCCGCAAGCCTCCAAAGTGGGCGTATCGGTCTCCATGTCGCGGCCCGGAACGTGCATCGTTCGCGCGGCAGCACCGAATGTGGTCACGCTCGATTGACACCGGCGAGTGTCCCGACCGGGCGATCTCGTTCGTCGTTACAGTGAGGCGGCCGAGGGGTCGCCGGTCGAGAGGAGGACGACGTGAGGTACTTGCTGCTGATCTACGGCGACGAGCAGGCTCGGGCCGCGATGACCCCCGCCGAGCAGGACGTGAACATGAAGGACGTCGGGCACGGCTCGGTCGAGATCAGGCCGATCATGGAATTCGACGAGACGGGGCAACAGACGTAGCAGCCGGCGCGCGCGAGGTCGTCGACCACCTGTTCCGTCGGGAGCACGGACGGGTGGTCGCGACCTTGATCCGGATCCTGGGCGACTTCGACCTCGCCGAGGACGCCGTGCAGGAGGCCTTCGCCGAAGCGCTCCGGACGTGGCCGTCGCGCGGCACGCCGGCGAATCCCGCCGCATGGATCACGACGACGGCGCGCAACCGGGCGATCGATCGCCTGCGCCGCGAGCGCCGCCTGCGGGAGAAGAGCGCGCTGCTCGCGGATCTGGAATCGCTCGGACGAGACGGCATCGACGTGGACGCGATCCCGGACGAGCGGCTTCGCCTGATCTTCACGTGCTGCCATCCCGCGCTGCCGATGGACGCCCGCGTCGCATTGACCCTCAAGACGCTGAGCGGACTGTCGACGACCGAGATCGCGCGCGCGTTCCTCGTCACCGAGCCCGCGATGACCAAGCGCGTCACGCGCGCCAAGCGCAAGATCCGCGACGCGGGTATCCCGTACCGCGTGCCGCCGCCGGAGCTGTTGCTCGAGCGGCTGCCCGGCGTCCTGGCCGTGCTCTACCTGGTGTTCAACGAGGGATACGCCGCGACGAGCGGTTCGCTCGTGCGGGTGGACCTGTGCGACGAGGCGATCCGGCTCGCGCGGTTGCTCCTCGCGCTGATGCCCGCCGAACCCGAAGCCGCCGGGTTGCTCGCGCTGATGCTGTTGCAGCACTCGCGCCGCGCGACGCGCGTCTCCGCGGAAGGCGACCTCGTGCTGCTGGAGGACCAGGACCGAGCGCGATGGGATCACGAGATGATCGACGAAGGGCTCGCGACGCTGGCGTCCGCGTTGCCGAAGGGTCGCGCCGGGCCCTACCAGGTGCAGGCCGCGATCGCCGCGCTGCACGCCCGCGCGCCGCGCCCGGAGGACACCGACTGGCCGCAGATCGCCGGCCTCTACGCGACGCTGCGGGCGATGACGCCGACGCCGGTCGTGGCGCTCAATCACGCCGTCGCGGTCGCGATGGCCGACGGCCCGGCGCGCGGCCTTCCGATCGTCGATTCGCTGCGCGAGCAATTGGACGGCTATCACCTGTTCCACGCCGCGCGAGCGGACCTGTTGCGGCGGCTCGGCCGAAACGACGAAGCGGCGAGCGCCTACCGGCGGGCGATCGAGCTGACCACCAACGAGACCGAACGCGCTTTTCTCGAACGACGAGCCTCGAGCGCCGGACTTTCGGGCTGGGCTTAGCCGACTGCGACCGAACCCACCACGGCACCGTCGCGGACGAAGGTGATCGTGGCCGGGACGTTCGACGTCACCGCGACGGCGGGCGCATCGGACAGGCCGGCTCGCTCGACGTCCACGGTGACGGAAGTCACGCCCGACAACCTGCCGGTCAAGGAGTCTTCGGCCGCGACGTCGCCGAACACCTTGTCCTGTCCGGTGAGCAGGTACGGGGACGGGCCGTCGACGCCGGGGGCGGTGACCGAAGCGACCCCGGTCTGCGTCGAAGGGATTCCGCCTGAGGTCAGATCCACCTCGCCGGTGACGTCGTCGCCCCCGGCGATCACGACGTCGCCCACCCAGTAGGCGCCGTCGAGCCGCGCGCCGATCTCCTCGACCAGCGCGTGCAGATGCCCCAGGATCGTGGCGTCCGCGCCGGATGCCCACGAGGCCGGGCGCACGTCCAGGGTCACGCGCCGCGGGTCGGTCACGCGCGTGGGGTGGGAGGCGAGCCAGCCGATCTCACGGCTCCACTCGTCCAGGAACGCAAAGGCGAAGTGATCCCCGACCGGGTGCAGCGCGTACCGATACTCGTGCCCAAGCTCGCCGAAGCGCTGCGCCTGGACGGTGACGCCGGTGAACGGGACCAACTCGTCCTCCACGCCCTGGGTGATCCAGAACGGCACGTGCAGCGTGCTCTCCAGTTGTGGGTGGGTGAACGTGGGGTCGTCGGCGCCCCCGGTCGGCTCGGCCGGATACGCCCAGATCCCGTCGGCCGGCGGGCCGACGATGCTCACGGCGCTCGCGAACGAGTCCGGCATCAGCGTCGCCAGTCGGTACGTGCCGAAGCCTCCCATCGAGTAGCCGCCGACGTAGACCCGATCCGGGTCGATGTTGAACGACTCGACGGCGTCGGCCCAGACCTCGAGCGTGTCGATCAGCGCTTCGTCCTGGTACCAGCCGTCGGGCCCGCGGGCCAGAGGCGTGACGACGATCGCGCCGAGCCCGTCTTCGACCTGTTCGTACATCGTGGAATACGAGGCCGCCGGGTCCTCGCCGCCCCGGTACTGGTTGTGGTGGACCGACAGCGAGTGCAGGTTCAACAGCAACGGCGTCGGGGTCTGCGGGTCGTAGTCCTCCGGGATCCACAGCGCGTAGGGCTGCAGCCGTCCGCGGTATTGAGGGAACGAGCCGCGCATGCCCTCGCCCAAGTCCTGGCGCGACTCGAAGATCCGAACGGCGTAGCCCGGTTCGACCGGCGGCTCCACCGTCTCGTTGGCCGCCAGCGCATCGAGGTCGATCGTCTGCGCGAACGGCTCCAAGTCCCCTTCGGCCAGCAGCCGGGACTGGACGTCCTCGTTCCAGGCGCCGCCCCGGCCTTCGAGCGCGCGCGTGTTGAAGGCCAGGTCGAACAGGCGCGCCTCGGTCGGGCCACCGGTGGTGAACTCGTCCGGTTGCGCGTAGGCCGAGCCCGGCACGCCCTCGCGGAGTCCGCCGTCGCCGTCGTGGAGGCCGGCGCCGACGTTCAGCGCGATGCTCCCGCCGCCGGCCGCCGCTCCCGGCAGCGTGAACATGATCGTGTTCTCGGTCGGGTCGATCTCGTCGGCGTTGTGCTCGGTGACGATCGTCTCGGCGCCGTCCACGCTGACCCAGATCGCCGGCAGCGCGGGATCGACCAGCGACTGCAGTCGCACGTGCACGCGCAGATCGTCGTCGTCGGGCGGCGAGATCCGCACGCGAACCTCGACGATGTCGGCCGCGTTGCCGGCCTCGGTGTCGCCGCCCGGATACCGGAAGTCGCCCGCGGTCGGGGCGAGCGTGACGACGTTCGGCTGGCCGCGCGCGATCGTGTCCGCCCCGTAGTCGTCGTAGACGAAGTCCGTGTAGATCCACTTCCCCGTTTGGTACCGCCAAGTCCCCGCGATCTTCTTGGGGGAAACGCCCGTGGGAGGATCGGCCATGGCGGGCATGCCGGCCAGCACCAGGATCGTCGACAGCAGCACCGTTCGACGCATTGTCAGCTCTCCGGTTCGGGGATCGGTCCGGTCTCTTGGGCGCACCCCTCGCCGCTGCAGAACCGGAGGCGCTCCAGCTCCCGGGCGAGCGCGAGCTGAGTGTCGAGGTACGCCGGATCGAGGTGCTTCGAGCCGATCTGGTGCGGGTCTACGGTGAGGTCGTACAGCTCGTGCTCGCCGGTGTCGTACTCGATGTAGACGAACCGGCCGGTGTGGATGGCGTGATAGCTCATCACCGCTTTGTTGAGCGGCAGACCTTCGCCGCCCTCGCCTTCTTCGCCGGGGCTGGTGACCTCCTCGACGAAGAAGCGGCCGGTCGAGCCGACCGGCCAGTAGGCCTCCAGCAGCATCGGTCGCGTCGTGGGCTCGTGCGCGCCGTCGAGGAACGGCACCAGCGAGCGCCCGTCCATCACCAGGGTCGAGGCGGCGCCGGTCAGCTCGACGATCGTCGGCGCGAGGTCGACGTTGACGACCGGCTCGTCGATGACCGTCCCGGCGGGGATCGCCGGGCCGCGCATGACCAGCGGCACGGCCGTCGACGGCTCGTACGCCAGGATCTTCTCGTCCGGGGTCCGGTGCTCCCCGTGGAAGTAGCCGTTGTCCGAGGTGAAGATGACGTAGGTGTCGTCCAGCACGCCGCGGTCCTCGAGCTTGTTCACGACCGCCTCGACCGCGCGGTCCACCGCGAGCAACGCCTCGTGCTCCATCTCCCAGCGCGTCTCGATCAACCCGATCGCGGTTTCGTCCAGGGGCGGCTTCACCTGGATGTAGAGCGGCTTGTCGGTGACGTCCGGCTCGTTGAACGAGGGCGGCCGGGGCATGACCTCGTCGTCGAAGGCTTCGCGGTCGGGTCCGGGCGCGGCGCGCGGGGGGAGCTGTCGCTTGAGCGTGAACACCTCGCGGTGCGGCGCCAGGAACCACAGGTTGAGGAAGAACGGGTCGCCGGCGTCGACCGCCGCGTCGATCGCGGCCAGCGCCTTGTCACGGTAGACGTAGGTCTGGTAGTTCTCCTCGTCCTCTTCTTCGAAGGTCCCGTAGGTGTTCAGCGTGCCGTTTTCGTTGAGTGTGTAGCCCCACATCCAGTACGTGGTCGGGTCCACCGCCGTGCGCCACTCGTCCCACCCCGGCGGGATCTCGTAGGGGTCGTTGGTTCCGTAGTCGTTGAGGTACTTGCCGATGTGGATGGTTTGGTAGCCGGCTTCGTCGAGCCACACGGGCAGGGTGCTGGAGTGGTCGAGGCGGTCGTGCCCCCCGGTTGGCGGACCGATCTCGAGCACGCCGTGGTTGTGCGCGTACTGGCCCGTGAGGAACGTCGCGCGCGACGGACAGCACAACGGGAACGAGACGTACGAGCGCGTGAAGGTCGCTCCCTCGCCGGCGATGAGCGCGTTCGTCGCGGTCATCATCTGCATCTGGGCGATCGTCTGGTCGTCGGTCATGATGACCACGATGTTCGGCTTCGCGGTGTCGGTGCGCGCATGCGGCGCCGCCCCGAGGGCAAGCAAGAGCGCGAGCACCAAGACCGACCGTCGCACGTTCGTCCCCTCCCGTCGCCGGGGCGCTACTTCGACAGAGCCGCCGCCGAACCCTGCTCGCCATTGTTCCCGGCGAGGCGCGGCGCCAAGAGGCCGGTGAGACCGTGCTCGTCTCCCGTCGCGAGGGGCTGTTCGGCGACTCGACGGCTGCTAGGCCCGCGACGCGCGCGATCGTCCGCCCGTGAGCCATCGGCGGAGCGCGATCGCGCACCAGATCGCTTCGATCACGCCGAACGGCCACGCCCCGGCGAGGAACCCGTAGGCGCTGGAGAGCGCGCAGCCGGCTGCGAAGCCCAGCACGAACACCCTCCGACGCCGTTCGAGCGCGTACATCACCATCATGAAGGTGAGCGAAGCGACGCCGAAGACCGTGAGCACGGACCCTATCGTGCCGCATCTCGAGTCACGACGACAGGTCCGCGCAGGGCGGATCGCGACCCATCGCCGGTAGGCGGACGTTCTCGTTCAGTGAGGGGCATTGACCTGGCGAAGGCAGGACAACTGTGGCCGGGCGGCGAACCCCTTTCGCGAGGAGAAACCGAGGGGGTTTGTGATCAAGGGTTGGCTGATGACGGCAGCCGCGGTGGCGATTGTCGCGCCCGGCATCATCGCGGATGCGGATCCGATCCAGCGTGTGGAAGTCGAGTCCCTATCGATGTCATTCGCGGTTCCGGACTGGATCGAGTGGTCGCCGGAGTTCCAGCCGTGCGGTCCGGCACCGCTCTACTACTTCTCGTTCGAACTCGAGCGAATCACGAACACATCCAACGCGGAGGACCCGGTCGTTGAGTATCGCGCAGGCGGCGGCGACGGTGGGTGCGAGCGCGGAAGCGGCGGATACGAGGGGCCCGTGGGGCCGGTCGCGTTCGACGTCGACCCGCTCGGCAACGCTGTTCACGTCGTGGTGGACCTGATGGAAGGCGGCGACTGCTGCAATCACTTCGACTTCTCGTTGACGAGACCGGGCTCGTTTTCCGAGGCCGATTGTGTCGCGGGCGTCGTGTGCGCGAACGTATGGAGCGACCAACAGTCGTTCGGCGTGAAGGCAGGCGTCGCGTTCGAGCGGAGCGACTACGTGCTCACCCTGAACGAGTACTCGTTCCTTCTTGATCAATACCCCGAACCTGAGATCCTCGAGCTGGACGTAACTCTGACCAGGTCGATCACGGTTGAATTGACCAACCCGATCTAGCGCACCCGGCCCTCTGACGCCGCGAAGGCGGCCAACCTCGTCGCTGCTCTACGTGGACTCCTTGATAGGAGGCACTGCTTCTGCGACGGGATCTACCCTGGAATCGCCCAAGACTTCGTCCGGCATGCCAGGACCGTGGAGGCCACGACGAGAAGACGTGCCTCCTGCGTGGGGCGGTGGGGAGAGCCAGCGTGGTCCAGCGCTATCTCTTGGCTCGCACGTTCCGCTCCATGACGAGGCGGCCTACCGTTCCCGGCGGTCTGGTCGGCGGTCCCGCTATGGGAGCTGTCTGGCGAGTTGGCTGGCGTCGGCTGAAATCGGGCGCCAAGTGGTGCCGAATGGTGACGGAGTTTGCGGCCGGGTCGCCGGCTGTAGCCGAGATGCGTCAGGCGCTCTCGGCGAAATTCCAGACCGGTATTTCCTCCCGGCTCGCCGGCGGGGCGGAGAGGAGGCGCTCGATCTTCTCGGCGATCTCAGGTCGCAGGTATCGCTCTGCACACGACCCGCAGACACCGGCCGGCACTTCGTGCACGAGTCGTGCGCCCTATGGCGCGCGTCAAGGCAACGCACCCGTGAGGGTCCACCCCAGGCAAACAATCACCTTTTAGCCCTCGGAGCAGCAGCAGCACAAGCGGGCTCCGCCGGATCCGCTCCTCGGAATTAGCTGATGAGTCCCGCGTCGAGCGCGCGGCGAGCCGCGCTGACCCACCAGTCGAAGGTTTCACGAGCGGCCTTGCCGCCGTGCTCGGTGACGTGCATGGCCATGTTCCAGCCCATCTCGACGATCCCGGACACCAGGCCGATCCGCATGGCTTCTTCGTCGTGGTGCGCACCCGTGATATCGCGGATGTCCTCGAGGATCTCCTCACGTGTGGCGTGGACCTGTGCTGCGCAGCCGGCGAGGAACGAGGCGAATTCGACGATCGGCGGCCCTCGTGTTGCAAGCGCCCAATCGATCACGACGATGCCGTCCGGCTCGAGTGCGATGTTCGGGAGCCACAGGTCGCCGTGCAGCAACGTCGAGCCACTCCGCTGCACAAGCGGCCCAGCCAGGGTGACGGGCTGGTCGTGGATGGCGAAGACGAGTTCGGTGACCTCTCGCGGCGCGATCTCGGCGAAGCGCTCCCATCCTCGGATGCTGAGATCCGGCAACGGGTTGCCGCGATCCCGGAGCGTGCCCATGACCCGCGGGGCGAACGCGGCCAGGCGGTCCTCGACAGGCAGCAGCTGCTCGACATGCTCATCACGGAAGTGTGCGTGCATCGCGACCGCGGCCCGGATGATGCG
>DASWJS010000031.1:0-207107 GCA_036397035.1 Actinomycetota bacterium | reverse complement strand
CTCTTTGCTCCGGGTCGAGGCCCACGGTTGGTTCATCAAGGAGCAGCACGGCAGGCGAGCCCAGGAGAGCCTGAGCGATGCCAACCCTCCGTCGTTGCCCGCCTGACAAGCTGCGGATTCGCTTGTGGGCCTCCTCACCGGACAGCTGCGCTCGCCGGATCGCCTGATCCACGTGCGTGCGGCGTTGGGCTCGTGAACCCAAGCCCTTCAAGGTGGCGACGTAGTCCAAGAAGTCGCGGGCTCGGAGGCCTTCGTACAAGCCCAGCTCTTGAGGCATGTATCCAAGCGACTCGCGAATTGTACGTCGATCGCGGTCCCGGCAGGGATCGAGCCCAAGCGTTCGCACTCTGCCACTGTCGGGCGGGGTGACCGTAGCGAGGATACGGAGCAAGGTTGTCTTTCCTGCACCGTTCGGCCCTAGCAAGCCAGTCAGGCCCGGTGCCAACCGGAAGGACACATCCTCCAACGCGTGGAGCGGCCCGAACGATTTCGAGACGTTCTCAACATCGATGCCCCGCCCTATCTGATCGTTCACGGGGCGTTCTGGGCGTGGCCTTCTAACTCGGAGGACACGCCTCTCCGAGGCCTGATCGTCATCAATCGTGAGCGGTAGCGCAGGGAGTGCCGCCTGGCGTTATGCCTGTCTCTCTCACCCATTGCACGCATATCTGGGTTGGATCCGGATAACGGAACTCGACCGGCCATCTCCCCCGGGCCTCAAAGAACAAGGCGGCTCCCCTGATACCCAAGTCGGGATCGGCCACCCACGCCTGGTTGCAACCCGAAATGAGGACAACGTTGCTCGCCTTCCCAATTTGAGATTGCCCATCATGAGTGGCGGTTATCTTGAATGATCCAGAGTAGTCGGAGCCTTTGCAGCCTACCCTGGTCCAAACCTCGATGTCGGTAATGAATGCGGAGCCGTCCTTCTCCGAAGTGACCTTGATGCACAGATCGTCGTGACAATCCGTTGCCGTCTGGACCGTGCCTCCTACAACCGGCGGATCTGGTCGCGCTGGAGAGAAGTTGATGTCGCACCAAGACGGGGGTGAGGAACTACATTTCGGCTCTGCCCAGGCGGAAAACGGCTCGTCCGGCTGGGCGCTCGCGAGAGACCACGACATGAGGACAACCGCCGCGATACCAACCACTCCCGCCTGATGCACTTTGGACATACACTCCCCCTCTGCCCGGAGGGCGAAGGATAGCGTGTAATGACCCACTACCCAAACTTCCCTCCCGAAGAAGAACGCCAGCGGGCGGCACCGTCCGCTCGTCGGAAGCCCGGGGGCGACGCACTTACCCCCTCCTCGCATGAGTAGCGAGGCTGTCGACGATGCGGCCGACGACGCCGTCGTAGAGCGTCATCGTCGGCTCGTCGGGCGCGACGACCCGGATGAAGAGCACGGCGCCGCCTTCCAGCGCGACCCGGAACTCGCGTGTGGCGCACCCGCGGCACCAGTAGGCGGGCATCCCGCCCGAGGGCTCGCGCGGGTAGGTCACGGCCAGGCCGGGCTCGCGCAGTTGCCCTTCGAACGCCGGCAGCACGACGTCGCGCTCGACGCGCGCCCCGCGATCCTCCAGCGCGTCCAGGCCGACGCGGTCCTCGGTTCGCCCGAGCGGACGGTTCGCGGGAACGTCCGGCGTCACCTGCACGTAGAACGTGCGCGGGATCTCCAGCTCGCCGGCGTCGTCGTAGAGGTCGGTGTAGGGATCGCCGGGCTCGATCGGCGGGTCGGCTTGCGCGAAGAAGACAACGCGCGCGCCTTCGTCCCCACGGGCCTCGAAGGCGACCGGCACCGCGATCCGGTAGCGCGCCACCGAGTCGGTGTATACGCGCTCGGTGATCTCCCGGTCGGGCGAGCGCACGCCTCCCGGAACGAACTCGGTCGGCGCGCCGCTCCGGAAGGGGTTGGGCAGCACCAGCGAGAACGAGGCGAGGATCGCGGCGACGACGACCGTCATCGTGACCGCGCGCACGACGGCCGCGCGCCGGCGGGCGGCGCCGAAGCGCGCGAAGGCGTCGCCGGCGGGCGGCTCGCCCGCCGCGGCGTGGTGCAGCGATTCCTTCAGCAGCTCGTCGCTCATCCGCCCTCACCCACCGGGACCAACGCGATCGCCTCGCCCAGCTCGTCGCGCAGCCGTCCGAGCGCGCGGTGCGTCATCGACTTCACCGTGCCGACCGGCACGCCGAGCACCTCGGCGATCTCCGCTTGCGGCAGGTCCTCGAAGAACCGGAGCACGACCACCGCACGCTCCTTCACCGGGAGCACGCCGAGCGCCTTCCACACCAGCACGCGATCGTCGGCGGGCTCGGCGTCTTCGGGAACCGGGTCCGGGCGCCGGGCGAGCGCGTGCTTCGCCTCGACCTTCGCGCGGCGCAGCAAGGAGCGATGACGGTTCACCAGGACGGCCCGCGCGTACGCGCCCGGCTTGGTGCGGTCCTGGATGCGGCCCCATGCGCGAAACGTCCTGACCATCGCCTCCTGCGCCAAGTCCTCCGCCTCGCTCCAATCGCTCGTGAGCAGGTACGCGAAGCGCCGCAGCGGCCGGAACTCCGCGTCGAAGAACCGCCGGAAGTCGATCTCGCCACTACTCACCGAACCCCACCATCGAACCATCCGACGCCCGGCGACGGCGGAACGTTCGCCGCCGGCCGGCGCGGAACGACAGCTAGCGGCCGGCGCGCTGGAGTCCCCACCACACCGATCCCCGCAGTCGCCGCCGACGGTCGAGCGTGGCCGTCAGCGCGGCGCGCGCGCGCTCGTCCGCCTCGATCAGCTCCGGCTCGCCGCCGGCGCCCGGACCCCACAGGACTTGCTGCGCGGCCTGCGCGACCGCGCCCATCGGTTCGGCGGCGGACGGCAGCACCCGTCCGATGCGCCGGGCGTGCTCGACCGGCGTCTCCCCCGGACGCCGTCCATAGCCCACGACGGCACACCAGGTGAGGAAGTCGACGTAGTGAATCGCGGCGGCCCCGCCCGCCCCCGCGACCACGATCCGCCTGCGCAGCATCGCCGTGGCCAGCACGATCGCGCCGAGCGCGAGCAGACCCGCGCCGGCCAGCGCCGCCCGCCGGGTGACCGACGACCGGGGCGAGTCCGCGGGCGTCTCCGGTTGCGCCGCGCCGCTCGGGACGTCGACCGGCTCACGCGTACGCCCGGGCGCGGGGCGATCGGTCTGGCCCGGCGCCGGGCCGGGCGCGTCGGGCGCGCGTCCGAGCGGCGCCGGCGCATAGGCGGGAACGGCCGCGATGCCGGCCCGGGGGGTCGGCTCGAAGATGATCCAGCCGACCTCGGGGAAGAACACTTCGACCCACGCGTGCGCGTGGCGCGTCGTCAGCACCCAGTGGCCCGGCGCGACCTCCTCGCCCAGCCCGAAGCCGATCGCGACGCGCGCCGGAATGCCGAGCGATCGCGCGAGCACCGCCATCGACGCGGCGAACTGCTCGCAGTAGCCGCGCTTCACCGACGTCAGGAACGCCATGATGTTGTCGAAGGAGTGGCTCGCGGCGACCCGCTCGTCGTAGGTGAAGCCCCGCAAGTGGTTCTGAAGCCGCAGCGCTTGCAGGTACGGAGTCGTCGCGTCGCCGGCGATCTCGCGCGCGATCGGCTGGAGGACGTCACGCTCGCCGCGGGGCAGCTCCGTGTACCGGCTCACGCTCGCGGGGTAGCCGACCGGACCGTCGAGGTCCGCCGCGGTCACGGCCGGCACGGCGGAGACCACCGCGTACGTCAGTCCGCTCTCGAGCGGGCCTTGCGCGTAGAGCGTCCTTGTCCCGGCTTCGTATGCCGCGTCCACGCCCGCCACGCGCACCGGCGCGTAGGCCGCGGGGAGCCACGACCCGGCCAGCGCGCGGATCGTGACGGACTGGTTGACGTAGGTGTACGGACCGCCGCCAACGGACTGCGGCTCGGGGAAGGGCTCCAGGTCCGGGTCGGTGTCCAGCGTCCACACCTTCCCGTCGAAGCGGTCGAGCGAGGTCAGTCGCATGTAGACCGGGTACAGGCTGCGCACCTCCAGCAGCTCGCGCTCCTCCGTCACGTCCAGCGCCGGCTTGACGGCGACGATGGGGTTGAAGATGACCCGCGTGCTGTTGCGTCCCGCAAGCCCGGGGGGCGCGCTCACGCCCGGCAGCGACGTGCCGGCCACGATCGTGATCGCGATCGCGACGGCGCCGAACCGGGCGGTCGCGGCCGGCGACCACCCGGCCCGCGTGCTGAGCCCGTCCGGCGCGAGCGCCTGCCTGCGAACAGCCTGCTCGTGCGCGAGCAGCAGCACGCAGGCGCCGGCGAAGACGGCGACGTCGAAGCCGAGCCGCTCCGAGGGCAGCAGCGTGCCCGCCGTGGCGAACAGCGGAAGCGTCCCGCCGATCGTCAGCAGCGCGTTGCGAAGCCAGGTGGACGCGGTATAGCTCACCACGACCGTGAACCACACGGCGCCGGAGACGACGATCAGCAACGGGTTCGTCGCGAACACCGGCGCGACTTCCTGCTCGATCTGCGCCGCGGCGTCGCGCATCGCGGCGGCGAACGCCCGCCCGGTCTCCAGCGACGGGAAGGGTCCCCAGAGCGTGTCGGCAAAGAAGCGGTAGCTCACGAAGAGCGCCAGGCCGAGCAACGACACCAGCCACGACGTCAGCGGGCCCGCGTTCAGGCGCCGCGCGCCCATCGCGATCGCGAAGCTCAGCACGAGCGCCGAGACGATGGTCGTGCCGATCGGGCCCTCCTCGAACAACCGGGAGAGCGGCAGCGCCGCGGCGGCTACGAGCGCGAAGACCGTAAGCTCGCGAGCGGCCTCGACGGGCCGACGAGCGCGTTCCATACGTTCGATGGCGTGTCCTTCCTGCCTGCGACGACGACCCGCCAGCCGGCGGCCCCCAAGATCCGCTGGGCTTGCGCGAGCCGGTGGTCGTACTCGGAGCGGCTGCGCCCCACGACGCCGGCGAAAGACCCGACGTCGATCAGCACCGCGCCCGCCCAGCCGTAGGCGCCGCGCGCGGCGGCCAGCGCGCGGGCATCGGCCTCCGACGGCGGCGGGAGCGCGGCGATCAGGGTGCCGCCGGCGCCCCGCGCGGCCGTCAGCGCCCGCGCCGCCGGCAGGAGCGAACTCGGGGACGGCGCGGTCACCGCGAGCATCGACAGGATCGGCTCGGCCGCTTCCCGCCCCCACCGCGCCACGCCGGGCGGGATGTCGAGCGTCGCCGCGCGCACGACCGTTCCCTGGCGGCTCAGCTCCCAGGCGATCGAAGCGATGAGCGTGATGCCCCACTCGAACCCGGACTCCGCTCGCGGAAGGCTCGGGAGCCGGTTGTCGTAGAACAGCGTCGCGCGCGGGTGTGGGAGCTGCTCTTCCTGGCGCACCATCAAGCCGCCGGACCGAGCGGTCGAGCGCCAGTGGACCTTGCGCAGGTCGTCGCCGTCCCGCCATTCCCGGATCGCGTAGAACTCGTCGCCCGTGTTCGCGATGCGGTGCGCGCGCGCCGGGGCCTCTCCCGTCCCGAGCGCGCCCGGCGAACGCTCGCGCAGCAGCTCGACCTTCGGGTAGACGGTCACCGTCTGGGCGGCCGCCGCCTCGACCGTCCGCTCGGCGAGGCCGAGCGGATCGACGATCCGCACGCGCAGCGGTCCGACCGGATGGCGGCCTCGGCCCGTCAGGCGGCGATCGATCGACACCGTGCCCCCCGCGCCGCGCCGAAGACCCGGCATCGCGAGCACGATCGCGCCGCCCATGATCGCCGGCGCGGGGTCTTCGATCAGGATGGGCGTCGTCGACCGGCGGGCCTCGTTGCGTACCGTGTAGGTGACGCGCGCCACGCGACCGGCGAAGAGGCGGCGCGGGCCGATGGAACGCTCGATCGAGGGCACCGCGCTGCGGAGCCTGATCGCGCCCATCGCCAGCGCCGGGAAGACGAGGGCCGCGGCGCTGAGCGCGAACAGCTCGTCCACCGACAGCGCGCGCGCGACGACGTACAGGACCAGCGACGCCGCCGCCAGGATCCGGCCGCGTACGGTCGGCACGTCAGCCTCCGACCGGGACGGGCACCTTGTCCAGCAACGCCCGAAGCGCGTCGTGCACGCTGAGCCCGCTCATCTCGGCGTCGGGCGAGACGATCACCCGGTGCGCGATGACCGGCACCGCCAGCGCCTTGACGTCATCGGGCGTCACGAACGCACGGCCCTGCGCGGCCGCCGAGACGCGAATCGTCCGCAGCAAGCCGATCGCCGCGCGCGGCGAGGCGCCCAGTTCCAGGTCCGGGTCCGCCCGCGTCGCCGCGACGAGCGACACGATGTACTCCTTCACCGACGGGTGCACGTGCACCTCGCGCGCCTCCTTGATCATCGCCTGCACGCCGCGCGCGTCCGTCACCGCGCCGATGTCCTCCAGCGCCGAGTGATCGCCGTGCCGGTCGAGCACCTCCAGCTCCGCCACCGCGTCCGGGTACCCGATGCCGATCCGCATCAGGAACCGGTCGAGCTGCGCGTACGGAAGCGGGTAGGTGCCCTCGTGCTCGATCGGGTTCTCAGTCGCGATGACCATGAACGGCCGGGGAAGTGAATGGACCGTGCCTTCCGCGGTGACCTGCTGCTCCTCCATCGCCTCGAGCAGCGCCGACTGTGTCTTGGGCGAGGCACGGTTGATCTCGTCGCCGAGCACGATGTTGGCGAAGATCGCGCCGGGGTGGAACTCGAAGGCGCGCGAGTCGGGATTGAAGACGGTCGCGCCCGTCACGTCAGTCGGCAGAAGGTCGGGTGTGAACTGGATGCGCCGCCATTGCGCCCCGATCGAACGGGCGAGCGACTTGGCGAGCAGCGTCTTGCCCACGCCGGGCACGTCCTCGATCAGCAAATGTCCCTCGGCCATCAGGCAGGTCAATGCGAGCCTGATCTCCCGGTCCTTGCCCCGCACGACTTCCTCGACGTTGGCGACGATGCGCTCGAAGGCCGATGCGAAGTCGATCGACCGTCCGTTGGTCCGCCGCGGTGGCACGGTACGTCAGCCTACCGGCCCCGCGTTGGAGCCGCACCAGCCGGTTCGCCAGGCGGGGGGCGCTAGCCGAGTCGCTCGATGACCATGGCCATGCCTTGGCCGCCGCCGACGCACATCGTCTCCAGGCCGACGGTCTTGCCGGCCTCGCGCATCCCGTTCAGCAGCGTGCACATGATCCGCGCGCCGGTCATCCCGTACGGGTGGCCGAGGGCGATCGCGCCGCCGTTGGGGTTCACGCGGTCGTCGAACGGGTCGATGCCGACCTCGCGGCAGACCGGGATGACCTGCGCGGCGAAGGCTTCGTTCAGCTCGAACTGTTCGATGTCGCCGATGGACATGCCGGCGCGCTTGAGCACGGTCTTGATCGCCTCGATGGGCCCGACGCCCATGATCTCCGGGTCGATGCCGCTGACGGCGCTGG
This sequence comes from Actinomycetota bacterium, assembly GCA_036397035.1. Lineage (GTDB taxonomy): Bacteria > Actinomycetota > AC-67 > AC-67 > AC-67 > DASWJS01. Next base: position 199,696 of record DASWJS010000031.1, on the reverse strand, counting down.
CGACGATGCGCGCGAGCGGCGCGATGCCGAGCTGCTTGGCTCGCTCGTCGCTCATGATCACCACGGCGGCCGCGCCGTCGTTCAGCGGACATGCGTTGCCGGCCGTCACGACGCCGTCGGGCTTGAACGCGGGCTTCAGCGAGGCGAGCTTCTCCAGCGTCGTGCCGGCGCGCGGGCCGTCGTCCTTCGACACGACCGAGCCGTCGGGCTTGGCGACCGGCGAGATCTCGTTGTCGAAGAAGCCGCGCTCCTGCGCGGCGACCGCGCGGTCCTGCGAACGCTTCGCGAATGCGTCCATGTCCTCGCGCGAGACTCCGTACCGCTCGGCCACGTTCTCGGCGGTCATGCCCATCGGCATGTAGACCTGCGTGAAGGTCGCACCTCCCTGGTCGGGATGGAACGCGCTGAAGTCGCCGTTCGCGGCGCCGCGCGGCACCTGCGGCACGCGCGTGATCGACTCGATGCCGCCGGCGACGTAGGCGTCGCCCTCGCCGGACTTGATCGCGTGGAACGCCATTCGCTGCGTCTGCAGGCTGGAGGCGCAGAAGCGGTTCACCGTCGCGCCCGGCACGGTGTCGGGAAGGCCGGCGAGCAGCGCGGCGCGGCGCGCGAGGTTCATGCCCTGCTCTTCCTCGGGGAAGCCGCAGCCGACGTAGACGTCCTCGATCTCGCTCGGATCGAGCTGCGGGACCTTGGCCATCGCCTCGCGAATCGCGAAGCCGCCCAGGTCGTCGGGCCGGACGTCGACGAGCGAGCCCTTCATCGCGCGGCCGATCGGCGTGCGCGCGGCGGAAACGATCACTGCCTCTGGCATGGCGTTCCTCCTGTGCGTGTGAGGCTCCATCCAACACCAGCGCGGACCCGAGTGACAACCCGGCTTCCCCATTCGCCCCCTGCGGGCGTAGCCTTCGGGGGTACGACGACACCGGAGGTGTGGCATGTACGGAACCGTGGGTAAGTTCACCGTGAAGCCCGACCGCGTCGAGGAGTTCCTCGCGCTGCAAGACGAGTGGACCGAGACCATGAAGCCGCGGCTTCCCAAGGGCGGCGCGATGATGATGTACCGGTTGGACTCCGACCCCACCGTGTTCTTCGTGGCGGCGGCCGCGCCGGACAAGGAGGCGTACTTCACGCTCGCCGACGACCCCGAGCAAGACAAGTGGTTCCGCCGCGTCCACGAGTGCCTCGCAAGCGAGCCCGAGTGGAACGACGGCGAAGTCGTCCGGCACGACTTCGACTGACGCCCGGGGTCCCTTCCCCGCATGGCGACCCCGCGCGAGCACGTCACCGTCGAGGGGCGTGAGGTCGCCGTCTCGAACCCCGGCAAGGTCCTGTTCCCGGCGCTCGGGCTGACGAAGATGGACCTCGTCCGCTACTACCTGTCGGTGATGGACGGGGCGCTGCGCGGCTGCCGCGACCGGCCCACGATCATGAAGCGCTACCCGAACGGGATCGAGGGCGAGTTCTTCTACCAGAAGCGCGTGCCGGCGAAGCGGCCGGACTGGATCCGGACCGCGCACGTGCGCTTCCCGTCGATGCGTACCGCCGACTTCATCGCGCCGGCCGACGCGGCGCACGTCGTGTGGATGGTGAACCTCGCGTGCCTGGAGCTGCACCCCTGGCCGGTCCGCGCGCCGGACGTCGACCACCCCGACGAGCTACGCATCGACCTCGATCCCACGCCGGGCATCCCCTTCCAACACGTGCGCGAAGTCGCGATGCTCGTCCGCGACGTGCTGGCCGAGCACGGCCTTGCGGGGTTCCCGATGACCTCCGGCTCGCGCGGCATGCACGTCCTGGCGCGGATCGAGCCGCGCTGGGAGTTCCTCGAGGTGCGGCGGGCCGCGCTGGCGTTCTCGCGCGAGGTCGAGCGGCGCTCGCCGCTGGCGACGACCGCGTGGTGGAAGGAGGAACGGGTCGGCGTGTTCCTCGACTACAACATGAACGCGCGCGACCGCACCTTGTCGAGCGCCTACTCGATCCGCCCGGTCCCGGACGCACGCGTCGCCATGCCGGTCACCTGGGAGGAGGTGCCCACCGTCGATCCGGCCGCCTTCACCGTCGCGACCGCGCCCGCGCGCTTCGCCGAGCGCGGGGACGCGTGCGAGGGGATCGACGACCGCGCCGGCACGCTCGACTCGCTGCTCGACCTCGCGGCCCGAGACGAGGCCGGCGGGCTGGGCGACGCGCCGTGGCCGCCGCACTTTCCCAAGCAACGCGGCGAGCCGGCGCGCGTCGCGCCTTCACGGGCGAAGCGCCGGCCCGACGGCCCGGCCAGGCGTCAGCCGGACAGCTCGCGGATGTCCTCGAAGCGGAAGGGCTTCGGCGCTTCGAACTGATCGAAGGTGCACTCGGCGGGCTCCTTGTCCGCGCGCCAGCGGCGGAAGGTGGTCCCGTGCCGGAAGCGCCACCCGCCCTGCAGGTGATCGAACGCGACCTCGACGACGACGCGCTGCTCGACCGGGAACCACGACGCGTCGCGCCCGCCCGACCACCGGCTCGGCTCGCCCGGCATCCGGAAGCCGTCGAAGGAATCGCCGGTGCGCATCGGCTCGAACACGCCGAGCAGCTCCCGGCGCTCGGCCGCCTTGAACGAGGAGGTGAACCCGAGGAAGTGGAACCGGCCTTCGTCGTCGTAGGCGCCGAGGAGCAACGACCCGATCCCGTCCTTGTCCTTGTTGAGCCGGTAGCCGCCGACCACGCAGTCGGCCGTGCGCTCGTGCTTGACCTTGACCATCACGCGCTTGCCCTCGACGTAGGGCTGGTCGAAGCGCTTGGCGACGATTCCGTCGAGCCCAGCGCCCTCGAAGTCGCGGAACCATCGCTCGGCGGTGGGCGCGTCGCCGGTTTGCGGCGTCGGGAAGCAGCGCGCGGTGGGCGTGATCGCCGCGACCAATCGCGTGCGCCGCTCGTCCATCGTTCGCCCGCGCAGGTCCTCGTCGCCCTCGGCGAGCAGGTCGAACGGGATGAAGGAGGCCGGCGTCTCGTCCGTCAAGCGCTTCACGCGCGAAGCGGCCGGATGAATCCGTTGCTGCAGCGCGTCGAAATCCAGCCCGTTCCGCCCGGGCACGACGATCTCACCGTCGAGCACACACCGATCCGGGAATGACTCTGCCGCGATCTCGAGCATCTCGGGGAAGTAGCGGTCGAGCGGCTGCCCGTTGCGCGAGTCGACGCGCACCTCGTCGCCGTCGCGAAAGACGAGCGCCCGGAACCCGTCCCACTTCGGCTCGTACCGCCACCCCTCGCCGGACGGGATCGCCGATTCGAGCTTGGCGAGCATCGGCTTGACCGGCGGCGCGATGGCGAGCATCGGCCGGACCATAGCGCGCGGTTCGCGGCCGGGTGCGCCAGCGTGCATCATGGCGCCCATGCGAGCAGCGGACCTGATCGAGCGCGGCGTCGAGATCCTGAAGGCGGGCGCCGCCAACTCCGATTCCCCCGGCGACGAGGACCAGCAGGCGGAGCAGATCCTGGAAGAGGTGCTCGGCCGCGAGTTCGACGAGGACGACAGCGTCGACGGGCGCGCGCGTCGCTTCCTCGCGCTGATCGAGCGGCGGGCGGCGGGCGAGCCGCTCCCGTACGTCCTCGGCTGGACCGAGTTCATGGACCTGCGTCTGTCGGTCGGTCCGGGCGCCTTCGTCCCGCGCGCGACGACCGAGTTCCTGGCCGAGACGGCCATCGCGCGCCTGCGCAGGCGCAAGGCGCCGGTCGCGGTCGACGCCGCGACCGGAGTCGGCCCGATCGCGCTCGCCGTGGCCTCCAAGGTCGGGCATGCGAGCGTGTACGGCACCGACATCGCCAAGCCCGCCGTCGCGACCGCTCGGAAGAACGCCCGCGCGCTCGGCCTGTCCAATGCGCACTTCCGGCTCGGCAGCATGCTGGAGCCACTCCCGCGCGCGATCCGCGGCCGCGTCGACGTGATCACCTCGCACCCGCCCTACGTCGCCAGCCACGAGGTCGCCGACCTGCCCAAGGAGCTGCGCGACTACGAGCCGCACGAGTCGCTTACCGACGGGTCGGGCGACGGGCTCGGGCTCGTGCGGCCCCTGCTGGCCCAAGGCGGCGGCTGGCTCGCACCCGACGGCTGGATGCTGATCGAGATCGGCTCCTACCTCGCGCGCGCCGTGCGCACGCTGATGGTGCGAGCCCACTATCGCGACGTGCGCAGCCTCAAAGGCGACATGCCCTACACGCGCGTCATCGCCGGGCGCTGCCCGCGATAACGGATCGTCCGCGCGCGAACGTTCGCTACGATGCGCCGCGTGGGGGGCTAGCTCACCAGGCAGAGCAGCGGACTTTTAATCCGCCGGACAGGGTTCGAGTCCCTGGCCCCCTACCACGCGCGGTACGCTCGGCGTGTGAGCCGGCGACTCGTGGCGCGCGTCGAGGGAGCCAACCCCTTGAAGTTCTTGCACGCGATGCTGAGCCAGGACGTCGAGAGCCTCGCACCGGGAAGCGGCGCGCTCGCGTGCCTGCTCGACGACAAGGGGCGCATCGAGGCCGAGCTTCGCGTGCTCGCGCTCGGCGACGGGACCGTCCTGCTGGACGGCCCGCCCGCGTCGAACGTCGAGCGCCTGGTGCGCACCGCGCCGCTGTCGGGCTGCGAGGTCCGCGATGAGAGCGAGGCCTGGACCCTGACGTCCACGACCGCGATCGACGTGCCCGGCCCGGAGCACGCGCACGTAGACGTGGACGAGGGGATCGCGGTGCGCGTCGAGTGGGGCGGCGTCCGCACCGACGTCCTGCACCGCGCGCCGGCCGCGGTGGCGCCGCTCGACCCCGGCGCAGCGGAGCGCGCGCGGATCGAGGACGGGCGTGTCATGCTCGGCATCGACGTCGAGCCCGGCACCCTGGTCAACGAGACGCCGCTGCTCGCCCGCGCCGTGTCGTTCACGAAGGGGTGCTACCCGGGTCAGGAGTCCGTCGCGCGCGTGCGAAACCTCGGCCGCGCGCGACGGCGGTTCTGCCTCCTCGAAGGCGAGGTCGCGCCGGGGCCGGTGCGGGTGAACGACGAGGAGATCGGTCGCGTCACGAGCGCCTCCGGCGACCTGGCGCTCGCCGTCGTCGAGGCGGGGACCGAGGAAGGCGCGGCGGTCGCGACAGCGGCCGGCAACGCGCGCGTACGAGCGCTCCTCTAAGCCGGTACCGCGTGCTCGGACGCCCACGCGCGAATCCTGTCGATCTGCTCGGGCCGCGCGAGCGAGAGCGGCACCGTCGCCTTCAGCTCCGCCTTGATCATCGCGGCCGTCGGGTCGGCATCGTCGGCATACGCGCGGTAGAGCGCGCCGACGACCGCCGCTTCGATCTCGGCGCCTGAGAAACCTTTCGCGGCGGTTGCGAGCGTCCGTACTCGGAACGCCGCAGGGTCGTAGCCTCGCCGCGCGAGCACCGAGGAGAAGATCGCTTCGCGTTCGGCCGCCTCGGGCAAGTCGACAAAGAACACTTCGTCGAAGCGGCCCTTGCGCAGGAACTCAGGCGGCAGGCGCGCCACGTCGTTCGACGTGGCGACGATGAACGCACCCGCCGGACGCTCCTGCATCCAACGCAGGAACGTACCGAGCACTCGCTGGGACGTGCCGCCGTCGAGGTCGTGGCTTGCGAACCCTTTCTCGACCTCGTCGATCCACACCACGACCGGGATCATCGCCTCGATCATGTGCAGCGCGTCGGCGAGGCGCTGCTCGGACTCGCCGACGTAGCGTCCGTACAGGCGCGCGGGGTCCAGCAGCACCAGCGGCATCTCCCATGCGCGGGCGAGCGTCTTTGCGATCAGCGACTTGCCACAGCCGGGAACGCCGGTGAGCAGCACACCGCGCGGCGGCTCCAGGCCCCACTCGGCCGCCTGCGGCTCGAACGCGCGTCGCCGGACGCGAAGCCATTCCTTCAGCCTGCCGAGGCCACCGATATCGTCCATGCCGCCGATGTCGGCCTCGATCAGCTCGAGCGTGCCGTCGGCCCCGACGAGCTGCGCCTTGGCGGTGCGCACGTACGCGATGTCCTCCTTGGAGACGACGCCGTCGCGCAGCGCCGCGCGCTGGATCACGTGCTCGGCCTCCAGGACCGACAGCCCGCGGACGGCCTCGACCAAGTCGGTGCGCTCGGAGGCGCTGAGCTGAATCGGGAAGTTGCGCTTCTCCAAGTCACCGAGCGTCCGGCCCACGAGCGCCTGCAATTCGTCCCGCGACGGCGGGCGCAGCGTCCAGGTCAGCGCGAGCCCGCGCAGGTCGGCCGGGATCTCGATGTCGGAACCCGCCAGCACGATCGTGCGGCCGAGCCACGTTTCGCGCGCGATCTCCTTGATGCGCCGCACCCCCTTCGGGTCCGCGAGCAGCTTTGCGCAGTCGGCGAACACGTACACGGCGGGGGCCTGGGTCGAAGAAACGGCCTGGAGCGCGGCTTCGGGCTCTGTCGTGCCGTATTGGGGCTCGCCTCCGTGGCGCCGCAGCCCGGCCGTGACCGTCCAGACCCACAACGGCGTCTCGATCGCGGCCGCCTCGTGGGCGATGATGTCGAGCAACCGCTCCTCGTCCGTCGCGCGCGCGACCACGACCGGGAAGCGCGACGCGAGCAGCATCCGAAGATCTTCGGTGTTGTCCACGGCGCGTATCTTCGCAGGAACGGCGGCGCGGGCGAGCCGGGGCGGTATCCTTGTGGCTCGGTCCCCATCGTCCAGTGGCCTAGGATCCCACCCTTTCAAGGTGGTGACACGGGTTCGAATCCCGTTGGGGACGCAACCGAAAACCGCAGGCACGTTCCCATCCGGCGGGAACAGCTCTGGAGCGAGAACGACCTTCACCGTGAGCCGCATCTCTTCGTGGTCGTAGACTCCTTCGAGGCGCAAGGCCTGGAGCAGCGGCGGAAACTCGGATCCAGCAGGGCCTCCTCATCCACCTCCACGAGCGGCAGGACGTCGATCAGAGCGCTCGCAGCAGCGGGATCCGGACGCTCGGGCGCCAGCCGCCTCATGGCCTCGAGCTCCCGCCCCTTGCGCGAGCAGATGGCCGTCAGCTCCTCGATTCGGCGGCGGATCTCCGCTTGAGGAGATTGCGGCCTTCGGGTCGATCGTTATCGGCTATGGAAGCGGCCTGTCTTCCCAAGCCTCACTCATGGCCGAGAGTAGCAAGACCTTGCGACACCAACGTGCGAACGTCCAGATCGCTCTCGACCTTCGGACATCCCGTCTTGCTGGGGGCGCGCGAACGTGATGCCCATTCGCCTACACTCGGATCACCGCGCGGCTTCCTGGGCATCTCGGCGGATTGGCTCGGCGGCAAGTCAGTCCGAAGGGAATCCCCCGGCTGCCGCCGCGGCCTCCACCTCAGGTCGATCACGCGGATCACACGCTGCCCAGCGACGCTCAGACTCGTCAAGTCTGGTCAGGAACACGAAGCGTTCTCGAACCCTGCGCTCCCATCCCTCCAGATCGACGGGACGTGTGAGCTTCCCAATCGACCCAGGAACGAAGTCCTGCAATCTTCGCGGCTTCAGAACATCCTCGGGAGTGAGCGGTCCATCTCCCCGGCGATCATCGTTGACGTCCTGCCAGACCTTGAGGACCCACAGACGCCGGACAAGGCGCTCGTCGATAGGCCGCCGTGCAAGTTGGGCGAGGTCGTACACATCCCGCCCGAGCGCCGTGCGACGATACCTGGCCAACTTCTCCGCACACGCCTCGGACTCGTTGACCACCGGCAACTGCGGGAGTTCGATCTCGTAACCGCGATGAACCGGAAGGCCGACAAAGGGCAATACCTCCGGCGGAAGGGCCAATTGGCGACGGGCGAACTCGATCGACGCCCCGATGTTCGGCCGTCCCAGATCCTCATGCTCAACCCTGAGGCTCCAATGCCGCCCATCACCCCGAGTGGACTCAAGCGCGTAGCGAAACCCGGAAACCGAGGCGTCGTGTATCGCTTCACAGACGGCGAGCACCGTGTCGTCCGAGGGAGCGAAGAAATCCAGATCGGTTGAGAACCGCCCCGCGCCGCCGAGACGGCACTTGCGCAGGCTCGTGCCTCCCTTGAGCACGAGGACGTCGTCTTCGAAGTGGCCGAGTTCGGCCAGCAACCAGAGCATATGGTCCTGGGCCACGTCGAGCAGCGCCGCATCGTAGGTGTCGGCCCGACCCGCACCGTGGAGTCCGACAAGCGCCCGCGTCAGTGCCGCACCCACGTCAGGCCTTCCCGAGCGCGGCTCGGAGTGGAGCGATAGTTCGATCGACGACGCGGAACTGGCTCACCCAAACAGCGTTGGGTCCATTCCCGAACTGCACCGTGGCCATGGCGACCTTCGGTCGCCGTTCGAGGAGGCCCGCTGCCTCGTCGGTTCGACGCCCTGCGTGCAACAGGTACGCAGCCCTTTGCCACGCAGAGGTCGTCTGCCCCTCGAGCAGTTTCTCCAGCCGGCTGAAACTGATGTCGCGCGCGACATCATCGAGGTGGGAGACGAGATCTGCCCATGCGCGGAAGGAGGCAGGACGCGCGGCCAACTGCACGATCAGCGCCTCGGGACCGAACGCCGGCAGGCCGGCCGCCCAGCGGGTGAGATCGAGGCCGCGCTTGCGAAGCAGACCCGGAGTCGGCCCGAGGCGGGAAGCGTCCCTGGCGCCCCATCCGAGCTTGATCACCGACACATGCGGCCTGAGACCGAAGGGCACCCTCGTGTCGGTCGGCAACCAGACCGCCAGTCGTCCTTCAAAGGCTCGGTCCAGGTAGCCGAGATGCCATGCTGCCGCCTCACCGGCCAGGGCGAACAGTGCTTCGGGCTCGCGCGCCCTCCAACCCCGAAGGTCGATGTAGCGGTCGATTATCTCCCCCTCCCCCGGAGGTAGATACGCCCAGACACCCTTGAGATGGAGCGAAACAAGCCAGCCGAGCCGACTCAGCTCTTCGATCGTTCGATCCACACTGCGCTGAAACTTCGCGTCCAGGAGGTAGGCAGACACATCGTCGCGGGTAAGAACATCCGGCCTGTCCCGCGCCAGGCGAGCCAGCAGAGACGAGGCCCAGCCCGGAATCCTCCGATCGGGGTCTCGTCCTCGCCTCCCACGGTGCGCAGGCCGATCACTGTTGGTTAGGTCCATACCTGGATTCTAGCAGTAGACGCAGGTTTCCAGGTATAGAGATAAGCACATCCTTAGCTTTATGCCTGAAAGTCGTTTCCTTTCCGGGGGAAAACCAGGTGCGATCCTAACTTGGACCGTCGTGCCACCGACCGACTGCGCGCAAGCCATCGCGCAAGCCTAATGAAGTTCGTATGAGGGCTGATCTGCACGAACGTCGTTCTTGTCTTCCGGGCGGCGCTCGCTTGGGGCACGACCGAGCCTCCCTGTACGTTTCCGCCGGCCTTCGTGTTTGACTTCTGGCCGGTGAACCTTGGGGACGCAAGACCGGGATTGCTGGCCCAAGATGAGGCCAGCAAGATCACCCTTGAAGCCGGCGGCCGGCGGGGCGTATCGTCCGATGCGGGGGTCGGACCTTCGAGGGAGGTGCGGAGCATGCATCCGAACGAGAAGATCGCGCGGGACGCCGACGCCGCGATGGAGCGGGGAGACGTCGAAGCCTTCCTCGGCTACCACGCGGAGGACGTGATCGTTCACATCGCCGGCAAGAGTTCTCTCGCAGGGACCTACAAAGGCAAGGAGCAGTTCCAGGAGCTGTTCGGGCGCTTCATGGAGCGCTCGCCGGGCTTCGCGTTCGAGGCGCACGACTACCTGGCCAACGACGACCACGTCGTCCTCCTGCAGCGTTCGCACTACGAGCGCGGCGACGAGCGGCTCGACGTCAACGACGTCTTCATCATGCACGTCCGCGACGGCAAGATCGCCGAGTTCTGGATCATCAGCGAGGAACAGGACGCGTTCGACGCGTTCTTCGGGTAGACCGTCTGCTACCCCGGAAGGGGCGTAGCGCGCACGTGCCGGCCGAACGTTTCGGCATGGGTGTAGGGTCGGCACCGTGGAACGCGCCACGGCTCGCCCCGAGCGGGGGACGCACTGGGCCCCGGTGGCGAACCGCACCGGCGCGGCCCGCCGCGCGTTCACACCACCGCGAGCGCCACGGTTCCCGATCGACTTCTCCCGGATCGCAATCCGAGCGGGCGAACGCTCCTCTTCGCGAACCGCGCCGACGATCGCCTCGTCCGGCGGTCACGAGGAGCGAGCCGCGGATCGCGCCGCCGATCGCGCGATCGGTCTGCCCGGCGTCCGCACGCCGTCGGTCTCCGCCGCGGATCCACCGAACGACGCGTCCGGCCGGATGGTTGGCGGCGCCATCGCGGACGAGATCGACGGTCTCAGCGGTGCGGCGCTGCCGGATGACCTGCGCGCACAGTTCGAGCCTCGTATGGGCGCAGACCTTGCCGCGGTCCGGATTCACACCGACGATCGAGCGCAGCGGCTCGCACGAAGAACGGGAGCGCGCGCACTGACGTACCAGAACGATGTGGTGTTTGCGGCCGGCGAGTTCAACCCGCACACGCGAGCGGGCAGGTGGCTGCTCGCCCATGAGCTTGCGCATGCCGTTCGTGGACGCGGCGACGCGGTTCTGCGGCGACCCGGCGAGGACGCGCGCGAGAGCTGGGAGGCGCTTGTGTCTCGCGTCGTGATCCAGCCCAACGACGAGCAGACTCGTGCGCGCGCGCAGGAAGCCATCAGGCGATTCCTTCACCTCCCGTCGGGAGCGGCGCTGATCAACTCGACGTGGAGCACGCTGTGCGGCGGACGACGAACCTGCGGCGCGCGGATCGAGGTGCGGTTCGTCGACGAGCTGGCCGAGGGCTTCGACTCGGCGGACGGGCACTTCGAGGAGACCGACTTCGGATACCGGGTTCACGTCGAGAACCGGCGGCCTTCCGCGGGCGGCGGCATCACGCTTGGCGGTTCGTGGCCCGGCGGCTCGCAGCCCAACATCGACATCCACTTCACGCATTCGGAGCCCGAGTCCGCCATGGCATCGACGCTGCACCACGAGATGCTGCACGTGTGGTTCGTGAACGCGCGCCCGGACGCACACTACGAGACCGGGCACGGCGACGTAATGCGGGGCCAGATCGACCCGGAGTTCCTGGAACGGCTCCAAGCCTTCTCACGCGAGCTGGACGAGCTGGAGGAGCGTGCTCGAACCCGGCAGCGCGCCGCTCCTGCTCCCGCGCGGCCCCCCGAACCCGATCTCGACCGGACGCCGCCTGCGCGCGAGCAGTCCGGCGGACCATCCTTCGTAGGCGGCGAGGCCAGCATTCGAGGCGGGTTTGCCGCTGGTGGTGTTGGTGGTCGCGTGGCCGCGATCGTCGCCGCCGACCTCGTGCTCGGCAGGATCGATTCGTTCCGGATCGGCGCGCGAGGCGTCTACCTCACGCCTCAAGTCGGACTGGTCGGGGGAACGATCGGCGGCCGCCTGCTGCAAGGCGAGACCGGTCGCCCAGTGACCAACCCGATCTTCTTCGATGTCGAGGCCGGCGTTCTGGCCGAGCTGACGCCGAACGAGGCCGACCGCATCACCAATCGGGTCGCGGGCTTCGGCTCGGTAGGAGTGGGACAGGAACTCGGCAAGGAAGGTCCTCGCTTCTTCTGGCGCGTCGGCGGCTACGTGATCGTCTCCGATCGGGAGGCCTCGCGGTTCAGCGGTGGCGCAACAGTCGGCACCGGCGTTCGCTTCTAGCACCCGAATGGCTGGTGCCGCGGAGTACGTCCCAACGGCATTTGACCAGCGGTTTTCTGCCGCGTTACGGTTCGCCGCATCGACCAGGAGGGAACCTCATGCGCCCGCAACGTGCAACAACCTTGCTGCTGATCGCCTTCGCGCTTGCATCGAACATGCCCGCTCAGGCGCAACTCAGCATCTGTCCCACTATCGGCGGGACATACTCGGTGTATGTGAGCCCGATCGGCCTGGACTCGAACACCGGCTGCACGCAACTCACCCCGGTGAAGACCCTTTCGCAAGCGCACGCGCGGCTCATTGGCGACAAGCCGGGGGCGACGGTCTATGTTCGCATCGACGCGGCGAACGGAGATCACGTCGATAACGAAGCGCCTGCTATTCAATGGACGTACTATCATCCCAACTACCTGACGTACATCTTGCCGTACGGAGCGGACCCGGCGACCCTCATGAACGACCGCTATACCGGACAACGACCCCAGTTTCGCTACACGGGCGGCGGGCAGTCAAACTATTGGTTCAAGTTTGCTCCAAGTTTGAGCACGAACACGGCGACCGGCTTGCATATCATGGGGCTCACCGTCAGGAACTATACGGCGGGTGGGATCTACTTCGAAGGAGTGAGCACATCGTCCTCCAATAACAGAGCGGGACATCAGCCGACGGGCAACGGAATCTACAACATGAGTTTCATTGATCTTGGGAACAAGCAGTCCGACGATGCCGACCACGGGTATGGCGCTATCTCTCTCAGGCGCTCGTCGGACAACACGGTGGGCTACAACTACTTCAAGCGGATCGAGAATGCGTGTAAGACAACGAACGCCGCCGGGGCGTGCATCGAGTGGGACGGGCACATCCACGCCCTCTATGTCCAGCACAACAGCGACGATAACGTCGTCTTCCAAAACAACATCGAATGGGTCACCGGCGCGGCACTGAAGGTGCGAGACGGGTCAGATGGCAACATGTTCCATCACAACGGCTTCCACCGGGCCGGCAAGAAGGCGTTCCTCCTCGACTGGTTCAGTGTCAATCCGGCCGACGGCCATGTGGAGTGCGCGTCGTACGACAACTGGTTCAAGTACAACGATACCGACAAGCGAGGCACCGGCACGCTAAAGCAGGGGTATATCAATGGAGAGATCCTCCCCTACACTCTCGCAGACCAAACCGAAGCGGAGGATCAGTGCACGAACCAGAACCTTCCACGCCTTGCGACCGCCGGCAACGATGGCGCAGGGAGTAACTGGTCCATGCCGTGACGATGCGTCGCGGGCTTTCGATCCGCGTGCCGAGGCGACGGATCGCGTAGCCCCGGGTGCTCTCCGCCTCGGTAGGTGGACGTGATGGGCGACCCGACCGAACAAGACCAGAAGATCGCCGAGCATGCCCGGGACGTCGCGGCGCGCGCAGACGGGGCGGTCAAGGTCTACGGCCAAGGGCACACGGCCGTGCGCGCGCTCGACGGGGTGACCGTCGCGTTCGAGCGGGCCCGGTTCACCGCGATCATGGGCCCGTCCGGCTCGGGCAAGTCCACGCTGCTGCATTGCATGGCCGGACTCGACACGCTGACGACCGGGACGACCTACATCGGCGACACGGAACTCGGATCGCTCCGCGACAAGGACCTGACCCGGCTTCGGCGCGACCGCGTGGGGTTCGTCTTCCAGGCCTACAACCTGGTCCCCACGCTGAGCGCGCTGGAGAACATCACGCTGCCGATGGACATCGCGGGGCGCGAGCCGGAGGGCGAATGGCTCGACACCGTGATCGACACGATCGGCATCCGCGACCGCCTCGGGCACAAGCCCGCGGAACTGTCGGGCGGCCAGCAGCAGCGCGTGGCCGCGGCGCGCGCGCTCGCCGGCAGGCCCGACGTCGTGTTCGCCGACGAGCCCACCGGCAACCTTGACTCCAAGACCGGTACCGAGCTGCTGGAGTTCCTCGCGCGGGCGGTCGCCGAGCTGGGACAGACGATCGTGATGGTGACCCACGACCCGAACGCGGCGGCCCACACCGACCGCGTGGTGTTCCTCGTGGACGGCCGCATCGTCGACGAGGTCGCATCGCCCACCGCCGAAGGGGTCTTGGACACGATGAAGGTGCTCGGCGGCTGAGCCATGTGGAAGGCGACGTTCCGCGGCTTCCTCGCGCACAAGTTCCGGCTCGCCCTGACGACGCTGGCGGTCGTCCTGGGCGTGGGCTTCGTCACCGGGACCTACGTGCTGACCGACACGATGAACCGCGCGTTCGACGAGCTGTTCGCGGAGGTGACGGCGAGCACCGACGTGATCGTCCGCGCCGAGGCCGATTTCATCTCCGCGGCGGACGACCGGCCGCTCGTCCCCGAGACGCTCCTGGACGAAGTCCGCGCCGTCGAGGGCGTCGCGGTCGCCGAGGGCGAAGTCTCGGGCTTCGCGCAGATCGTCGCCCCCGACGGCGAGCCGATCGGCAGGATGGGACCGCCGACGCTCGGCGTGTCGGCGTCCCGGCACCCTTCGTTCCAGGTCCTGACGATCCGCGAGGGGCGCAACCCCGAACGGGACGGCGAGGTTGCCGTCGACGTCACGACGGCCGCCGACGGCGAGATCGAGGTCGGCGACGTCGTGACGGTGCTCTTCGAGGGACCGCCGGAGGAGTTCGAGGTGGTCGGCATCGCCGGCTTCGGCAGCGCGGACAACCTGGGCGGCGCGACGCTCGCCGTCTTCGACCTGCGGACGGCACAGCGCGTGCTCGGCGCGAAGGGCGGCTTCGACGCGATCAGCATCCGCGCGGCCCAGGGCGTCACCGCGCGCGAGCTGCAGGCGCGCGTGGCCGGGATCCTTCCCGACGAGACCCAGGCGATCACGGCCGCGGAGGCCGGGCAAGAGCAAGCCGAGACGATCCAGGAAGGGCTCGGCTTCTTTCGCACCGCGTTGCTGGTTTTCGCAGGCGTCGCGCTATTCGTCGGCGCCTTCATCATCTTCAACACCTTCAGCATCCTGATCGCGCAGCGAACGCGCGAGCTGGGCCTGCTGCGGGCGCTCGGCGCGAGCGGCGCGCAGGTCACGCGATCGGTGCTCGCCGAAGCGTTCCTGACCGGCGTCGTGGCCGCCGCGATCGGCCTTGGCTTCGGCGTGCTCGTGGCCGCGGGGCTGCGCGCGCTCCTGGAGGGGTTCGGGATCGACCTGCCGAGCACGTCGTTGCAAGTGCTCCCGCGCACGATCTGGGCGGCGGCGGCGGTCGGCATCGTCATCACGCTCGTCGCGTCGGTCCTTCCCGCCCGCCGGGCGGCGCACGTCACGCCGATGGAGGCCCTGCGCGAGTCCGACGGCGTCCGGCCGCTCGGCGTCGGCGTGCGCCTCGTGACCGGCGGCGTGGTGGTCGCGATCGGCGTCGGGCTCGTGATGCTCGGACTGCTGGGCGACACCGGCGGGCTGGCGTCCGTCGGAGGAGGCGTGTTCGCGACCTTCCTCGGCGTGACCACGTTGTCGCCCCTCACGGCACGTCCGCTCAGCCGCTTCCTCGGGGCGCCGCTCCCGCGAATGAGCGGCGTCGCGGGGCGCCTCGGACGCAACAACGCCTCGCGCAATCCCCGTCGCACCGCGTCCACGTCGGCCGCGCTGATGATCGGGCTCGCGCTCGTCGCCACGTTCTCGGTGATGGGCTCGTCGGTGAAGGCGTCGGTCGGCGCCCTGATCGAGCAGTCGCTGCGGGCCGACTTCGTCCTGCAATCGACCACGCAGTTCGCGGGCTTCAGCAACACCGTCGCAGAAGAGCTGGACGCGGCGGACGAGATCGCCGCCGCCGTCCCGGTCGTCTACGCGGAGTTCCGCGAGCCCGGCTCGACGATGAGTCAGTTCCTGTCCGCGGTGGATCCCGCCCGCGTCGAGGACGTTGTCGGACTCGGCGCCGAGCCCGGCGCGCTGGAGCGACTGGCGACCGGCGAGGGCGTGCTGATCCACGAAAGCCTCGCGGAGTCGACCGGCGTCGAGCCGGGCGAGCCGATGCCGATGCGCTTCCCGGCGGCCGGGGTGCGCGACCTGACCGTCGCCGGCACCTTCACGCAGAACGGCATGCTCGGTGAGCGAATCATCTCCATGGAGACCTACGAAGAGCTGTACACCTCACGCCTTCACTCCCTGGTGTTCGTCAAGACCGAGCCCGGCGACGCGCGCGCGGCCATCGAGAGCGTCACCGACGACTTCCCCAACGTCGAGGTGCTCGACCAGGGCGAGCTGCGCGCAGAGCAAGAGCGGCAGATCGACCAATTGCTCGGTCTGATCAACGCATTGCTCGGGCTGGCGATTCTGATCGCGCTGCTCGGCATCGTGAACACGCTCGCGCTGAGCGTCTTCGAACGCACGCGCGAGCTGGGACTCCTGCGCGCGGTCGGCATGAGTCGCCGGCAGACGCGCCGCATGATCCGCTGGGAGTCCGTGCTGATCGCGCTGATCGGCGGGCTGCTCGGCCTCGGGATCGGGCTCGTGTTCGGCACGATCCTGGTGCGCGCGCTCGCCGACGAAGGCATCACGACGCTCTCGATTCCCGGCGGGCAACTGGTCGTCTTCCTGTTCTCCGCCGGCATCGCCGGCGTCGTGGCCGCGGTCGGCCCCGCACGCCGCGCGGCCCGGCTCGACGTGCTCGCCGCGATCAGCCACGAGTGACGGTCAGGTCACGGTGAGGCGGCCCGCCATGTCGTCGTCGTCGGGGTCGGGTGAGTCGGGGTCGCTGTGCGGGGTGCAGTAGAAGACGTACGTGCCGGGCTCGGCGGGGACCGTGATGAGCCTGGAGGTGCCGACCGTGAACCTCTCATCGATGCCGAGTTCGTCGACGGTGAAGGTGTGCAGGAACGGGTCCTCGTTGCCGACGTAGATCGTCGAGCCGCCCGCGACGGAGAACTCCTCCGGCGCGAATGCGAAGTTCTTCATCGCGACCCGTTCGTCCGCGACGCTGGCGTCGGCGCTGGAACGCATGGCAACCGTCAGGACGCCCGACAGGATCGTCAGCGCCGCCACGACCGTGAGCGCGATCCGGATGCCACGCGCCTCTCCGCCCTCGGCTCTCATCGTCCGATGCCCGCGCCCCTGCGCCACGATCGCCCCGATCGAGGACACGACGCCCATCACGACGCCGGGCAGGAACAGCACGCCGGGAACGAAGTCGAAGAAGCTCCCAGGCTCGAACAGCCCGAAGATCAGCCAGAAGAATCCGAGCGCGCCGAGCAGGCCGAGGATGTTCGCGACGACCTTCGCCCACGTTCCGAATCGCCACACGAGGAAGGCGAGGAGCGCGTACAGGGCAATCGGCATGACGAGGAACACGGCGTCGGCGAGGTCCAGCCCGAAGGCCGCTCCCGCGATCAGCATGACGAGCGGCGCGGCGGCGGCAAAGGCGAATCCCAGCGCCGCCAGGCGGGTCCAGCGAACCTTTCCGCCGGGAACCGGGGTCTGTGCTTCGGCCATGGCAATCCCTCCTCCCAAGACGACGCTCCACCGTACGCGAAAGCCTCGCGCCGGGGTCGTCCAGGATCGACCTGACGCAACCACCGACGTGCTCGTGCAGCGCGCTACCCGGCTCGCCGAGCCGCGCCCTTGAACAGGCGCGCGAACCAGCCGGTGGCGAGCGCGGCGACGCGGTCGAGCGCGCCCGGCTCTTCGAACAAGTGCGTCGCGCGCGGCACGACCTCCAGCGCGCTCGGGCACCGCAACGCCTGCTGCGCCCGGCGATTCATCGCCAGGACCGCGTCGTCGTCACCGCCCACGATGAGCAGCGTCGGCGCGCGCACCTCGCCGAGCCGCTCGCCCGCGAGGTCGGGCCGGCCGCCGCGCGAGACCACCGCGGCGACGTCGTCCGGAAGGCCGGCAGCCGCCCACAGCGCCGCTGCCGCGCCCGTGCTGGCGCCGAAATAGCCGAGCGGCAGGGAAGCGATCCCGGCGCGCGCCCGGAGCCAGCGCGTCGCGACGGCGAGCCGCCCGGCGAGCAACTCGACGTCGAAGACGTTGGCGCGGTCCGGTTCTTCCTCTGGCGTCAGCAGGTCGAGCAGCAGCGTCGCGATTCGCGCCTCGTTGAGCGCGGCCGCGACGGCCCGGTTGCGCGGACTCAGCCTGCTGCTCCCGCTGCCGTGCGCGAACACCACGATGCCGATGGGATCGGGCGGCATCGACAGGTCGCCGTCCAAGGTCGCGTCCGGCAACTCGATCGCGACCGATGCGGTTCCGGTCGCTCCACCAACGACGGGAGCCGGCGCAGCCGAGCCGGCCAGCAGCGCCGTCACCTCCTCGTCGGACGTCTGGGCGAAGTCGGTGTAGAACTGACCGACGGCGAAGAACGCGGTGGGCGCCTCCAGCACGACGAACTCGTCGGCGGCGCGCGTCAGGCTTTCGACCCCTCTCGACGGCGCGACCGGCACCGCCAGAACCACCCGCCGCGCGCCGCGGTGGCGCAGCACCTCGACGGCGGCGCGCGCGGTCGATCCGGTCGCGATCCCGTCGTCGACGACGATGACCGTTCGCCCCTCGACCGGCACCGCCTGCCGGTCGCCGCGATAGCGGGCGAGCCGCCGCTCGACCTCGGCGCGCTCGCGGTTCACGATCTCCTCGATCTGCGCTTCGCTCACGCCGAGGTCGGCAACGAGCGCCTCGTTCAGGACGCGAACGCCACCTTCGCCGACGGCGCCCATCGCCAGCTCCGGCTGCCACGGGCACCCCAGTTTCCGGACGACGAGCACGTCGAGGGGCGCGTCCAGCTCTCGCGCGACCTCGGCCGCGACGGGAATGCCTCCGCGCGGGAGCCCCACCACGACCGGGTGATCGGCTCGCAGATGCCCGAGCGCCCTGCCGAGGCGCCGCCCTGCGTCACGGCGATCCAAGAACGGCACAATCCTCCGTTCGCCCGCTCCGTCTTCCCGAGGAGCCTACTCGCTCATTCCCCGCGGGCGTTTTCGGTCGCCTGCTAGTCCGACTGCCGCCCGTACTCCGTTCGCCGGACGACTAGGACGGCTCCCAAGACCGCCACCGCGGCCCAACCGAAGAGGACAGCCACGTCCGCGGCAGCGATCCCTCCGGCGGGAAAGCCGCCGCCGGGAAACCAGATCACCGAACGAACAGGCGATTGGGAGACTTCGACCAGATTGGCTACTCGATGCACGGGAGAAACGTTCCCGAAAACGCCGATGTCGCTCAGCAGAAGGCCGTCGGCCATGATGAGCCCGCCTGCCGTTCCCACGCCGGCGAGCGACGACCGGGCGACGATCGATCCGACGGTTGCGATCACCGCGTAGAGCAGGGCGGGGATCCAGGCCCGAGGCAGCGCGGCCATGACGGCCCCGAATCCGGAGCCCGACGCAGCCGGTACGTCGTGCAGGGCTGCAAGTATCAAGCCCGCGACATATCCGGCTGCGACGAGGATCGTCGCGAGCACGATGGTCGCCATGGCGATCGTAACGAGCTTTGATGCCAGCAGACGGTGACGACGGGGCTCACGTACCAGGAGCATCGACCAGTACCCCCACCGGAACTCCGCCCCGACGAACGCCGCCGCCATGAAGACCGCCAGCAGCACGCCGACAGCGCTGCCCGCAAATCGAGCGGAAAGCCCCCCGTACGCGGCCGGATCAAGCGTCGCCTCCAACCTCTCGATCTCCGTCGTGTTGGCGGCCACGAACTGCTCGTGCTGGTCCGCGGTGATGGATCCGCCTTGGAGGAGATGGTCGTAATCGGCAAAGCGAGTCTGCGCCGCCGGGAGCAGCTCGTAATTGCTGATTGCCTGCGCCACAACGAGCCCAATCCCGGCCAGCACGACGACGAGGACCATGCGGCGCGAAAGCAGCCTCCGGACATCTGAGAAGACCAGATGCCAAAACCTCAATGCCACCCCTCCAGCCCAAAGAACCAATCCTCGAGCGACGTCCCGCCTAGCTCCGACAACGCGATCGCTGCCACCACGCGGCCGCGCTGGATGGCGGCGACGTGCGAGCAGAGCTTTTCGAGTTCCTCGAGTTGGTGACTCGAGATGAACACGGTCTTTCCGCGCGCACCGCGCTCGGCGAGGAGTTGGCGAAGGTCCCTGACCGTCGGAGGGTCGAGCCCGTTGAAGGGTTCGTCCATGATGAGCAGCGCCGGGTCGCGAATGAGCGCCGCCGCGCAGGCGAGACGCTGGCGCATGCCGTGTGACAACGTGCGCACCTTGCTGCCAGCGCGTTCAAGCAGCCCGACCGTGTTGAGCGCTCCGTCGACCTCGCCGGGGCTCAGCCCCTCCGCGAGCATCCGAAGATTCGACCGCAGCGACAGACGCGGATAGAAACCAGGGACGTCGAGCATGACGCCGACACGCGGAAGCGCCTGCACCAGAGTGTGGGGCACTGGATACCCGAGGAGATGAGCTTCTCCTTCATCGGCGCGGGCCAAGCCGACTAGGGTCTTGATCAGAGTCGTCTTTCCGGCGCCGTTGGGCCCGACCAACCCGAAAATGCTCCCGGCAGGCACGGAGAGGCTTACGCCATCCAGCGCACGCGTCGCGCCATAGCGTTTGGTCAGATTCTGGACTCGTACCGCATCGTCAGCATCAAGTCTGACAGGGGCCGGGCTTCCGGGTTGCCTTTCATCGCTGGGATTCGCAGCTACTCCCAACAGTGCAACCCGTCCACATCGAGCTTGCCTGCCTCGACTTCGATTTGATCGAACTGGAGTCGCTGCTGAACGAACAGCACGTCGCCACCTTCCGTTCTGGAAGTGTAGGTCCCTCGATCCCGGCCGACGGTCACGAACTCATACTCTACAGGGCCCGGCTTGAGCACACGACGCGACGCAGAACTTCCCTCGAACTTCTCCAATGGCACAAACCCGTACGACTTGTATGGGCGAACCGGACCACCAAAGTCGAGGAGGAGGTCCTCGGTTGTAGAGGGGGGTGTGCCGAGAGTCGTTCTCTCGCAGGCTGCGTGATGCAGAAGGACGACTCCGTCCCCGGCGGCAACGGTCGAGGACCAAAGTCTCATCTCTGGCAATATCCAAATCCGTGACTCAGCCTCCACCACGACGCCGTCCTCGATCAAGAAGGTGAATTCCACAATTGACTCGGCCGGTTCAACGAGACTCCCTTGCCGTGCGGCAGCCACCTGCTCATCGTGAGCGAGTCCCGGCACCGTTTGCCGCAGCTTCATGAAGTAGCGGCCATCGTGCAGATCGCTCCGAGAGCGAACCGGAACCCCGGACACGGCCATGGGTGAAACGAACTCCCGAGCACCATCCGAGCAGGCCCCGAGAACAAGGCCCAAGCTCGCCAGCCCCCAACACAGCCATCTGCTCATCACGGTCGATCTTGATCTCAACAGGATGCAGGAGCGTGCAGCTGGGCTCGCGATCGATGGAAGGCTATGGCGTATCGTCCATCACCGCTACGGGCGTGAAAGGAACATCCGCCTCGCAATACACAGACGTATTTGCGCCAGAGTTGACGGTGCGCTGATCTTCCCAGCTGCCGCCGAACTTGTAATTCGAAGCGGTCGCCCAGTCGTACTCCCCCACCTTGCAGCCAGACCCTGCAAGCTTGCTCGTCACACCTCGAGGTGCATCCACCCAGTCGGTGCATCCGAAGGTTCGGAAGCCGCTCCAACTCGAGCGCTCAAGGCACATCCTGTGCTTAGGAACGAGTGTGACGGTGGAGCCGATATCACCGCAGCTAACTTCGGTGTGGCCGGTGAGAAGAGCTGCCTCGCCAGCGACAGAACCTTCCGGAGTGAAAGCCTTCTGGCAGTTCTGCTCGGCCAGCGCCGGTGTTGCTGCCCCAGCCATCAAGCTGACTAGCAGAATCGCTACCCTGCTGATCGACAACGTCCTTCGCATCGTTCCCCCTTGTCCGTTCCGGTATGCGGCTCCGCCCGCGGGACACCGCTGCCGCCACCGCCGGTGCCGGGCCCAAAGCAAACCGTCAGCCTTCGGCGTATTCCCCTAGTAGTACTAGTAGTACGGTGCAAGCACCGGGATGTCCTGCAAACGAATGTTAATTTCTTGTTACGAAAGAGCGATCTCTTGGCTAGCGGAGGTCGCCGGGCTTCCTGCGAGCGGTCAGAGTCTGTCTGGACAAGCATTCCGTTGGACGACTTGTCCAATCACCCCATCTTCGAGTCCCCTCTCGACGGGTGAGCTTATGGCCTCAACGCTCTCTGAATAGGGGATCGGAGCAGCACGTAGACCGTCAAGTAGCACACCCGACAGATTCTTAGCGCGACCGAGGGCTGCAGGGAGGCGTCGGTGACAGCCTGCGCACGCGCCGCTCGAAGAAGGGTTCAAGCCAAGAGGCCTTCGCCGAGGTGCTTGGCATGCCCACATCTACATGAGAGCCATGGAACGCGGCGAGCGAAACTTGATGCTCCAGTCAGTGAAGAGCTTCCGGCATGGGGACCTCCGATCGCGTGATTGTCTTGCGGGTGCGGCAAGCCTGCGTCCCGCTCGCGCGGTTAGACTTCCGCTCGCGACCGGAGGGCGCTACGACGAACATGCTTCCAAGCGGGACCGTCACGTTCCTGTTCACCGACCTCGAGGGCAGCACGCGCGCCTGGGAGGCGCATCCGCAGGCGATGGAGCGCGCCGTCCCGCGCCACGACGAGATCCTGCGCAAGACGATCGAGTCCGCGGGTGGCTCGATCTTCAAGCACACCGGCGACGGGATCTGCGCCGCGTTCGACTCGCCGCCGGCCGCCATCGACGCGGCGATCGGCGCGCAGCTCGCCCTGGCGGCGGAGCCCTGGCCCGAGGACCTGGACGAGCCGCTCCGCGCGCGCATGGGGATCCACACCGGGACCGCGCGCGAGCAGAACGGCGACTACTTCGGCCCGGCGCTGAACCGCGTCGCGCGGCTCATGTCGATCGGACACGGCGGCCAGGTCCTGATCTCGTCGGCGACCGAGCGGCTCGCAAGTGAAGGCCTGCCGGAAGGCGTCACGCTCCGAGACCTCGGCACGCACCGCCTGCGCGACCTCGCCAGCGTCGAGCAGGTCTTCCAGGTCTGCCACCCCGACCTGCCCGAGTCGTTTCCGCCCGTTCGCACGGCGGACGCCCGGCCGGGCAACCTGCCGCTCCAGGTCACGAGCTTCGTCGGTCGCGACGCGCAGCTCCGCGACCTCGCCACCGCGACCGGCGACAGCAGGCTGATCACGCTGACCGGCGTCGGCGGCGTCGGCAAGACGCGGCTCGCGACGCAGGTGGCCGCCGAGATCCTCCCGCGCTTCGTCGACGGCGCCTGGCTGGTCGAGCTGGCGCCGGTGGGCGATCCGGACGCCGTCCCGCACGCGGTCATGCGCGTGCTCGGCGCGCAGGAGATTCCCGACCGCTCGCTCGCCGACTCCATCGTGGACGTGTTGCGACCGCGCACGCTGCTGCTGATCCTCGACAATTGCGAGCACCTCCTCGTCGCGGCGGGCGCGCTCGCGGAGAAGATCGTCCGCGCGTGTCCGGGCGTGACGATCATCGCCACGAGCCGCGAGCCGCTCGCCGTGGAGGGCGAGCGCGTGTGGCCGGTCACCTCGCTCGCGATTCCTCAGCGCGACGACGCGATCGACGCCGCCGCGGCCGCCACCATCGCGTCGATCTCCCTGTTCGCCGACCGGGCCCTCGCGGCCCGCCCGGACTTCGAAGTGACCGAGGAGAATGCGGCTGCGATCGGGGAGATCTGCCGGCGTCTGGACGGGGTTCCCCTCGCGATCGAGCTGGCGGCCGCCCGCGTGCGCACGGCGGCCCCGGCCGACATCGCGGCGCGGCTGGACGAGCGCTTCCGGTTGCTGCGGAGCGGGCGCCGGACGGCGATGGAGCGGCACCAGACCCTGCGCGCCACGGTGGAGTGGTCCTACGACTTGCTCGACGACGACGAGCGTCTGCTCTTCGACCGCCTGTCGGTGTTCTCCGGCGGCTTCTCGCTGGAGGCAGCCGAAGCGATCTGCGCGGAGGGCTCGATCGACGCCTTCGACGTCCCCGACTTGGTCGAGAGCCTGGCCGAGAAGTCGATGGTCGTCGTGGAAGAAGACGCATCGGGCATGACGCGCTTCTCAACGCTGGAGACGCTGCGCCAATTCGGGGAGGAGAAGCTCGTCGAGCGAGGCGAAGCGAACGAGGTCGGGCGCCGGCACGCCGTCCACTACGCCGATCTCGCCGAACGCTCCTACGCCTCGATGTGGGGGCCCGACGAGCTGCGATGGGTCCTGACGCTGGAGGCCGAGTTCGACAACTTCCGCGCGGCCAATGCGTGGGCGGCGACCAACTGCGACCTGGACATCGCGCTCGGCCTCGCTGCCGACCTCAGCCCGTTCGCGTCCTGGCGGTTGCTGCCCGAGGTCTACGCGTGGGCGAGCGGGGCGCTGGAGCTTCCGGGCGCCGACGGCAGCCGCCGCTACCCGGACGCGTGCACCGCCGCCGCGTACGGCGCCTGGCAGCACGGCGACGTCGACCGCGCCGAGCGCCTGGCCGCGACGGCGCTCGATCGCGCCGATGCGCACACGAACCCGATCCGCGTCTCGGAGGCGTTCTTCGCCTCGGCGATCCGCGGGTTCGCCGAGGGCGTGGAGTGGGCGGCCGACGTCGAGCGGCAAGGGCGCGACGTGGCTCTGGCCGCGGGCGCGCTCGCGGCCGCGGCCTTCGGGCAGGGCGGCATGGCCTTGCTCGCTGCGTACGGCGGGGACCTGGAACGCGGGCGCGACATCGCCGAGGAGGCGATCGCGCTCGCAGAACAGAGCGGCAACCCGACGACCCGCGCCATGACCCGCTACGCGCTGGGCGAAGCGCTGCAAGAGCTTGATCCCGAGCGCGCTGCGCGCGTGCTCGAAGAGGCGCTCGACCTCGCCCGGAACGTCCACGCCCGCTTCATCGCCGGCATCACCCTGGTATCGCTCGCATCGGTGACCGCGCGCCACGGCGACGAGGTGCGCGCGCTGGAGCTGCTGCTGCAGGCAGTCGAGGAGTGGCGCCGTCGCGGGAACCGTTCGCAACAGTTCGTGACCCTGCGCAACGTGGTTGAGCTGTTCGAGCGCATCGGCCGCGACGAGGACGCGGCGTGCCTCTACGCGGCAACGCTCGCGGTGCAGCCCGACTGGCGGGTCTGGGGGCCGCAAGGCGAGCGGCTCCAGGCGCTCGACGAGCGCGTCCGCGCACGGCTCGGGCCCGCCTACGGCGACGCGGTCGCGCGCGGCTCGGCGATGGACTACGACACGCTGGTCTCGTTCGGCCGCGACCGGCTTCGCGACGCCATCGCGGCCTCCGCCGCCACGGAATGACGCGAGGCTAGCCGGTCCGGGTGCGACGCCGGCCCGTGCCGGGACCGAGCGCAAACGCCAGCGGGTCCGCGCCGATCGCGGCCGCGCCGGCCATGCGCTGGATCGCCTCGACCCCGGCGTGACGGAGGCCCGGCTCCAGCATCTCGCGCCGCCGAACCTCGGTGGGATCGAGCGCGCTCATGCCGACGACCAGCCCGCGCTTTGCGCCGCTGCCGCGAAAGCGCAGATACGCACGGTTCAAGCCGCGGTGCCCCGCCCACGGAGCGACGACGACGAAGACGGCGTCGCCCGAGCGCACGACGTCGCGATCGGCCTTCGCCTCGAGCCCCGCGTGCTCCAGGATCGCCCGGATCACGTCGACGGGGTTGTCCGGGTCGGCGACCGCGCGGCGAATGGCGGGTGACAATGCGATCGAATCGGCGAAGGGAATGCGCGGGACCGGGCGGCGTCGCTCCTCAAAGCCGGGAATCACGACGGGGTGCAGCTCGCCGTCGAGCCCGGCGGGTGGCGGCGCGGGCCGGCGGACGACGTGCGGCTCGACCAGTTGCAGCGAGTACTCCGGGAAGCGCATCGCGCGCGTCGCGGCTCGTTCGATCGGGCGCTCGCCGGCCGGCTCGGTCGCCGTCCGATCCGCCGGGCCCCTCTTGCCCTGTTTGCGCGTGCGCCACGCGCCGAGGACGATCGCGATCAGCAGCGCGAGGGCGAGTGCAGAGAGCAGTACTTCGGCGACCAGCTCGATGAAGTCCATCGCTCGACCTCCTTGGATCTCGGGTGGATCCACGCTCCGTCACCGGAAGAGCAGGCGCCACGAGGTCGCGTCTCATCTTACCGCGCGCCCGGCGCTCGCCTGAGGCGCCCCCGCGGCATATACTCGCCCTCGCCCGGGCGCCGCCCGGGTGTGACGGAACGCAGCGAAGTCCGGTGAGAACCCGGCGCTGTCCCGCAACTGTGAAGCCTCGCCTGCCAGGCGATGGACGAGCCAGGACGCCTGCTCCGTTACCACGAACGTCTGTCCTCGGAGGAAGGGCGGTTTGTGCGACGGGAGACGTCGAGCCGACGACCTCATCGCATCCTCCGGAGGGAAGGAGGAGGAACGATGAGGAAACCCCTTGGAACGCTGGCGCTCGCGCTGCTCGCGTCGGCCTGCGCCACGACCGCGACCGGCGGGACGAGCGCCGGCGACACCGGCACGTTCCCCGTCACGGTGACGGCCGCCAACGGCGAGGTGACGCTGGACGCGCGCCCGGCGGCGGTCGTGTCGCTGTCGGCCACCGCGACCGAGATCCTGTTCGCGATCGGCGCCGGCGACCA
Organism: Actinomycetota bacterium; assembly: GCA_036397035.1. Taxonomy (GTDB): domain Bacteria; phylum Actinomycetota; class AC-67; order AC-67; family AC-67; genus DASWJS01. The sequence goes on along the minus strand of DASWJS010000031.1, from coordinate 173,476 downwards.
GGTCGTCGCCGTGGACGACCAGTCGAACTACCCGCCTGAAGCGCCGCTGACCGACCTCAGCGCCTACACGCCGAGCGTCGAGGCGATCGCCGGCTACGAGCCCGACCTCGTCGTGTACTCCGACGACCTGAACGACCTCGCCGCAGGCTTGGAGGCGGTCGAGCTGCCTGCGGTCCAGCAGCCCGCCGCGGCGACGCTCGGGGATACCTACGAGCAGATCGAGGAGCTGGGCGCGCTGACCGGTCACGTCGGCGAAGCGGCGACGCTGATCGGCGAGATGCGGTCCGACGTCGACGAGCTGGTCGCCGGTCTGCCCGAGCGAACGGAACCGCTCACCTACTACCACGAGCTAGACCAGACCTACTACAGCGTGACCTCGTCCACGTTCATCGGTCAGGTCTACTCGCTGCTCGGGTTGACGAGCATCGCCGACGCGGCGGACAAGGCAGGGACCGGCTACCCGCAGCTCTCGGCCGAGGCGATCGTCGCGGCCGACCCCGACCTGATCTTCCTGGCCGACACGAAGTGCTGCGATCAGAACGCCGAGACGGTCGCCGCTCGCGACGGCTGGGACGGGATCGCCGCGGTGGAGAACGGCGCGGTGGTCGAGCTGGACGACGACGTCGCCTCGCGCTGGGGCCCGCGGGTCGTGGACTTCATGCGCACCGTTGCCGCGGCGCTGGAGGAGATCGCGGCGTGAGCGCGGTCGCGGTGCCGGACGCGGGGGCCGGGCTCACGCTGAGCCGCGCGCGGCTCCGACCGCACTGGTGGCTCGCCGGACTCGGGGCGCTCGCCGGCGCGTTCGTGCTGGGGATCATGGTCGGGCCGGTGGCGCTGGCGCCGGGCGCGGTGCTGCGGGCTTTGCTCGACCTGATCCCCGGCGTGCACCTCGCCTCGGGGCTCAGCCCGACCGAGTCGGCGATCCTGATGCAGATCCGCCTGCCCCGGGTCGTGCTCGGCGGGCTCGTCGGCGCGATGCTCTCGATCTCGGGCGCTGCCTACCAAGGCGCGTTCCGCAACCCGCTCGCCGACCCGTACCTGCTCGGCGCGGCGGCCGGCGCGGGCCTCGGGGCGACGCTCGCCATCGCCTACGGCGGCGCGTCGCAGAGCCTGATCCCGGTCGCCGCGTTCGCCGGCGCGCTCGCCGCGGTTGCGGTCGCCTACGCGGTAGGCCGTTCCAGCGCCGGCCGCAACGCCACCACGCTCATCCTGGCCGGCGTCGCCATCGCGTCCTTCCTCACCGCCATCCAGACCTTCGTCCAGCAGCGCGAGTCCGACACGCTCCGGCAGGTCTACACCTGGATCCTCGGGCGGCTGTCGACGGCGGGCTGGTCCGACGTGCTGCTCGTCCTGCCCTACGTCGTCGTCAGCTCGGCCGCGATCCTGCTGCACCGGCGTCTGCTCGACGTGCTCAGCGTCGGCGACGAGGAGGCCGAGAGCCTCGGCGTGAGCGCGCGGCGCGTGCGCCTCGCCGTCGTGATGGCCGCTTCGCTCGGGACCGCGGCGGCTGTGGCCGTCAGCGGCCTGATCGGCTTCGTCGGCATCATCGTGCCGCACACCGTCCGGCTTCTCGCCGGGATGAGCTACCGCTCGATCCTGCCGCTCTCGCTCGCGGGGGGAGCAGCGTTCATGATCCTCGCCGACCTGCTCGGGCGCACGGTCGTCGCGCCCGCCGAGATCCCGATCGGCGTCGTGACGGCGTTCTTCGGCGCGCCCTTCTTCGCGCTCGCGCTGCGCACGAGCCGCAGGATGCTGTCGTGATCGGCCTTCGAGACGTACGTGTGTCCTACGGCGACCGAGCCGCGCTTGACGGCGTGACGCTCGGCGTGGCAGACGGCGAGTGGCTCGGCGTGATCGGGCCGAACGGCGCCGGCAAGACGACGTTGCTGCGCGCGATCGCGGGCCTGGCGATCGCCGAGGGCACGATCGCGATCGGCGGGAAGCCGGCGGCTCGCTTGCGCCGGCGCGAGCACGCGCGGCTGGTGGCGCTCGTTCCGCAGCGCCCGCTCGTCCCGGCCGGCATGACCGTCGCCGACTACGTCCTCACCGGCCGTAGCCCGTACATCGGGCTGTTCGACATGGAGAGCCGCAGCGACCTTGCGATCGTCGCCGGAATCCTGGACCGGCTGGGCATCGCCGCCTTCGCCGGGCGCGCGCTCGGTTCGATGAGCGGGGGCGAGCAGCAGCGTGTGATCCTCGCGCGCGCGCTCGCGCAGCAGGCGCCCGTGCTGCTGCTCGACGAGGGAACGAGCGCGCTCGACGTGGGGAGCCAGCAGGAGGTGCTCGAACTGGTGGACGGGCTCCGTCGCAGCGACGGGCTCACCGTCGTGAGCGCGATGCACGACCTGACGCTCGCCGGGCTGTACGCCGACCGGCTCGCGCTGCTCGCCGGAGGCGTCGTCGTGGCGAACGGCTCGCCCCACGAGATCCTGACCGAGCAGCTCGTGCGCGCGCACTATCGCGCCGACGTTCGCATCCATCGAGCGCCCGACGGGACCGTCGCGGTGCTCCCACAGCGCGGAGGAACGACATGACCACGCAACCGCCGACCGAGCAGCCGCGCCGCGCGACAGAGCGCGCGCGCTCGCTCGTCCTGCTGAACACCGGCGAGGGCAAGGGCAAGACCACCGCCGCGCTCGGCACGATGCTGCGCGCGGTGGGGCGCGGCTGGCGCGTCTGCGTGATCCAGTTCATGAAGTCGCCGGAATGGAAGACCGGCGAGGAGGCGGCCGCGAAGACGCTGGGCGTTGACTGGTGGACGCTCGGGGACGGCTTCACGTGGGACTCGGGGGACATGGATCGCACGGAGGCGATCGCGCGCGAGGCGTGGCGCACGGCGAAGGACACGATCGCCTCGGGCGCCTATCGCCTCGTCGTGCTGGACGAAATCACCTACCCCGTCAGCTACGGCTGGATCGACGTCGCGGAGGTCGTCGCGGCGATCCGCGGGCGGCCCGAGGGCGTCAGCGTCTTCATCACGGGCCGCGACGCCGCGCCCGAGCTGATCGAGCTGGCCGACACCGCGACGGAGATGCGCAAGGTCAAGCACGCCTTCGACGCGGGCGTCGCGGCGATCAAGGGGCTCGACCACTGATGCCGGTTACGGTCCTGATCGGCGGCGCGCGCAGTGGGAAGTCGGCCCTCGCGATTCGCATGGCGCGCGCCGCCGGCACGCGGGTCGCGCTGATCGCCACCGCCGAGCCTCGCGACGCGGAGATGGCGGCGCGCATCGCCCGCCACCGAGCCGAGCGCCCGGCGGACTGGGCGACGGTCGAGGAGCCCCTCGACCTTGGGACCGCTCTGACGGCAGTCGTCGACGACGACTTCGTCGTCCTCGACTGCCTCACCCTCTGGGTGTCCAACGCGATGGAAGCGGGACTGGACGACGAAACCATCGGCGCGCGAGCAGCCGAGCACGCGAAGGTCGCGGCCGCTCGCCCCGGCGGCGGCGTGGTCGTGACCAACGAAGTCGGGCTCGGCATCGTGCCCGCCCACGAGGTGAGCCGCCGGTACCGCGACGTGCTCGGCCGCGTGAACGCGATCTGGTGCGACGCGGCAGACGAGGCGCTCCTCCTGGTCGCCGGACGGGCGCTCCGGCTGGAGCGGCTCGCCCGATGACGGTCGACGCCTTCGTCGGCGACCTGCTGGCCGGCGCTCCCGGCCCGGACCTCGCCGCGCGCGACGCGATCGCCGAACGCGCGGCGAACGTCCTGCGCCCGGCCGGCGCGCTCGCGCGGCTCGACGAGGTCGCCGCCTGGCTCGGGTCCTGGCAACGCACCGCGACTCCGCGCGTCGAGCGCCCCGCCGTCGTCGTGTTCGCCGCCGACCACGGCGTCGCAGCCGAGGACGTGAGCGCCTACCCCCCGGAGATCACCGCCGCCATGCTGCGCGCGCTGCGCGAGGGCGTCGCGACCGCGACCGCGATGGCACGCGCGATCGGCGCGACCGTGGAGGTCGTCGACGTCGGCGTCGGCGATCCGACCGGCAACGTCGCTACCGAGCCCGCGATGAGCCGCGAGCGCTTCCGGTCGAGCTTCGAGGCCGGCCGAGCCGCGGCGCGCGCGCTCGAGACCGACCTGCTCGTCGTGGGCGAGATGGGAATCGGCAACACGACGCCTGCAGCCGCCGTCGCGGCCACGCTGTACGGCGGCCCGGTCGAGGAATGGACCGGGCGCGGGACCGGCGTCGACGACGCGACGTACGAGCGCAAGCTCCGCGTCGTGGACGCTGCCCGGCGCCGCGCGGGCAGTCCGCCGCCGATGGAGACGCTCCGTCAGGTGGGCGGCGCCGAGCTGGTTGCGATCGCGGGCGCGCTCACCGAGGCGAGGTTGCGTTCGATCCCCGTCGTGCTCGACGGGTTGATCACGACGTCACCCGCCGCGGCGCTCGGCGTCCTGCACGCGGGCGCGCTCGGCCACTGCGTCGCCGGGCACCGCTCGCCCGAGCCCGGCCACGGGTTGCTGCTGGAAAAGCTCGGTCTCGAGCCGCTGCTCGACCTCGGGCTTCGGTTGGGCGAAGGCAGCGGCGCCCTCGCGGCGGTGCCGCTGGTGCGCCTCGCGGCGGCCGTCGTGACCGATGTCGCAACGTTCGCGGAGTGGGGGCTGTGAGGTGGGCGGCTTCCTCGGGGCCGTCTCGCTGCTGACGCGCGTCCCCACGCGCGCGGGCGAGGACACCGCGCGCGCGACCGTGTGGATCCCCGTCGTGGGAGCGCTCGTTGGCCTGGCGGTCGCGGGCGTCTTCGTCGCGCTGGACCTCCTGCTCTCGTCGCTCGTCGCAGCGCTGCTCGCGATCGCGGCCGGCGTGCTCCTTACCGGCGCGCTGCACGAAGACGGTCTCGCCGACGTCGCCGACGCCTTCGGCGCGGGAGCGGATCGCGGGCGAACGCTGGAGATCATGAAAGACCCGCGGCACGGCACCTACGGCGTCCTCGCGCTCGTGCTGTCGATCGGCGTTCGTGCCGCCGCCCTCGCGGCGCTCTCGCCTCGGAACGCGATGGTCGCGCTTCCCGTCGCGCACGCGCTCGCGCGCGCGGGCTCGGTGGCGCTCATGTGGGCGCTGCCTCCGGCCGGAGCGGGCGGGATCGGCTCGGCGTACGCGCTCGCCGCCACGCGATCGCGGGCGGCGGTCGCGGGTGGGATCGGCGTCGCGGTCGCGTGCGCCGCCGGGCTGCGGTGGGCGGCGGTGGCCGCGGCCGTCACCGTGCTCGCCGCGGCCGTCGTCGCCCGGCTCGCGCGCAAGAAGATCGGCGGTCAGACGGGCGACGTGCTGGGCGCCGCCGAGCAGCTCGCCGAGGTCGGCATCCTGCTCGCCGCCGCGAGCCTCGAGCCCGTCTGGGCGTGGTCATGAAGGGCGCGAACCCTGCTTCCGATACCTCATCCGTTCCGTATACGCGACAAATGAGGTATCGGAACAGAACCGGACGCCCTTGGGTTAGGGGACCGGGACGCACAGGGTCGCGGAGACGTTGTCCGCGTAGACCTGGGTGCACAGGCGGTTGCCCGGGGTCAGCGTGCGGCGCGGGTCGGCGCCCGCCGCGAGCGGCGCCACCGTGACGCCCGCCAGGACGACCGCGGCGAGCAGCCGCTTGGAACGCAGCCGCTTCAGCACGCGTCCTCACCCCCGACCGCGCACACGGTCGTGATCGCGTCCCGAACGATCCCGCCGACGACGCCCTCGTCTTCGTCGCCCGAGCCGCCTTCTTCCTTCCATATCCGGACGCCGAACGCGTGCTCCTCTTGCGTCACGGGGTCTTTGATCCTGTTCGACACGTGGATCGACGGCTCGCCGGGCCCGCCGTCCGGCGCGCGACCGGCGCGGTCGTGGATCCCGGCGTCGGCCGCGCGCGCGGCGACGCGCGAGGCGTCGTCTTGGGAGCGAACGACCGCCGCTCGCGACTGCCCGCCCACCGCTCCGGCGACCGGGGGGGTGAGCATCGCGACGACGATCAGCGCGACGGGTGCGCTTGCCGGGTCGAGCATCCGCCACGTGCCCGACACGCGGCGCGCAGCCATGCGCACGCGCACGGCCAGCAACGTGGCCACACCCAGGAGCCACGTCGCCTGGCTGCGTAGCATCGAGGCCAAGCCTTTGCGAGCGCGGAACAGCAACGCGTGGACCGCGTTCGCCTGCAAACCGAGCGCGCGACCGATCTCGCCGGCCGACTTGCCCTCCAAGGTCATCTGCAGCGCCTCGCGCTGCCGGTCGGGGAGCCGCTCCAGCGCCTCGCGCACGACTCCGGCGCTCTGCGCGCGCGCGACCTCGGACTCGGGGTCGTCGGGCACCACCGCGAACCCCTCGGCCGCCGCGAGCGACACGACGCGGGGTGCGCTCGATCGGAAGCGATCGACCAACAGGTTGGAGGCGATCTTCATCAGCAGGGGCCACAACGTCTCGTGGCTCCCGGGCCCTCGGCGGCGCACGTGCAGCAGCGCGCGGGCGATCGTGTCCTGGGCAAGGTCGGCCGCTTCTTCCCGCCCGATGCCGCGACCGACAAACCATCCGCGAAGCTGGCGGAAGGTCGTGAGGTACTCGGCCTCGAGTTCCGAGGCGGTGATGGGTTGAGTCGCCATACCTTCTCCCGAGGCGAGACTTCGCCGCACGCTCGGCGACTCCTGCTCGCCCGATGCGAACCTTTGCTGACCGATCGTCATGAAAGATACCGAACGCACGACCGATCGCGTAAGAGGGCCCGGGCTCGCCCGTATGTAATGACGTACCGCCGCGAGAGGGCAGGCCCAGCCCTCAGAAGGTAGGAACGCTAACGAGCCGGTCCACGACGGACCGGCTCGGCGTTTCCGGTGGGTTCGGCAGGCAAGTCTGTTCCCCCGAAAGGGAATGAGTTTCGTGGGCCGTCCCTACGGGTACTGCGTCAACGCCGAGCCCAGCAGGACGCGGCTGTGACAGTCCAGCGGAAGCGCGCCGGCGCGGATGTTGAGCACGTCCGCGCCGCCGAGCATGATGCCCAACGGCGAGTCGAGTATTTTCGGCAGGACCGTGTCCTCGGTGAGCGTGATCGCGGTCTCGACGAGCGCCTTCAGCGAATCCTCGGCGGCCTGCCGGACGGCGTCGAGCAGCGGGAACGGGGCGGTCAGCTCGACCTCGACGTCGGCCTTCAGTTGGTCGAGGTTCGGGTAAAACTCGCCCACGGTCTGCGGCGGACGCGTCTCGGGCGTGGGCGGCACGTCGAACGGGCCGATGAACACAAGGTCCTCGGTCGTTTCGCTCGGGATCGTGTACTCCGAGTGCGCGGTCGCCATGAAGGTCCCGCTGCCGTTGGTGAACAGGACCGCATAGCTCACCGATCCGCTTGCCTCGGTCGTGAACTGCGACGGCGCGGACGGCTTCCCGACGAACGCATCGACCGGCGACGTGGTCGCCCGGATCGTGACCGGCGTGTCCTCCAGCGGGTCCTGGCACTCCATGTCGATCAGGTCGGCGCTCGCGCTGCTCACACGGAAGTAGATCGGGACGGTCACGTCGAAGGTGTTCCCGGCGAGCGTGAACCCATCGACGAAGGTGAAGTCGACCTCGAACTTCACCTGCGCCGTCTCGGCGCGCGTCACCCACTCGCCGTTCACGAACTGCACGCGCCCGACGGCTTCGCGCGGCGGCTCGATCACCCCCATCTTCATCGTCACGTTCGACACACCGGGAACGACGATGGGGATCGCGACGGAGAGCAGGTTGTCGCCGTTGGCGACCATCGCCGTCAGGCCGAGCAGATCGGCGATGTTGACCTCCATGTCGGCCACCGACCCGGGGTTGCCCGCCGACAGGCCGAACATTTCGCCGAACGTCACCGTCGCGCTGCTGTCCATGGACGAGCTGCCCGAGGCCAGCAACGCCGCAGCCGCCACCGAAGACGGGTCCCCCTTCTGGTTCAACGCCGACGCGGTCGCCGAGACCACGTCGGCCGCCGTCACCGATCCGTTCAGGATCTCCTCGGACGAACCGAGCGCCAGCTCGGCCCAGATGTCCCCGAGCGACACGCTCGCCGCCGCGAGCGCGTCGTAGCCGGCCGACGCGCCGAGGTGGAACCCGGTCACTTCCTCGACGATCAGCTCCAGCGCGGTGTCGGTCGAGTCGTAGCGTGCGAGCGAGGACCCGATTCGCAACGCCGCCTTCTCCTCCAGCGCGGCGATCGAAGAGACCTCGAAGTCGGTCGGGTCGTTCGGCAGCGGCACGAAGAAGCTGCGCGTGCGGCTCGACGTCGCGACGCGGACGGCGTTGAGGTCCTCCGGGTCGAACCCCGGCGGAAGGTCGTCGTAGGCGGTGAACTCGTACGTCGCCCAGTCCACCAGACCCACGTCCAAGTCGAGCGTCTGGTTGGAGTCGGTGTCGTAGTCGGGGTGGCTCGGGTCCAGGATGAACCCGTTCTCCTCCGCCGATTGCAGCGCCAGGGCTTCGGCCTCGTCGTGCAGCATCGACGCGTTCGAGCCGGGAACGTAGAGGTCGCCGAGCACGCGCACGGCGTCCATCGCGGCCACGTCGGTCACGCCTTGCAGGTCGCGAAAGCGGTCGGTCGTACGGCCGTAGTCGATCGCAAGCGCAGCCGACGACAGCACCAGGACCATCGCCGCAGCCGCGATCGGGGAGACGACGCCGTCGTCTGCCCGCAACGCGCGTCTCACGTGGTCACCACCTGCACGGTCGACACCGACCGCAACCGGTCGGGAACGACGGCGTCGGGCAGCAGTCGCGCGACGATCTTGTCGTCGTCGTCGTTGTAGCCGTACTCGATCGTCACCGTCATGCACTGCTTGGTCGCGTCGTACGGACACACGTCCTGGACGGCGTCGATCGTCATCCAGGTCTCGCTGTCGTCGTAGTCCTGGCGCAGGTCTCCCCACGAGATGAGGTCGTAGGCCGTCGCCTTCGCGAATTCTTCGCGCGTGGGCGAGCCGGGCGTCTCGGCGTACCCGACCGCTGCGCGCGCGGCTTCGGTCGCGGCGTAGGACAGGTTGTGGTTCATCGCCAGCAGCACGCCGTAGATCAGGATCCCCCACATCAACGTGAGGAAGAGCACCACGATGATGGCGAACTCGACGGCTGCGACGCCTCGCTCGTCCGCTCGCCTCATCGCAGAATGTTCTCCTTGATGGACAGGATCGCCGGGCCGAGCACGATGGCGAACAGCGCCGGCAGGATGAACATCATGAGCGGGAACAGGATCTTCACCGGGAGCTTCGCGGCTCGCTCGCGCGCCCACTGGCGCCGCTTGGAGCGCATCTCGGCCGCCTGGGTGCGCAACACTCGTCCGATGGGCATGCCGAGCGCATCGGCCTGAACGAGCGACAGGACGAAGTTGCTCACCTCTTGAACTTCGACACGCGCCTTCAGGTTCTGAAGGGCATTCCTCCGAGAAACTCCCAATTCCATCTCACGCAACATTCGCCCCAGTTCGTGCGCCAGCGGGCTGTCGAAGTGGTCCGTCACGACCTCGATCGCGCCCTCCAGCCCCATCCCGGCCTCGACCGAGATCGCCAGCAGGTCGAGGATGTCGGGCAGGTCGCGCCGGACTTGCAACTGCCGGGCCTCCTTCGCTCGCAGGATGCTGTTGAGCGGCAGGACGAACCCGAGCGCCGTCGTGACCGCAAGGGCGCGAAGGATGCCCGCGGTGCTCCAGCCCAGCAGCGCGGGCACGACCAAGCCGGCCAGGACGCCTCCGGCGACGCTGAGCGCGTGGAACGCCATGAACTCCTCGGGCCCGTACCGGTCGCTCAGGCCGGACACGACCAGGCGGTGGCGGAGCCGCTCCATGTAGTTGGCGGGCAGGAAGCCGCGCAGCAGGTTGACGACCCGCGTCCCGGCCGGCTTGAGGATGCGAAGCGGCAGCGGTTGCTGGAGCCGCTCCTCGAACTCGTCGACCGGCGGCGCGTGCGCGTCCAGCTCGGCCAGGACCGCCGCCGCGTTGATCCCCTCGGACCTCGCGGCTCGCACCATCACCACGACGCCGGCGATCCCGACGGCCGCTCCGACGACGATGAGCGGATCCATCAGACGTCGACCTTGGCCATCCGGCGGATGATCGTGATGCCGATGGCGACCGAAACGACGGCGTAGATCAGGAAGAAGATGCCGCCCCCGTCGCGGTGCAGGAGCGGGTCGATGTACTCGGGGTTGCCGGTCTTGAGCAACAGGAAGACGCCAAACGGCAGCGCGCCGAGGACGTTCGCCGACATGCGCCCCTCCGCGGTGAGCACCCGAACCTCGCGGCGGATCTCCTCGCGCGCGCGCATGAACTCTGCCAGTGTGAAGAGCAGCTCGGCGAGCCGTCCTCCCACCTGCTGCTGGATGCGGATGGCCTGGACGACCCACGCGAAGTCCTTCACCTGGAGCCGGTCGCTCATGCGCTGGAGCGCCTCGATCAGCGGGTCGCCGAGCCTGGTCTCGGACAGCACCCGCTCGAACTCCTCGTTCAGCGGCGGCGCGCTCTCCTCGACCATCATCTCGATCGCGCGCAGGAACGTGTGCCCGGCCTCCAGGGACGAGGCGATGAGCGAGAGCGCCTCCGGCAATTGCGCTTCGAACGCGCTCGTCCGCTTGCTCGATCGCCACAGGACGAAGAACCACGACCCCGCGACGAACGCGACGCCGAGCATTGCGCCGACGAGGGCCTGACCCGTCAGCAGCCACGCCGCGATGCCGCCGACGATGCCGTTGCCCAGCGCGATCAGCACGAACTCGCCGGGTCGCAGCGGGAGCCGCGCCCGCAGCAGCTCCTCCGTGACGCGCTGCACGAGGTTCGCGCGCTCCAATGCTCGCTGCGCGAGGGCCACGCCGGGTTCCAGGAACGCGATGCGGTCCGGCTGCTCTCCGACGTGCGCGTCCTGCTCGCCGTAGGGCAGCTCGAGGATCTTGGCCAGCTCCGCCTCGCGCTCGCGCGCGCGCAACACGATCGCCAGGACCATCAGCGCGAGACCGAGCCCGACGAGGGCCGCGGCGAGGACGGTGCTCATCGCCGTCTCCGGCCGGCGCCGCCGCTCGTGCGCGCCGCACGCTCGGCCCGCGCCGCCGGCGAGGGCTGGAACACCTTTGCCGGCAACGTGATCCCGTGCTCGGATAGGCGCTCCAGGAACTTGGGGCGCAGCCCCGTCGGCTCCAGGTGGCCGATCTGCTTCCCGTCGTGCAGCTTGGAGTGGAAGCGGAACGCAGGCTGCATCAGGATCGTGTCGCCCTCCATGCCCTGCAGCTCTTCCACCGCGACGACCTTCCTGGTCCCGTCGCGCTGCCGCTCGAGCTGAATGATGACGTGGATCGCGGCGGAGATCTGCTCGCGGATCGCGCGGACGGGAAGATCGAACCCGGCCATCAGCACCATCGTCTCCAGCCGGCTGAGCGCATCGCGTGCGGCGTTCGCGTGGACCGTCGTCAGCGAGCCCTCGTGGCCGGTGTTCATCGCCTGGAGCATGTCGAGCGCCTCCGCGCCGCGCACCTCGCCGACGACGATGCGGTCGGGACGCATGCGCAGCGAGTTGCGAACAAGCTCGCGAATGCCGATCGCGCCCTTGCCCTCGACGTTGGCGGGACGCGACTCCAGGCTCACGACGTGCGGCTGCTGCAGTTGAAGCTCGGCGGCGTCTTCGATCGTGATGATGCGCTCGTCGGTCGGGATGAAGGACGACAGCACGTTCAGCAGCGTGGTCTTGCCGGTGCCGGTCCCGCCGGAGATCAGCACGTTCAGCTTGCCGCGCACGCACGCTTCGAGGACGTGGACGAACTCCAGCGAGAACGTCCCCATGTTCACCAGGTCGCTCGCGGTGTAGGGATCCTCCGCGAACTTCCGGATCGTGAGCACGGGCCCCTTGATGGCCAGCGGCGGCACGATCGCGTTGACGCGCGAGCCGTTGGGCAGCCGCGCGTCCACCATCGGGCTCGATTCGTCCACGCGCCTGCCGACGCCCGCGACGATCTTGTCGATCACCTGCCGGTACTGCGCCTCGTCGACGAAGGCGAGGTCGGTCTCCTCGAGCACGCCCTCGCGTTCCAGCCACACCTCCTGCCAGGAGTTGCACATGATCTCCGTGACGGTCGGGTCTGCGAGGGGGACGTCGAGCGGCCCGTAGCCGAGCGTGTCGCTGATGACCTCCCGGACGAATCGGTCGCGTTCGATCGGCGAGATGCGGACGTCCTCCCGCCGCACGATCGCGTCGAGCGCCGCCTTGACCTCTTTTTCGAGGTGCTCTCCCTTGAGCGCCTTCGGGCCGGCGAGCTTCGGGCCGATTTCACCGAGGACGAGCTCGCGCACCTTGCGCTTGGCGTCGCTCCACGGGCTCGCGCCGTCGCTCTGCGGGCGCGGGCGCGCGGTCTTCGGCTTCTCCTTCTGTACGGCCTTGGCCTTCGGCGCGGTCTTCGGCGCCTTCTTGTCGTCGACGGCTTTGAGTCGGTCCGACAGTCTCATTCGCGATCACCCACTATCACGGCTTGCGCTTGAACAGTCTGGCGAACCCGCCCGCGGCGGCCGGCTGGCCTTGCGCAGGCATCGCTCCGACCGGCACGTCGCCCGGCAGGAAGGGCATGAGGCCCTCAACGATTCGCTTCGACACTTCCGACTCCGGGTAGCCCGCGATCACGGGCTTGCCGAGGTTGATGGAACGGGAAACTTCCTTGGCGTAGGGCAACGTCGAGCGGAACCCGTGCGGGAAGAGCTTGACGATGTCGCCGACGTCGATACCCACGTCCTTCTCGACCTTGTTCAGGATCAGGGAGACGTTGTCCGACGCGATCTGGAGCTTCTGCAGCGTTTGCAGAAACAGCCCGAGGTTGCGCACCGACGGCAGGTCCAGCGTCGCCATCACGAACAGGTGCTCGCTGAGGTCGAACGCCGCGAGCACCGTCTCCGCCAGGGCGGTCGGCGTGTCCACGACGATGTAGTCGAATCGCGTGCGGAGCGCTTCGAGGACCCGGGTCGCGTCCATCGGCGTGATGTAGTCGGCTTGGGACGGCTCGCGAGGCGCCGGCAGCGTCCAGAACGAGTTGTCGTAGTGCACCAGGTAGTCCTCGATGTGCGCCATCAGCTCGGTGCCCTCGCCGTTCTCGTCCTCCTCGTCGCCGGCGGGCGTGATCGCGTCGACGATCGTGTACGTCGGGCTGAGGCGAAGCGCCGTGGTGACCTCGCCGAACTGCAGGTCGAAGTCCACGAGCGCCACGCGCTTGTCGGAGTTCTTCGCCAGGAACATCGCCATGTTCGTCGCATAGAACGTCTTGCCGCAACCGCCCGTCGCCGAGCACACCGTGAAGATGCGCGCCACGGTGGGCGCCTCCTGCCCGGGTCCCGGCGCCGGTTGCGTGAGGACGACTTGCGTGCGTCGCCGCGCCTCGGCGTATTCGAGCGCGCGCCGGATCGCGTGACGCAGCGTCGCGTCGTCGGCGGGAACCTCAACGAGGTCGATCGCGCCGACCTGGACGATGTCGCGAAGGCTCGCGTCGGGCCGGTGGTCGAACGCGATCAGGAACGCCGAGTGCGCCATCTCGCGATGGAGCGCCGCGAGCCGCTTGAGGCCCGCGCGCGTTCCCAGCGAAGGCCCGGCCAGCACGAGCGCGAACGGTCCCTCGTGTTCCTGGACGTGCGCGAGCGAGCCCACCTTCGTGCACGGGACGACCTCCGGCGCGTAGTCCACCTCCGCCATCACGGCGCGCACCTGCTCGGCAAGCTCTTCGCTGCGGTCCAGGACCAGGATCTTCGAGGTCAACCCGTCACACTCCGAAACGCGTTCGATAGTTGTGCCCGCGCGTTCTGGCGTTCGGTGCGTCGTCGCGGACGAGCGCAGCCCAGAGCGACTGGAACTTCGCGTAGAAGATGAGCTTCTCGCTGTCGTCGACGTCGAGGGCCACGAGGTAGGTCTGGCCGCCTCCTTCGTCGACCCGGCGATCCAGCACGAGGACGTTGGTCAGGATCAGTTTGGCGAACGGCGCTTGCACGCCCCGAACGCTCAGGTCGCCTTCCACGGTCGCGTAGACGTTGACCTCGTCGCCCGGCCGCACGTACCCGGCAAGGCCCGGGACCGCGTCCATCTGCACGGCGACCGCTTGCATCCCGCGCGGTATGTCGACCCGGACGACGACTCCCCCTTCGGCGCGGATCACCCCGGGACTCGGCGTCGCGGTCGCGGTCGTCGTTGCCGTAGCGGTCGGCGACGGCGACGGCGTGACGGTCGGCGTGTCGCCGGCGTTCAGGGCGACGAACACCAGCGCGGCGCCGATGATGAACACCCCTCCACCGATCACGATGAGTTGTGTCGAACTTCTCCTCGCCATCCCTCTCCCAATCTTTCGTCGAGACTGACGCGCTGAAGCCGGCCGGGGCCGATGTTACTCCACGCTGTTTTCCGCACGTCTGTTCTGCGCGGCGATTCACGATACGGCCAGAACCTCCTGTGATGGGATAGTCAGTTCTGCCCAGATCGGCGCCCGGATCGTCCTCTGACGCCCTCGGTGAGGCGCTACAGTGAGCCCGTGGCCGGCAAACCCGAAGATAAGATCCCCGGTCCTTCCGGCGATCTCGCGGCGGTCAACCGTTCGCTGTCGGAGGCGAACGCCCGCCTGGAGAAAGCCAACGCCGCGATGCGCGACTTCGTCGCGGTGGCGTCGCACGACCTGCGCTCGCCGCTGACCACCCTGTACGGCTTCAGTCAGCTCCTGGAGAACAACTGGGATCAGCTCACCGAGGACGAGCGCCGCTCGTTCATCGCGGCCGTCAACCGGCAGGCGGGCCTGATGGCATCGCTCGTCGAAGACCTCCTCGTCACCTCCAAGATCGAAAGCGGGACCCTCGAACCCGAGCCCGAGATCGTCGATCTCGCGCTGTTGCTCGGCGACATCGAGCGCGCGAATCGCTCGGAGGAAAGGAAGCTGTCGATGTCCTGCCCGATCGGCCTGCAGGTTCTCGCCGACCGGCAGCACCTGTTCCGGATACTGGCCAACCTGATCGAGAACGCATTCAAGTACGGCGCCCCGCCGGTCTCCGTTGAGGCGGCGCGCCGCGACGATCGCGTCGCGATCCGCGTGATCGACGCCGGGAACGGCGTCGAGGAGGAGTTCCGTCCGCGCTTGTTCGAGCGCTTCGCGCGGGCGGACGACGCGCGCAGGCGCGCGACCGGGACGGGGCTCGGCCTGTCGATCGTGCGGGGCCTCGCGCTGGCCAACGGAGGCGACGCCTTCTACGAGCCGGGCGGCGAGGGTGCGGTGTTCGTCGTCGACCTGCCGGCAAACGGCTGAATCAGACGCGCCAGGGAACGACGCGGCGACCCCACCCGAACGCATCCTTCCACCAGCCCTCGTCGATCTTGTCGATCGTCACGCCGCCGCGCGAGCCGGAGGAGTGGATCATCCATCCGTTCCCGAGGTATACGCCCGCGTGGTCCATGTCCGACCAGGTCCGGTCGGGACCGGAGGTGTGGAACAGCGCGACGTCGAGCGGGCGCATGTGCGCGAGGCCGCGGCGCTTGGAGGTGACGCGCGCCATCTCGTACGAGCTGCGCTGCGGCAGCGACCATCCTTCATAGGGACGAAGCCTGGTCGGGTCCCACGACCCCGTCGGCTGGTTCAAGACCCACCATGCAAACCCCGAGCAGTCGAAGCCGCCCTGCGCCTGCGACCCGCAGCAGTAGCCGCCCGGCGTCGGCTTGGACCACTCACCCGCGTAGACGTAAGGCCAGCCGACGTGCCGGAAGGCCCACTCGACGGCCCGCGCGCGCTTCGCGCTCATCGGCGGCAGCACCATCGAGGCGTAGCGATCCAGCGACGCGACCTCCCAGCCGCTGCTGGCTTGCACCGCCCGCGCCAACCCGTAGGCGGCGTCCTGGCGCCGCATCGGGTCGGCCGGACGCCGCTCGAAGCGCTCGGCGCCGACGGGATAGTTGTAGTGGAGCCGCAACTGGTCGGCGAGCACCATGTCGCCGAACATGTGCGGCGTCTTGAAGCGATACCCGTCCTCGGCCGATACGCCGTCGAGCGCGCGCGCCGTCTCTTGCAGGCCGAGCGCTCGAATCACGGCTCGATCGAAGACGCGCTTCGACACCGGACCCATCGGGTCGAAGGCATCGCCCTTGGACTTCATCCAGCCGAGCTTCACCGCGACGTTGGCGACGGCGAACGGCGGTTCGGCAGGATCGAGGTCGGAGAAGAGAAGCTCGGGATCGACGACTTCCTCCGGCGCGAACGCGGCGACGAGCGCCGAGGCCAGGTGCCGGCGCTTCAGCGCCGAGGCCGGCCAGAAGCGCGTCGCGCCGGCCGGCAGCCAGTCGTTGTCTACCGAGACGATCCGGATCGCGTCGCGCGCAAAGTGGCCGTTCGCGACGTCGGTAAAGGGGAAGGGGGCCCCGGTCTCCTCGGCGCCGGCGCTTCCAGCCCCGAGGGCGCCCGCGGCCGTCAGCAAACACAACGCTGCGATGGCGTGCTTCACGGTTCCCTCCCGTCCCTTGTCCTTCGGCAGGAAGCCGGGGGGCCTTGAAGCCCGCGCCTCAGGAAGCCGGCGCGTCGATGCGGCCGGCGATCGTCGCGCGGATCTGCTCGGCGTGGGCGGCGTCGCGGTAGGCCACGCGGGGCCAGAAGAAGCCGCGAAGGCCGTCCTTGCGCCGCCGCGGCACCACGTGGACGTGCGCGTGCGGGACGCTCTGGCTGACGCCGTTGTTCATCGCTACGAAGGTGCCGTCCGCCGCCAGCGCGTCGCGCACCGCGCGCGCGATCAGCCGCGTCCCCAGCGCCAGCGCGGCCAGGGCATCGTCGGGAAGGTCGAGCAGCGTCTCGTGATGCTCGATCGGGATCAGCAGGGTGTGGCCGTGAAAGACCGGGCGATGATCGAGGAACGCCACGAGTCGCTCGGACCGGTACACCACCGGCGCCTCTAGCTCGCCCCCCGCGATCGCACAGAACGCGCACCCGGCGCTCATGGAGTCAACCTCGCTCCCTCTCCTCGTTTGCCGGTACACTGACCGGGCTCTGCCCGCGTGGAGCAGTTTGGAGTGCTCGTCACCCTGTCAAGGTGAAGGTCGCCGGTTCAAGTCCGGTCGCGGGCGCCGGCGATAGCGGTACCCTGCGTGCCGACCGTCGGCCAGGTAGCTCAGTTGGTAGAGCACCGGTCTGAAGAACCGGGTGTCGGCGGTTCGATCCCGTCCCTGGCCACGAACACGCAACGGCCGCCGCGCGAAGCGCGGCGGCCGCCACTCGGATGGGTGGGAACCTTCCCACCCGCTGCAACGCCCTGGCGGGCGCCGCAGCGAAGCCGTCTGCCTTGTTGGGGTGGGCCCCCACCCGGAACCGGTTTATCCGTTCCGAGCGGCGACGCCCTCGAGAAGGTTCATGACCTCGGACTCGCGGTAGCGACGGTGGCCACCAAGCGTCCGGATCGAGCTGAGCTTCCCGGCCTTCGCCCAACGAGTGACCGTCTTCGGGTCCACTCGGAAGAGTGCGGCGACTTCGGCTGGCGTGAGCAGGCTTTCGCTCGATGTCTGATCGCGCTTCATGTTTCCTCCTTCCTGGCGTCTGGCTGTCGATGCCCTACGCGGTTTGTCGGTCTTGTCGCAGGTCTCAAGTGTCGGCCGGTAACCCTTGGTCCACAATGGCCCGTTGTGACGGTTTTCCTACTACCCCCCTCGGACCGATTCATGCACGTTCCGGTTCCGTATCCTATACCGCTTTCTCCTACTTCGTCACCGGTTGTCCTGACCTTGAGCCCTTCACACCCTTAGAACGACCGCCACTCAGCCCGCATGACACCTCTTGTCGGATTTCTTCCAGACGCGGTATCGGCACGAAATCGGCGGGACTCGACTACGGAGCGCATCCGCCCGAACGCCCACGGGCGCGCGACCCAGGCTGTTACCATGTCGCCGCTCATCGGGTCCACCGGCTCTGACCTGCAAGGAGAACGCTCGCGATGACCGTCTTCGACCGCCTTCAAGGCGGCTACGAGCAGGTGGTCTACGGCCACGACGCCCCGTCCGGCTTGCGGGCGATCATCGCCATCTACTCGACCGCGCTGGGCCCGGCGCTCGGCGGCACCAGGATCCTGCCCTACCCGAGCGAGGACGACGCCCTGGCCGACGCCCTGCGGCTCGGGCGAGCGATGGCATTCAAGGCGGCCTGCGCCGGCCTCGCCCTTGGCGGCGGCAAGGCCGTGATCATCGGCGACCCGGCCGAGGTGAAGACCCGCGAGCTGCTCCACGCGTTCGGCCGCCTGGTGGATCGCCTGGGCGGCGCGTACATCACCTCCGCCGACGTCGGCTCGACCGTGCAGGACCTCGACGTCATTGCCGAGGTCACCCCGTACGTGAGCGGCTCGTCGAAGGGATCGGGCGACCCGTCGCCGATGACGGGCTACGGCGTGTTCAGGGGCATGGCCGCGGTCTGTGAGAGGGTCTTCGGCGAGCCGTCGGTCGCCGGGCGCCACGTCGTGGTCAGCGGCGTCGGCAAGGTCGGCTCGCACCTCGCGCGGCTGCTGGCCGAGGCGGGGGCGCAGCTCACGTTGTCGGACGTCCGCGAGGACGTCGTCACTGCGCTCGCGGCCGAGATCGGGGCAGAGATCGTCGCGCCCGAGCAGGCGGCGGGAACGCCCTGCGACGTGTTCGCGCCGTGCGCGCTGGGCGGCGTGGTGAACGACCGGACGCTCGGCTCGTTCAAGTGCCGCGCCATCGCGGGAGGCGCGAACAACCAGCTCGAGACGCCCGCGCTCGGGCACGCGCTGCACGACGCCGGCATCCTCTACGCGCCCGACTTCGTGATCAACGCCGGCGGGCTCATCAACGTCGAGGACGAGCTGCACGGCTACGACCCGGCGCGCGCGCGGGCAAAGGCAGAACGCATCGCCGACACGCTGCGAGAGATCTTCGCGATGGCCGCTGCCGAGGGGATGACCCCATCGGAAGCGGCCGACCGCATCGCGGAGTCGCGGATCGCGGCGGCCGGCGCATAGGCTACGCTGGGTCATGATCGACCACGACCTCAAGAAGACCGCGCGCACGATCCTGCGCGGCGCATCCCAGAAAGAGCCGCCGACCGACCTCGCACGGATCCTGGCCTACCTGCGCATCCATCACGAGCGGCCCTGGCACCTCAGCGACGACGCCTGGTCGCAGCTCAGCCGTCCGTCGCGGGGCCGGACCCGGTTCAAGAGTCAGGAGGCGTCGCTCACGCCGCGCAAGCGCTGGCGCGTCGCGCACGAGATCGCTCATCACGCGCTGCACGGCGCCGTTCCCCACCTGCGCGCAGGGACCTGGGAGACGCACGAGATCGAGTACGAGGCCGACCTGTTCGCCGCCGAGCTGCTCATGCCCGACCCCTGGCTCAAGCGCGCCGTCGACAAGGCGCGGAGCGGGCACGCGCACCTGTCGATCGACGACCTCGCGTCCGCCTTCGGCGTGGGCGCCAAGGAGATGGAGAAGCGTCTCGTCCAGCTCGACCTGCTGGCGGGCGAGATCCTCGGCCGGATGTGACGTTCGTCACCCGAGTTGCGTAGACGAAGCGTCGCAGTTGTAACACGCTCGTCTTTGACCGGCGGGGACTCGCCTTGGGAGGATAGAGTTGCTCTGGCCCCTTCCCCTTCGGGCCATCTGGTCTGACTGAGAGCCCGGCCACGAGCCGATCAGGGAGCCAGCGAGATGAGCGAAGGCGGCCCGGAGACCCCGGGTATGGGAGGCAGCGCATGAAGGGTTTGGTGGATCCTGCGACCGTCTCCACGGAGATGGCGCAGGTCTTGAGGCCGGACGGGACGATCGTGCCCGACCACGGCCTCGACCTCGACCTGAAAGAGGACGACCACAAGGAGTTGTACCGGGTCATGATCCTGACCCGGCTCGTCGATCGGGAATCCACCAACCTGCAGCGCCAGGGCGAGCTGGGCGTCTACACGCCGTCCCTGGGCCAGGAGGCCTCGCAGATCGGCGTGGGCTACAACCTGCAGCCGCAGGACTGGGTCTTCCCCTCCTATCGCGAGCTGGGGATCGCGATGCTCCGCAAGATCAACCCGGCCGACATCTTGCACCTGTTCCGCGGGACCTGGCACGGCGGCCTCTACGACTACCGCGCGGTCCGGTTCGCTCCCTACAGCGTGCCGATCGCGACGCAGACCCTGCACGCGGTGGGCTTCGCGACCGGCGCGAAGTTCGACGGCGAGAACCTCGTCGCGCTGACCTGCTTCGGGGACGGCGGGACGTCCGAGGGCGACTTCCACGAGGCGATGAACTTCGCCGGCGTGTGGAAGGCGCCGGTCGTCTTCCTGTGTCAGAACAACGGCTACGCGATCTCGGTGCCGCTCGCCAAGCAGACGGCCGCTCCGACCTTGCACGTGCGGGCGCTCGGCTACGGCATGCCGGGCTACCGGGTGGACGGCAACGACGTGCTCGCGTGCTACGCGATCGGCAAGCTCGCGTTCGCCCACGCCCGATCCGGGAAGGGGCCGACCTTCATCGAGGCGATGACCTACCGGCGAGGCCCGCACTCGACGGCGGACGACCCGACGCGCTACCGCTCCGACGAGGAGCTGAAGGAGTGGGAGGCGCGCGACCCCGTCGCCCGCTACGAGGTGTACCTGGAGAGCGAGGGGATCCTGACCGAGGCGTTCAAGCAGCAGTGCGCCGACGAGGGCAAGCAGGCGGCGAGCGCGCTGCGCGCCTCCATCGTCGGCGCCGGTCCGCTGGAGCCGACGCTGATGTTCGACCACGTCTACGACGAGATGCCGCCGACGCTCGCGCGCGAGCGCGCGAAGTTCGTGCGCGATCGCGAGGGGGAGTAGCGGTGGCGACCCACACGATGGCGCAGGCGCTGAACGAGGCGCTCCGGTACTGCATGAAGGACAACGACCGCGTGATCGTCATGGGCGAGGACGTCGGCAGGGCCGGCGGCGTCTTCCGCATCACCGACCGGTTGCAGCAGGAATTCGGCGAGCAGCGCGTCATCGACACCCCGCTGGCGGAGTCCGGGATCGTCGGGACGGCGATCGGGCTCGCGATCTACGGCTTCCGGCCGGTGTGCGAGATGCAGTTCGACGGCTTCACCTACCCCGCGTTCGAGCAGATCACCTCGCACCTTGCGAAGTACCGCTCGCGGACGATGAGCAAGATCCAGCTCCCCGTCGTGATCCGGATCCCCTACGGCGGCGGCATCGGCGCGGTCGAGCACCACTCCGAATCGATCGAGGCGTACTTCACGCACACGGCCGGCTTGCGGATCGTCACGCCCTCGACGCCGTCGGACGCCTTCACGCTGCTCGTCCAGTCGATCGAGTGCCCGGACCCGGTCATCTTCCTGGAGCCCAAGCGCCGGTACTGGATCAAGGAAGACTTCGACCTGCCGGTCGCCTCGCCGCTGCCGTTCGGCAAGGCGCGCGTCGTGCGCGAGGGAACCGACTGCACCATCGTCTCCTACGGGCCGAGCATGCGCACGGTCGAAGACGCCGCGCGCGAGGCGGCGAACGACGACGTCTCGTGCGAAGTGATCGACCTCCGCACGCTCGTGCCGTTCGACTACGAAACCGTCATGGAGTCGGTGAAGAAGACGGGCCGGGCGGTCGTCGTGACCGAGGCGCCGCTGACGGGCTCCTTCGCCGGCGAGGTCGCGGCGCGCATCCAGGAAGAGGCGTTCCTGTCGCTCCAGGCGCCGGTCCTGCGGGTCGGCGGGTACGACATCCCCTATCCGCCGGCGAAAGTCGAAGACATGTACCTTCCCGATCTCGATCGCGTGCTGGACGTCGTCGACGCGGTGCTGAACTACTGACAGGGGGACCGATGGCAGACGAGATCCGCGACTTCCTCCTCCCCGACCTCGGCGAAGGCCTCACCGACGCAGAGATCGTCCAGTGGCTGGTCAAGGCGGGCGACACCGTCGAGCTGAACCAGCCGCTCGTGGAGGTGGAGACGGAGAAGGCCATCGTCGAGATCCCCTCGCCCTTCGCCGGCGTCGTCGATGCGTGCTACGGCGAGGTGGGCGAGCGCGTGGACGTCGGCGCGAAGCTGATCTCGATCAAGACCTCTTCCGACGCCCCGGCGACCGGGCGGAAGGAGGTGCTCGTCGGCTACGGCCCGGAGGAGGCGGGAAGCAAGCGCCGGAAGACGCGGCGCATCGGCCGGCGCGACGAAGAGGAGGAGGCGGCGCCGAAGGGCAAGGCGCTCGCCACGCCTCCGGTCCGCAAGCTCGCGCGGGACATGGGCGTCGACATCGAGTCGGTCGCGGGCACCGGACCCGGAGGCCGCGTCACGCGCGAGGACGTGCAGGCCGCGGCGGGCGGCGTCGCGCAACCTGCGGCTGCCGCGCCGAAGGACGACGCCTCCGTCGTGCGGCTCGCGCCGGCGCTGCGGATCACGCGCACCGCCGAAGGCCCCGCGGAGGAGCGCATCCCGGTCCGCGCGATCCGGCGCTCGATCGCGCAGAAGATGGTCCGCTCGGTGTCCTCGATCCCGCACGTCACCGAGTGGCTCCAGGTCGACGCGACCGACCTGATGAAGCTCCGCGACGAGCTGCGCGGTGCGCCCGAGGCCGAGACCGTCAAGATCTCGCCGCTGCCGATCGTGGTCAAGGCGCTCATGGCCGCGTTGCGCAAGCACCCGCTCGTGAACTCCTCCTGGGACGACTCCTCCGACGAGATCGTCGTGCACCATCGCTACAACGTGGGCATCGCGACCGACACCGAGCGGGGGCTGCTCGTCCCGGTCGTGCGCGACGCCGACCAGTTGAACGTCTTCGAGCTGGCCGGCGAGATCGCGCGGCTGGTCGAGCAGGCTCGCGCCGGACGCAGCGGGCCGAGCGACCTGACCGGCTCGACGATCACGGTGACCAACATCGGCTCGTTCGGCATGGACTCCGGGACGCCGATCATCAACCACCCCGAGTGCGCGGTCCTCGCGCTGGGAACGATCGCGAAGCGTCCGTGGGTGGTCGGCGACGCGATCGAGCCGCGCTTCGTCACGACGCTCGCGCTGTCCTTCGATCACCGGATCGTCGACGGAGCAGAGGCCGGCCGGTTCCTTCGCTACCTCGGCGACCTGATCGAGGTGCCCTCCCGGCTCTTCGGCGTGCTATGAGCGACACGACGAAGATCGTCCACTACACGGCCGCGGGCGGCGTGGTGATGGTGGGCGGGCGCGTCCTGGTCCTGCACCGGCCGGCGCGCGGCGAGGTGCGGCTGCCCAAGGGTCACGTCGAGGCGCACGAAGATCCCCGCACGACCGCGTTGCGCGAAGTCGCCGAGGAGAGCGGCTTCGGCGACCTGGAAATCACGACGGACCTCGGCGAGATGGAGAACGAGTTCGATTCGCTCGACACCGACGGTTCGCCGATGCACGTCGTGCGGACGGAGCGCTACTTCCTGATGACGCTGACGAGCCCGCGCAAGATCGACAGGCCCGACGAGGACGCCGAGCAGTTCACCAGCGACCTCATGGAGCCCGCCGAGGCGATCGAAGCGCTGACCTACGACGCCGAGAAGGAGTGGGTGCGGCGCGCGCTCGCGAGCGCGACGCCCGGCTAGCGCTCGCGCTGGCGTCGCGGCAGCGCGACGTGGAAGCTGGTTCCCTCGCCGAGCCGCGACTCGACCCACACTCGCCCGCCGTGCGCCTCGACGAGCGTGCGAACCAGGTAGAGCCCGAAGCCGACGCTGCCGGACCCTCGAGCGTTCGACGCCTGGCGGAAGCGCTCGAAGATGTGCGGCAACTCGCCGGGCGCGATCCCGCGGCCCTCGTCGGCCACGGTGAGGAAAACCTCCGAGCGATCGTCGGTCACGCGCGCCCGGACGACCGTCCCGGGCTCGGAATACTTCAGCGCGTTGTCCAGCAGGTTTGTCACGACGTGTTCGAGCGCCGACGGGTCGCCGTAGAGACCGAGGTCTCCACGCGGCGTGTCGACCTCGATCGTCCGTTCGCGCGCGTCGCCTAACTCGGCGGCGAGGCGCGTCACGACCTTGCCGAGGTCGACCGGCACGCGCAGCAACCGGGTGAGGCCCGCTTCGGCGCGCGAGGACTGCAACAGGTCCTCGATCAGGCTCACGATCCGCCGCCCCTGCTCTTCCATCACGGCGAGGAAGCCGAGCGTCTCCTCGTCGCCGAGCGTCCCCGCGCGCTTGCGAAGGATCGCCACGTAGCCCAGCAGCGAGGTCAGCGGCGTCTTGACTTGGTGCGTGACGCCGGCGATGGCGTCGGCCCGGACGCGGTCCGCCTCGGTGAGCCGCGCGGCGTCGACCCGTTGCCGCTCCAGCTCGGCTTGCAGGCGCGCCAGCTCGCGTTCGTGCGCGACGATCTGGCGGGTCAGCCTCGCCAGCGACCGGTCGTGGGCGATCGCGTACACACCGAACCCGAGCGAGAGCGCGAGCAACGTGAACCGCACGCCCGGGAACACGATGACGTCGTGGATCGGCTCGGGAACGACGTCGGTCCAGTAGGACATGACCAGGACGACCGCCGCCAGGACGGTGAGGAACACCGTGGCGGCCCACCACAGGTGCCGGCGTTCGCGCTCGACGCCCCGCAGCGTGCGCTCGGGTGCTTCGAGCGGCGCGCCCGCCACGTCGCTCGTCGCGTCCACGCTACCCCTTGCCCTCTGAGGCCCTCTGGGCCTTTGCCCTACGACCCCTTGACGGTTCCGATGACGATCGGGTCTTCCCCGGCACGTTCTAGCGCATGCACGGCGCCGTCCAGCGCATCGGGGGGTACGACCAGGGTCATGCCGATGCCCAGGTTGAACGCGCGACGCATCTCGTCCTCGGCGATGCCGCCCGCGCCTTGCAAGAACTCGAAGATGGGTGGCACGGTCCAGGAGGCTCGGTCGAGGTCCGCCGAGCACCCGGGCGGCATCACGCGCGCGAGGTTCGCCTCCAGCCCGCCGCCGGTGACGTGCGCGGCGGCGTGCACCTCGCACGCGCGCGCCGCGGCGAGCACCGCCGGGGCGTAGAGGCGCGTCGGGCGAAGCAATTCCTCGCCGAGCGTGCCGTCGCAGCCGGGCACCGCCGCGCCGAGGTCGAGGTCGTGCAGCAGGATCAGGCGGCGCACCAGCGAGTAGCCGTTGGAATGAAGGCCGCTCGAGCGGAGCCCGATCACACGGTCGCCGGGGCGCACGCGATCGGGGCCGAGCATCGCCGCTCGCGCGACAACGCCGACGCCGAAGGCCGCGAGGTCGTACTCCTCCGGATCCATCATGCCGGGGTGCTCGGCGGTTTCCCCGCCGATGAGCGCGCATCCGGCGGCCGCGCAGGCGTCCGCGATGCCGCCGACGATCTGCGCGGTGCGCTCCGGGTCGTTCCGGCCGCAGGCGATGTAGTCGAGCAGGAACAGCGGCTCCGCGCCCGAGCACACGACGTCGTCCAGCACCATCGCCACCAAGTCGGCGCCGACGGTGTCGTGACGGCCGAGCGTCTGCGCGATGGCCAGCTTCGTGCCGACGCCGTCGGTCGCCGAGACCAGCACCGGGTCCTTGATGCCGTCGAACCCGGCGTCGAACCCGGCGGCGAACCCGCCGATCTCACCGACCACCTCGGGACGCACGGCGCCCGCGGTCGCGATGCGCTCGGCGATCAGCTCGACCGACCGGTCGCCCGCCTCGATGTCGACACCGGCGGCTCGGTAGGTCGATCCGGTCATGGCCGCTCGCGCGGCGCGGGCGCGTGGGGAAGCTCGAGGACGTACTTCGGCTCGGCCAGATCCTCGGGAATCGGGATCGGGTAGATGCCATCGAAGCAGGCCCGGCAGAAGCCGTCGGCGGCCTGGCGGGTCGCGCGCACGAGCGAGCGCACCGACAGGTAGCGCAACGAGTCCGCGCCGACGTACTGCTCGATCTCCTCGATGCCCAGGTCGCTCGCGACAAGCTCGGCCTTCGTTGCCATGTCGATGCCGTAGAAGCAGGGCCAGCGGATGGGCGGGCTCGTGATGCGAAGGTGGACCTCGGTCGCGCCGGCCTCGCGCAACAGCCTGACGATCTGGCGCGTGGTGTTCCCGCGGACGACGGAGTCGTCCACGACGACGAGTCGCTTGCCGTACACGGTCGAGCGCAGCGGGTTCAGCTTCAGCCGGATGCCTTGCTGGCGGATCGATTGGGTCGGTTCGATGAACGTGCGGCCGACGTAGCGGTTCTTGACGAGGCCGTCGCCGTAGGGGATGCCGGACGCCTCGGCGAACCCGGCCGCGGCGATGGGACCCGTGTCGGGCACGCCGATCACGAGGTCCGCGTCGGCGGGCTCCTCCTGCGCCAGGATGCGCCCCATCTCGACGCGCACCTCGTTCACCGGCACGCCGTTCAGCACCGAGTCCGGGCGCGCGAGGTAGACGTACTCGAAGATGCACAGCTTCGGGTCGGGCTTGGCGAAGACCGTCGACCGAAGCCCGCCGGCGTCGATCGCGACGACCTCACCCGGCTCGACGTCGCGAACGAAGTGCGCGCCGACGATGTCGAGGGCGCAGGTCTCGCTCGCCAGCACCCAGCCTCCCGACGGCAGCCGGCCGATCGAGAGCGGGCGGACGCCGTGCGGGTCGCGCGCGCCGTAGACCGTGTCCTTGTCCATCACGACGAACGAGAACGCGCCCCGCAGCGTGGGCAGCACGTCGAGCAGTGCTCGGTCCAGCGGCCCTCCGTGTTGCGCGAGCAGCGCCGTCACGAGGTCCGAGTCGGTGGTCGCGCGCGGGTCTCCCGGCGCGCGGCGGACCATCGAGGCGATCTCGACCGTGTTGGTCAGGTTGCCGTTGTGGCCGAGCGCGATGCCGTTCTGGTTCGGCAGCGAGCGGTACGCAGGCTGCGCGTTTTCCCACGCGGTGCTCGACCCGGTCGTCGAGTAGCGCGTGTGGCCGATCCCCATCGAACCGGGCAGCGCCGCGAGCGTGGACTCGGAGAAGACCTGCGCGACGAGCCCGGTGTCTTTGTAGACCACGACGCTGCGCCCGTCGGAGACCGCGATCCCCGCGGCTTCCTGCCCGCGGTGCTGCAGCGCGTAGAGCCCGAAGAAGATGAGCTTGGCCACTTCCTCGTCGGGGGCCCATACGGCGAAGAGCCCGCACTCCTCGCGGGGGGAATCGTCGAACTCGAAGTCGACGGGGTGGGTCACACGGGAATGATACCAGCGCCCGCGCGCGCCCCTCAGCCCTCCCCGAGCGCCCTGGGGAGCCCGCCGGCGAATGCCCCCGCGGCATCGGCGAGCGGCACGAGGTCGTCGCCGATCGCGATCGACGCGCCGCCGGTCGTCCCGATCACGCCCGCCGGGACGCCGGCCGCGGCCGCCCGGTCGAGGACGCCGCCGGGGTCGGTCGTCGCGACGACGGCTCGCCCGCTCGACTCGCCGAACCACCATGCGTGCGGCGCCACCCCCCGCGGCGCACCGGACGCGACGACGCCCGCGCCGCTCGCGATGGCGCACTCCGCGAGCGTCACGGCCAGGCCGCCGTCGCTCAGGTCGTGCGCGGCGGTGACCATCCTCGCCTCGGCCAGGTCGGCGAGCAGACCGATCAGGCGGCCTTCTGCGCCGAGGTCGAGCGCCGGGGGGCGTCCGCCGAGGTGGCGGTGCTCGACCCAGGCCCACTCCGAGCCGTCCAGCTCGTGGCGAGTCTCCCCGAGCAGCACGACCGTCTCGCCCTCGGCCCACGCGATGCCGAGCCGCGCGTTCGCGTCCTCCAACACGCCGAGCATCCCGACGACCGGCGTCGGGTGGATCTGCGTGTCGCCGGTCTGGTTGTAGAAGCTCACGTTGCCGCCGGTGACCGGCGTGCCGAGCGCCTCGCACGCTTCGCCCATCCCGGCGACCGCCTCGGCGAACTGCCACATGACCTCGGGGTGCTCGGGATTGCCGAAGTTCAGGCAGTTGGTCACCGCGATCGGGCGCGCGCCGGCACACGCGACGTTGCGCGCCGCCTCGGCGACCGCGTGGGCCGCGCCGAGACGCGGGTCGAGCCGGCACCAGCGCCCGTTGCCGTCGGTCGAGAGCGCGAGCGCGCGGCTCGTGCCCTCCAAGCGGATCACCGCGGCGTCGCCGCCGGGGCCGGCCATCGTGTTGTGCTGCACGATCGAGTCGTACTGCTCGTAGACCCACCGCTTCGAGCACACGTTCGGGCTCCCCAGCAGCGCGAGCAGCGACGTGCCCAGGTCGGACGGCGCCGGCAGGTCGTTCGCGCCGTCGGCCCGCAGCTTCTCCAGCCACTCGGGCTCGGCGCGCGGGCGGTCGTAGGTCGGCCCCTCGTCCGCGAGCGACGGCGCCGGCACGTCCGCCACGACCTCGTCGTGGTGCCGGACGCGAAGGTTGGACCCGGTGGTCACCCTCGCGACCGGCGTCGCCAGGACGCCCCACGCCCGGCACACGCTCAACGCCTCCTCGACATGGGCGGGCTCGACGATCGCGAGCATGCGCTCCTGCGATTCGCTCGTGAGGATCTCGAAGGCCTCCATGTCGCTCTCGCGCAGCGGCACCGCATCGAGGTCCACGTCCAGCCCGACGCGGCCGCGCGCCGCCATCTCGCTCGTCGCGCAGCAGAACCCGGCGCCGCCGAGGTCCTGCAAGCCGACGAGCAGACCGCGCCGGGACAGCTCCAGGCACGCCTCGATCACGACCTTCTCGGTGAAGGGGTCGCCCACCTGGACGCTCGGGCGCTTCGCCTCAGCCTCGGCGTCGAACGGCCGGCTGGCGAGCACGCTCACCCCGCCGATGCCGTCGCGCCCGGTCTTGGACCCCATCAGGATCGCGACGTTGCCTTCACCCTGCGCCCGCGCGCGCTGCACGTCCTCGCGCCGGGCGATCCCGACGCACATCACGTTGACGAGCGGGTTGCCCGCGTAGCACGGGTCGAACTTCACCTCGCCGCCGACCGTCGGGATCCCGATCGAGTTCCCGTACTGCGAGATGCCGGCGACCACGCCGCTCAGCAGGCGGCGCTGGAGGAGGTCGCCGGGCTCGCCGAACCGCAGCGGGTCGAGCAGCGCGACCGGCCGCGCGCCCGCGGCCAGCACGTCGCGCACGATGCCGCCGACGCCGGTCGCCGCGCCCTGGACCGGCTCGACGAAGGAGGGATGGTTGTGCGACTCGAGCTTGAACACCGCGACGAGCCCGTCGCCGACGTCGACGACGCCGGCCGATTCGCCGGGCCCCATCACGACGCGCGGGCCCTCGGTCGGCAGCGTCTTCAGGTAGATCTTCGAGGACTTGTACGAGCAGTGCTCGGACCACATCGCCGCGTACATCGCAAGCTCGGCGCTGGCCGGCTCGCGGCCGAGCGTGTCGCGGATGCGCGCGAATTCGTCGGCCGTGAGTCCAAGGGTCTCCGCCTGCGCGACGTCGGTCAGACCGTCGCTCCCATCTTCATCAGCGCGCCGACGATCGCGCGGCCGTCGATGCTGCCGAATCCGACCTCCGGCTCGACCGCGTGCTCGGGGTGCGGCATGAGGCCGAGCACGTTCCCGCGTTCATTGCACACGCCGGCGACGTCGCCGGTCGAGCCGTTGGGGTTGTCGGCGTAGCGGAAGACGATCTGGCCGCGGTCGGCCAGCGCGCGGCGGTGCTCGTCGCCCAGGACGTAGCGGCCCTCGCCGTGCTTGATCGGGATGACGAGCGTCTCTCCCGGACCCGCGTCCACGAGCCGGCACACCGACTCCTGCACGACGATCGGCTCTGGCCGGCACCGGAACCGCAAGCCGGCGTTGCGCACGAGCGCGCCGGGCAGCAGGCCGGACTCGCACAGGATCTGAAAGCCGTTACAGATCCCGAGCACCGGCCCGCCATCGCGCGCGAACGACTTCACCGGCTCCATCACGTTCGCGAAGCGCGCGATGGCTCCGCACCGCAGGTAGTCGCCGTAGGAGAAGCCGCCGGGCAGGATCACCGCGTCGACGCCCTTCAGGTCGGCGTCGCCGTGCCAGAGCAGCTCGGCCTCGCCGCCGAGAACTTCGACCGCGTGGACCGCGTCACGCTCGTCGTTGGAGCCGGGAAACTGAAGCACACCTACCCGCATGGCCCGAAGGATATCCAGCGGGGGACTACTCGTCGTCGGGCATCGAGACCGTGTCGAGCGTGTGGCCGCACGCCGAGCAGAAGACGAACAGCACGCGAATCGTCCGCGCTCCATCCGCCTCCGCCACCTCGGTCATCCGGTACCGCGAGGTCTCCGTCAGCGGGAGATCGCACGAGGGGCAGGTGGGACCGCTCGCCACTCCGGCTATTCGCTTCGCCCTCCGCAGCCCGGCGGCCAGCTCCTCGTAATGGATCGACGCCGTCCTGCCAAGCGCTTCGCCCGCGGCCATCGGCCTGGTCCTCGTCCCCCGGTCGAGCAGCTCGAGCGACGCCGTGGCGGATGCCTTGACGGCATCGAGGTCGGCTCCTAGTTCCGCCAGGACCTCGTGCGCGACGCCGCTGTCTTCCCGGAGGAGCGCAAGCAGCAGGTGTGACGCGTCGATCCAGTTGTGACCGAGCCGCAACGCCTCGCGCAGGCTCAGCTCCAGGACCTTCTTCGCCCTGGGGGTGAACGGGATGTGATCCGGCTCGACCCCGCCGTCCCCCGCGGGCGTGATCGCCTCGACCGCGGGCTTGATCCGGTCGTACTCGACGCCACCGGCCTGGAGCGCGTCGCGCGCATCGCCTCCCTTGGCCAGGGACAGCAGAAGGTGCTCGACACCGATGTAGTGATGATTGAGCGAACGCGCCTCCTGCTGTGCGTCGACGACGACCGCCCGGCCCGCAGGGGTAAACCGCTGGAACATCAACGCCTCTCCGATCGCTTCAGGATCCGCCGATCGCGTTCGAGCCTGCGAGCCGACACTCGTCGCTGGAAGCTATCCGCGCCCTGCAACGCTACCACCGCGGGGCCGCGACGCATCAGGCCGGCGGGAAGCCGGCGGCGGCGAGGAGGGCGAGGGCTTCGGGCTCGGGAAGGGCGATGATCGCGGCGGCGTCCTGGCACCAGAAGGGGCGGTCGGCGGGTCGCAGGAAGGTGCGGCAGGCGGCGTCCTCGACGCGCCGGGCCCGCAGCTCGATCGCGGCGGTGCCGCCCGGCTCGAGCAGGTGAACCGCCTCGTGGAGCAAGACCGGCGCCAGCTCGGTCGCGGTGCGCTGCCGCGCGGTGAGCTTGAGGTTGACCCAGACGACCCGCGCGTCCTCGTCGAGCGTCGATTCGATCCCGCTGCGGGCGAACTCGGCGATGCGGATCGTGACGCCGTCGAAGGCGCGGGCCGCGCGCGTCAGCTCGGCATCCGGCCCGCCCTTGGCGACGCCGCAGATGAGCGACATCGCGTCCCGCACGCGAGCGACGAAGGAAGGACCGCCTTCGGGACGAGCGCCGGCGACCTCTTCGCACGGCGCCCGGAACGCCGGGATCTCCTCGGGCACGGGCGCGGGGAACACCTCGATCGGGTCGTGGTCGTAGGGCGCTCGCGCAGCCGGACGGCGCTCAGCGAGCGGGACCTCCGCCGCCTGCGGAGGCCGGATCAACAGCGCCACGGTCGCGGCCAGCCCTGCGATCGCCAGGACGGCGAAGACGGCGAGCAGCGGCCGCGGCATCGCATCCCGAAGCCGGACCTCCTCCTCGCTCACACCGCCCCTCGGTGGAGCGGGAGCGCCTCCAGCCCGCAGTCCACGGCGACAAGCTCGCGCGCGCTCGACATGGTCACGTAGAGCACGCCGTCGGCGAGGCAGCAGTTCGTCGGCTCGGTGTGGTCGCCCGTCTGGACCGACCAGCGCGGCGTCCCCTCCTGATCGACGCAGTGGATCACGTCGGCCATGCTCCCGCAGACGATGAGGTCGCCGTTCGCGGTCACGCAGAAGCCGTCCGGGAAGCCGGCGGCGAACTTCGCCAGAACGCGCTCGCCGGCGAGGCCGCCGGGCGTCCAGTCGAACGCGAGCACGCTCATCGTCATCGATTGCGCGACGTAGAGCGTGCGCCCGTCCGCGCCGAAGCCGATCCCGTTCGGGAAGAGCGGCACTTCGGCGATCTGCTCCGGCGCGCCCCCGGGCGCGATGCGCCAGACGCGACCCGGCCCGAGGTTCGCCAGGTCCTCCCAGTTGTGCGGGTCGGTGACGTAGAGCGCCCCGTCGGGTCCGAAGCACAGGTCGTTCGGCCGCCACGGCGCGGGGGCCGCAAACTCGATCGCGACGTCGGTCACGCCCCCGTCCGGCTCGACGCGCTGGACGCGCCCGGTCACCTGCTCGGCCGAGAACTGGTAGCCGTCGGGCCCGACGCACACGCCGCCGTTGTTGGCGACGTAGAGCGCGCCGCCCGAGCCGAGCGCCGCCCCGTTCGGCCCGCCCGGAACCTCCGCGACGGTCTCGACGGCGCCGTCGCGCGCTCGCCGGATGCGGCCGTCGAGGATGTCCACGAACGCGATCGAGCCGTCGTCGAGCGCGACCGGCCCTTCGGGGAACCCCAGGCCGGAGGCGACGGTCCTCGGCGCCCAGTCCACCTCAGCCGGGCTCGAACCGGTAGGTGAAGTCCTCGATGACCGGGTTGGAGAGCAGCCGCGAGGACATCTCCTCGACCTGTTTCGCCGCGGCATCGCGGTCGGTCGCCTCGATGTCCAGCTCGATGTGCTTGCCGATCCGCACGCCGCGCACGCCTTCGAAGCCCATGGACGGGAGGTTGTCCTCGACCGTCTTACCCTGCGGGTCGAGGATTCCGTCCTTGAGCATGACGTCGATGAAGACCCTCACTCGATCCACTCCTGGAACGACTTGCGGGCCAGGCGCTCGTACGCCTCGACGTACTTCGCGCGCGTGTTGAGCACGACCTCGTGCGACAGCTCCGGACCCGGCGGCGCGTGGTCCCAGCCCTGCTGGTCGGTCCAGTCGCGAACGTACTGCTTGTCGAAGGACGGGACCGGTTCGCCGGGGTGCCATTGGTCCGCGGGCCAGAACCGCGACGAGTCCGGCGTCAGCGCTTCGTCGATCAGCACGATCTCGCCGTCGATCAGGCCGAACTCGAACTTCGTGTCGGCGATGATGATGCCGTGCTCCTCGGCGTAGCTCGCGGCGCGCGCGTAGAGCGCGAGGGTCAGCTCGCGGAGCCGCCCCGTGACGCGGGCGCCGGCGATCTCGCACGCCTGCTCGTACGTGATGTTCTCGTCGTGGCCCTCGTCGGCTTTGGTCGAGGGCGTGAAGATGGGCTCGGGCAGCCGGTCGGACTCGACCAAGTCGCCCGGCAGCGCGATCCCGCACACCGTCTGCGACGCCCGGTACTCCTTCCATCCCGAACCGGTGAGGTAGCCGCGCGCGACGCACTCGATCGGGACGACGTCGGCCCGCCGCACGAGCATCGTCCGCCCCCGCAGCGCGTCCGCGTGCTCCTTCGCGGCGGGCGGGAAGTCGTCGGGGTTGGTGGAGACGAGGTGGTTGGCGGTGACGTCCTTCAGGTAGTCGAACCAGAACACGCTCAGGCCCGTCAGGACCTTGCCCTTGTCCGGGATCGGCGTCGGCAGCACGACGTCGTAGACCGATATCCGGTCCGTCGCCACCATCAAGATCCCGGCGTCGGTGGCGTACAGGTCGCGCACCTTCCCCTGCTTGATCAGCTCGAGTCCGTCGAGCGTCATCCGCTCCTCCTGTCGTGAGGCCCGAATGATACCGGGGCGACGAAAGGAGCCGAGGGCCGCTCGCGGAACGGCGGCGCGCGCGCGGACCGTGCGCCTACAGCGCGCTCAGGCGTTCGAAGATCACGCCGGTGTGGCGGAGGTAGGCCGCCGGGTCCATGATCTCGTCGAGCAGCTCGGGCTTGACCTTGTCTCCCACGCCCGGCTCGGCCAGCAAGGTCTCCTTGAACGGCGGGCCGCCCTCCCAGGTCTTCATCGCCGCCGCCTGCACGGCGGCGTACGCGTCCTCACGCGTCAGGCCCGCCTCCACCAGCGCGAGCAGCACGTTGCCCGAGTAGACGAGCCCGCGCGTGGCGTCCACGTTCGCGCGCATGCGCTCGGGGAAGACGCGCATGCCGTCCACGACCCTGATCGCCAGATGGAGCATGTAGTCCAGCGCGATCGTGGCGTCGGGCAGGATCACGCGCTCGACGCTGGAGTGGCTGATGTCGCGCTCGTGCCACAGCACCACGTTCTCCAGCGCCGCCGTCGCGTCGGCTCGCACCACCCGCGCAAGGCCGGTGATGCGCTCGCACAGGATCGGGTTACGCTTGTGCGGCATCGACGAGGAGCCCTTCTGCCCGGCCCCGAACGGTTCCTCGGCTTCGCGCACCTCGGTCCGTTGCAAGTGCCGGATCTCGACGCCGATCTTTTCCAGCGTCGCCGCGGTCACGGCGAGCACGCTCACGAACTCGGCGTGCCGGTCGCGCTGCACGATCTGCGTCGAGGCCTCGGCCGCGGAGAGCCCGAGCGCGGCGCACACGTGCGCCTCGACGGCGGGGTCGATGCTCGCGTAGGTGCCGACCGGTCCGGAGAGCTGGCCGACGGCCACGGTCGATCGCGCGCGGCGCAACCGCTCGACGTTGCGACGCATCTCGAACGCCCAGACGGCGAGCTTCAGCCCGAACGTCGTGGGCTCGGCGTGGACGCCGTGCGAGCGTCCGACGCAGACGGTGTCGCGAAACTCGAGCGCGCGGCGGCGGATCGTCTCGAACAGCCGCTCGGCCTTGGCGATCAGCAAGTCCGATGCCTCCGCGAGCTGCAGCGCGAGCGCGGTGTCGAGCAAGTCCGAGGACGTCATGCCGTAGTGCAGCCACCGCGACGCCTCGCCGATCGGCTCGCCGAGCGCGGTCAGGAACGCGATCACGTCGTGGTCGGTGACCGCTTCGATCTCGGCGACGCGCGCGGGGTCTACCTCGGTCGCGCGCTCGCGGATGGCCGCGAGGTCCTCGTCCGGGACGACGCCGAGCACGTTCCAGGCCTCGACCGCGAGCAGCTCGATCCGCGTCCAGTGCCGGAACTTGGACCGCTCGTCCCAGACGGCCCCCATCTCGGGCAGCGTGTAGCGCGGGATCACGCGCTCGTCTCCCGCGGCGTGAAGAACGCGGCGCGTGAGGACTCGATGATGCGCACCGCCTCGTCCTCGCCTCCCCAGCCGCCCGTGATGACCTTCTTGCCTTCGAGGTCCTTGTAGATGGCGAAGAAGTGCGCGATCTCGTTGAGCAGGTGACCCGGCACCTCGGTGAGCGTGTTGACGCTGCTCCACAGCGGGTCGCCGACCGGCACGGTCAGGATCTTGTCGTCGACGCCCTTGTCGTCGGTCATGTGGAACACGCCGACCGGCCGGACCTCGATCACGCAACCGGGGAAGGTGGGCGCGCCGACCAGCACGAGCGCGTCGAGCGCGTCGCCGTCCTCGGCGAGCGTCTCCTCGACGAACCCGTAGTCGGCGGGGTACTGCACGCTCGTGAAGAGCATTCGGTCCAAGTGGATGCGCCCCGTCGCCGGGTTCATCTCGTACTTGTTCCGGCTCCCCTTGGGGATCTCGACGACGACCGAGATCGAGCCGGTCACAGCTTCTGGCCTTCGGCGAGCCGGGCCTTCAGCTCGTGCAGCCCCTTGCGCAGGTCGGCGTCGGCGACGGCGAGGATCTGAACCGCGAGCAGTCCGGCGTTCTTCGCCCCGTCGACCGCGACGGTCGCGACCGGCACGCCGGGCGGCATCTGCACGCACGAAAGCAGCGCGTCCATCCCGTCGGGAAACCCGCCCGAGAGCGGGACGCCGATGACCGGCAGCGGCGTCATCGCGGCGACGACGCCCGGCAGGTGCGCGGCCATGCCGGCGCCCGCGATCAAGACCTCGATCCCGCGCTCCTCCGCCGCGGTGACGTACTCGCGGACGCGCTCGGGCTGGCGGTGCGCGCTCATCGCCTCCATCTCGAAGCCCACACCGAAGCGGTCGAGCACGTCGCAGGCCGCGCGCATCGTGGGTTCGTCGCTGGTGCTGCCGAAGACGATCCCGACGCGCGCGCTCACGCCTCGCTCCGCTCGACCGCGCGCGCGGCAATGTCCGTGCGCATGTGCTTGCCCTCGAAGCGGATGAGGCCGGCAGCGTCGTAGGCGCGCGCCCGGGCTTCGCCGAGATCGGCCCCGAGCGCGCTCACCGACAGCACGCGCCCGCCGTCGGTGCGAAGCGGGTCGCGTCCCTTGGTCCCGGCGTGAAACACGGTCACTCCCTCGATTGATTCCGCCTCGGCGATCCCGGTGATCGGCATGCCCGTATCGTACGCACCGGGATAACCCCCCGACGCGAGCACCACCGTCACGCAGGCTTCCGGGCGCCAGGACGGCACCACGCTGGCCAGCGAGCCGCGGGCGCACGACATCAGCAAGCCCGCGAAGCTCCCGCCGATCCGCGGCAGGACCACCTGCG
This sequence comes from Actinomycetota bacterium, assembly GCA_036397035.1. GTDB lineage: Bacteria > Actinomycetota > AC-67 > AC-67 > AC-67 > DASWJS01. Next base: position 137,263 of record DASWJS010000031.1, on the reverse strand, counting down.
CCTCGGGGTCGCCGAACCGGCAGTTGAACTCGAAGACCTTCGGTCCCGACGCCGTCACCATGAGCCCGCCGTAGAGCACGCCTTGATAGGGAACGTCCTCGCGCCGCATCGCCGCGATCACCGGCTCGAAGATTTCCCGCACGGCGCGCGCGACGGTGTCCGGCGGCAGGTGCGGCACGGGGGAGTAGGCGCCCATTCCCCCGGTGTTCGGGCCCTCGTCGCCGTCGAACACGCGCTTGTAGTCCTGCGCCGCCGCCAGCGGCACGACCGTCTGTCCGTCGGTCACGCAGAACACCGACAGCTCCTCGCCGTCGAGGAACTCCTCGATCAGCAGCGACGCACCCGCCTCGCCGAAGCGCCCTTCCACGAGGCACGCGTCGATCGCTTCCTCGGCGCGGGAGCGCGAGGGCGCGACGACGACGCCCTTGCCCGCGGCGAGCCCGTCGGCCTTGATCACGTAGGGCGGCTCGAACTCGTCCAGCGCCGCCTTCGCCTCGGCCGGGTCCGCGAACGACAGGGCGCGCGCGGTAGGAGCGTTCGCCTTCGCAAGGATCTCTTTGGCCCACGCCTTGGAGCCCTCGATCCGAGCGGCGGCCGCCGACGGCCCGAACGTTGCGACGTCGCGCGCGCGCAGCTCGTCCGCGAGACCCGCGACCAGCGGCGCTTCGGGCCCGACGACGACCAGGTCGACTCCCAGCTCCTCGGCGAGGTCGGCCGCCCCGGCGTCGTCCGGCAAGCATTCGGCGATCGTCGCGATCCCGGGGTTGCCCGGCACCGCGAAGATCTTGTCCACGCCCGGGTCCTGCGCGATGCGCCAAGCGAGGGCGTGCTCGCGCGCGCCCTTGCCGACGACGAGAACTTTCATGGCACCCCCTAGACGGTGACGGGCACGCGTTCGCTGCGGACGACTTGCTCGCGCTCGGGCCCGACCGAGACGAACGACGCCGGGACGCCCGCGATCTCCTCGACGCGCGCGACGTACGCCCGGGCGGCGGCGGGCAGCTCCTCGAAGGAGCGCGCGCCGGAGACGTCCTCGGTCCAGCCCTCCAGCTCCTCGTAGACCGGCTCGCACTTGTGGAAGATCGACTGGTGCGGTGGGAAGTCCTCGTACGTCGTTCCTTCGTGCCGGTACGCGACCGCGACCTTCAACGGACCGACGCCGGTGAGCTTGTCGAGCTTGGAGATCCACAGCTCGTCGAGCGAGTTGAGGCGCACCGCGTAGCGCAGCAGCACGCCGTCGAGCCAGCCCATGCGCCGCGCTCGCCCGGTCACGGTGCCGAACTCGGCGTCCTGCTCGCCCTTCACGCCGCGCAACCGGTCGGCGACCGGGCCGTCGATCTCGGTCGGGAACGGCCCGGTGCCCACGCGCGTGCAGTGCGCCTTGGTCGCGCCGACGACGCGGTCGATCGCGCGCGGCCCGATCCCCGCCCCCGTGCAGGCGCCGGCGGCGGTCGGCTGCGAGGAGGTCACGAACGGATAGGTCCCGTGATCGATGTCGAGCAGCGTCCCCTGCGCGCCCTCCAGCAAGACCTGCCTGCCGTCCTTGATCGCGCGGTCGATCGCGAGCGAGGTGTCGGCGATGAACGGCCGCAGGCGCTCGGCGTAGCCCTCGTACTCGGCGATCACCTTCTTGGCGTCGATCGGAAGCTGGTTGTAGATCTTGGCGAGCACCGCGTTCTTCTCGCGCAGGTTCAGCTCGAGCTTCTGGGCGAAGATCTTCATGTCCAGCAGGTCCTGGACCCGCAGGCCGATCCGCGACGCCTTGTCGGCGTAGGCGGGGCCGATCCCCTTCTTCGTCGTCCCGAGCGACGCGCGCCCGAGGTGCCGGTCGATCACGCGGTCGAGCACGCGGTGGTAGGGCATGACCAGGTGCGCGTTGCCGCTGACGAGCAGGCGCTCGGTCGAGATGCCGAGCGCGGCGAGCGCGTCGATCTCCTCCAGCAGCACCTGCGGGTCGATCACGACGCCGTCGCCGATCGCCGGGACCGCGGGGCGCAGGATGCTCGACGGGATCAGGCGGAGCTTCAGCTCGGTGTCGCCCGCGATCACGGTGTGACCGGCGTTCGTCCCGCCCTGGCAGCGCACGACCATGTCGGCGCGCTCGGACAGGACGTCGACCGCGCGGCCCTTGCCCTCGTCACCCCACTGCGTTCCCACGAGCACGGTCACGGGCATGGCTCAGCTCTCCTTCAGGGTAGGAGCAGGAGTCCGGGAGTCCTCGCCCGGACGAACAGGCGACCTCGAAGGGTTCCTCACGACAATCTGAACGGCGCCTGGAACCGGCGCCGTTGGCAGATTGTAGCACGGCGTCCCGCCCGCTCTTGCGCGGGCTCGGGACGCCTAGCGCACGATCCGGAACCGGATGCGCACGTGCGTCTGGTACTCCTTGATCTTGTCGCCTTCGACCACCGCGGAGGTCTCCAGCACCTGCATCGACTCGATGCCGCGCAGCGTCTTGCCCGCCTCGGCGAGCGCCGCCTGCGCGGCCTCGCGCCAGGACGTATCCGAGACCCCAACCAGATCGATGGTCTTGATGACCGGCATCAGGCGACCTCCTGCTCCATAGCGGACGTGTACGAACCGGTTCGAGCCGCGCCGTTGCACTTCGCGCGGTGGTGGAACGCCTTCTGCGCGGCTTCGACGTTGGACGCCTCGCCCTTCCACGCCTTCAGCGCCGGCGCCTGCAGCGCGCGCCCGTACGAGAACGACAACTGCCAGGGCGAGCCGCCGATCGTGTTCATCGCGTTGAGGTGCGCGGTCGCGACCTCGTCGCTCTGTCCGCCCGACAGGAACGCAATGCCGGGCACCGCCGCCGGGACGACCCTTCGGAACAGCGAGACCGTTCGCTCGGCGACCTCGTCCACGCCCGCCTGCGTGGGGCAGTCCGTCCCGCTCAGCACCATGTTCGGCTTGAGGATCATGCCTTCGAGGTCCACTCGCTGGTAGTAGAGCTGCTTGAAGGTCGTCGCGAGGATCCAGTGCGTCACCTGCTCGCACACTTCGATCGTGTGGTCGCCGTCCATCAGCACCTCGGGCTCGACGATCGGAACCAGGCGAGCCTCCTGCGACAGCGCCGCGTAACGAGCGAGCGCGTGCGCGTTCACCTCGATGCAGGTGTGGCTCGGGATCCCCTCGCCGATCGTGATCACCGCGCGCCACTTGGTGAAGCGAGCCCCGAGGTCGTAGTACGCGCTCAAGCGTTCGCGCAGACCGTCCAAGCCCTCGGTGACCTTCTCGCCCGGGCAGCCGGCAAGGTCCTTCGCACCCGCATCCACTTTGATGCCGGGGATGACGCCCTTGCCTTCGAGCAGCGTCGGGAACGGCGAGCCGCCGGCACTCGACTGGCGAATGGTCTCGTCGAACAGGATGACCCCGGAGACGTGCTGCTCCATGCCGGGCGTGGTGAACAGCAGGTCGCGGTACGCGCGCCGGTTCTCCTCGGTGCTGTCCACCGAGATCGAGTCGAAGCGCTTCTTGATCGTGCCGCTGGACTCGTCGGCGGCGAGGATGCCCTTGCCGGGCGCGACCATCGCGCGTGCGACCTCATTCAACGTGCTCATGCGAATCCACCCCTCGTCTGGTCCGCCCGCTACCTTATCGTGCGCCTCCCTCGGGCTTCACCCGCGGGCGCACGGCGAGCGTGACGCGGCCTTGCGCGATCAGCTTGCCCGTGTCGCGATGCGTGACCTGCACGTCCCAGATCTGGGTGGTGCGGCCCGCATGGAGCGGCGTGGCGACGCCGACGACGACCCCTTCCGAGGCCGGGCGGATGAAGTTGCACGTCTGCTGCAAGCCCATCACCAGGTTCTCGGGCCAGCCCGCGCGCACCGCCGCGCCGATCGAGGCCAGCGATTCGACCAGCGCCATCGTGGCTCCGCCGTGCAGGATCCCGTCGGGCTGCGTATTGCCCTCGACCGGGATCTGCCCGACGACGCGCTCCGACGAGGTCTCGAGGACCTCCATGCCGAGCTTGCGCAGGAACGCCTCCGCAGCGGACAGGTCGAGCGCGACGTGGTCGGTCACGGCGCGTAGCGTATCGGTCGCCGTCGCCCCGGGCGCGGCGAGGCTCACGCCTTCGCGAACGCACCCCGGACGAGCGCGGCCAGCGCGGCGAAGATCCCCGGCCCGGCGGCGACGGTGCCGTGGCCGTGCGCTCCGACGGACGGGATGTCCTCGACGAGCCCGCCCGCCTCGCGGACGAGCAGCGTGCCGGCGGCGACGTCCCACCACTCGTTCAGCGTCTCGTAGTAGCCGTCCGCTCGGCCGCACGCGACCCAGGCGAGGTCCAGCGACGCCGCTCCGGCGCGACGGATGTCGCGCACGCGAGGCAGCACCTCGGGCAGAATCGCCGCGGCCGCCGCTCGTTCGTCCGGCCGGTAGGAGAACCCCGTGGTCACGAGCGCGCGCGAAAGGTCGGTCGCGTCCGAGACCGCGACCGGCACGCCGTTCAGGCTCGCCCCACCCCCGCGCGCCGCGGCGAACAGCTCGTCGCGCGCCGGGTCGAACACGACGGCGGCGGCCGGGCCCGCCCCGTCCTCCGCGGCGATGCTGACGGCCCACTGCGGGATGCCGTAGAGGAAGTTCGTCGTCCCGTCGAGCGGGTCGACCACCCACCGGATGCCGCTCCCGCCCTCGCGTGCGCCGCCTTCCTCGCCCAGCACGGCGTCATCGGGGCGCGCGCCGAGAATCACGCGAAGGATCGCGTCCTCCGCCGCCCGGTCGGCGTCGGAGACCATGTCGGTCGCGCTCGACTTGGTGCCGACGCCCGTCCGGGGACCGGCGAACCGCTGCCTCAGCACGGCCCCCGCGGCGCGCGCGGCGCGCTCGGCGATCTCGATCAGCTCGTCCACGTCCACGCCCTCCAGGCCGCTAGGCTCGCCGCCCGTGAGGCTTTTCCGCAAACGGGCCCATGCCGAGCCGGACGAGGCGCGACGGGCGTTCGAGCACTTCCTGGCCGACGTCGCCGCCGCGCAGCGCGCGCTGCTGACCGCGATCCCGACGCCGCGCGACGACGGCGAGCCGTTCCACCGCGCGCTCGAATCGTTCGCGCGCGAGATCGGCCGCGCGCGCGGCTCGCTGGACGCTTGGAAGCACCACGCGAGCGTTCACGATTGGACGAGATGCCGGGAGGCGCTCGACCTTGCGACGCGCGCCGTCGGCGACGCGGCCGCAGGCCCGGCGAGCCATTCCTTCGAGGATCTGAACGCGCTGGTGGGCGAGCTGCTCGCGCCGTTCGAATCGATCGCCGACGTCGAACGCGCGGCGCGGCGCCGACGCTGAGCACCGGTTCGGCCCGAGTCTCCGCTTTGGGTAGGCTTCGATTGCCCGTTCGGACACTGTCCCGAGCGACGAGCGGGGTAGGCTGCGTGTCCCGCCACAAACGGAGGCTTCAGCATGCGACAGCGAACCGAGCCCGCCTTCGCGGCCTCATTCGACACCACCGGGGAGACGCGAGCCGCGAGCTTCGACATCGCGCTCACGACGACGCGGACGACCGAGCTGATCGACATCACCGAGCAGGTCGCGGCCGGCGTCGCCGAGACCGACTTGGAAACCGGCATCGCTCTGATCTCGACGCCGCACACGACGTGCGCGGTGATCGTGAACGAATCCGAGTCCGGGTTCGTGCGCGACTTCCAGGACGCGCTCGAGCGGCTGGCCCCGATCGACGCGCACTACGCGCACAACGACGCGCCGCACGCCGAGGAGTTCGAGGCGCCCAACGGCTACGCGCACATCCGCTCGGCGTTCCTGGCCTCGCCGTCGGTGATGCTGCCTGTTCGCGACGGCGAGTTGGGGCTCGGCCGCTGGCAGCGCGTGTTCTTCGTGGAGCTGGACCGTGCGCGGCCGCGAACGGTCCAGGTGACCGTGCTGGGCCGCTCGGCCTGAGCCGGCCGTTACGCCGCGGGCTTCTTCGTCAGGCTTCGGCGCGCACCGGGCGCGGCTCGCCCGCCTTGTAGGCCTGCCAGAGGGCAAGCTCGTGGGCGGTGCGATCGGCGAAGGTCATCGCCTGCGCCGGTTCGTGCTGCGAGCGCGAACGCGCGCCGCTCGATCGTTTCGATGCGCGGCCGCCGTGCGTCGTCTGGGTTCGTCCGGTTCTCAACGCCATGTGGATGCTCCCCTCGGGTGCCCGCCCGGACCGTTTCGCCGGGACTGCCACATCCTCGCCCATGCCCGATTCGCTGTGAATCCCCTATTGGGACCGTTTCCTGTGGGAATATCGGCCTAGTCCCCAGTGGGCGTCAGCTTCGAAACACCAAACCGCCGTCGCCGACGTCCACCTCGACCCGATGCCCGTCGGCGAGCGCGCCTTCCAGCAGCTTCATCGCCAGCACGTCCTGCACCTCGCGCTGGATGAGCCGCTTCAGGGGTCGCGCGCCGTACACCGGGTCGTAGGCGCGCTCGGCGAGGTACTCGCGCGCCTTGTCGGTCAGCTCGATCTCGATCGAGCGCTCGGCGAGGCGCCGCTGCAGCCCGCGAACCTGGATGTCCACGATCTGGCGCAAGTGGTCGGGTCCGAGCCGGTGGAACATCAGCACGTCGTCGACGCGGTTGAGGAACTCGGGCCGGAAGTGCGCGCGCACGTCGGCCATCACGCGCTCGCCGACCTCGGCGTCGGACGCGAGGGGGTCCATCAGGTGCGCGCCGCCGAGGTTGCTCGTCATGATCACGACCGTGTTGCGGAAGTCGACCGTGCGGCCCTGCCCGTCGGTGAGGCGCCCGTCGTCGAGCACCTGCAGCAGCACGTTGAACACGTCGGCGTGCGCCTTCTCGATCTCGTCGAGCAGCACCACGGCGAATGGCCGGCGCCGCACGACCTCGGTGAGCTGCCCGCCCTCCTCGTAGCCGACGTAGCCGGGCGGCGCGCCGACCAGTCGCGAGACGGTGTGCCGTTCCTGGTACTCGCTCATGTCGATGCGCACGAGCGCGCGCTCGTCGTCGAAGAGGAACTCGGCCAGCGCGCGCGCCAGCTCGGTCTTCCCGACGCCGGTCGGCCCGAGGAAGATGAACGAGCCGATGGGACGGTTGGGATCCGACAGGCCCGACCGCGCGCGCCGGATCGCGTTGGACACCGCCTCGATCGCCGCATCCTGGCCGACCACGCGCGCGTGCAGGTTCTCCTCCATGTGCACGAGCTTGGCGACTTCGCCCTCCATCAGCTTCGCCACCGGGATGCCGGTCCAGCGGTTCACGACCTGGGCGACGTCCTCCTCGGTGACCTCCTCGCGCAAGTAGCGCCGCCCGGACTGCAACTCGGCGAGCGCGGCGCCGCCGTCCTCCAGCTCGCGCGTCAGCGCCGGGATCGAGCCGTAGCGCAGCTCGGCCGCCCGCTCCAACTGACCCTCGCGTTCGGCCAGCTCGGCCGCGGTGCGCGCTTCCTCCAAGCGTGTCTTGACGCCGCGCATGCGCTCGACGGCTTCCTTCTCCTGCAGCCAGTGCGCCTTCATGCCACTCGAACGCTCGCGCAGCCCGGCGAGTTCGGCTTCGATCTTGCCGAGCCGCTCGGTCGAGGCCGCGTCGGTCTCCTTTTTCAGCGCCGCGCGTTCGATCTCAAGACGCTGGACGTCGCGCTCGACCTGGTCGATCTCGGTCGGCATCGAGTCGATCTCGATCCGCAGGCGGCTCCCAGCCTCGTCGATCAGGTCGATGGCCTTGTCGGGCATGAAGCGACCGGTGACGTAACGGTTCGACAGCATCGCCGCGCCGACGAGCGCCGCGTCGGTGATGCGTACGCCGTGATGGACTTCGTAGCGCTCCTTGAGCCCGCGCAGGATCGCGATGGTGTCCTCGACGCTCGGCTCGCCGACGATCACCGGCTGGAAGCGGCGCTCGAGCGCGGCGTCCTTCTCGATGTGCTTGCGGTACTCGTCGAGCGTCGTCGCCCCGACCAGGCGCAGCTCGCCCCGCGCGAGCATCGGCTTGATCATGTTGCCGGCGTCCATCGCGCCCTCGGCCGCGCCCGCGCCGACCACCGTGTGCAGCTCGTCGAGGAAGGTGATGATCGCGCCCTGCGCGTCGGTGATCTCCTTCAGCACGGCCTTCAGCCGCTCCTCGAACTCGCCGCGGTACTTGGCGCCGGCGACCATCGCGCCGAGGTCGAGCGAGACGATGCGCTTGTCCTTCAGGCCCTCCGGCACGTCGCCGGCGACGATGCGTTGCGCGAGCCCTTCGACGATCGCGGTCTTGCCGACGCCCGGCTCGCCGATCAGGACGGGGTTGTTCTTCGTCCGGCGGCTCAGCACCTGGACGACGCGGCGAACCTCGTCGTCGCGCCCGATCACCGGGTCGAGCTTCCCGGCCCGCGCGAGCTGCGTCAGGTCGCGCCCGTACTGCTCGAGCGCGCGGAACGTGGCTTCGGGATCTTGCGAGCGCACGCGGTGCGAACCGCGCACCTCTGCCAGCGCCGAGAGGATCGCCTCGTGCGTGATGCCGCCTTCCTTCAGCAGCGTCGCGACCGGCCCGCTGACGTCGGTCAGCCCGAGCAGCAAGTGCTCGGTCGAGACGTAGTCGTCGGTGAGCGTCTTGGCCTCTTCCCCGGCGCGCTCGAAGACGCGCACGAGCGCGGGCGCGGCGTAGGCCTGCTCGCCGTGGACGTAGACCTTCGGGAAGCGCTCCAGCATCGCGTCGACCTTGCCGCGAAGCGCGCGCGGCGAGTGCTCGAGCTTCTGCACGACGGGGAACACGACGCCCTCAGGGTCGGAAAGCAGCGCGTGGAGCAGGTGCTCGGGCTCGATCGCCTGGTGCGCGCGCTCCGCGGCGAGCGCCTGCGCGCCCGCGACGGCTTGCTGCGCCTTCAGCGTCAGACGGTTGAAGTCCATGTCTACGCTCCTGGTCCGAACGGCGGCGCGACGTCGGAGCGGCGCGCGATGGCGGTCGTGTAGCCGCGAAGCTGCTCCGCCTCTGCCTTCAGCACGTCGAGGCGCTCCTGCATCTGGTCGACGGTGCGGGTGAGGTCCATCACCATCTGCACGCCGGCGAGGTTGACGCCGTACTCCTGCGTCAGCTCCTGGATCAGCAGGACGTGCTCGATGTCGCGCTGGGAGTAGCGGCGCGAGCGGCCCGCCGTGCGCTGCGGCTTGAGCAGGCCCTTGCGCTCGTACATGCGCAGCGTCTGCGGGTGGACACCGGCCAGCTCGGCCGCGACCGAAATGACGTACAGCGCGGCGTCGCGGTCGTCGGTGATGCGCTTGGCCGTCTTGGGTGTCGGGAAGTTATCCATCGCCGCCTCCACTGGTCGCCGGCTCGCCGGACGTCCGCGAGCCGCGCCTCAACTCGGCGAGCTTCTCGATCAGCTCGCGCTCTTCCAAACTCAGGCGCGTGGGGACTTCGACCTGCACCTTGACGAGCAGGTCGCCCTTTCCCCCGCGCTTCGGGACGCCCTTGCCCCGAACCCGGAAGGTCCTCCCCGGCTGAGTGCCGGCCGGGATGTTCAGCGTCACGGTCCCGTCCAGCGTCGGCACGACGACCAGCGCGCCGAGCGCGACGTCGGCGTAGGAAACGGGCACGGTGATCGTGAGGTTGTCGCCGTCGCGGCCGAGGAACTCGTGCGGGGTGACGTCGACCACGACGTAGAGGTCGCCGGTTTCCCCGTGTGCCACCGCGCCCCCGCGCCCCCGCACGCGGATGCGGGCTCCGTCCTTGATCCCGGGCGGAACCTTTACGCGCACCTCGTCCACGACACGCTCGACGGCCGATCCGCCGCAGGCCGGGCACGGCTGGGACACGACCCGGCCGCCACCGCCGCAGGCACGGCAGGCGCGCGCGACGGAGAAGAACCCTTGATCTTCGTTCGTCGTCCCGCTGCCGCCGCACGCCGAGCACCGCTGGGCGCGTCCCGACGCGTCGCCGGTCCCGGCGCACGCCTTGCAGGGCGCGTCGCGGCGCACCTTGATCGGGATCGTCGCGCCCTTGACCGCGTCCTCGAACGTGACGCGCGCGCGCGCTTCGAGGTCGGGCCCGCGCTGTGCTCGCGCGCGCGCGCGCCGGCCCCCGAAGACGTCTCCGAAGATGTCTCCGATGTCGAAGGGGACGCCTTGCTCGAAGCGCACGCCGCCGGGGAATCCGCCGGCGCCGGCGTATCCCGATCGAGCAAGCCGGCGCACGTCGTCGTACTCGCCGCGCTTGCTCGCGTCGCCGAGCACCGCGTAGGCCTCGGACAGCTCCTTCATCCGCTCTTCTGCCGCCTTGTTGCCCGGGTTCGCATCGGGGTGGTTCGCGCGCGCGAGCTTCTTGTAGGCGCGCTTGATCTCCTCGGCGGTCGCGTTCTCGGCGACGCCCAGGACCGTGTAGAAGTCCTTCTCGAACCAGGACCGCGGCGCGTTCACGTCTTGGGTCCCACCTTCACCATCGCGGGCCGGATCACTCGTCCCTGGAAGGCGTAACCCGCCCGCATTTCCTCGATCACCACCATCTCGTCCCCGTCGCCGGTGCGAAGGACCGCTTCGTGCACGGCGGGATCGAACGGCGCGTGCGCAGCTTCGATCCGCCGGAGCCCTTCCTTCTCCAGCACGCCGACCAGCTCGGCGAAGACCAGCTCCACACCGCGCACCATGGACTCGTAATCCTTCGTGCGATCGGCGTTGATCAGCGCCAGCTCGAAGCTGTCGAGGATGGGGAGCAGGCGCTCGATCACTGCCTGGGAGGCGCGCTCGGCCATCGCCGCCTGCTCCTTGGCCATCCGCTTGCGGTAGTTCTCGAACTCGGCCTTGAACCGCCGAAGGTCGTCCAGGTGCTGCTCGGCGTCGGCGCGCGCGACCTCCAGCTCGTCCTCCGGCTCCGGCTGATCCTCGTCCGCCGAGACGTCGCCGGTCGCGGGCCGCGAGACCTCGTCACCCTCGGCCGGCGAGGACGTGCGCTTGTCGGTCACGCGGACGCGGACGGGCTCGTGCGAGTGCTCGCTCACGAGCCGTCACCCTCGTCGACGATCTCGGCGTCGACCACGTCGTCGTCGCCGCCGCTCGCGGCGCCTCCCGCCGGTCCGCCCGGTTGCGCCTGCGCCGCCTGGTGCATCGCGGTCCCCACGCGCTGCAGGGTCTGCCCGAGCGCCTCCGAGGCGTTCTTCACCGCCGCCACGTCCTGCCCCCCGAGCGACTCTCGCACCGCCGCGACTTGCTTCTCCAGCTCCTCCTTGTCGGCGGGCTGCATCGCGTCGCCCGAATCGGCGATCAGCTTCTCGGCCTGGTAGGCGAGGTTGTCGGCGACGTTGCGCGTCTCGGCTTCCTCCCGGCGCTTCTTGTCCTCGTTCGCGTACTGCTCGGCCTCCTTGACCATCTGCTCGACGTCCTCCTTCGGCAGCGCGGTGCCGCCGGTGATGGTCATCGCCTGCTCCTTGCCGGTCGCAAGGTCCTTGGCCGAGACGTTCACGATGCCGTTGGCGTCGATGTCGAAGGTGACCTCGATCTGCGGCATGCCGCGCGGCGCCGGCGGGACGCCGACGAGCTGGAACTTGCCCAGCGAGCGCACGCCGTGCGAGTTGGCCATCTCGCCCTCGCCCTGCAACACGTGCACCTCGACCGAGGTCTGGTTGTCCGCGGCCGTGGAGAAGATCTCCGACTTGCGCGTCGGGATGGTCGTGTTGCGCTCGATCAGGCGCGTGAAGATGCTGCCGAGCGTCTCGATGCCGAGCGTCAGCGGCGTCACGTCCAGCAGCAGGACGTCCTTGACTTCGCCGCGGAGCACGCCGGCCTGGATCGCCGCGCCGACGGCGACGACCTCGTCGGGGTTCACGCCCTTGTGCGGCTCCTTGCCGCCGGTCAGCTCCTTGACGACCTCCTGGATCATCGGCATGCGGGTCGAGCCGCCGACGAGGATCACGTGGTCGACCGTCTTCAAGTCGATCCCGGCGTCCTTCACCGCGTCGAGGAACGGCGTGCGGCACCGGTCGACGAGGTCCTTCGTCATGCGCTCGAACTCCGCGCGGGAGATCGTCTCCTCGAGGTGCAGCGGACCGTCGGCGGTCGCGGTGATGAACGGAAGGTTCACCGTCGTGGTGGTGGTCTGGCTCAGCTCGATCTTGGCCTTCTCCGCGGCTTCCTTCAGTCGCTGGACCGCCATCCGGTCGGCGGCGAGGTCGACGCCGTGCTTGTTCTTGAAGCTCGTGACGAGGTGATCGATCAGCCGCTGGTCCCAGTCGTCGCCGCCGAGCTTGGTGTCGCCGTGCGTGGCCTTGACGTCGAAGACGCCCTCGCCGATCTCCAGCAGGCTCACGTCGAACGTGCCGCCCCCGAGGTCGAAAACGAGCACCGTGTGCTCCTTCTCCTTCTTGTCGAGGCCGTAGGCGAGGGCGGCCGCGGTCGGCTCGTTGATGATGCGGAGCACCTCCAGGCCCGCGATCTCGCCGGCCTCCTTGGTCGCCTGGCGCTGCGCGTCGTCGAAGTACGCGGGCACGGTGATGACGGCTTGCGTCACGGGCTCGCCGAGGTAGGCCTCGGCGTCGCGCTTGAGCTTGGCCAGGATCTGGGCGCTGATCTCCTGCGGGATCCACTTCTTGCCGTCGACGTCGACCGACCAGTCCTTGGCCCCCATGTGTCGCTTGACCGATCGCACGGTCCGGTCGGGGTTCGTGATCGCCTGGCGCTTGGCGACCTCGCCGACCAGGATCTCACCCCCCTTGGCGAACGCCACGACCGAGGGCGTCGTTCGCGCGCCCTCCGCGTTGGCGATCACCGCCGGCTCGCCGCCTTCCAGAACGGCGACAACCGAGTTCGTCGTGCCCAAGTCGATTCCAACGACCTTTCCCATGTCACACTCCCCTGTTCAGAACATCAGACCGGTAATCATAAAACCTTAGTCCATCGCTATCAAGTCCCTCCCCGCGTTGACGGCAGGGGTGGAGGCAGGAATCCGCATGAACGAGTCCTTACCACCTTCGACAAGAAAGGGCCGCTATGAAAGGCACGAAGGCCATTCGGACGATGGCATTGACCGCGGTCTCTCTTGCCCTGATCGCGCCCCCGAGCGCCGCCGAGCCCAAGGTTCAAACGGAGAACTACACCGCCGGCTTCCTCGGCGACGCCGAGTTGAACTTCTGCGCAGATGAGAGCCCGACGGGGGAAAACTTGGATCGGGTTTGCTTCGACGTATCTGCCAACGAGCGGTACAAAGTCCAGATAACGGACATCGTCAACGGCTCCCACATCGGCTACCTCTGGGTTTTCAGGAACGCACAGGGCGATTGCGTCGGCGACACCGGCGATCCGCTCGAAGGGTGCCCCAACTCGGGACTGACCTGCGGCACGCAGGTTCTGCCCGCGCCTCCGGGCGCCAAGACCCTGACCATCCTGCTGGACGGACCTGTCTACGGGCCGCTCGACTGCCTCGTGGACGGGCCGGGCGACAGCATCGGGACGGCCACGCAAGGCGAGGTGAAGCTCACGCGGCAGGACTGACCGGGTAGTTCGTCCGCTCGTGCCGGATGGCGGGGAAACGTCACGCAGGAGAGGCCGGACGAGGGGTCGAAGTCTGCGAGCACCAGTTCGTTCTGCCGTCTCCTCAGAAGGGAGCATCTGATGCTCGTTCGCCGAACCATGTCCGCCGTCGCCATCGTGGCCCTTGCAGCCGGTTTCGGCGCGGGGAGCCCTTCGCTGGCCAAGGTCTCCACGTACAACAAGACGTACCTGCCGGCGAACCCGGTCTACGGGATGTGCGAGATCGAGCCGATCGGCCACGAGGCCGCGCCGGGAGGACCCGCCTGGGGTCAGAACATCGGTGTCGTGTGCCTATCGGTGCCGGGCTCGAAGAAGGAAGCGCGGATCGTGTCCATCATCGACGACGGCTTCGCCTCGGCCGACTTCTCCTGGTACTGGCTCGACAAGAATTGGAACCCGGTCGGCAAGCCGGACCTCGCCGACGACCCCGAGGAGAACCTGCTCGGCGCATCGCAGCACCGCGGGGACGGCTGCTACACCGTCGGTCAGAATGCGGCGGCGACGCCGTGGCTGAAGAAGCCCAAGGGCGGCAAGTACTTCTACGTCTTCATTCACGACGCGGCAATCGCGACCGCCTTCCCGGCCTGCTCCAACGCAGACGGCGGCGCCGCGGGCGGCAAGGTCAAGCTCCAGTTGCGCTAGGCCTCACGAGCCGACGCGGGCGCGGCTGCCGACTTCGATACCGGAGTCCGCGGCCGCGCCCGCGTTCGCCTCGACCACCATGTCCGCGGGCACCGTTACCGAGCGCAGGCAGCTCGCCCAATCCGAGTCCTCGCACGGCTCGAGCGTGAGGATCTGGACGACGACCCCGTTGCGCACGACGATCACGTCGAGCGGGATCAAGGTCCCCGCCATGGTGAACGTGCGCTCGCCCACGTCCGGCCACAGGAAGAGCAGCCCTTCGTCGGATGGCAGCGAGGCGCGGCCCATCAGCCCCCGCGCGCGCTCGTGCGGCTCGTCCGCCACGGCCGCTTGGAGGCGCACCTGCCCGCTCGCCGTCGAGAACGTCACGCTCCGCGTGCCGGGCGAGCCGCACCCCGCGAGCAGCGCCGCGAGCGCGCAAGCGAGTGTCCTCCTTGGTGCCCGCACGGGACAACGGTACGTCACCGCGTTGACGGCGCGACGGCCGCGCCCATAGCGTGCGCACGTGCACGTCGCCGTCACCGCTATCGGAGTCGATCGCCCGGGGATCGTCGCCGCGGTGACCGATGTGCTCCTGCGCCACCACTGCAACATCGAAGACTCGCGGATGGCGACGCTCGGCGGTCACTTCGCCATGATGCTGATCGTCGCGACGGACGCCGATCCTGCGGCGCTGGAGCTGGCGCTGCAAGACCCCGCCCGATCGTTCGACCTCATCGTCTCGGCTCGTCCGGTGCCCGAGACGCCGCCCGCCCACGCCGCCGGCGAGCAGTGGGTGGTGAGCGTCTACGGGGCCGACCATCCGGGAATCGTCGCGCGGGTGACGGGCGCGCTCGCCGCTGAGGCCGTCAACATCACCGACCTCGCGACGCACGTCGGCGAGGGCGATCCGCCGGTGTATGTGATGGTGCTGGAGGTCACGCTGCCGCCGTCGCTCCCCGGCGAGGAGCTGCGCGGCGCGCTGGACGCGCTCGCCGGCGAGCTGGCGGTGAACATCTCCGCGCGCCCGATGGATCCCGAGACGCTCTAGCCGTGGCCGTCCTGCCTGTCGTTCGCTACCCGGCGGCGGTGCTCAAGACGCGCGCGGAAGAGATCGAGCCGGGCGCGGAGGCCGAGGCGCTCGCACGAGACCTCGTCGACACGATGCGCGCGTCGCCCGCGTGCGTGGGGATCGCCGCGCCGCAGGTCGGCGCGGGCGTCCGCGCGTTCTGCATGGACGTCACCGGCCACAAGAAGGCCGTCGCCTGCCACGGGCTCGTCGTGATGATCAACCCCGTAATCGTTTCGACGGCCGGCGCGACCGTGACGCGCGAGGGCTGCATGAGCCTTCCGGACTTCACCGGCAACGTCCGGCGGGCGGCCGAGGTCGTCGTGGAGGGTCGATTGCCCGACGGAACGCCACTGCGGATCGAAACCGACGCCTTCGAGGCTCGCGCGCTCCAGCACGAGATCGACCACCTCGACGGCCTGCTCTTCCTTGATCGCGTCGCCTCGATCAGCGCCGACCTGTTCCCCCGCAAGCGCTACGCCCGCTGAGCGGCTTCCGGCAGGACTCTTCACCATCGACGCCGGCTTCGGCACAGTCGGCACGATCACGGTCACGAACCACCACTGACCACGCCGGCCGCGGAGCCAGTTCGGTTCCGCGTTGCGCTCGTTCTATGATGCGTCGGTCTTGCACCCGATGACGTAGGGGGACGCTCGGTATGCCAACGACCCTTCGGGCCCTGCTGGGCCTGACCATCATCGCGATCACGCTCGGCCTGGCCACGACCCGCATCAAGTTCCTGGTCGAGCTTGCCCTGCGCGGCCGGCGCGCCCCCGAGCGCTTCAAGAACATGCTGACGCGCTTCAACGCGCACAACGTGAAAGTGCTCGGGCAGAAGAAGCTGCTGCAGTGGTCGGTCCCGGGCGTCCTCCACGCGCTCACCTTCTACGGGTTCCTCGTCATCCAGATCACGCTGATCGAGTCGGTGGGCGAGCTGTTCAGCCGGGACTTCGCGCTGCCGGTCATCGGCGACCACGAGTGGCTCGGGTTCCTCCAGGACACGTTCTTCGCGCTGGTGACGATCGCCCTCGTCGGGTTCATGGGGATCCGGCTGGCGACGAGCCCGCGCAAGCTGGAGCGCAAGTCGCGCTTCTACGGCTCGCACACCGGCGCCGCCTACTTCATCCTGTTCATGATCTTCAACGTCGTGTGGACCGTCGCGCTGGTGCGCGGCGCGCGCTCGGCGCTCGGCACGCTGCCCTACGCGGACTGGGCCTACGTCTCCAAGGGCATCGGTTACATGCTCAACGAGCTGTCCGTCGAGGCGCTCCACTGGATCGAGGACGGCGCGCTGCTCGCCCACCTTGGCGTCGTGCTGTCGTTCCTGATCATCGTGCTCAACTCCAAGCACCTGCACATCTTCACCTCGCCGATCAACGTGCTGTTCGGACGGCAGCCGATTGCCCTCGGCGCGCTGCAGCCGATCGAGATCGACATGGAGAACATGACCGAGGACACCGTCTTCGGCGTCGGCAAGGTCGAGGACTTCAGTTGGAAGCAGATCCTCGACACCTACACCTGCACCGAGTGTGGACGCTGCCAGAGCGCTTGCCCCGCCTGGAACACCGGTAAACCGCTGAACCCGAAGTTCATCATCACTGACACCCGCGACCACCTGTTCGAGAAGGCCCCCTTCCTCCTCGGCAAGGAGGCGTGGGACGCCGGGATCGCCGGAGACGCCGAGGGACACGTCATGACGAAGTCGCTCGTCGGCGACGTACACGACCCGGACGCGATCTGGTCCTGCACGACGTGCGGCGCGTGCGTGTACGAGTGTCCCGTCGACATCGAGCACGTCGACCACATCCTGGACATGCGCCGGTACCAGGTGATGATGGAGTCGAGCTTCCCGCAGGAAGCCGGGCTGATGCTCCGCAACCTCGAATCGAGCGGGAACCCCTGGGGCGCGTCCAACGCGCAGCGGCTCGACTGGACCAAGGGCATCGAGGAGCACATCGTCGTCGTCAACGGCCGCATCCCGGCGGACGCCGAGTACCTGTACTGGGTCGGGTGCGCGGGCTCGTTCGACGACCGCGGGCAGAAATCGGTGCGTGCCTTCGCCGAGCTGATGGTTCGAGCCGGCGTCTCCTTCGCGATCCTCGGCCCGCAGGAGTCGTGCACGGGCGACCCGGCGCGGCGCATCGGCAACGAGTACCTGTTCCAGGAGATCGCCAAGGCGAACATCGAGATGCTCAAGACCAAGGGCGTGCGCAAGATCGTCGCGAGCTGCCCGCACTGCTTCAACACGCTCGCGAAGGAGTACCCGCAGTTCGGCGGGACCTTCGAAGTCGTCCACCACACCGAGCTGCTGACGCGCCTGATCGACGAGGGCCGCATCCGGCCGGCCGGGTCGACGGCCAAGAACGTCGCCTATCACGACCCGTGCTACCTCGCGCGTCACAACGACGTGATCGAGCAGCCGCGCCGGATCGTCCAGTCGATCCCCGGCGTCGTCGCGCAGGAAGCGCACCGCTGCAAGCGCAAGACGTTCTGCTGCGGCGCCGGCGGGGCGCGCATGTGGATGGAGGAGACGATCGGCACGCGCGTCAACCTCGAACGGACCGAGGAGATGCTCGAGGGCGACCCCGACGTCGTGACGACCGCGTGCCCCTACTGCACGATCATGCTCGACGACGGCGTGAAGGAGCTGCAGCAGCAGGGCAAGGCGCGCGAGGACGTGAAAGTGCTCGACGTGTCGCAGCTCCTCCTGGAGAGCGCCGGCCGGCGCGCGCCCGACCGCGACGCCGCCCGGCAACCCACGGCCTGATTCCCGGCGCTCCAAAAGGGACATACCCCGCCGAAGCCAACCGCTCCGGCAGGAGATTCACTGCGTCCACGCGAAGTCGTCGGACGAACGCGGATCGGTCTGGATGAAGGAATGAACATGATCAAACGACTTGTGCTGCTCGCCTGTCTCGTCGCGGCGTTCGTGCCGGCACTCCCGGGACAGACCCACAGCAGCAGTTCCACCGCGCAGTACGTCGCGGGGCCCGGAGGGGTCGTCGGTCAAAACGTTCCGAACGCGCAAGGCGCCGTGGGCCAGGTCGGCCTGCTGGGTTATCGCTTTCCGGCTCTGCCCAAACACAAGTACACCAAGGTCAAGGTGTTCGACGAGGTGGCAGGGTCCGAGGGAATCGGCGTGCTCATCTGCGGCACGACCTGCACCGACGATTGGCAGATCGTCCGATGCACCAACGCGAACGGCGTGATTTCGCTCGGGACGACGCCACGCTGGGGCGAACGGATCTCGGTCAACGTCCTCACGATCTCAACCGGCGTGCTCTGGGCGGGCGAGCCGTCCGACGGATGTCCGAACGTCGGCGTGACCGGCACGATCACCGCGTCGTTCATCCACAAGACGTGACGCCGCGCTACGGGATGCTCTCGGGGGCGTTGTCTCGGTTCTGAACGACGAAAGTGCGGATGAGTTCGCCGACGTCGTCCGGGATCTCGCGGCAGACCTGGAGCTTTCCCCACGAGGTGAGCGCGAGCTTCCATTCCATCTGCGGGCGCGGCGCCATCAGCATCATGAACGGGTCGGCGAGCACCGGCGCCCGGACCGCGTCCAGCTCCTCGTCGGTGAGGTCGCGGTACTGCACGACGACGTGGCCGTGCTCGAGGTTGTGGACCTGCCGCTCGTTCTCGATCGGGTCCGGGTAGACGCCGACCGGAGCGGGCGCCGTTCCTCGGATCGAGTAGTGCTCGCCCGAGGTGGGCGGGTCGGAGTTGTACTGCGCCGTCGTTCCCGGCTCGATGTGGGCGACCGTCGACATCACCTGCACGTCCTGGGCGGACGAGCAGGGCGCCGAGCCGTCGATCTCTGGCGTGAACGTGGACGAGCCGCCGCCGCTCGCGCACGCGGCCACCAGCAGGAAGACGAGCGGCCGCAGGCGCATCGGCGCAGCATAGCGGGGCTTGCCGCGCGCGGACCTTGCAAGGACAATGAGAGCCATGGACCACGCGACGCTCGACGTCGAGCAGCCACCGCACGCGACCGAAGACCGGGAGCGCGAGACCGAGGACGAACGCGGGCTCCGGTTCGACGACCCCTACTGGGACGACGCGTTCTGCGCATGGTGGGATCCCTCGCTTCGCACCTGTTGCTGAGCGGCCCGCCGCCGCCCGGTACGCTACGCCTCCATGACCGGCGTTGGGATCACCTCGTGGGCCACGGCCATCCCGATGTGGCGCTTGGACCGTGGACTCATGGGGTCCGCGTGGGACACACCCGCGCTTCCCGGTGAACGCGCGGTTGCGGGCGGCGACCAGGATTCCCTGACGCTCGCGGTCGAGGCGGCGCTGGCCGCCGCCCCCGACCCGAGCGCGATCGACGCGGTGTTCTTCGCCACCACCACGCCGCCCTACGCGGAAAAGCACGGCGCGGCGACGATCGCGGCCGTGCTCGACCGGCACTCGGTGCGCACGGCCGACTTCACCGGCACCATTCGCGCAGGCACGCAGGCGACGCTCGCGGGCATGGACGCGGTTCGCTCGGGCAGCGCCCGCGCGGCGCTCGTCGTCGCCGCCGACCTTCGCCCGGCCGAGCCCTCCAGCGTGACCGAGCAGCTCTTCGGCGACGGCGCGGGCGCGATCGTGATCGGCCCGGACGCGCCGGTCGAAGTCGTCTCGCAGAGCAGCTTCGCCGAAGAGTCGCCCGGGCCGTGGCGGCGCACGGGCGATCCGTTCGTGCGCTCCTTCGACGCGAAGTCCGAGACCGAGTACGGCTACGCGCGCGCAATCGAGGAGGCGGTCACGACCGCGCTGGGAAGCGCGGGCGTCGCCGCCGCGGACGTCGCCGCCTTCGCCGCGTTCGCCCCGGACCCGAGGACCTACGCGGTCACGGCCAAGCGGCTCGGCATGAGCCCGATGAAGGACCCGCTGTTCGCTTCGGTCGGGAACCTCGGCGCGGCGCACGCGCTGGTGTCGCTCGCGCACGCGCTCGACGGCGCGGCGCCCGGCGACGCGATCGTGTTCGCGAGCGCGGGGGAGGGTGCGGACGCGATCGTGCTGCGCGCGCGCGAGGGGGTCACGGACGCGCGTCCGGCTCGCACGACCGACGAGGCGATCGCCGACAAGCGCGCGCTCCCGTCCTACGAGCGCTACCTGCGCTTCCGCGAGCTGCTCCCGTGGGAAGACCCGGTCGTGCCTGGGTCGCCGATCCGCGCATGGCGCGACCGCGAGCAGGCGTTCCCGCTCTACGGCGTTCGGTGCACCGCGTGCGGCGTCGTGCAGTTCCCGGCGAACCGGGCCTGCATCGCGTGCTCGGTCGCCGACAAGATGGAGCGCGTGCGCCTCCAGAAGCGCGGGACGGTGTTCACGTTCACGCTCGACCATCTGGTGGGCGGGCGCTACCTTGAGACGCCGGTGCCTCGCCTCGTGGTCGAGCTGGACGGCGGCGGCCGCATCTTCCTTGAAGGGACCGACTGCGATCCGGGCGAGGTGGCCGTCGGCATGCTCGTCGAACTGACCTTCCGTCTCATGCACGAAGGCGCGAACATCCGCAACTACTACTGGAAGGCGCGCCCCGCGCGCCCGGGAGGTGCCGCCTGATGCCCGGGATCAAGGACCGTGTGGCGATCGCCGGCGTCGGCGCGACGCGCTTCACCGAGCACTACGAGAAGGACCAGGAGGACCTGCTGCTGGAGGCGGTCGAGGAAGCGACCGCCGACGCCGGGATCGAGCGCGCGGACATCGAGGCGATGTGGGTCGGGGTGTACTACCGCTTCACCGGCCTCAGCGGCACGACGGCGGCCGACGCGACGCGGCTGTACGGGATTCCCTCCACGCGGGTCGAGAACTACTGCGCCTCGGGCATGGACGCATTCCGCAACGCGTGCTTCGCCGTGGCCGCGGGCGTGTACGACATCGTGCTCGCGTGCGGCGTCGAGAAGATCACCGACCAGGGCTCGCGCGGGCTTCCCAACGTGCTGCGCGATTCGATCCCGCCGTTCATGCCCCCGGCGAGCGCGCCGGCGCTGTTCGCGATGGCGGCGTCGCGCTGCTTCGCCGAGCGCGGCTGGACCCGCGAGGACCTCGCGCGGGTGGCGGTGAAGAACCACGCCAACGGCGCGCGCCATCCCAAGGCGCACTTCCGGCGCGAGATCACGATGGAGACCGCGATCGAGGCGCCGATGATCGCCTGGCCGCTCGGGCGCTTCGACTCGTGCGCGGTTTCCGACGGGGCGGCCGCGGTGATCGTGACCCGCCCGGAGATCGCCAAGACGCTCGCGCACAAGGACGACTACACGGTCGTGAAGGCCAACGGGCTCGCCGTCACCAGCTCGCAGCCGATGTACGACCCGGGCTTCGACTACCTGGGCTTCCCGGCGACGCGCATGGCCGCCGCGCAGGCGTACGCCGAAGCCGGCATCACCGACCCGGCGCGCCAGATCTCCTTCGCCGAGGTGCACGACTGCTTCACGATCACCGAGCTGCTCAACTACGAAGACCTCGGTTTCTGCGAGCCGGGCGAAGGCGCCGCGTTCTGCGCCGACGGGCGCGCGTCGGCGGACGGGCAGCTCCCGGTGAACCCGAGCGGCGGGTTGAAGTCCTTCGGCCATCCGATAGGCGCCACCGGCTGCCGGATGATCGGCGAGCTGACCCGCCAGCTTCAAGGCCGAGCCGACGGGGTCCAGGTTCGCGATCCTGAGCTTGGGCTGGCGCATAATCTTGGCGGACCGGGCGCGGTCTGTTCGGTGACGATCGTGGGGAGGAACTGATGCGCGGACTCACGGCGGGAGCGATCGCCCTTGCGGGCTTGGTGATGGCCCCCTTCCTGATCTCGCTCGCGGACGAGTTCATGCCCGGCACGCCCGACTGGTTCCCGTACCTCGTCGTGGTGCTGTTCGGCGGGATCCTGTTCGCCGTCGGGGTGCAGGCGCTGCGCTACCTCTCGGCCGGAACCGTGGCCGGCGCGCTCGCGGCGGCGTTCATCATGGCCTACGCGCCGGGCCGGCTGACCTGGCTCCCCGTCGACCTGCGCCCGCCGTTCTGAGCGGCGGCGCGATGGTATATTTCGATGCCGCGCGGATGTAGTTCAATGGTAGAACGAAAGCTTCCCAAGCTTTAGACGGGGGTTCGATTCCCCTCATCCGCTCCAACGTTCAGCGCCGTTCACGTGCAGCAACGCGGCGGCGCTTCCCGAAGTGGCGACTACCGCGCTATCGAACGGGCTCGGCCCGCTTGCGCCTAACTTCCCGTTCGAGGCCGATCGCTGCGCGGCACCTATGATGGCTCAGGATGACGATCGACCTCATGTCCAGGGCAGAGCGGCGACGAACCGACGCCGTGGCTTCGCTGGATCTCGATCGACGGGGAGAGTTCGGTCAGTTCTTCACGCCGGCGCCTCTCGCCAACCTGCTTGCATCCTTCTTCGATCTTCGCTCGCTTCCTAATACCGTCCGACTGCTCGATCCCGGAGCAGGCACCGGCTCACTGTCCGCAGCCTTCGTCGCGCGAATCGCGTCGGAGAGTCCGGAGCGTCAGGTACACATCTCTGCCTATGAGATCGATGGTCGCCTGAGCGCGCCTCTTGCCGAGACCTTGGCAGACTGCGGTCAGGTCCTTGGCGACAGCTCAGCGGAACAGCATGAACAGGATTTCGTCGCGTGGGCATGCAACCAACTAGGGATCCTCGCCACATCACGCCATGAGTTCGACTGCGTCATAATGAATCCTCCGTATCGCAAGATCCACAGCCAGTCGCGAGAGCGGGCTCTGCTTCGTGGCATCGGGATCGAGACAACGAATCTCTACACTGCCTTCCTCGCCCTGGCGTTGAGGCTGCTGCGCCCAGGGGGACAACTTGTGGCGATCACCCCTCGCAGCTTCTGCAACGGGACGTACTTTCGATGGTTCAGGCGCGATTTCACATCCCACATGGGCCTGAAACGGATCCACGTCCTGGGGTCACGTAACACGGCTTTCAAGGATGCCGAGGTCCTTCAAGAAAACGTAATCGTTCAAGCCATGCGTGGAGGACCGGCGACGGACGTGCTCGTGACTTCAAGCGACGGGTTTGAGGACGACATGCACCAGGAGAGGGTCGTTCCTTACGATGAGGTTGTGAGCCCGGACGATCCGGAGCGGTTCATCCATGTCGTCCCCGACCTCTTGGGGGCATCAGTATTAGCGCGAATGGCGCAGATTCATGCATCCCTGGATCATCTACGACTCAAGGTATCGACAGGAAGAGTAGTTGATTTCCGAATGCGTGAGCACCTTCGTTCTGAACCCGCCGAGGCCACTGCTCCTCTCATCTACCCCGGGCACATCGCAGATCACTTCGTCCGCTGGCCAGCAGGCGCCAACAGGAAGCCGAAAGCGATCGCGATCAATGATGAGACCGAAGGGTTGCTGCATCCCGTTGGTCACTATGTCGTGGTGAAGCGCTTCACATCAAAGGAGGAGCGGAGACGAGTTGTCGCGGCGGTTCACGATCCGTTCCTCGTGCCCTCACAGAAGGTCGCGTTCGAGAACCATCTGAACGTCTTCCATCGAGATGGCGTCGGTCTAGACGGTAATCTTGCGCGAGGACTCAGTGCGTTCCTGAATTCGACCATCGTCGATCTCTTCCTAAGGCTCTTCAACGGGCACACCCAAGTGAACGCGACCGACCTCCGCAGCCTGCGGTACCCCACTAGTGGTCAGCTCCTCTCGCTCGGCGAAGCAATCGGAGATGCCATCCTCGATCAGGACAAGCTAGACGCTCTGGTGCAGGATCATGTGCCAGAATTGGCCAGTCTACCAGGGGAGGTTGATCCTCTAGCCGTGCATCGACGCGTAGCTGAAGGCATCGAGATTCTGCGAGAGCTGGGACTGCCTCGACAGCAGCAGAACGAGCGTTCTGCGCTGACCCTGCTCGCCCTCCTCGACCTCGGTCCAGATGATGACTGGGCAGACGCATCTGCGCCACTCCGAGGCATTACTCAGATGATGGACTTCTTCGCCGAGAAGTACGGGAAGCGCTACGCTCCCAACACTCGCGAGACAGTCCGCCGCCAAACAGTTCATCAGTTCGTTGCTGCGGCCCTCGTCGTTCCCAACCCCGACAAGCCTGATCGGCCCGTGAACAGCGGAAAGACCGTGTATCAGATGGAGCCTGACGCGCTTCGAGTCATCGCTTCATACGGCTCATCCAGGTGGAAGCGGAACATCAAGAGTTACCAGAAGACGGTCAAGTCTCTTCAGGAACGCTGGGCCGCGGAACGCAAGATGAAGCGGATCCCGGTCACCCTTCCGGAAGGCACCGAAGTGACCCTCTCCCCAGGGGGCCAGAACGTTCTGATCGTTGAAATCATCGAGGGATTCTGTTCCCGCTTCACGCCTGGCGGCGAAATCCTTTACATAGGCGACGCCGACGAGAAGTTCGCCGTATACGAGCAAGACCGGCTGGCCAGTCTGGGGGTCAGCATCGAAGAGCACGGAAAGATGCCAGACCTTGTCGTTCACGACCGGGGACGGGAGTGGCTCGTTCTGATCGAGGCGGTGACGAGTCACGGACCTATGAATCCTAAGCGGCGTGAAGAGCTAGGTGAGTTGTTCGCCAGCGCGCGGCCCGGACTCATCTACGTCACAGCTTTTCTGGACCGTAAGACTCTCGCCAAGTACATCGACGACATCTCCTGGGAAACCGAAGTGTGGGTCGCCGAGAATCCCACGCACCTGATCCATTTCGATGGCGAACGCTACCTCGGCCCGTACGAGACCTAGCCCTCTTACACACCTATCACCTATGCTAACCTGACAGCGCCACAGGAGGACTCTCCGGCTTTACGTGGCTTGGGGTTCGGAGCGCTCGTGGACCACGACTGCGCGGCACGCCTCCCAGTAAGGGTGCGGCATCCGCTCGTAGTACTGAATGGACTGCCCGGCTGGCTTGGGCATCTGCACTAAGAGCCCAGCCTGGGTGAGACGCTTGAGCTCGGGCTGCACCTGGCTGTCAGCGACGTGGAGGCATTGCGCGAGTTCGCGAGCGTAGATGACTCCGGGTTCGGCGACGGCGATCAGCGCGCCAATCTCGGCCCGGAGCTTGTTTCCGAATAGCAGCTTGGAACGAGTTCTCAGTTCGTCCATCGAGGATCACCGCCTGATAGGCTATCAGCGTTTAGCGAATCGCTATTCGCTAAACCCTCTTGGAGGAGGCTGAAGTCCGTGACACGATGGTGGAAGCGCGTCGGCCGAGGAAGGCGAACCATGGGTGACCAAGCGAAGATGAAGCCTGTGACCCTCTCGGCTGCCCTTGGGGGTCTTGCTGGCAAGTGGGTCGCCGTTAAGAACGGACAGCCGATCGCCGTTAGTTCGACGCCCGACGAACTCTACATGCATCTCCACCAGAAGGGCATCCGCGACGCCACGATTCTCAGGGTTCCCGCTGAGAACGAACCCGAGATCGTGGGATTCGCGTAGGGCGAGACTTGCAGATCCCTGAACTCCCTTGGCTTTTCCCCTACGTCGAGGATCTGACCGCCAAGCGCTACCCGGAAGAGTCAGGCCGCGCGGCGTACAGACCCCTGGTTGAGGTCAGCTTCAGGGGGAGATTCGAGATGGAGCAGAAGGTACCCGCCCTCGTCGACTCCGGAAGCGAACACACGCTCCTGGCTCCTTGGCTGGCCAGGGCGCTCGGCATTGAGTTCAGCGATGCGAAGCGAACGATGGACCTGCGAGTCGGCGGCGAAACGGTTGAGGTGTCGTACTTCGATCTGTCCATCCGACTGCATCCGCCGGGTGGATCGCTGGATTCGTACATGGAGTGGGAGAGCGAAGTCGGGTTCGTCAGCCACTTCCGCGTCTCAGCCTGGTCGGCCGTCCTGGGGCAGATCGGCTTCTTCGACCGCTTCACCGTGTCCATGCATCGGGCCGCGCTGGTGACGGCAATCGAGGAGTACGAGGCGTTCGATGCTCGGTTCGGCGTCGCAATCCGAGAGGCTGAGGGGCGCAGGCCACCTGGGCTACCGTAGCGCCACTCCGCCAATCGCAGAGCGGAGGACATTGCAGGCATGCAGATGGCCGGGATGAGGCATTTGACTGGGCGAGCCTAGCCGCGGTCCTCGACGGGTGGCCGCCTGCGGCGGCGGTCGGGTTTGACTAGGATGACGAGGCCCACCACGGCGGCGAGCCACGCGCCGGGCGCGGCCATCTCTCGGGCGAGGATCTCCGCGGCGCGGTCGGGGTCGACGTCGCGCGCCGCCAGCTCGACGCCGACCCGGACGAAGAACCAGAACGGCAGCACGAGCGCCGCGACGCCGAAGAGCCGGCGGACCTTGCCGAGCGGTGGCACGACGCCCGCGAGCGCCATCGCGATGCCGAGCGCGACGACGAGGACTCCCAGCGACGGCGTCGAAGCGTCCGAGTTCCACAAGAACGGCGCCCGGAGGTCGAAGGCGCTCGCTTCGCCCCGGCCGGCCCAGACCAGGAACGCCGACGCGATCGTGGCGGCGCCCGTGAGGATCGGCGTGAGCCGCCACCGCGGCGGGGAAGCGATCTGCTGCGGCACCGGCGCGGTCGGAGGGACCTGACTGAACGTCACGCGATTCGCCGGCGCCCACGCCTCGTAGCCGCTGGCGACGTCGCGCAGGTGCAACCACCCGCCTCGCTCGCGCAGCGCGACGTACCACTTCCCCGGGCGCATCACGCCGGCTTGCCGGCTCGACTCGTGCAGGTCGTACATGTCCACGGGCTCGGTGACGTAGCACCACCGCTGCGCCTCGGGAGGCGGCATCGGCAGGGGCGCCGGCGCGCCGGGCGCCGGTGGGGTCGGTGCGGAGGGGACCGGCGGGGGAGTCGGTACCGCGGGCATTCTTGGGGCCTCCGGGATCACCGCCGTTTCGGGAGGAGCCGGCGAAGTGGGCGCGGCGGGCGGAGCGGAAGCCACGGGCGGCGCTTCACGCGCGGCCGCCGCCTTCTCCATTGCCTTCTTGCGAGCCGCGCGCGCGGCAGCGGACGCCGCCAGCCCCGTCACGGCCCGCCCGATGGCGGCGACGTCGAGCCCGCCGCTCGCCATGCCGGATTCCGCGTCGCCTTCGATCGAGGCGCCGTGGACGGTTTCCTCAGCCGACGCGATCCGGCCGCCCAGGTCGAGGTTGTCCCGCGCCAGCCCGCCGTCGCCGAAAGACTGGTCGAGCACGACCTGTCCGCCTTCGACGACGCGCACGCGCATCGGCCCGTCGTAGTCGCACACGACCGAGGCTCGTTCGCCGATCGCCCGAGCCGCGACGACGTGCCCGCCCGGCGCGCTTGCGGTGATCGCCAAGTCGGGGCCCGCGATCGTGACGACGTCGCCCTCCCGGGCCCCCGACCAGGCGCCCGCGCTCGAGCCGGCCGGCGCGGACCATGTCGCCTCGACCATCGCGCGAATCGCCTGCGCGAGCCCCACGGCGGCCGGGCCCGCCGCCGCGGCGCCGGCGAGCGACGCCGAGAGCCCGTTCAGCTCCGCGTCCCGTCCTGTCAGATCAAGCTCGGGCATCACGCCTCCGCGAGGTCGCCGATCGCGCCGGCGTAGTAGAAGGGCACGGCGAAGCCGTAGAAACCGTGGACGGCCGCCGGCACGACCCCCAGGACCCCCGTCTTGAGCAGCGCGAAGCTCGTCTCGATCTTGCTGAAGGCCGCCAGCACCGGGCCGGCCATGATGCCGCCGCTCCCCAGGATCGCGAGGCAAGCGGTCACGCCCTCGACGACGATGATCCCGAGGTCGATCGCCGCCGCCCAGATCTTCGTCTCGTACTCGAAGGTGTTGACGCTCATCTGTCCCTGGTTCAGGTCGCGCGCGTCGGCGAGGAAGGCGTCGATCTTGCGCTCGGCGTCGGCCGGGACGTTGAGACCGGCCACGCGCTGCTGCAACCAGCTCATGTTGTAGCGGGCGGAGAACGACATCATGTCGAGCGTCTCGGTGATCGCCGAGACCGTGACGTTGGCGAAGCCGCGAGGATCGCTCGCGACGTCGCCCACCTTGCCCGTCACCCACGCCACGAAGGTGTTGACCACCCACTCGATGGTCTTTCCGATCGTGAACGAGCCGCTGAGCCCGCCGGCCGGCTCCTGACCCGCGCCCGGGATGGTCTTGGAGAAGTGCGTGAACATGTCCCGGAGCCGCGCGAAGTTCTGGGGGGAGAACTCCTTGCCGACGAAGCCGCCGGCGGTCCCGAGCAGCCCGCCGGCCACCCGCACGAACGCGAGCACGCACGACAGGCACAGCGACACGGCGAACTTGATCAGGTTGAACAGCGTGTTGATCAGCTCGGCCACGATCCCCGCGACGTCGTCCCGGCCGCGCGCGATCATCGTCTCGATACCGGCGACGATGCTATTGAGCGTTCCCTTGAACCCTTCGAGCGTCGAGGACAGCCAGGGACCGAGCTTTCTGCGCGCGCCCCGCCCGAGCGCGACGAGCTGCTCGGACACGTAGCGCAGTGGCGTCAGCAGGAAGTCCAGCGCCTTGTAGAGCAGCTCGACCACCCAGTGCGACCCGCCTTCCAACTTGCCGAGGGCGCCGCCGACCGCCGCGCCGGCCTTGTCGGCGAAGTCCTTGTAGTTGAGGTAGAACGCGACGCCCTCGGTGAAGGTCGTCCCGATCGCCGAGGCGAAGCGTCCGAACTGGTCGCGGTACGTCCGGTCGTAGGTGGTGACGAACGTGGCGCCCGAGCGCAGCAGCGCCGTGCCGGACAGCACCTTCGGCACCGCGTCGCGTTCGAGCGTCGCGAGCTGCTCGCCGAAGAGCAGCCGGTGCCCGCGCAGGTTGTCGGCGAGCGTGGCGTCTCGGTCGAACAGGTTCCACGCCCCGTAGTCGTTGACTTTCTCGTCGTAGAAGTCGATGACCTGCTTGCACTCGTCGTTGAAGCGAGCCACGGGGACCTGCGTCTTGCGGTCCAGCTCGAGGACCTTTCGGTCCTTCCCGTGCTCGGCGAGTCCCTTCGCCAGCTCGTCGAGCTTCCAGGTGTAGCGACCGTCCGCCTTGGTGACCATCTCCTGCGCAACCTCGACGTCGTCCGGGCCGGCGGTAATCAGCACGTCCGCGTGCTGGATGCCGAAGCGTCGCACCGCCTCGCCCTTCGTGAGCCGCAACCGGTTCTCGACTTCCAGCTCGAGGACGCCCCTGATCTCGCACGGCGCCTTGCCGGCGTCGATCTTCAGCTCGTAGGGCTCGAACGCCAAGCCGTACTTCTCGGCGGTGATGCTCGCCGAGATCTCCGGGTTGAGGTGGAGCGGGAACCGGCCGACCTCGATGCGCTTCTCGGCGCTGCCGGTATAGGCGATCAACTCCTCGGTGAAGGACTCTCGCGGCGCGTACGTCAGCTCCGGCGCCGCGTAGGTCAGGCGAGCGAGTCCGTCGTCGTCCTCGGTCAGCGTCAGCTCCTGCGGCTCGACCGAACCGCCGCGGTGGCCCTTCTCGGCGAAGTCGAACGACAAGCGAGCGCTGCGAACCTTCTCCTTGGTGCCTTCGCGCGTGACCTCGAACTCCAGATCGTGCTCGAGCCCGTCGGCCGGGATCGGCATCTTCTCCGGGATCGTGCGCTTCAGCTCGACCTTGGCCTCGCGCAGCGTCAGCGGCACGAGCGTCTCGCCCAGCATCCGCTCGTGCGCGTCGATCGCGTAGGGCTCGCGCGTGATCTTGCCCTTCGGCCAGGCGCGCACGCGGATGTGACTCTCGATCGGCAAGGGCGCGGGGAACTCCTCGTTGGGCAGGCGCCGCTTGGACTGCCAGCGCGAGCGATCGCGGTTGTTGGAGGGTCCCGCGACCTCGTGCGGCAGGTCGCCGGGATGCGGGCCGAAGACCTTCGGGTCCAGCTCCGGGCCGGTCCAGTGCGTGAACTCGACCTTCTCCTTGTCGTAGACGACCTTCTTCTTCACCGGATCCCAGGTGTCGAACCAGACGTCGAGCACCAGCTCGGCCTTGCCGTCGGCGTCGACCTCCACCGGCTTGTCCTTCGTGGCGGCCTTCTTGCCCGCCACGCACCAGTGGATCTTCCCCGTCGGGTCTGGGACCCGGAACGTGACGGTCTCCTTGACGGGCTCGGCCTCGGGGTCGTCCTTCGGGCGCTTCTCGAACGTCACCTCGACGGGCTCGGTGATGCGATCGAGGAAGTCCTCCGCCGCCTGCGCCTCGTCGAGCACGCGAACCTCGATCGTGATCACGCCGGCCGCGTCGACGGCCTTCTCCTCGATCGCGATGAGGTCGTCGCGGCTCATCGCGACCGACACCAGGGTCCCCTCGACCGTCGTCTTGTTCCCGCCGCCGACGAGCTTGCTCAGCTTGAGCCGCCGCTCCATCGGCTCGTAACGGCCTTCTTCGGTTACCTCGATCAGGAATTCCTGCATCACAGCACCTCGAGGACGTACTCGCCGCCGATCACGATCGTGACCGTCTGCTGCGCGCGCCTGCCCTTGTACTCGCCGCTCACCACGACCGGCACCTCGCCGTTCTCCGCCGTCTCGTCGACGGCGACCTCGACGTGCATCTCTCCCGACCCCACCGCCGGCGACACCGTCAGTCCCGGCATCGGCGGGACGTGCACGGTCAGCGGGATCTCGGGCGCGCGCCGTTGACCCGCCTCGGTCGCGATCCACGCCGTGACGTCGAACGTGCCCGGCAGGTCCTTGGCCACCTCGACGCGGTCCGTCGAGACCTGAACGATCGCGAACTCCAGTTCCTCGCCCGGCTCGGCGTCGGCGTTGGCGAGTGCGGCGGCCGCGGCGGCGGCCACCGCTCCCACGCCTCCGACGACGGCGGTTATCCCGATGAAGCCGCCCGTCTCCTCGCAGTCCGAAGGGTTCCCGCAGTCGTCGGCGAACGCGGGCGCGGCGACGAACACGAGCGGAACGGCAAGGAGCAGGGCCCTACGCCACACGCGAGCCTCCCGCGCCGCGACCGAACCGGCGCAAGCCGGCGCCGAGCGTGGCGCCCCAAGCCGCGTGACCGGTCACGCCCACGACGACGAATGCCGTCGTCGCCACCGGCGCGCCGAGGAACCCCGGATAGACCGCCAGCATGATCCCCTCCAGCGTCAGGCCCCACGCCAAGCCCTGCCGCCAGCCGCCGCGCGGCACGACGAGCGCGAACATCACGCCGAAGCTCACGCCGTTCCACGCGTGGTAGACCCAGCCGATCGTCTGCGCGATCGCCGCGTCCGCCGGACGTCCCGTAATGAGCGAGCCGAACACCGGCATCGCCGCGTACGGGTTGGTGTCGAAGTTGAAGGCCGCGACCATGGCGGGCCTGATGACGTCGTAGACCACGGTCGCGACGGCTCCCCAGAGCGCGCCCGCCACGAAGCGGTCGGTCAGGATCGCGACCGCCCCGTACCGCTTTCGCCACGCGAGCGCCACGCCGGCCAGGAGGGCGGCCCCGGGCAGCACGACGAACGGCGCCGTGTACTTCATCGCGACCGGCAGGTAGGTGTGCGCCACGATGGCCCCGCCGCTCGCGCCCGCGAGCACGATTGCCGCCGCGACGTCGATCGGGCGCGGCGTCGCGCGTCTGCTCGCGCGCTCGGCCTGGGTCGCTCGGGTCGTCGTCACGTGCGCCGCCTGGCGACTCGCGTCGCGGCCCGGCGGGCGAACGTGGTTCCCATCTGGCGCAGGCTCCCGCCGCGTGGGATGAATGCAAGGAACCCGAGCGCGGAGGCGACCAGGATCACGAACTGTTCCTTGGCGACCGGGCTCCGGACATCGTCCGGTGTGTTGGTCAGCAGGTAGGCAAGCCCGAGCGGCACGATGAGCGCGAGCACCACTCGCACCGGGGGTGGCACCCGGTCGCGGCGGTCGAACAATGCCGGGACCCTGTTGTTCAGCGCGCGGACCGCGTACGGCGTCGCGAACGCGATCAGCCCGATCGCAGCGGGAAACATCTTCTTCGGCAAGATCCCGCCGCGCGACGCGGTCTCCCAATGGATGCCCGCGTAGGCCATCGTGAAGAAGGTCGTGGCGAGGGTCGGCGCCAGCAGGAATCCGAACCCGCGCGGGATGCGCTTGCGCAGGGATGCGGTCGCCGACCCGATGCGCGACCGGAAAACGACGAGCAGCGCCGCGATGACCAGCGGACCCACCAGGTTGAGCAGCGCGGACCGAGCCGCGCACACGTACATCGCGGGCGTGCCCGTGGGGATGCCGCTGTCGCCGCAGAACGCGTCGGGGACCAGCCGGCTGATCAGTCCGGCCGGCGCGCCGAGCGGATACCAGCCGACCAACGACACGGCGGCGCCGACGACGAGGGTGGCCGCGCCCTTGGCGACCGGCGAACCGAGCGAGAGACCCCCGATCGACGGGGCGGGCTCGGCCGCGGGCGAAGGCTCGGCGCGCGGCGCAGCGGCAGAGGATTCTGGCGGCGCCTGAGGCTCGGCCGGCGCCAGGGCATGACCGCACACGGGGCAGAACCGTGCCCCCGCCTCAATCGGGGCGGCACACGACGGGCACGCGGCGGCGGACGGCATCGCTCTGGCGGGTCGCGGGGGAGTCTACCCCGCTCGCGCCCGGCCATCCGGCGCCAGCCCGCGCCGATCCATCCCGTGGCGAACTTCGTTGCGGCGCCCACGGCCGCGAGCGCCAGCGCGACGGGGATCGCGGGCGGCAGCGAGGCCGGATCGACCCGCAAGCCGATGGAGACGAAGAACATCGCGGCGAACACGTCGCGCAGGGGCTTCAGCAGATTTCGCGCGCCGTGCGCCGCCGGACCCGAGAGCGCGATCCCGACGAGCAGCGCGCCAACGGCGGCCGATATCTCGACCAGCTCGGCGACGCCGGCCACCAGGATCGCCACGCCGAGGATCGTCAGCACGAGCGTCTCGTCCGAGCGACTGAACAGCGCGCGGCTCACGCCGACGTCTACCCGCAGCGCGAGCGCGAGCAGCGCGAGCGCGAGCAGCGCGGCCGTTGCAAGCAGCGCGACGCCCGCAGTGAGTAGCCCGACGATGGTCGCGCCTTCGGCGACGAGCGCGGCGAGGATCGGCAGATACACCGCCATGGTCAGGTCCTCGATCAGCAGGATCGACACGACCAGCGGGCCGGCGCCTCCCAGTGCCCACCCCAGTCCTGCATGATCTTGGCCGCCACGCCCGACGACGTCACCAAGGGCGCCACGCCGCCTTCGCCGAAGGCCAGGCCGGCGAGGAGATAGAGCGGGATCGGCGAGATGCCCGCGCGAGTTGCCACCCGCGCCAGGAGCGCGAGCCCGAGCACCACCGCTCCCAGCTCGATCAGATTGAGCGCGTCAACCGAAGGCACGCGCCAACGATACGCGCCACGCCCCGACGAGAACGGCGGAAAACGCGGGCCCGGCGAACCGGGAGCTTACGGCCGGCAGCCGCCGATTGCGGGGGAGCTGGCGAAGCAGTCGGGGTCGACCGTGGACGTGACGGCGAAACCGTTCGTCATCGAGCCGTCGACGCTCTGCTGGCGACCGAGGTAGCCGAACCCTTGCGAGAAGACGAAGCCGCCCGTGATGATCGCCTCTCGTGTCAGCGTCGCCGTATCGTCGATCGTGATCGGCGCGGTGCCGGGCGTGCCGCCGGGCGTGGACGGCGTTGGGTTCCCGATCCCTTCGAGCTTCACGTTGACGTTGATCAGGTACCCGTCGTGCACTTCGGACTCGACCGAGAACGTGATGAAGCCCTCCGCAAGGTCAGGATCGAGCGTAATCGACGCGTTGCCCGACAGCCTGCACCCGTAGTCCTTCTGGGTCCCCTGCTTGACCGTGACGCAGGCCCGCATTTGAGGCGCGCCCTGCGGCTCGGCGTCCTGGCCGGTGGGCGGCGGCAACGCCCGGAACGGACCCTTGACCGTGCTCACCTCGATCCGCTCGATGCTGAACGTCACTTCCGCGCTCGTGAAGATGGATCCCGCCTTGAACTTCCCCGACGCCTGCTTGACCTGGCGAACGCGGGTCACGTGGGTATTCGCGGACGCCGGCGCAACGACGGCGAGCGCCGTCACGACGACGGCCAGAGCCTTGAGTCTGGAAGCACGCATTCGCCGCAAGATCCTTTCCCTGTGAGCCGGGGCCGCAGCGGGCCGGGACGTGGTCTCAGGCAGCAAACTTCGACGCCTTCGGAGCCTTCCCCTCCCGATCCCACGACCATCAATCAGGCATTCCGGCAGCGCGGCCGAGCCGTCCTACCAGGTCAAACGCCGTTTCCGGTGACGAATGAGGCGAAACCCCACCCGAGCACGACGAGCCCGATGAAGGCGTTGACGAACACCCTCCCGCGGGCGGCCGGCGCCGACGGCGCTCCCTGGCTGCCCTTGCCGAAGCGCGGCCGGAGCAGCGCCAGCACGCTCGAGCCGAACAGCGCCGCGCCGAGCGCCATGATCAGCTCGGCCAGGATCTGCGGAAGGGGGATCACGCAAGGCTCCTCATCGCGGGCGCCGAACCTCGTGCGGCGCCTCTGTCCGCCACGATGATAGCCAGTCCCGCGGCGACGATCATCGCCCCTCCCGCTAGGGTCGTGGCAAGGGGACGCTCGCCGAGGAAGACCCACGCGTAGAGCACGGCCGACGCGGGCTCCAGGTAGAACAGCACGCCGAACTGCTGGGCCTCCAGCACCGACACGGCCTCGAAGAAGAGCACGCCGAGCACGCCGGTGAAGACGACGCCCAGCAGGACGAGCAGCGGCAGCGCCCGCGCGATCTCACCCCCGTCGGCGCCGAGCAGGAACGGCCACGCCAACGCGGTGGCCACCCCGAGCTGCCAGGTCACGATGGCCGGGGCGCTGTGGCGGCGCGTGAGCACCTTGCCCATCAGCATCAGCACCGCGAACAGCACCGCGCTCCCGCCCGCGGTCAGCAGGCCCGGCGCGTCGACCCGCTCGATGCGAGGCAGCGCGATCAGCACGATCCCGGCGAAGGCGGCGACCAGCGCGACGACCGTGCGCGCGCGGAGCCGCTCGCCGAGCACGCGCGGCGCGGCGGCGGCCATCAGCACCGGCCCGACGAAGACGATCAGGATCGCGGCCGCCACGTCGAGCCGCTGGAACGCCTCGAACTCCAGGGCCCAATGCGCGCCGAGCACGATCCCCGAGGCGACGAGCAGCGGCGCGTCGCCGCCGGGACGCAGCTCGGCCGCGCGGCCGCGCGCGAGCACCCACGCGAGCACGACGGCCAAGCCGAAGGCGAGCCGGAAGAACACGATCGTCGGCGCGTCGAGGTCGATCTGCCTGACGAGGACGCCCAGCGATCCCCAGGACAGCGTGCACACGCCGAAGCCGGCGAAGCCACGACGAGCGGACATGGGTCCGACTCTAGCGGCGTTACATGCGTGCGAGGTTGTCGAAGCGCGTGTACTGACCGAGGAAGGCAAGGTCGATGCTGCCGGTGGGTCCGTTGCGGTGCTTCTCCACGATGATCTCGGCCTCGCCCTTCTTCTCGGTCTCGGCGTCGTAGTACTCCTCGCGGTAGACGAACATCACGACGTCGGCGTCCTGTTCGAGCGAGCCGGACTCGCGCAGGTCGGCCAAGCGCGGACGGCGGGGCTTGCCGCCGGTTTGCTCGGGTTGTCGCGAGAGCTGCGAAACCGCCAGCACCGGCACGTCGAGCTGCTTGGCGAGGATCTTCATCGTCCGCGAGATGTCGGCGACCTCCTGCACGCGGTTCTCGGTGCGTCGCGTCGAGGTCATGAGCTGCAAGTAGTCGACCACGACGAGCCCGAGCTGCCCCCGCTTGTTCTTCAGCCGCCGGCACTTGGCCAGGATCTCGCCCATGCTGATCGTCGGCGTGTCGTCGATGTAGAGCGGCGCCTCCGCCAATCGGCCGACCGCATCGGCGACCCGGCGCCACTCGGCCTCGTTCATCTTCCCGTCGCGCACCTTGCGCGTCTCGACGCGCGCCTCGGCGCAGATGAGCCGCTGCACGATCTCCATCCAGCTCATCTCGAGGGAGAACAGCAGCACGGGCTGCAGCAGCTTCTGCGCCACGTGCTGGGCCACGTTGACCGCGAACGTGGACTTGCCCATCGCCGGACGAGCCGCGACCAGGATCAAGTTGCTGCGCTGGAGCCCGGACAGCAGCTCGTCGAGGTCGGTGAACCCGGTCGGGACGCCGGTCACGTCCTCCTGCCGGCCGGCGAGCGCCTCCATGTGGTCCATGGTCTCGCCGAGCAGCTCGACGATCGGCCGGAAGTCCTGCGCCGATCGGCCCGAGCCCACGTCCAGGATCAGCTCTTCCGCGCGGCTGACCGTGGTCGAGATGTCTTCGGGAACCTCGTAGGCTTCGGCGGCGATCGTCGTCGCGGCCTCGATCAATCGCCGCAGGGTCGCCAGCTCCGCGACGATCCGCGCGTAGTACACCGCGTTCGCCGCGGTCGGGACCGCGGAGACGAGCGTATGGATGTAGGGCGCCCCGCCGACTGTTTCGAGCTGATCGCGCCGGCGAAGCTCTTCGAGCGCGGTGACCGCGTCGGCCGGCTCGCCCTGAGAGAACAGGTCGCGGATGACGTCGCAGATCAGGACGTGCGCCTCGCGATAGAAGTCCTCCGGCGTGAGGATCTCCAGGACCTCGCTCGCGGCGTTCGGGGACAGCAGCATCGAGCCGAGCACGGACTCCTCGGCTTCCATGTTGTGCGGCGGCACACGGCCCGGCGTCTCCGGCGGGCGCGAGGAACGCGACAGCGGGCGAACGGTCATCGCGCTCTACCGTACGAGCGGGGAGGGACAGCGCCTTCCACAGACCGAAGCCCCCGATCCCCAGCCCGCCCGCGCTCGTCCCCACGCCGTTCACAGCGATATCCACAGGGCCCAGGAAGGCCGGACGGCCGCTCGGGAGCGGCCGTCCAGTCGTTCGTACGCCGGCGCAACAGGGGCGCGATTATAGGGAGGCAAACCATCCGGTCAAGAGAGGCAATCTTCAACGCTCGCCTTGAGTGCGTCGAACCGCACGAGGCGCTGGAAAGGCTCATGCCGCGCACCGAGCGGGTGGCCGCCCGGACGGCGGACCCCTACCATTGATCGCGATGCGCAACCTTCCCGCACGCGGCCCGATCCTTCTCGTCGTTCTTTCCATGGCGCTGACGTCGTGTCTGTCGCTCGCGCGGCGTGGCGAGGGCCAGGAGTCGCGTGGGCCGACAACCTACGGCGCCGGCCTGTCGTTCACCCCGCCGGAGCGCGTCACCCCGAAGAAGAAGGGCCGCCTGATCATCTACGTGGTCGACCTCGACGGGCGCGGCATTCCCGGCGCGTACGTCGATTACGAGGGAATGTCGAAGGGCAGGATGCTGACCGACGACGCCGGACGGGCGAGCGCGCGCGTGCCGAAGGGGCCCTACGAGGTCTCGGTGCCCTTCTGCGGCAAGACCGTGCTGATCAAGGACGCCGTCGGAGCCGACGTCATCGTGCCCGGTGGCGGCAAGGCCGGCGGACCGCTCGCCCGCACGACCTGGGAGCTGCGCTATCGGCCCACCCCCTCCGTGCGCCTCGGAGAGCCCGCGCCTTGGGAGCGCGGGGAGCAGGTCGGGGTCGGCGTCCGGGTCGAGGACGGGTGCACGTTCAGGGCGGCGCCCGGCGAGGCGCTGGCGGGCTTCGCCTGGCGCGCGTCGGGCAAGGTGCGGATCGTCTCGAGCAACCTGCGGGCCGACGACGACGGGTTCGCGTACGCGGTGGTCGAGTGCACCGGCCGCGGGGACGGCTCGATCGAGGTCTACAACACGATCGACGACGAGCAACGCGTCGCGGTGCTGGAGGCGGCGAGCGCGCCGGCGAAGGGCGCCTCCTGGTGCCGGTAGACCTGGTGCCAGTAAGGCGGACTTACGCGCCGACGACGTCGACGTTGATCGACGCCTCCACCTCCGGATGGAGCCGCAGGTGCACCACGTGCGAGCCGACGCTCTTGATCGGGGCGTCGATGTGCAGCCGCTTCTTGTCGATCTTCGGCCCGCCCGCCTTCGACACGGCCTCGGCGATCGCGGCCGGCGTGACCTGACCGAAGAGCCGG
This sequence comes from Actinomycetota bacterium, assembly GCA_036397035.1. Taxonomy (GTDB): domain Bacteria; phylum Actinomycetota; class AC-67; order AC-67; family AC-67; genus DASWJS01. The sequence goes on along the minus strand of DASWJS010000031.1, from coordinate 99,238 downwards.
CCACCTTCCCCCGCCTTCGCCGCGACACGCACGGCGAGCGAGCCGAGCGAGGCGGCGATGCCCTGCGCCTGCTCGAGGTCGCGGACCTCCCGCAGCTCGCGCGTGCGCTTGATCGTGTCGACCTGCTTGAGCGCGCCCGCGGTCGCCTTGATCGCGAGCCGTCGCGGGAGCAGGAAGTTGCGCGCGAACCCGTCGGCGACCTCGATGACGTCGCCGGGGGCGCCGAGGTTGCGCACCTCTTGGGTGAGGACGATCTTCATGGCAACCCCCCGCTCACCGGCTCATGTAGGGCAGCAAGGCCATCTCGCGCGCGACCTTCACCGCGGCGGCGATGTCTCTCTGGTGCTGCGTGCAGGCGCCGGTGATGCGCCGCGCGCGGATCTTCCCACGGTCCGAGACGAACTTGCGCAACACCTGCATGTCCTTGTAGTCGACGTAGGTCGCGCCGTCTTTGCAGAACGGGCAGACCTTCGGCCGGCCGGGCCGCCTGGTCGCGTTCTTCTTGTCCCGTGGACTCCTGGGCTTTGCTTTCGGCATTGGCCTCCTTCTCTAGAAGGACGGAACCTCCTCCTCGGTCTTGGCGCCCCAGTCGCCGCCCCCGTCCGAGCCGCCGCCGGATCCGCGCGAGACGCGCTCGACCTTGGCCGTCGCCCAGCGCAGGGACGGGCCGACCTCGTCGGCCTCGATCTCCACGACCGTGCGCCGCTCGCCTTCCTGCGTCTCCCACGACCGCTGCTTCAGGTAGCCGGTCACGACGACACGGGTTCCCTTCGACAGCGACTCGGCGACGTTCTCCGCGAGCTGACGCCACACGTTGACGCGGAAGAAGGAAGGGTCTCCGTCCTTCCATTCGTTCGTCTGCGGATCGCGCACGCGTCGGTTGACCGCGATGGAGAAGTTCGCCACGGCGGCCCCTTGCGCGGTGAAGCGCAGCTCTGGATCGTCGGTCAGGTTGCCGACGATGGTCACGCTGTTCCCTTGCATCTGATCCACCTCCGGGGAAGGACCGTCGGTTGGTTCAGTCCTTTCCAGGGCGAACGATCTTGTGCCGGATCGCCTCGTCGGCGAGCCCGAGCACCCGGTCCAACTCGTTCATCGCGACCGGTTCGGCTTGCAGGTCCGCGACGACGTAGTAGCCCTCGTTCAGATGGTTGATCTCGAACGCGAGCTTGCGCCGGCCCCAATGGTCCACCTTCGTGGCTTCGCCGCCCCGCTCGGTCACGATTCCCACGAAGCGGTCCACGGCCTGCTGCAGCACGGCATCGTCCAGCCGCGGATCAAGGATGATCATGACCTCGTAATGGCGCGTCTCCGCCACTGCTCACCTCCTCTGGTCTGAGCGGCCCCTCCACTCTGGAGGAGCAGGGGTGAGGTCCCCATCTTCGTTGCGCTTGCCTTGGTGCGCCGCCGGCCGACGTGATCGGGATCGACCGGCAGCGGCGCAGCATAGCAGCGGCCGAACCCCGGCTCCAGCCGGGAATCCCGCTTCGCGCCGTTCGGGGCGAAGTCGACGAATCTTCCGTCCACACGATCGTTCGCACGCCGCCAGGCTATGCCGGGGCTGGGACAACCCCTCAGGATACGGTCAGGACCCCGGTCATCTCAGGGTGGTACCGGCACGCGAACGAGTAGGCGCCCGGCTGCTCGACCACGACGACGACGCTTTGAGCGGGCTGAACGTCGCCCGTGTGCCAGGGGCAGCCGGGGCAGTCCGCCGTGTGCGTCCGCGTGGTGTCGTTGACGAACTCGAGCTGGCTGCCGGCCGGCAGCTCGGCCTCCGCGGGGTCGAAGGAGAACGCGCCGCCCGCGTCGGTCATCCGGATCGTCGCTTCGGCGCCGCCGCGCGGCAGCACGAGGAACAGCGCGGCGAGCGTCACGACGGTGGGGATGGCGGAAGACAGGACCTTTCGAGGCATCGCGCGCATGATAGGTGCGCGCGACCGGCGACGCACCTCAGCCGGACCGGCGACGCACCTCAGGCGAGGAAGCGCCGCCAGACCAGGTATCCGGCGCCGCCGAGCACGACCAGCAGGCCGAACGCCACAGCAAGCCGCCCGCCGCCGCCGGTCGAAGCGACGGGGTCGGGCGAGAGCGTCTCTTCGGGCGCCGTCGGCGTGGCCGACTCGGTGGGGCTCTTCGCCGGCCGCTCGTCCTCCGTTTGAGTTGCCTCGTCGGTGGGTCGCGAGCGCGAGGGCAGCGGCCGCGGCGAACTCTTCTCCTTGACCTGGATGATCCCGCACATCCCGCATGGCTGCTCGGTTCCGACCCTGATGTCGGGGTCGGGGCGCACCGAGGTATCCGCGTGCCCGGAGACTTTGCAGTAGTACTCGAACATGCCGGGCTGATCGAAGCTGACCTCGTAGGTCTCGCCGGGCTCAATGCAGTCGTAGGTCTCCAGCAGGGTCTGGCACTCGCCGCCGACGGCGTCGGGAGAAGAGTCGAAGCTCGCGGCCGCGTCCGGGTAGGAAACGACCGTGTGCCGCTGGCTTCCCTCGTTGGTCCATACGACCGTGTCGCCCACGTTGATCAGGCGATACGGAAGACCGACGTAGTTGTCCTTGAGCGCCACGGCCACGTTCGCGGCCCCGGCCGGCGCCGCTGTGCCGGCGAGGAACGCCGCGCACGTCGCAGCGATCGCGAGCCGCACGACGGCAGACGTTCCCCGGGCCGGAGCACCGGCGGAAGGCGTTCCCATGGCGAGGATGATAGGGGGTGCGCCACGCCGTCCGCAGCGCGCCCGGGGTAGCATCGCCGCATGAAAGACGAGATCAAGACCGGATACAGGAACTGGCGGGACTCCGAGCTTCGGGTCGGCCCGCGCGCCCGCCTGCTGATGAAGAACCTGTCTTCACGGCTGCGCGGACACCAATGTTGCGGGCATCACGGTCAACCGGGGTGTTGAAAGGGTCCCGACGAGCCGCCCGGTCGGGCCGGCACGGAGGAGGATCATCACCACGATTGACGAAGGGGTGAGCACGCTGCGCGAATACAAGCTCTTCATCGACGGCGAGTGGGCCGATGCGGAATCGGGCGAGACGTTCGACTCCGTCAACCCCTCCACCGGCGAGGTTGCCGGTCGCGTCGCGCGAGCCGCGCCCGCCGACGTCCGGCGCGCCGTCGAGGCCGCGCGGCGCTCGTTCGACGCCGGCGCCTGGAGCAGCCTGTCGTTCAAGGAGCGCTCCGCGCGCATGCTGCAGGCCTTCGAGGTCTTGCGCGACCGCGTGCCCGACCTCGCGCAGATCGAGGCCGAGGACGCCGGGCACACGCTGCGCATGGCGAACCTGTTCTCGATCGCTGTCGGGGTCGAGAACTGGCGCGTGACCGCCGAGCTGGCCGGCCGGCTCGACGAGCACGAGCAGCTTCCGTTCAACGACTTCCCGGCCACCAGTTGGGGCGTCGCGCGGCGCGAGCCGATCGGCGTCTGCGCGGCCATCACGCCGTGGAACTTCCCGTTCATCCTGATGATCTGGAAGGTGGCGCCGGCGCTCGCGATGGGCAACGCCGTCGTGATCAAGCCGGCGACCTACACGCCGCAGTCGACGCTGGAATTCGCACGGATCATGAACGAGACCGGGCTGTTCCCGCCCGGGACGATCAACGTCGTGCCCGGCCCCGGCGCCGAGGTCGGCGAGGAGCTGGCCACGAACCCCTTGGTGGACAAGGTCGCCTTCACCGGCTCGACCGAGGTCGGCCGGCGCGTCATGGCGCTTGCGTCGCAGACCATCAAGAAGGTGACGCTGGAGCTGGGCGGCAAGAGCGCGAACATCATGCTCGACGACGCCGACCTCGACATCGCGGTGCCGGGGTCGCTGTGGGCGACCTTCCTTCACCAGGGACAGATCTGCCACTCCGGCACGCGGCTGTTCGTCCCGTCCTCGTTACACGACGAGGTCATCGCGCGGCTGGTCGAGGCGGCCGAGTCGCTCACGATCGGCTCGGCGCTGGACTTCGGCAGCGACATGGGGCCGTTGGTGAACCGGACGCAATGCGAGACGGTCGAGCGCTACGTCCAGGTCGGGCTCGACCAAGGCGCGAAGCTCGTCACGGGCGGCGAGCGCGTCGAGGTCCCCGGGTGCGAGGGCGGCTTCTATTACCGCCCCACGATCTTCACCGACGTCGGCAACGACATGCGCATCGCGCAGGAGGAGATCTTCGGGCCGGTGCTTTCGGTGATCCGCTACGACTCCGTCGAGGACGCGATCGCGATGGCCAACGACAGCATCTACGGGTTGGGCGGGGGCGTGTGGTCGCGCGACGTGCCGCGCGCGCTCGGCGTCGCCAAGCGCTTGCGCACGGGCATGGTGTGGATCAACGACTACCACATGATCAACTCCTACGCGCCCTTCGGCGGCTACAAGCAGTCGGGTATCGGGCGCGAGCTTGGGATCTACGGGCTGAACGAGTATCAAGAGACCAAGTTCATCCACGTCGACCAAGTGCCCACCAAAGAGCAGAAGTTCTGGTTCCAGATCCTCGGGCTTTGATCGTCGCGGTGACGCCGGATCGTCGCTGGTTGGCCAACGGTTTCAGGCCATCAACGTCGCCGTCCGCACACATGGCAGCTGGTCAGTTCCTCCACCCATGCTCCGGGGGTCCTGTCGGTGGTCCCCGATACCCTCGGCTCTCGTGGCTAGTCTCCAGGCCGTGTACTACTGCGCTCCCGACGGGTCCGAGCCCGTCGATCGGTTCATCGATGGGTTGTCCGTCAAGCGGCGGGTGGTGCTGGACAACCAGATCGACCGCCTCAACCTGCTCACGCCATCCGATCCGCACCTTCCGTTCCCGCACAGCTCGCAGATCCGCGGTGAACTGCGGGAATTGAGGTGCCATTACGGCCGAGAGCTGTACCGCGTCCTGTACAGGCGCTCGCGCAACCTCATCGTCCTGCTGCACATCTTCCGCAAGAACTCCGGCGATGTCCCCCAGGCCGAGATCGACATCGCCGAGGCGAGATGGAAGGACTTCCGCGAGCGCATGGATGCTCCCAGGCGGCGGCCTCCTCGGGCAGCCGGTCACGATGCTCCGTGAGGGACTCGGGCTGGCGTAGCCTTATCAATACTGATAACATGCCGCTCACCCACAGGAGGTGCTTAGAGATGCCGAGGAGCCCGGTCGGCACGACGACCCAGCAGGCCCGGCGCAGGCGCGCTGCCGCGAGCGGAGCCTACCGGGCTGAACAGCAACGTTTGACCCAGTTCGAGCAACTCGCGCGTCTGGTGATCAAGCACAGAGCGGTGCTCGGCATCTCTCAGCAGGAACTCGCGCGCCGCGTCGGCACCAGCCATTCGGCCATCTCCAGGCTGGAGAGCGGCCGCCACAAGACCAGCGTGGAGACTCTGCAGCGGGTCGCCGAGGCCTTGGGCGTTCGTTTCGTGTTCGGCTTCGAGAGCGGGCCCCGGGAGAAACCCACCAGGGAATTGGTCATCGCTTGGGTCGGGCCAGGAACGGAGTGAGGTGGGACGGCACGCAGGGGAGCACCCGTGGCGCCACGGAAGGCTCCGCCGCGAAAGAGCGGAGTTCGTTTCCGCTCTTTCATTTCGTCAACCGATCTCGATGGGGCGGACGAACAGCGAGGGCGGGTCGTCGCAGGTGGGCAGTCGCGCGCGGCATCGAACCGTGACGAGCGCGTCGTAGGCCGTCGTGTACGCCGCGGTGGCATCCTCGTCGCCGTCGCGAGCGGCGGCCGAGAGCCAGTGCTCGAACGCCTCCGCCGTCGGTCGCATGACGTCCGGTGGCGCGAGCGCCCTCAGCGCTCCGGCGGCGTCCGCGAACAGCACCGCGTCCACGTCCCGATCGTCGTCGAAGAATGCGCCGATCGGCTCGCGCAGGATCGCGCCTGCTTCCCGCTGCCATTCGAGCACCGCGGCCCGATCCCGCTCGGCGATCGTTGCGCCTGCCCGATAGACCAGGACGCCGCCCGCAAGCCCGAGCGCGAGCAGCGCGCCGGCGACGATCCGGGGGTCGGTGCGCTTCGCCATGACGCGAGGATGCTAGTCGCGACGCTGGGTGCAAGTCGGCATGGGGTGCGCTCGTCGGCACGCTCGCCACGCAGAAAGAAACAATGAACGCGGCGGGCACGGAAGATTCACGACGTGCGTCCGGGAATGGACCCAAATGAAAATGGTCCCTTTGGACTATAGATGGCATGTCCGCGGTTGCGTACGATGCTGGCACCGGAAGGACAGGCCCGCAAGGGCCAGGACAAGGTTCCCCCCTGTCGAGCCGCCCGCCAATGGGCGGCTCGGTCCTTTTCCGAGCCGCGCTCGACTCGCCCGAGCGCCGCGAGAACCATCGCGTAGGATCGCCGCCGATGACGACCGGCGAGCGAGCGCACGACACCCACCGCCACGGGATGCACGAGCACGGCTCGCCGCTCGGCTTCACCGGCGAGCGCGTCCTACCGGACCGGCCCGAGTGGGCCTGGTGCTTCCAGGCGCACAAGTTCGGTTACGACGACCTGCTCGCGCGCATCGGGCAGGGCGACCGAGTCGCCGACGTGGGGTGCGGCGAAGGCTACGGCGCCGCGCAGCTCGCCACGAAGGCATCGTTCGTCGTCGCGTGCGATTACGCCGAGGACGCGGTCGCGCACGCCCGGTCGACGTACGGATCGGACCGGGTCGCCTGGCTGGTCTGCGACGCGCAGCGCCTCCCGTTCGCGCCCGGTTCCTTCGACGCCGTTTCCTCGCTGCAAGTGATCGAGCACTTCACCGACACCGACGAGCACCTGGGCGGGATCGCGCGAGCGCTGAAGCCGGACGGCTGGCACTACGTCGCGACACCCAATATCGACCAGATGGGTCCCGAAGAAGCCGACAACGAATTCCACCTGCGCGACTTCACCGCCTCCGCGCTGCGCGAGGCGCTCGGCAGGCACTTCGGCGACGTCGAGCTGCTCGGCATGTTCTACGTCGAGTCCTCGCCGCGCGTGCGCGCGATGCGTGCGGCCGAGGCCGGACAGGACCGCGTGCGGCCGAAGCTCGAGCGGCTCGAACGCCTGCTGGCCAAGCTCCCCGGCCCCGTCCGCGTGCGGCTGCGGCCCGTCGCGCGCAGGTTGATGGGCATTCCCGTCGTGGACCTCGACGCGGCGCTCAACGCGATCCTGGCCCAAGACTTCGAGGCGCGCGCGCCGGCGGAGGAGTCGTTCTGCCTCATCGGAGTCGCGCGCGCGCCTCGGCCCCGCGCGGGCTAGCAGGGACGAAAGCCCGCGCGCTTATCCCGCGTCCCGATACGGCACGACTTCTCGCTCGAGCCGCTTCTCAAGCCGGTCGCTCTCCTGATCGAGGTCGTAATCCATTTGCAATCCGAGCCAGAACTCCGGTGACGTACCGAAGAAACGGGCGAGCCGAAGCGCCGTATCGGCCGTGACCCGCCGGGCTCTATGAACGATCTCGTTGATTCTCCTGGGGGGAACCCCGAGCGCACGGCCGAGCGCGTTCTGGCTCAACGACAGAGGAAGCAAAAACTCCTCGAGGAGCACCTCGCCCGGGTGGAGTGGCGCCATCTTCTTTGTGCTCATCACATCACCTCAGTGATAGTCCACGATCTCAACGTCGAATGCGTCGCCAGCCTTCCATGTAAAGCAAATCCGAAACTGGTCGTTCACGCGGATACTGTGCTGACCCTTTCGACTGCCGCGCAGCGCCTCCAGTCGATTGCCGGGAGGGACTCGCAGGTCACCCAGTATCGTCGCTCGGTGGAGCATTCGAAGCTTCCGGAACGCGACGCGCTGCAGACTCGGGGGAACCGACCGAGCCGGTTCCCGGTTGAAGAGACGCTCGGCATCGCGACCTCGAAAGCTCCGAATCACCCCGGGAGTGTATAACGCATAACGTTATGCATCAAACCCGGGGCGTGCGGGCTAGGTTGCCATGGCCGGCTCGGGCAGGACGGCCGGGGCGACGTTCTCGTCGGCACGGCGGCTCAGCCACAGGAGCCAGGCCAGCACGAGGTAGCGAGCCACGACGGCGACCTCGACCAGGACGAGCGTCGCGCCGGCCCGCCCGCTCGCCGCGAGGAAGTAGGCGCTGATCGCGGCCCAGACCGCGGCGTCGGTGATCAGGAACGCGAGCCACGCATACCAGCGCACGCGCACGAGCGCGAAGAACGGGAGCACCCACAGCGAGAACTGGGGCGAGTAGACCTTCGCGGTCAGCAGGAACACCAGCAGCAGCCCGAACGAGGTCGCGTAGGGCCGGAACCGCACGCGCTTCGACTCGCGCCACAGCAGCAGGCCCGCGCCGGCCAGGAACAGCCCGCCCGCGAGCATGCTCGTCAGGCCGGGATAGGTCTCGCCCCAAAACGGCTCGCCGTTGCCGAGGTGCTTGTAGACGAAGTACCAGCTCGTCTCGAAGTTGGGAAAGCGTGTGCCCTGGAACCGCCACGGGACGAGCCAGCCGGCCGGGTTCGCCGCCAGGACCGGCGCATTCGGCAGGATGAAGCCGAAGGCGCTCGCCACGATCATCTCGACCGGCCATCGTCGCTCCTCGCGCCGCCGGGCGAGAACCAGCGCGGGAAGGATCAGCCCCGGGAAGACCTTCGCCGCCGCGCCCAGCCCGATGAGGGCCCCCGCCGGCACGTCCTTGCGCATCCGGAACGCCACCAGACCCGCCACCATGAACATCACGGCGAGCAGGTCCCAGTTGTGGAATGCGTAGAGCACGAGCGAGGAGCCGGCCGCGACCGTCAGCACGCGCGCCGGGTCGCGCGCGAGCAGCAGAAGCCCGCCCACCGCGAGCATGCCGGCCAATGCGAGACCCGCCGCGGTCACTTGGAAGTAGGAGTTCGGCGTCGACGTCACGAGCGCGACCGTCCCGATGTAGAAGCCGGTCACGACCGGGTACTCCAAGTCGCCGACCTCGTTCTCGCTCAGCTCGCCGTCGCCGTTGACGTAGGGCACGGGCTCGCGATCGAGGCCTCGATGGAAGTAGAGCGCGTAGATGTCGTTGTAGCAGGACGTCCGGAACTGGTAGCCATCCCATTCGTGACGCGTGCACCGCTCCTTGAGCAGGTACCCGGCCAGCAGCGCCACGGCCGCGGTGACGAGCACCGTCCACGGCACGATCCGGCGCGATCCGTCGCGCCGCGGTTCCGGCGTCGCCTCCGCGCTCACGGCTTGGACGTCTTCGTCGGCGCGGGCGACACGGTTGCCGTGGGCGTCGGCGAGGGCGCGGGGCTCGACGGCGCCGGGCTCGGAGGGGGACTCGACGGCGAGCCGCCCGGCGGCGAGCTGCTCGGAACCTCGACGACCGTGCTCGAGGGAGCGGGCTCGGAGGGGATCGGGAACGGGCGCGGACGCACGTCCTCCAGCGCTTCGCGCATGAACGCCGCCCACATCTGCGCGGGGAACGAGCCGCCCGTGACCGACCGGCCGCGCACGTCGCTCATCGTCTTGCGACCTCCCGCGTAGCCGTTCCAGACGACGGCGACGAGGTCGCGGGTGTAGCCGGCGAACCACGCGTCGCGGAAGTTCTCCGTCGTGCCCGTCTTGCCCGCCGCGGGGCGGCCGATGGCGGCCGACGCGCCGGTGCCGTTCTCGATCACGCCCTGGAGGATCAGGTTCGTCTCGTCGGCGACGCGGCGGGCCAAGGTGCGCTCGGACACCCGGACGGGCGTGAAGATCGTCCCGCCGCCGGCGTCGACCACGCGCTCGATCAAGCTCGGGCTGTGATAGACGCCCCGGCCCGCGAGCGTCGCGTACATCGTCGTCAGCTCCAGCGGCGTGACCTCGAAGCTCCCCAGCGCGAGCGCGTGCAGGGCGGGAACCTCGCGATCGATGCCCATCGCCTCGGCGACGCTCGCGACGCCGTCCGGTCCGACGTCGTCGATGAGCTGCGCGAAGACGGTGTTCACGCTCAACTCGGTCGCGCGCCGGATCGTCAGCGTCCCGTGCGATGCGCGATCGTAGTTGGCGACCTTCCAGGGCCCGCTGTCGGTGGGGATCGTGATCGTCGCAGGCGCGGGATACGTGCGATCGGGCTCGATGCCCTCCGCGAGCGCGCGCGCCAGCACCGCAACTTTGAACGTGCTCCCGGGCTGGCGACGGCCGTCGACGGCGATGTCGAACTCGCGGCTGGAGAAGTTTCGCGCGCCGACCATCGCGCGCACCGCCCCGGTCGCCGGATCGATCGCGACGAGCGCCGCCTCGGGATCGCTCCGCCTGTCGTAGACCGAGCGCACCGCGCGTTCCGCAGCGTGCTGCATGGTCCGGTCGAGCGTGACGCGCACGACCACGCCGCCACGGTAGAGCGCGCTCGGACCGATCGCCTGCTCCAGCTCCAACCGCACCTCCTCCAGGAAGTGCGGCGCCAAGCCGCCCGGCCGCCGCTTGCGCACGCGCACGTCCGCGCGCTTCGCGCGAACGGCCTCCCGCTCGGTCAGGAAGTCGTCGCGAACCATGAAGTCCAGCACGTCGTCGCGGCGCGCGCGGGCGGCATCGGCGTCGACGGCGGGGTCGTAGGACTCGGGCGCCTGGATCATCCCGGCGAGCAGCGCCGACTGCGGGAGCGTGAGGTCCTTGACCGAATGCCCGAAGTACGTCCGCGACGCGGCTTCGACCCCGTAGGCCCCGCGCCCGAAGTAGATCGTGTTCAGGTAGTCGCTCAGGATCTCGTCTTTGGACCGCTGCCGTTCCAGCTTCAGCGCGAGCACGGCTTCCTTCGTCTTGCGCCAGACCGAACGGTCGTCGCCGACGAAGGCGTTCTTGACGTACTGCTGAGTGATCGTGCTCCCGCCCTGGACGGTGCGGCGCGCGACGAGGTTGGCGAACGCCGCGCGGAGGATCGAGGTGGGCGCGACGCCGCGGTGCTCGTAGAAGGTCCGGTCCTCGGTCGCGATCACCGCGTTGCGCAGGTCCATCGGAACGTCCGACAGCGGGACGCTCACGCGGTCGGCCCCGGCATGAATGCGCCCGATGCGCCTGCCCTGATGGTCCACCACTTCCACCGCCTGCGCGCCGGCCAGGTCCGACGGTTGCGGGATGCGCAGCAGCGCGTAGAGCGCGGCGACGAACAGCGCGAACGCAACCGACAGCAGCAGCCCGGCGAGGAGCAGGCGCCGCAGCCAGCGGCGCCTGCGGGACCGCTCGGTCACAGGAATCCCCGGGTGAGCCCGATCCGGAACAGGACGGCTGCGATGCCGATCGCGATCGCGATCGTGAAGACCGGGAGCATCGCCATCGCGTCGGCGCCGCGTCCGTCCGCGCCGGCGACCGCGCCCGGGTCGACGGCGTGCTCTGCGACGGGCGCGGGCGTCAGCAGAGCGCGCCCGCCGGCGAGCAGCACGCCGAGCACGCCGACGACGCCCGCTCCCGCGAACAGGATGCCGATTCCGTCGCCGATCGCCGGAGCGACCGCGCCCGGGTCGAAGGGCGACGGCGCGGCCGCGCCGGCCGCTTGTGCGGCGTGGTCGCCGAGCACCTCCAGCACCCGTCCCGGCAGCACGGCCGCCGCCGCGACCAGCGCGAGCATCGCGCCCGCGAGCACCGTCTGCGCGCGACCGGCCGAGGCTCGGCGGAAGCCGCGCGCGCCCGCCTGGCCGAGCCACACCAGCGCCGCTCCGAGCGGGAACGCGACCAGCCAGAACCAGGAATCCACCGCGGCGCGCGCGAACGCGCCGTCGACGATCAGGACGCCGCCTGCGATCGACGCGCCGAGCGGAGCGGCCCCGATCGTCGCCGCGCCGAGGTCGCTTCGCCCCGCGGCGGCGAGCACCGCGCCCGCGACGATTCCGGCGGCGAGCAGCACCATGCCCCAGCGGACGCTCTGCCCGCCGATCGCCGCGCCGGCGAGGAACAGCCCGGCGCTCGCGCCCAAGGCGCTGCCGGCGTGCGTGGAACGCGCCGCCCGGCGCGCGGCGAGCGCGGCCGCGACGGCGCACGCGCCGGCGGCAAGCTCGATCCAACCCGTCGTCGACCCGACCCACGCCGCGACGAAGAGCCCCTGCAGGCGCAGCGGTCCGCTTCGCACGCCGTCCAGGCCCGGGTGACCTTCGACACGCGAGCCCCACAGCCGCTCGATCACGCCGGCCCGCAGCAGCGCGCCGCCCAGCAGCAGGAACGACGCGGCGCCTGCCGGCTGGGGAGGCGTCAACATGCCGTCGGCGGACGACAGCACCAGGCCGATCCCGATCAGGACGTCGCTCGACGCCGCGACGAGCACCGCGCGGCCCACCCCCCGGTCCCCGGCCGCATACGCCCCGGTCCCCAGCGCCGCCGTGGTCGCGACCAGGCCGAGCAGCGTCACGAGCGTGTTCGTCGACAGCAGCGACAGGGCGGCGGCGGCGAGCGCGGCCGGAAGGCTCGCGTACGTCCCCGCCGCGTGCCCGCGCCGCGTCAGCGCGACGAGCACCACCATCGCGCACGCGGTCGTGAGCGCGAGCCGCCACGGATCGCCCTGAACGCCGCGCAGCGAGAACGGCTCGCGCAGGACGACGCGCGCGAAGGCGACGCCGCTCGCCGCGAGGGCGATCACCGCGGCGTCGAGCGCCACCGCGCGTTGCGTCTTCGCCTCGCGCACCGCCAGCACGGCCGCCGCGCCGAGCAGCGGCGCGAGGATCGGCGCGAGCAGGAGCAGCGTCACGCGGGCCCGCCGATCGATGCCAGGATCAGGCCGGCGCCCGCGAGCGCGACGGCGAGCCGGTCGACGACTTCCCAGCGCAGCCACGGACGCGCGAGCAGACCCAGCGCGCCGAGCCCGACGATCCCGGCCGCCCACGGCACCGCGTCACGCCACGCGCCGACGTTGGGGCCGATGAAGAGCGCGACGACGAGCCAGAGCTGCAGCACCCATGCGAGCGCCTCCAGGCGCGAGAAGGGCGTGGGAGCCTCGCTCACCGGGCCTGAGGCTCTCGTCGAGCGGCCCGTCGCCACGAGCGCCGCGACCACCGCGAGCCAGGCCGCGACGACGGCGAGCGGCCGGCCGCCCGCGAGCGCGGGCCCGTCGGTGGTGTGGAGTTCGCGCATCGCGGCGAGCCCGGTCGTCTCCGCCAGCGTCGCGGCGATCGCGAGGATCCCGATCCAGGCCAGCGTCAGCGTGTGGTCGCGTCCGGTCGCGCGCGCGGCGACTCCGGAGTCGGCGACGACCGACAAAGCAGCCGCGCGCGCGACCACCACCAGCAGAACGGCAAGGAGCGCGCTCCCGTCCACACGGCCGCTCAGCATCGCGATCGCGCCCGCGGCGGCGGCGGACCCGATGGCCAGCGTCAGGCGCGGGGACCCCATCGTGGATGGAGGCTACAGCCGCCCGGGGCGGCCCGGCCGAACCAGGGCCCTACACCGCGTGGGCGCGACCGGCCGTGTAGGAGCGGACCAGGTGGTTCCACGAGCAACCCGTGCACACCTCGACCACGTAGCACGCGTACTCGTCGAACCGCGCGTCCAGCTCGGCGAGGTCCCGGCGGCGCCGCACACGGCCGTTCTCCCGCTTCAACTCCTTGCCGTAGGCGTAGAACACGACCCGCAGATCGCGCTCGTCGCAGACGGGGCAGGGCCTCCCGACCCGCTCGCCGACCCCGTTCGCCGCGCGGAGCAGCTCGGGGTGGGCGTCGCAGACGTCGTGCTTGGCGACCGAGCCGCGTTGCAGGCTCGCCAGGAGCGCCCGGCGGGCGAGGCGGTAGTCGACCGTGGCCATGACCTGCCAATACTGCCGCACACCGCCTCCGCTGGCCAGGGGCGATATCGGGCGTTTCGGACACCTTCTGCCACCCGGGCCTCCTTGACTTGGGCGCGACGGCTCGGCATGATAGATGCGGTCGATATATCGGCTCGATATATCGACCGAGCCGGAAGGAGTTTCGCCAGGTGCTGGAGCTCGCGGTCCTCGGACTGCTCAAAGAAAAGCCGATGTACGGCTACGAGGTCAAGAAGCGCCTCGAGGAGCGGCTCGGCCATGCCTGGAAGTTCTCCTACGGCTCGGTCTACCCCACGCTCGGCAGGCTGGAGCGCGACGACGCGATCGAGGTCCAGGCCGACGAAGGCGCGAGCCGACGCAAGAAGATTTACCGGATCACGCCGGCCGGCGAGTCGATGTTCGAGACGCTGCTGGAAGAGGGCGGCTCGCACGCCACCGAGGACCGCGAGGCCTTCCTGCTGCGGCTTGCGTTCTTCCGATACACGCGGCCGGAGACCAGGCGGCGGCTGCTCGAGCGGCGGCGGTCCTACCTGCTCGACCAGCTCGAGCGCATGAAGGCCAGCCTGGTGAACCTGAAGGAACGGGTCGACAACTACTCGCTTGAGTTGATGCGCTACGGCGAGCGCGAGACCGAGCACGAGATCTCGTGGCTCGACACCCAACTGGAAGTGGAGCGGCGCGCGGACGTCAAGGCTCGCGTGCGCGCCAAGAAGAAAGCGGTCCGGAAGGCAGAGCGCTCGGTGCGTCGCACCGAGCGCGCAGCTCGCCCCCCGGCGGCGGTCGATCCCCACGCCGCCATCGAACGGGGCTAGGAGGAGACAATGTCCAACACTCGCACGGTTCGCGTCGCGATCGTCGGCGCCGGCAACTGCGCCTCCTCGCTGGTGCAAGGGGTGCGCTACTACGCGGATGCCGACCCGGCGCTCGACGTCCCCGGCTTGATGCACGTGGACCTAGGCGGCCTCCACGTTCGGGACGTGGAGTTCGTCGCGGCCTTCGACGTGGACGCCAAGAAGGTCGGACGCGACTTGGCCGAGGCGCTCGTGACCGAGCCGAACAACACGATCCGGTTTGCCGACGTGCCGCCGCTGGGCGTCGAGGTCCAGCGCGGCCCGACGCTGGACGGGCTCGGGCGCTACTACCGCGAGGTGATCGAGGAGTCCTCGCGCGAGCCGGTCGACGTGACCGCCGCGCTGCGCGAGGCGCGCGCCGACGTGCTGGTGTCCTACCTGCCGGTGGGGAGCGAAGAGGCCGCTCGGTTCTACGCCGAGGCCGCGCTCGCCGCCGGTGTCGCGTTCGTCAATTGCATGCCGGTCTTCATCGCGTCGACGCCCGCCTGGGCGCAGCGATTCCGCGACGCGCCCGTGCCGATCATCGGCGACGACATCAAGAGCCAGGTCGGCTCGACGATCGTGCACCGGACGCTTGCGAAGCTGTTCGAGGACCGCGGCGTGAAGATCGACCGCACCTACCAGCTCAACTTCGGCGGCAACATGGACTTCATGAACATGCTGGAGCGTGAGCGGCTCCTGTCGAAGAAGATCTCCAAGACGCAGGCCGTCACGTCCAACATGACCGGCGACATCGCGCGAGGCGACATCCACATCGGCCCCTCGGACCACGTGCCGTGGCTCGAGGATCGCAAGTGGGCGCACATCCGGGTCGAAGGACGCGCGTTCGGCGACGTCCCGCTGACCGCGGAGGTCAAGCTCGAGGTGTGGGACTCGCCCAACTCGGCCGGCGTCGTGATCGACGCCGTGCGTCTGGCCAAGATCGCGCTCGAGCGCAAGATCGGCGGGCCGCTCATCGGCCCGAGCGCCTACTTCATGAAGTCGCCGCCGGTGCAGTACCCCGACGACGTCGCGCACCAGATGGTCGAGGACTTCATCGTGGGCGGGGCCGAGCGCAACGGCCACGGCCACACGTCCCTGGAAGCGCTCGCGACAGAGGGCCGGTAGACGACGGACGCTCCGCCTGCGCGCGCGTCGGTCTCGACGGTCGAGCGCTACCGCGAGATCTTCTCGCGCGACGGGTTCCGGCGGTTCTTCAGCGCCCGCATCGTCTCGCAGTTCGGCGACGGCGTCTTCCAGCTCGCCGCGGTCGACATCCTGCTCTTCGACGAGCCGGGGACCAACCCGGCCGCGCGCCTGTTCCTGCTGAGTGTCTTCACGCTCATCCCGTTCAGCATGGTCTCCCCGTTCAGCGGCGTGTTCATCGATCGCTGGGAGCGGCGCCGGATCCTCGTCCGCGTGCCGCTCCTGCGCGCGGTCGTCGCGGCCCTGCTTCCCGTCGCGGCGGCGATCGGGACCGACAGCCTGTCGTTCTACCTCGTCGTGCTCGTCGTGCTGTCGGCGAACCGCTTCTTCCTCTCCACGCTCTCGGCCGTGTTGCCGCAGCTCGTCCCTGAGGACGACCTGCTCGTGGCCAACTCCGTGTCTTCGACCGGCGGGAGCGTGGCGAACGTGCTCGGGTTCACCGTGGGCGCGGTGCTCGCCAACCTGGTCGGCGGGACGCGTGCGGCGCTGCTGGCGGCGGTCGCCTTCGCGATCAGCGCGGCGACCGCGCGGCGGGTGCCCGTCCACCGCGGTCTGCTCCCGAGCCGCGCGCCGCTGCTCGACGAGGCGAAGGAGGTCCTCGCGCAGATGCTCGAAGGATTGCGAGCCGTGCGCCGCGACCACCGCGTCGCCTACGGCCTGAGCGCGATCATCGCCGTGCAGCTCCTCGTCGGCGTCATCAGCGCCGTGCTCGCGCACGCCGTGCTCGTGACGCTCGGCCTCGAAGTCGGCGCGGTGAGCGTGCTGCTGGGCGTGCTCGGCATCGGCATCGGGGTGGGCGTCGTCGTCGTGCCGTGGGCGGGGCGCTGGATCCGGCACGACTTCCTGGTCGTGATCGGCTTCGTGATCGCCGCGGCCGGAGTCTTCTCCGCCGCGGGAGGCACGGTCGCGCGGTCGCGCCTCGGCGTCGCCACGTTCGTGATCGGAATCAGCTACGCGTTCGCGAAGATCCCGGTCGACACGATCGTGCAGGAGGAGATGGCCGACGCGCTGCGCGGCCGCGCCTTCGCGGCCTACGACATGGTGTTCAACATCGCCCGCGTGACCGGCGTCGGGCTGACCGCGATCGGTTACGCTTCGTCGGCGAGCACCCCGGGCCTGATCGCGACCGTGGGCGTGCTCTACCTGGCCGCCGCCGCCGCCTTCACCGCATGGGAACGGTGGCTTCGCGGTGTCGGCTACCAGCCCCGAACGCTGGAGCTACTGCAACCCGGCGAGTACGTGACGGTTCGCGCCTACGCCGGTGGGCGCGCCGACGAAGAGCCGCGCGCGCTCGTCGTGGGCGGCCACGAACTCCCGATCGAGCAGATCGACTGGCGCGCGGTCGTGGAGGAGGGCGGGCGCCGCGCGCGGGTGTTCGTCGTGCGCGTCGAAGGCCTTCGCGTCCGCCTCGCGATCCGCGAAGGCGACGAGTTCGGCTGGGTCGTGGAGAAGGTCACCCAGCTCGGGCGCAACTAGGCCCCGGCGGCGGGGGCGCGCCCGGTTCGCCCGGCTTCGCGGCCTTCAGATGGGCCGGAAGTCCCAGGTCACGCAACGTTTCGTGGCTCAAAGGCGTTATGCAAAACGAAAGGAGCCACCGGTAGCAGCCGATTACCACCGTAGATGACGATGGACATGGGACGAGTCGTGAGTGGCATCCGGGGCAGGGTGCGGGGCTCCCGCGCACGCAAGAAGGACAAGGTCGCGTTCGTCCTGTCCGGCGGCGGGGTGCTCGGCGCGATGCAAGTCGGCCAGCTCGAAGCGCTCATCGGCGCCGGCATCGTCCCGGACCTGATCGTCGGCGCGAGCGTCGGCGCGCTGAACGGCGCGGCGATCGCGGCGCGGCCCGACATGGACGGCGTCGACTGCCTGAAGCGCACATGGCTCGGACTGAAGAGCGAAGACATCTTCCCCGGCTCTTCGGTCTCCCGCGCGCTCTCGGTGGTGCTGCGCGGCGATCACCTCTACCCCAACTCCGGCATCCGCGCGCTGATCGACAAGGTGGCGGCGCAGAACTTCGAGCAGATGCCCGTGCCGCTTTCGGTGTGCGCGGCCAACATGCGCACCGGTGAGGAGACGTGGTTCGAGCACGGCCCGATCGCGCCCGCGATCCTGGCGTCTACCGCGCTGCCCGGCCTGTTCCCCACCGTCGAGATCGACGGCGAGCGGTTCACCGACGGCGGCATCGTCAACAACGTCCCGATCTCGCGCGCGGTCGAGCTGGGCGCAACGAAGATCTACGTCTTGTATTGCGCGAGCAACGGGAGCGAGCTTCCGACCCGCGGCGCGTTCGGCGTCCTGCTCCGCGCCTTCGCTCACTCGCGCGCCGCTCGCGCGACCCTGGATTTGAAGCGCTACGCCGGCCAGGCGGACATCGAGGTCCTGCCGACCTTCGATCCCGGCACGATCCACTACAAGGACACCTCGCACGGCACGCGCCTGTACGCCGAGGCCCTGGCGCTCACCAGCGCCCACCTCGCCTCGCAGGCCGAAGCCACGGCCTGAGCCTCAGCGCAGCAGACGCATTCCAGTCGGCGGCCAGTAGCGCAGACGAACGATCCCGGCGATGTGCTCGCGATCGAAGGGCCCGCCCGTGCGGGAGTCGGTCGAGGCCCGCTTGTTGTCGCCTTCCAGCCAGAAGGTTCCGGGGGCGAGCGGCTCGGGCGCAGGGCCGACGCGCTTGACGATCTCGGCGCCGTCCCGAACCGCGACGACGATCTGGCCGGGGCGCGGCTCGCCCGCTCGGAGCGAACGCACCGCGAGGAAATCGCCGTCGCGCAGCGTGGGAAGCATCGAGTCGCCGCGCACGCGAACGGGGAACCAGGGCACGACCGGATGGTAGCCGCGGGCGAGCGAGTGATATACCTGGACCTTCGACGGGAGGGAGGAACGCTCATGACGCTCATGCAATGGCTGTCCCCATCACGAATCGTCCGCGCGCACTGCGACCTGCCCTGCGGGGTCTACGACCCGGCGCAGGCTCGCATCGAGGCCGAGTCGGTGAAGGCGTGCCAGGAGAAGCACAACGGCTCCGACGACCCGGTCTTCCAGGCGCGCGCGGTCGCGATCAAGGAGGAGCGCGCCGACATGGTCAAGCACCACCTGTGGGTGCTGTGGACCGACTACTTCAAGCCCGAGCACCTCGAGGCGCACCCGGAACTGCACACGCTGTTCTGGGAGGCGACGAAGTCGGCCGGCGCGTGCAAGAAGACCAACGACCCCGCCGAGGGCCAGAAGCTGCTCGACCTGGTCGGTCAGATCGACAAGGTCTTCTGGGACACGAAGAAGTAGGCCGCTACGAGGCCGACTTCGCCAAGCCCACGAGGTTGCCCTCCGGGTCGCGGAAGGCTGCGATCGCGACGGTCGCCGGCTCGGTCCCGACGGTCTGCGGCTCCATGACGGTCTTGCCGCCGAGCGAGGCGGCCTTGTCCAGCGTCGCCTGGAGGTCGGGCACCTCGACATAGAACGTCACGACCGGGTCGCCTTGGGACTTCCCGACGCCGCCCCCGACGCCCTTGCCGTCCACGGGCCCGAACATGCCGTAGTCCTCGTAGGTCTGAAGCTCCCAGCCGAACGCCGAACTGTAAAAGGACTGCAAGGCCGCGCCGTCGGTGCCGAGCACCTCCGCGTGCGTCACCGGCGCGCCCTTCCCCTTCGTCGGGCCGTAGTCCATCCCCGGTTGCGGCTCGGCCGCCTCTACGAGCCCGACGACGTTGCCCTGCGGGTCGGAGAACACGCCGACCGTGACTCCCTCCATGACGTGGGTCTTCGGCATCACGGTCGTGCCGCCGAGCCCGGCGATCGTCTGCAGCGACGCGTCGACGTCGGGCACCTCGACGTACCACACGACGCCGCTGGGGCCCTGCGCGGGCCCGATGCCGCCGTTGATCCCCGTGCCGCCGTTGGTGTCGACGAGCCCGTACTCCATCGGGTTGTCGTCGTTGATGCTCCAGCCGAAGAGCTTCGTGTAGAACGCGTGCAGCTCCCTCGGCATCTTCGAGTTGATTTCGAAGTGAACGACGGGATTGCCCATGGCTCCTCCTCCCCCGAGCCGCCGGTCCGGCGGGCGCCACGCGCCACTCTAGCGGCGTATCAGTCCCCGGAACCAGCCGGTCCGGCGGGCACGGTGGACCCGGGGCCGATGCCGCGCTCGCGCGCCCAGACGCCGAGCAGCTCGTACCCCTCGTCGGGGCCGTACTCGCCGTGCTCCAAGCGGTGCTCGAGCAGCATGTCGAGGGCCTCGCCGACCTGACGGCCCGGCCCGATCCCCAGGAAGGCCATGACCTCGTGCCCGTCGAGCGGCGGGCGGATGCGAGCGAGGTCCTCCTCGGCGGCAAGCCGGGCGATGCGCTCCTCGAACTGGTCCATCGCGATCTGGAGCTTGCGGGCGCGCATCTTGTTGCGCGTCGTGCAGTCCGCCCGCACGAGCCTGTTCAACCGGTCGAGCAGCGGGCCGGCGTCGCGTACGTAGCGGCGGACCGCCGAGTCCGTCCAGCCCTGGCTGAAGCCGTGGAAGCGAAGGTGCATTTCGATCAGCTCGCAACAGTCGCCGACGAAGTCGCTCGGAACGCGCAGCGCCTCGAGCCGCTCGCGCGCCATGCGCGCGCCGACTACCTCGTGGTGATGGAACGAGACGCCGTCGGGCTCGAAGCGGCGCGTCGCGGGCTTGCCGACGTCGTGGAGCAGCCCCGCCATGCGCAGCACGGTGTCGGGCTCGGGCCCGGGGTCGGTCGCGGCGATGCGATCGACGACGGCAAGCGTGTGCGCGAACACGTCCTTGTGTTGATGGATCGGATCCTGTTCGAGCTTCAGCGCGGGCAGCTCGGGCAGGAACGTCTCGCTGAGGCCGGTCTCGGTTGCCAGCAGCAGCCCACCCGACGGCCGCCGGGCGTCCAGCAGCTTCAGCAGCTCGTCGCGGATTCGCTCGGCCGAGACGATCCGCAGCCGGCCGGCCATCGCGCGCATCGCCCGCACGACGCCGTCGTCGGGCACCAGCCCGAGCTGCGCGACGAACCGCGCCGCGCGCAGCATCCGCAACGGGTCGTCGTCGAAGGAGTCCTCCGGCGCGCCCGGCGTGCGGAGCGTCTTGCCGGCGAGGTCGTTCACGCCGCCGTGCGGGTCGATGAAGGTCCGGTCGGGCAAGCGGACGGCCATCGCGTTGACGGTGAAGTCGCGGCGCGCGAGGTCGTCCTCGATCGAGCCGACGTGCTCGACCATCGGCTTGCGCGACGCGGGGTCGTAGGTTTCGGCTCGGAACGTCGTGATCTCCAGGCGGCGCCCGTCCTTCTGCACGCCGACCGTGCCGAACTTCACCCCTTGCAGCCAGGTCCCCTCGTGCCAGCCGGACAGGATCTCCAACACCTCCTCGGGCCGGGCGTCGGTGGTGAAGTCCAAGTCGTCGTGCGCCCGCCGCAGCAGCGCGTCGCGGACGCTGCCGCCGACGAGGTACAGCTCGCGTCCGGCGTCCTGAAAGCGGCGCGCCAGGTCCTCGGCCACCGGCGGCACGACGAGCAGCTCGCGCAAACGAGCAGCCATCTCGGGCGGGATCGGCATGCCACCAGGGTACCCGCGCGCGCGGGCAGGACTAGGCCAGGCCGGCTTGGCGGACGAGCACGGTGAAGTCGGCGGGGCTCGTGGCGTTCGCCATCGCCTCTTCGAACGACACGGTCCCTTCCTTGAACAGGCGCATGAGGTGCTGGTCGAAGGTCTGCATGCCGTAGTACTCGCCTTCGGCGATGACCTCCTCGATCATGTGCGTCTGGTCGGGGTTCATGATCATGTCGACCACGCGCCCGTTGGAAACGAGCACCTCGATCGCGGGGATCCGCCCCTTGCCGTCGGCGCGAACCATGAGACGCTGGCTGATCACGCCGCGAAGCGTCCCGGCGAGCGACAGGCGCGCCTGCGTCTGCTGGTGCGGCGGGAAGAAGTCGATGATGCGGTTCACGGTCTCGGTCGCGTCCAGCGTGTGCAGCGTCGAGATGACCAGGTGCCCGGTCGAGGCCGCCTGCAGCGCGGCGCGAACGGTCTCGACGTCGCGCATCTCGCCGATGAAGATCACGTCCGGGTCTTGGCGCGCCACGTACTTCAGCGCCGTGTGGAAGTCCGCGGTGTCGAGCCCGATCTCGCGCTGGTCGACGATCGCCATCTTGTCGGCGTGCACGACCTCGATCGGGTCCTCGATCGAGACGATGTGGCAGCGCCGCGTCATGTTGATGTGGTCGACCATCGCCGCGGTCGTCGTCGTCTTGCCGGATCCCGTCATCCCGGTGACCAGGACGAGCCCGCGCCGCTCCTCGGCGAGCGTGCGCACCGAGGGCGGCAGCCCGAGCGACTCGAAGGACGCCGTCCCCGTGGGCACCCGGCGGATCGCCGCGCCGAGCACGCCGCGCTGGCGGAACACGTTGACGCGGAACCGGCCCACGCCGTCCACGGTGTAGGCGAAGTCGATCTCGCTGTCGCGCTGGAAGCGCTCGATCTGGGCGTCGGAGAGCATCGAGTACACCAGCCGCTCGACGTCCTCGGCGGTGAGGGGATCGCCCTCGACCGGGAACAGGTCGCCGTCGACGCGCATGTAGGCATAGCCGCCCGAGCGGATATGAACGTCCGACGCCGTGTGCTCGGCGGCGGCGCGCAGGAGTACGTCGATCTCCACGGATCCCTTCCTGGGTGCGGCGGCCCGCACCGTCTCTGTTAGGAATCGGAGCGGCGGGGGGTCGCCTTTACTCCGCGGAGGGACCTTTCGTGTTGAAGCGTCCGCTTTCCCGAGGTCGGAGAGCCGGGACCAGCATTCGGACGGCGACTGTCACCAGGACGGCGCCGAAGACGCGCTTCAGAGCGTCCTCGCCCAAGACCTGCACCGCCAGCAGGGCGCCGGCCACGGAACCGGCCACGCCTCCGATGCCGAGCAGCGCCGCGAGCCGGCCGTCCAACTGCTTGCGCCGCGCGTTCGCCACCGTCCCGGCCGTCGCGGTGACGATGATCACGACCAGCGACGTGCCCTGCGCCACCTGCTGCTCCAACCCGAGCAGGATCACCATCACCGGGACCATCACGATGCCGCCGCCCACCCCGAGCAGGCCCGCATAGCCCCCCGCGACGAGTCCGGTGAGGACGGCGATGACGACGTCGGCCCCGCTCATCTAGACGATCAGCTTCACGCCGGCTGCGAGCGTCGCGGCGACGAAGGCGAGCCGCAGCACCCACTCGGGCGTCCTGGACAGCGCGCGCACGCCGAGCGGCGCGCCGACGATCGCGCCCGCGGCGAGCGCGGCCGCGAAACCCGCGTGGATCCCACGGTCGTCGAGCGCGTAGATGACGCCGCCGACCAGTCCGATCGGGATGATGGCCGCCAGGGAGGTCGCGTGCGCGGTGCGCTGCTCGACGCCGAGCCCGAGCACCAGGGCGGGGACGAGCACGATCCCGCCCCCGACGCCCAGCAGGCCCGAGACGAGACCGCCCACCACGCCGAAGGCGAGGGCCTTGACCACGTTCGCGCGCGACACCGATCGGGAGCCTACCCCTGGCGGTAGCATCGCCGGGTGTCGACGCGACGACTTGCCGTACCGATCCTTCTCGGGGTGGCGGCGCTCCTTCTCGCCCCCGGCGCGCGCGCGCAGGAGCCGCCCGCGCGGCTCGTCGTCGCCTCGATCAGCCCCTATACGGATGCGCGCCACCCGCTCGTCATTCGCGCGCAGGTCCGCAACGAAGGGACCGACCCGCTCACCGACGCTCGCGTCGTCGTCCAGTTGCGCGCGCCGGTCTTGACGCGCTCGGCGCTGCGCGCCGCGCTCGACTCGCCGCAGACGGGCGCGGTCGTCGCGACGTTCGTCGAGCCGGTGCCCGGCGCCGGGCCGGGCACGACCGTCCGCGTCGTGATCGAGCGCCGGCTCGATCGCGTCCTGACCGCACGCGGGATCTATCCGGCGAGCATCACCCTGGAGTACCCGGGCGGCGCGGTCGTAAGCCAGTGGGTGATCCCGTTCTTCCCGCCGAGCGAAGCGGGAAGGCTGAACGTGTCGGTCATCGTGCCGCTCGGCAAGCAGCCCGGCCTTTCCGACACGCAGCTCGCTCGGCTGACTCGCTACGCCCAGGCGATCGAGCGTCATCCCTTCGCGGCGATCACGATCGCGCCCAGTCCCGCCGTCGTGGACGAGCTTGCGGCCGGCGCCGGCGCCGAGCTTGTAGCCCTCGAGGCGATCAAGCAGGCGGTCGCAGGGCATGAAGTCGCCACCGTCCCCTACGCGCCGCTCGACGTCCGTTCCCTGACCGCGCACCGCCTGGAAAGCGAACTCCTCCGCCAGGTCGGCGTGGGCCGCTCGGTCCTTGCCGAGCACCTCGGCGTCACCGTGAACGACGGCTTCCTCGTGGCGGCCGACGGGGCGGTGGACCAGGCGAGCCTCGCGGCGCTCTCGACCCTCGGCGTCACCGGCACGCTGGTCGATCCTTCGTTGCTGGCCGACCAGCCGGCCGAGCCGTTCGAGCCCGCCTCCTTCGGCCCGAGCCGGCCGGTGGAGGTGGCGGGCGGGACGGTCGGCTTGCTGCCGGATGAGCCGCTGGCGGAGCGCATCGCCGCGGGCGGAGCCGTGTCGCTCGCCAACGCGATCGTCGCCGAGACGCTCGGCACCTGGCAGGAGCTTCCCCTCAACGCCCCCGACCGGCTGATCGTGATGACGCTGCCGTCCGCCCTGTCGGCCGGCGCGCTCGGCACGGTCCTGGGCGGCCTCGAGTCGGCGCCGTGGGTCCGGCTCGTCACCGCGTCCCGGGCCGCCGAAACGCTGCCGCCCCAAGGCGAGCCGCTTCGCCTCGTGCAGCCCGTGAAGGAGGACGCGCCCTACCTGGAGACCGTCCGGCGCGCGCGGGGCGAGATCGACGTGCTGCTCGCGGTCGTCGCCGACCCCTTCCCCGAGCAGACCGCGTTGGACCGCACGTTGCTGCTCGCGCAGGCCCAGACACCCGAGGAAGGCGAGCGGCTCGCACAGACCGTGCGTTCGCGCATCGACGAGATCCTGGACGGACTGACCATCGCCGAACGACACATCACGCTCACGTCCCGGACGGGCTCGGCGCCGCTGTCGATCAACAACGCCAACCCGTTCCCCATGCACGTCCAGGTGCGCCTTGACGGGGGACCGCGGCTCGGCTTCCCGGAAGGGGCCGCACAAGTGGTCGAGCTTCCCGCGGAGACGCTCACCACGCTTTCGATCCCGGTCGAGGCCCGGTCCACCGGGTCGTACCCGATCCGCGTCACGCTGGAGACGCCCGACGGGGAGGCGATCGTCGGGTCGGGCCGGCTGATCCTGCGATCGACCGCCGTGAGCCGCGTCGCGCTGATCTTCGTCGTCGGCGGCGGCGCATTCCTGTTGCTCGCTTCGGCGCTGCGGAGCTTCCGCGGGCGACGCTCCGCCGCGCGGGTTGACGAACAAGCCCGCTGATACGCTCGCCGCCGATGGCCGACACGCCGGTCGGGCCGCCGCCCGGAGCCGCAGACGCCGATCCGCCGCCGCCCGCCAGCGGCTCGTCGCTCACCCGCGCGACCGCGGTGATGAGCGCGGGCACCGCGGCGTCGCGACTGACCGGCTTCCTTCGTATCGCCGTCATCGCCTGGGCGATCGGGGGCACCGAGTCCAAGCTCCCCGACACCTACAACCTCGCGAACTCGCTGCCGAACATCGTCTATCAGCTCGTGCTCGGCGAGATCCTCGCCACGGTGTTCGTGCCGATCTTCGTCGAGCACATCACGACGAAAGCGCGCGAGGAGGCGACGCGGCTCGCCTCGACGATCTTCACCATGGCGGTGGTCGTCTCCGGCGCCTTCGCCGCGATCACGGTCCTCGGCGCGCCGTGGCTGATGAAGATCTACACGTTCGGAATCGACGACCCGGTCCTGCGCGCGCAGCAGGAAGCCACCGGCACCTTCTTCCTTCGCCTGTTCATGCCCCAGATGATCTTCTATGCAGCGACCGCCGTCCTGACCGGCTTGCTCAACGCTCACCGGCGCTTCGCGATCCCGATGTTCGCGCCGGTGTTCAACAACCTGATCGTCGCCGGGACCTTCGCGCTGTTCCGTTTTCGCCACGGCGACGGCATCCCGCAGCTCGCGTCGCTGTCGGACGCCGACGTCTGGCTGCTCGGCGGCGGGACGACGCTCGGCGTGATCGCGATGACGATCGCGCATTGGCCGTCGGTCGTGCGGCTGCGGCGCGGCTATCGGCTCGGCAGGATCGACTGGACGCACCCGGCCGTGCGGCGCGTGGGCGGCCTCGCGAAATACTCGTTCGGTTACGTGATCGTGAACCAGGCCGGGCTGTGGGTGATCTTCGCGCTCGCCAACGGCGCCGCGACCGCGGGCGGCGTCACCGCCTACCAGAACTCGTGGATCCTCTACCAACTGCCCTACGGGCTCTTCGCCGTGAGCATCATGACCTACCTCGTTCCCCGCGTCGCCGAGCAGCACGTCGGCGGCGACCGGGCGGCCGTGCGCGACAGCGTGTCGCTCGGGCTGCGGGCGACCGCGTTCATCGTGCTCCCCGCGGCGGCCGGCTTCGTCGCGCTCGGACGGCCGATCATCCGGCTGTTGCTCGAGCACGGCGTGTTCGGCGCCGCTTCGACCGACCTCTTCGCCGACACGTTCGTGCTGATGGTGCTGGGGCTCGGCGCCTACGCCGCCTTCCAGCAGCTCATGCGCGCCTTCTACGCGATGCAGGACACGCGCACCCCGCTTCTGGTCAACGTCGCCGCCGTCGGCGCCGAAGTCGGGTCGGCCGTCCCGCTGTTCCTCGTGCTCGACATTCCCGGGCTGGGGCTCGCGCACACGGTTTCCTACCTGACCGGCGCCACCGTCGGAGGCTTGATCCTGCGCGCGCGGCTCGGGGGCTTGGACGGCGGACGGCTGCTGCGTTCGCACCTTCGCATCGGAGCGGCGGCCGCGCTGACGGGCCTCGTCGTGCGGATCGCCGCCGACGGAATCGGCCGCGCCGTCGACGTCGCGACGCTCGGCGGCCAGGCGATCCAGGTGGGCGGTGGCGTGGCGGTGGGACTAGTAACGTATGCGTTGCTATCGCTGGCATTTCGAGTCGAAGAAGCCGCGCCGGTGCTCAGGCTGATCCGTTCGCGGCTCGGTCGCACGCGCGGTCCGGCGAAGACGTGACCTCCGAACGCGGCGGCATCATCACCGGCTGGCTCTTCCGGCTGTTGTTCCTGTTCGCGGTCGCCGGCTTGTGTCTGTTCGAAGCCGGGGCGATCATCGTGAACAAGGTGCAGACCGATTCGATCGCGATCGACGCGGCGGGCGCCGCCGCCGACGAGTACGACCGCATCGGCAGCTCGTCCAAGGCGAAGAGGGAGTGCGCGTCCGTCGCGGAGGGGCGCGGGGCGACGTGCGTTTCGCTGAAGGTCTCGGGGGGTCGCCTCACGGTCGTGGTCGTGCGCGACGCCCCGACCCTGGTCACGCACCTGATCGGGCCGCTGGAAGACCAGACCGTCGCGACCGCCGAGCACTCCGCCCCGGTGAACTGATGGCCGATCCCGCCCTGGCACCCGGCGTCGTCCTCAGCGATCGCTACACGCTGAAGAAGGAAGAGTGGAGCACGCCGCTCGGGCCCGTCTGGCTCGCCCGAGACTCGGTCCTGGACCGGGCGGTCTTCGTCCACGTCCTGTCGGCCGAGTTGCGCGGCGACCCCCGCGTCGCGCGCGCGTTCCAGCGCGCCGCGGCGTCGTGCGCGCAGATCGACCACCCCGGGCTCACGCGCGTGTTCGACATCGGCGAGAATCCCCCGTTCGTGGTGTTCGAGCACGCCGCCGGCGGCCGGCTCTCCGACCGCTTGCGCGCCGGCCCGATGCGCGAGTCCGACGCGGCCAGGGTCGTGCTCTCCGTCGCCCGCGGCCTGGAGGCGCTGCACGAGCGCGGTCTCGCGCACCTCGACATCGCGCCGGGAACCGTGCTGTTCGACGCCGAGGGGCGAGCGAAGCTGCTCACGGTCTACGGGCCCGCGGCGGAGATCTGGCCGGAGGCGCGCGCCGAGCAGCCGCCCGGCTACCGGACGCCCGAGCTGGATCCGCTGCCCGCCGAGCAGGACCGCTACGCGCTGGCCGCGCTCACGCTGCACTTGCTGACGGGGCGCGCGCCCGAGCCCGGATCGGTCAGGCCCAAACGCGGCGTCGGCTCGGGCTTCGAGTCGATCCTGCGGCGCGCGCTCGGACCCGATCCCGCGCAACGGCCGGACCCGGACGAGTTCGTCGCCGCCCTTGCGCCGCTGGCGCGCGTCGAGCTGAAGGGCTCCACGGGACCGCGCTTCAGCGCCTCGGAGTTCCGGTGGCTCATCCCGGCGATCGCGATCGTCGCGCTGGCCGCGGTCGCCGTGACCTTCGGCGTGGCGTTCGTTCGCGACCTTGCCGCCCGAAGCGAGTCCACGGCCGAGCCGACGCCAACCGAGCAGGCGACCCCCGGCCGGCCCTTGGACTTCGAGTCGGTCTCCGAGTTCGACCCGCCGCCCGGCGACGGGACGGAGAACCCGGACCAACTCGCCTACGTCACCGACGGCAAGGCGGCGACGAGCTGGCGCACGCTGGACTACGCGAGCATCACCGCTGCGCCCAAGACCGGCATCGGGTTGCTGTTCGACCTCGGCGAGGAAACGCGAATCGGCGCCGCGCGCGTGCAGGCGACGCTGGAGGGCTGGCACGCCGAGATCAGGGTCTCCAACGCCGCCGGCTCGGCGCCCGAGGACTTCGATCGAATCGCCGGGTTCCGCGCCACCTTCGACCGCGACGTCCCGCTGCCCGAGGGCACGCGCGCCCGGTACGTGCTGCTCTGGATCGATCGACTCACCGAAGGCGGCTCGGAATACCCGTACCGAGCCGAGCTCGCCGAGTTCGAACTGTTCGCCCCGTAGCCGGCGGGTCTCGCCGGTATGCTCGCCCGCACATGAGGGTGCTGCAGGCGGCCGAGCGCGACCGCGAGCGCTTCGACCACGCCGTTGCCGCGTCGCCGCTGGCCGACGTGTTGCAATCGTGGGAGTGGGGCGAGGTCAAGCGCGCGACCGGGTGGGTCCCGCAACGCCTGATCGTCGAAGACGAAGACGGAACGATCCGCGCCGCGTGCTCGGTCCTGCGCCTGGAACCGGTGCGCGGGGTCCCGCCCCTTCTGTACGCACCGCGCGGACCGGTCCTGGACTACGGCGACGACCGGGCGCTGCGGGCGCTCCTGGCTTTCATCGCGGCGCACGGCGAGGGCGCGTTCATGTTCAAGTGCGACCCGCCCGTCGTCGCCGGCGGCGAGGCCGCGCGCGCGCTTGCCCGCGCCGGGCTTCGCGGCGTTCACGCGGGCGCGTTCGGGGGGACGCAGCCGACGACCGTGATGCTGCTCGACCTCAGCGTGGGCGCCGACAAAGTCTTCGAGGGGTTCAAGCCCAAGTGGCGCTACAACGTCCGCGTGGCCGAGCGGCGCGGCGTTCGCGTCCGCGACGCCGGCCGCTCCGACCTCGACGCCTTCCATGTGCTCTACCGGGAGACGGCGGCCCGCGACGGCTTCGTCCCTCGCGGCCGCTCGTACTTCGAGACGCTGTTCGACCGGCTCGAGCCGCACGGCATGCTGCGCATGTTCCTGGCGGAGCTGGAGGGCGAGCCGGTCGCCGCCATCATCCTGATGTCGATGGGCGAGCGCGCGATCTACGTCTACGGCGCGTCCTCCGGCCGCCGCCGCGACGCGATGCCCAACCACATCCTTCAGTGGACCGCGATCAAGTGGGCGGCGGAGGCCGGCTACAGCCTCTACGACTTCCGCGGCGTCTCGCCCGTGCGCGACGGCGAGCCGGTCATCCCGCACCTCGCCGGGCTCAATCGCTTCAAGGAGGGCTTCGGCGCGCGCACCGTCGAGTACGCGGGCGAGTTCGACCTGGTCCTGCGCCCGCTGTGGTACCAGGCGTGGTTGCGCGGCGCGCCGGCGGCGATGCGCGCGCTGACGAAGCTCCGCGGGAGGAGCGCCGATGCCGGCGACTGAGGGACCCGCCGCGAGCACGTGGGTCGGCGTTTCGCGCGATGCGCTCGCGCGAAACTACGAACGAGTCGCGGCCTTCGCCGGCGTCCCGGTGTGCGCCGTCGTCAAGGCCAACGCCTACGGGCACGGGCTCGTCGAGACCGCGCGCGTGTTCGCCGGCGCGGGCGCGCCGATGCTCGCGGTGACGCGGCTCGGGGAGGCGCGGGCGCTCCGCGCCGGTGGGATCGACACGCCCGTCTTCCTGCTCGCGCCGGCCGCCGACGTTCGCGAGGCCGTCGCGCTCGCCTGCGAGGTGACGGTGTCGTCGGCGGACCAGATCGCCGCGTTGCCGGACGGCGCGCGCGCACACCTGAAGGTGGACACCGGCATGAGCCGCCTCGGCGTGCTCCCGCCCGAAGCCCTGGAGGCGGCGCGGGCGATCGCGGCGCGGGCGACGCTCGCGGCCGTCTGGACGCACCTGCCCGATGGGGCCACGGAGCGAGCCGCGCGGCGGCTCTCGACGTTCGCCGGCGTCGTGGCCGCCGTGCGCGACGCCTTCCCGGACGTGCGCGCGCACGCCCTCAACTCCGCGGGGCTGCTCGCGCACAAAGGCGCGGCGCCGGACATGGTCCGCGTGGGGACGCTGCTCTACGGCGAAAACCCGCCCGGAGCGCGCGCGGGATGGCCGCTCGCCGAGACCTTCGCATGGTTCGGGCGGGTCGCGCAGGTCAAGCGCGTGCCCGCCGGCGCGAGCGTCGGCTACGGGCCCGGCGCGACGTTGCGGCGCGCGCGGCTGGTCGCGACGATCCCGGTGGGATACGCCGACGGGCTCGCGCTGGAGATCGCCGCCAGACCGCCGCGCGCGCGCGAAATCGTGCGGCGAAGCGTGTCTTTCGCGCGCGCGCGCGGCAGAGCCGTGCAATTCGAGAACGGAACCGCCCCGATCGTCGGCCGGGTCTCGATGCAGATGGTCACGGTGGACGTGACGGACGTGCCCGGCGTCGAGGCGGGGTCCGTCGCCCGCCTGCCGGCGCGCCGGCTCGTCGTCAGCCCCCTGATCGAGCGCGTGTATCGATGAGCGAGCAGGAGCCCGAGGACCGCGCGCTCGTCGAGCGCTACGTTGCCGGCGACCGCTCGGCATTCGATGCGATCGTGGCCCGGCACGACCGGCGCGTGTACGCGGTCGCCTTGCGCATGACCGGCCGGCGCGAGGACGCCCTCGACGTGACGCAGGACGTGTTCGTCACCGCGATGCGCTCCCTGCGCACCTTCCGCGGCGACGCGCAACTGACCACCTGGCTCCACCGCGTCACGGTCAACGCATGCCTCGATCAGGCGCGCCGGGCCAAGCGCCGCCGCGGCATCCCGCTCGAGGTGCTGGGCGAGCAGCCGGCGTCCGGGCCGGGGCCGGACGAGCGGGCGGAATCCGCGTCGCGCGCCGCGGAAGTGCGGCGCGCACTCGCGCGATTGACCACGGACCATCGCGCGGTGCTCGTGCTGCACGACCTGCAGGACCTCGACTACGCGGAGGTCGCGCGCATTCTGGAAGTTCCGGTCGGAACGGTGAAGAGCAGGATCCACCGCGCGCGCGTAGAACTCGCGGGTCTGCTCGGTCATCTGCGCCGGACGGAACCGGCGGCGGCGGACGAGCCTCTAAGGGACGCGCCATGAACACCCACGACCAGCCCGAGCTGCTGTCCGCGTTCGTCGACGGCGAGTTGGACGCCGCCGCGAACGCGACCGTCGCAGAGCACGCCGCAACCTGTGCGGCGTGCGCGGCCGTTGTGGACGCGCTGCGCGCGACCGCGGGCGACCTGGCCCTGCTGGAGGACCTGGAGTGGTCGGACCTGGACGCCGCGCGCGTGCGCGGCGCTCTTCGGACGGCGGGTATGCGGCGGCCGCGGCGCTTCGGCTCGGCGATGACCGCGCTCGGCGGCGCGGCGGCCGTCCTCGTCGCCATCTTCGCCTTCGCGGGCGGGTTCGGCGGGCGTTCGGCATCGACCGGCGGCGTCTCCGACACGGCCGGCCAACCCTTGGCCGTTCCGGAATCGGCCGAGCAGAACTACAACGAGAAGACCGCGGCCGCCTTGATCGACGGCCGCACCCGGTCGGCCGCCGAGGTGGGCGTCGCAGCGAGCGGAGACTCGGCCTTCACGAGCGGACCAGGCGCGCCGAGCGACGACGCCACGGCCGAGGACTGCCGCACCGAGATCGGTAAGCCCGAAGCCACCGAGCGCACGATCCTTGCGCGCTTCAAGGGCACGCCCGCGTACTTCTTCGTCTACACCGAGGACGATCATCGCGAGCTTTGGGTGGTGTCGCGGACGGACTGCACGGTCCTGTACTTCGCCCAAGCCGATCGCTGAGCCCGGCCCGCGGAAGAACCCCGGGCACGAGCGCGTTAGGATTCCCCGACTGCTCCGTTCGTCGAGCGTGGCGAGGGAACCGCATGGCAGAGAAGGTCATCATCATCGGCTCCGGGCCGGCCGGACTCACCGCCGCGCTCTACGCGGCGCGCGGGAACCTCGAGCCGCTCGTTATCGAGGGAGCCGCGCCCTACGGCCAGCTCATGCTCACCACGGACGTCGAGAACTACCCGGGCTTCCCCGACGGGATCCTCGGCCCCGAGCTGATGCAGCAGTTCCGCGCGCAAGCCGGTCGCTTCGGCGCGCGGTTCGTCACCGCCGACGCGAGCGCGGTGGACTTCAGCCGCCGTCCCTTCGCCGTCTCGGTCGGCGAGGACGCCTACGAGGGCGACGCGGTCATCGTCTCCACGGGCGCGACGGCGCGCATGCTCGACGTGCCCGGCGAGCGCGAGCTGCTGGGGCGCGGCGTCTCCACCTGCGCGACGTGCGACGGCTTCTTCTTCCGCGGCAAGGAGCTGGTGGTCGTGGGCGGCGGCGACTCGGCAATGGAAGAAGCCGGCTTCCTGACCAAGTTCGCGACCAAGGTCACGATCATCCACCGGCGCGAGGAGTTTCGCGCCTCGAAGATCATGCAGCAGCGGGCACTCGACAACGACAAGATCGAGGTCGTCTGGAACACGGTCGTCGAGGAGGTGCTGGGCACCGACGGGGGCGCGGTCACCGGGCTGCGCCTGAAGAACGTCGTCGACGGCTCCGAGAGCACGTTTGGCACCGACGGGTTGTTCATCGCGATCGGCCACGACCCGACCACGTCGCTGTTCAAAGGGCAGCTCACGCTCGACGACAACGGCTACGTCGTGGTGGACCACCCGCGCACGGCGACGTCGGTCGACGGAGTGTTCGCGTGCGGCGACGTCGTGGACCACATCTATCGCCAGGCGGTCACGGCCGCCGGGACCGGGTGCGCAGCCGCCATCGACGCCGAGCGCTGGCTCGAGGCGCAGCACTCCTAGGCGGCGCCTCTAGCCGGGCGTTCGCCGCTGCTCGTCATCGGCCGGCCGTTGCCGTGACGGCGGCGGATAGCGCCGCACGATCCAGTCGCTGGTCGCGACCGCCGTCGCCATCGCGACGACGCCGGCGACGATCGAGACCAGGCCGCCGGCCGCGACCGGCACCTCGTCGTAGCCGAGCGCCCCGGTGATGCCGAGCGTGATGAACGAGTAGACGAAGAACGCCGTAAAGCCGGACGTCAGCGCGGCGATGTAGCGCAAGTAGGCGGGCACGAGCGCATCGTACCCGCCACCGCCTCACCGGCCGCGCGGGTCGCGCGCCCGCCACCGGCCGTGCCACAATCGGAGGTCCCGACGACCCTGGGAGCCCGCATGAAAATCGAGCGTATCGACGCTTGGATCTGCCACTTCCCCTGGCCCGAACCGTTCTCGCCCGCCTGGGTGCCCGGCCTGGCCAGCCCCGCCAACTCCTGCGTCATCTACCGCCTCACGACCGACGACGGCCTGGAGGGCTACACCGCGTTCGCCGCGTTCGCCGACGAGGCGAAGGGCCCGGTCAACCTCATGCGCGCCTTCCTCATCGGCCGGGACCCGACGCGCTACGCGGAGCTTCGCCCGATCATCGAGGCGGCCGTGCGCGTGCTCGGCTTGAAGGTGTGGTTCATCGAAGCGGCGGTCCTGGATCTCGCGGCGAAGGCGGCCGGGCTTCCGCTCTACCGCTTCCTGGGCGGCACGCGCGAGTCCGTTCCCGCCTACGCTTCGTTCGGCGAGGTTCGCGAGCCGAAGCGCCGGGCCGACGACGCGATCGCCGCGCGCGAGGCCGGCTTCCGCGCCGTCAAGCTTCGCCCTCGCCACCAGACCTTCGCCGAGGACGTCGAGGAGGTCCGCACCGTTCGCGCGGCAGTGGGCGACGGGCTCGGCATCGCCTGCGACGCCAACCAGGGCTGGCGCGTGGACGTGTTCGCAACGGACGCGCCTCGCTGGGACTTCAAGCGCGCGCTCGCCACGGCGAAGGCCTACGAGGAGTTCGACGTGCTCTGGCTGGAGGAGCCGCTCGACCAGTTCGACTTCGAGGGATACCGCGCGCTTCGCGCGCAGACGACCACGCCGATCGCCGCCGGCGAGCTGGCCGGCGACCTCTGGCCGATTCGCGAGCTGATCGAGCGCCGCTGCGTCGACATCGTCCAGCCCGATGCGATGTTCACCGGCGGCATCACCGGCGCCGTGCAGCTCGCGCGGGCGGCGCAGCTCGCCGGGATCGGCTTCACGCCGCACACCTGGTCGGGCAACGGCATCGGCATGGTCGCGAACCTCCACGTGCTCGGCGCGGCGGGCGGCGCGTGGCTCGAGTACCCGTACGACCCGCCCTCGTTCGTCCCCGAGGTCCGCGACGCGATGCTCGCCGAGACGATCCGCATCGGGCCGGACGGCACGGTGGCGCTTCCGCAAGGGCCCGGACTCGGCATCGAGCTGGACGTCGAGGCGATCGCGGCGCACGGGGAGGCGATCTAGTGGCAGACCCGCGGGACGACCTGACCCGCGACGAGGCCCGTGAGCGGGCCCGGCTCCTCACCGGCGTCACCTACGAGATCGCGCTCGACCTCAGCGGCGGCGGCGACCGCTTCGCCTCCCGCACGCTCGTGCGCTTCGACTGCGCCGAGCCCGGCGCGAGCACCTTCATCGACCTCACCGGCGCGCGCGACGTGACGGCGGAGCTGAACGGCGAGCGGCTCGGCCCGGAGGCGATCGGCGAGCATCGCATCGCGCTCCGGGATCTCCGCGCCTCCAACGAGCTGCGCCTCACCGCGGCGATGCCCTACTCGCGGGTCGGCACCGGCATGCACCGCTTCACCGACCCCGTCGACGGAAGCGTCTACTGCTACACCGACTTCGAAGAGGCGCACGCGCACGAGGTCTACGCGTGCTTCGACCAACCCGACGTCAAGGGGCGCTTCACGTTCGACGTCACCGTCCCCGACGGATGGGTGGTCGTGTCCAACACCGCGCCGCAGTCGAGCAAGGCGAACCGCTGGGTCTTCGGCCGGACCCCGATTCTTCCCACGTACGTCACCGCGGTGTGCGCCGGTCCCTTCCACGGCGTCCACGACGACTACGACGGCATTCCGCTGGGCGTGTGGTGCCGCCGGTCGCTGGCGCAGCACCTGGATGCGGAGAACATGTTCGCGGTGACCAAGCAAGGGCTCGAGTACTTTCAGCGCACGTTCGGCTACGCCTACCCGTTCGACACCTACGACCAGGTCTTCGTCCCGGAGTTCAACGCCGGCGCGATGGAGAACGCGGGTTGCGTCACCTTCGCCGAGTCGATGATCTTCCGCGGGCGCGTGACGCGCGCAGCCGTCGAGTCGCGCGCGATCGTGATCATGCACGAGATGGCGCACATGTGGTTCGGCGACCTGGTCACCATGCGGTGGTGGGACGACCTGTGGCTCAACGAGTCCTTCGCCGAGTTCCTCGGCTTCGACGCCTGCTCGCGCGCCACCGAGTTCGCCGACGCGTGGACCACCTTCGCCAACACGCGCAAGATCGCGGCCGTCGCCCAGGACCAGATGCCGACCACGCACCCGATCGTCGGCGACGTGCCGAGCGTGCGCCAGGCGCACATGAACTTCGACATGATCAGCTACGCCAAGGGCGCCGCGGTGCTGCGCCAGCTCGCGGCGCTCATCGGCGAGGACGGGTTCCTCGCCGGCATCCGCGCCTACTTCGCCGCGCACGAGTGGAGCAACGCGGACCTCGAGGCCTTCCTCGGATCGCTGAGCCGCGCGTCGGGGCGCGACCTGGACGGCTGGGCGAAAGAGTGGCTCCAGGAAGCGGGTGTCAACACCATCTCGGCCGAGGCCGAGACGGAGGGCGACGTCTTCACCTCCTTCGCGCTGCTGCAAGCGGCCCGGCCGGAGCAACCCACGCTGCGCACGCACTCGCTGGCGCTCGGCCTCTACGACCTGCACGACGGCCGGCTCGCGCTTCGCGAGCGGGTCCCCGTCGAAGTATCCGCCGAGCGTACGGAGGTCCCCGCGCTGCTCGGCCGTCCCGTGCCCGACGTCCTGGTGATCAACGACGGCGACCTGACCTACGCGAAGATTCGCCTGGACGAGCGGACCGTGGCCACGCTGCGCGACCACCTGGCCGGCCTGCCGGACGCGCTCACACGAACCCTCTGCTGGTCCGCCGCGACCGACCAGGTTCGCGACGCGGAGCTGCCCGCTCGATCGCTCGTGGACCTGCTGCTCGGCAACGTCCACGCCGAAACCGATCCCGGGCTCGTGACGCGGCTCACCCGCGCGGTGGCGACCGCCGTCGTCGTCTACGGGGCGCCGTCCAACCGGGACGCCGCGTTGCGCCGGATCGCCGACCGCGCGCGCGCCGAGCTCGGGACGCAACCGGACGGCAGCGACCTGCAGCTCGCGTGGGCGCACGCGCTCATCCTGACCGCGCGAAGCGACGAGCACCTCGGGTTCCTGCGCGCCGTGCTCGACGGGACGGAGGTCGTCGACGGGCTGGCGGTCGACACGACGCTGCGCTGGGCGATCGTGTCGAGACTCGCGCAGTCCGGGGCGGCGGGCTCCGAGGTCATCGACGCGGAGCTCGAGCGCGATCCGACCGACCAGGGCGCGCGAGCGGCGATCGCCGCGCGCGCCTCCCGCCCGGCGCCAGAGGCGAAGGCCCAAGCCTGGGCCGTCGTCATGGACTCCTCCGCCACGCGCCGCGAGCGCCTTGCCGCTATGAGCTCCTTCGGCCCCTACGAGCAGGCGGACCTCGTCCAGCCCTACGTCGAGCGCTACTTCGAGGCGCTCGAACGGATGTGGCAGCAGGAGCCGGTGGAAGTCTCGTCCTCGTTCGCGGGCACGATGTACCCCAGCGCGTGCGCTTCCGCCGGCTTGATCGACCGCACGACGGCCTACCTCGCCGAGCATCCCACGCTGGCCCCGCCGCTCCGGCGCGCCCTGATCGAGCAGCAAGACCAGGCCGAGCGCCTGCTGCGAGGCCGCGCCCTGGACGCGGCCTCGGAATAGCCGGCCCCGATCCCGCGTTTGGACGGGAAGCCTCCCGGGGTACTCTGAGGGGCACGAAACGAACGACCGGAGGATTGGACCGATGGGTGCAGCAACCGTGGCGATCAACGATTCCGATTTCGAGCAGAGCGTCCTGCAGAACGACAAGCCCGTCCTGATCGACTTCTGGGCCGACTGGTGCGGCCCGTGCCACATGGTCGCGCCGGTCATCGAGGAGATCGCAACCGAGAACGCCGAGAAGCTCGTCGTCGGCAAGATCGACGTGGACGCCAACCCCGAGGTCTCCCGGCGGTACGGAATCCTCAGCATCCCGTCGATGGTGCTGTTCGTGGACGGAGTCGAGAAGGTGCGCATCGTCGGCGCTCGGGGGAAGGCGCAGATCCTGTCCGAGCTGCAGCCGTACCTCTGATCTCGGCGAAGCCCGCGACTGGCGCACGCCGCTCGCGGCGTGCCAATACTTAGGACGTCCATGGAGCTGATCCGGCACGGCGATCGCGGCGATCGCGTCGCCGACGTCCAGACCCGGCTCGCGGCGCTCGGCTACGGCATCCCCGCCTCGGAGCGCGACGGGCGCTTCGGCGACGGCACGAAGGACGCCGTCGTGGTCTTCCAGCGCGGGCGCGGCATCCGCGTGGACGGCATCGTCGGCCCGGAGACCTGGCACGAGCTGGTCGACGCGTCCTGGAAGCTCGGCGATCGCGTGCTGTACCTGCGTTCGCCCAACCTGCGCGGCGACGACGTTCGCGACCTGCAGGACCGCCTGACGACGCTCGGCTTCGACGTGTGGCGCACCGACGGCATCTTCGGACCGCGAACGGCGGGGGGCGTCAAGGACTTCCAGCGCAACTACGGCTTGCCCGACGACGGCATCGTGGCGGACACCACCTTCCGCGCGCTGCTCTCGCTTCCCCGCATGACCGGCGACACGCCGTCGACGCTCGTGCGGGAACGCGAGGAGCTGCGCGACCGGCCCGGCGCGGTCACCGGGATGAAGATCGTCCTCGATCCCGCTCACGGAGGAGATGACGCGGGCGCAACCGGGCCGGGCGGGGTGCGCGAAGCGGACCTGTGCTTCCACCTGGTCCGCAAGGTCGAGGCCTTGCTGGCCGCCTCGGGCGCTCACGTCTACCTCACGCGCCCGACGCACGACGCGCCCGAGGACTCCGAGCGGGCCGCCCTTGCCAACATCCTGGAGGCGGACCTGTACCTGGCCCTGCACACCGGCGGCCACGACGAGATCGCCTCAGACCGCCCGCCCAAAGGCGCCGCCGCATACTTCTTCGGGCACGAGCGCTATCGATCGGAGACCGGCGCCCACCTCGCGGCCCTGTTGCTGGACGAGCTCGGCCGGCTCGGCCTCGCCGACGCGGGCGTCCACGCCCGCACCTTCCGCGTCCTGCGCGAGACGCGGATGACCGCGGTCCTGCTGGAGACCGGCGTGCTCGCCGATCCCGACGACGAGCACCGCCTCACCGATCTCTCCTTCCAGGATCGCCTAGCCCGAGCAGTCGCCGAAGCCGTGCTCCGCTTCGCCCGCGAGCCCGTCACGGGCTGACCGCGGCCGCTGGCGCGGAGACGTGGCTACGGCGTCCGAGGCGGACGCGGCGTATAGGTTGGTGTGCTCTGTGGCGCATTCCAATCCTGGACGTCCCTTTCGTCCATTGTCTGGGGCCCCGGCCAGTCCGGATCGACGGGCACATGTACGATGGAGCGCGAACCAACGGGGCGGTCAAGTTCATAGGTGTGATCCTCGAAATTCAGCGCCGCCGCGCAGCCAATCCCCTCGGGAAAGACCAGCTCATAGATCAACGCCGCCACGACGATCTTGCCTTCCTGGCTCTCATCCACATCGAGCCGTCCGAACTCCGTGCACCCCGCGTGCACGAGGACGCGGATCGTGTGATTCTTCGGCTTCGCTTCGAGCAAGCCCCAAGGTGCGCTGAAAAGCTCGCCTCGCATGGGTTGTGGTTGTTTGTCCCCGGTGCATCCGGCTGCGAGGATCAGGAGCAGACCGGTAGCTAGTGTGTTCCGGAAAGGCCTCATCGTGCGGCTTCTGCCTCCCAAGTGCTACGGTGTTCCGGCTGGCTTGTATTGAATGCTTACGGGTACGCGCCTATGAATGTGCCT
The DNA here is from genome assembly GCA_036397035.1 of Actinomycetota bacterium. Classification (GTDB taxonomy): domain Bacteria; phylum Actinomycetota; class AC-67; order AC-67; family AC-67; genus DASWJS01. Next base: position 60,068 of record DASWJS010000031.1, on the reverse strand, counting down.
GAGTCGTGTCCCTCGAGTGTCCGTTCTCGGTCACTGCCTCCAGAGTAAAACGCGCACATGGTGTGGAAGTCCATCCGGTCTCCCGGGGAGCATGTGTCCGGGTCGCTCATTTGGAAGTGAAGATCCATCCCAACGGCATGCCCCCATTCGTGGGCCATGTTCCCCCATAGATCAAGGCCACAGCCACCGAGTGCGCACCCGAAGAGTCCTCCGTCCGGGGTGTCTCCGGTACCGGTATTCCAGTTGGTCTCGGAGCTGTCGATCGTGATTTGGATGTTGCTCAACTGTAGCGTACCGGTGAAGAGGCAAATTACGGTATGGGCGATGGTGTTGCCCGGCCCATCGATGTAGCCGTAGCGTACGCTATTCTTGCCCGCCGCCGGGCAGCCCTGCTGCGGATCAGCGATGTCATAGTCCGCGTAGTCCCCGCCGCTGATCTTCACCCACTGCATTGGTGTGCCTACACTGTTCCACTGGTTGACCCCGTCCTTCACCCGGGCCCGCCAGCCGCCGCTTGTAGGCACGCTGTTGGTGAATTTCCATTCCTGGGTCTTGCTTGAGCCGTTCTGGTTCTTCCACTTGTAGGCGTAGTACGTTGAGCTCGAATGAGCCTGACTCGGGAGTGCGCCTGAGGCGAGCAGCGCCAGGAGAGCGGTTGTGACACCGAGGAAGCGCTTCATGGCTGCCCACCCTTGACGCACGAGCCTTCGCTGCTCTTTACCCAAGTGTCACCGTTCTTCACGAAATCAACGGTGATCACTGAGCGTCCTCCTTCGAGCTTCTCGAACTGAACGAACTCGTCCGTGGCGTGAGTGCGCACGAAGTCGCTCTCTTTCAGATCGGGTCGGACGTCACGGATCCAGGTCCTGAGCGCCTCGTCAGCGGTTCGGTTTCCTGGTCGGGAATTGTTCTCAGACGCCACAATTCTTCCGATGACGAGCTTGCTGGCTCCGTCACATTGGCCGATGATCGCCCTTGTTGCTGGTACGTAGGGCTGGTCGGCAGTGGCGATTGTGTACCCAGCCCCGCCGAGCAGTATGAGTGCTCCGGCGAGGACGGTGTATCGGAATTTGTTCACTGGGATTCTACCCCCTGTGCCATGAGTGGGTCATGGCGTCCCCCCTGCTAGCAGCAGGTCCGTCATTAGTGGCAGTGCTGTCATGCGGCGGGAGCGAGAAGCTGCTCCGCCTGTTGCTTTCCTTCGGTGATCCGGTCGCAAGCATCTGCGACCGTTGACCAAACTCGGGCACGCAGCGTTGCCTTTCGGTACCCGATAAACTGGGCCTCCACTGTCGCCGCGTTGCACGAGGTAGTCCATGAACCACATGTGTCTCACCTCTTGATAGCGGTCGCAGATATCGACGTACATTGTTACGGTCTGGTCCGTGGCGCTCACGTCCCCGCATCTGCTGTCGCTAACTTGGCCCTCGAGGCAAACGCGGACGCCGACACCGAGCTGCTGCGCCACCAAGTCGTGTCGCGGCCAGTTGACCGGACGATGCGGGCAACAGACGCGAGGAGTGGCGTAGGAGTTGGGGATGTTGAACCGCACGGCGTCGGAGTTGGACGGCTCAGAGGCCCACAAACGTATTCGTCCCGGTCGCATTCACGCTCTGCAGTGGATCGCCCATCTTCGCTTTCGTCCCGGTCCAGTAGTCACAATGCCCGGCGGTCGTTCCCTTGAAGTTGACTGCGTCCGTGGCCATCGTGAACCCTGTTGTGCACTTTGACACGTACCCACTTGTGCCACAGAGGCTGTCCGGACAGGTCTTGACGAAGAGACCGCCTTCGTAGTTGGGATAGTCTCTACGCGAGCTATGCACGGGTTCGGCGTCGAAGCCGGATGTGACCAGGAACGCAGCAGCCGGGACTCCGGCCTCCAGGATCGAGGGTATGAGCCGAGGATCCAGCGAGTCGACCCGCCCGGTGACCTTGTTCATGACAACGTCGACACCGATCGCGGATTCGATCGAGCGGGCTTGAACGAGGGGGACGATCACCGCCATGAACTGGTCGAGCTGCAGTTTGGAGTACGTGGCTGGCGTGACGATGTAGCGGTCGCTACCGCCGAGCATCAATCCGACTGCCTGATGATCAGCGGGAGAGGCGTCCACGATACTGATGCCCCATCGGCTGGGCGATGCAGTTCGGTCGATCCACTTGCCGACGTACCGCGACCCGAAGGCCGCCTGCAGTTGCGGTTCCAACTCTGACCCGGACTCCCCTCCGGGGAGATCGTTCGCGTCGTCGTGGTAGTTCTCGCAGTAGTAGGGGATGTCCGTTCGGTAGTCGAAGGGGTCGGGACCGCACTCGGGGCTGCCCTCCCGCCAAACGCTGACGCCGTTACCGTCGTCCTCCTCTGAGGCGGGCAGAGCAGGGGGCGACTCGGACTCGGTCACAGCCGTACTTACGTGAAGGGTCTGCTTCTCCCTCGCTGCGGCCACCTTGGGCGACGACGTCGCCCCTTCCGCCCGAATGGGAAGCGCGATCAGGGCGATCGCGGCGACCGCCAGCATTGCGCCGGCCGCTCGCGGCCTGGGCATTGGGATCTCGTCGCGCATCTGCTGCGTTCCTTTCTTTCGAAGCGCTTCGCGCTGCCTGCGGCGGGTCCACCCGGTCGAGGGGATGCCCCTTCGGTGGATCGGGCCAGGGGAGGCGCCGACCCACCGGAGGGGACCCCTTTGTGCCCACCCGTGAAATCGGGGAACCAATCGGTGCGCGAATGTCGCGGCGATGGAGCCGTTACGGCCGCCGAAGCCACCTTCCGCTATCCGATTTTGGTATGTCCGAGAGCATACCGGACGGCGGTCCCATGTCAACCCGAGAGCGGATATTTCCGAAGAGAATTTTCGCCGGCTGCTCTGCGCCTACTTCAGCGGGGCGCGGCGGCGGGCTCGGGCGAGAAGATCGACTCGAGGAACTGCTCGACCGCCGCCTCCACGTTCTTGGACAGTTGGGCTATGGAGCCGAGGTCGAGACGGTATAGCGGATAGCGGGGATGCTCGCGTTTGACGCGGAAGCCGATCGCCTCAAGGAAGGCGCCCGGCAGGATGCATTGCTCGTGCGCCCATTCCCGGTCGCCGTAGCATTCGACTGCGCGCTTCCCGCGCAGCTTGGCCTCCTTCAACACCGCGTGCACCAGCGCCTTGCCTACGCCCTGGCCCCAGGCCTCGGGGAGCACCCGAAGCGTGGCCAGGAACAGCGCGTCGCGTGAGATGCGCAGCGGAAACACGTCGGCGCCCAGGAAGACGTCGGCCGTCCCGCACATCGCGAAGCCCATCGGCTGCCCGTCGACGTACAGGATCTTGCCGGCCGTGCCCGCGACCAGCGACGTCTCGGAGATCCAGGCCTCCTTTTCGAAGTCCGCGTCGTGCTCGCCGAGCGTCAGCGCGCGGTCGGCCGGTGCGTACTCCCAGAAGACGCAACCCCGGCACGGCCGGGGAATGTCGTCGACGTTGGTGTGGGTAAGGTCACGGATCTGCCTGGCCATTCACCGACCTCGGGCCCCGGGCGCGCGCTTGGCGAACAGCACGACAAACAGACCGAGCGCGGCGCCCAGGAGCGTTGCGATGGCCCCGCGCCGCACTTCGCTGCCGCCGGCGCTCACCCGCCGAGCGCCTTCTTGATCCCGCGCGTCGCCTGCCGCGTGCGGTGCTCGTTCTCGATGAGCGCGAAGCGCACGTACTCGTCGCCCTCGCGCCCGAATCCGATCCCAGGCGACACCGCGACCTTGGCTTCGCGCAACAAGAACTTCGCAAACTCCAGCGACCCCATCGCGCGATGCTCCTCGGGAATGCGCGCCCAGACGAACATCGTCGCCTTCGGGGCCGGGACCGCCCACCCGGCGCGCGCGAGCCCGTCGATCAGCACGTCGCGCCGCTCGCGATAGAGGTCCCGAAACACCTTCGTCTCGGCCTCGCACTCGTTCAGCGCGATGATCGCCGCGATCTGGATCGGCTGGAACACTCCGTAGTCCAGGTAGGTCTTCAGCTTGTTGAGCGCGCCGATCATCTCGGCGTTGCCCACGACGAAGGCGATCCGCCAGCCCGCCATCGAGAACGACTTCGACATCGAGTAGATCTCCACGCCGACGTCTTTCGCCCCGGGAGTTTGCAGGAAGCTCGGCGCGCGATAGCCGTCGAAGCAAAGGTCCGCGTAGGCGAAGTCGTGGATGACGAACACGCCGTGTTCCTTGGCGAAGGCGACGAGCTGCTCGAAGAAGGTTGCCTCGACGCACTGCGTCGTCGGGTTGTGCGGGAAGCTCGTGATGACGACACGCGGGCGCGGCCACGTGCTCTCGAAGGCGGTCGTCAGGTTGTGGAAGAAGTCGGCGTCGGGCCCGAGCGGCACCGATCGCACGTCCGCGCCCGCCAGGGCGACCGAGAACGTGTGGATCGGGTAGGTCGGCTCGGGCACCAAGCAGGAGTCCCCCGGGCCGACGAGCGTCCAGGCCATGTGGCTGATCGCTTCCTTGGCCCCCATGGTCGACATCGCCTCAGTCTCGGGGTCGAGCGCGACGCCGTAATGGCGCTCGTACCAATCGACGATCGCCTTGCGCAGCTTCGGGATCCCGCGGCTGGTCGAGTAGCGATGGTTTCGCGGGTTCAGCGCCGCCTCGCGCAGCTTCTCCACGATCGGCGTCGGCGTCGGCGGGTCGGGGTTGCCCATCCCCAGGTCGATGATGTCCTCGCCGGCGCGGCGGGCGGCCGCGCGCGCCTCGGTCACGACGCTCAGCACGTACGGCGGCAGTCGATCGATCCGGCGGAAGTCCATCAGTCGGCCCGCTCTCCCTCGATGATCCTCACGATGCGATCGAGGTCGTCGAAGTCGGCGTACTCGATCACGACTCGGCCGCGGCCGCGGCCCCCCTCCACCCGCACGCGCGTGGCAAGGATATCCGACAGCAACATCTCGGCTTCCAGAATTCCGGCGGCGGGCGTCGCGGTCGCTCGCACGCGAGTCGCCTTGGCGCGCTCGCTGACCTCGCCCTGCGCGGCCATCCGGCCGACCAGCTCCTCGGTCTGGCGAACGTTCATGCCTTCGGCGACGATGCGGACCGCCGCGCGCTCCTGCGCATCGGGGTCGGCGATCGCCGCCAGCGCCCGCCCGTGCGCGGCCGACAGCGCTCCCGAAACGATCCGCTGCTGGACGCTCGGCGCAAGGTTCAGCAGCCGCAGCGCGTTCGTCACCGCGGCACGGCTCTTGCCGACACGGCGCGCGATCTCCTCGTGCGTGACGCTGAGGTCGTCGACGAGCTGACGGTAGGCGGCCGCCTCCTCCAGCGGGTTCAGCTCCACGCGCTGGATGTTCTCGACGAGCGCGTCGAGCAGCATCGCGTCGTCTTCGGCGTCGCGGATGACCGCCGGAATCTGCGTCAGTCCCGCGCGCCTTGCCGCGCGGACGCGGCGCTCGCCGGCGATCAGCTCGAACCCGGCGTCGGACCGCCGCACGATCACGGGCTGCAGCACGCCAACCGAACGAATGGAGGACGCCAGCTCCTCCAGGGCCTCGTCCTCGAAGCGGGCTCGCGGCTGCCTCGGGTTCGGCCTGATCTCCGCGACCGCGATCTCGCTCAGGCGCGGGCCCGCGGCGCGCTGCTCGGGCAGCAGCGCCGAGAGTCCTCTGCCCAACCCGCCGGGTGTCTCACTCATGGTCGCTCTCCTTGGTCGTCGGGGCCGGCGGTCCTCGCCAGCCGGCGTCGCGCGCGACGTGCGGCGCGATCGTTGGGAAGCGTTCGAGCAGCTCTCGCGCAAGGACCCGATAGGCGGTCGCGCCGCGGGAGCCCGATGCGTAGGAGATGATCGGCTTGCCGAAGCCGGGGGCCTCCGACAGCCGCACGCTGCGCGGGATGACGCTGCGGAAGACTCGATCGCCGAAGTGCGAGCGCACCTCCGCCGCGACTTGATCGGCCAGCTTCGTCCGGGCGTCGAACATCGTGAGCACGACGCCGCCCACCTCCAGGCGCGGGTTCAACCCCTCACGTACCAGCTCCAGCGTTCGCACGAGCTGGCCGAGACCTTCCAGCGCGTAGTACTCGCATTGGATCGGCACGATCGCCTGGTCGGCCGCCGCGAGCCCGTTGATCGTCAGCAAACCCAGCGAGGGCGGCGAGTCGACCAGCACGACGTCGAAATCCGCGCGCGCGCCGGCGAGGGCCTGCCGGAGCTTCGTTTCGCGCGCGAACGCGCTCACCAGCTCGACCTCGGCGCCCGCCAAATCGATGGTGGACGGACACACCGACAGCCCCGGCACCTCGGTGGCGCAGATGGCCTCCCCCATCGGCGTGCCCATCAGGACTTCGTAGGTGCCGACCTTCACCGCGCTGCGGTCGATGCCCGCGCCGGTGCTCGCGTTGCCCTGCGGGTCGATGTCGACGAGCAGCGCGCGCGCGCCGGCCTCCGCCAGGCACGCGCCGAGGTTTACCGCCGTGGTCGTCTTGCCCACGCCGCCCTTCTGGTTGGTCAGCGTGAAGACCGGCGCCGCGAACCCAGTCTGTTCCATCTAATCTCCTGGCAGAACATCCCACTACTGGGAGCGGATGGAAAATCCCTCCTCAGTCGCCGCGCGCAATGATAAGGAGTAGCCCCGGCGAGTCAACATCGGCTCGACTGACGTCGACGACCTCACCGCCTTGCGCTTCGATCGCGGAGCCTACCGCAATGAGCGCGTGTCCTCCAGGACGCAGGAGTCTCGTGAGCAGGGAAGATGCCGCAGCCGGATCGGCGAGTGCTCGCGCCGCCGCGACGTCGAACCGCTCCTTCAGCGATTCCGCCTTCGTAGAAGCAACCTCGACGTTTCCAAGGCCGAGCCGATCTCGCTCCATGGCCAGGAAACCCGCTCGCCTCGCCGTCGGCTCCAGGAGCACGAACGAGGTGTCCGGGTAGCAACAAGCCAGGGGCACGCCCGGGAAACCGGCACCCGAGCCGACATCCACCCATCGCTCCCCAGGCTGTGGAGAATGGGCAAGCGCGAAGAGCAGGGAATCTGCCGTGTGACGTTCCAACACGTGCCCTCGGTCACCCTCGGATACCAGGCTGAACCGCGCGGCGGCCTCTTCGACCGCGAGAGCGTGAGAAATCAGGCGGGACAGCTCGCTCGCCGGCAGGCCCAGCTCGCGGAGGAGGCGCGCGATCGCGCGCAATGGAGCCGCCGTCCGCTCGTCCCCTTCAGGGGGTTTCACGTGGAACTCCAGCGTTAGCTCGGGGAGACGACCACTCGCCGGTCCGGATCGTCTCCTTCGCTGCTGGTCCGAACTCCGGGGAAGTCCGCGAGCACCTGGTGGACGATCCGGCGGTCGAAGGCGCTCATCGGCTCCATCCTCGCTGCCCGGCCCTCGTCGACCACTTGCTGCGCCGTCGCGCGCGCGCGCTCCTCGAGCCGCTCGCGGAGCCGCGCTCGATACCCGCCGATGTCCAGGATGAGCCGCACCCGCGACCCGGACGCGTGCTGGACCGCCGAGCGCGTGAGGTCCTGGATGGCGTCGAGCGTCGCGCCGCCGCGGCCTATCAACACGGCGAGGTCTGGCCCGCCGATGTTCAGCAGGATCGTGTCGTCCTCCGCGAACGAGGCCTCGGCCTCGCCGTCCATGTCCAGGATGTCGAGCAACCCGTTCAGGAAGTCCTCCGCCGCATCCGCCTGGTCGTTCAAGAGCGTGTCTTCGTCGGGCTCGACCCCCGCCGACTCCGCGCTCTGCGCGGCGTTCTCCTCGATCTCGCTCATCGCTTCTTGCGCCTCTTCTTCTTCTTGGATCGCGGGTGAGGCCTGGCAGGTGCGCCCTCTTGTGCGATCGTGCCTTCAATCTCGGGGGAGTCCGGGGGAGGGGCGGGGCTGCCCTTCGCCGGGGGAGGGGCTGCCTTTTCGGGCGCCGCGGGCTTGTCGGGGTGTGCGTCCTCGCGCCTGAACATCACCGTTTGCTGGCCCCACTGCCAGAGGTTGTAGGTCAAGTAGTAGACGTTCGTGCCGGACGGGAAGTTGAGCGAGATGAAGCCGAAGACCAGCGGGAGCAGCCTCGTGGTCATCTGCTGGGCCTGCTGTTGCTGCTGCGTCGCGGCCCCCTTCGAGGCCTGCCTCGCCATCATCTGCTTGCTCGACACGTACTGGCTGGCTGCGATGAGCAAGACGACGAGGTAGTACGGAAAGCGCCCGAGCGGTCCCGCGTCCGAGGAGGTCGGCGAGCAGGTCCGGAGCCCCGACTCGGACCCGGCTTGAGTCGCCGAGCATCCCGAGTGCATCCAGAACGCCTGGGCCTTGCCCGTGGAGATGTCGGCGAACAGCGCTCCGTCGCGCGGGAGGTGACCGGTCCCAAGCGTCGATCGGCACTGGAAGCTGGTCGCCTTGCCGTCGGCGGTGAGCAGGGGCTGGCAAAACGCCACTTCGGCGACGTCGGCCATCCCGATCGACTGCCCTTTCGCGTTCCGCTCCTCGAGCCCGGTCAGGTTGAAGTCCGTCGGCTCCGGGGCGTCCTCGCCCTCGGTGAAGCACGTGATCCGGAGCGCGCCGGCGTCGGCGGGCTGCTGCTCGGCGCTCTGCACGCAGACGGTCGCCTTGAGCTGCTGTTCGGTGTAGAAGTCGGGCGCGATCGAGGCTCCCGCCAGGCTCGCGGCGCCCGTCGGGACGAACAGGGCGGCCGCGCGCATCACCGAGAACATCGCGATCAAGATCGGCATCTGATACAGCGCGGGCCCGCAGCCGCCGGCGAACGAGGCGCCGTGCTTGCGCATGACCTCGCTCGTCTCTTTCTGCTGCTCCTGTCGCAACGCCATCAGCTCGGCCCGGTTCTTGACCTTCTTCTGCATCTCCCGGTATTTGGATTGGACCGCCTTGATCTCGGGCTGGGCCGCCTGCATGCGCTTCATCCCGTGGATCTGGCGCACGCCGAGCGGCCAGAGGACGGCTCGGACGCCGACCGTGAGCAGCACGATCGCCACGCCGTAGGACGGAACCGCCTCGTAGATCGCGTTCAACGCGATGCCGAGGCCCTTCTCGATTGCCCCGAACAGCTCAGCCATGCGCCGGCGTCCCTTCGTGAACGTGCCGGCGGTCCCCGCGGCCGACCTTCACCGGGTCGAAGCCCCCAGCGGTCCACGGCCCGCACCGCGCGACCCGCCACAGCGACTGGCCGAGGCCCCGGATGAGCCCGTGCGCTCGGAAGGCCTCGATCGCGTACTCCGAGCAGTTCGGCGTGAACCGGCATTGCGACGGGAAGAGGGGTCGCAGAACCCACTGGTAGAGGCGCACGAGCATCGCCGCGACCCGCCCCAGCGGAGCTCGCGTCACTGCTCGCCCCAGAGAGACCCGATCGCCGAGCGCAACTCTTCTTCCAAGATATGGAAATCCACCCGGTCGGCCTCCGGCTTCGCGATGACGACCAGTGCGCACCCGTTCGGTACCTCCGGCAGGATCGTGCGTACCGCTTCTCGGATCCGGCGCTTGGCTCGGTTGCGATGGACGGCCGGCCCGACTCGCTTGGAGGCCGTCACGCCGACCCGGGCCGGGCCGGCGGCGCTCGACCGGGTCCCGACACACGTGAGGTGGCGGGTGTGCGCACGCTCGCCCGCCGCGAACGTTTGCCGGAAGTCGCGCGGCGACGTGAGACGCTGAGCGCGTTTGGTCATCGGTTGGGAGTCAGCGATCGTTCAGGCCGACAGCCGGGCGCGCCCTTTGCGGCGCCGGCGAGCGATGATGGCTCGTCCCGCGCGCGTTCGCATGCGCGCACGGAACCCGTGTGCGCGCTTTCGGCGGCGATTGCTCGGCTGGTAGGTGCGTTTCATGGGAAGTCAGGTCGCCGAAGTCTACGTTGGCGCGCGCGCAAGGGTCAAACACCGGACCGCGAATCGCCGGGGGCGAAGGTCGGCAATTCCCCTTCTTGTCAGCGCAGGTGCCCGGACCTATACTCGCGCCCCCGCCCGGCATCCGGGTTTCCTTCCCTCAGGCCCCTTCCCTGGTTCGACGCGCCCTTGCGGCGCGTGATCCTCGGCCTGCGTCGAGCGTCGCGGCGGTTTCCCACAGGTGTGGAAAGTGCCTGTGGACAGGGGACGAAAGGCCGCGGAGGGGCTACTCGCGCGGCCGCGGGGCAGTGGAAGGAGCGCGTTGCAGGCCGAGGCGAAAGAGATCTGGAGCACCACCATCGACTCGTTGCGGGAAGAGATCGGCGCAGGCGCCCGGGCGTGGGTCGAGAGCGTCAAGCCACTCGACCTCACCGGGGACGTCATGCTCGTCGCCGCCGGCTCGCCCTTCGCTCGGGAGTGGCTGACGAAGCGACACCGGCCCACGCTCGAGCGCGCGCTCACTCGCAGCGCCGGCAGGCCGGTCACGCTCGAAGTGCTGGTCGACCCCTCGACCGACCCGGCCCCGCAGCCCGGCCCCGAGCCGTCGGCTGAGGCCGCCGTGCTCGCCGAGCAGCCGGCTCGCCCCGTCCCGTCCGCGCCGCAGCCCGCGCTCATCCAGAAGTACACCTTCGACAACTTCGTGATTGGCGCGTCCAACCGGTTCCCCCACGCCGCCGCCCTCGCGGTGTCCGAGCAGCCGGCGCGCTCGTACAACCCGCTGTTCATCTACGGCGACGCGGGGCTCGGCAAGACCCACCTGCTCCACGCGATCGGTCACGAGGTGCGGCGGCTCTACCCGCACGCCTCGGTGCGCTACGTCTCGAGCGAGCAGTTCATGAACGAGTTCATCCTCGGCGTCCGCGAGGAGCGCATGCCGCTGTTCCGCAAGCGCTATCGCGAGTCCGACGTGCTGCTCGTCGACGACATCCAGTTCATGAGCGGGGGCGAGCGCACGCAGGAAGAGTTCTTCCACACCTTCAACGCGCTCTACAACGACGGCCGCCAGATCGTGATCAGCTCCGACCGGCCGCCGGCGCAGATCGCCACCCTCGAGGAGCGGCTCCGCACCCGGTTCGAGATGGGGCTCATCACCGACGTCCAGCCGCCGGACCTGGAGACGCGGCTCGCGATCTTGCAGAAGAAGGCCGCGGCGGAGGGACTCTCAGTCCCCGACGACGTGCTCGGCTACATCGCCTCGCGCGTCCACAACAACATCCGTGAGCTTGAGGGCCGCCTGATCCGCGTCGTCGCCAAAGCCTCCCTGCTCAACTGCGACATCACCCTGTCCCTCGCGGAGGAGGTCTTGAAGCCCCTGCTCCCCAACGAGCAGCCGGGCGGCATCCCGCCCGACCTGATCATCTCCGAGTGCGCCGACTACTTCAGCTTCCCGCGCGCGGACCTCGTCGGGCCGAGCCGTTCGCGCTCGCTCGTCGCCGCGCGCCAGGTCGCAATGTACCTCTGCCGCGAGCTGACCCCGCTGTCGCTTCCGAAGATCGGCTCGGTCTTCGGCGGGCGCGACCACACCACCGTCATGCACGCCGACTCCAAGATCCGAAAGCAGATGGGCGAGCGTCACCAGGTTTATGAACAGGTGAACGAGCTGACCCAGCGGATCCAAGCCAAAGGGGCCGCCGGCGCATGACCGTCCACACGTCCTCCACATCGTTTTCCGCGGTGTCTTCGCAGGAAGATGGCGGTATCCACCGTGTCCCCAGGCCCTACTACCATCACGACACAAGTTTGAATCTTTTAAAAGCATCCATCACACAGCACGGGAGGTGCGCGAGATGAAGGTCGTCATCGAACGGGATCGTTTTTCGCAAGCGGTCGGCTGGATCCTGCGTTCGGTTAGCGCTCGCGCCACGCTGCCGGCGCTCGGAGGGGTGCTCTTCGACGCCTCGTCGGCGGCGTTGCGGCTTGCCGGGACCGACTTGGAGCTGTCGGGCGAGGCCGAGGTGGAGGCCAAGATCGAGGAAGCCGGCAGCGCCCTGCTCCCGGGCCGGGTCCTGGGCGAGATCGCGAGGAGCTTGCCGGATGGGGCGGTGCGGATCGTGGTGTCGGGCTCCGAGGCCAAGCTGACGTGCGGCGCGGCGGAGTTCACGCTTCGCACGCTGCCGATCGAAGACTTCCCGGCGACGACGCAACCTTCGGGAGAGCCCGCTGGCAGCCTGCCGGCCGAAACGTTCGCAACGGCCGTCGCGCAGGTCACTCGCGCGGCCTCGGCCGACGAGGCGCGACCGGTGCTCACGGGGACGCTCGTCGACGCGACCGAGGGCAAGGTGACGTTGGTGTCGACCGACTCCTACCGGCTCGCGGTGCGGTCGATCGCCTGGACGGGGCCGGCCGAAGGCGTCAAGCGTGTGATCCCGGCTCGGGCGCTGGCTGAGGCCGCTCGCGCGGCGGACGGCGCCGAGACCGTGGAGGTCACGCTCGGGGAGTCTCAGGCAAGCTTCACCGCCGGCGCCTGGCGCCTGACCACCCGGCTCATCGAAGGAGAGTTCCCGAACTGGACGCAGCTCGTCCCGGCCGAGCTGCCCCACCAACTCCGGCTGGATCGCGCTGCGCTGACCGAGGCCGTGCGGCGCGTGGGGATCCTCGCGCAATCGGGCTCGGCGGTGAAGATCGAGTTCGCGACCGACGGGGCGAAGCTGCTGGCCGCCTCACAGGACGTCGGCGACGCGACCGAGCTGGTCGAGGGCAAGTTCGAGGGCGAGCCGCTCACCGTCGCGTTCAACCCGCAATACCTGCTCGACGGGCTGAACGCGGTCGAAGGAGGCGAAGTCGTCATCGCGGTGCGCGACGGGCTCAAGCCCGCGCTCGTGCGCGCGCCGGAGGATCAGGAGGGGTTCGTCTACCTGATCATGCCGGTCCGGATCCAGTAGGAAGCCGCACGGCCGATGCTCGTCCGCAGCGTCGAGCTGACGAACTTCCGGGCCTGGGGCTCCGCAACGTTCCGCTTCGACGACCGGGCGACTGCGCTGCTCGGCCCGAACGCGTGCGGGAAGACCTCGGTCCTGGAGGCGATCTGGTACGCGGCGTCGCTCTCCTCACACCGGTCGTCGGCGGACTCGGTCATGGTGCGCGCGGGCGAAACCGCCGCGGTGATCCGCGCCGAGGTCGAGCGCCACGCCGGCGACGCGACGCGCGCGGAGTCGATCGAGCTGGAGGTCGTGACGCAGGGCCGGGCCCGCCAGCGCTTGGGCGGCGCGCCGGTCGGACGGCGCCGGGACGTCCTCGGCACGCTCCGCGCGAGCATCTTCGCCCCCGAGCGCCAGGCCGTCATCCGGGGCGACCCCGGCGACCGGCGCAAGTTCGCCGACGAGCTGCTCGTCCAGCTTCATCCGCGGTACCACGGGGTCATCAGGGAGTACGAGCGCGCGCTGCGCCAGCGCAACACGCTGTTGCGCGAGCACGCGGCGGGGAGACGCTCACTCGAAGGCCTCGAAGCGTGGGACGAGGCCTTGGCCGGGCCGGGCGCAGCGTTGTCGGCGGGCAGGGCGCGCGCCATCGCGGCCCTGGAGCCCCACGCGAGGGAAGCATTCGAGCGCGTCGGTGGTGGGACGAGCTTCGCGGTGGCCTACCTGCCGAACGTGCCGGGGAGCGCAAGCGACGACTCGGCTGCGTGGACCGCGAGCTTCCGCGAGCGGCTGGCGGCTCGCGCGGCGGACGAGCGAATCCGGGGCGTGACGCTCGTCGGCCCCCACCGCGACGAGGTCGAGATCGCCGTGGCCGGTCTGCCCGCTCGGACGCACGCCTCGCACGGCGAAGGCTGGCTCGCCGCGACGGCGCTCGTGCTCGGGGGGCACGCCGCGGTGGCCGGGGCGATCGCCGAAGAGCCGGTCCTGCTGCTCGACGATCCCTTCACGCTGCTCGACCCAGAACGCCGGCAGCGGCTGGTGGACGCGCTCCCGCCCGATGCGCAGGTCTTGGTCACCGCGGCCGACCCGGCCGAGGTGCCGCCGAGCCTCAAGGCGGCCGCCATCGACGCCGGAGAGATGAGCCATGGCTGAGCGCGGTCCCTATCGCCGCCGCCGCTCGCGCGGCGAGGACGACCGCCGCGACCCGGCGCCGCTCGCGGACCTGCTGCCGAAGCTCGTCGCCGGCCGCGGATGGGGCGAGCCGATCGCGCTCGGGAAGCTGCGCGAGAGCTGGGCGGCTATCGTCGGCGACAGCGTCGCGCGCCGGAGCGCCCCGCTGAAGCTGTTCCGCGGCACGCTCACGGTGGGCGCCGAAGGGGGCGCGTGGGCGTCGGAGATCACGCTCCAGGCGGGGGTCGTCGCCGAGCGCGCGAGCGCCTTCTTGGCCCGCCCGGGGGCGGTGCGCGAGGTGCGCGTCGTGGCCCGCTCCAGAGGCTGGTCCTGAGCAGCGAAAACGGGGGCTTGGCGAGCCCGATCCGGGGCCGGGAAATAGCCGTTTACCTGCTATGATGTAGCGCACGAACCCCATCGGGGCACGACCCGGGAATCTCGTCGCCATCTCGTTTGGCGCGCGCCGGAGCGGGGCTCCGACGAGGGGGCTGGGAAGGCGTCGGCGGAGAGGATCCGAGTGGCGAAAGCGTCCGAGTACGGCAGTCAGAGCATCCAGGTTCTCGAAGGTCTCGAGGCCGTTCGCAAGCGGCCCGGCATGTACATCGGATCCACCGGCGCCACCGGTCTTCATCACCTCGTCACCGAGGTCGTCGACAACGCCGTGGACGAGGCGCTGGCCGACCGCTGCGACAAGATCCACGTCGAGCTGAACGCCGACGGAAGCGTCGCCGTCACCGACAACGGAGCCGGGATCCCGGTCAAGCCCATCCCCGGACAGAAGGACAAGCGGCCCGCGCTCGAGGTCGTGATGACCGTGCTGCACGCCGGCGGCAAGTTCGGCGGCGGCGGCTATCAGGTCTCGGGGGGGCTGCACGGCGTGGGCGTCTCGGTCGTGAACGCGCTCAGCCGCAAGCTCGAGGTCGACGTGCACCGCGAGGGCTTCGCCTGGAGCGCGGCGTTCGAGCGCACCAAGACCACGAAGAAGACCACGAAGGGCAAGCCCTCCACCAAGACCGGGACCGTGGTGCGCTTCTGGCCGGACCCCGACATCTTCGAAGAGACGCTCGAGTTCAAGTACGAGGTGCTCGCGCAGCGCTTCAAGGAACTGTCCTACCTGACCGGGAACGTGTCGATCACCCTCACCGACCACCGCGGCGAAGAGAAGCGTGAGGAGACCTGGAAGGCGTCCGGCGGGATCTCCGACTTCGTCAAGGCGCTCAACAAGGGTCGCGAGACGCTCAGCAAGGTGATCCACTTCGACGCCGAAGAACAAGGCCGTCACGCCGAGATCGCGGTTCAATGGAACACGACCTACAACGACTCGCTCCACTCCTTCGCCAACACGATCAACACGCACGAAGGCGGGATGCACGAGGAAGGGTTCAAGAAGGCGCTCACCGCGGTGGTCAACAAGTACGCGCGCGAGAAGGGCCACCTGAAGGAGAAGGACGCGAACCTGCAGGGCGAGGACATCCGAGAGGGCATGGTCGCGATCGTGTCGGTGAAGCTGGGCGAGCCGCAGTTCGAAGGTCAGACCAAGACCAAGCTCGGCAACACCGAGATGCGGTCCTTCGTCGAGCGGGTCGTGAACGACCGCTTGCGCGACTGGTTCAACGAGAACCCGACCGAGGCGAACCGCATCTGCAAGAAGGCGCTTGCCTCGGCGCGGGCGCGCCTGGCCGCGAAGAAGGCGCGCGACATCGCGCGCAAGGGCGCGTTCGCCGACTCCGGGCTACCGGGCAAGCTCGCCGACTGCTCGTCGAGCGATCCCGACGCGACCGAGCTGTTCATCGTGGAGGGAGACTCGGCGGGCGGGTCGGCCAAGCAGGCGCGCAGCCGCGAGAACCAGGCCATCCTCCCGATCCGCGGCAAGATCATCAACGTCGAGAAGGCGCGCCTGGACAAGGTGTTCGCCAACGCGGAGATCAAGTCGCTCATCAACGCGGTCGGCACGGGCATCGGCGAGGAGCTGGACCTGTCGAAGCGGCGCTACGGGAAGATCATCATGATGACCGACGCCGACGTCGACGGCGCGCACATTCGCACGCTGCTGCTGACGTTCTTCTTCCGCCACCTCCGGCCGCTGATCGAGCAGGGGTTCGTCTACGCCGCCAAGCCGCCGCTGTACTCGCTGAAGTTCGGCGCGAGCGAGGTCGTGTACGTCTTCAGCGACCGCGAGCGCGACGAGCTGCTCGCCGAGCGGCAGAAGAAGGCCGACATCTCGCGCTTCAAGGGTCTGGCGGAAATGGACCACGAGGAGCTGTGGGAGACCACGATGAACCCCGAGACGCGCATGCTGCAGCAGGTGCAGCTCGAGGACGCGGCGCTCGCCGACGAGATCTTCACCATCCTGATGGGCGAGAACGTCGAGGGCCGGCGCGAGTTCATCCAGGCCAACGCCGCCGACGCCTTCCTCGACGTCTGATGCGCCACCGGAGGAACGCTCATGCCTGACATCCCGCTGGAATCCAACATCGAAGCCGTCGAGATCGAGGAGCACGTCAAGGCCTCGTACCTCGACTACGCGATGTCGGTCATCGTCGGGCGGGCCCTGCCCGACGTCCGCGACGGGCTGAAGCCCGTGCACCGGCGCATCCTGCACTCGATGAACCAGAACGGCGTGCGGCCGGGCACGCCCTACCGCAAGTCCGCCCGCGTGGTCGGCGACGTCGTCGGCAAGTACCACCCGCACTCGCCCGAGGCCGTCTACGACGCGCTCGCGCGCATGGCGCAGACCTTCGCGATGCGCGCGCCCCTGGTCGACGGCAAGGGCAACTTCGGCTCCGTCGACGGCGACCGCCCGGGGGCCATGAGGTACTGCGTGACAGGCGACACGCTCGTGCGGACGCCGGGGGCCACGATCCGCATCGACCAGATCGTGCGCGATGTCGCGCCGGACTCCGAGCACGAGATCGACTTGAAGGTGCTCGACCACCGCGGAGAGCCCGTGCGGGCGACCAGGCTGTTTCATTCGGGTCGCCACCGCACGATCACGCTGACGACCCGCGAAGGGTTCAAGCTGACAGGCACCCCCAACCACCCCGTCCTGTGCCTGAGCGCGCCGGCGGGAGTCCCCTTGCCGCAATGGAAACTGCTTTCCGAGCTCAACGCCGGCGACCGCGTGATCATGAATAGGGTCCAGGCGACCGGGACGGACGTTCTCAGCGAGCACGAGTGGTCGCTCGCGATGCTTGCGGGCGCTTTCGTCTCCGAAGGGTGGATCTCCCGGGATCGGGCGGGCTTCAACAACGTCGACGAGACGTTCTTTGCGGAGGTCCTCGAAGCGTATGACCGTGTGGTCGGCGGGCCGAGGTACGTTTATCGGCGCCGGATCGCCTCCGGAAGCGTGCTGCACGAGCTGGACGTGCAGGACGTGGACGCCCTGCTCGGTAGCCCGCTCGGCGAGATGGTGGGGCTTCGGAGCGCCGAGAAGCGGATCCCCGAGTTCGTCCGGGCGGGATCCCCGGACGTCAAGGCCGCGTTCTTGCAGGCGCTGTTCGAGGGTGACGGCTCCTCCTCGGCACTGCCCCGCAACAGCATCCAGGTTTCGTACTCGACCCGATCGGAGGAGCTTGCGGGCGAGGTGCAGGTGCTCTTGATGGAGTTCGGCATCGTCGCGCGGCGGAGTCTCTCCGCGAAGGGCGAGCACAAGGTCTACATCGGCAACCGGCGGGACGCTCGACTCTTCGCGACGCGCGTGGGATTCCGCGGCCGCAAGCAAGCGAAGCTCCTGGCGGAACTGGAAGCGGTGGGGGATCGCCTCACGCAGCGGTCGACCGATCTCGTTCCGTTCCTGTCCGATTACGTCCGAGCCGACGGCGCGAGTGCGGAGGATCGCCGGTGGCTGCAGAAGCACAGCATCGACCGGATCGAACACTGGGAACGCCTCGCGGACGAGATCCTCGGGCACATCACGAACCCCGAAGTGCGAAGCGTGATCGAGCCGCTCGTCGACGGGCGCTGGTACTTCGCCGAAGTGGCGTCGATCGCGGACGCGGGCGAACGAGACGTCTATTCGCTGCGTGTGGACTCCGATGCACACGCATTCCTCACGAACGGCTTCGTGAGCCACAACACCGAGTGCCGGCTTGACCGGCTGGCGATGGAGCTGTTGGCGGGGATCGACGAGGAGACCGTCGACCTCATCCCCAACTACGACAACTCCGAGGAAGAACCGCTAGTGCTGCCCGCTCGGTTCCCGAACCTGCTCGTGAACGGCTCGGCCGGCATCGCGGTCGGCATGGCGACGAACATCCCGCCCCACAACCTGGGCGAGGTGATCGACGCGACGGTGGCGATGATCGACAACCCGGACATCACCGCCGAGGAGCTGCTGAAGTTCATCAAAGGGCCCGACTTCCCCTCCGGCGCGCTTATCCTGGGCAAGCAGGGGATCCGCGAGGCGCTGCTCACCGGGAAGGGCTCGGTCAGGACGCGCGCGACGTGCACGATCGAGGAAGGCCGCGGCGACCGCCAGCAGATCGTCGTCACCGAGCTGCCCTACATGGTCTCGGGTGACCGGGTGCTCGAAAAGATCGCGCAACTGGTGGACGCGAAGGTCGTCACCGGCATCCCGCGCACGCCCGACGCGCTGAAGAACGAGTCGAAGGACACGGTGCGGCTCGTCATCCGGCTGACCAAGGACGCGATCCCGCAGGTCGTGCTGAACAACCTGTACAAGCACACGCAACTGCAGGACTCCTTCGCGGTGAACATGCTCGCGCTGGTCGACGGGAAGCTGCCGCGCGTGCTGAACGTTCAGGAGGTGCTCGGCCACTACATCGACCACCAGGTCGACGTGGTCACGCGACGCACGAAGCACCGGCTTCGGGTGGCGGAGGAGCGCGCGCACATCCTGGAGGGCTTGCTCACCGCGATCAACAACATCGACGAGGTGATTCGGATCATCCGCGCGGCCGAGAGCGCCGAGGTCGCGCGCACGCAACTGATGGAGAGCTTCGACCTCAGCGAGATCCAGGCGACGGCGATCCTGGACATGCAGCTCCGCCGGCTCGCGGCGCTCGAACGCCAGAAGGTGCAGGACGAGTACGACGAGAAGATCGCGCTGATCAAGGAGCTGAAGGCGATCCTGGCGGACCCGAAGAAGGTGCTCGCCATCATCAAGGACGAGCTGAGCAAGATTCGCGAGAAGTTCGCCGAGCCCCGGCGCACGCAGATCGTCGCCGACCAGGCGGACCTGGAGGCAGAGGACCTGATCGCCGACGACGACGCCGTCGTCACGATCACGCGGTCCGGCTACATCAAGCGGGTGCCGCTGTCGGTCTACCGGACGCAGGGCCGCGGCGGGAAGGGCATCCGCGGCGCGCGCGCCAAGGAAGGCGACATCATCGCGCACCTGCTCACGACCACGAATCACGCCTACGTGCTGTTCTTCTCCAACAAGGGGAAGGTCTACCGGATCAAGGCGCACGAGATCCCGGAGAAGGATCGCACGGCGCGCGGCGTGTCGATCAAGAACCTGCTGCCGCTCGGGCCCGAGGACGCGATCGCGGCGGTCATCGACACGCGCGACTACGAGACGCACAAGTATCTCGTCATCGTCACGCGCCAGGGCGTGATCAAAAAGACCGCGTTCAGCGCCTACGACTCCTCGCGCCGCGACGGCATCATCGCCGTGAAGCTGCGCGAAGGCGACGAGGTCGTGACCGTGCGCGCCACGTCCGGCGAGGACGAGCTGATCATCGTCAGCCGCAAGGGCATGGCGATCGTCTTCCCCGAGGCCGAGGTGCGCCCGATGGGCCGGGACGCGACGGGCGTTCGGGGCATGAAGGTGGCGGCCGAGGACCAGGTCGAGTCCTTCGCCGTGGTCGATCCCAATGCCGAGCTGCTCGTCGTGACCGACGCCGGGTACGGCAAGCGCACGTTGCTGGACAAGTACCCGCGCCAGCACCGCGGCGGCAAGGGCGTCAAGACCGCCAAGCTCACCGCGCGGCGCGGGTTCGTCGCCGGAGCGGAGGTCGTGCGGCCCGGCCACGAGGTGTTCCTCATCTCCAGCGCCGGCCAAGTGATTCGCGTGGCCTGCAAGGACATCTCGCGGCAGGGCCGGGACACGACCGGCGTGCGCGTGATGCGCCTGGAGAAGCAGGAGGAGCTGGTCGCGCTCGCGCGGGTGGTCACCGAGGAGGAGGAGCCGCCCGCCGCGTAGCCCGCCGCGTCGTTTCTCGGGGCGTCCAGAGGTAAGGTTGAGCGCGTGAAACACACGGGAACCGGCGCCGAACGCGCCGAGGACGAGCGTCGCGAGGAGGGCCCGCCGACCCAGGCCATGCCCGCCGTCGAGGACTCGCCCCCGGAACGGTCGTTCAGGCCGCCGGCGGCCAGGCCGCCCGTCCCGCCCGGCTACTCGCGCTCCGGCGGGCCGACCTTCCGTGTCGGCGCGCCCGAGCCCGCGGGAACGCCGCGCCCGCCGTGGGAACGCGGCGGGTCGAAGCCGAGCGTGCCGCCGCCGTGGGAGCGGCTCCGAGGCGCGGCTTCGCCGGCGCCGGCGACCAGGCCGTGGGAGCGTACGGAGTCACGGCCGGCCGGAAGCCCGATGCGCCCGGTTCCTCAGCCGCGGCCGTCCGAACGCGCGCCCGACCGGCCGCGATCGTGGGAACGCGCCGAGCCTGCGCCCTCAGCGGGAACGGCGACCCCCGCGCGCGCGCGGACAGATACTGTCCAGGATGCGCCGCTCAAGCCCGTGGTGCCCGGGCCGCCGACCGAGCACATCCGCCCGGCCGAACCTCCGGCCATCCCCACTCGGGTCGAGCAGCCCGTCAGACCCGAGCGGCCAGCTCGTCCCGCGCGCCCGGCACCCGAGCTGGCCCGCGAGGACCGCCGGCCCATCGAGGTCCGGCGCCTGCGGCGCGGACGGCTCGCCATCCGCAAGATCAGCCCGTGGTCGGCGCTGCGGTTCTCGCTGGTGTTCTTCTTCTGCATGCTGCTGATCGCCTTGCTCAGCACGGCGATCATCTTCGCCGCCATGAAGGCCTTCGGCGTCATCGCCAACATCGAGGAGTTCATCGCCGAGCTGGGCATCAGCGACGACCCCATCAACGGTGGCACGATCTTCCGCTGGCTCTTCCTGATCGGGCTGGCGGGGACGGTCGTCGGCTCGGTGATCACGATGTTCATGGCGTTCCTCTACAACCTCATCGCCGACGTCGTCGGTGGGATCGAGCTGCTCGTCACCGAACGCGAGTAGCCGGCGGGATCGCCCGTGCGGGCGGTGGTACCCTTGCGCGTCGCGGGCCTGTAGCTCAGGTGGTTAGAGCGCAGCTCTGATAAAGCTGAGGTCGCTGGTTCGAGTCCAGCCAGGCCCACTGTTTAGGACTGACGTACGACTGACGCCGGAGGTCTGCGCCTTCTGCCGCAGTCTCTCATTAGGCGTCTGGCCGCCCGGAAGCTGTGTGGCCGGCTGTGTGAAGAAGTTCTCCCGCTCTTGGACGACCTTTCCGACCCAATTCGGTCGACGTTGCGCACGGCAGCGCAACGCGGCACGCGAACGGCTTTGGGGCCTTCGGAGGCCGTGTCCCCCATACCGGCCCGCCCACGGTGCCTTTAGGGGCCTTGCCTGCAGCGTGGCCTTGCCGTCGGTCTCAAACGGCCTTCGTCGGCGTTGGGACTGCCCCGGATGATTGACTCCGGATGTATGAGGAAACACCTACAAAGGGGGCTCGGGTGCCTTCCGCCTGCCCCGGTTGCAGTTGAGTCGATCTCAAAGGGGGCTCCCAAGGGCGCGAGACACATCAACTCCGCAGGGAGTCTGGCGTACTATCGCGAACAGGGCTGCCAAACGCGGTGGGTGCGGGCTTGGGCAGGGAAGGAAGGGAATTGAGTCCCCTGTGAGGTGGTGCCCGACTCACCAGGGCCTCGCAATGTCAGCCTGCACATCCATTGTCCGTGGGCCTTCGCCTCCGCTGATAGGCTACTCCTATCACCACAAGCATGACTGCCAGTGCGAGTTGCGCCGTGGTCGATGCGGCGGGTACCTGCGGGGTCGATCCTCGTCCTCCGCCCTGGCCGGCGCTCACGACACCCGCTCCTCCTGGTCCTCCGGGTCCGCCCGCACCCGCTGGGACCCTAGGATCGCAGCTGTCACCACCACCACCCCCTCCCCCTCCCCCTCCTGTGTTGAAGGAGGCGTCGCCAGGCTTTCCGTTTGCTTCGAGTCCCTCCGTCTCGGCCGGAGAATGCCCACCCCGCCCTCCGTCGCCCGCCTTGCCACCGCCGCTGTTGTTTCCTCCGGTGCCGCCATCACCTCCGAATCCGATGTTGGAGTTCTCACAGTTTCCGCCGCTACCGTCCTCGGCGACGCCGGGCTCTGAGCCCCCGCCGTCAGGCGCCCCCTTGCCACCCTTCGGACCCTCCCATGCACCGCCGCCACCACCACCACCACCACCTCCACCGCTACCGTCAGACGCGTGTCCTCCACGGCCACCACCACCTCCAGCTACTGCAAACCCGCCCGCACCGCCGGACCCCCCGCCGGGGCCGCCGTGACCACCCGGTGTAGCGCTGCGCTGATAGGTCCTTGGAATGACGCCACGAACGAGGCCAGTGCCCCCCGCTCCGCCGCCGCCACCACCACCGTTGACCGTCAAGCTGAGGTCCGGCTGCATGGGGTGCCACGTTATGCCGGGGGTGTCGTGTTCGAGTTGTTGCCCATTGAATCGGGCCGAAGGGGCGAGCGTGACGGGCCCAATCAACGCGAGCGAAGGCCCATCAGATTGTGTACCGTCGCCCGCTAGGGTGGAAATCCGACCAGACACAGTGATCCTATCGACGGCGCCGACGACAACAACGCCCGCTCCACCGGGTCCCCCTTGTTGGAAGCCGGTCAAATCCGCCGCGCGCGCGTTTACGGCCGTACTCGTTCCGCCTGCCCCGCCACTGGCCGACAGAACCGAGGACAATAGGATGGCTCCTCCGGACAGAAGCACGGCGGCACCACCACCGCCACCACCTCCTCCTCCCGCTCCGGGACCTCCTGGCAGTCCTGCTGTTCCGTCCAGAGACAGTTTCGTGTCAACGGAGATGCTCCGCTGCGCAATTAGCACAAGCGGATGCGTGCCCCGAACTGCGACTGTTGCGCGCGGGCCCAGGTGCACAGACTCAAAGTCGAACACCCACGTGTGGTAGGGAATCCCGGCTCCGCCTCCGAGCGAAACCTCTCGACGCTGACGCCCATCGTTCAATCTGCGTCCGTTCACGCGAAGGAGTCCGTTCGAGGTGTCGAACAGTACTCGATCGGCCGATGTGACACCCACGTGGAGGCTCCCCAGCGATCCTTTTGGTGCTAGGGGTAGCGCGTCGTTGGTGGCGGCGGATGACGATGGTGTGAATTGACCGAGCACGAGAACGAGAATGACACTGAGGATGGTCGGCTGCTTCAAAGAGGCGGGTGACCAGCTCAGCAGGGTCTGCTTGGTACACTCAGATCGTGGGACCGAGCAAGTCGGCTGAACATCGGGGCATGGCTTGTGAACCCCGTCTCCGCGTTCCAGACAGTCGGGCATTGCGCGTTTTCGCGCTCCTCTAAGAACGGTCATCTGCCACCTCCTTTTGCGTGCGGTACTGACTGTCCCTACTTAGCGTAAGCCCCGCGGTAAGGGTCTCGACATGATCCAGCCCGTCTCGGGCCGCTAGTGCGGCGCGCAAGAAGCGCTTGTGGGTCCGTTCGAGATGCGCCAGCGCGTCGCTGCACAGCATCCCGCACACGGCACATCGCTCTTTCTGCACGCGTGATCGCGTTCGATCGAAGGAACACCTGGACCATGCAAACCACGCTGCAACGGGCAGCACTGGCCGTGCCATGATTTCTGCGATGTCGACGACGTGTGCGCTGAAGATCCAATGGCTACCCCCAGGCGCGTTGGGGCCTAGCTGGTGGACCCTGAATCCAACGACCATGCTCACGACATCGACTGCGACGAGCAGCGGAAGTCCTACTAGGACGGCGCCCGTGAAGCGTCGCTTCCAAGCCATCCGTGGTGTAGCCAGGAAGAGCGCGATCACAGCAATCAGCGTTGCATAGCCTCCTCGGGCGATCATGAACCAACTAGTTTGCGCGCCGGTGATAACCACCCCCCAAAGGGCTGTCAGTACGTTTCCTCCGATTGCGGTTATGACGCGTCCATAGGCGTCGATGACCGACAGTTGCATACCGACGACGCCCAAGACGACCACGACGCCAACGAAGATGCCGACGGCGTTCAGCAGTTCCTTCGTGCGTGGCGACGGCGCCTTGCGGTGGACGACGATGCGTGCCCAGGCGTACCAACCGAGTCCGACCGCGAGGATCAGGAGCGCCTGCCACCAGAAGACGTGCAAGACTTCGTAGGACTCGGGCGCGCGCAATCCGGCCCAGCCCAGCGTGACAAGGCGCACAAGGTTGAGGAAGAAGAGCGCTGGGATCCCAACGAGCAGGCCCATCCAGTGCTGTGCTGGCCGCGCCGGATAGGCGAGGATCGCCGAGGTCATCAGCAAGGCGACCGGGAGCGCCGTGCACTCAGCAGTCATCATGTAGCTGAAGGCGCCGCCGCCGAAGCTCAAGACGCTTCGGGACTCAATCTGCGCACCGAGACCGATGAGATTGGAGACCCAACCAACAACGACGAGCGTTGCGTGGCCGATCGTGGGCATCAATGGGTCGAGCGCCAACGTCAGAACGTATGCGATCAAAACCAAGACGAGGAATCGGAGCGCAAATCGTTCCCCAGGCCGCTGACGCCACCAGTTCAGCGCCGCAACAGCCGCCCCACTCACGGCTCCCCCTCCACATCGCACCTGGCTTCGCCGAAGCCCCCAAAGGCGGTGCTGAGGCTACGACGGGAACGGGTTGAGGGCTAGACATGATCGGATACGAATGGCCATCCAGACGGGGATGGTCGTTGTTCAACCACTCGGACGCGAACTACCCCGGACGGACCCCGAGAGGTTGTCCCGTAGTCCGTAGAACTTGAAGGGCGGTCCTCCGCCCCGCCTCCACCACCGGGTGGTAGAGACGGGGTGTCGAGTAAAGGAGGACCAACCATGGGTAAGCGTACCCGTCCGCGCGTCGTTGCCAAGGACGAGCTCGATGTCTCAGCCTTCCCGGATCAGGTGAGCCTGGCGATGGGCGAGATCGCAGCCTCGGCGAAGGAAGGGCTGCTGGCGTTGTCGGTGGCCGCCGGTCTCGAGGTCATGGGCACGATCTTCGAGCACGAGGTCACCGCCGTCGTCGGCCCCAAGGGCCGCCACGACCCCGATCGCGTCGCCAACCGTCACGGCACCGAGGCGGCCCACGTGGTGCTGGGGGGACGCCAGGTCAGCATCGACAAGCCCCGCGTGCGCTCGGTCGACGGCCACGAGATCGGCCTTGAGACCTACCGGCACTTCGCCGATACCGACCTGCTCACCGAGATCGCGCTCGGGCGCATGCTCGCCGGACTGTCCACCCGCCGCTACGACGCCGGCGCCGAGCCGGTAGGAGACGTCGCTGCGCGCGCCACCAGCCGCTCAGCGGTCTCCCGCCGCTTCAAGGCAGGCACCACCGCCAAGCTCGCCGAGCTGTTCGGCCGCGACCTGTCGAAACTGGACCTGGTCGGCATCTTCGTCGACGGCATCGGCGTGGGCGACCACGTGATCGTGGTGGCCTTGGGCGTGGGTGCCGGCGGCACCAAGCATCCGCTGGGCCTGTGGGAGGGCACCACCGAGAACGCCACGGTGTGCAAAGCGCTGCTGGGCAACCTGATCGACCGGGGCCTGGACCCCGAGCGCCCGGTGCTTTGCCTCATCGACGGCGGCAAGGGCATCCGCGCCGCGATCAAGGCCGTCTACGGCGACCTCGCGCCGATCCAGCGGTGTCGGATCCACAAGACACGCAACGTCACCGACCACCTACCGCACCACCAGCGAGTGTTCATCGCCCGCAAGCTCCGGGCAGCGTGGGTGATACCCGACCCGGTCAAGGCCGCCGCCGAGTTGCGCTCCATCGCCCGCCACCTCGACACCGACCATCCAGGCGCCGCGGCGTCGTTGCTGGAGGGGCTGGAGGAGACCCTGACGGTCAACAAGCTCAGGCTGCCGCCATCGCTGCTTCGCACGTTTGCCTCCACCAACCCGATCGAGTCGATGATCTCCATCGCCCGTGACTGCTCGCGCAACGTCACGCGGTGGCGCAACGGGCGCATGGCGCTTCGCTGGATCGCCGCAGGGATGCTCCAGGCCGAGAAGCAGTTCCGTCGCATCAACGGCTACCGGGATCTGCACGTGCTGGCCCGAGCGCTCGAGCGTCACAAGGAGGTGATAGAAGAAGGCAAGCAGGTCGCGTAGGGATCAGGTGGACCGCTCAAAGTTCCACGGCGACCGGGACATGCTCGACCCCGAAGTTGTGAGACCTTTATCCATGGTCTGGTCCCTGATTCGAACAAAGTCCAGCCAGGCCCACTCCGACGCGTGTCGTGCGCAAGCTGGTCGTGCCCGCCGTCCCGTCGGGGGTGTATAGTTAGGCGCATGCCAAGGATGCAGGTCTATCTGCCCGACGACCTTTACGACGAGGTGAAGGCGCGTCGCCTGCCCGCCTCGGAGCTGTTGCAGCGAGCGGTGCGCGCGGAGCTTCGCCGTCGCACCGCCGAATCGGAGACCGACCGCTATCTTGCGGAGCTTCGGGCCGAGGTTGGGGAGCCAACCCCCACCCAGCGAGCGGCGACCGAGGCAATCCTGCGGCGGCCCGCGAAGCGCCGGTCGAAGCGCGCCGGCTGAAGTGGCGGGCGTCGTGCTCGACTCGGGGGCGCTTTCACGGCTGGCCGAACGTTCGGCCGGTTCCATCGCCCTCATCGAAGCGCTCCGGGCGGCTGGGCTGTGGCCGCCCGTTGTCCCTTCCGTGGTGTTGGTGGAGTCGCTTCGGGGACACGCCGGTCGCGACGCGCGGGTGAATCGATTCCTGAAGACCTGTGTGCTCGGTGACGCTGTTCCCGAAGGGCTGGCTCGGCGAGCGGCCTGGCTTCGAGCGCGCGCCCGGCGAGGGTCTGCCGTCGATGCAATCGTCGTCGCGTTCGCCGAGCCGGCCGGTCTGGTTCTGACCCAGGATCCGGTCGACCTGAGTTCGCTCGCGGACTATTCGGCAGGCGTCGCCGTGCGGGCGCTTTGACGCTCCCTCGAGGTCCCTACCAGCGTC
The DNA here is from genome assembly GCA_036397035.1 of Actinomycetota bacterium. Taxonomy (GTDB): domain Bacteria; phylum Actinomycetota; class AC-67; order AC-67; family AC-67; genus DASWJS01. Next base: position 33,057 of record DASWJS010000031.1, on the reverse strand, counting down.
GGCGGAAGCGAACGTCTTGGAATGCCGAGGCCCGGCAGCCGCCGTCGGAGACCTTCGCCGACGCGTACGTGACCGCCGCTCCCTCGTGCCTGCCAAGGGCCACGCACGTTCCCGCGCCGCCCTGGACGGCGAGGATCGCTCGATCGGGAGTGGTCCACACGCTCACGGTGCCGGCGTCGGCGCTGGCCCCGGCGACGAAGCGGAGCTGCGGCTCGATCTCGCCGAGCGCCGAGAGCGGCGCGTCGTAGCCCCCGGTGTCGATGTAGTAGACCTCGAGCGCGATCAGACCGTTGCGAGCGCTGTTCTGCGCGTGCCTGATCTGGACACGGACACGCGCGCCGTAGCGCGCCACGTCGAGCTTCATCGGCTTGAACGACGGCGCGGCGGGCTGCGTCGACGCGGCCTGCTCCGGGGTGTTCCCCAGGATGCGCAGGGCGGCAAAGGCTCCCGCGCCCAGCAGCGCCGCGACGACGACGAGAACGATCGCGGTGCGGGGGCTCCGGCGGACCGGTGGCGCGTTGCTGACGATCTCCATGGCTCTCCTCCTGTCACCGTATGAACGGCATTTCGGTCAGCGTCCTTGAGCGTGGCTCGCGCCGGATGCCCGACCCCGGTTTGACCGCCCGCGGCTCGGCCCGAAATAGTTGACCGAACACAGGGAGGGAACGATGGGCGAGGAATACGGGTTCGATCAGAGTTGGGAGCAGGAGAAGCAGCGGCTGCGATACCTGGAGCAGTGGCTCGACCCGGGGACGTTCCGGCACCTGAAGGACCTCGGCCTCGGCGCCGGGTCGCAATGCCTGGAGGTCGGGGGCGGGCACGGCTCGGTCGCGCGCGGCATGGCCGACCGCGTCGGGGGTAATGGCCGGGTGCTCGTGACTGACATCGACACCAACCTGCTGACCGAGCTTGCGTCGGACACCGTCGAGGTGCAGACGCACGACATCACGACCGGACCCCCGGAGCCCGAGGCGTTCGACATCGCGCACGCTCGCATGGTCGTCGGGTGGATTCGCGAGCGGGAGAAGGCGCTGCAACACATGATCGAAGCGCTGAAGCCGGGAGGGCTGCTCGTCATCGAGGAGCTGGACCAGATCTCGCAGATCTCGATCCAGCCGTCGGAGTGCTACGAGCGCGTGATCGCCGCGAGCGACGCGGCGATGAAGATGGTCGGCTACGACATGCAGCTCGGCCGGAGGCTGCCGTGGGTGCTGCACGAGCTGGGCCTTGAGGGCGTCAGCGCCGAGGGCCGCGTGGTGTACGGCTCGTACGAGGACAGCCCGGGCCTCGGCATGTACCGGCTGACGCTCGAGCGAATGCGCGAGCCGCTCAAGGCGGTCGGCAGCGTCACGGACGAGGACATCGAGGAGACGCTCCGCATCCTGTTCGATCCGGACTTCGAGAAGATGCCCCCGACGATCGTCGCGGCCTGGGGGCGCAAGCCGGCCTGATCGAGGCAGATTGGACACTTTGTACTAGTTGGTTGACATCGGGGTCGACGTCGGACCCGGGATCGCTTTCGTGGGTGTCCAAACCGGTGGGACGACCGAATCCTTCTGGGTATGCGTTGCGACGGACTCGTTCGCGCTGTCGCTGGGTGTGGACTTCGACGTCGCGACAACTCTGCCGGCGCAGGTGGACGCCGAGTCTTCGCTCTGCTTCGGAAGCTCCGCTTCGAACTGCATCAAGCTCTTCGAGGACACGGGCGTCATCGTCTCGGTTTCCGGGACGGTCGTCACCGTGACGATCGAGCTGGACGGCGCGCCGACGCCGCTGTCGGCCGGCCTCACCGGGACGCTGGCTCCGGCGGTCACCTTCTTCACGTTCCCCGTGTGCGTCGGCACGTGCGTGAACGTCGTCGATCCGACGAGGCCGATCGTGGTCAAGACCGGCCTCTCGGTCCTGACGCCGGCCGGCTCGGTCCCGCTGTGCTTGCTCTGGATGACCAGCTCGGGCTGCTGATCGATAGCGACGCTGTGAGAGTGGCCGCGAGAGATCGCGGCCACTCTGCTCAGCCCAGGTACGCGATGCCCTGCACGCCTGGGTTCGTCGTGCTGTGGAAGAGGCGGGTTCGGTGGGGCCATTCGGCGACGCCGGTGACGGTCGCCGTCGCACCCGGCGCGACGAGCCCGCTGTCGAAGCGGGGCGTGCAGGTCGCGCACGTCGGGAAGAACTCGGTGAGCGACTGCGGCGCGTCGGTCAGGTTGAGGAACGTCACCGGCGCGCCGTAGGGCACCTCGAAGCGCGTTGCGAACTGGCCGCTGCTGGTCTCGCCCGGCACGTACAGGTACGCGCCCGCGGCTCCCACGATCGTCGCCACGACCGGACCTTCCGGCGTGCCTTCGACGCCCCACGCGGCGATGAAGCCGTCCTGCGCCCCGTCGTGGTGGATCGAGAGGTGAACGCGCACCCCGGCCGGCGGGTTGATCTCACCGGCGTGCGCCGAGGTCGACGAGTAGCGCGTGCGATACCCGCCCTCGGAGACCACGACGACGCCGTCGTAGCTGATGTCCCAGCCGGCTACGGAGGCGACGACGTAGCGCGTGCGCACGCCGATCGAGGTGTAGCCGCAGAAGGCGGGCGTCCCGGGCGCGCCGGTCGTGAACGCGACGCAGCCGGCGTTCGGCGGCGGCACGGACTCCGCAGGCCCCGCGCCCGACGCGGCCACGACCAGCGGCAAGACCGCCGCGATGAGCCTGGCCCTCGCACTCACGACCCTGGGTTCGCCGCCCAGAGGTCGGCTCCCTGCCGAAGGATCTCGACTGATCGCGCCGATGGCGGGTGGCGGAGTGCACGGTTTTGTAGCCTTTCGGCCGCGATGCCCGGCGAACGCTTCCGGGGGACGGCTCGTTAGGAACCACGTGGGCACGGCGCCCAACGAGATTGGGGGAAGAGAAGCATGAAGAACAAAGTCATCGCGATAGCGGCTGCGACGGGCGCGCTCAGCTCGATGCTCGTCATGCAGCTCATGGGGACCTCGGCGACCGCGGCGGGCGAGCCGGCCAACAAGACGGCGGTTTCGGGCTCGACGATCGCGTCCATGAGCGCGCCGGTGAACGACGGCGCGACGTCCGAGGAGGTCACTCTCTTCACCGCGACGATGAAGACATCGGCTCCGACGGACCTGATCTTCCAGGTCGAGGCGGAGTGCTCGCTGATCACCAACGTGGTCGACCTCAAGACCGACGACGACGACAACGCGCCGGGCGACTTCACCGACACGTCGCACGCCGACGGCGCGGTCGCGCAGATGCAGGTGTGGATCGAGGACGAGAACGGCAACCCCGTCGGGGTCGCGAGCGGCGACGACGGCAGGGTCGTGTTCTGCAATCGCGCGTTCCACCAGGACATCACCGACCTCACGCAATACAACCCGGACAGCGGCGAGAACGAGCCGTCGGACGCGAACTTCGACACCTACCTGGAGACGCGTTCGACCCACGGCTTCAACTGGATCCGCGTCAACGCCGGCAGCGGCGTCCACACCTACACGGTGAAGGCGCTGCTCGAGGCGACCGCGACCGCGCAGGGCTACGCCCAGGCGATCGTCGGCAAGCGGACCTTGGTGATCGAGCCGGTCAAGCTCGCGCAGCGCGCCTCGATCTAAGCACGCGGGGTACACGCGAAGCCGGGCCGCGAAGCGGCCCGGCTTTGCGTCGTGAGGGCATTTTCCTTTCGAGCGCCTCCCAAGGCAGGATGGGTTTCGCCGCGGCGCGAGCCGGGGCGAAACCGACCGGCGAGGGGCAGGGACCAGCCCAGAGGGAGGCAGCGATGAGCGAGCGCATCCTGTTCAACTGCACGCACGGCAAGGAGGATCCCGAACGGGCGACGCTGCCGTTCGTGGCGGCGAACATCGCCGTCGCCTCCGGGCAGCAGGCCGCGGTCGTGTGCACGATCGATGCCGTGTGGCTCGGCACCGAGGGCGGCGCCGACGGGATTCACCACGAGGGGCTCGCCCCGTTGACGGAGCTATACGAGTCCTTCGTGGGCGGGGGCGGCGAAGTGTGGCTTTGCAGCGCCTGCACGAAGCCGCGCGGGATCACCGAGGAGAAGGTGGCCAAGGGCGCGCAGATCGTGGGGGCCGCGCACGTCGTGGAAGAGATCGTCAACGGCGCCAAAGCCGTCTCGTTCGCGTGAGGCGCGTCCGTGTGAGGCGGGCCAGGGTGAGAGGGCTGTGAAGGTCAGCATCCAGGTCTCCCGCTTCACCTGGCCGGGCGGCGACGCCGAGATCGGGCCCACGTTCGCTCGGCTCGTGCGCGGCGTGGAGGACGCGGGCTTCGACACCTTGTGGGTGATGGACCACTTCTTCCAGCTCGACCCGATGCTGGGTTCGGCGGACGAGCCGATGCTCGAAGGCCATACGGCGCTGAGCGTCGCGGCGGGAATGACCCAACGCGTGCGGCTCGGCGCGCTCGTCGCCGGCGTGATCTATCGCCACCCGAGCCTGCTGGTGAAGACCGTGACCACGCTCGACGTCCTGTCGGGCGGGCGGGCCTGGCTTGGCGTCGGCGCCGCGTGGTACCAGCGCGAGTGCGAGGGGCTCGGCTTCGAGTTCCCGCGGCCGGCGGCGCGCTTCGAGATGCTGGAGGAGGCGTTGAGGATCGCGCACCAGACCTGGCAGGGGGACCGCTCGCCCATCCACGGGAAGCACTTCCGGCTGGAAGAGCCGGTCGTGAGTCCCGCGCCGGTCACCCGGCCCCGGCCTCCGATCCTGATCGGCGGCGGCGGCGAGCGCAAGACGCTCCGGCTCGTGGCTCGGTACGCCGAGGCGTGCAACCTCTTCGCGCAGAGCGGCGAGGAGGTGTTGCGGCACAAGCTCGACGTGCTGGAGCGGCACTGCGCCGACGCCGGACGCGATCCCGGAACGGTGGAGAAGACGGTGACGGTGCCGGTCAACTTCGACAAGGCCTCGTCGCAGGAGGTGATCGATCGGTGCGCCGGGCTCTCCAGGCTCGGCTTCGATCACGCCATCTTCAACGTGGCGCGCGACTACACGGTCGAGCCGCTGGCGCGCGTGGGGACGGAGATCATCCCGGCGCTCGCGGCGCTCTGACGGGCTCCCGGCGGCTTTTCGCGCGCCTCCCAGCGCACGAATACGCTAGCCGCCGACCACAGGAGCGAGGATGAACTGGCAAGGCAGCGGCGACTTCGCCGACATTCGATACGAGACCGCCGAGGGCGTGGCGAAGATCACGATCTGCCGGCCCGAGGTGCGCAACGCGTTCCGGCCGCAGACGCTGTTCGAGCTTGCGCGCGCGTTCGACATGGCGCGCGACGACGCCGGAGTCGGCGTGATCGTCTTCACCGGCGAGGGGACCGAGGCGTTCTGCTCGGGCGGGGATCAGCGCATCCGCGGCGAGGACGGCTACGTGGGCGACGACGGCGTCGGCCGGCTGAACGTGCTCGACCTGCAGGTGCAGATCCGCCGGCTGCCGAAGCCGGTGATCGCGATGGTCGCCGGCTACGCGATCGGCGGCGGGCACATCCTGCACCTTGTCTGCGACCTCACGGTCGCCGCGGACAACGCGCGCTTCGGGCAGACCGGCCCGAAGGTGGGCTCGTTCGACGGCGGCTACGGCGCCGGGCTGCTCGCGCGCACGATCGGACTCAAGCGCGCGAAGGAGATCTGGTTCCTGTGCGAGCAGTACGACGCCGAGACGGCGCACGCCTGGGGCCTGGTGAACAAGGTCGTGCCGGTCGAGCGCCTGGAGGAGGAGACGCTCGCGTGGTGCAAGCGGATCCTTTCGATGTCGCCGCTCGCGCTTCGCCTGCTGAAGGCGGGCTTCAACGCCGATACCGACGGCCTCGCCGGGATCCAGCAGCTCGCCGGCGACGCGACGCTGCTGTTCTACATGTCGTCCGAAGCGCAAGAGGGACGTGACGCGTTCCTGCAGAAGCGGAAGCCCGACTTCTCGAAGTTCCCCCGGCGGCCGTGAGCACGGCCGCGCTGTGGGTGCGGGGCGCGCGCCCGCGGACGCTCGGCGCCGGCATCGTGCCGGTCGTCGTCGGCACCGCGGCGGCGGGCTCGGCGACCTGGCCGCGCGCGCTCGGCGCGCTCGCCGTCGCGCTCGGCTTGCAGGTGGGCGTGAACTACGCCAACGACTACTTCGACGGGACGCGCGGCGTGGACTCGGGGGGGCGGGCCGGCCCGCCTCGCTTGACCGCTTCCGGAGCTGCGCCGGCCCGCCTCGTGCTCGCCGCGGCCGCGGCCTCCTTCGCGATCGCCGGCGTCGCCGGGGCGTGGCTCGCGCTCGCGACCGAGCCGTGGCTGCTGTCCCTCGGCGCCCTGGCGATCGCCGCCGCGCTCACGTACTCGGGCGGGCCGAGGCCCTACGCGGGGCTCGGCCTCGGCGAGCTGAGCGTGCTGCTCTTCTTCGGGTTCCTCGCGGTCTGCGGCACGGCCTACGTCCAGCACGGGAGCGTCACCGCCGACGCGTGGTGGGCGGCCGGCCCGGTCGGGCTGCTCGCGGTGGCGATCCTGATGGCGAACAACGTCCGCGACGCCGACACCGACGCGGCCGCCGGTAAGCGCACGCTCGCCGTGCGGCTCGGCAACCGAGCCTCGCGCGCGCTCTTTCGCGTCACGGTGGCGCTCGCGTTGCTGCTGCCGGTGCTCGCCGTCGCGACCGGCGCGGCGTCGGTCGCGTGGCTGCTCACGCTCACCGCCCTGCCGCTCGCCGCCGGGCCGCTGATCTCGATCGGTTACGCCGTCGGCCCGGAGTTGATCCGCACGCTCAACAACACCGCCATGCTGCACGCGCAGTTCGGGGCCATGCTGGCGATCGCGCTATGGATGTCCTGAGACGGGTGCCGTTCCGCGTGCGCCTGCGCGTTCCGGTCGGCGCGGTGGTCGAGCGCGCGGGCGAGTTCGTCGAGGGCCCGGCCGGGTGGGCGGAGTACTCGCCGCTGCCGTCCTGGTCCCCGGCCGAGCGGGCGCGCGCCGAAGCGGCCGCGGTCGAAGTCGCGGGAAGCGAGTTCCCCGCGCCGGTGCGGGACCGCGTCGAGGTCAACGCGCTCGTGCCGCGCGTGACGCCGCGCGAGGCGGCCAAGCTGGCGCTCGAGTCGGGCTGCGCGACGATCAAGGTCAAGGTAGGCGACGAGTACTCGATCGAGCGCGTGCGGGCGGTGCGCGAAGCGATGGGCCCGGCGACGAAGATCCGCGTGGACGCCAACGGGTCGTGGGACGTCGTGACGGCCTCGCTCGCGCTCGCGCAACTTGAGCAGTTCGGCATCGAGTTCATCGAGGACCCGGTGAGCAACCTGGAGGACATGGCGAACCTGCGCAGGGGGAGCAGCGTGCTGATCGCGGCGGAGTCGTGCGTCCGCACGATCCAGGACGTGCGGCGGATGAACGACCTGCGCGCGGCCGACGTGCTCGTGCTGAAGCCGCAGCGGATGGGCGGCATCGCGGCCTCGCTCGCCGCGGCTGAGGAGTCCACGGTTCCCGTGGTGCCCTCGAGCGCGCTGGAGACCTCGGTCGGGCTCTCGGCCGTGCTCGCGGTCGCCGCGGCGCTGCCGTCGCTCCCGTTCGCGGCCGGGATCGGCACGGCGCTGCTCTTGGACGAGGACCCGGTCGAGGATCCGCTCGTGCCGGTCGACGGCGCGCTGACGCCGCGCCGCGTGCGCCCCGCGCTGTGACGCCGAGCCGCGTGGAGTCCGCGCCATGACGCCCGAGCCGACGGCGGGCGACGTCGCGCTCGCGTGCGTGTCGGCGATGCTCGCCGAGCTACGCCCGGCCGGCGTGTGCGTGTCGCCGGGCTCCCGGTCGACGCCGCTGGCGCTCGCGGCGGCCCGCACGCCCGACCTGCCGCTGTGGCCGCACCTGGACGAGCGGTCGTCGGCGTTCTTCGCGCTCGGGCTCGCCAAGGCGAGCGGACGCCCGGTCGCGGTCGTGTGCACGTCGGGGACGGCGGCGGCCGAGTTCTACCCGGCGGTGATCGAAGCGGCGCAGGCGCGCGTGCCGCTCGTCCTGCTGACGGCCGACCGTCCGCCGCGACTGCGCGGCACCGGGGCCAACCAGACGATCGACCAGGTCCGCCTGTACGGGTCCTATCCGCGGCTGTTCGAGGAGGCCCCACTGCCCAAGCCGGGGTCCGGCGGGCTCTGGCGCGCGCTCGGCGCGCGCGTGCGCGCGACGGCGCTCGGTCCTCCCGCGGGGCCCGTCCATCTGAACCTGCCGTTCGACGAGCCGCTCGTGCCGGCCGGCGCCGAGGTCGATCTCGGTCCTGCCGGCCCGGCGGTCGCGACTGAAGCCGCCTCCCGGCCGGTGCGCGGCCAGGACCTGTCGATCCTGTTCGGCGCGCTGGAGCGCGAGCGCGGCGCGATCGTCGCCGGCGGCCTGCCCTCTCCCGCACCGGCGGTGGCCGAGCTGGCTCGCGTCGCCGCCTGGCCGTTGCTCGCCGAGCCTGCTTCCGGGATGCGCGCCGGCGACGCGATGTCGGTGCCCGACGCGCTCGCCGAGCGCTTCACGGCCGAGGTCGTGGTGCAGGTCGGCTCGACGCCCACGACGCGCGCGATGCTCGGCTTCGTCGCGCGCGCGGGGCGCTTGATCGTCGTCGACGCCGACGGGTTCCCGACCGACCCGGCCGGGCACGCGAGCCACGCGATCGCCGCCGACCCCGAGGCGCTCGCGCGCGCAGTGCTCGCGCGAGCCGCAACCCGCTCCCCCGCACCGTGGCTCGACGAGTGGAAGACCGCCGACGCGCGCCTTCGCCCGGCGCTCGACGCCGCGCTCGACGCCTCCGACGAGCCGGGCGAGCAGCGCGCCGCACGCGACCTCGCTCGCGCGCTCCCGGCCGGCGCGACGCTCGTCGTCGCCAACAGCGCGCCCGTGCGCGACCTCTGCCTCGCGATGGAGCCGCGCGACGGACTGCGGGTCCTCGCCAACCGGGGCGCGAGCGGCATCGACGGCTTCGTTTCGACGGCGCTGGGCGTGGCGGCGGCGGGCTCGCCCACGGCGGCGCTCGCCGGGGACCTCTCGTTGCTCCACGACGTCGGCGGGCTGGCGTGGGCGGCGAGCCACGGTCACGACCTCACGCTCGTCGTGGTCAACAACGACGGCGGCGGCGTCTTCGACCGGCTCGCCACCCGCGGGCTGCCCGAGCACGAGGGCCTGTTCGTCATGCCCCACGGCATCGACCTCTGGGCGCTCGCCACCGCGATCGGCGCGCGGCACGCGCTCGTCGGATCCGCGCGCGAGCTGCCCGCGCTCGTCGGGGAAGCGCTCGGCCGCCGCGGCATCGACCTCATCGAGCTGCGCATCGACCGCGAGCAGTCGCTGACGAGACTCCGCGCCCTGACCGAGGGACTCGCGCGAGCCTAACCAATACTGCCGTGCCCGGTCCATCGCAGGTCCCATGTCGTTCGATTGGACGAATCAGAGTCATGGGATGACAATTTGTCCATCGGCGGAGGGACTGGAGGAGCAATGAAGGACCGAAACGACGACGCCCTCGATCTCGGGGTGATGTTTCGTAAGGCAACGAGGTTCCTCATTGTCAACGTACGTTGGTGGACGAGGGCGATCATGGGCGCGCTCGTCGGCCTGATCATCGCGCACACGTTCTACCCGCCTTCGCTGGAATGGGTTGGCGAGAGCATCAACTTGGAGCACCCAAGCCTCGCTGCCGTTCTTGGCTTGGTGATCGTAGTTTGGATCTTCGAACGAGTCGTCTCGCTGCAAGAGGAGATGCGCCGACCGCCGTTCCGAATCCATCAAGGACGGCGTCGCGCATATCGGGCGCTGTCGGAAGTCATCGACCGCCGCGGCGTACGAAGCTTGGACCTGCTGCAGGTCAGCGGGCAGACGGCATCGTCGCTCCTTCATGACATTGCCGAGAGCCATCCCCGTACCAAGGTTCGCCTCCTGCTAGCTCATTCCAGCACGGCGGCAACGTTCGACGCGGATCAGAATCCGGACCATTGCGAACGCATACGAACGACGGTGCGCGACATCGAGGTTCTGGAGAGCGAGCACCGAGGGTTCAAGGTCAGAAGGAAGTACTACACCTCGCCACCGGGCATCTGCGCCGTCTTGCTTGACGGAGACGCTGTTTCGCTGAGTTGGTACCCGACTTTCAAGGACACGAGGAAACCTGACGTTACAAGGGTGAGAGGGCATGAGGCGCCAACGATCACGATCCGTGGACCGGTGGGACATGACCTGCGCAACTTCGCACGCGAGCATTTCGACAGACTTTGGTCCACAGCGGAGGACGACTTCGGCGCGTGAGGCCGGACTCAGGCGTAGCCGAGGGCGTCGAGCATGGCGGCGAGCTTCGCGTCGGTTTCGGCAAGCTCGGACTGCGGGTCGGAGTCGGCCACGATCCCCGCGCCGGCGAACATCAGCGCGATCCGGCCCGCCACCTCCGCGCAGCGCAGGACGACCGCCCATTCGCCGTCGCCGTTAGCGTCTTGCCAGCCGACCATGCCGGCGTACAGCGCGCGGTCGATCTCCTCCAGCTCCGCGATCGCTTCGCGCGCGCGCGCGGCGGGCGTGCCGCACACGGCGGGTGTGGGGTGGAGCAGCGCGGCGAGGTCGAGCGAGCCGAGCGAGGGGTCGCGCAGCGTCCCTGTAAATGCGGTCGCCAAGTGCCAGAGGCGCGCAGTCGCGACCGGGCGCGGCTCGGCGTCGAAGCGAAGGTTCTCGCAGAGCGGTTCCAGGACCGCGCGCACGTGGTCCGCCACGATCGCGTGCTCGTGGCGGTCCTTCGCGGAGGTGGTGAGCAAGTGCGCGGCCGCGGCATCGGCGTCGGGGTCGATCGAGCGCCGGGCGGTGCCGGCGAGCGGGCAGGCGGTGACGACCGCGCCCCGGCGCGCGACGAGCAGCTCGGGCGAGGCGCCGATGAAGCCGTAAACGGCGAACGCGAATGCGTCGGGCTCGAGCGCGCGCAAGCGGGCCAGCAGCGCGCGCCGGTCGAACTCGTGCGTCGCCTGAGCGATCAGCATGCGCGCGAGCACGACCTTGTCCAGCTCGCCGGCGCGGATGCGCGTCCGCGCCTTGTCGACCGCGGCGACGAAGGCGGAAGGCTCCGGGATCGGCGTGAGCCGCAGCGGCTCGCGCGGGTGCTCGGCGACCGGGTACGCGGTGAGCGGCTCGGCGGCGCCGGCGTCGAAGCGCCGGGTCGAGCCGCCCGCGCGCACGAGCGTGGTCTGCGGCACGACGAGCGTCGCCGGCGCGTCCTCGCCGAACGGCAGGGCCCCGACGACGAAGCCGCCGGTTTCGTCCAGCGTCTGTCGCGCCTGCCGAGCGGCGCGCGCGACGAGTTCGTCCCCTGCCGCAATACGCACCGCGCGCGCCGCCCCCACCCCGGCGAGGGCTCGCCCGCGGTGCTCGAAGAAGAAGCCGTCCCCGGGCGTCCAGTACGGAAGGAGATCGCTCGCCTCGAACGGCTTGGCGGCGATCATGCGCGCGACCCGGTGATGAGCTGCGCGGACCCGAGCAGCAGCGTGTAGCGAACCAGGTGCGTGAAGCCCGACCGCTCCAGCATCGCGCGCAGGTCTGCGGGCGCCGGCAGGTACGCGGAGGACCGGGGCAGGTACTGGTAGGCCGCGCGATCGCTCAGCATGCCGCCGATCATCGGCACGACGCGATTGACGTAGACCGAGTGGCCCGCGCGCGCGATGCCGCTTCGCGGCGTAGCCGTCTCCAGCAGCGCGATGCGCCCGCCCGGCCGCACGACGCGGGCGATCTCGGCGAGCAGCGCGTCCAGGCTCGTCACGTTGCGAAGCGCGAACCCGCACGTGACCCCGTCGGCGCTCGCGTCCGCGACGGGCAGGCGAAGGGCGTCGGCCTGCGCCAGGGGCGCCTCGGTGCGCGCGTTGGCGAGCATGCCCCACGCGAAGTCGAACCCGATCGCGCGATGGCCTGCGCGCGCCAGCTCGACGCAGAAGTCGCCCGTGCCGCACGCGAGGTCCAGCACGAGCGCGCCGCGGGGGAGCGCGAGCGAGCGCACCGCTCGCCGCCGCCACCCGACGTCGAGGCCGAAGGTCATCACGCGGTTCACCAGGTCGTAGCGCCCCGCGATCGTGTCGAACATCGAGCGGACGGCGCGCGCCTTCTCTTCGCCGGCCGGCAGCTCGCTCGCGCGCCGGCGACTCATGCGTTCACCGCCGGCGGTCCCGCCTGCTCCAGGTGCCTCTCGGCGGCGGCGAGCAGCACGCGCCGGAAGTGGTGCGTGACGAGCGCGGTCACGGCGGGGAGCAGCTCGGCGAACGCGCCTGCGAGCTGCTCGGCCGCTTCGTCGTCCTCCAGCCCCGCCTCGTTGATCGGCGTGCGCACGTAGGCGTCGAACAGCTCGATCGCGTGATCGACCGCCTCCCGCGCGGCGGCGTCGTAGCGCTTGCCCAGCTCCAGCAGCTCGTTCATGGGGAACCCGCGCTCGATCAGGCGCAGTCCCTGGCGCACGACCTCGACGTCGCCCGCGGAGTAGCGCTCGCGTCCGTCGACGGTGTGGCCCAGCTCGAGCCCGGCCTTCTCGATCGCGCGCAGCAGCGCGGTCGGCACGCCGGTGCGCTCGGCCACCTGCTCGAGCGTCAGCGCTTCGTCGTCGTCGGCCTGCGCGGCGGCCACGGCCTCGGCAAGCTCGGCGTCGGATCGTCGCAGGGTGCCGTCGAGCGCCCGCCGGATCAGCGCGAGCGGCAGCCCCTTGCGCTGGAGCGCGCGGATGGTGTTGATGCGATCGGCGTGCGAGTCGTCGTAGAGCGCGACGCGGCCGGACCGGCGCGGGGGCTCGATCAGCCCGATGGTGCGGTAGTAGCGAACGGTGTCGACGCTGACGTCGCACGTCCGGGCGAGCTGCTCGACCCGATACTCCACGACCGATGACTCTACGAGTGATCGCGCGCAGCTTCAACGCGCGCGAACGTCAGGCCAGGATCGCGCCCAGTTCCGTCGATCGCGCGTTCCCGGTCGCGTCGGCCGCACCGATCTTGACCGTGAAGTGCCCGCCGGGAGCCGTGAGCGGCGGGAGCCACTCGTAGACCTGCGGCCCGCCCGGCGTGTCGGCGCGCACCACGCGGTGCACGATGGCCCCGGTCGTCGTCGAGCGGATCTCGACGGCGTGCGTGAACGTCTTGGAGTAGTCGTCGGCGAGGCTGAACGTGATGCGCAGCGGCTCGCCCACGACACGGTTGCCGTCCGTCGCGGTCGCGCCGTTGATCTGAGGCGGCGTGCCGTCCACGGCGAGGATGCCGGCGGCGAACGCTCCCCACCGAAGGCCGTCGTGTGCGCGGACCCAGATCTGGTGCGGCCCGGGCGCCGCGCCCGCCGGGATGGCGAGCGTCGCGCGGACGCGCTCGGTCGTGCCGCCGAAGGCGCCGTCGGCGGCCTGCATCACGATCGGGGTCGCGTCGGGCCGGTCGAAGACGAGCTGTGCGCGGGTGATCGGACGGACGGCCGTTGCGATTGCGGTGACCGTGCTCGAGCCGCCGGAGACCGCCAGCACGGTCCCGGCGGCGTCGCTCGCGCGCGGGCCGGACGGACGCACCGCGCGCTCGATGTTGATGCGCCCGTGGCCGAAGTAGTCGTCCCGGCCGGGCGCGCCCAGGTCGTCCGCGGACGACTCGATGATTGAACGGACTTGCGCCGGCGACCGCGAGGGGTCTTGCGCGAACAGCAGAGCCGCGAGGCCGGATACCTGCGGTGCGGCGGCGGAGGTTCCGCAGGGAGCCTGCAGGCGTGCCGCCGGCATCGGCGCAAGCCCGTTCAACCGGTCGGCCGGGGCTGCGACCGACACGTTTCCGTTGTGGTTGGAACAGGGCGCGCGACCGTCGTCGGCGTTGGTCCCCGAAACCGACAGCGACTCGGGATACGAACCCGGGTAGAAGGGCGCGCTCCCGGTGTGGTTGCCGGCCGCGGCGACTACGAGCGAAGCCGGCGTGCCCGTGGTCCCCGCGGTCACGGTCTTGATCGCCGAGCGCACCGCCGCGGAGTCCGCGCTCAGGCCGAGCGAGAGGTTGATCACGCGCGCGCCGCGCTGCCACGCGTAGAGGATCGCGTCGGCGAGCGAGGCGGCGTCGGTGTAGCCGCTCCCGTCGACGACCGTGAGCGGCAGGATGGTCGCCGGGAAGCCGGCGCCCGCCATCTCGATCCCGTTCCCGGTCGCGGCTGCCGCGAGGCCGGCGACGAACGTCCCGTGGTAGGCGGCGGCGCCTTGCCGGCGCGACGGCGGCACCCAGTCGCGCGCCGCCGCCGTCAAGAGCTGACCGCCCGCCCGCGCGTCGGTGCTCGGCGAGCCGGCGTTGGCGAAGTCCGGGTGGCCCGCGTCGACCTTGGTGTCGAGCACCGCGATGGTCACGCGCTCGGCGCGCGCAAGCTCGGATGCGGTGAAGGTCGTTCCGGGGAATGCATCCCAGCCGAAGGGCGTGTTGGTCCGCAGGTGGTGCCACTGCTCGAACGACCCGTCGCACGGGCGGACGTGACATGCGTCGGAGGGGGAGAGCGCGACCCAGCCGCGGTGGTTCGGCTCGGCCACGCCGACGGCGGGGTCGGACCGGTACGAGGCCAGGACCAGGTCGACGTCGAGCGTGTCGGGGAACTCCACGAGGTCGAAGCCGATGGAGGGAATCGAACGGATGACGTGAGCGCCGGCTCGCGCGTGCGCGACGGCCTGGATTTGCTGCGAGGTGCCCGGGACGAACGTGACGAGCGCTTGACCCGGAACGACGAGCGGATCGCCGCCGCCGATCGCGGCGTCGGCGTGGTTGCCGCTTGCCGTCACGGTCGTCGCGACCGCAATCGCCAGCACCCAGCGTCTGATCCGGCGGAGATTCTCGGTATGCATGCGCCCTCCCATCCCCAGGGAGAACGCCCGTCCGCTTCGCCTGTTCGGCCTGGCTTTGGGCTATCCGCGAAGATAGCTAGCGTTGACTAGTCCGTGGCGGTAGGTCCCGGTTCCGTCCCTGCCCGAATGGCGCTTTCGCCGGACCCGCCGCCGCGCTCGATAGACTCCGCCGCCATGATCTGCGTGGTTGGAGCGGGGGCGATGGGCGGGGCGCTCACCGTGCAGCTCGCCCGGGCGGGCCGGGTCCCGACGCTGCTCGCGACCGAGTACGACTCCCCGGTCGTCGAGGCGTACGTGAAGGGCGAGCCCCACCCCGCGCTCGGCGTCCACTTGCCCGACGACCTGGCGATCGCCGATCCCGCGTCGTGGATGGACGCGGCGCAGAACGCGGAGGCGATCGTGCTCGCGGTCTCGACGGCCGGGCTTGTGCCGACCGTGCGCACGCTCGCGCCGCTCGCGCCGGAGACGTGCTTGTGGGCCGTCGCGACCAAGGGCTGGGACGAGGACACGCTGCGCTCGGCCGCGGGCGTCGTCGCGGACGAGCTGGCCGCGCCCGACCGGGTTGTCGCCGTCGTCGGCCCGTCGCTCGCGCACGAGATCGCGACCGGCGTGCCCACCGCGGTGGCGTGCGCGTCCACCTCGCTCGCCTCCGCGCGCACCGTTGCGGAGATGTTCGACTCGCCCCGTTTCCGGACCTACGTCACCGGCGACGTCGTCGGCGTCGAAGTCGGCGCGGTGCTGAAGAACGTGGTCGCCATCGGGTGCGGGATGTGCGACGGGCTCGCGGGCGCCTTCGGCGTGGAGGCGATGACCAACGCGAAGGCCTTCGTCTTCAGCAGGGGGCTGGTGGAGATGAGCCGGCTGGCGCGAGCGCTCGGCGGCAAGGCCGAGACGGTGCTCGGGCTGGCGGGCGCCGGGGACCTGTTCGTCACGGTGCTCGGCGGGCGCAACGCCCGCTTCGGCCGTCTCGTGGGCGAAGGGCGAACGCCGGAGGAAGCGCTCGCCGAGATGAACACCACGGTCGAGGGCTACGCAAACGCGCGCGCCGCGGCCGCGCTGGCGGAGAAGCACGGACTCGATCTGCCGGTCGTCGAAGTCGTCGCGAAGGTCGTGCACTACGGGCTCCCGGCGCAAGAGGCGATCGAGCGGCTCGTGGGCGGCTCGGTCGAAGACGAGTTCTAGCCGCGCGTAGACTCTGATCGATGCCCTGCATGCGCTGCGGGCGGGTGCAGCAGGACCCGCCGCAAGGCAAGCCGTCGCCGTGGATCGTCGCCGTCGCGCGCGGCGAGCAGGTGCTGATCTGCCCCTCGTGCCAGACCGAGCACCCGGCCTGGCGCGACGAGGTCGAGCGCTGCCCGGACTGCGGGTACGAGAAGCTCTCGCTCAAGCTCGGGTTCCGCGTGTGCCGGCGGTGCGGGACGAACTGGGAGCCCGTCGCCGACGGCGAGTAGCTGGCTACCGCGCCCTGCCCTTGACCAGGAAGAGCCGGCCTGCGCCGGTCGCCAGGCTCATCGTCGCGGCGAGGATGTCGCCGTTCGGACGCTGGCCGAACGTCGTGATGCTGTCGGGCGCGGTCGCCACCTGCGCGTTCTTCCATGCGCCGTCGCTCCTGGCGAGCCCCCACACCTCGTCCGAGCAGAAGTCCGCGTAGACGTACACGCCGCGCATGACCGGGAAGCGCGAGCCGCGGTAGACGTAGCCGCCGATGATCGCGCACCGGCCGTTGTCGGTCTGGTTGTAGTCCCAGCGCGGCGCCTTGAACGTCCTGCCCGAGCAGTAGCCGCCGCCGTAGACGTCCGCGACGTTGACGGTTCCCTCGCGGCAGTCCCAGCCGAAGTTGACGCCGCGCGCGTTCCTGCCGGCCGCCGAGACCTCCTCGCGCGCCTGTTCCCCGACGTCGCCGATGATCATCGTCCCGTTCGCGCGGTCGAACGACCAGCGCCAGGGGTTTCGCAAGCCGTAGTGCAGGATCTCGCCCCTGCCCGGCGTCGAGCCGTGGAACGGGTTCGTCCCCGGGCTGCAGTAGCGCTTCGACCCGCACTGCTTGTTGACGTTGATGCGCAAGATCTTGCCGAGCAGGCTTCCCTTGTCCTGCGCGTCGTTCCCGGGATCTCCCGCTCCCCCGCCGTCGCCGGTCGAGATGAACAGGTACGTGTCGTCGAAGTGCAACTGCCCGCCGTTGTGAGCCGGGTGGCCGGGGTGGTTGATGTCGATGATCTTGCGGTGGCTCGAGTGCGTGGCTCGGTTGGCCGTCGGCGGGTTCACCTTGTAACGAGCCACGACCAGGTCGCCCTGCTGGTCGGTGTAGGACACGTAGAACTTTCCGTTCGAGGTGAACTTGGGATGGAACGCCAAGCCGAGGAGCCCCTGCTCGTTGCCCCCGCCGGAGTCGGCGTAGGACAGAACCCGGCCGCGGATGTCCAGGAACGCGCGCGAGCGCAGGCCGCCGCCGCTCGTCCAGATGCGGACGCGACCCGCCTGCTCGACGATGAAAACCCGGCTCGTGCCGTCCTTGGGATCGGTGATCGCGGTCGGCCGCACGAGGCCCGCGCTCAACTGCTTGAACGTCACCTTCACGTTGGCCGGGTTGACGGCGCCGGGCCGGACCGGCTGCGGGGGCGCCGGCTCGGCGCCGGGCTGTTGGCTGCATGCGATACTCGCGACGAGCACCAGCGAGGCGAATGCTCTCATGCGTTCATCCAACTGGACGCCGGGCACCCACGCAACCGTGCAGGGAGGAAGCGATGTCGATCGCGAAGCTGGGCGAAGCCAGCGGGCGCTGGGTGGTCGCGGCGAGCGTGCTCGGGTCGGTCATGTCCTTCGTCGACGGAACCGCAGTCAACGTCGCGCTGAAGGCGATCGGCGCGGAGTTCGGCGGCGCGATCTCGGGCCTGCAGTGGGTCGTGGACGCATACCTGCTCACGTTGAGCGGCTTCATCATGCTGGGCGGCTCGCTCGGCGACCTCTACGGGCGTCGGCGCGTCTTCGTCATCGGCGTGATCGGGTTCGCCGGCTTCTCGCTGTTGTGCGGGATCGCGCCGACGCTGCCGGCGTTGATCGGGGCGCGCGCGTTGCAGGGGGTGTCGGCCGCGTTGCTCATGCCGGGGAGCCTGGCGATCATCACCGCGGTCTTCGACGGCCCGGATCGCGGCCGCGCGATCGGTCTGTGGACGGGGTTCACGGGCATCGCGGCGATCATCGGGCCGTTCCTCGGCGGCGCGCTCATCGACGCGGGGAGCTGGCGGCTCGTCTTCCTCATCAACGCGCCGATCGCCGCGGCCGCCGTGTTCATCGCCGGGCGTCGCGTACCGGAGACTCGCGACGAGTCCACCGGGCGCCACCCCGATCTCGCCGGCGCGCTGCTCGCGGCGCTCGGGCTGGGAGGCGCGGTCTACGCGCTCATCGAGGGCCCCGTTCGCGGATGGAGCGCGCCGGAGATCGTCGCGGCCGGCGTTCTCGGCGGCGCCGGTCTGGTCGCGTTCGTCGTCGTGGAGGCCGCGCGCGGCGACCCGATGCTGCCGCTCGCGTTCTTCCGGAACCGAACCTTCAGCGGAGCGAACCTGGCGACGCTCGCCATTTACGGCGCGCTGAGCGCGTCGCTGTTCTTCATCGTGCTGCAGTTGCAGGTTCGGATGGCCTACAGCGCGACGCTCGCCGGGTCGACGCTCATCCCCGTGACCGCGATCATGTTCGTGTTGTCACCCGCGTTCGGGCGCATGGCGGGCGAGCGCGGCCCGCGCCTGTTCATGACCGTCGGGCCCGCCGTCGCGGCCGCCGGCCTGTGGCTCTACGGGCGGGTCCTGCCCGGCCGCTCCTTCTGGGAGTCTGTGCTGCCGGCGAGCATCGTGTTCGGCATCGGGCTCTCGGTGACCGTCGCGCCGCTGACGAACACCGTGCTGAGCGCGCTCGAGTCCCGTCACGCCGGGATCGCGTCGGCGGTGAACAACGCGGTCGCGCGGCTCGCCGGCCTGATCGCGATCGCGGTCGTGCCCCTGGCGGTCGGCATCGCCGGCGCGGAGCTTGAGGACCTGACGGCTTCGGCCTTCCAGCGGGCGACGCTGATCTCGGCGCTGGTGTGCCTCGGCGGGGCGCTGATCTCGGCCGTCACGATCCGGGACGAGACCGTGCACGAACCGGCGTCGTCGCCGTAGATCGCGACTGCTACGCTCGCGCGCGGGGCGCGTAGCTCAGTGGCCAGAGCGCCTGCCTTACAAGCAGGAGGCCGGAGGTTCGATACCTCCCGCGCCCACCAAATAGTCCTTACTCGAACCCACCCCCAAAGAAACAAGGGCGGGTTCGTCTGCTTGTTGAAGAATGGCCTTGGCTTCGGCGAGGACCGCTTCGACCTGCGCCTGCTCTCGCGCGGCCTCGATCTGCCGCTTGAAATCGAACTTGAGCATCTGTTCGAAGGGCTCAGCGAGCTTGAACCGCACCTTGTCCCCCGCCCCGACGAACACCTTCTCAAAGAACGCTTGATTCCAGAGCCGCTTGACCGTGTCGGGGGCGATCCGGTAGGCGCGTTCGCAGTCAACGAGAAGCTGCGCGGCCTGCTCGCCAGTGCGGGTGATGCTGGCAAGGGAGACCTTGGCTTTTGCGATGGCGGCTTCGGCGGCTGCGATCTCACGATTGATCCGGCTCTGCTCAGCGACGAAAACGTCCTCGGGTACCAGGTCGCGATAGGAACGCTGGAAGAGCTTCAAGCTGTCGGACTTGAGTCGGGCGAGCCGCCGCTCTTGCCTGGCCGCTTCCTTCTCGCGCCTGGTCTGCCGCGTGGCGAGGAACTCACGGAGCGCAGCGGCGATGGCCTCGGCGCGCTCGGGCGTGAAGCTCACTTTTCCATACTGACGAGCAACCAGCTCCTCGACGTTGTCCACCCGAAGATACTTCTGGCGACATTGCCGAAACTTCTGTTTGCCCAGGCAGAAGAAGTAGTAGTAGATGCCGCCGTGGCCGTTGGCTTTGGTGATCGTGAGCCGCGCGCCGCACTGATCGCAGAAGACCGTTCCTTTGAGGTAGTGGGGATGGGCGCGCGTGCGCTCCCCGGCGGTGTAGTGGGCCGCGAGCACCTGCTGCACCTTGGCGAAGGTCTCGGGAGTCACGAGCGGCTCGTGCGTACCCTGATACTCCTTGCCCCGGTAGCGCACAACGCCCGTGTAGTAGGGGTTCTTGAGGATCGAGGTAAGGTTCGACAGGTGAAGCGGATGGGCGGGACGCGTGCGGGTCGGCACGGTCGTCAATCCCTTGGCGGTCAGGCCGTCGAGAAGCTGGAACGTGCTGCAGTCGCCCGTCGCGTAGGTCTCGAACGCCCAGGCGATGAGCGGACCTCGTTCGGGGTCGACCCTGACGGTGCGGATCTCGCGCCCGTCTATGACCTTGCGCACGTTTCGGTAGCCGATGCCGACCCGCATCGGGCTCCCGCCCTTCTCGGCCTTCTTCGTGCTTCCCTTGATGACCTCGGTCGCGAGGTTGTTGGCGTAGAGTTCGGCAAAGCCGGCCATCACGGCGTGCATGAATCGTCCGGCGGGCGTGTCGTCGATGTTCTCCGATACGGAGACCAGCTTCGTGCCCGCCTTGTCCAGGGCGATACCGATGAGCGCGTCGTCGTAGCGGTTGCGGGCCAGGCGGTCGACCTTGTGGACGATGACGTAGTCGATGCCGCCTTCGGAATGGATGCGCCCGAGCATCTTCTGGAGTTCCGGCCGGTCGGCGCTCTTCGCGGACTCTCCTTTGTCGGCGTATTCGGCGAGGACCGTGGCATCCAGTGATTCGGCCTTGGCCAGGCAGGCGTCGCGTTGGGCCGGGATGGAGTAGCCCTCGGGGTCGCCGCCGCGCTCGGCTTGCTCTTTGGTGGAGACGCGCAGGTAGATGACCGCGGTCCTCATGCGGCTCGCTCCTTTGCCGAGCGGCAGCGCGCGGGCGGCTCGGTGAGCCCGAGCGATTGCAGGCGAACGTTCATGGCCGAAAGCGACACCCCGAACATGCGGGCGAGCGCGCGAAGGTCTTGGGTCTTGTTCACCCAGGCTCGGCGAAGCAAGACCTTCGGCATGAGCAGATTTGCGGCGAAGAAGTCGCAGACCGCCTCGGCGCGATCCTCGGTGCTCATTCCGGCGACGGCCGGATAGAGCTGCTCGGTGCGCGCGGCGTCGAGCACATGCTTGAACTCATGCCCGATGCTGAAGCGCTGGCGCGCCAGCGGCTCGGCGCCGTTCAGCACGATGTACCACAGGCCCTTGATCCACTTGGCGCCGCCCGAGATGGTGAGCGGGGCGACGCGCCGGACGCTCACGCGCGGCAACGCCGTGATGACGGTCTCGGGCACCGGGGGCTTCGTCACGCCAGCGGCCGCAAGAAGCTTGACGGCTTGAAGCTCCGCCAGGCGCAGGCTCTCGGTAATGGTCAGCGGCCTGCTCGGGACGAGCGCGCGCAGGTCGGCGATGAGGTTATTCACGCCGACCCTCCTTCTTGCCTGCGGCGATGCGCTGGAACACCTCGTCAAGCTGGCCGATCTCGTCCTGGGAGAGTTTGTATTTCGAGCGCAAGTAGACGGGGAGTTCGGGCAGGTCGCCGGGCACTTCGTAGCCGACGATGTCATACAGCTCGCGCATCGGGAGTTCGAGCGCCTCGGCGATGCGGGCGAGCTTGGCCGGGCGCGGTTCTTTGACCGTTCCCTCTTCGAGCAGATGGATCGTGCTCACGCCCATGCCGACCGCGTCGGCCAACCCGCGCAGGGAAAGGCCCTTGGCCTTGCGTGCCTTCTTGATGCGGTCGCCGAGTTGTTGTGCTTGGGACTTGGACATGACTTCCTTCGTTCTTAGGGTGTTCACTAAACTGTACGCCTGGGCGCGGGGCGAGTCAAGTGGAAAATAGTGGGTCATCTGACAGCTAGGAAGTATCGCCGACAGGCATGAAAGGACCCCACGTTAGATTCACGTGGGGTCCATTTGAGCAGCCCTGCTAACGTCACGTGGACGCCTTCGAATCACACTTCGGAAAAAGAGCCGTGCATATACTGGCCAGACCACGATCCAGTGATCACTGATGCCCGATCGTGAAGGCTTGCGCCTGCGAGAGACATGGATCACATTCTCAAGTCTGACTCGTGTAACGCGCTTAGGGTCACAGCATTTGTTCAGTTCTGACTCGAAGTTATATCCCAAGCACGCTTTGTGCGACAGCTTACGAAGAAGGGCGAGCCTGATGGCGCGTTGCCCGCTCAACGTTGCTATAAAGCCCCCAAGCGGTCCCCAATACAGGGCGCGCCGCCATCCGGGACTCTCAAGAACACCGCAACTCATCACGAAGCCGTTTTCGAGAGCCGTGATGAGTCTTGAGATGTGTCGTGGCTGTAGGCCCTTCAAGTCTGCATCAAGCGTTACGACAACATCATACTCATTGCCAAGTGCGGCAAGTCCTGCGAGTAATGCCTCCCCCTTGCCCCGACTTGGGCAGAAGATGATCTCTGCCCCTGCCAAGGACGCGATCCTAGCGGTGGCATCCGTGGAACCGTTGTCGATAACGACTACGCGGGTGACCTCGTGCGTGGTCATGGCTGCCTGAACTACGCCGCTTATCGTTGGAGCCTCGTCAAGAGCTGGAATGAGCACGGCAATCTTTCGTAACTGCGTCATCTGAACCCAACCTCCCGCTTAGAAGGGGTCTCGACCACTAATGATCTCCTCTCCCCGTCGGATTGCGTCAACCAGGGCCACGCAGACATCGTCCTCATCTAGGCACTCACTGCGGAGATACTGATCGTTGAGAATCCGCCAAGCGGCGATGAAGGCACGAGCATTCCGAGAAGGAGTGAGGACGGCGAAAGCTGCGAAGAACACGGTAGCTGCCCACCCTAAGACCTCAACTCCGCCAGCCCCAATGAGGCTCCTGACGAAAGGAGGCTTCGTGGCGGCTGTGATGCTAAGAAGGACACCGAACAGGGACAGGCCAAGGTGAAGCCCGCTCCACACGAAGTAGCTTCGCCTCCAAGACTTCCGTAGCCTTCCTACTTCGGCGCGGACGTTCTCTGCGACAGGCAAGCCCACCCTCCTCCTACCACCTTTTGTACGAACGCGGATGCTACCAAGAGTCTCCGCCTGCCAAGGGCGGCGCGGGTGCAAGGGCGTCGAGCCCGATGTGAAGGGACCACACGCGATTGTCTCACTTCTTGAATGGTTTGTGTAGATACTGCGGGGTGGAGGGGCCGCGTGAGACGCGGCTCCCTTCCACCCCACGTACGGGGATGACTCATCCATCCCCGGCCGGGCGTGTGCGCTTTCCGCGCTTCTGCTCCGGCTCGCCCGTCTCGGGCTTTGGACCAAGCAGGGCCTGGATTGCCTCCCGCTTGGAGGCGGCGTCGGCGTCGATCTGGGCCAAGACCTTGCTGGCCTCGTCCTTGATGTCGACCTCGGCGCTGCGGCGTTCGATGTGGGCATCGACCGCCTGCCGCAGTTCCTCGACAAGCGGGCGCTTGCCGATCTTGGCCAAGAGCGTCAACGTCGCGTGGACGCCCTCCGGCACCTTGATCGCGATGGTTCTCATCGCGGCACCTCCTTCGGCGCGAGCGGCCGGCGACCCCGTGCGGGTCGCCTCGAAAGCCGCATGACGCGAGGGAGCTAGGGCCGCTCATGCGGCCCCTCGTTCATGTTCGCCAAGACGCTGCCGCGCGATCTTCGCGTACACCTCGTCGACCTCGACGCCCACGAAGTGCCGGCCGAGATTCGCGGCGGCAACGAGCGTCGAGCCCGACCCAGCGAAGGGATCAAGCACGGCGTCGCCCTCTTTGGTGCTGGCGCGGATGAGCTTCTCGAGCAACGCAACCGGTTTCGCATGCGGGTGAGCTTTGGCGCTCACGCGCGGCACCGACAGCAGGGTCGGGATCGAGCGCTCGTGGTAGACGGGAGCGCCTTTTTCAAGGACCAAGACGTTCTCGTAGGCGCGGCGGAACACGTTGCCGTAGCCGGCGTTGCGCTTGTCCCAGGTGAGAACCTCACGCACCCGGTAGCGCGTGTAGCGGCGCAGGAACACATCCCACAGCGGGAGGTGATGGACGCCGCAGAACACGAAACCGACACTGTTCCTCTTGAGCAGGCGGTAGCTCTGCGCGACGACGGCCATCCCGGTGAGCGGGTTCTGGTCGCCGGCGATCCGGCGCCGGGCCTGGCCGTAGCGCGTGTCATTCCCGTACGGCGGATCGCAGAGCAGCGCGTCGACCCACCCGCTCGGCCAGGTCGGGAGAAGGGCCGCAGCGTCGGCGGTGTAGAGGCGGTCGAACTCGGGCCTCGTATTTTTCATGATGCAACCTCGCCGGTGAAGGTTCGCACGACCTCGGCGTCGAGACAGACCGCGTGCAGCGCCCGCGCGCCTTCTGGTTCGGCCGCGATCACCTCGCCGAGCGTGCTCTTGCGCGCTTTGCTCGGCACCACCCAGGCGACGCGAGGGAAGTAGCCGAGCCGGGCTTGCTCGCGCCCGGAGGCGAGGTGGGCGCGGTAGCGGGTCAGCTTTCGCCGAAGGGCTGGCACCGATTCGGTGGCGCGATCGATCTCAAGGAAGAACCCGAGTTCGAACTCGCCCTTCCCGATCCGGCAGAAGGCGTCGGGTTTGAGGACGCTGCGCCCGCCGCCGGGACCGGCATGCTCGCGCCAGCAGGCGGGCTCGGCCTGGAAGCCGAGAAGCTCAAGCTCGCCGCTCCGCTCGGCTTCGACGAGCCGAACGTAGACCTCGGAGACCGCGACCGCGTGCGACACGAAGGGCATCGAGGGCAGGGCCGGCCGCTGCGGTCGCCGGGGCGTGGGGCTGAGGTGAAGGCCAGCCACGTCGAGCACGTAGACGAACGAGGAGCTTCCGGGGCGCACGCCGCCGATCCGCCGGTCGAGCCGGGCAAGGACGCGCAGGGCCGTAAGACGAGCCAGGGCATCCCGGCAGCGGCGGGCGTTCGACTGGCGGCTCGTACCGACGAAATGGATACGCTCGATCTGTCCTGCCGTGACGAGGTTGAGCGTGCAGACGGTTGCCATGATCGCCAGGTCGCGGTCGCTCAAGCTGCGGCGAAGCTCGGCCACCCGTGCTGGCGTGAGCCGACGAGGAGCAGCTTCCTTCCCTGTCGCGTTCGGGAGAGAGTCGTTTGCCTTACCGGGTCTTCCTTGCCCGCTGGCCTGCGACAACGCCGGTGCCGACTCCGATGCGAACGGACGGGCGAACGGAATCATCGCCTCCTCCTCTTGCCGCCGATCGGGCTGTCGGTGCCGTAGGCGCTCTGGCGCTCACGGATTGCCGCCTCGACCTCGGCGCGGTCGCGCCCATAGCGCATCCGGGACAGGTGCCGAACGCGCTGGGCGCTGCCGAGCGAGGGCGTCATCGGCAGCGTGCGGCCGGTCGCGGGCGGCGCGATGCGGTCGCCGAGGTTGATCGAGAGCGCGACCTCGCGCGGGCCGAGGCCGAGCAGGTCGGCAGCCGTAAGGTGCGGCGCGAACTCCTTGGCGAGCACGGCGGCGTCGGCCGCGCCGCAGGAGAAGGCCACCTTCGTGCGGCAGTTCAGGATGGCCTGGCGCGTCGCGGGAGGCATCTGCCCCAGGAATTGCGTCGCAAGCACCAAACCGCAGCCCAGGCCCCTGGCCTGTGACACGACGTCCTCGAGCGGTGTGGGGAGATTCACGAAGTCGACCAGCTCGTCGATCAGGCAATAGAAGGGCGGGCGCTCGGACTGCGCCAGGATGGCCCTGGCTTGGACGGCCGACCAGAGCCGCGCGAAGATCAAGCTGCCAAGTAGTCCCGTTCCCTCCTCGGAGAGAGCGCCCTTGGGAAGCCGGACGACGAGGATCTTGCCCTCGGCCAAGACCTGATCGAAGGTGAACGTCGGTTCGGCCATCCCAAGACAGGTGCGCAGCGTCGGCCAGAGCGTGAAGGCGCGGAGCTTGTTCATCACCGGCCCGATGGCCGAGGCGCGCTCGCCAGCGGACAGCGACTCGTACCAGTGCCAGAACCCTTGGAGCGCGAAGTCCTCGACCTGCGCGGTGACGGCGGCGCGGAATCGATCCGAAGTGAGCAGTAGCGGAATCTCGCAGGGCGTCATGCCCGGCACGCGGCCGAGCGTGAGCACGGCCGAGGAAAGGATGTCGGCGGTGCGCGGCCCCCAGAACGCGGCCCAGATCCGCTGCATGACCCCGACGAAGTTGCGGGCGATCAGCTCCCGCTCGTGCTCGGCGCCGGTCAGCAGCGACAGCGGCACCGGGCGCTCGGTGTCCGTTGGGTCAAAGACGATGACGTCACGCTCACGCTCCGGCGGGATGCGGTCGAGGAAGTCGTTGGCCGTGTCGCCCTTTGGGTCGAGCAGGGCGAGGCCGCCACTGCGCGCGTCGGCTGCGCCGAGGTTCACTTCCACTGTCGACTTCCCCACCCCCGAGGGACCGATGACAAGGACGCTCGCGAGGGATGCCTCGCGGCTCACCGCGAGCGGTCGCTCCGCGCCGGGAAAGTTCGAGACGGCCAGCACCCGGCCTTGCGATGGGATGGCGGGCGCGGCCGGGAGTTGACGACACCCGCCGAGTTCGAGGCCGGGAAGCACCGGCGAGGAGAGCGGAAGGCCGAGCAAGGCAAGTAGTTCTCGCGCGTTGAGCAGCAGCGGGTAAGAAAAGATGGGCGGCAAGGCGCGCTCGACGCGTCGAGCAAGCACCCACCCGCCGAAGGCGCGGCGCTTGAGCGCGGCCCCCGCGACGTTCATAACGTGCAGGGGCGCACTGAGACGGGCAAGCAGCACCCGCGACCGCGTGGCGCTCGCCCGTGCTGCCAGTCGTCCGGTCACCGCGAACGCCGGCTCGGCGAGCTTCTCACGCACGGCCCGGCGCTCCTCGTGGGTGAGGACTCGGCCAGTCGCGTGGCGAAACCACGCGCGCTCCCGCTCTTTCGGCGGACGCGCGAGGGCCGGAGCGATCACCCACTGGTAACGGGCTTCCTCGCCCTCGGCGAGGGGCTGCAGCGCGGCCAGGATCGCCGCGGCCGAGCCCTCGGGCGCGGCGGTGCGAAGAGGCCGGAGGCGGCTCGTCTGGCGGAGATGCCCGGCGAGGGTGACGACCGGTGCTGCCGCGTCTTCCGGCTCGATGCGGATGCCGGGGATCGCAGCGCGAAGCTCGGACAGGACATAGGCGTCTTGCTTGGCCGAAACGGTGAGGCGATGAGAAGTCTCGCCAGCCGTCGCGAGCACCTCGAACACGACGTGCGGGGCTGTCGTGAACCGCCTCCACCACGGAGGAAGCAAGCCGCTCATCGCCCGCACGAACGCAAGCGCCGCCTCGGCGGTGAGGTCGCGGGGGAAGCGCAGGCGGTATGTCGTGCGGCCGGCCACGGCCTTAAGGCACACGAGGTAGCGAAGCGCCGCCAGGCTCGCAAGGAGCGTGATACCGATGAAGATCGCACTACGCATCGGCCTGCTCCTGCTCGGAGGTTGAGGTAGCGGCGTCAGCTTCCTGCTCGGCTGCCTCGAGCGTCTCGGCCAGTTCCACCAACGCCGCAACGAACCGATCGAGGTCGAACGGCTCTTTGTGGACGACGCGGATTCTGAGTTGACTCATGGGTGCCTCCGAGCGGCGTTCATGTTCACTTTGCTGAACGCTGCGTTTAGGATTGTTCAGCAAACTGAACAATGAGTCAAGACGTTTTCATTCACCTATAGCGGCGGGGCTGTGGAAAAACAGCGGCCAGTATGGTCGCGAGAATGGCGAGGGCGAAGATCGCCGGCAGCGCTTGCTCGATGAGGCCGTTCAAGATGCGGATCACGATTGAGCCAACTGCGACGCCGATGGCGGCGTTACGAATCCTTCTCACGGCGCGTCCTTCCCATGGGACCGCCGCGCGTCGGCGATTCGGTGGAATGTCTCCCGGTCGATCTCGGCCATCCGCAAGCGAACCTTGGTCGTGATCCGGTCATGGCGTTGCTTCTCGTTCTCGATGCGGTAGTCGATGAGCATCCTTGAAAGAGTCGCGTGGAACTGCGAGCCGTAGTTGGTAACGACGTAATGGGTAGCGATGAGCAGCGCCAGCAAGACCAGCCAGACGATGAACGCGATCATCGCGTGAACCTGCCTCTCCTTCTCTCCTGGTGCTCACCGGCCAGGGCGATGCGAGCGCGCTGGCGGTTGATCAGCGCGGCGGCGGCAAGCGTGCCGCCGAGCGGGTTCCCCGCCTGTTTGGCCAGTTGTCCAACTTCCGCGCGAATCGAGGCGGCGGTCGCTTCATCGACGCGAGGTTCGGGCGCGGGCTTGTGGCGTATCCGAAGAATCCGCGACCGGCGCCAGACGGCGGCCGAGGTCGTCGCGATCCCGGCCGCGAATGCCAGGGCTTCGCTCAGCATGGGTTCCTCCTCACAGGTCACGCGTCACTCGGTCGGCGGCCATCTCGCGGGCGACCAGAGCGTTTGCCACGAGGTTGGCGACGGCGGGGTTGCGCGCGATGGCCTCTGCGGCGACGTGGCCGAGCAGTACGCCGCCTTGGATGCGGATGGCCGTCACGAAGTCCAGGTTGCCGAGCTTGTGAGCAACGAGTTCGGCCAAACGATCGTGCCGGTAGGCCTCCACTGCGATCTGGGTGTCGATGCGGCGTCGCTGAGCGAGTGTGCCTATGCGGCTGAGCGGACCGCCTTGGTAGGGGGTCAGATTCGATGACATGGGGGTACGCTCCTCTCGATTCTTGTTGGGAACTGTCCTTAGCCGTTTGCCGTGCTCGATTTCCGATGAGCTTTGCGCGAAGAGGGCAGGATTCCTCGCGCACGAAGATTGCGCTCAACGCTTTGCCGATATGGATCGGGTAGATCGGGGAGTACATCGTTGATGATGGCCTCGCCGACCATCCGGAGTCCCTTGGCCACGACTTCCGATGAGGGCGGAAGATCGGGATCCCCAAGCCAGGTGACAACGGCCTGAAAGACTCCATTTTCAGTCAGGCGGCCGACACCATCCAGGATGACTGCAGACATTGGCCATCCCCACGAATACGGAAGCACTCTCTCGAAGCCCAAGACCGCTCCGGCGAAGGCACCACCGCGGATCAGGCCTAAGTTCTTTGGCGCGGAATCCGGTACAGGCACGCAACCTCCTACCCGGGCGCCTAAGAGGTTCGTTGTGCCGGCCACCGATCCGGCGAGCAAGTATTCCGAAAGGCAGTTCCGCGCCTTCCTCGCGCTGGTTCTACTGGTTCACCTTCGCCCGGGAAGAGCAGGATCGCCAGCTAACCTGAACTGTTTGTATCCCCTTGCTGGAACCAGGATAGCAAGGTGTCCTCTCCGGTCGTCAAGAGACACAAAGAAGGGCCACCCGTCTTGGGTGGCCCTGTTCCCTGCTTCAAGCGTGTTCGTGTTCGTCGCAGTAGCACATGAGGAAGCCCTGATCTTGATGGCAGGCGCGTTGTTCCGCTAAGCGGCGACTCAGGCGTTCATGGTATTCGTGCGCGAGGATGTCAACGAAACTCCGGCCTGGAAACGCCAGCTTGATCTCGGCGAGCGACCCACCTTCGACGGCGCGCAGGAACGGCAACACGACGCTGAACTGTTCGCGCAGGTATGCCTCGAAGCACTTGCAGCCGAACTCCTGGTGGACCTGCTCGGCCCAGGCGGGAATGAGTTCGTGCTCCACGACTTGCGCCATGGGCTGCGGTCGAGAGTCGTAGAACGCTCTGCTTGCGGCGAGTCTCGCACCGATTTCCTCTGATGTGTGCTCCTCGAACGGCTTGAAGCCGGGCAACGCGATGCGTCGCATCGTGCCCCCTTCAAACAGGTTGTGGCGGACCATGAGGCGATCCGCCTCAGCGGGGCCGATGCTCTCACGAATGCACAAATCGGTCAAGATCAGAGCCGAAGCAGGAGAGAAGTCGCTAGGACAGTTTAGACGAGCTGAGAAACGTACGAGACGAGTCGCTTCGTGAGATCAAGTGCAAGACTGGCGTCGCGGTGGTCGATGGGAAAGGTGCCTTGATCCTCTCCCTGCTTGGCAACGTGTCGTCCCGAATGAAGGAACGAGACAACGTGCTTGGTCATGTCGTCGAGCGCGTTGCGTTTCGTCGCGTCGATCACTCCATTGAAGATGTTTTGCTTTGCACCGGGCAGCGCTTCGAGTGCCCCATAGCAACGCTGGAATACGGATGCATCGTCTCCCTTGTGGAAGGCGGCCTCGGCTTCTTTGAGGTGCTTGAGCGCCTTGCCGACGGGACTATCGCGACCCTCTTTAGGCAGCCGAATTTCTGACGGGATGTACTGTTCCACACGGATGGGCTGAACGACGTCAGTGAACCAGTCGCTTCTAGCAACCTGGATACGGAGGTCCGCCTTGCCAATCAGGGGATGACGCTCCCATTCGTCTTTCGGAAAGTCGGGCGTCGAACCACTCGGGTCCGCTGAGCTCGTGTAGTAAGCGCCGTCCAAGCTAAGAGTCAGATCGACACGACTTCCGGAAATGGCATCGTTAACGAAACGAAGCGCTTCGCGCGTGATTGGAATCTCGCACGCGGCTTGGCGTTCGTATCCTGACCTGGCAGGCACGGGATGGTCACAACGGAGTGTGCCGAGTCCGAGGATCTCGCCGTCGAACGCAAGGCGAGCATTCAGGTGCGGCAAATACACCCACCCGATGCCGTCGCGATGTATGGCCTGGACTTCGAGATCAAACTGTAGACGCGGAAGGACTT
Organism: Actinomycetota bacterium; assembly: GCA_036397035.1. Lineage (GTDB taxonomy): Bacteria > Actinomycetota > AC-67 > AC-67 > AC-67 > DASWJS01. The sequence continues at coordinate 2,611 of DASWJS010000031.1, read as the reverse complement.
TGCCCCGACCGGCGACACGTCCAGAACTAATACGAACGATTGACCGACTGAACGCGTTGGCGAGCGTCACATCTCCCATCAGGTAGCCCCCGCTGTTGGTAGTACATCAAGAAGCCGAACCTTACGCGGACAAGACTGGGGGAGGCGACTCTTTAGCAATCCACGTACGATCCTGCGCCGGAGTACTCGTAACCAAATCTTCACACGGAATCGGCCGGTTGAACGATCACCATACGCTCCACGATGTCCAAGGACTGTATCGCGAGGCATAGCATCAAACGGAAGCTAGTGAGCCCTGCGCCTTGCCTGAGCCAGACGAGTTCACTCCGAAGCCGATCGAAAAGGGCAGGCTCGTTGTTCAAGGATGTGCTCCCGATTCGCTACGTTCCAGGAGGTGGATTCGTCCTTCCGCAAAAGACCGATGGAATGCGTGAAACTCCTCTTCAGTTGCCTCTGATTCTCGCCCAAGAGCCCGTTGCTGGCCACGACTATGAGCCCGTTCGACATCCTTGAGTCCCTCTTTGGCATCCTCACTACTCGTTGCACAAGCAACCATCACGAAACCGATAGTGTCCAACTGCGATGGCGTCACGCGATAGCGCATATTGTCTGCCTCGGAGCGCATACGCTTAACGAGGGCTATCGCGCGCGCGCGGGTAGTCGTGGTGGCGCTACTTGCCACGTAGTAGGCGAGGTTGCCAAGGCACACGAAGTAGCGATGTTTCAACTTCGCGTCAGAAACTTCGATTCTTGAGAGAGTCCTTCGACTAATAGCATTCGCTGCCGCCGCAAGCGCGCGTTCTGCAACATCAATGGAGCGGCGGTTTTGGTCAAAGCAAAAATAGACCATAGCCATAAAGGTCAAAGCCCGCTCTCTCTCATAGGGACTGTTCGCGAGCTGAACCCACCGTTCCAATGCATCGAGTGCTATGTAGATCGCCTCATCCTCCGGTCGATCGCCGTGTTCCACGAGACGATCCCCTTTCCAGAGCCGCAGTGAGATGCGTGTATGAAGCCTCGCGGTATCACAGTTATGCTCATTGCGCTTACCAAACTCATGCACCTTATTGTGTAGTGCTGTCAGCTCTGACTTCTTTGCCTTGTCTATCCGGTTGCGAAGGCGAACATACTGGCGCTCAAGATCGCTGCCCCTGTCCGCAAGCGGAGCATTCGTAATGATCTCCAACAGCTTGCGTCGCGCTTCAAGCTTGAGTTTGCGCTCGTCTTTCCATTGCTCCTCGATCTCGTCGCGAACACTTCGAGCCATACTCCCAAGAGCGTCCAGTTGGGTCGAAAGAAGAGAGAACTGACGCTTGAAGAGCGGAGTTACGCTACCTCCTGCAGGCTTGTACGTAAGGTCATGCGTCCACGCATCCCACGCCTCCTCCACGATCGTCTTGATCTGCAACTCAGCTTGAACTCCGGCGAACAACGGCGCCGCAAACGCGATATGCCCGTGCAGGCCTTTGTGGCCTTCGGGATCGTCCTTCCGCGTCCACGTGCAGCGGCCAAAGTCCAGTTGCGACTCAATGAATGCCCTAACCGCCTCCACGTCTGGCGCATGGAGGCAAACGACGGTAACGGCGATGATGTCATGGACGTCCTGAAAGTAGCTGTCGTTCCCGTCGAGGTAATTACGGTTGACAACCTCCTTGATTTGCCACAGCTCCTTCAATGACTCTCTACCGCGCTGGCGATCGGCACGAGAGTAAATGCGGTAGACTTGCTTTCGGCCACGCTGAGAACTCGCGTACGTATGGAGTTTGGACTCAAGCAGGCTCAGTGCTTCAGTGTAACGCCACGCATTTCTCGATAGGTATGAGGCTGCATGATCAGCCGAGATCGTCTTGAGCGTCATCGACTCTCCATCGCGTGGCGTTGGGCCGTTACTCGAACCATTGTAAGCCACTATTCGGTGGCACGAACCTAAGGAGGAGGACAGTCCTCTCCTTCAAAGCAAACAACCCCCACGGCTTGTGGGGGAAGTCCTCCTACTTGGCCGACCTGGAAAAGCGTGAGTCGTCGTTCTATGTCTCTGGGTACTCGCGACGCATAGCTTGCCTCCTTGCTCGTTACGAAACAACTACCTGAAGTCAGTTTACACCATGTTTGGGCCGCAGGACAAGACCCTTATCGCAACCGCGCATGGGTGGCGGTCGAAGGCGACGAGAGAGGAAGAGACACCATCGAGCGGCTTCGGAGCAAGTTCTCCACGTGGGACGCCGGCCACTTCGTCGCCTTCGGAGAAGCCGATTTCGAGCGCTACTACCCGGACCGGTTCGCGGAGCAGGTTCAGGAGATCCTGGCGCTCACGGACAGGGCGGAGAAGAGAGCCCGGAAGATCACCTTGCTCGATGAGGTCCGAAGCTGGATCGAGACGAATGAGGACGATGCCAAGAACGCGTTCGCCACGAGCGCGGGGGAAGTCATTGAAGTTCTAAGGCGCATCGAGGCAGAGCTGTTCAGCGGAGCGAAGTCGGAGGTATCCGAGGCGCGTGCGCGCGCCGAAGCATAAGCCGCCGCCCCTGTCCCGCGACCCGGAGGAGGTTGCCCACCGATAGTGGCTTTCTCCTGCCTCCCTCGATTTGACAGGGGGGGGGGGGGGGGGGGT
>DASWJS010000030.1:0-44981 GCA_036397035.1 Actinomycetota bacterium | reverse complement strand
CGCGAAGCGAGCCGGCCCGCCGGCCATTCCGGGGGTCAACTCTTCTTCTTCGCGGCGCTCTTCGTCGCCTTCTTTGCCGTCGCCTTCTTGGCTGAGGCCTTCTTGGCTGAGGCCTTCTTGGTCGTAGTCTTCTTCCTGGCCGCGGCCTTCTTGGGTCTCGAAGACTTCGCCGGGCCGCGCGCGCGGCGGTCCGCCAGCAGCTCCGAAGCGCGCTCGATCGTGACGTCTTCGACCGTGTCGCCCTTGCGCAGGGACGCATTCGTTTCGCCGTCGGTCACGTAGGGGCCGAAGCGCCCGTCCTTGACGACGACGGCCTTGCCGGTCGCCGGGTCCTCCCCAAGCTCGCGCAAAGGGGGAGCCGCGGCTCGTCCGCGCCGGCGCGGCTGGGCGAACAGCGCGAGAGCCTGCTCGAGCGTCAGGCTGAAGAGTTGCTCTTCCGTCTCCAGGCTTCGGCTGTCGGACCCCTTCTTGACGTACGGGCCGTACCGGCCGTTCAACGCGACGATCTCCTGCCCGTCCGACGGGTCGGCGCCGACCACGCGAGGAAGGCTGAGGAGCTTCTTCGCGTCCCCGAGCGTGACGGTTTCCAGCGCCATGGTCTTGAGCAGCGAAGAAGTCTTCGGCTTCTCCTTCGCGTCGGGGTCAATTTCCCCGAGCTGCACGTACGGGCCGTAGCGCCCGGCTCGCGCGATGACGGGCAACCCCGTCTCCTCGTCCGTTCCCAGGACTCGGTCCTCGCTCGGCGCGTCCAGCAGCTCCAGCGCGCGCTCGACCGACAACTCGTCCGGGGCAAGGTCATCCGGAACGCCGGCCGTGCGCTCCCCGACCTTGACGTACGGGCCGTAGCGGCCGGGCTTGACCACGACGGGCTCGCCCTCCGGCGTCGACCCGATCGGGATCGAGTTGATCTCTCGCGCGTCGATCTCGTCGAGCCGCTCGGTCACCATCGCGTGCAGTCCGGCCTCGCCGTTGCCGAAGTAGAAGCGCGAGAGCCACGGGAACGCCTCGCGGTCGCCGGCCGCGATCTCGTCCAGGTCGTCCTCCATGCGAGCGGTGAAGTCGTAGTCGACCAGGTGCGGGAAGTGCTGCTCGAGCAGTCCGACGACCGCGAAGGCGGTGAAGGACGGGACGAGCGCGGTGCCCTTGGAAAAGACGTAGCCGCGGTTCTCGATCGTGGCCAGGATGCTCGCGTAGGTGGACGGACGCCCGATTCCCATTTCCTCCAGCGTCTTGACCAGCGACGCCTCGGTGAAGCGGGCGGGAGGCTGCGTCTCGTGCCCCTTCGGCTCGAGGGACACGACACCCAGCTCGTCGCCGTGCGCGAGCGACGGCAGCGTCTTCTCCTGGTCGCCCAGCTCGGCCTCCGGGTCGTCGGCGCCCTCGACGTAGGCGCGCAGAAAGCCGGGGAACGTGATCGTGCGGCCGCTCGCCCCGAACTCGGCGTCGCGCCCGTCCGGCGCAACCGCCCCCAGGCGAACCTGCACGCTCTGGCCGCGCGCGTCGGCCATCTGCGAGGCGACCGTGCGCTTCCAGATCAGGTCGTAGAGGCGGAACTCCTCGGGCGACAGCTCGCCCTCTACGCGCTGCGGCGTCCGGAACGAATCCCCGGCCGGCCGGATGGCCTCGTGCGCCTCCTGCGCGTTCTTGACTTTGCTGCGGTAGGCGCGCGGCGCGTCCGGAATCGCGTCCGGCCCGTACATCTCCGTCGCTTGGGCCCTCGCCGCCGCGATTGCGGTCTCCGACAGCGTGACCGAGTCGGTTCGCATGTAGGTGATGTAGCCGTTCTCGTAGAGCCGCTGCGCGATCTGCATCGTGCGAGCCGCGTTGTACCGGAGCTTCCGCCCGGCTTCCTGCTGCAGCGTCGAGGTCATGAAGGGCGGCGCGGGTGAGCGCTTCCACGGCTTTTCCTCGACCGAGCGCACCGAGAACGCGGCCTCGGCCAGGGTCGCGGCCAGACCGCGCGCGCCGTCCTCGTCGAGCAGGACCGCGTTCTTGATCAGGGCGCCGTTCTCGTCGAAGTCCTTGCCGCTCGCGAGCCGCGTGCCGTCGATCGCCACCAGCGTGGCTTCGAACTCCGAGCCCTTGTCGAACACGCCGCCGATGTCCCAGTAGGACGCGGCCGTGAAGCGCATGCGCGCGCGTTCGCGTTCGACCAGGATCCGCGTCGCGACGCTCTGCACCCGGCCCGCGGACAGGCCGGTCATCACCTTCTTCCACAGCACGGGGGACACTTCGTAGCCGTAGAGACGGTCCAGGATCCGCCGCGCCTCCTGTGCGTCGACGAGCCGCCGGTCGAGTTCGCGCGGGTTCTCGACCGCGTGCAGAATCGCCGGCTTGGTGATCTCGTGGAAGACCATGCGCTTCACCGGGATGCGCGGGTTGAGCACCTCGGTGAGGTGCCACGCGATCGACTCGCCCTCGCGGTCTTCGTCCGTCGCCAGATACAGCTCGCTCGCGCTCTTCAGCAAGCCTTTGAGCTTGGTGACTTGCTTCTTCTTCTCGGAGGCGACGACGTAGACGGGCTTGAAGCCGTTCTCGACGTCGACGCCCATCCGCGCCCACGGCTCGCCCTTGTACGCGGCGGGCACCTCCGACGCGTTGCGCGGGAGGTCGCGAATGTGGCCGATCGAAGACTCCACCAGGTACTCGGGACCCAGGATCGAGGCGATGGTGCGAGCCTTCGCCGGCGACTCGACGATGACGAGCGGCTTCGGCATGGGCTGCAAGGATGGGGGCCGGTGCGGAACCGTGTCAAGCCGCTCCGCTCGTCGATTGCGGCGGATCGGGCCTGTCTTCCCTGGTCAAGAGGCTCAAGCGGTCGCGGGCCGGGCATGCCCGACGCGGCTGCTACCGGCCCACGAAACGGATCCGCGCGACGATCCACAACGCCCGGAGGCCGTCGCGCCACGTGATCTTCTTGCCTTCCTCCCGCGTGCGAGCCTTGTACTGAATGGCGATTTCGAATGGCCGGTACCCGGCGCGGAGGATCTTCGCCGTGACCTCCGGCTCGATGTCAAAGCCGTCCGATCGCAGATCCAACGACCGGAGCACGTCCGTGCGCGCCATCTTGAAGCAGGTTTCCATGTCCGACAGGTAGCAGTTGAACAGGATGTTCGTCCAGGTCGTCAAGACACGGTTTCCCACGACGAACCAGTAGTTGAATGCGGTGTGCGAGCCGAATGCGCGGGTCCCGAACACGACGTCCGCTTCGCCGTCGATCAGGGGAGTCAACAACAGGCGCAGATCGTTCGGCGCGTACTCCAGGTCGGCGTCGAACGGCACGAACACGTCGCCGGCCGCTTCGGCGAGCGCCGTTCGCAATGCCGCTCCCTTGCCCCGGTTCTCGGGGTGCTCGATGACGCGAACGTGGCCCGGCAGCGACATGGAGGAAAGGATTGCGCGCGTGCGGTCCGTCGAGCCGTCGTCGACGACGATGATCTCCACGTCGACCGGGAACGTCGTGTCGAGGACCTCTTTGAGCGCGGCCTCGACACGACGTTCCTCGTTGAAGACGGGAATCGCGATCGTCAGACGACGAACGTTCATGCGCGGTGGTTCGTCAGCGCCCGCGAGCCTTTGCCTTGCGGGGACGGCGTGCGGCGGCGGTGCGCTTGACGCGCTTTGCGCCTGAGCCCTTCGGGCGGCCGGGCCTGCGCTTGGCCTTCTTCGCCCCGGAACCCTTCGGTCTTCCGGGCCCTCGCTTCACGCCCGAGCCCTTCGGGCGCCCGGGCCCGCGCCGCGGGGCCCCGACCCCACGCAGCGACGCGACGAGTTGCTCGAGGCCGGCGATGAGCGCGTCGACCTTGCGCTCTACGACCGCGACCGACGCGTCCGACGAGGCGGCCGCGAGGCCGGCGAGGCCCGAACGCTGCGCGAGCACGCGGTCCAGGTCTGCCAGCGAGAGCAGCAGCGTGCGCGAGCCAACTTGCTTGCGCGTGCGGATGTTCCCCGCCTGTTCCCATTGGCGGACTGTGTTGTAATGCACGCCCGCCTTCGCCGCCGCTTGCTCCCGTGTGACCCATCCCTGCAATGCGCGCGGACGAGCGCCTGCGGAGCGAAGCCTCTTCTGGCGCGCCGAGACGACGCCGTGCCGCGCCGACCGGTGCCGCCCGAGGCCCATCGCATGCTTGGCGACGAACCCGCACTCGGGACACCGGAACTTTGCGGCGCCCGGTGCTTTCTTGCTCTTCTTTGGAGGCATGGACACATCCCCTCTCTCTCTCGACCCCTTGGAGCGCGATGCTACTGCACATTGCTGCCGGACACGAAATGGTGGGAGTTACGCCTGTTGCGCATAGTGATACGAACAAGGCGAAGAGCGGGCCGGAAGGCCCGCTCTTCGAGGCGTGATCAGCTATTCGGGAGGTTGGATCCGTTGTTGCTTTGCGGCGTACGAAGATCGCGGAGTTGCCCGGCCCGTCATCCCTCGCCCGGTGGACTTCATCCTTGGGGCCACAACACTTTTGCCACGTGTCTTCACTATGACGTGTCGGCATCGAGCGGCGTTTCTTGAGGGCCATCTTCGGCGTAGCCATTCGCGCCTAGTCCCCGCACACGCGACGGCGGCGCACCCGTTCGAGCGCGGTTCGTCACGCAAGATGCATCGCGCCGGCGCACACGCGTACTACAGTTCGCGTCATGGACGAGCAGTCCGGTTCGGCCTCCCCTGCGCGCACGAGAACATCGGTCAGGCGGTCGGCGTCGTTCCGGACGCTCGGCGCACGTGCCGGGATCGTGATCGCGGTCGCGGGATCGGCGATCGTCACGGGCTGGCTCACCGGGTCCCGGCCCCTCGCGTCTCTGTATCCCGGCGCCGCGCCGGCCCGGGTCTCGACCGGCTTTGCGTGCCTGTTTCTCGGACTCGGCGTGCACGCGGCCGGGAACCGCTTGCGCCGCACCCAAATGGTCTCGGCGAGCGCAGCGGTCGTCGTCGCGCTCACCACGATCTTCGACACGCCGGCCGGCATCCGCCTGGGCATCGACGGGCTGCTCGAGCGCCTCCTGCCGGCGCTGACCGACGAACGGCTCGTGGGAACCGACGCGCCGACGACGGCGGCGTTGATCGCCGGACTCACCGGCGCCATCTTGCTGCTCGACGTCGTCCGCCCCACCGCGCGATCCGCCTTGCTCGGTCTTTCCATGGCAAACGGAATCGTCATTGCGCTCGCCTTCGTCGACCTCGCCGGCCGCCCGCTTGCCCGGCCCGCCGGCGGCTTGCTGATCTCCGCCGGCGAGCTGATCCTGCTCGCCTTCGCCGCCGTTGCCATCCAGCTCGTGCTGTCGGACCGGGTGGGCGCGTTCCACTCGCTCTTCGTCGATCGCTCGGTGCGATCGTCGCTCCTGCGGGGCTTCGCGCTGCCGATTCCGCTGATTACGATCGGTCCGCTCGTGGCGGCCGTGGTCCTCCTGCAGCACCTCGTCGACGACCCGGCCGGCGCCAGGATCGTCGCGCGCATCGGCGCGGCGACGGTCGTGGCGCTGATCGCGGCGGCGACGCTGATCGGGCGCTCGCTCGCCGACCGATTCGTCGCCCACCTGACCGAGATCAGCGACGCGGCGGGCGCGGTCGCGGAAGGGGACTTCGAGCACCACGTCCCGGCCGACGCCCCGGGCGAGCTGGGCGAGCTGGTGCGGCACTTCGAGGCCATGCGCTCCTCGCTCGCGGATCGCGCGGGAATCGAGGCCTTCATCGGCCACGCTCGCCGGCGGATCATCGCGGCGCCCGACATCCGGGAAGGCGCTCGCGCGCTCGGAGACGCCGCGGCGGCCGTCGTCGCCTTCGACCGGACCAGCTTCGCGTTCCGGCGCCCCGACGGCGCATTCGAACTGGTGGCCGTGCGGGAGCCGGCCGGGTGGCTCTTCCCGGCCGACGTGACGCTTCCCGAATCGATCACGACGTGGCCGGGCGCGGAAGCGGGCGAGCTGGCCTGGTCCGACGACACGCTCGAACCCGGCCAGGACCCGATCGCGGGCGCGTTCGCGGCGCTCGGCACCCGCTCGTTCCTCGCGCTGCCCTCCGTGACGCGATCGACCGTGCACGGGCTGGTCCTGTTCGAATCGTTCCGCCCGGCCCGCATCTCCGATCGCGAGATCAGGCTTCTCTCGGCGCTCGCCCGCGAGAGCGCGGGCGCGTTCAGGACGCTGATGGTCCTGGAGCGCGAGCGCGACGCCGCCGAGGATCTGCGCAAGCTCGACCAGCTCAAGAACGACTTCGTCGGGATCGTCGCGCACGACCTGCGCTCGCCGATGACCGTGATCGCCGGCTTCGCCGACACCCTCGCGCGCGATTGGGAGCGCATCGACCCCACGACGCGCGAGGACTTTCTCAACCGGATCGTGGCCTCCATCCAGCACCTCTCGACGCTCGTCGAGGACGTCCTGCAGGTGGCTCGGATCGACGCCGGGAAGCTCACGTTCAACATCCGGCCGTTTGAGGTCGGCGAGCTGGTCAGCCGCGTCGCCAAGGAGGCGCAGGAAGCCGACCCTTCTCGCGCGACGGAGGTCCACGTTCCCGACGACCTGCCGCGCGCGCTCGGCGACGCCCATCGCCAGTGGCAGATCCTCACCAACCTCGTGGGCAACGCCACGAAGTTCTCCCGCGCCGGCACGCCGATCCACATCGGAGCCGAGCGCGAGAACGGCAACATTCGCGTCTTCGTGCGCGACCACGGGGTCGGGATCGAGCCGGCGGACCTCGATCAGATCTGGGAGCGATTCTCCCGGGTCCGCCCCCCGGACGGCGGCGCCAAGCCCCAGGGCACGGGGCTCGGCCTGTACATCGTGCGCTCAATGGTCGAAGCTCAGGGAGGGACGGTGTCGGTGTCGAGCACACCGGGCGAGGGCTCGACCTTCTCCTACACTGTCCCGATCGCGACGGATACGGACGAGGGGGGAAGCGAATGAAGGTGCTCGCCGTCGTCGAGGACGACCCCGACATGACCGAGCTGATCAGGTTCACGCTTCGATCCGATCACCGGTTCGAGCTGGACGGGACCGCCGCGACGGCCGCCGAGGCGATCATGCGCGCGCGTATGGGCCAGCCGGACCTCATCATCCTGGACCACTTCATCCTCGGGGACGTCAACGGCTTGGAGGCCGCGCCGAGGCTGAAGGAGGTCGCGCCCGGCGCGAAAGTGCTCCTGTTCAGCTCGCACGACCTCACGGCCGAAGCGTCGATGGAGCCGGCGATCGACGCATTCCTCCCGAAGTCGCGGCTGCCCGACCTGTTGCCCACCGCCAGGGCTTTGCTGGGGCTCGCGAGCGACCTGAGTCCCTGAGGGCGGCCTCGCAGCGAACAGAGCCTCGCCGGTCGCCCGCGTTAGGGTGCCGGCGATGCCGGAGCTGCCGCAGATGCAGGCGCTCGCGGAGCGATTGACCGAGGCGTTCGGCGGGGCCGAGCTTCGCGACGCCATCCCCCTGCAGTTCGCGGCGCTCAAGACGGTGCGACCGGGTCCAGAAGTCCTTCGCGGCAGGACGCTGACCGGCGTCGGCCGGCGCGGCAAGTTCCTCGTGCTTCGCTTCGGCGGTCCACGGGCGCTCGTCCACCTTTCGCAAGGCGGCCGCGTGATCGTCGAGCCGTCCGCGAAGGCAACGCGGCCGAAGCAAGGCGTCGTGCGGTTCGTCTTCCCCGGCCGGCCGGGGTGGCTCGTCAGGGAGTTCGGGACCGAGCGCAAGGCGGGCTGGTGGGTGCTCGCCGCGGGCGACGACGGGCCGCTCGCGCGGCTCGGCCCGGAACCTTCTTCCGACGAGTTCCGGGACCTCCTGCTCGGCGCTCAGGACCGGCGGCACCTCCACACGTTCTTGCGCGACCAGCGAACGGTGGCCGGCATCGGCCGGGGCTACGCCGACGACGTCCTGCACCGCGCGCGGCTGTCCCCCTACGCGACGCTCGCCTCGCTGGACGCAACGGCGCGGCGGGCGCTGTTCGGCACCGTCGCACAGGTGCTGGACGAGGCGCTCGCGAAGGAGCGCACGCGCTCGGGCGGGCTGCCCCCGAAGCTCAGCGACCACTTCACCGTGCACGGACACGCCGGGGAACCGTGCCCGGCCTGCGGCGAGGACCTGCGCAGGATCTCCTTCGAGTCGCGCGAGGTGACCTACTGTCCCTCGTGCCAGACGGGCGGCACGATCCTCGCCGACCGCCGGATGTCACGGCTGATCAAGTAGCGCGCTCTAGAGCCCGAAGTCGCCCTTCATCGCCAGCGCGCTGCGTCGCGCGAGCACCTTCACACCCTCTTCGAGCATCGTGAACTGCGGGTGGTCGGTCACGCCGCCGAGGAACCGCCGGTAGGAGCCCTCCATGATGATCGCGATCTTCCACCCGGCGAGCGCGACGTACCACAGGATGCTCGACACGTCGGCGCCGGTCTCGGCGGCGTAGCGCTCCAGTAAGTCCCGCCGTCGCGGGAAGCCCTCCTGGTCGGTGACGGTCGCGACCGACAGGCCGAACCGCTCGTCGCCGGGGTCGAACCAGAAATAGAGCAGCCAGCCGAGGTCGGCGAGCGGGTCCCCCAGCGTCGACATCTCCCAGTCGACCACCGCGATGAGCCGCGCCGGCGCTTCCGGCGCGAAGATCACGTTGTCGAGCTTGTAGTCGCCGTGCACGATGCTCGCGCGTTGCGCGACCGGAACGTTCTCGCCGAGCCAGGCCCCCACCGCCTCGATCTCGGGGATCTCGCGAAACCGCGCCAGCTCCCAGAGCTGGCCCATTCGCCGGAGCTGCCGCGCGAGGTAGCCGTCGGGCTTGCCGAAGGTCTCGAGCCCGGCCGCCACCGGGTCCACCTCGTGCAGCGCGACGAGCGTCCGGCTCAGCTCGTGCCCCATCCGCGCGCGCTCCTCGGTCGAGGAAAGCTCCTTCGGCAACTCGGTGCGGACCACGTGCCCGTCCACGGGATCCATCAAGTAGAACGGCGCGCCGAGCACCTCGGGATCGGCGCACAGCGAGAGCGTGCGAGGCACCGGGACGGCGGCGCCGTGCTCGCGCAGCGCGCTCATCACACGGAACTCGCGCGTGACGTCGAAGGCGGAAGGAGGGAGGTCGCCGCGCGGTGGCCGGCGCAGGACTGCCCGCCAGCCTTCCTCGCCCCGGACCATGAACGTCAGGCACGACTGCCCTTCGCCGAGCCGCTCGACGGCGAACGGGCCGGACAGGTCGGGGTGCTCGCGCGCCAGGTAGCCGGCGAGCGCGCCGGACGGGACGGCGTCCTCGGTCGTCATGGACGGCTCAGGATGCACGGAGGAGGCCCCGGCCGCCAGCGGCCGGGGCCCGGATGAAGGTCGGCGGACACCGAGGGTCCTGTCGACGGCGCCGCCTCAGGCATCGCTGCCTGTGGGAGAAAGACACCCGCGTCCGCGGTTCCTTGCACGCGCGGTTCTAGCTTCTCTCGACCCGGTAGGTGGCGCCGCCTTCGTCGGGAACGCGATCGTCGACGTCGAAGCCGGCGCCGTCGGCCGCCACCGCCTCCGCCCAGAGGCCTGTCAGCCGCACGCCGGGCCGCAAGCCGTCCCGATGACGTCGCGGAACGTCTTCGAACAGGACTTCGAAGGCGATGGCCTCGACACCAACGTCGGTGCCGACCCGCCAGGCGTCCGAGCCGCCCCCGACGTCGACGACCCCGACCTCGCCGGCGCCGACGGAGTCGAAGCACGTGCCGCTCGCCCATGCCTGGTTCCACATCCGGCCGGTGATCGTGATCGCGCACCGGTCGCCGTAGGCCCACTCGAGGTTGTAGTCGACCTCCTCGTCCGGGCCGTCGAAGAGCCCGATTTCGAATCGAAGGCCGGCGAGCGCGCCGCCGCGCCGGATGCCGGAGACCGTGAACGAGCGGATGTCGGTCCCGCGCGCCTGCCCCTTGTCGAGCGGGTCCTTCAAATGGAGGGCGCCGATCAAGGGCACGCTGAGCGGGCCGGGCGTGAGGGGCGCGGGGTCGATGTGCTTCGGGTCGGTCCAGACGCCCTCGCCGCCGCCGAGCGCGCCGGCCTCGACGACCGAGCGGTCGCCCACCGCGTCCGCGCCCATCGTGCGATCGACCGCGGCGCCGAGCGCGGCCGCGACCGGAGGCTCCTGCGACGAGGGACTAAGCGCCGGGCCGTCTCCCGCCGCGACGACGCTCGCGGACAGCGCGAGCACCGCCAGCATCGAACCGATCCGTTCGGAGTTGGCGGCCAGGAGCGCGTGCGCCGGCCCGGTGAGGAATCGTTGCGCGACGCGATGCGCGAGCGGCAGCGCTCCGGCGGGAAGCAAGCCGCTCGCCGTGAGCGCCGCGACCTCGTCCAGGACGATCGTGCACGGACGGCACGCGCTGTGCGTCGTTGCGCCCGGCCGGGCAATCAGCTCGCGCGCGCACTCCTGGTCGATGCCGTGACGTTCCGCGATGAGTGCGACGGTCTCGCGGCGCAGCCGCTTCGTCGCACGGTGAACGATGACGTGCGCCTGCGACACGCCGACGCGCAACGCCCGGGCCAGGTCTTCGTACGAAAGCTCGTCGACGTGGCGGAGCCACAACGCGCGCCGGTCACGCTCGTTCAGCCGCATCGACGCGTCGACGACCAGCGCGGCCGCGTCGGATCGCCCGACGCCGGGATCCTCGGCGCACTCCTCCGGCACGGCGTGCACCGCGCGCCTGGCCGCTCGGGAGAGGTCTCGCGCCCTGTTCTTGGCCTTGTTGCGGGCGCTGGTGAGCAGCCACGCGAGCACCGCCCGGTCGTTCGAGCTGTCCGGACCCTTTTCGAGCATCGCCAGGAACGTGTCCCCGGCGATGTCGCGAGCCTCGTCGCTGTCTCGCAGGATGGAGGCCGCGACGGACTCGACCTTGCGGCGGTGTTCGGTGAATGCGCCGGCAACGGCAGCCCGTGGCGTCATCGACCCCTCCTCCGTCGCACCTCTTCTGCGAGTGGGTGCGATCCTCCTGCTTCCAAGACACCCTCGGCCCCGGCTTCTTTCACCCGGCTCGAAGAATCCCTCGCAGGATCGTCGCCACGCCGGAGGCGGCGGCGAAGAGCAGCACGGCCGGGCGGAGCCAGCCGCGGTCCAGAAGCCGCGCCGACGCGCGGCTGAGCGCGACGCCGGCGGCCATCGCGGGGACGAGCGCAAGCGCCACGCGGACGTGCGAGACCCCGATCCGGCCCGCCACCGCGAGGCCCGCGATCGAGAATCCGATCCCGATCAGGAAGGTTGCCGCCAGCGTCGAGCGCACCTCCTCGCCGCGACGGCGCTGGTAGAGCAATGCGATCATCGGGCCACCGGTTGCGGCGACGGTATTCACCACCCCGGAGGCGATCCCGCCCGCGACGCGCGCCGCCCGCCCGAACCGTGCGCCGGGGTGAAGCGCGCTCGCGATCACCCCGGCGAGGACGGCGGCGCCGAAGGCGACGGTCAGCGCATCGGCGTCGACGACCCTCAAGACGACGACCCCCGCCGCCGAGCCGGCGAGCAGCCCGGCGCCCATCTCCGCCACGCCGTCGCGGTGGACGTGGGCGAGGTCGCGCGCCGCCACCCAAACGTTGAGCGGCACGCCGAGCAGCAGCAGCGACGCCGGGACCGCTTCGGGCGCTACGAGCGCGAGGTACGGCACCGTCACCAGCGCGAAGCCGAAGCCGATCGTTCCCTGCACCAGCGAGCCCACCGCGACGAGCACGCCGGCGAGCGCCAGCTCGCCCGGACCCAGCCCGAGCACCCGCTACGCCGTCCGCGGGTCGATCGCGTCGGGATCCAGCTCGAAGTCCTCGATCGCCCGGGCTACTTCGTCGGGCTTGGCGTCGCCGCTTCGGGTCAGGGCCCACAGGACCGACGCGACGATGTGTCCCGCGTCGACCTCGAAGTGCCGGCGAAGGCGCGCGCGGGTGTCGCTGCGCCCGTACCCGTCGGTCCCCAGCGACACGTACGGGCCCGGCATCCACCGGCCGACCATGTCCGGCACCGCCTTCATCTGGTCGGTCACGGCGACGACCGGACCGGTCCGCTCGCCCAGCGCCTCCGCGACGTAGGGAACCCGCGGCGCCTCGTCGGGGTGCAGCCGGCTCCACCGCTCGGCCGACAGCGCGTCCTCGCGCAGCGCCTTGTAGGAAGTGGCGCTCCACAGGTCGGCCGCGACGTCGTACCGCTCGGCAAGGATCTGCTGCGCTTCCGACGCCGCCCGCCAGGCGGTGCCGCTGAAGACGATCGACGCCTCCCTGCCGCCGTCGGGAGCGCCGGCAAACCGGTACAGCCCCCGCACGATTCCGTCGAGGGCGCCGTCGGGCATCGGCGGCATCGCGTAGTTCTCGTTGTAGAGCGTCAGGTAGTAGAAGACGTCCTCGGGGTCGTCGCCGGTCATGCGCCGGATCCCGTCGGCGACGATCGCCGCCACCTCGTATGCGAACGCGGGGTCGTAGGCCCGCAGGCTCGGAACGGTCGACGCCAGCACGTGCGAGTGCCCGTCCTGGTGCTGGAGCCCCTCGCCGTTGAGCGTCGTGCGGCCCGCCGTCGCGCCCATCAGGAACCCCCGGCCGCGCGTGTCGCCGAACTGCCACACGAGGTCGCCGACGCGCTGCATGCCGAACATCGAATAGAAGATGAAGAAGGGGACGACCGGCACGCCCCAGGTCGCGTACGCGGTTCCCGCCGCTTGGAACGTCGACATCGACCCCGCCTCGGTGATGCCCTCCTCGAGGATCCGGCCGGTCGTGGACTCCTTGTACGACAGCAGCATCGAGGCGTCGACGGGCTCGTAACGCTGGCCGAACGGCGCGTAGATCTGGAACTCGGTGAACAGCGGGTCCATGCCGAACGTGCGAGCCTCGTCGGGGATGATCGGCACGACGCGCGCGCCGACCGTCTCGTCGCGCATGAGGTTTCGCAGCATGCGCGTGAACGCCATCGTCGTCGAGACCTCTTGCTTCGCAGAGCCCTCGTAGAACTCGGCGAAGATGCCGTCGGCCGGCAGGCCGGGCGACACCCAGGTGCGGCCCCGGGCCGGCACGAACCCGCCGAGCGCGCGGCGGCGTTCGAAGAGGTACTCCGACGCCGGCGAGCCGTCGGCCGGGCGGTAGTACGGGGGCATCGGCTCGGCGAGCGATTCCTCGGGGATCTCCTCGTGCAGGTGGAGCCGGTCGCGCAGCTCGGAAAGCTGCGCGGCCGTCATCTTCTTGATCTGGTGGGTGACGTTGCGCGCCTCGATGTCGGGCCCGAGCGTCCAGCCCTTGATGGTCTTGGCCAGGATCACCGTGGGGGCGCCCTGACTCTCGGCGGCGGCGCGGTAGGCGGCGTAGAGCTTGGTGTAGTCGTGGCCCCCGCGCGGGAGCATGCGCAGCTCCTCGTCGGACAGGTGCGCCACCATCTCGCCCAAACGCGGGTCGGGCCCGAAGAAGTGCTCGCGAATGTAGGCGCCGGACTCGGTCGCGTACTTCTGGAACTCGCCGTCGACGGTGGAGTCCATCTTGTTCACCAGCACGCCTTCGGCGTCCTGGGCGAGCAGCTCGTCCCACTTGCGTCCCCAGATGACCTTGATCGCGTTCCAGCCGGCGCCGCGGAAGACCGCCTCCAGCTCTTGGATGATCTTGCCGTTGCCGCGCACCGGGCCGTCGAGCCGCTGCAGGTTGCAGTTCACGACGAAGACGAGGTTGTCGAGCCCCTCGCGCGCGGCCAGGGTGAGCGCGCCGAGCGTCTCGGGCTCGTCGCATTCGCCGTCGCCGAGGAAGCACCACACTTTGGCGTCCTTCTCATCGACGAGCCCGCGGTTGCGCAGGTAGCGGTTGAACCGCGCTTGATAGATCGCGGTGATCGGACCGAGGCCCATCGACACGGTCGGGAACTGCCAGAAGTCCGGCATCAAACGCGGGTGCGGGTAGGAGGACAGGCCGTTGCCGCCGATCTCGCGGCGGAAGTTGTCGAGCTGCTCGGCGCTCAGGCGGCCTTCGAGGTAGGCGCGCGCGTAGATCCCCGGCGCCGCGTGGCCCTGGTAGTAGACGAGGTCGCCCGGGTGGCTGTCGGTGGACGCGCGGAAGAAGTGGTTGAAGCCGACCTCGTACAGGCTCGCGCTCGAGGCGTAGGTCGCGAGGTGGCCGCCGATCCCCTCGCTCATGACGTTCGCGCGAACGACCATCACGGCGGCGTTCCAACGGATGAACGCGCGGATGCGCCGCTCCATGAACTCGTCGCCGGGGAACTCGGGCTCGGCTTCGGCCGGGATCGTGTTGACGTAGTGCGTCGAGACCGACGCGGGGAAGCCGACCTGCTGCTCGCGCGCGCGCGCCAGCAGCCGGATCAGCAGGTACCGCGCGCGGGGCTTCCCGCGGGCCTCGAGGACCCCGTCGAACGCCTCCAGCCAGTCCGTGGTCTCGTCGGGATCGACGTCGGGCACCTGCCAGGAGAAGCCGTCGATGATGGTCATCGCGACCATGGTAGCGGCCGGCCCCGCTACAGTGGCGGCCATGAGAGCCGGACGGCTCCTGTGGACTGCGACGCTCGCATTGAGCGCGATCTGGCTCGCGGGCCCCGCCTCCGCCCAAACGCCGAGCGTGCTGCACGTGCAACTGGAAGGCGAGCCGATCACGCCGGTGATCGCCGGTTTCCTGGACGACGCCGTCGATCGGGCGTCGTCGCTCGACGCGCCGCTGCTGGTCGAGCTGGACACGCCGGGCGGGCTCGACCGCTCCATGCGCGACATCGTCAAGGCCTTCCTCACGTCGCGTGTCCCGGTGATCGTCTACGTCCCGACCGGCGCGCGCGCCGCCTCGGCAGGCGCCATCATCGCCTTCAGCGCGACGGTGGTGGGGATGGCGCCGTCGGCCACCATCGGCGCGGCGACGCCGGTCGACCTCCAAGGCGGAGAGATCAGCGAGAAGATCGTCAACGACGCCGCCGCCTTCGCCGAGTCGGTCGCCCGCGCGCGCGGGCGCAGCGTCGAGTTCGCCGTCGACACCGTGCGCGACGGCAAGGCGGTTCCGGCGCCCGAGGCGCTCGAGCTGGGCGCGATCGACCTGCTCGCCACGTCGACCGGCGAGCTGCTCGACCGGATCGACGGGCGCGAAGTCGAAGTCACGGGTGGCGCCTGGCTGCTCGAGACGGCAGGCGCGATGCTCGTCACCGACGACCTGAGCGCGGTCCAGCGCGTGCGGCAACGGCTCGCCGACCCGAACCTGGCGTTCATCTTCCTGTCGCTGGCGACACTCGCCATCATCTACGAGCTTGCCAATCCCGGGATCGGCGCAGGCGGCGTGACCGGCGTGATCTTGCTGATCCTGGCGATGTTCAGCTTGTCGGTGCTGCCGGTGAACACGGCGGGGCTGATGCTGCTCGTGCTGTCGGCGGGCCTGTTCACCGCCGAGGTCCTCACGTCGGGCTTCGGCGTGTTCGGTGTGGGAGGGATCATCGCGATGACGCTCGGTGGGTTGTTCCTGTTCCAGGGCTCGGTCGGCGTCAGCCTGTCCATCCTGGTGCCGACGGTCGCGGTCGTGGCGATCGGGATCTTCGTCGCCGGCCGGCTGACCTGGCGCGCGCGCCAGGCGCCGTCGGCCACCGGCGCCGGCCAGTTGATCGGCGCGACCGCCGCCGTCCGCCGCTCGGGCGATCGCCTCCAGGTCTTCGCCGAAGGCGCGTGGTGGAGCATCCGCTCCGACACCCGGCTGAACGAGGGCGATACGGTGAAGGTCACCGGCGTCGACGGGCTCGTGCTCGTCGTGGAGCCGGCGGGCGTCACGCAACCAGAAGGGGGACCGGCATGAGCGGCTTGATCGTTGGAATCTTCCTCGCGCTGTTCGTTGTGATCTTCGTCCTGTTCTCGGCGATCAGGATCGTGCAGGAGTACGAGCGCGGCGTGATCTTCCGGCTCGGACGCATCGTCGGCGCGAAGGGGCCGGGCCTGTTCTTCATCATCCCCATCATCGACCGGATGGTGAAGGTCAACCTGCAAACGTTCACGCTCGACATCCCCCCGCAGGAGGCGATCACCAAGGACAACGTCACCGTGCGCGTGAACGCGGTCTGCTACTTCAACGTCGTGGACCCGGTGAAGTCGGTCGTGAACATCCGCGACTACGTCTTCGGCACTTCGCAGATCGCGCAGACCACGCTCCGCTCGATCATCGGCCAGATCGACCTGGACGAGCTGCTCGTCAACCGCGACGACGTCAACCTGCGGCTACAGCAGATCATCGACGACCTCACCAACCCGTGGGGCGTGAAGGTGACGCTTGTCGAGGTGAAGGACGTCGAGCTGCCCGAGACGATGCGGCGCGCGATGGCCCGTCAGGCGGAGGCCGAACGCGAGCGGCGCGCGAAGGTCATCCACGCCATGGGCGAGAAGGAGGCCGCCGCGGGCCTGAGCGAGGCGGCAGCGGCCCTCGAGGTGCATCCGGCCGCCCTGCAGTTGCGCGTCCTGTCGACGATGTCCGAGGTCAGCGCAGAGCGCAACTCCACGCTGATCTTCCCGATCCCGATCGAGCTGCTGCGCTGGGTCGAGAAGGCGACCCCGCGTTAGGAGCCGTTCTGCTTGAGCCCGGCGAAGGCGGCTTCGACCAGCGCGGCCTGCTGCTTGTTGTGGATCTTCAGCGAGCCGGTGGCCGGGCTCGCGGACTCGTCGCGCGTGACGAGGTCGACGTGGCGGCCGAGCCGGTGGTCCATGTTCATGTGCACGTAGCGCGCGGCGCCGAAGTTCGACGGCTCTTCCTGCACCCAGCTCAGCTCCTCCGCGGGCGCGGACTCCAGGATCGCGCGCACCTCGTCGGCGGGGAACGGATAGAGCTGCTCGATGCGGTGGATCGCCGCGCCCCGCACGCCGTTCGCTTCCCGATAGGCGGCGAGGTCGTAGTAGACCTTGCCCGTGCAGAAGAGGTGGCGCCGCACGTCGTCCGGCCGCCGCGCGTCGGCGAGCACGTCGTGGAAGCGGTCGTCGGTGAACGCGCTCGCGGCGGAGCGCGCCTCCGGGTGCCGCAGGAGCGACTTCGGACTCGTCACGATCGCCGGCTTGGCGGTCGCGCGCCGAACCTGGCGGCGCAAGAGGTGGAAGAGCTGCGCCGGCGTGCTCGGCACGCACACGTAGTAATTGTCCTCGGCGGCGTCGGACAGGAAGCGCTCGATGCGCGCGCTCGAGTGCTCGGGGCCCTGCCCTTCGTAGCCGTGTGGCAGCAGCAGGACGAGCCGCGAGGTCTGGCCCCACTTGTCCTCGGCGGCGGCCAGGAACTGGTCGGTGATGACCTGCGCGCCGTTGACGAAGTCGCCGAACTGCGCCTCCCAGCACACCAGCGCGTCCGGGTGCACGACGCTGTAGCCGTACTCGAACCCCACGACGGCGAACTCGCTGAGCAGCGAGTCGTAGGTGAAGAACTTCCCGCCCGCACCAGGCAGGGCGGCGAGGGGAACGTAGTCGGCCTCGGTCACCTGGTCCACCAGGACCGCGTGGCGCTGGCTGAAGGTGCCGCGACGGGTGTCCTCGCCGGTGAGCCGCACGGTCGTCCCGTCGCGGAGCAGCGTCCCGAACGCGAGGGCTTCGGCCAGCGACCAGTCGACCTCGTCCTCGTCCAGGGCGCTCGCGCGCTGGCGCAGCCACTTTTCCAGGCGCGGGTGTGCCGCGAAGCCGTCCGGCACCGTCGTGACGTGGGCGAGGATGGCGTCGAGCACGGCTCGATCGACGGCGGTGTCCTCCGGCGTCGCGCCGGTGAGCGGCGCCGGCGGCTTCCACTCGATCGACGGCGTCGCCGACGGGAGCTTCGTCTCCTCGAAGGCGCGCTTCAGCTCGTCCTGGAACTCCCCCAGGACCGCCTCGGCTTCCTCGATCGACAGGTCGCCCCGGTTGACGAGTGTCTCGGTGTAGAGCTTGCGAACGCTGCGCCGGGACTCGATGCGCTTGTACATCAGCGGCTGCGTCATCGAGGGGTCGTCGCCTTCGTTGTGCCCCCATCGCCGGTAGCAGACCATGTCGATCACGACGTCCTTGTGGAAGGTCTGCCGGAAGGCCAGCGCGGTGCGAGCGATGCGAACGCACGCCTCCGGGTCGTCCCCGTTGACGTGGAAGATCGGCGCCTGGACCATCTTGGCCACGTCGGTGGCGTAGGTTGAGGACCGCGCCTCGGCCTTCTCGGTGGTGAAGCCGACCTGGTTGTTCACGATGACGTGGACCGTGCCGCCCGTGCGGTAGCCCTGGAGCTGGGAGAGGTTGAACGTCTCGGCGACGACGCCCTGGCCCGCGAAGGCGGCGTCGCCGTGGATCAGCAGAGGCAACACGGGGAACTCCAAGCCGCGGTCGAGCAGGTCTTGCTTCGCGCGCACCATCCCCTCGACGACGGGATCGACCGCCTCCAGATGGCTCGGGTTGGACGCGACGGTCAGCGCCATGGTCCTGCCGTCGCGCGAGGTGAACGTGCCGGTCGCACCCAGGTGGTACTTCACGTCGCCGCCGCCCTGCGGCGCGTCGGCGTCGATGTCGCCCTCGAACTCGCGGAAGATCGTCCCGTAGCTCTTGCCGACGGTGTTGGCGAGCACGTTCAGCCGCCCGCGATGGCTCATGCCGATGACGACTTCCTCGATCCCGCCGGCCGCGGCGCCCTCCAGGATCACGTCCAGGATCGGGATGAGAGACTCGGCGCCCTCCAGGCCGAAGCGCTTGTGGCCGACGAACTTGCGGTCGAGGAACCGCTCGAAGGCCTCCGCCTGGTTGAGCTTGCGCAGGACCCGGCGCCTGTCCTCGGGCGCAAGGTCGACGGGCGCTCCTTCGAGCCGCCGCTGGATCCACTCCTTCTGGACCGGCTCCTGGATGTGCATGTACTCGACGGTGCTCGTCCGGCAGTAGGCGTCGCGCAGGATGGCGAGCACGTCGCCGAGCCGCCCCTTCGCCTTGCCGGCCAGCCCTCCCGTGACGAACTCGCGGTCGAGGTCCCAGATCGACAGGCCGTACTCGGCGGGATCCAGCTCCGGGTGCATCGTCGGCGGCTCGGCCTGCAACGGGTCGAGCCAGGCGATCAGGTGCCCGCGCACGCGGTAGTTGTTGATCAAGCGCAGCACCCGCGCCTGCTTCTCGGCAAGCTCGGCCGGATCTTGCGACGGGTGCACGTCCTCCTTCCACTTCACGGGCACGTAGGGCACGCCCATGGAGGCGAAGATCCCTTCGTAGAAGACGTCCTCGCCGAGCAGCAGCTCGTGCACGCGCTTCAGGAACTCACCTGATTCCGCGCCCTGGATGACGCGGTGGTCGTAGGTCGAGGTGAGCGTCACGACCTTCCCGACGCCGATGTCGGCGAGCGTGCGCGGGTCCGCGCCCTCGTACTCGGCCGGATAGGAAATCGCGCCGACGCCGACGATTGCCGCCTGCCCGGCCATCAAGCGCGGCACCGACTGCACGGTGCCGATCATGCCCGGGTTGGTGATCGTGTGCGTCGTGCCCGCGAAGTCCTCCGGCGTGAGGTGGTTCGAGCGCACCTTCTTGATCACGTCCTCGTAGGCGGTGAAGAAGCCGAGGAAGTCCAGCAGGCCGGCGTTCTTGATGTTCGGAACGAAGAGGGTCCTGGACCCGTCGTCGCGCTTGACGTCCACGGCGAGCCCGAGGTTGATCGCGGGGTGGCGCACGGCGTGAGGCTTGCCGCCGACGGCGGAATAGCTGACCCGCATGCCCTCGACGTCGCGGAGCGCGCGCACGATCGCCCAGCCGATCAGGTGCGTGAAGGAGACCTTCGCCCCACGCGTGCGCGCGAGGTGGCGGTTGAGGATGCTCCGGTTGACCTCCAGCAGCTTGGCCGGGATGCGCCGGACCGAGGTCGCCGTCGGGATCCCGAGGCTCGTTTCCATGTGGCGAACGATCGTCGCGTCCGCCCCGCGGAGCGGCGCGGCCCCCTCCGGTGCGACTCCCTCCGGCGCGACTCCCGTTCCGTGCGCGGCGCCCTCCGGCGCGAGGGCCGTTCCGGGCGCGCCGCCTTCGCCGCCGCGCGGAACGTAGTCGGTGAAGAAGTCCTTCCAGGTCTCGCCCACGGAGTCGGGGTCGGCCAGGTACTGCTGATACATCTCCTCGATCAGCCAGGAGTTCGGGCCGAAACTCTCCGAATCGCGCGCCATGTCTCAACTCTACGGCCCGCCGCTCCAGCCCGTCACGCATCGCTAGAGTGACGCCTCGGTGCCCAGGGGCGAATACGCGATCACCGACGGCCGGGCGGCCGTCGAGCGGTTCATGTCGGCGCCGGGACCGATGGGCTGGCGCTACCACGCGACGCGCGACGACGCCGGCGGCGGCTCGACGACCTTCGACGTCTCCGTCGACCGCGACGGGCGCCCCGTCCGGGTGCGCATCGAGTCCGCCGCGCACACCTTGACCGTGATCGCGCGCGGCGAGCGCTTCGAGGGCGAACGCGACGGCGAGCTCGTCGAAGGCCCGCTTCCCGGGCCGGTGGTGTTCGGCTCGCCCGGGTCCGACGCGGTGCTGCTGCACCGGCTCGCTTCGTCGGCCACGGTGCGAGCGCTGCGGGTGGACCCGGCGACGCTCACGCTCCACGAGGTCGAGCTGCGGTGCGAGCGCCGGGGCGACGAGCAGGTCGCGACCCCGGCCGGCATGTTCGACGCCGCGCGATGGCGGACCGGCGGTCGCACGATCTGGCTCGCCGGCTCGACGGTGGTCGCCGCCGACGGGGTCGTGCTCCGGGCGTACGAGCCGGGCGCGACCGGGCCGGTCCCGCGCCTGAAAAGTCTCTGAACGCGCGTGCTCGCGCGCCGCCGCAGCCGATAGGGTGACCGCACATGAAGTGGCTCCGTCGCTTGTTCCAGTCGCCGCAGCCGAGCACGGCGCCGCCGCGACCCGCGAAGGCGTCCCGGCCCTCGCCGGTTCGCGTCAAGCCCGCGCGGCGCGAACCCGACTGGCGCTCGTACGACTACCCCGGCGTCGCCGGCGGCTACGTTCGCGTCGTCGCGCGCCTGACCGCGGAGCCGGCGGCCGACCTCATGGCGATGATCGATTCCGCGCCGGGCGCGCGCGTGCTCGACGTGGGCACGGGCGGCGGGCTCACCGCCGGCGCGACCGCCGGCGTCGACGCCTCGGTCGCGTTGCTGCTGGAGGGCAAGAAGCAGGATCCAGCGCGGCCGCTCGCCGCGGCGAAGATCATCGACCTCCCCTTCCGCGAGGGCACTTTCGACGCCGTCATCGCGAACTTCGTGCTGCCGTACGTGACGAAGCTCGACACGGCGCTCCACGACATCATCCGCGTGGTGAAGCCGGGCGGGCGGATCGGCGTCACCGTCTGGACCGAGGTGCTCGACGACCTGACCAGGACCTGGCACGCGCTCGCCACGGAGGTGCTCGGGCCCGAGATGTTCCGTGACGCCGTCAAGCAGGGGACGCCGTGGGCCTCGCGGCTCGCCGACGCGAAGCACCTCGACCAGACGCTGCGCGACGCGGGGCTTCGGCCCGTCACCGTCAAAGCGCACCGATACCGCAACGAGCTGAGCCGCGAGGACTACCTCGTGAGCCGCGAGGTCGAGGTCATCGGCCGGTACGTGCACCGGATGCTCGGCGAAGACCGCTGGCGAGCGTTCGGCGAGCGTTCGCGTGCTCGCTTCGCGGATCGGTTCGGCGAGCAGGTGGTCGACTTCCGCGACGTGCTGCTGGCCGTCGGCACGAAGCCCGAGTAGCGCGGTCGTGGACGCGGACATCGTCGTCGTGGGCGGCGGCGTGATGGGTCTGGCAACCGCGTGGCGCGCCGCCGCCGCCCACGGCGCCGGACGGGTCCTGCTGCTGGAGCAGTTCGCGATCGGGCACGACCGCGGCTCTTCCCACGGACCGACGCGCGTCTTCCGCTACGCCTACGACCGCGTGGAGTACGTGCGCATGGCGCGCGAAGCGCGGGCGCTGTGGCCGGAGGTACACGACGAGGACGGCGCGGTGCTCACGATCACCGGCGGGATCGAGGTCGGCGCGCGGGAGCACACCGAGCCCGTCCACGCCGCGCTGACCGCGGGCGGCGCGGCTTGCGAATGGGTGCCCCCGTCCCAGCGCGCCGCCCGCTTCCCATGGCTCGCGACCGAGAGCGACGTCTGCCTCTACTCCCCCGACACCGGCGTCATCGGGGCGGCTCGCGCGATCCGCGCGCTGACGGCGCTCGCGCGTTCGTCCGGCGCCGAGCTGCGCGAGCAATCCACGGTCGAGCAACTCGTCGTCGACGACGGCGGAGTGACGCTTGCCGTCGCCGGCGGCGCGGTGCGCGCGCGCCGGTGCGTGGTGACCGCGGGCCCGTGGGCCGCCTCGCTGCTCGCTCCGCTCGGTATCGACCTCGGCGTGCGCGTCACGGAGGAGGTGATCCAATATCACGCCGTGCCCGTCGCGCCCATGCCCGTCATCGACCGCGGCGCGACGTTCTTCTACTCGGTGCCCGCGCTGCACGGCGCGCCCGGCGTGAAGGCCGGCGCACACGGGGCGGGCCGCGTCGTCGACCCGGCCGCGCGCGACGGCGACGGCAATCCTGCTGCTTCGCCCGAGGTCTCGGACTGGGTCGCGCGCACGTTCCGCGAAGCCGTCCGCGCGCCGGTGGCGGCCGAGACGTGCCTCTACACGACCACGCAGGCCGAGGAGTTCATCCTCGACGCCCGCGGGCCGCTCGTGGTCGGCTCGCCCTGCAGCGGTCACGGCTTCAAGTTCGCGCCGCTGGTCGGCGAGGTCCTGGCATGCCTTGCCGGTGGGCGCGAGCCGCCGGTGCCGCTCGACCGGTTCCGGCTCGCCGCGTTCCGGTAGGGCAGGAGTCGCCGCGGCTACCGGCGAAGACTCCCGCCATGCGCCGGCTCGTCTGCCTCGCCGCCGTCTGCGCGCTCGCCGCCCCCGGCTCCGGACCCACCCACGCCGCCGCGGGAGCGGCGCAGGCGGTCGTCGCCGTGATCGACAGCGGGATCAACCCGTACGCGCCCGCATTCCGCGACCGGTCCGCGCTGGCGACCCAGCACCCTTCCACCTACATCCCCGGCTATCCGGCAAGCGCCAAGGCGTTGCGCCTGAGCCTCGACGCGCCGACGCTGGCGAAGGCGCTCGCGAAGGACAAAGAGGTGTGGGAGACGGTCGTCTCGCGCCAGCTCTACTGGATCCCCGGCACCAAGCTCATCGGGGTGATCTCGATGAGCGCGGGCGGACGCCGCTGCGCCCGGAGCACCGCGGCGGGTCCCGCGACCTTCCCGCCGCCGGCCGGCACGCTCAACGTCGGCCCGGACTGCCCGGAGCGCATCATCCTGGACGACCACGGCCACGGCACCAGCACGGCTTCGCGCATCGCCGGGACACCGCACTCGCTCGCGCCCGGCGCACGGCTCGTCGCGATCGAAGGGCTCGGGACCGACAGCTCGGTGTGGGCGGCCGAGCAGCCGTGGATCGACGTCCAGTCGAACTCGTGGGGGTTCGTCATGGGCCTCGAGCCGGGCGCGATGCGCGCGTTCCGCGACATGGCCGGCGACCAGCTCGTCGTGACGGCTTCGGGCAACGGGGTCGGCTTCAGCGGGTTCGCGCCCGAGCCGACCTACCTCCACGCGCTGAGCGCGCCGGGCGTGATCGTCGTCGGCGGGCACGACAACGGCCACGTCACCGCATGGTCGGGAGCGCCCGCCCATGTCGTCGCCGACGCCTTCGCGCCGTACACCGCGATGTGGAACTCGAAGACGGAGATGAAGCCCGACCCGGTCGCGTGCTGCACGAGCACGTCCGCGCCCTACGTCGCCGGCGCGGCGGCGGCGATCATCCTGAAGGCGCGCCAGATCCACGGCTGGACCAAGACCGGCATCCGCAACGGCGTCGTGTCGAAGGACACCAAGGGGGGCAGTTGGAGCGCAGGCGATCCGCTCGGCCGCACGTTCACGCTCGACGAGCTGCGCCGCGTGCTCTTCGCCACGGCCGAATCGCGACCGCGCGCGGGCCGCGACGACGGCCTGCTGCACTTCACCGGCGGCCCGGCCGCCCCCGAGCACTACGAGCGGGACGGGCTCGGCGAGAACCCCTACTGCCAGGGCTGCTGGACGCTGCCGCTGACCTGGGACGCGGTCCCGGCGGGGCTCCCCGCCTACCTCTCCATCGGCTACGGCGCGATCAACGAGCGCAGCGTCGCCTTCGCGCGCAAGGTGCTGAGCGGCGCGAAGCCCATGCCGTCGCGCCCCGACGAGGACGCGTTCTACGAACAGGACCAAGCGCTGCGCGCGGCCGTCTGGGGAGCGGTTTAGCCCGGCGGATCAGGTCGCGTTGCTGACGCTGGAGAAATGGAAGTCGGCGACGCGCATCGGCGGCGCTTTCGCGCGTTGCGTGTCGAACTCGCGCGGCAGGGTGACCTCGCTCGGTCCTATCTCGATCGCGTTGGCGAACATCGTCACCGGGCTCATGTTGAAGCGGAAGTTGTTGACCGCGCCCTTCACCTCGCCGTGCTCGACCAGGAACACGCCGTCGCGCGTCAGACCGGTGAGCAGCAGCGTCTGCGGGTCGACCGAGCGGATGTACCAGAAGCAGTTCACCAGGAGCGCGCGATCCGTCCGCGCGATCATGTCCTGAAGGCTCGGCCCGCCCGGGTGGTCGAAGGCGATCGTGCCGGCCGACGGGACCGCCTCGCCGCCGGCTCGCTTCGCCCAGTACCGCGGCGTCACGAGCGCCGTGAGCACGCCGTCGCGCACCCAGTCCGTCCGGCCGCGCTCCAGGCCGTTGTCGAAGACCGAGTGGGCCGCTGTCGAGCGCAACGCGGCGACGAACGGCTCGTATTCGAGGACCGGCTCCGCGGGGTCGGAGTAGATCGACACCTCGCCCGCGAACAGCTTCTCGCCGACCTTGTTGCCGCCGCCGGGCTTGCCGAACACGGTCTGGCCTTCGTCCGCGTCGCGCCGGTCGCTCATCCAGTACTGGTAGATAGCCATGTCGGCGACGCACGAGGGGGTCAGCAGCACCTCGTGGCGCCCGGCGGGGACTTCGGAGCGGCGCTCCGACCATGCCAGGCGCCGGCGGATGTCGGCGTACATCGCACCGATGTCGACATCGTCGAACGTTCGCGTCAGCCGCCCCGCCCACGACGAGCGCGCGAAGCCGGCCGACTTGCCGGTGAAGTCGAGCTGTCCGTACGGGCGGACGAACCGGCGCCGAAGCCCCGTGGACGTTCCGAGCCATGTGTTGGTCACGGCGTGCTCGGCATAGCCGAACGTCAGCACGTCCTCGGCGCGGGCGCGGGCGAACATCTCGGCCATCGCCGCGGCGGCGCCCGCGAAGACGCTCACGTCGGTCCGCGCGGCCTCGTCGGTCCAGTCCCGCGGCTCGGTCGTCGCCTCGACCAACGGCATCGCGTCCTCGGCCGGGGGCTTGCCCTCGCACGCCGCTTCGGACTCGCGCACCAGATCCTCCAACGCGTCGTCGGGGACGTGATCGCGCCGGACGACGCCGACCGCGCCCCCCACGATCGAGATGATCGCGAGCGAGGCGTCCTCGACGACGCCGTTCGTGGTCGTGGTGTTGTTCGCCCAGCGCAGGTTCGCCTGCGAGGACCGCGAGCCGATCACGACGCACTCGTCGGCACGCGAGAGCGCGAGCGCTCGTTCGATCGTCTCGTGCATCCTCACGCCGACGCGCCCTCCGTCGCGGTGTTGAGCACGTTGACACCGCGGAACAGCGCGACCGGGCAGCCGTGCGTCACCGCGGCGATCTGACCGGGCTGGCCCTTCCCGCAGTTGATCGCCCCGCCCAGGACGTAGGTCTCCGGCCCGCCGACGGCCTCCATCGCGTTCCAGAACGTCGTCGTGTTGGACTGGTAGGCGACGTCCTTGTACTGACCGGCGATCCGGCCGCCCTTGATCCGGTAGAACGTCTGGCCGGTGAACTGGAAGTTGTAACGCTGCATGTCGATCGACCAGCTCCGGTCGCCCACGACGTAGATGCCGTCCTCGACGCCGCCGATGAGGTCGTCCAGCGTGATCGCCTTCGGCGACGGCTGGAGCGACACGTTCGGCATCCGTTGCAGCGGCACGTGCCCGGGGTCGTCGGCGAACGCGCACCCGTTCGACCGACCGAACCCTTGCTTGCGCGCCATCTGCCTGTTGAGCTGGTAGCCGGTGAGCACGCCGTCGCGGATGATGTCCCAGCGCTGCGCCTTCACGCCCTCGTCGTCGTAGCCGACCGTGGAGAGCCCGTGATCGACGAGCCGGTCGCCGGTGACGTTCATCACCCCCGACCCGAACTGCAGCGTGTCGAGGTCCTCCAAGGTCGCGAAGCTCGTGCCGGCGTAGTTGGCCTCGTAGCCGAGCACGCGGTCCAGCTCGGTCGAGTGTCCGATCGACTCGTGGATCGTGAGCCAGAGGTTCGTCGGGTGGATGACCAGGTCGCGCGGGCCCGGCTCGACCGAGGGGGAAGCCATCTTCTCCTCCAGCAGGGCGGGCAAGGCGTCAAGCTCGCCGTCGAAGTCGTAGCCGTTCGCGAAGTACTCCCAGCCGCGGCCGACCGGCATGGCGTTGGTGCGCATGGAATCGAACGCGCCCGAGTCCTTGTCGACCCGGCGTGCGGTGAAGTTGCCCTCGCAGCGCACGCGCTGCTGCGTGATCCTGCTCCCGGCCAGGGAAGCCAGGAACTTGTTCTCGAGGACCTGGACGAGCCGCGCGCTCGTGTGGTCGACCTTCCCGGAGTCGAGCAGCCCTCCGCTCCCGCCGAGCAGGAAGGCGATCTTGACGTCGTCGCCGACCTCGAATGGGTTCAGCTCGTACGCCGAGACCCAGGTGTCGGTGTAGACCGGCTCGTCGGCCAGCTCGACCGGCTCGGAGTTGAGGGCGCCGAGCGTGCGCGCCACGGCCGCCGCCCGCGCGGCCGCGTCCGCCGCGGCGTCGGTGGTCGGCTCGACGGTGGCGGCGAACCCCCACGCGCCCTCGGCGATGACGCGCACGCCGAGGCCCAGCGTCTCGCCGTTGGAGAGCGACTCCAGCTCGCGGTCGCGCGCGGCGATCGATTGGGTCCGGATGCGCTCGAGCCGGAAATCGGCGTAGGTCGCGCCGAGGTTCTTCGCCCGCTCGAGCGCCGCGTCCGCGAGCGCGTCGAGCGGCAGGGAGAGGAAGTCGGGGTCGACGCGATTCGCCGGCATGGCGGGTCATGCTACCGGTCCGCCCGGTACACTCTGCCGGTCATCGCCGAAGGAGGGCCGGGTGGACGACCTCGCCGAACGCTTCACCAACGCCATCGCCGAGTTGCACGCCGTCACCGACGCGATCACGCCCGAGCAGGCGGCGGAGGACTTCGACGAGGTCACCCTCCAAGGTTTCTGGCGCGACTGGACCAGCCTCGGCGGGTGGGCCGGCGCGCTGTGGCGGCTGCTCAACCAAGAGCTGGAGGACGCGGCCGCGCCCGCGCACGACCCGGACGCGCCCGAGACCGGCGGCTCGGGCTAGCCCAGGAGGAGACGATGGCCAAGCTCTCGGAGATCATGACGACCGACGTGCACACGACGGCGGCCGACACGCCGGTCGCCGAGGCCGCGCGCGCGATGGTCACGGGACGGTTCGGCTCGGTGATCGTGCTGGACAGCGGCTGGCTGAGCGGCATCTTCACGGAGCGCGACGTGCTGCGCGCGGCCGCGGCGGGCGGCGACCTGTCCGCGACGCCCGTCGGCGAGTGGATGACCAAGGACCCGACGACCGTGGAAGGCGACATGGACTCCGAAGAGGCCGCGCAGATCATGGCGACCAACGGCTTCCGCCACCTGCCCGTCGTCGAGGGCAAGAACCTGCTCGGACTGGTGAGCCTGCGCGACGTGCTGAGCACGCGGATCGCACGCACGCCCCGCTAGCGAGTCACCGCCCGATACACCTCGACGACGTCGTCGACGAGCGGGCTCGTGTCCAGGAAGCTCGCCCGGGCGAGCGACTCCTTCGCGAACCGGGCGGGGTCCGGGTCGGCGAGCACGGTCACGACCGCCTCGGCAAGCGCGCGCGGATCGCCGGCCGGCGCCAGCAGCTCGTCGGGGAGCAGGCGCTCGGCCCAGCCCACGCGCGTCGAGACCGCCGGCGTGCCGAGCTCCGCTGCTTCGGCAAGGACGAACGGGCCGCTCTCCCACCGCGAGCTGACGACGAGCACGTCGGCCGCGGCGATCACGTCCGGCGCGTCGTCGCGACGGCCCGCCATCGCGACGACCTCCCCGAGCCCCCGCTGACGGATCTCCGCGCGAACGTCCCGTTCGGCCGGACCCTCGCCGACGATCACCGCGCGCACGTCCTCCTCCGCCTCGTGGACCTTGGACACGACGCCGAGGAACGTGGTGAGGTCCTTCTGCGGGTGGAGCCGGGCGACGCAGACGAGCATCGGCGCCGCCGGGTCGATGCCGAGGGCCGACCGCACCTCCGCGCGCGGTCTCGACGCCCGGACGCCCGGCCGTGCCGCCGGGATGACCGTCGTCGTCGCCCGCGCGCCCATCGCGCGCGCCACGTCGCCGGCCGTCGCGATCACGTGGGAGCAGAATCGCGGCAACGCTCGCTGGAGGAACGCGAGCGGCGACCCGGCCGGCACGACGTTGTGCACGGTCAGCACGAGCGGCCGCGCGCGAGCGAGGACCGCCAGCCATCCGGCCTTCAACCCGTGGGCGTGGACGACGTCCGCGCGAGCCGCGGCGCGCGCGAGGGCGCCGAGGTCGCGCGGCAGCGCGCCCGGGCGGAACGACAGCAGCACGTCCGGCTCGGCGACACCGACCGGGGACGCAACCGTCACGTCGAAGCCGCGCGAGCGGAGCTCGTCCCGGAGCAGCAGGACGTGACGGCGAATGCCGCCGGTCGAAGGCCCGGCGACCATCAGGACGCTGCTAGGAGGCATCGGGCTTCCCCGCGCGGGACCGCCACAGCAACAGGGCGAGCGCGCCGGCCCCTGCAAGCTGCGCGCCCGAGAACGACCACGCGAGCGCGGGGATCGCGCCGCGCGCGAAGCCGACGGCCATCGCGGCCGAGCCGGCCGCGGCCACCAGCGCGTTGACGATCGCCGGCGTTCGCGCGTCGCCGGTCGCGTAGAACGCGCGCGTGAGGAGCACGAACAAGCCGTACCCAACGATGGCGGGCGCGAACCCGGTGAGCACGCGGGCGACCTCGCCGGCGTGCGCCCCCGCCCGGCCGAACAGCGCCAGTCCCGCGAGCGGGCGAGCCAGGACCACGACGGCGACCGCGGCCACGACGGTGAGGACTCCCGTCGCGCGCGCGCCGGCTCCGAGTGTCGCCCCGAACCCGCGCCCGTCGCGCGCGCGCCGCGACAGCCGGGGGAACAGCGCCGTGGCGATCGGGACCGAGATCAACGCGTGCGGCAGCAGGAAGAAGGTGTAGGCGACGTGGTAGGTCACGACACCGCCTTCGACGCGGTTCGCCAGCACCAGCGCCGCGGCCAGCAATACCTGCGTCGAGCCGACGTAGACGGCCGCCCACACCCCTTGCCGGCCGATCCGCCGCACCGCCGCGTGCCGCAGGTCCAGCCTCGGGCGCAGCGACACGCCCGAGCGGACCGCCGCG
Organism: Actinomycetota bacterium; assembly: GCA_036397035.1. Classification (GTDB taxonomy): domain Bacteria; phylum Actinomycetota; class AC-67; order AC-67; family AC-67; genus DASWJS01. The sequence continues at coordinate 15,565 of DASWJS010000030.1, read as the reverse complement.
ACGACCGGGACCAGCGTGAAGGCCATCACGCCGAGCGTCGTGCCGCCGGCGAGGACCGCGATCTCGATCGCGCGCAGCTCCAGGCTCGGCGCGGCGCCGCCGCGCAACGCCCAGAAGCCGGCGTAGGCGCCGATCACGACGACGTTGTTCACGACCGGCGCGAACGCCGGCAGGGCAAACCGCTCCTGCGCGTTCAGCACCGCGGTGCCGACCATGCCCGCCGCGTAGAACGCGACCTGCGGCAGGAAGAACAGCAGGAACACGGTGCCGAGCCGGACCTGCGCGTCGCGCACCGCCGGGTCGGCCACCCCGGAGACCAGCCCGCGCATGATCCAGGGCGAGGCGATCATGCCGAGCCCCGCGACGACGCCCAGCACCGTTGCCGCCAGCCCCAGCACCGACCCCGCGACGCGGCTCACCTCGTCGCGACCCGCCGTGTCGAGCACCTCGACCAGCGTCGGGATCAGCACCGCTTGCAGCGCGCCGGCGGCGAGCAGCTCGAAGAGCAGGTTCGGGACCGTGTTCGCGCTCTGGTAGGTGTTGCCCAGGAACGTCGGCCCGAGCACAGCCGCCACCACCAGCACCCGCGCGAACCCCGTCGCCCGCGACAGCGCCGTCAGCGCCGTCATCCCCAGCGTCGCCCGGGCCAGCACGGCGACGCTGGGCTCCTCGGGAGCGGCGGCGGCCTCCCGCACGGACTCGGTCATAGAGCCCGGCATCTTAAGAGGCCCGCCTCGCTACCCCCACCTCGAGCTTGCGCCCGCGACATAGGCTCTCCCTGTGATGAGCGCGCCGTGGCCCAAGCTCCAGCCCCGATTCCTTCTGGGCGGCTGGTCCGTCGAGGAACAAGCGATATGGTATCTCATCTGTCTACGTAATCGTAGTCTTTGACGCAGCGATATGGTAGCGTAACACCGTGGCTCGGGATCAGGGTGCCTACCTGCGGCGGATCGCCGACGACGAGTTGGACCAGCTCCTCGGCTCGTTGCCGGCGATCGCGCTGGAGGGGGCGAAGGCTGTCGGCAAGACGGCGACAGCACTCCGGCGCGCTGGAACGATCCGGGCCCTGGACGATCCGGCCACCCGGGAGATCGTTGCCGCCGACCCCTCCAGGGTCGTGAGCGGGGAGACCCCCATCCTGATCGATGAATGGCAACGGATCCCCGAGTCCTGGGATCTCGTGCGGCGTGCCGTCGATGCGGGAGCGGAGCCGGGGAGCTTCGTGCTCACGGGCTCAGCGACGCCGTCGGCGGATACGCATTCCGGCGCCGGACGCATCGTACGGTTGCGGATGCGACCGATGACCCTTGCGGAACGGGGCTTCGAGACCCCATCGGTCGGCCTCAACGACCTGCTCCGAAGCGATCGCCGGCCGGTCGAAGGTCACTCGACATTCACGCTGCAGGAGTACGCGGCGGCGATCAGCAACTCCGGCTTCCCGGGGCTTCGTGGCCTGGAGGGCCGCGCGCTGCGCGCCCAGCTCGACGGGTATCTCGACCGCATCATCGACCGGGATTTCGCGGAGATGGGCCTCCCCGTTCGCAATCCCGCAGGCCTCCGACGATGGATGACCGCATACGCGGCAGCGACGGCAACTGCCGCCTCGTACGAGACGATCCGCGACGCGTCGACGGCCGGCGAGCACGAGAAACCGGCGAAGACCACGGTCATGCCGTACCGCGACATCCTGGAACGGCTTTGGATCCTTGACCCAGTCCCAGCGTGGCTGCCGACCCGAAACCACATCGCGCGCCTGGGTGCAGCGCCCAAACACCACCTCGTCGATCCCGCCCTCGCCGCCCGACTCCTGGGTGCCGACGTCGAAGCCCTCGTCGAGGGACGCGCCCTTGAGCGGCCGATCGCGCGGGATACGACGCTTCTCGGTCAGTTGTTCGAGTCGTTAGCGGCGCTGACCATACGGGTGTGCGCGCAAGCGGCTGAAGCCTCCGTGCGGCACCTGCGCACCCATTCCGGCGATCACGAGATCGACTTCATCGTCGAGCGGGGAGATCATCGGGTCGTTGCGATCGAAGCGAAACTCGCGCGCACACCGGACGAGCGGAGCGTGCGACATCTCGAGTGGCTGCGCGGCCGGATCGGCGATGACCTGCTGGATGCCGTCATCCTGACAACGGGTTCCGACGCCTACCGGCGCGAGGACGGCGTCGCCGTCGTCCCCCTCGCGCTCCTGGGACCGTAGAGGTGAACCCCCGCCTTCCGGTCCGGGTCCAAAGGAAACGCGTGGAGAAACCGTACGTGCCCGGGGAGGGATTCGAACCCCCACGCCCTTGCGGACAGGAGAGTTTAAGTCTCCCGCGGCTGCCATTACGCCACCCGGGCCCGCGTTGATCGTACCGTCCTATCGCTGGTCGCCCGGGAACACCTCGCGCGTGGCGATCTCGCGCGCCTCGGCCAGGCGCTCCTGATCGACGAAGATGCGCGTGCCCCACTCGCCTACGAACAGCGTGCGCGCGAGCCGTCCGGTGCACTTCACGTGCCAGGCGATCCCCGCGCGGTCGAGCGCCTCGAGGATCCGGCCTGCGGTGTCGTCCTCGAACTGATCCAGGTAGACGGTGCGCACGCTAAAGCTTGTTGAGCCGTTCCAGGTGCGCCCAGAACTTGGCCTTGGTCGTCTTGTAGTCGTAGATGCTCCCGCCGATCGCGTCGGTCGTCAGCGCGCCGTCGACGAAGCGCCCGACCTGCGCGTTGGTGACGACGTTGGCGACGCCTCCGATCACGTGCACCGGCAGCCCCGTCCTGGATCCCGCTCGCTTGGTGTTCTCGATCGTGTACCGGTACTCGCAGTAGAGCGGATCGTCGGGGCACTGGCCGCTCGAGCGCCGGTAGGACCAGTAGGACATCGGCAGCACGACGTCGGAGTAGCGCCCGATCTGGCCCCAGGGGAACCCCTTCCAGTAGTCGGGCGCCAGCGCCATGCCGAGCGGCGCGGGCGTGATCCCGCCGACCGGGTACTTGTTGCCGACCTTCGCGCGCACGCGCCGCAGGTGCTTGACGATCCCGGTGTTGAACTCTTTGCGCGTCTCGGTCTCGCCCCGGTACTCGATGTCCACCGCGACGGCGTCGAAGCGCTCGCCGTCGGCCGAGACGTACTTGAAGACTTGCACCGTGCGGCGCACGTCGCGATCGAGGAACTGGTCGTACGCGGGGAGATACCAGCCGACCACCCTGATGCCGCGGTCGTGCGCCTCTTTCAGCCAGCCGTCGATCCAGGCGGCGTTGTTCACGAGCCCGTTGCGGTCGTAGCGCCCGGTCTGGATGTAGAGGGTTCTGACGTCGTGGTCGACCAGCGTCTGGATGCGGGCGGCGGCCGTGTAGTCGGTGTCGTACAGGTCGATCCACGCGCCGAGCTTGCGGAACGCGATCTTCGGCGGCCGCGGCACCAGGAGCCGCGCGATCCCCACCTTCGAGCCGGAGGCGGCGTCGCGATGCGTTCCGAGCACCCTGATGCGCAGCGTGTGCTTCCCGCGCGCGAGTCCCGCGACGGAGGACAGCGTGGCGATCGACTCGGCCGCCGCGTAGGCGTCGACGGTCTCTCGCAGCACGCCGTCGACGTACACCTGCGCCTTGCCGTACCCCGGCCCCCTCGGGCCCCGCCAGTCGATCCCCTTGCCGGAGAACCGGTAGGTGGCCGTCGCGCCGCGCGCGCTGCTCACCACGACTCGCGTCCCGCCGACTCGTTCCTCGGCCCATCGGTACGTCGCGGCCGACGGCGCGAAGACGCGGCCGTTCGCGCGGAATCCCTGCACCGCGATCCAGGTGCCGGTCGAAAGCGCCGAGCGCTTCCCACGCACCTTGACGCGCAGTCGATGCGTGCCGGACCCGAAGCCTTTGAAGCGGCGCCACACCTTGTCGTCGTTCGCCTCGGCGTAGTTGTTCACCGAGCGGATCCGGTCGCCGTCGACGTAGACCCAGGCCTTGCCCTGCCGCGGTCCCTTCCGCGTGAGCCACACGACCGAGTCGCCTCGGAAGCGGAACTTCGCGCGGGCGCCGCGCCGGTTCTCGGTGACGTAGTCGCCGGCGCCGGCGCTGTGCCGCGGTTGCCACCTGGTCACGATCGACGGGCTCGATGCCGAGACGCCCGCCGCGCGCACCGGCTCGCCCGGAATCGGGAGCATCGCGGCGACCAGCAAGAGGGGAAGGGTCTTTCGGAGCATCCGTTGCATGCTACCGAGCCCGGCGCGGCTTCGTTAGATGGCGAGTTTGCCCAGGTAGCGCCAGTAGGAAGCGTGCGTCGTGCGGAAGTCGTACAAGCTCGCGCCCAGCGCGTTCGTGGTCTTCGCCGCGCGGACGAACGCCTTGACCTCCCTGGCGCTCACGCGCCCGCCGACGCCGCCGATGGCGTGGACCGGCCGCTTGGTGAGCGAGCGCGTGCGCTTGACGTTCTTCGCCGTGTAGGGGCCCGCGCAATGGTCGGGCACGCTCTTGCAGTCCCGGTAGGACCAGTAGTCCATCAAGACCATGACGTCGCTCGACGCGCCGAGCTTGCGCCAAGGGAAGCCCGCCCAGGTGCTCGGCGCAAGCTCCATCTGCAAGGGGGGAGGCGTGATCGCGGCCATCGGGAAGTCGCCGATGCGCTCGCGCACCGACCTGATGTGACGAACGACGCGCGCGTTCCAGCGCGTGGTGTCGCGCACGAGCGCCTTGAACTCGATGTCGACGCCGATCGCGTCGAAGCGATGCCCGCTCACGCGGTACGCCTTGACGGCGACCGTCCTGCGCACGTCCTTGTCGACGTTGCGGTACCCAGGCAGGTACCAGCCGACGACCCGCATCCCCGCGCGGTGGCCTTCCACGATCCAGTCCCCGACCCGGGAGTCCACCGGACCCTGCGTGTCGTAGCGGCCCGTCTGCACGAAGATCGTGTTGACGCCCTCGGCCGCCATCCGCCGGACGGCGGCGGCCACGTGCAGCTCGGCGTAGTCGTAGGTGTCGACCCACGAGCCGAGGCCACGGAACGGCGCGAGCGGATCGGCCAAGAGCGCCGGCGGCTTCGGGATCTTCCGCGCGGTCGTGCGTCGCGGCTCGACGGTCAGGTCCTCGTAGGGGGCCAGGCCGCGATCCCGAGCGGGCCGGGAGTCGACTTCGTCCCAGTAGCTCGCGATCTTCGCTGCGGCCGAGGGTGGGCCCGGCGCGGCGCCGCCTCCCGAGCCTTCGGCCACGAGCAGGGCGAGCTGCGCGGACAGGAGCACGGCGAGCGCGATCGCCAGCGCAGCCGCGCGCCGGCTCGACCGAAGGGTGCGGAAGAACTCGTTCATCGCTGGGTTCACCCCCGCCAACGACCGACCACCCTACCGAGCAACGCCCACCCCGGCCACGCCGCGCTCAGGCGCCTTCCTTGCGAGGTTTATGGCGGTTTCGATGACCTTTGCCGGCGAAGCCGGGGTGACCCGGCGCCGGCTCCCCGTCCGTCACGCACGGCCCCGGGCAGCCGAGCGGCTCGATCGCGTCCCGAACGAGTGCGCCGATCGGGTTCCCGTCCGCCAGCTCGTGCGCGTACAGCGCGTGCAGGCACTTGACCCGGCCGGGCATGCCCCCGGCCGACGGTGCGTCCGGCAGCACGGCCAGGGAGTCGCGTTGGGCGCGATACCGCTCGTCGGCGTCTTCGTACGCTCCTCGCACGTCCGCGTCCTCCGCGAGGCGGCGTTCGTAGTCCCGCATCGCGCCCGACGCTTCGAGCCTGCCGGCCGCGCGCACGGCCATCGGGCACGTGAGGTAGTACAGGGTCGGGAACGGCGTCCCGTCCCGAAGCCGGGGAGCCGTTCGCACGACGGCCGGCAACCCGTACTCGCACCTTGCGACGATCGCGACCTCGCCGCGCGTGTCGCGGCCGAGCTGCGCGCCGATCGTCGCGCGCGCGCGCGAATCGGCAGGTGCTCCGGGCCACGGGATCCGCTCCATCGGCGGCTCACCCCGGCGGCGACTCAGCCGCGCTTGGATTCCCGCTGCCGCCGCCAATCGACGAGGTTCTCCTCGCTCTGCTTCATGAACTTCTTGAGCTTCTGCTCGAACTCCGGGTCCCGGTCCTTGCGAGCGCGCGGCCGTTCGGGCTTCCAATCGGGATCGGCTTGCTTGATCGAGAGATCGATCTTGCCGTCCTCCTTGATGCCGACGACCTTGACGGTGACACGGTCGTTCTCGCGCAGGTGCTCGGCGATCTCCCGCACGAAGTTGCGATCGACCTCCGAGATGTGAACCAGACCCGACTCTCCCGAGTCGAGCTGGACGAATGCTCCGTAGGGTGCGACGCGCGTCACGACCCCTTCGACGACTGCTCCTACCTCGAGCGGCAACGTTCTCCTTCCGTGTCACCCGGGCTCCCCGGCTGGCGCCCATGCTACGCAGGCGGGTATCAGGCGGTCAATGCTGAGGAAACCGGGCGTCAGGAGCCGATGATGACCTGCAGCGCGTTCCACCATTGGCGGAGCAGCCCCGGCGAGGCGGCCCGGGCGGGCGGCTCGGGCAGCACGCGCTCGCTTTTCAGCGCGGGTTTGCCGGGCACGATCAAGAACGGCACCTCGCCGGGACGCACGTAGCCAAGCTCCTCGCGAGCGAGCCGCTCGATCTCCGCGTCGGTCTGCAGCCGCTCTTGCTCGACTGCCAGCGCGCGCTCGCGCGCCTCCAGCGCGCCCAGTTGCTCGTTCAGCGCCGCGACCTCGCGCTTGACGTCGGCGTAGCGCTGCAGCGGCAGTACCGCCGAGAACAGCACGCCGAAGGCAAGCACCGCGAGCACCAGCGCGCGCGGGCTGATGCGGCTCCGAGGGGGAAGGTTGGCGTCCATCTATCGCCTGCGGAAGGCGGCGGCCCCAGGATAGCGAGCCGCATCGCCCAGCACCTCCTCGATGCGGAGCAGTTGGTTGTACTTGGCGGTGCGGTCGGTCCGGTTGGGCGCGCCGGCCTTGATCTGCCCCACGCCGGTCGCGACCGCGAGGTCGGCGATCGTCGCGTCCTCGGACTCGCCCGAGCGGTGCGACATCATGCAGCGGTAGCCCGCGCGATCGGCCATCTCGATCACGTCGAGGGTCTCGGTGAGCGTGCCGATCTGGTTGACCTTGATCAGGATCGCGTTCGCGACGCCGTCGGCGATGCCGCGCCCGAGCCGCTCGGGGTTGGTGACGAAGACGTCGTCGCCGACGAGCTGGGTCCGCTCGCCGAGCACGGCGGTGCCGTGCGCCCACCCCTGCCAGTCGTCTTCCGCGAAGGGGTCTTCGATCGACACGATCGGGTAGGCGTCCAGCCAGCCCGCGTAGCGCTCGGTCAGCCCGGCGGCGTCGAAACGGCGGCTCTCGCCGGCAAAGTCGTACGCGCCTCCGGAAAAGACCTCCGTCGCCGCGACGTCACACGCGAGCGCGATCTCGCCCCCGGCGTCGAACCCCGCGGCGCCGATCGCGCGGACGAGCAGATCGAAGGCGTCGTCGTTGCTGGCCAAGTCCGGCGCGAAGCCGCCCTCGTCGCCGACCCCGGTCGCCAGGCCGCGCTCGCGAAGGACGGCGCGCAGCGCATGGAAGACCTCGACGCTCCACTGCATCGCCTCTGCGAAGGACGCGGCGCCCACCGGCACGACCATGAACTCCTGAACGTCGACGGTGTTGTCCGCGTGCGCGCCGCCGTTGAGCACGTTCAGGCACGGCACCGGCATCAGGTGCGCGTTGGCGCCCCCGAGGTAGCGAAACAGCGGCATGTCGAGCGCCGCGGCGGCGGCTTTCGCCGTCGCCAGCGACACCGCGAGCATCGCGTTCGCGCCCAGCTCGCGCTTGTTCTCCGTGCCGTCGAGGTCGAGCAGCAGCCGGTCGAGCGCCCGCTGGTCGGCGCCGTCGCGCCCCAGGATCGCCGGCGCGATGCGCTCGTTCACGTTGGCAACGGCGCTACGGACGCCCTTTCCGCCGTAGCGCTTGTCGCCGTCGCGCAGCTCCAGCGCCTCGTGCGCGCCGGTGGAGGCGCCGCTCGGCGCGATGGCGCGTCCGGTGTCGCCCCCCGCCAGCGTCACGTCGGCCTCGACGGTTGGGTTGCCCCGCGAGTCCAGCACCTCGCGCGCGCGGACCTCGGCGATCGTCGTCGTCACTGCCGTCTCCTCCCAGGTCCGGCCAGCGTAGCAGCGGAAACCGGCCGCTTCGGGCAGGTCAGACGGCGGGCAGGTCAGACGGCGGCCGCTCGGCGTGACCGCCGTTGCCGAGCGCCACGAGAGCTTCCGGCGGGCAGGAGCCGGCGCCACAGGGACCGAATACTCGGCAGGAGCCGGCAAACGACGGGTCGGTACGGGTGGCCGCGCGACTCGACCCGAGCCGTCAAGGCGGGAGGGCGAATGCGACGTCAGATTGATCGAGGCGCAATGGCGCGACGACGCGCTGGTGCTCTACGGCGTCCGCGGGTGAAGCGCCGCCGATGGAGCATCCTTCTGTTGCTCGCGCCCATCGTCGTCCTGTCCGGCACCGCCTCGCCTTCGGCGGCCGATCCCGTCCTGTGCGTGACCGTCTACTACCACGCATTCGGCGGACCCCGTGAAGACGTCGTGGACGACTGCTGGGTCTCCTCGCCCTGGGAGCCGATCGTGGGCACGGGGCCCGACGATTGCTACGAAGCACATCCGTTCCTCGAGGTGTGCGAGGGAACGAGCGTCGCCATCCCGATGCCCTGAGAGCCAGCCGCGCGGACCCAAGCGGGGTTGCCACTCCCGCGTCCGTCGAGCCACGGGTCAGCCCTCGGAGTCAGACGGTCCAAGCTCGCGCTCGATCGTCGCCAGCAGAACCGCAGCGGCCCAGAACACGACGTCGACCGCCTCCCTGACCAGCTCGCGCCGCTCGCGATCGAGGCCGGACAAGTTGTCGTCCAGCCACCGCACGCTCAGTTCGAGCGCCGCGTCGGCAAGGCTGATCACGCCGGCCACGAAGCCCAGGGCGCGGGTGAGGAACTGCCCGGCCGTAGCAGGAGCGCCGGCACCGCCCGCAGGACTGGGAAGCGCCAGCGCGTCCGCGCCGGCGATCGCGGCGCCGACGGCATCGTCCAAGTCCGGGCCCTCGGGCGGCCACGGAGTGGGCGCTGAAGCCTCCACAGCGCCGATCTCGTGGAGCATCTCGCGGATCTCGGCCACGGCGAGAATCAGGATCTGCAGCGTGTGGCGCGCCTCGGGCATCTCCTGCGGTCGGAAGACGCTGATGCGAAGCCGGAGCACGTCGGGATCGATCGGCCGGTCGAGCAGCGCCAACGACGCGACCTCCTCGCAGGCGGCCAGCAGGTCCCAGAGCCCGAACAGCCCGCCGTCGGGGATGATCGACCGACCGTCGAGCGCGTCCTCAGACATGGCGGCGCCTGACCGGCCGCGCGCGCGCGGCGGACGGAGCGTTGCGACCGGGCATGGTCACGACGGCGGCTCCTCGACGGTCGCCTCGACGGTGCGGTAAGCCCAGCAGGTCGTTCGCAGCACGATGGAGTCGGGCTTGCAACTGATCCAGACGAGCGACCCGTTCTGGCCGACCCTATATTCGTCATCCCCAACAGTGACGCCGACCTCGCGACCGACTCCGATCCGATCCTCGTCGTCTCCGACGCTCGCCTCGGCGTCGGCGGAAGCGGGCGCGGCCGGAAGCACCGAATCGCTCGACAGCGAGGCGTCAATGCCGCCCGACGGCGCGATCGGGGTCCGCGCCGCGGCGCCGGCGCCGCGCCCCGGCGCCGTGAGCCCGGCCGCGCGCGCCAGATGCCCGGAGGTTTGCACGACGCGGCTCGCCGGGGCGGTTCCCGGGGCACCGGCGAGCATCGCCGAAAGCACGACCGCGGCGACGAAGCCGTGGAGCGTCTCAAGGCCCGCGGCACCGGTGGCAAACGTCGGCGCCAGGTGAACCCGGAGCCGGCCGAGGCGAAGCCGTGCCCGTTTGAGGAGAACGAATGGCACGAGGAGGCCGGCGCCGCGCCGGATGTCCTCGTAGGTCTGCTGCAGGACGCGCACCGCGCGAGAAAGCTCGGAGCGAACCTGCGCCCCGCGCGCGGAGTCGACCGCCGAGCCCGCGTCCCGCGGACGCCAGTCATCGATCGCGGCCTGGACCGTCCGGTCCATCAGGTCGGGGCGGGACTTCGCGTCTCGGAGCCCGCGGCGGAACCGCCTCACCCGCCGGCGCACCGTGCGACGCAGTCCGCGCAGCCCGCGCGGTCCACCGAATCGACGCATCAGACCGATCACCTCCTGCGATCTCGTTGTCGGCCAACCAGGGAGAGCACGACCGCGCCGCCGGGTCCTTCCCGAAGTCTCAGGGCGACAAGGCCGACCTGGATCTCGAACCGCGTCGTGCCGTCCTCGAGATCCCACTGCGTCAGCTCGATGACCTTGTCCAGTTGGAGACGCAGCGTCCGGCGGTCGATGCCAAGGCGTTTCGCGGCGGCCACCAGCCGGCCTCCGGTCTCCAGGTAGGCGTTGACCGACCGCAGGAGCTTGTGACCCGAGCGGCTCCGCAGCAGCGGCTGGAAGCGTGCGGTCAGGGTGCCCGCCAGGTCGGGGCGCGCCGCCACGAGCGTGTAGGGGACCGACTGCTCGAAGGTCATGATCGGCGAGTCAAGGTGGACCCGCCTGCGCATGGCCAGCGCCTCGGCCGCCTGCCGGTAGGAGGAGGGGATCCCACGGAGCCCCGGCTCCGGCCGCCCCACGCCGGCGAGCACGCCCTCGGGCAGCGATGCCGCAAGGTCCCGCAGGAACGCGCCGTACGCCTCGCCGTCCTGCAGCGGCGAGCCCGACTCCGGACGCCCCTTGACGAACAGGATGCTTCCGTCGCAGGAGCAGACGCTGATGTGCTCGGCCGGCAGGTCCATGGCGCCTCGCAGATGTGCGGCCGCCTCACGCATCGCGCCGCCGGTTTCTGCCGAGCCGCCGGGTTCAGCGGAGCCGCCGGGAGCAACCGCGACGGCGACGTGACGGTCCCCGGGCACGAACCCCATCGCGTGAAGGCCCCAGGGAAGGCGGGCGGCGTCGGGGGGTCCGTGCAGCAGGTGCTCGAGTGCTTGCGAAGACTCCGCGCACGTGCTCGAACGCCCGATCACCGGAGCACCCGTTCGGCTCGATTGCTTTCGTTCATCTGGCCATCCTCGTTGGACCTCGACGAAGGTCTGCTCGGGCGGACCCGAGATCCCCGCGTTGTCATTAGTTACGGTTGCGCCGCCGAAGCGTCTCACGAGCGTGCTGCTCGCAGAAGTGAGGAGCGTTCAGGATACGCACGCCGACTCAGATGGCAGTACGCGGGCCGGGACGTGAGGTTGCGGTCTGTTGGCCTTCTGGCCAATTCAAAGCGATCCCAGGCTTGATCGAACGACGAAGCGGGAATAGGCAATGACCTGCGGAATTACCCACGATGGGATATTTTCGGTCCCGAAAGTTTCCCACTTTGTACATTGCTGCGGCGCCGCCGTGTCCGGTAGTTTCGCGCGCGGGGTCGAGGGCCCGGTGTCCGGCAGGGATGACCCGCGGCGCCGGGCTCGCGATCTTCGGGGCTTGGATTCCGGCCAGACCGGCAAAGGGGGAACCCGCAACGGGAGAAGTTTCTCGCCACGTCGCCGGTTGAGCGAGACATCTGCGCGCCACCACCGTACGAGTAGGTAGGCCAGGAGGGCTGAGGGCTCACTGGAGAAGCCCCCTCCGGCGGGTCGGGACCGCCGCAGTTGGGACCGATCCGCTGGAGGGGGTCTGAGCAGCACCTTTGCAACGACCGCCACGAAGAACGAGGAAGAAGGGGGAACCTCCGGTGGGCACCTTCACGACCGCACCCGAATCCCGGCGCAGAACTGCCTACGTAATCGCAGGACAGGCTCTGCTCATCCTGCTGCTGCTAGGCCCCGGCGAGGCCCGCGCCGCCCAAGCCCCGGTCACGATCACCCAGGACTGGCCCTTGCTGTCGGAAACGATCAGCGGCGTCACGGCCGCCGGGACCAACACCTTTCCGATCAAGCGCGGGACGCTGCCGGGCGGGGCGAGCACCTTCAGCCCCCAGCCCAGCGCCACCTTCGAGATCGTCGGGCGCGTGACCGGCGCCAGCGGCGGGGGCGGCTGGGAGGTCCAGCTCCAGGACTACTACGGCGCCGCGATCGCCGGCACCACGTTTACCGCCAGCCACACGAGCTTCACGCTGCGAAGCGCCTCCTTCGCCTGGCCCGGGCAAAACCGCATCCTCGACCGGCTCCAGGCCTCCCCGATCGGGGCAACGAGCGGGGTCCTTGACATCCGCGCGGCCACGGTGCGCATCCGCCAGTCCGGAACGATTCAAAAGACCGTCGGGCGAGTCCCGCTTGCCACCCGCCAGTCAGGGATCCTCACCGAGGTCGCAACGCGCGTTGACGAGCCCGCCTTCTACACCCACCTCGCCTCCGACTTCGATCCCGCGCCGGTCGTTCGCCTGCGCGCAACGGGTGCGCTCACGGGCATCGGTCAGCACATCCGGGTCGGCCTTCACGACAGCGCGGGCACCGAGGTCGGCGCGGCCTACGTCCCCTCGACGGTGGACGCCACCCCCTACTCGGTCTACTCGGTTCCCTTCAGCCTTACCGATGGGCAGACCTACGAGGTGCGCGTCTCGGTCTCGGCCCCCGATCCCTGCAACCCGAACTGCAACGGCCCGAGCCAGCAGAGCGCCTCGCCGGGCGGGGACCTTCTCAGCGCCGAACTCGAGCTGGCGCAGTCAACCACCGATCCGGCCGGGATCGAAAAGACCGTCGGCTGGTATCCCTCGGTCACCGCCGGGGTGGACGCAACGTCGAACAACCAGGTGCTGAACTTCCCGTTCCGCGCGCCGGAGAACCTCGTGCCGGAGACTTCCGCGAGCTTCGAGGTCGCCGCCAAGCGCGTCGCGGGCACCGGGCAGGTCGGGGCCTCCTTGAGCGGGCTCTCGGGCACCGCGACCCCGACGACGGCAAGCGGCTCCTACGTGGCGCTTCACAAGGCGATGACCCTTCTGCCAAGCCCCGGCCAACAGCTCGACACCAAGGCCGCGCTCACCGGTTCCGGCACCACGGGGCGCTTTTCCTCTTCGCGCATCCGCCAGGCGCTGACGCTGCACGACCTCGTTGCACCCGACGTCGTGGCTCCATTCACCGCGAGCGCGGAGCGCTTCTCCCCGACGCCCTCCGGGGAGCCGAATGAAGTTTCCTTTGGCGCCTCCGTGCGGGACTTCTCCGACACGGCTTGGACCATCGAGATCGCCGCACCCGATGATTCGGTGGTCGCGTCCGCCGCAGGGAGCGAGCCGGGCGGGGCGACGGCGAACGTGAGTTTCGTCTGGGACGGCCTCGAGGAAGGCGCGCCCGTTCCCGACGCCACCTACACCGCCACGTTCGAGGCGATCGACGGGGCCGGCAACGCGGTCCAAGACACCCTTGACGTCATCGTTGATGCGACTGGCCCGGCCATCTCGCCGATCACCGCATCGGCCGACGTGATCGCTCCCGGCGGACATCCGCAGCACGACTCGACCGATCTGTCCGCCACGCTGGCCGACGGCGCCGGCATCGCCGGCTGGAGTCTCACGATCGAGGGCGCGAGCGGAGAAGTTGCCCGCTTCGAGGGCTCCGCCACGGCGGTCTCGGCGACCTGGGACGGCCTCCAAGGCCCAAGCCCGGTCCCCGACGGCCCCTACACCGCGAGCCTGGTGGCGACCGACGAACTCGGCAACGTCGCGGCACCGGTCACGACCGCGATCCAGACCGACGCCAGCGCGCCGGCGCTCGCGAGCGCGCTGGCGGCATCGCCGAGCCCGTTCAGCCCGAACGGCGACGGCATAAAGGACGCCTCCAGCCTCGCCGCGACGCTCGCCGACGCGCACGGCCCGGTGTCCTGGAGCCTCGTGATCAAAGACGCTGCCGGCGCCGACCAGGCGTCCTCCTCCGGCACGGGGCTCGATCCAGCCCTGACCTGGGACGAGACCAGCGGGGCCGACCTCGCCCCCGACGCCGCCTACACCGCGACGCTGACCGCAACCGACGCGGTCCTGAACGAGGTGAGCGTGCAGACCGAGGTCGTCGTCGACACCACGCCGCCCGTGCTCGGTGATCTCATCGCGAGCACGACGCACCTGAGCCCGAACGGCGACGGCATAAAGGACAGCGCCTCGTTTGCCGCTTCGATGACCGAGCCTTCCCTGCCCGTCGCCTACGACCTCGTCGTCACCGACGCGCTCGGTACGGCGCTGCGGACCATCAGCGCCTCGGGCAGCGCCGTTGCCGCGACCTGGGACGGTCGCGACGATGCCGGTACGGTCGTTCCCGACGCCCCCTACACCATCACGGCCACCGTGACCGACGACGTCGGCAACGCCGCCGAGGTCTCTACCTCCGTCACGATCGACACCGTCGTGCCGGTCATCACCGGCTACCAGGCCAGCGAGGCGATCATCTCGCCCAACGGCGACGGCTCCTTCGACGAAACCGAGCTCTCCGCGACCATCGGCGACGCCTCCCCGATCACCTCCTGGATCATCCAGACCTTCAGATGGGGCGAGGTGTTCCCGCCCAACCTGTCCGGATCTGGCTCGGTGCTCAATCAGACGTGGGCGGGGCCGGACCCGGCGGTCAGCGACGGCGTCTACGACCTCGTGCTCAGAGCCACGGATGCGGCGGGCAATACCGCGCACGGCTCGGTTCCGGTTCGCGTCGACACGCAGGGCCCGCAGGCGGGCGGCACCTTCGTCGCGACGCCCAATCCCTTCTCGCCCAACGCCGACGACTACAAGGACCAGGCGAACCTGTCGGCGAGCCTGACCGACGTGACCGGGGTCGGGGACTGGGACATCACCGTGGTCGGCGTGAGCGGCTCGCCGATCGCCTCGGGCGCCGGGGCCTCGGTCGCCGGCGCCTGGGACGGAACCGACGACGCCGGAAACGTCGTCGCCGACGGCCTCTACACGATCCGGCTGACCGCGCGGGACACCGTGGACAACGCCGCGACCGTGGACTACCCATGGAGCCAGGTCGACACCACGGGCCCCGCGATCGCGAACCTGCGCTCGACGGTCGATCCCTTCTCCCCGAACGCCGACGGGGCGAAGGACGCCACCCGGATCAAGGCCTCCCTGTCGGACGTCTCGGGGCCGATCTCCTGGAGCGCTGCCGTCCGAGACGCCCAAGGAAACGGCATCCGCACCTTCACCGGGACCGGCACCGGCCTCGACACGCTCTGGGACGGCTTGGACGAGGAAGGCGATCCCGTTCCCGACGGGACCTACGAAGTCATCCTCACGGCGACCGACGATCAGCTCATCGAGGCCCAAGACTCGATCCCGGTCCTGCTCGACACGGCCCCGCCCACGGTGACGGGTTTTCCCGCCACGCAGCGCTTCAGCCCGAACGGGGACGGCTCCTTCGACCTGGCGAGCTTCCAGGGCACGATCGACGCCCCTTCCGCTTGGACACTCTCCGTCAGCGACCCGGATGACGGTTCGGTCCTCTACTCGGCCACTGGGTCCGGTACCAACGTTGACGGTGCGTGGGACGGCTCCGGCGCGAGCCAGGACGGCGCCTACGACGTGACGCTGGAGATGACCGATCAGGCGGCAAACGTCGCCGTCGTGACCGCGGAGGT
>DASWJS010000029.1:0-88847 GCA_036397035.1 Actinomycetota bacterium | reverse complement strand
GGCTCGCTTCGCGAGCCGGCCCGCGGAGGGGCTTGGTGGGCGGGAATCAGGCGGCGGTCAGCCGCTCGACCCAGTCGTCGCGCTCGAGTTCCAGGTGGAAGTCCAGCAGGTCGTCCACGGTGAACGGCGCGCCGTGGTGCTCCTCGGTCATCTCCTCGGGCAGGGTCCACAGCACCGGCGTCACGCCCTCGGCGATCAGCAGCTCGACGACCCGGTCGCTGGCGGGTTTTTGAATGCGGCAGTCGCAGGACGGGCACGTGAATGCGTAATAGGACGCCCCGGGATGGTTGCACACCGCGAGTTCGAAGTCGTGGGCCGTGCGCTCCACGGGCCCGCACTTCGTGCAGATCGCCTCGATCGTGGTCATCGTTCCGTCCCCCCTTCGCCTGGCGCTTCCGCTTTCGTCAGCATTGTCAACGAACATCCCTTCGGTGTGGTATGCCGAACACGGATGGTTTCGGATGGTTCTGAAGGGCTATTTCGGGCCTAGTCCGGTTTCTCGCCCCCAGTGGCGTTTGGTCGGGAGATCCACCCGGTTCCTACCCCGTCGCGGCGGGACGACGCGCCACTCCCGGACGCTCGTCCGAGTTGTCGGGTTGTTCAACTGAGGGGCGAAGAATTCCCCGCGCCCGGGGCCATTTCCCGATGGGCGGGCAAGGATGCGGGCAGCGCGCGGCGAATCAGTTGCGCAACGGGAACACCACTTCAGGAGAAGACGGATGATCACCTGGGTCTTGGTCGAAGAGCCAACGGAACAGGTCGCGCGCGCGATCGAGGCCGTCGAGGCGCGCCTTGCGTCCGACGGAGACGTGACCTGGGTGGCGCCGCTGCCCGACGCCGCTCAGGAGTGAACGCAGCGAATCGTCGCGAGGACCGGCCGATCGGCCGGTCTTCTTCGTTGCCCGGCGCGTAGACTGGCGGGGACGATGGTGCGCGCGCTGCGAATCGCGGGGAACGTATTCATCCTGCTCGGGCTGACGTTCTTGTTCTTCGTGGTCTATGAGGTCTACGGCACCTCGGCGATCACCAAGCAGGCCCAAGCCGCTCTTGCGATCGAGTGGGAGCGACCCCTGCCGCCGGCCCCGACGCAGACGGCCGAGCCGGAAGAAGCGCCGCCCCCGCCGCCCGGATCGGCGGTGGCGCGAATCGTCATCCCGAAGATCGGCGTCGACTGGATCGTGGTCGAGGGCGTGTCCCTGGACTCGCTCGCCAAAGGGCCCGGCCACTACACGGGCACCGCATATCCCGGCGAACTCGGCACCGTGGGAATCGCCGGACACCGGACCGGCTGGAACTTCATCTTCGCCGACCTGGATCAATTGCAGAAGGGCGACACGATCATCCTCGAGCGGCGCGGCGGCAAGCGGTTCACCTACCGCGTGACGGACACGACGATCGTCAAGCCCGGCAACGTGAGCGTACTCAACGGCGACCCGAACAGCTCCGCGCTCAAAGCGCTGACCCTGACGACCTGTACCCCCAAATACACCTCGCTGGAGCGCCTGATCGTGTGGGCCGACCAGGTCGACCCGCCGCTGTCGTGAGCAAGCCGAAGGCCCGGTACCGGGCCGGCATCCCGCCACACACCGCGAGCGCCGGGCGGCCGCGCCACCGCTGGCGCCGGCTCCTCATCCTGGCGGTCGCCATCGTGATCTACGCCGCGCTCCTCTGGTACTACGTCTTCCCCTACGTCGATCAGCACTTCGTGAACCAGCCCACGATCTGACGACTTCTTTGCCCGGCCCGGCAGGCGGGCTACAGTGCCGCGGACGGACGACCCGGGAGGATCCGATGCTGATCTCGGCCAAGCTGGCCCCGTGCTTCGCCTACACCGAGATCGAGCGGTTCTGGCGAGACGCCGACGAGCTGGGGTTCCACTCGATCTGGAACTACGACCACTTCTACGGACTGACCGATCCGGCGATGGACACGCTGGAGGGCTGGACGACCCTCGCCGCGATGGGAACGGTGGTCAAGCGCGCGCGGATCGGTTGCATGGTCACCGGCGTGACTTACCGAAACCCCGCCCTGCTGGCGAACATGGCCGTCACCGTGGACCACATCTCGGGCGGGCGGCTCAACTTCGGCCTCGGCGCCGCCTGGCACGAGCCCGAGCACGCCGCCTACGGGATTCCGTACCCGCCCCCAGGGGTTCGCATCGACATGCTCGGCGAAGCGCTTCAGGTGATCAAGGGTCTGTGGACCAACGAAACCACGTCGTTCTCCGGCGAGCACTTCCGGCTGACCGACGCGATGTGCAACCCGAAGCCAGTCCAGCGGCCCCATCCGCCGGTCACCGTGGGCGGGAACGGCGAGCGCAAGACGCTTCGGGTCGTGGCCGAACACGCCGACGAGTGGAACGGCATGGGCGACCCCGACGAATGGGCGCGGCTCAACCGGGTGCTCGACGATCACTGCGCCGCCGTCGGACGCGACCCGTCCGCGATCAGGCGGAGCGTGCAGCTCTTCATCCACCCCGCGGTCGAAGGCCAGCCGGAGGAGGTCATCGGGCGCATCCCCGCCTACGAAGAGCGTGGGTGCGACCATGTCGTGCTCTCCTTCTACCAGCCGCCGTCGCGCGAGCTGCTCGAACGCGTCGCGCCGCGGTGAGCGGGGCCCGCGCGCGTCTTCCCGGTGACTTCGGCGACGACGCCTCGTAGACTGGCAGTCGTGGCCAATACCCGGGTGGGCGCGGGGCTCTCGACCGACATCGAAGCGTCGCGAGCCGTCGCCGAGGCGGCGAACGAGGCCGCCGCGGGCCTCGCGGGGGAGATGCCCAACCTCGTCGTCGCGATGATCTCCTCGGACCACAAGGAGTTTGCCGACGAGGTCGCCGCCATGCTGGGCGAGCGGTTTCCCGGCGCGGCGGTGATCGGCTGCACGACCGACGGCGTCATCGCGAACGGGCGGGAGTTGGAGTCCGGGCCCGCGATCTCGCTGCTGTGCGCCTTCCTTCCCGACACACTGGTCACCCCCTTCGGGCTCCGGTTCTTCGATGCGGCCGACGGCGAGCACGAATATCGCGGATGGCCCGACAACGTTTCGCCCGACGCCTCGCTGATCCTGTTGTGCGACCGGTTCAGCTTCCCGGCCGCCCACCTGCTGGCAGAGCTGAACGAGACGCGCCCGGGAACCATCGTGATCGGGGGGATCGTCTCGGGCGGATCGTCGCCGGGCGATACCCGACTGTTCTTCGGCGACCGCTTCTTCGACGACGGAGCGGTCGCCATCGCGATCTCCGGGCGCGTCCGCGTCAAGACGATGGTGTCGCAGGGCTGCCGGGCGGTCGGCAAGCCGCTGACGATCACCCGCGCCGATCGCAACGTCATCTTCGAGATCGCCGGCCAGCGTCCGATCGACGCGCTGCGCGACATCTGGACGGCCGCCGATCCGCGCGACCGGATGCTCATGCAGGACGGACTGCAGCTCGGCCGCGTCGTCGACGAATACATCGACGAGCCCGGCCACGGCGACTTCCTCATCCGGCCCGTGATGGGGGGCGATTCGGAGTCCGGCGTCATCGCCGTCGGCGACGTGTTCGAAGTCGGCGAGACCGTGCAGTTCCACGTGCGCGACCCGGCGGCGGCGGACGAAGACCTGCGTCGCTGCATCGACGCGATCGGCGACCGACCGAGCGGCGCGGTGCTGTTCACGTGCAACGGCCGCGGCACCAATCTGTTCTCCGAACCCGACCACGACGCCGCCGCGCTCCAAGACGGCCTCGGCGTGCCCCTGGTCGGGATGTTCTGCGCGGGCGAGCTGGGTCCGGTCGGCGGCCGGAACTTCATGCACGGCCAGACCGCCTCGGTGGCGCTCTTCGTCGACTCGGCGCTCTGACCTGCCGATCTGCTGTCACCCTCGGTGGCTGTTGCTCCTGTTGCTGGAGTTGAAGATGTACCGTTTTGTCTGACTGGGCCGGGGGCGACAAAAGGGGACGTGCTTCGCTAGACTCTAGTCCTTATGTGCTAGTCGCTCTCCGTGGTGGAGGGCGGAGCGCTTCCCTTGGGGGGGTGAGAGATGAGACAAACACTGCGAGTGGTCACGACGGTTGCGCTGACCTCTGTCGTGCTGCTCGCCGCAACGTCCAACGCATACGCGGACTTCTTCGTCGACGATCCGAGCATCACGGTCGAGGATGGCCCACCGAGCTGTAACGGAGTCGTGCCGACGCCCGGCAGCGAGAACACCCTGAAGACACTGACGGGTGGAACGCTCGTCGCGGGCGGCACGGCTGAGTTCCTCATCAGCTACCCGGTGGACGAATCCGAGATCGGTGAGACGTTCGTGATCGATGACTGCGTGCTCATCGGGTTCGGGGACGACCTGAAGGACTATGCCGTCGTGGACAAGGCCACCTTCACCGGTGTCGCCAACAACGAGTTCTTCAACGTGGCCTTCACGGTCACGCTTCCCACGGACGCACCCGAAGGCGCCCACGTGTGCAACGTTGCCAAGACGAGGGCGACGCCCTCGGCAGGCCCGTCGAGCAACCGCAAGGCGGGGCCCGCCTGCTTCACCATCGGCGGGCAAGCGACAGTCGAGAAGCACGATGCCGACGATCCCGAAGGCGATCTTCTGGAGGGCGCGACGTTCCGGATCAGCGACTGTGTCAACGAGTCGCTCAACCCGGCGCTCCAGCCCTTGACCGTGTCCAACGGTGACACGACGATCGAGCTGGGGGATGATCCGGTCGACATCGTGGCGACCCACGGGTACCTGACGTTCACGGGTGCCTCCACGTCGACGTGCACGGTCACCGAGATCGAGCCGCCGCCGGGGTACGCGCTTCCGACCGACCCTGCCGATCGGACGATCGTCGTCACGATCACGGTCGACTCAACCGACATCTACACGTTCCTCGACCCGGCGCTCGTGCCGGAGATCGAGGTAACGAAGGAGTGCTCGGGCCCGGTGAACATCGGTGACGACGTGACGTACACGATCACGATCACCAACACCGGGACGGAGGACCTGACCGGCATCACCGTGGACGACTCACTGCTTGGCGACCTGTCCGGCTCGTTCGTCAACAACCTCGGGGTGGGAGACTCCGATACCCAGCAGTTCACGCACACCGTGACCGCTGAGGACCCGGATCCGCTGCCCAACGAGGTGACGGTCGAGGCGACCGGCGCAGTTTCGCAGGAAGCAGTCAGCGACAACGCCTCCTGCGAGAGCGACATCACGCACGAGCCCGGGATCGACGTCACGAAGGAATGTGGCGGCACGGCGCTCGTGGGCGAAGAGGTCGCGTACACCATCACGGTGCTCAACACCGGCAACGAGCCGCTGGAGAACATCACGGTCGAGGACTCCCTGCTCGGGGACATCAGCGACCTGTTCGCCGACACGCTCGGGGTCGGGGATTCGGACGTGCAGGTCGTCACCCGCGTGGTGCAGGCCGACGACCCGGACCCGGTCGAGAACATCGTGACGGCGACGGGGACGGGGGCGGACTCCGAAACAGAGGCGTCCGACACCGATTCCTGCTCGTCGGACATCCTCGGGCCCGGCATCCAGATCGTGAAGAGCGGTCCGGATCTTGCCCACGTCGGGGATGAGATCACCTACACCTTCGTCGTGACGAACACAGGCGAGGTGCCGCTCAACACTGTTTCCATCACGGACCCGATCTGCGACGCGGGCACGCTGACCTCGTTCGGCGGAGACGCGGGCAGCGACGGGATCCTCGAACTCGAGGAGGTGTGGACGGCGAGCTGCACGCACGTGGTGACGGCAGCCGATGCCGATCCGCTCCCGAACACGGCTGTGGTGGATGGCCTGGACGCCCAGGAGAACCCGGTGTCGGATTCCGACGATCACGAGGTGGACCTGATCCACCCGTCGATCGAGATCGTGAAGACGGCCGACGGTCCCGGCGGCGAGCCCGGCCAGGAGGTCACGTACACCTACGTGGTCACCAACACCGGCGACACCACCCTGTTCGACATCAGCGTGGACGACGACGTCCTTGGTCACGTCGGGGACATCGAGTCCCTGGACCCGGGTGAGATTGCCACGCTGGAGTTCACGACGACCCTGCCGAACGAGGCCGGTCTGCTGACGAACGTCGGCACCGCGACCGGCACGGACGTGCTCGGCCTTTCGGTATCGGACGACGACGACGAAACGGTGAGCGTCGTGCTCCCGCAGAAGATCGTCGACGTGCTGCCGAAGACGGGCGCGGGCCCAGGTGGGTACGGACGTGCCGGACTGATCCTCGTGGTTCTCGGGCTCGGGATGACGGTCGTCTCCCGCCGCTCGCCGCGCGGGGCGGTTTCGGTGCTCGGCGTCCAGCGGGCGTTCCCGCCCGGGTGGTCGCCGGTGACCCTGTCGGCGCGCGGCGTCCGCAGGGCTTCGGTCCGCCACGTGCGGTCGGTGTTCTCCCGAAAGGGTCGATCACCGTAGGGTGAGGCGAGGTAGTTGAAGGGCGGCTCGAAGAGCCGCCCTTCAACGTTTCGCGGGCCCGCGGTAGGATGCACTCGTCGGGAGCTCGGACCATGACCGGGCTGAGAGGGCGGCGCGACGGGCCGCCGACCGTTGAACCTGATCCGGGTAATGCCGGCGGAGGGAGGACTCATGAGTGCCGGGAACGGAACGCTCTATGTCGCGGGGCGGAAGGTGTATCTCGCCGGAACGCGCGAGGACCTACAGGTCCCGGTGCGCGAGGTGGAGCTGACGGCGACGTCCGGGCGATTCGGCGAGGAGCCGAACCCCGCGGTTCGCCTGTACGACACGAGCGGCCCCTACACCGATCCCGCGTTCACGCCGGACCTCGCGCGTGGCTTGCCCGCGCTGCGGGGGGAGTGGATCGCCGAGCGCGGCGATGTCGAGCGCTACGCGGGCTCCGCGCCGCTCGTGCCCGGCATCGACGCTCCCCGGAAGCCGTTACGCGCCCGCGGCGGCGCGGCCGTCACGCAGCTCGCCTACGCGCGGCGCGGCGTGATCACGCCGGAGATGGAGTTCGTCGCGATCCGCGAAGGGGTCGAGCCGGCGTTCGTCCGCGACGAGGTGGCGGCCGGCCGCGCGATCATCCCGGCCAACGTCAACCACCCCGAGTCCGAGCCGATGATCATCGGACGCAACTTCCTGGTGAAGATCAACGCCAACATCGGCAACTCCGCGGTCGCCTCCTCCATCCAGGAGGAGGTCGACAAGATGACCTGGGCGACGCGCTGGGGCGCCGACACGGTCATGGACCTCTCGACCGGGGCCGACATTCACCAGACCCGCGAATGGATCATCCGCAACTCGCCGGTCCCGATCGGCACCGTGCCGATCTACCAGGCCCTGGAGAAGGTCGACGGCAAGGCCGAGGAGCTGACCTGGGAGGTCTACCGCGACACGATCGTCGAGCAATGCGAGCAGGGCGTCGACTACTTCACCGTCCACGCGGGCGTGTTGCTTCGCTACGTGCCGCTGACGGCGAAGCGCGTGACCGGGATCGTGAGCCGCGGCGGCTCGATCATGGCGGCCTGGTGCCTGGCGCACCACGAGGAGAACTTCCTCTACACGAACTTCGCCGAGCTGTGCGAGATCATGCGCGCCTACGACGTGGCGTTCTCGCTCGGGGACGGCCTGCGGCCGGGCTCGATCGCCGACGGCAACGACGAGGCGCAACTGGCCGAGCTGAAGACGCTCGGCGAGCTGACCAAGATCGCCTGGGAATACGACGTCCAGGTCATGATCGAAGGGCCGGGCCACGTCCCGATGCACAAGATCAAGGAGAACATGGATCTGCAGCTCGAGTGGTGCCACGAGGCGCCCTTCTACACGCTGGGGCCCCTCACGACCGATATCGCGCCCGGCTACGACCACATCACGAGCGCGATCGGCGCGGCGATGATCGGCTGGTACGGCACCGCGATGCTCTGCTACGTCACCCCCAAGGAGCACCTCGGCCTGCCGAACCGCGACGACGTGAAGGAAGGCGTGATCGCCTACAAGATCGCGGCGCACGCCGCGGATCTCGCCAAAGGGCACCCGGGCGCCCAGGCGTGGGACGACGCGCTGTCCAAGGCGCGCTTCGAGTTTCGATGGGAAGACCAGTTCAACCTGTCGCTCGACCCGGAGACCGCGCGCGAGTACCACGACGAGACCCTGCCGGCCGAGCCCGCGAAGAAGGCCCACTTCTGCTCCATGTGCGGGCCGCATTTCTGCTCGATGAAGATCACGCAGGACGTCCGCGAGTACGCCGCCGAGCACGGTCTCGACGAGACCAAGGTCTTGCAAGTCGGTCTGGAGGAGAAGGCCCGCGAGTTCCGAGACGCCGGCAGCGAGGTCTACACGCGGGGCTGAGCCCGTATGCTGTCGCGATGCTCCTTCTGCTGATACGGCACGGGCTCACCGGGCAGGTGAATGCGCGCCTGACGGGGTGGACGCCGGGCGTCGGGCTCTCGACCGCAGGCCGAGCGCAGGCCGCCGGACTGATCGAGCGCCTGGAGGGCGTCCCGCTGGACGCCGTCTACTCCAGCCCGCTGGAGCGCGCGGTCGAGACGGCGACGCCGCTCGCGCGAGCGCGTGGGCTCCGCGTCGTCAAGCGCAAGGAGCTGGGCGAGGTCCACTACGGCGATCTGCAGGGGAAGTCGCTGAAGGCGCTCGCGCGCACGAACGTCTGGTCTCGCCTGCGCTCGTGGCCCAGCAACGTGCGCTTCCCCGGCGGCGAGACGTTGCGCGAGACCCAGGCGCGCGCGGTGACGGCGATCGAGAAGATCCGCAGCGACCACGCGAAGGCGACCGTCGCGGTGTTCAGCCACGGAGACTTCGTCCGGCTGACGCTCGCGCACTACCTGGGCATCCACATCGACCTGTACCGGCGGATCGCAATCGACACCGCTTCGGTGAGCGCGATCGAGTTCGGACAGGATTGGGTCCAAGTCCCGCGAATGAACGACACGGGCACGCTCGCGCAGCTCGCGCGCGTTCCGGTGGCGCGGCCGCTGAGCGACAAGGCGGTGAAGGGCCGGTGAATCCGTCCTTTCATTTCGACGCGGTCGAACGCATTACCGCAGGAGCGGTGGGCGAGCCCGGCGAACGCGTCTTCTTCGTCCAGGCCCGCGCTCGCGGGGCCGACGTGACGCTGCTCGCGGAGAAAGAGCAGGTTCGACTGCTGTCCGAAGGAATCAGCCGCCTGCTCGGCCAGCTCCCCGAGAGCGACGAGGGCCCGGCCCCCGCCGAGGAGGACCTGGCGCTGTCGCCGCCGCTCGAGCCGATGTGGCGGGTGGGCGAGATGGCGATCGAGTACGACGAGGCGTCGGATCGCATCGCGATCGTCCTGCGCGAGGTGTCCTCCGAGCAAGAGGCAGATGACGAGGCGGCGGAGCCGGAAGACGTCGTCGAGGAGGACCTCGCGGCTGCGCGCTTCGTGGCGACGCGCGCGCAGGTTCGCGCGATGGCCGATCACGCGCTGAAGGTCGTCGCGGCCGGCCGGCCGCGGTGTCAGTTCTGCAACGCGGTCTTGGAGGGGGACGGCTCGCACATGTGCGCCGCGATGAACGGCCACAAGGCGCCCAAGTCCGCGGGGTGACCGCGACGGACCGCGCGCGGATCCTCGAGGTCTTGCGCAAGGGGGAGATGGAGGTCCTTGGCCGGATGCCGCGGGCGTCCAACGTGACGCTCGCCGTTCGGCTGACGCTGGACGACGCCGACGCGCTCGCCGTCTACAAGCCGCAGGCGGGAGAGTCGCCGCTGTGGGACTTCCCGGAGGGCACGCTGTACCGGCGCGAAGTGGCCGCGTTCCTGGTGAGCGAGTCGACGGGCTTCGGGTTCGTGCCGCCGACCGTTTCCAGGGCGGGCGTGTACGGCGTGGGCTCGGTGCAGCTCGCCGTCGCCGAGGAGCCGGCCGAGCATTACCTGACGCTGATGCCGGCTCATGCGGAGACGTTCCGGCGGGTGTGCGCCTTCGACGTCGCGGTGAACAACGCCGACCGCAAGTCGGGCCACTGCATGATCGAGCGCGAGACGGGCTCGATCCGCGTGATCGACCACGGCACGTGCTTCGGCGTGCAGGACAAGCTCCGGACCGTCATCTGGGACTTCGCCGGCGAGCGATTGCCGGACGAGGTCCGCGGCGGGCTCGACCGCTTCCTGTCGGACGCCGCTTGTGCGCGCGCGCTCACCGCCTTCCTCGCTGCGGACGAGATCGCCGCCACGCGCGCGCGCACCGAGGCCCTGCTGCGCGCGGACCGCTTCCCCGACCCGCCCGAGGATCGCCGCCCCTACCCCTGGCCGCCGATCTAGCAACGAGCGCTATTCGCTCGGTTCGACCGCTTCTGCCCGGACGTGACATCGCACCGGCTTGGAGCAGCATCTGGCGCCGGAAAGGACGGTGATACCATCGAACCCATGGCGCAGAGCGAACTGCTCACCTTCGACGACTTGTTCCATTTCCCCGATGACGGTCTCCGCCGAGAACTCATCGACGGGGAGTTGTTCGTGAGCCCATCCCCGGTCACCCGGCACCAGGAGATCCTCGGGAGGCTGTATCTCGAGTTCGGCGTCCACGTACGGGACGTCGGTGGTGGGAAGGTCTTCATCGCGCCCCTCGACATCCTGTTCAGCGATCGGGACGTGGTCGAGCCCGACCTGATCGTCGTCGCCGACGACCGGCTGGACGTGATCGGCGAGAAGAACCTGCGCGGCGTGCCGTCCCTCCTGATCGAGGTGGTCTCCGACTCTCGCTACGACCGCGTGCGCAAGCGGGACTTGTACGCGCGTTACGGCGTGCCGCTGTATTGGATCGTGGACCCCGACGCCGACCGCATCGAGGTCTACCACCACGAGGCCGGGGGTTACGCGAAGCCAGAGATCTTCGAGCCGGGCGACACGCTCACTGTCGAGTTCCTTCCCGGACTCGCGCTCGACCTGACCACGATTTTCGCGCGCTGATGCGGAGGCCGTCTCAGCTCAGGACGCCGCCGCGGGCCATCGTCAGCACGTCGAGCGCCTTGTCGAGCACGGCCGCGTCGACGCCGCGCTCGAGCGCGACCTCGCGGATGCCTCGGTTGGTCTTGAACGCCTCCTTGCTGATCTCGGCGCAGCGGTCGTAGCCGATCGCGGGCACGAGCGCCGTGACGATCGGGAAGGTGCGCTCGACCAGTTCGCGCGCGCGCTCGGCGTCGACCTCCAGGCCCTCGACGCACTTCTCGACGAACAGGCGAGCGGCCGCCGACAGCAGCGCGATCGACTCCAGCAGGTTGCGCGCGATCACGGGCATGAACACGTTCAGCTCGAAGTTGCCCATCGCGCCGCACATGGCGACGGTCGCGTCGTTGCCGTAGACCTGCGCGGCCACCTGCGTGACCATCTCGGGCATGACCGGGTTGACCTTGCCGGGCATGATCGAAGAACCCGGCTGCAGGTCCGGCAGGCGCAGCTCGGCGATGCCGGCGCGAGGGCCTGAGCCCATCCAGCGCACGTCGTTGGCGACCTTCATCATCGACGCGGCGATCGTGCGCAGAACGCCGGAGGCCTCGAGGCAGGCGTCCTTGCCGCCCTGCGCCTCGAAGTGGTCGTCGGCCTCCCGCACGGGCAGGCCGGTGCGATCGGCGAGGATCGCCAGCACGCGCTCGACGAAGGCGCGATCGGCGTTGAGGCCGCTGCCGACCGCCGTCCCGCCGAGCGCCAGCTCGGCCAGACGCTTCTCGGCGTCCTGGATCCGCTCGATCCCCTTGGCGATCTGCGTTGCGTAGCCGCCGAACTCCTGACCGAAGGTCACCGGCGTGGCGTCCATCAAGTGCGTGCGGCCGGCCTTCACGACGTCGGCCCACGCCTCGGCCTTGGCGCGCAGCGCCCCGGCGAGCGCCGTCAGCGCCGGCACGAGGTCCTCGCGCAGCCCGGCGAGCGCCGCCAGATGAATGGCGGTCGGGATGACGTCGTTGGACGACTGGCTCGCGTTGACGTGATCGTTGGGATGGACCTGCTTGGAGGCGCGGTCCCCGGAAAGGATCTCACACGCGCGGTGCGCGATGACCTCGTTGGCGTTCATGTTGGAGGAGGTGCCCGAGCCGGTCTGGAACACGTCGACCGGGAAGTGCTCGTCGAGGGCGCCGTCGATCACCTCCCGGGCGGCGGCTCGAATGGCGTCGGCGAGCTTCGGCTCGACGACGCCCAGCTCCTCGTTGGCTTGCGCGGCAGCCCACTTGATCGAGCCGAGCGCCTGGATGAACCGGCGCGGCATTCCCCGGCCGCTCACCGGGAAGTTGTCCACGGCGCGCTGCGTCTGCGCGCCCCAATACGCCTCCACGGGCACGCGCACCTCGCCCATCGAGTCTTTCTCTGTCCGGAACGCAGCCATGCTGTGCCTCCTCTGAGCGGATGCACCCAAGTCTACGGAAGGGTTCTTCTTTGGCATCAAAGCCAATAGGGCGGACGGAAACCTGTGCTCGGATATACGTTTCGCCAGGTGGTAGCCTGTCCCAACTGTGAGGCAGGACGGGATCATGAGGTTTGAGGAGTTCTTCCGGAAAGCCACCGGGTACGAGCCGTACCCGTGGCAGCAACGCGTTGCCACCGAAGGGCTTCCTGAGCTTGTGGACGTTGAGACGGGCGCGGGCAAGACCGCCGGAATCGTTCTCCCGTGGCTGTACCGACGGACGACCCATGCGGCGGCAACGCCTGCGTGGCTTGTCGTCGCTCTGCCCATGCGCACGCTGGTCGACCAGGTCGTCGGCGATGTCGCGCGCTGGATCGACAACCTCGGTCGTTCCGCCAAGGCGTCGAGGTCGGCAGCACCTTGTTCGTCCACATGGATGTCGGCGTCGGTCGATCGAAAAGGAGCCGTCCTCGCTTGCGTCAGCAGGGCCAACGAACATTCCACGAGGTTGTGGGCTTACCGGGGGGAGCCCAGCTTAGCCTTCCGTCACTTAGAAGAGCCGCAGACAGTCAGGAGGCCGACATGGCGGTGAAGAAGTTGACAGCGGAAGAGCTCCTCGCAGCTTGCGACGAGCCGAGTCAGGAGTGGGGGATCCGAATCTCTTCGGTCCTCGAGCCGCTTGCCGGCGCAGGGGCTCCGGTCAAGCCGGCGGTCTACGTGGGCGGGCGTTACCAGCAAGACCGTCGATGGTGGGGCGAGGGTGACCAGCGTCGCCCAGTCGACGTTATCGTCATCGACAACGTACCGAGCCAGGCGAATCGAATCGAGGCCGAGCTGCAGCGGTTGCGCTCAGAGTTGCGGCTTCCCGAATTCGTCCTCGACCTGTCGAGCGAGAGAGCCCTGCCACCACACCTTCCGCGACGCCTCTCGAGTTTCAAGTTCCCACACAGGCAGGCTGACGCATACCTTCGCGATGCGATGCTCGACGGGGAGGCATTCACCAAGACCGAGATTGGGAAAGCCTTGTTCTCCGCAACCGCGGACGACGCCGAGCCGATCCTGCGATGGTTCCCCCAAGCGCTCCTGTTCGGGTTCTGGCAGTCACACTTGGGCAAGAAGCGCTCGCAGGCAAAGCTTGCGCGCGCGTGGGTTTCGGAGATCGTCGGTTATGAGCCCGCCACGTCGGACACGAAGGCTCTCGGTCTTAAAGGAGATCCGCTGAACCTCAGTGTCAACGACCCCGTCATCTACGACGAAGGCGATCTGCTCAGCGGCTGGGAGTACGTGACGGCGGGCAGCAAGAAGGGCGGATCAAAGCAGAAGGAATCACTCTCCGAAATCGGGCATGGCCAGGTTCCAGCGGGAGGATCTCCGAGCGGCGTTTCCTTCGCCGCGATCGAGCAACAGGCAACGGTTTCGTTCGCTGCGCTCCGGCGCGTACGTCTTGCCGATGCGAAGGGTGAAGCCGCCGCGCGGGCGACGCTCGTGGCGCTCGGCCTCGTCGGACACATCGCGGCGTTTGATCGATCGTTCAGCCTGAGGTCTGGGTGTGAGTTGCGTCCGGCGCAAAAGCGTTGGACCTGGTTAGGCAGCCACGGGGACGAGGATCTCGAATTGCCTGACCTCGAACAGGCGACAGTCTTGTTCAAGGCTTGTTGCAAGCTGGCCGAGTCCGCCGGGCTTCCGGTGGGAAGCGCATGGCCCGAGACCTCGATTGTTCTAGCTCCAAACAAGGAGCTGGCTAACGTGATCGCTGCTTCCTGGCCGTTGGAGGAATTGTGATCGCCATTACGGTCGAGCTGCTGCACGGAACGATCAGGGCGGCATCCGCCGGCGACCTCGCCCTGACCGATCAAGAGGATCCGGGAGACTGGCCTCCGAGCCCCGCGAGGCTGTTCTCCGCGCTCGTCGCCGCAGACGGGACCCGCGACCGATGCCGCGTCACCGATGGCTCGGAGTTGCGGGCGATCGCGGACGCCGCTCCGCCGTCGGTCTTCGCGAGCGCGCGCTCGGACGTGCTGTGCACGGCGCTCAATCCGAGGTTCGTCGTCGTGGACTCGAAGACCAAAGGAGCCGTGCAGGATTACCCGGCTCGGGGGAGCGCGCTCGTCAGTCCGGGCACACGCCTTTCGCCAAGGTCTGCAATCGCCACCTACGTGTGGGACGAGCTCGACGCTACCGATGCGCTCGTACGCGCCCTGGAGATGCGCGCCGCCCGAGTGGGGTATTTCGGTTGCTCAGACAGTCCCGCGCGAGTGAGGGTCCACACATCCGTGAGCGAGGCGGATGTGGGACCGGAATGGCGTCCCGATACCAACGGTGCGCATGAGATCCCGGTGCCCTTTCCGGAGATGGTGGGGATCTTGGATACGATGTTCGACGCCTTCTCACGAGGACAGCCGGTACGGCGCTCTTGGTATCCAGTGAAGCACGTTCGGTATCGCGCGCCTGATGAATTGTCGGAACGTGCGGAGTTGCCATGGTCTGAGGTCTTGTGGATGCACCTTCGCCCTGCTGTTCCCGGCCGATTCCTTCTCAGGGTGACAGAGGCGCTGAAAGCAGCCGTGCTGAAGCTGCACGAAACGCACGTGGGGCCGGTTCCCCGAGCGCTCCACGGTCACGGCTTCGAAGCTGAGACCGGCTACCGGTTGGTGCACTGGCTTGGCTTGCCCGAAGTCGGACATCAGTACGCGCGTGGTCGGCTCCACGGGTTGGCGGTCGCCGTGCCGGAAGGGGTCGATCCCGAGATCATCAACGATATCCGCGAGGCGGCATCGCATCTCAAGGAATTGACCATCGCCGGGCGTGCGCCAGTAGCGGTGGCGCCGTTCGCCGGCGAGGAGAAGCCGTGGACCGCGCGTCCTGACCGGTGGAGCCGCCGGTCACGGCGTTGGGTTGCGACATCGCCCGTCGTCCATGAGCGACGCGTGAAAGGAGAGATCACCATCGATGACGTGACGCGGTGGTGCAGCAATGCGGGCATCCCTGCAGCGGTTCGGGGTTTCCGTCTCAGCCCGGTTCCGCTGGCACACGGAGCACTCGCCTTGCGTCCGCACGAGGTGTTCCACAGCAAGCGAAGTCGTCGGCCGTTCAGCCATCTCGAGGTGATCTTCGATGAGGAGGTCGAGGGTCCCGTCGTCCTCGGTCGCGCGCGTCAGTTCGGTATCGGGCTTATGGCGCCCGTGGTCGAGGGCCGGTGAGCATGTCTTCCCTCCCGACATTCGACGAGTTCTATCGCGCGGCGAACACAGGCCGGGTTCCGTTGCCGTGGCAGTCTCGTCTGGCGGAGCGCGCAAGGTCCGGCGACTGGCCGGAAGAGATCGGCGTCCCCACGGGGCTCGGGAAGACATCGTGTATAGACATCGCTGTGTGGGCGCTGGCCGCGAACGCGGAGGTGCCTCCGGCGGATCGAAGGATCCCCACTCGGATCTGGTGGGTGGTCAACCGCCGCCTGCTCGTCGATGCCGCCTACGAACGCGGAGAGGTTCTCACAAACCTTCTCGCGGATCCCTCCTCGGTCTGTGAAGGGTGGTCTGGCGTCACCGACGGGGCGGTGGAAGCCCTTCGCGGGGTCGGTGAAGCCCTGGAGCGCATCGGCGCTGGAACAGCGACTCGCCCGCTGCACCTGGCCCGCCTGCGCGGCGGTGTCGATCTCGGCGCGCGCTGCCCCGACCCCTCGCAACCATCGCTCATCTTCTCGACCGTCCCGATGTTCGCGACGCGCTGGCTGTTTCGCGGCTACGGAACGAGCGTCGGCATGCGGCCGGTCGATGCCGCTTTGGCGGGTGTGGACAGCTTGGTCCTCCTCGACGAGGCCCACCTCGCGCGCCCGCTGGTCGAGCTGGGCGCCGCCCTTGCCGAATCCGATTTCGGCGATCCCTCGGTCGTCATCAATGCGCACCGAGCCCACCCTCAGATCGTGGCTCTCACGGCGACGGGAGAGCGGGCGGGCGACAGATTCGATCTCGACGAGACCGATCTTGCTCACCCCGTGGTGCAAGAGAGGATTATGGCCACGAAGCCAGCGGCTGTGCTCCAGGTCGGGTCGCCAAAGGAACTCCCGCGCGCGCTCGGTGACGCGGCTGAAGAGCTTTTGGACAGCCGGGCGCACTCTGCGTGCGTCGTCTTCTGCAACACGGTTGCGACCGCGCGTGCCGTATTCGAGCATCTCCGCAGGAAGCTCCGGGGCCACGAAGCCGATGTCGTGCTGGTGACCGGACGCACGCGCGAGCGCGAAGCGCAGCGCCTACGAGCATTCCTTCTCGATCCACAGACCGGCGCACCGGTGACGGGTGCGGCCACGCGTCAGCGATCTCTCGCCGTCGTGGCCACGCAGACGCTCGAGGTCGGAGCTGACCTGGACTTCGATTCCCTCGTCACGCAAACCGCCGGGGTGCGAGCGCTTACGCAGCGGTTTGGCCGGATGAATCGGCTGGGCGCGAAACCCCACGCAGCAGCAGTGATCTGCCATGTGAACGACGGCAAGAGCGATCCTGTTTACGGTACCGAACCCGCACAGGTCTGGGATCGCATCAAGGACTCTGGAACACTCGACCTGAGTCCGGCGCGGATCGGGGAGATCCTCGGTCAACCCAGCGACGTGCCGCCGCGCTCGGGAACATTTCTCCAGGCTCACCTTTGGGAGTTCGTCAAGACATCGGCTCCTCCACCGGACGCGGCCCCGCCCGAAGTCTTCTTCGACCCACTCGACGAAGAAAGACGTGACATATCGATCTGCTGGCGCGCGCACATCCCTCAAGACGACGTCCGTCTGTGGCCGTCGGTGTACGAGAACGAGTCGATCGATGTGCCGATCGGCGAGTTGCGCACAGCGCTGAAGGAGCACACCGAAGGGATCCGTCGCGTAACAGCCGATAGGACATCCTTGGAGACCGTAGAAACCAGCCAACTTCGGCCGGGTGATCACATTGTTCTTCCCGCTTGGATAGGGAAGTATGACGAGTTCGGCTGGAACCCCGAGTCATCTGAGACGGTCTTAGACGTCGCCGTGCTCGACCGCCAGTATCTCCCCTTGAGATGGAAGCCCATCCGGCATCTCATCGAGAATCCGATCTCTGAGGAAGAGGAGGAGTTAGAGGCTCTGCTCGGCAGCCTGGACCCGAGCGATCCCGATGAAGAATCGGACCCGAATACCGATGCGGCAGTCGTCGACAAGGTGATGGAGTTGCTCAGGAGCGTGACCCCGCATCCCTGGATCGAGGACGCGGAGTGGCAATCGCTCCTTGGCGCGCTTCAGCTGGTAGTTGAACGTGCGCACGGGGACACCTCATTCCTTCAGGGCGCCCGAAGAGGCCGTCGTTTCGCCGAAGCGGAGGTTCGCGTGGAAGCACTCGAAGAGTTGAGCTTCGATCTCGCGTCCGCGCGTCTGACCGATCACGTCGGCAACGTCGGGGATCTTGCCGGCAAGTTGGGCGAGGCCATCGGGCTACAGCCGCCCATGATCGATGCCCTGAAGCAGGCGGGCTACTTCCACGATGTCGGCAAGGCTGATCCTCGGTTCCAGCGCTGGCTCGCCCCAAACACGGACGGGTCGGACTTGCTTGCCAAGTCCTCGGTCACGCTGCTCAACGTACAGGCTGCCCGGATCGCGGCGCGCTGGCCTCCCGGAGGTCGTCACGAGCTCCTCAGCGGGCGGGTCTTCGAGGAGTGGCTCGCACTCAACGGGCCGGTCGCGTGGGACGCGGACCTGACCGCCCACCTGATCGCGACCCATCACGGCGGAGGAAGACCGCTTGTGGCAACCGTCGCCGACCCTCATGCCGGGCAGTTCACCGTAGAAGTGGCGGGCGTCTCGGTTCGGGCAGACGGAGACCTCTCGCGCTGCGACTTCGATCAAGCCTCACGCTTCCGTCACCAGTGCGAGCGGTTCGGGGCCTGGGGGGTTGCTCTTTTCGAGGCGATCGTGCGACAGGCGGATCACCTCGTCTCGCGCGCGGCTGGGGGGGTGCAGTGATGAAATTCGACGCGCCAGGCCTCCCGGCCGACTGGCTGAATGGTTGGCTGGCCGCCGTTGGGGCGGTAGCGCTCCTACCCGACGTTCGTCTTTCCTGGACGAACGATGTGACGCCGATAGCCCGATTCCACGTTGGCGGCGATGACTTCCCCGAGCGGCTCTTTCGAGCGATTCAGAGTTCGGGTGCTTTCGCGAGCCTTCCAAGTGCGACGGCACCTCACAACATTACCGCGGACGAGTTCGAACGCAGGGCACGGCAGTCTAGGCGAGACACGTTCCTTCCGGCGCTCGTTACGGACCTTGTGCGACAGCCCGATGAGAAGCTTCCCCGAGGGGAGTTCAATCCCCCTGCCCAAAGAGGGATCACGATCTTCGCGCGATATGAGCGATGCAGGAAACAGATTGCGAGCGTCGATCAGATCGCTGCCACCTTTGAAGGGCAGGGCAGTCGCGCTGAAGGTAATGGCCTAGGATTCGATTACCGCCGGTTGCGCGCGGCGACATATCCGGGCGACCCTGAATTGTTCATTGAGCCCGTCGTCGAATGCCTGTGTTTCGCCGCGATGCCGTTGTTCCCTGTACGTGGTAGCGGAGCGCGTCGGGCGCGAACGCGTGGTTGGCTGACCGTCGACGGCACCCAGCAGCGTGGCTTCGTGTGGGGTTCCTGGTCCTCGGCGCTGGATTGCTGGGGCGTAGATGCTCTGCTCGACATCGTTCATCGTCGCAGTGCGGATCAGCGTGAGTTGCGCAGGTGGGGTCTCACCTCTTTGTTCTGCTCGGTCAGATACGAGCGGCGGGGCTCATCCGATGTCTCGACCGGCTATGCATCGAGGCGGCTATGGTAAGCCACGAGTGGGTCGTGCCGATCGCGGCGATCGAGCATCACGTCTATTGCCCAAGGCAATGTGCGCTCATCCACGTAGATGGGCTGTGGCTGGACAACGTCCACACGGTTCGCGGCGAGCGCGGTCATCGCCGGGCAGACTCGGGAGAGACGCGTTCGGAGCGCGGACGCGTCGTCCTGCGAGCAGTCCCCCTGTGGTCGGAGGCGCTCGGCCTGTCTGGCCGTTCGGACGCCGTGGAGGTACAGCCGGACGGGCGTGTCGTCCCGGTCGAGTACAAGATCGGGCGGCGGCACGGACAAGCCGCCGACCTGCAGTTGTGCGCGCAGGCGATGTGCTTGGAGGAGATGCTCGGCATCTCAATACTCGAGGGTTTCCTCTGGTTCTCTGGGCCGCGACGGCGAGTCCCTGTCGCCATCCACGCTGATCTGAGACGGCAGACTGCGCGCGCGATCGAAGAGATCCGGAGCTGGATGAAGGCACAAAGCCTACCTCCAGCGGTGGACGACGCTCGCTGCACGCAGTGCCAGCTTCTCAACATCTGCCAGCCATCCATCTCCGCGGATCCTGAGAGGGTAGGTCGGTACATGGAGGAGATCGTCGGATGCGGCTACTGAATTGCCTTTACGTGCTCGAGCATGGAACGCGGATCTCATCGCACCACGGCGCCCTAATGGTTACGAAGAGGGATGGGAGCAAGTCGCGGGTTCCTCTCGAAGCCATTGAAGCGATGGTGCTCCTTGGGGCCGCGCAGGTTACCAGCGAGGCGATCGAAGCCTGCGTGAACAGAAAGGTCCGAGTGGCAGCATTACGTCGCAGCGGAAAGGTGCGCTTCGTCATCGGTGGGCCGACTTCGGGCAACGTGTATCTACGGGTTGCACAACAGCAGGTCGCGCAAGATCCACCTCGGCGCGCCGCAATCGCGCGGTGGGTAGTCGCCGGGAAGCTGCAGAACTACAGAAAGCTCTTACGGCGATGGTCGTGGGATGCGTCGCTCTTGGCGCGCGTACATCTCACCGATCTAGAAGACCGGATCGGTCTTAGGATCGGTAGGCTCGAAGGTCAAGAAGACGGTGACCGCATCCGCGGGATTGAGGGGGATGGTACGCGGCTCTACTTCAAGGGACTGGCGCATCACTTGGATGCTCACGGATCTGAGTTCCCGTTCCTCGGACGACAGCGGCGGCCACCGAGAGATCCTGTGAACGCCATGCTCGGATTTGTGTATGGTCTCGTCCTAACAGAGGTCGTGGGCGCGTGCGAGGCCGCTGGCCTCGATCCCCAGATCGGTTTCCTGCACGGCGTGCGGCCGGGGCGACCCTCGCTCGCCTTGGATCTATTGGAAGAGTTCAGGCCCGCACTCGCCGACCGGTTCGTTGCGGGCTTGTTCACGCGTCGCATGCTGCGGGTGCACGACTTCGTCTTCACTGCGGGCGGCGCTTGCTACCTGACAGACGAGGCGCGCCGTCGCGTGATCGAGGCATACGAGGCCATCAAGTCGGAATCGGTCGTGCATCGCTTGTTGGGGCGCGAGGTTATCCGCGCAACGCTTCCGTCGCTTCAAGCAATTCTGATGGCGCGGCATCTACGGGGTGACCTTCCAGCGTATCCACCTTTTGTCTTAGCAAGCTGACATGGACGTCCTGGTGACCTACGACATCGAGACGGTTACTCCGGAAGGCCGCCGCCGGCTCGTCAGAGTGGCACATACATGTGAGGGATTCGGCACGAGGGTTCAGTACTCCGTGTTCGAATGTCGGCTTTCGGAGACACGGCTGCAAAGGCTTATCGACAGGCTTCGCGACATCATCGATCCTAGCCTGGACAGCGTGAACTTCTACCGCCTCCCCGGTTCCCTGACTGACGCTCGGACATCGATCGGAAGACGCATGATGCGGGAACCTGGCGATCCGTGGGTCATTTAGTTCGCCGGACCCTCGGTGATCCTTGAAAACTCCATACAGCGCGACCTCAGTCTGACCGCTGAGCGTGGCCGAGCGAAGGAGCCTCTCTGGGCTTCCGGTTTTCGCAACCGCTGTAGGTAGCGATTAGGGTCTCGCCGAGGTGATCGCCTCGGCCTTCGTTGAGCGTCTCACGGCTTCGACGACATCCCCGCCGATCTCAAGGGCGTCTCGCCGAGGTGATCGCCTCGGCCTTCGTTGAGCGAAGATCAACCCGGCGATGTTCTTCGACGCCACCGAGGTGTCTCGCCGAGGTGATCGCCTCGGCCTTCGTTGAGCGGAACTGCGACCCGACCGCGACCCGGACCCCTTCCAGGTGGTCTCGCCGAGGTGATCGCCTCGGCCTTCGTTGAGCGGCTGGGTGGCACATCGGACCACGTTATCGCGCGGGTCGAGTCTCGCCGAGGTGATCGCCTCGGCCTTCGTTGAGCGGCTGGGAGACGGACGAGCCGGTTTCCGACGAACCCGAAGTCTCGCCGAGGTGATCGCCTCGGCCTTCGTTGAGCGCTCGCGGTGATCGGCGTAGTGTCCGGGGACGCCTGGATCGCGTCTCGCCGAGGTGATCGCCTCGGCCTTCGTTGAGCGTCGTCCTCGTCCAGCAGCCGGAAGACGACGCCGTCGGTCTCGCCGAGGTGATCGCCTCGGCCTTCGTTGAGCGTGCCCCATGCTTCAGCTCCCCACCAAGACGGTGATGGTAGTCTCGCCGAGGTGATCGCCTCGGCCTTCGTTGAGCGGTTCTCAAGGACTGCAAGCTCTGGATCGCTGAGTTCGTCTCGCCGAGGTGATCGCCTCGGCCTTCGTTGAGCGGCGTCGACGTCGGCGAAGTCCGCGCGGGCGCCGCGGACGGGTCTCGCCGAGGTGATCGCCTCGGCCTTCGTTGAGCGACGCTGATCAAGGGACCCGAAGGGGCAAAGATCGACGCAGGTCTCGCCGAGGTGATCGCCTCGGCCTTCGTTGAGCGTACGCCCTGGCGTTCATCATGAGGATCCTCTGATGCGGGTCTCGCCGAGGTGATCGCCTCGGCCTTCGTTGAGCGAAAGCCGTCGACGGCAACTTCGCGTCCCCGTACGGGGTCTCGCCGAGGTGATCGCCTCGGCCTTCGTTGAGCGAACCCGATCACCGGCTCGGTGGGTGACCTTGCGACGTCTCGCCGAGGTGATCGCCTCGGCCTTCGTTGAGCGTTCCTCACGCGTTCGGTCGTCTCGAAGAACAGTGGGGCGCGTCTCGCCGAGGTGATCGCCTCGGCCTTCGTTGAGCGGCCCGCGCGCGGCCTCTCCTCTCCAGTAAGTACTACCAAGTCTCGCCGAGGTGATCGCCTCGGCCTTCGTTGAGCGTCTCGCCGCCGGCCCGGTTCCGGGCAGATCGGTCCGCGTCTCGCCGAGGTGATCGCCTCGGCCTTCGTTGAGCGAGTCGCAGCCGGCTCGTTCCTCGACGGGGAGGGCAGGTCTCGCCGAGGTGATCGCCTCGGCCTTCGTTGAGCGTGCTCGACGGTCGTGCCGCCTCCGCTTCGCGTCACAAGTCTCGCCGAGGTGATCGCCTCGGCCTTCGTTGAGCGACCGTCACCACGCCGGCGGGCACGCTACCGGGCGCGCGTCTCGCCGAGGTGATCGCCTCGGCCTTCGTTGAGCGAACTTTTCTTCTCCATCGTCTTGACAACCCACGCGTCGTCTCGCCGAGGTGATCGCCTCGGCCTTCGTTGAGCGGAGTAATCCTCGACACCAAGGTCTGAGGCAAGCTGCGCGGGTCTCGCCGAGGTGATCGCCTCGGCCTTCGTTGAGCGCTGGCGCGGGTTCGGCTCCACCGCGAAGCCGACGAACGTCTCG
Organism: Actinomycetota bacterium; assembly: GCA_036397035.1. Classification (GTDB taxonomy): domain Bacteria; phylum Actinomycetota; class AC-67; order AC-67; family AC-67; genus DASWJS01. Next base: position 65,934 of record DASWJS010000029.1, on the reverse strand, counting down.
CCGAGGTGATCGCCTCGGCCTTCGTTGAGCGCCCTTCGTCAAGGTCTACGACGGCGTGCTGGGAATCATGTCTCGCCGAGGTGATCGCCTCGGCCTTCGTTGAGCGGCGGGCGCCACGGCGTGGATGGAGTGGGGCAGGCGGCCGGTCTCGCCGAGGTGATCGCCTCGGCCTTCGTTGAGCGCGCCGCGCGCTGGTCCGGCGCATCTTCGGCATCGACCCGGTCTCGCCGAGGTGATCGCCTCGGCCTTCGTTGAGCGGGGGTACGAGAGGTCAAGATGTTCATGCCCCTTTGTGGTCTCGCCGAGGTGATCGCCTCGGCCTTCGTTGAGCGGAATACACCGCCTCCCACATCGGAATCCCGGCCAAAGTGTCTCGCCGAGGTGATCGCCTCGGCCTTCGTTGAGCGCGATAGAAGCCTTGTGCGAGAAGTGCGGGTGGTACCCGCGTCTCGCCGAGGTGATCGCCTCGGCCTTCGTTGAGCGGGCGCCCCGCTGCCCTACGGCTACCTGTGCCTGGACCGCGTCTCGCCGAGGTGATCGCCTCGGCCTTCGTTGAGCGCGCTGAAGATCGGCCTCCACCGCGCCGGCGTGATCGCGTCTCGCCGAGGTGATCGCCTCGGCCTTCGTTGAGCGCCCTACACCCACGACCAGGACGGCCACGCCGGGAACGGTCTCGCCGAGGTGATCGCCTCGGCCTTCGTTGAGCGCTGTTTCCCACACGCCAACTGTGGGCTGACCTGGACATGTCTCGCCGAGGTGATCGCCTCGGCCTTCGTTGAGCGGCCCACGCTGCCTCGCGGTTGGCGAACGGAACCAAGTCTCGCCGAGGTGATCGCCTCGGCCTTCGTTGAGCGGTGACGTGAAGCGATCGAGCTTCACATCCAGGGCTTGAAGGACGAAGGCTTGCCCCTCCCCGAACCTTGCAGTGAGGGCGAGGTGGTCGAGGTGGGTGCCGCGTGACCACCGGGCTCCGAGGGTAGGCGCCGAGCGTCCCGCCGACCAGTCCGGATCCCACCGCCCGATTCTTTGCCCGCGCGACGAATACGCGTCTACCCTCGCGGCCTGATGATCGACTTCGCCTGGACGCCGACGCCCGAGTATGTCGAGCGCGCGAACGTGACGCGCCTGATGCGCGCGCACGGAATCGCCACGTACCCCGAGCTGATCAAGCGATCGCAGGACGACGTCGAGTGGTTCTGGGACGCGGTCGTCAAGGACCTCGGCATCGAGTTCTTCGAGCCGTACTCGAAGGTCGTCGAGAGCCCGCGCGGGATCGCGTGGTCGACCTGGTTCGGCGGGGGGAGCGTGAACCTCACGCACAACTGCGTCGACCGGCACGCCGGCGCCGACCCGGATCGCCGCGCGCTCGTCTGGGAAGGCGAGGACGGCGCGACGCGCACGCTGACCTACGGCGAGCTGCGCGCGGACGTCGATCGGTTCGCCAACGGCCTGTCGAGCCTGGGCATCGGCAAGGGCGACGCGGTCGGGATCTACCTGCCGATGATCCCCGAGAACGTGGTCGCGCTGTATGCCTGCTCCAAGATCGGCGCGGTATGGCTCCCCATCTTCTCGGGCTTCGCGCCCGAGGCGGTCGCCGCTCGCCTTCAGGACGCGAACGCGGTCGCGCTCGTCACCGCCGACGGCTTCTATCGCCGGGGCAAGGTCGTCGAGATGAAGCAGGCCGCCGACGAGGCGGTCGCGCTCAGTCCGACGGTCGAGCACGTGGTCGTCGTCCCGCGGCTCGGGCGCGCGGTCGCGATGCAGGCCGGGCGGGACGTCGCCTGGGACGAGGTCCTCGACGGGCAGCCGGACCGGCGCGAGGCCGAGCGGCTCGACCCGGAGGCGCCGCTGTTCATCGCGTATACCTCCGGCACGACCGGGCGGCCGAAGGGGGTCGTGCACGTGCACGGCGGGTTCCTGGTCAAGATCGCCGAGGAAGTTGCCTACCAGGTCGACCTGCACCCGGACGAGCTGCTGTTCTGGTTCACCGACATGGGGTGGATCATGGGACCGTGGGAGGTGATCGGCGCCGGCGCGAACGGGGGCGCCGTCTTGCTGTACGAAGGCGCGCCCGACTATCCCGCGCCCGACCGCATCTGGGACCTGATCGAGCGCCACCGCGTGACGACGCTCGGCGTGTCGCCGACGCTGATCCGCGCGCTCATCCCGCACGGAGAGGAGATGGTGCGCGCGCACGACCTCTCGTCGCTGCGCATCCTGGCGAGCACCGGCGAGCCGTGGAACCCCGACCCGTGGCGCTGGTTCTTCGACGTGGCCGGCAAGGGCACGTTGCCCATCGTCAATCTCTCGGGCGGCACCGAGGTCGGCGCGTGCTTCCTGTCCCCGACGCCGCTCACGCCGCTGCGCCCGTGCACGCTCGGAGGCCCCGCGCTCGGCATGGCGATCGACGTCTTCGACCCCGAGGGCAAACCCGTGCCGCCCGGCGAGGTCGGCGAGCTGGTGTGCACCAAGCCGTGGCCCGGGATGACGCGCGGGATCTGGGGCGACCCGGACCGTTTCATCGAGACCTACTGGTCGCGCTGGCCCGACGTCTGGGTGCACGGCGATTGGGCGAGCCGCGACGCCGACGGCTACTGGTACCTGCACGGCCGGAGCGACGACACGCTGAAGGTGGCCGGCAAGCGGCTCGGCCCCGCGGAGGTCGAGTCGATCCTGGTCGAGCACCCCGCCGTCGCCGAGTCCGCGGCCGTGGGCGTGCCCGACGAGGTCAAGGGCGAGAAGGTCTGGTGCTACGTCGTGCTCACGCCGGGGCACGAGCCGACCGAAGACTTGCGCGACGAGCTGCGCGCGAGCGTCGGCCGCGCTCTCGGCAAGGCGTTCATGCCCGAGGCCGTGCGGTTCGTCGCCGCGCTGCCGCGGACGCGCTCGGCCAAGATCGTTCGGCGCGCGGTGCGCGCGATCGCGTTGGGGCAGGACCCGGGCGACGTCTCGAGCCTGGAAAACCCCGCCGCGCTCGACGCGGTGGCCGGTGCGACCTAGCGGCGTAACGGGTCAACCCGGAGAGCTTCCGACCGATCGGACGGGCAGGATTCACCTGCTCGCGCGCCGAATCCACTCCAGACGGGTGTCCTGAACGACCGATCCTGGAGAAGGGAAGCCGACGTGAATCGCCGCCTGCTCGGCGTGCTCGCGCTCGCGGCCGTCGCTGCGGCGCCGGCGGGCTCCGTCGCCGCGACGCCGCTTGCCGTCGTCCAGTCGAGCGCCGGGCAGTGGACGCCCGGGGACGACGATCCGCAGCGCGTGGCGGTGAGCCAGTTCGCCTACGACCTCGCCGTCGTGCCGCTCGTCGTCGCCGAGGGCTACGACGCAATCCACGTCAATCGAGACGTCGAGTCACACAACTTCTCGGTTTACGACCCGAGCGACCCGACCGAACACACCTTCCTGTTCCACGGGGACACCATCGGAACGCGTGAGTACACGATTCTGCCGACCAGTCAGTTGCCGGTCGGGGACTACCAATTCACCTGCACGCTCCACCTGTTCATGCGCGGCACCTTGACCATCCAGTAGGGGGAACGATGAAGAAGCTACTCGTCTCACTCGTTGCCGTGGCGACCGCCATGGCGCCGTTCGCCGGTCATGCCGAAGGGGGCGACCACGGCGCCGGATTCCGGACGACCTCATGTCACATCGGGGACGCGATCGTTCCGGGCAGCTCCGGCGTCACGCTGACCGTCGACGACGACGGCGGTGCGGACTTCACCACGATCGGAGCGGCAGTCGCCGCCGCCGGCGAAGGCGACACGATCCTGATCAAGGACGGCACCTACCACGAAGCCGTCGAGATCCACACGCCCGGCCTTCGCATCCGCGGCGAGCACCGCAACGGCGTGATCCTCGACGGTGACAGCGAGAAGGACGTCGGGTTGAACGCGCTCGCCGACCGCATCGTCCTCGAGAACATGACCGGCCACAACTACACCGGCACCGCCTTCCGGTTCGCGCACCAGACCGGGTACTGGGGCCGCTACCTGACCGCGTACAACAACCACGGCTACGGCATCTACGCCTACGACGCCCGGTGCGGGCAGATCGACAACTCCTACGGCAGCGGCAACGCCGACTCGGCCTTCTACATCGGCGAGTGCTATCCGTGCGACGCCGTGATCCACGACGTTGTCGCCGAGGAGAACGCGCTGGGCTACTCGGGCACCAACGCCGGCGGGAACCTGGAGATCCGCGACTCGGCCTGGAACGACAACGCGCTCGGGATCGTGCCGAACTCGCTGATCGGCGAGGCGCGACCGCCGCAACGCGGCGCGACCATTCACCACAACACGATCACAGGAACGCGCGCGGACGTGCCCGGCGACGGGATCGGCGGCACGTACTACGGCGTCGGGATCGCCCTCGCCGGCACGAGCGGCAACTCGGTCTACGGCAACGCCATCAGCGGCGCGCAGCGGGTCGGCATCCTCGTGGTGCCGCTGCCCGAGGACAACGGCAACGTCTGGATTCCGAGCGGCAACACGATCTGGGGCAACGCGATCGTCAGCCCGCCCGACGGCTACGACCTCGCGCAGGGTGCGGGCTCCGGCCCGGGCAACTGCTGGGCGGACAACAACCCCACGGGACAGACCGCTCCGCCGATGATCGAGTCGATCTTCGACTGCGGCGCGCCGGTGACCGCGCCGGGCGGCGACCCCCGCGTGGAGTTCGAGCTGGTCGCGCAGACCGCCGGGATCGACGGCACGCGGAGCCAAGCCGACTGGAGGACGTGGCCTGCTCCCGAGCTGAACTTCCCGGAGGCTCCCGCGAGCCTCGGGGGCTGGATTCCGGCGCTCGGCCTCTAGGCCGGCGACATGGAAGAGGCCCGCTTTCGGCGGGCTTCTTCCATGTCGGCTCGTGTTGCTCCCTGACGCGAACGATCGGTCGCACTAGGATGCCGTTCCCATGGCTTCGCTGAGTCCGTCCGCCGGCTACACCCTGACGATCAGGGTGAATATCCAGAGTCGTCCGGGCTCGCTCGGGCGGCTGACGAGCGCCATCGGCCGGGCCGGCGGCGACCTGGGGGCGGTGGACCTGGTCGAGCACCGCGGCTCGGTCGTCGTGCGCGACATCCAGGTGAAGTGCCGCGACGAGGCCCACGGCGACCAGATCGTGCGGGCGGCCCGGCGGGTGGACGGCGTCGAGGTGCGCCAGGTCACCGACCGGACCTTCTCGCTGCACGAAGGCGGCAAGATCTCGATCCAGTCCAAGTTCCCGCTGAAGACGCGCGACGACCTGTCGATGGCCTACACGCCCGGCGTCGCCCGGGTGTCCCGTGCGATCGCCGAGGACCCGTCGCGCGCCTGGGACCTGACGATCAAGCGGAACTCGGTCGCCGTGCTCACCAACGGCACCGCGGTCCTGGGCCTGGGCGACATCGGACCGGCGGCGGCCATGCCGGTGATGGAGGGCAAGGCGATGCTCTTCAAGGAGTTCGCCGGCATCGACGCCTACCCGATCTGCGCCGACGCGCGCTCGGTGGACGAGCTGATCGCGGTGGGCAAGGCGATCGCTCCCGGCTTCGGCGGCATCAACCTCGAGGACGTCAAGGCGCCCGAGTGCTTCGAGGTCGAGCAGGCGCTGCGCGAGCAGCTCGACATCCCGGTGTTCCACGACGACCAGCACGGCACGGCGGTCGTCGTGGTCGGCGCGCTGATCAACGCGGCCCGCGTGATCGGCAAGCCGCTCGGCGACCTTCGGGTCGTGATCCTGGGCGCGGGCGCGGCGGGGACGGCGGTCGCGCGCTTGCTGATGCACGCCGGGATCGGCGACGTCGTCGGCGTCGACCGCGGCGGGATCCTGTCTGAGGACCGCATCGCGGGCCTGCCGCCGGAGAAGCAGTGGATCGCGCGCAACACCAACGCCGAGAAGCTGACCGGCGACCTCGCCCACGCGCTTCGCGGGGCGGAGGTGCTGATCGGCGTGAGCGGTCCGGGCCTCGTCGAGCCGGCGTGGGTCAAGGAGATGACCTCCGACGCGATCGTGTTCGCGCTTGCGAACCCGGTGCCGGAGATCATGCCCGAAGAGGTTCCCGACAACGTTCGGATCGTCGCCACGGGCCGCTCGGACTACCCGAACCAGATCAACAACGTGCTGGTCTTCCCCGGCTTCTTCCGCGGGCTGCTCGACGCGCGCGCGCGAGAGGTTACCCAGGACATGGAGCTGGAGGCCGCGCGGGCGCTCGCCGGAATCCAGAGCGAGGACGAGCTGAGCGAGGAGAGCATCGTCCCGTCGGTCTTCGACCGCCGCGTCATGCCGGCGATCGCTGCCGCCGTCCAGCGCTGCGTGACCGGCTGATCCCCGGTTTGCCCGGCCGCGCGAGCCTGGCAATACTTCGCGGGTAATCGCGACCCAAGGAGCTGCCGTGAGAGCACGCCGTTCGTGTCTGTCCGTCCCGGGATCGAGCCCGAAGTTCCTGGCCAAGGCCGCCGGCCTGCCGGCCGACGAGGTCTTCTTCGACCTCGAGGACTCGGTCGCGCCGCTGGAAAAGGAAGCCGCGCGCGGGAACATCATCGAGGCGCTCAAGAACAACACCTACGAGGCCCCGACCAAGGTCGTGCGCATCAACGGCGTGTACACCAAGTGGGCCTACCGCGACATCATCGAGCTGGTCGAGAACGCCGGCGAGCTGTTCGACGCCATCATGATCCCGAAGGTCGAGACGCCGAACGACGTGACCTTCGTCGCCGACTTGCTGCGCATGATCGAGGAGACGACGGGCCTGGAGAAGCGCCTCGGCCTCGAGGTGCAGATCGAGACGGCGATCGGGCTGAAGAACATCCACGACATCGCGACGGCGTCGGACCGGATCGAGGACCTGATCCTGGGGCCGGCCGACATGAGCGCCTCGCTCGGCCTGCCGACCGTCACCGCCGGCGCGCCGATCCCCGGCTACGAGAACCTCGACCACTGGCACTACGTGCTGACGCACATCAACATCGCCGCGCGCGCGAACAACCTCCAGGTGATCGACGGGCCGTACCTGCTGATCCGCGACCTCGACGGCTTCCGCGAGGCCGCGATGCGCGCGCGCGCGCTCGGCTACGACGGCAAGTGGGCGCTGCACCCGACGCAGGTCGACGTGCTGAACGAAGTCTTCAGCCCGACGCAGGAGGAGTTCGACAAGGCCGAGGCGATGCTCGAGCACTACGCCTACGTGACCGAGGTCGAGCGCAAGGGCGCGGTCATGTTCGGCAAGGAGATGATCGACGAGGCGAGCCGCAAGATGGCCGAGCAGGTCGCCGCGCGCGGCCGCGCCGCCGGGATGGCTCGCCAGAAGAAGGTCGAGGACTTCCTGGCAACCGAGTAGGGCGCGGGTTGCCGGCGCGAACGCCGCCGCGCATGATGGCTCGGTGGACCGGCGCGCCTTTCTCCGAGGGTCGGCGATCGCGGCCGCAGGGTTCGCGCTCACGCCGGTCGCGCTGAAGCTGGCTCAGTCCGGCCGCGACGCCGGGGACGGCGGCGTTCGCCACCGAGACGTCGACGGCGTCCGAAGCGGGCGAGCAAGACCCGTCGGGTACGGCCCGCTCGGCGACCCGGACGCGAACGGAATCAGGCTCCCGCGCGGGTTCTCCTCGCGCGTGATCGCGACGAGCGGCGCCGCGCTGGCCGGGTACGTCTGGCACGCGGCTCCCGACGGCGGCGCGACCTTCGCGCTCGCCGACGGCGGATGGATCTACGTCTCCAACAGCGAGGTCTCCGGCGCCGGCGGCGCGGGATCGGTCCGCTTCAACGCCGCCGGCGAGATCGTCTCGGCGCAGCGGGTCCTCGGCGGGACGAACCGCAACTGCGCGGGCGGCCCGACGCCGTGGGGAACCTGGCTGTCGTGCGAGGAGCTGGAAGGCGGGCGCGTCTTCGAGTGCGACCCGCTCGGCCGGCGGGAGGCGATCGAGCGTCCTGCGCTCGGCTTCTTCGTGCACGAGGCCGCAGCGGTCGACGTCGAGCGCGGGCACGTGTACATGACCGAGGATCGCGGCGACGGACGCTTCTATCGCTTCACGCCGACCGCCGCCGGCGACCTGAGCGACGGTGCGCTCGACGTCGCTCGGGTCGGAGCCGGCGGGAGCGTCTCGTGGCGACCGGTGCCCGCTCCGAACCCCGCGGCGGGAGAGACGCCGACCCGAGCGCAGGTCTCGGCGAGCACCGCGTTCAACGGCGGCGAGGGCGCCTGGTACGCCGGCGGGCACGTGTACTTCACGACGAAGGGCGACAACCGCGTCTGGGACTACGACTGCGTGGGCGGCACGGTCGGCGTCCTGTACGACGCGGCAACCGCCGCGGACCCGATCCTGCGCGGCGTCGACAACGTCACCGCCGCCGCCAACGGCGACTTGTACGTCGCCGAGGACGGAGGCGACATGCAGCTCGTTCGGATCGAGCCGGGCGGCGAGGTGTCGGCCTTCCTCGGGGTGACCGGCCAGGACGGCTCGGAGATCACCGGGCCCGCGTTCAGTCCCGACGGGACGCGCCTGTACCTCTCCTCGCAGCGTGGCGGAACCGGATCGGGCATCACCTATGAGATCGCAGGACCGTTCAAGGAGTTGCCATGACGCAGACGAATGCAATCGTTCTGAACATCGACGCCGAGCGGGCGGCGGAGTTCGAGGAGCTGTTCGCGGAGCACGAGCTGGGCGTGTGGCGCGAGCTGTTCGAGAACGGTGTCCTGCTGCGCGCGTCGCTCACGCCGCTCGCGATCAGCACGCAGGAGACGCCGGGCTGCAAGCAATATCTGGTCGTCGCGGAGTTCGAGGACATGGACGGTCATCACGAGCACGACAGCCACCCCGCGTTCAAGGCCTACAACGAGCTGGCCGACGCCTTCCAGCCCGCCGAGCCCTTCGTGTTCGGAGGCATGAACCTGCACCGGATCGGCGACGAATAGACCGGGCGCGGGCGCGCCGCCACACGGTGCGGGGCCGCCCCGCGCGACCCGATTCGACCCGGCCGCGCGCGGCGTGTTTCATACCGTTGACACAGGAGGACGCCATGCCGCTATTCCAGTTGCCCGAGGAGCACCAGATGGTCGTGGACACGATCCGCGAGTTCGTCGAGCGCGAGGTCATCCCGATCGCCGACGACCTCGAACGCGAGGACGCCTATCCCGAGAAGATCGTCGAGCAGATGAAGGAGATGGGTCTGTTCGGGATGATGGTGCCCGAGGAGTACGGCGGCCTCGGGCTCCCGCTCACCGTCTACGCGCTCGTCGTGACCGAGCTGGCGCGCGGCTGGATGTCGCTGTCGGGGATCCTGAACACGCATACGATGGCGACCTACCTCATCAAGAGCTACGGCACCGACGATCAGAAGCAGCGCTACCTCCCGCGCATGGTCACCGGCAACCCGCGCGCCGCGTTGCTGATGTCCGAGCCGCACGCCGGCAGCGACGTGCAGGCGATCAAGACGCGTGCGGTCCGCGACGGCGACGATTACGTCATCAACGGCCAGAAGATGTGGGTGACGAACGGTTCGCGCGCGGGCATCTGCATGGTGCTGACCAAGACCGCCGACACCGACCCGCCGTTCAAGGGCATGACGATGTTCATCGTCGAAAAGGAGCCCGAGGCCGAGCGCTCCGGCGGCGTGATCGTCGGCAAGAACATCCCCAAGCTCGGCTACAAGGGCCTCGAGACCGTCGAGATCGCCTTCGACGACCATCGCGTCGCCGCGGCCGACCTGCTCGGCGGTGAAGAGGGACAGGGGTTCATCCACAACATGGGGGGCATCGAGGTCGGGCGCGTGAACGTGGCGGCTCGGGCGCTCGGCGTCGCGACGCGCGCGTTCGAGGAGGCGATTCGTTACGCGCAGGAGCGCACGACGTTCGGCAAGCCCATCGCCCAGCACCAGGCGATCGCGTTCAAGCTCTCGGACATGGCGACCAAGATCGAGGCCGCGCGGTTGCTCATGCTCCAAGCCGCCGTGATGAAGGACGAGGGCGAGCGCACCGACCTCCAGGCCGGGATGGCGAAGCTCTTCGCTTCGGAGGCGTGCATGGAGGTCTGCACCGAGGCGCTGCGCATTCACGGCGGGTACGGCTACTCCAAGGAGTACACGGTCGAGCGCCTGTTCCGCGACGCGCCGTTCTTCCTGATCGGCGAGGGAACGAGCGAGATCCAGAAGATGGTGATCGCTCGAAACCTGCTGAAAAAGTACGCGATCTGACGCCGTACTAGGCTCGCGCCATGTCGGTCGTCGTGGAAGCGCTGGCGCGTGAGGTCGGCGCCGTCGGCGCCGCGTTGCGCAAGTTGTCGCGCGCGAGTTGGGGCGCGCCGACGCGCTGCGAGCCGTGGACCGTCCGCGAGCTGGTCGCGCATATGGCCCGCGGCGCCGTGCGGATCCGGGAGATGATCGCCGCCGACGCGATCGACGACGAGCCTGAGAAGGACGGCGTCACCTACTTCCAGGTCGACCTCGAGGCGGAGGCCCCCGCGATTGCCGCTCGGGCAGCCGACTACGCCGAGGAGATCGGCGACGGTCCTGCGGTCGTCGCGTTCTGGGACGAGCAGTGGTCGCGCGCGCTCCGCGCCGCTCGCGCCTCCCGCCCCGAATCGGTCCACCCGACGCCCTTCGGCACGATGCGGATCGAGGAGTACGTGCGCACTCGCGTCCTCGAGGTGACCGTTCACCACATGGACATGGACGAGGCGATCGGCCACGCGGCGCATCCGGACGCCAGGGCGCTCGCGATCACTGCGGACGTCCTTCGCGGGCTGCTCGGGACGGATCTGCGTCCGATCGGCATGGACGATGTACGCTTCGTCCTCACGGGAACCGGCCGGGCAGCGCTCACCGACGAGGAAACGAGCTATCTCGGGCCGCTCGCCACACGGTTCCCGCTGATTCGCTGAAGAGAGGGGAACGATGGGCGAAGCGCGCGAGTTCGGCCGCTTCTTCGAAGACTTCGAAGTCGGCGACGTCTACAAGCACTGGCCGGGCAAGACGATCACCGAGTACGACGATCACTTGTTCTGCATGATCACGATGAACCACCATCCGCTCCATACGAATGCGCACTACGCCGAGACGCAGACGCAGTTCAAGCGCAACGTGGTCGTGGGCAACCTGGTGTACTCGGTCGCGCTGGGGATGAGCGTCCCGGACGTCAGCGGGCGCGCGATCGCGAACCTGGAGGTGGAGTCGCTCCAGCACAAGGCGCCGTTCTTCCACGGCGACACGCTGTACGCGCAGACCGCGGTGCTGGACAAGCGCGAGTCCTCGTCCAAGCCGGACCGAGGCGTCGTGACCGTCGAGACGCGCGGGATCAACCAGGACGGCGCCGAGGTGCTCTACTTCCGGCGCAAGGTGATGGTTCCCAAGCGCTCGCACCATCCCGAGGCGCAGCCGGGGCGTCCCGAGCCGGCGTAGACGTTGAACTGGGTCGACGCCCTCATCCTCGCGACCATCGGGCTCGCGCTGTTCACGGGGTTCCGTCGAGGCGTGATCCTGCAGGTGTTCTCCTGGGGCGGCTTCCTGCTCGGCATCATCGTTGGGGCGGCGCTCACGACTCCGATCATCGGTCTGGTCGATCCCGGGACGCCGACCAGCAAGGCCGTGCTGTCGCTGTCGGTCTTCCTCGGGACGGCGTTCATCGTCGAGGGGATCATCGCCTACGGCGGCTACCGGCTGACCAAGCGGATCAAGCACGATCGCGTCCGCAAGGCCGACGCGCTCCTCGGCGCCGGGGTGGCGGCGCTCGTGACGCTCGTGCTCGCGTGGATGATGAGCGGCGCGGTCAAGCAGGTGCCGGAGCTGGGCGCTTCGGTCCGCGACTCGGCCATCATCCGCGGCACGCACGCCCTGCTCCACTCGCCGCCGGACTTCGTCGCCACGATCGGCAACCTTCTCAGCAGGACGGGCTTCCCCGAGGTCTTCGAGAGCCTGAACCCGTCGCTCGCGCCCGGCGTCGAGAGACCGCCGGCCCGCTTGGCGCGCGACCGCGAGGTCCGCGCGGCGGCTCGGCTCACCTACAAGATCGAGGGGCACGGATGCGACGGGGTCGTCAACGGCTCGGGATTCCCCGTCGACGGCGACACCGTCATCACCGCCGCGCACGTCGTGGCCGGCACGACCGACACGGTCGTGCGCCAGGCCCAGGACGCCGGCGGCGACTCGTTCCCCGCCCGCGTCGTGTTCATGGACACCGACGTCGACATCGCGGTGCTCTACGTCCCGTCGATGACCGGCGGACGCTTGCGCGTGGACGGCGCCGAAGCGCCGCGCGGCACCGACGGCGCCGCGATCGGCTATCCGGGGGGCGGCGACCGGACCATCTCCGTCGCGCGGGTCCGCGGGCGCACCGAGGCGATCGGCCGGGACATCTACTCGCGCCGTCAGGTCAGGCGGGACATCTACGTGCTGCGGGCCTCGGTACACCAGGGGAACTCGGGCGGGCCCTTCGTGGACGTCGACGGCCACGTGCGCGGGGTGGTGTTCGCCGCGTCGGCTCAAAACGACGAGGAGTCCTATGCTCTCGCCGAAACCGAGATCGAACGGGCGCTTCGGTCGGCCGGCAACCGCACGAGACCGGTGGACACCGGCGAGTGCGCCCTCTAGCGTTTCTGGCATGGCGCGCCGCGAACACGTCGTCGTCCACTACGACGAGATCGGGCTGAAGGGCCGGAATCGCTCGCACTTCGAACGAGCGCTGATCGACAACCTCGTTCGAGCCGCGTCGGACGTCGCGCCGCTCGTTCCGCGGCGTCTGCCGGGACGAATGCTCGTCGCTGTCCCCGACGGCGTGCGCGCCGCCGATCTGGCCGAGCGGCTCGGCGAGGTCTACGGCGTGGCGAACTGCGCCGCCGCGGTGGGGGGAAGGCTCGACTTCGACGGGCTCTGCGCGATCGCGGGCGAGGCGATGGAGGGGGCCTACGAGACCTTTGCCGTGCGGGCGCGCGTGGCCCACAGCGATTTCCCCCTGAGCGCGCGCGAGATCAACGAGAAGCTGGGCGCCTGGCTGCTCGAGCGCCACGGGCGGCGCGTGAACCTTGACCATCCGGACCGGACGTGCCATGTCGAGGTCGTCGGCGACCTCGTGCTCGTCTACGTCGAGCGCGTCGCCGGACTCGGCGGATTGCCGGTCGGAACGTCCGGTCGCGTGTCGGTGCTGCTTTCCGCGGGTATCGACTCGCCGGTCGCCGCGGCGCGCATGATGCGGCGCGGCGCTCACTGCGACTTCGTCCACTTCCATTCCCAGCCGTTCACCGACGCCTCGAGCGTTCGCAACGCGACGGAGCTCGTCGAGCGCCTGACGCGCCGTCAGTACGAGTCCGTCCTCCATCTCGCGCCGCTCGCGCCGGCGCAGCAGGAGATCGTCGCGTCGTGTCCCGAGCCGCTGCGTACGATCCTGTACCGGCGAATGATGATGCGAATCGCAGCCGCCCTGGCCGAGCGCGACGGCGCCCGGGCCCTCGTGACCGGCGACGCGCTCGGACAGGTGGCTTCGCAAACGCTGGAGAACCTCGCGTGCGTCGAGGATGCCTCGCCGATCCCGGTCCTGCGACCGCTGATCGGGCTGGACAAGCTCGAGATCATCGGCCAGGCGCGCGCGCTGGGCACCTTCGAGGTCTCGTCGGCGCCCTGCCAGGAGGCGTGCGTGCTGTTCGAGCCGAAGGGTCCGGTCACCAAGGGCAGGATCCAGGACATGCAGCGGGCGGAATCGGCGCTCGACGTCCGGGCGCTCGTCCAGGAAGCCGTATCGAACACAGAAACGAAACGGCTCACCTGGCCGGATGCGCCGGTGCCGTAGCGGCACGGTTTGCGATTTTCCCACTCTGCGGCTAGCCTCCCACGGTCGGCTCCGGCCGATCCTTCCCCATGGCACCGAGGAAAGCATCGACGAAAGCGCCCGCAAAGGCGCCGAAGTCGGCTGCGGTCTCCCTCGGGGAGCCGGCCCGTCCATCCGCCTCGCTGGAGGTCCTCGGGGAGTTGAACGTCCACGATTCGCTCACGACGCTCGACGCGCGCATGGACTCGCTCGAGATCGACATCGCTCGCGAGAGCGGTTCCCGCGAGGACGACGTCCGGCGGCTGACCGGCGAGATGGCCGTCATGCGCGCCCGGCTCGACGACGCGCTGAACGCCGTGCACGAAACCGCCTCGGAGATCCGCTCGCTCACCGACGGATTCGATCAGCGCTTGCGCGACACCGCGGCGCGCGCGCTGACCGACGCCGACGCCGGCCGGCTTCGCACGGAAGTCCGCGCCGGCATCGACGGCATGATGAGCGGCGTGGGCGACGTCCTCGGAACGTTGACCGACGAGATGGGATCGCGGGTCGAAGCCCTGGGGGCCAGGATCGGCGAGGTCCAGAGCGGTCTGGAGGGCGTCGCGGAGGCCGTGCGGCTGCTCGGTCCGCTCGGGGACCGGCTGGAGCGCCTGGAAGCCGCCGTCGCGGCGCTGCGCCCCGCCGAGTAGACCCGCCTACTTCTTCACCTCTTCTTCTTCTTGCCCTTGGCAGTGGAGCCTTTCTTGGCGCCGTTGGGCGACGCTGCGGACTTCGTCGCGCGCGCGCTCTTGGCGGCGCCCTTCGCGGCCGGCGCCCGGCCGGAAGCGGCCCGCGTGGCGGCACCCTTGCCGGAGCTGGGCTCGAACCTGATCGTGCCCGCCCCCGGCGTCAGCAGCGACTCAGAGCCGTCGTTCCAGCGAATCTTCAGCAGGGTTCCGACCCGCTCCAAGAGCTTGCCCTCCCGCCGAACCTGGCCGAGCTTCTGTCCCTCGATGATCACGCGGTCGCCTACCTTGGGCATCGGACTCCCTCCCCCGGAGAAACGCCTGCTCGTGGCCCCGAGCGGGCTGTTGCCTTCCCGGGGCGTGGGATATACTATCTCTCCGCCGTCCCACCGGGACGGCTTCAGAATCGAAACCGCAATCCCGCTGAGGGAGGCCCACCTACCAGTGAGCCCTGCGGACGCCTGTGCCTTGACAACTGCATAGCGAGGACGAGCACGTGCGAAGCTCCGCGGCGGCAACGCCGGGGAGCCGAGCCCGAGAACCACGCTTGAAGAGAGAGCGGGAACCCGTACCGTGGCAACACGGTATTCCTTTATCCGTTGAACCTGAACCATCGCTTCGGCGGTGGTGAGGATTTCGATGGAGGGTTTGATCCTGGCTCAGGACGAACGCTGGCGGCGTGCTTCATACATGCAAGTCGAGCGATCGAGCCGGGGAGCTTGCTCCCCGGTGACGGAGCGGCGAACGGGTGAGTAACACGTGAGCAACCTGCCCCGGAGACGGGGATAACGTTGGGAAACCAGCGCTAATACCCGATACTCCGGCAGGGGGACATCCCTCTGCCGGGAAATGTGTTAGCGCTCCGGGAGGGGCTCACGGCCTATCAGCTTGTTGGTGGGGTAACGGCCTACCAAGGCGTCGACGGGTAGCTGGCGTGAGAGCGCGACCAGCCACACCGGGACTGAGATACGGCCCGGACTCCTACGGGAGGCAGCAGTAGGGAATATTGGACAATGGGCGAAAGCCTGATCCAGCGACGCCGCGTGAGGGACGAAGGCCTTCGGGTTGTAAACCTCTGTTGTTGGGAAAGAAGCCTGGTGCATAACCAGGTGACGGTACCTCGCCAGAAAGCCCCGGCTAACTACGTGCCAGCAGCCGCGGTGAGACGTAGGGGGCAAGCGTTGTCCGGATTTACTGGGCGTAAAGGGCGTGTAGGCGGTTACGTAAGTCCGGCGTGAAATACCACGGCTCAACTGTGGAACTGCGTCGGATACTGCGTTGACTTGAGGGCGGTAGAGGCAGATGGAACTAGCGGTGTAGCGGTGAAATGCACAGATATCGCTAGGAACGCCGGTGGCGAAGGCGATCTGCTGGGCCGTTCCTGACGCTGATGCGCGAAAGCTAGGGGAGCGAACCGGATTAGATACCCGGGTAGTCCTAGCCGTAAACGGTGGGTGCTAGGTGTGGGGGGCGTATGTTCCTCCGTGCCGCAGCTAACGCATTAAGCACCCCGCCTGGGGAGTACGGCCGCAAGGCTAAAACTCAAAGGAATTGACGGGGGCCCGCACAAGCGGCGGAGCGCGTTGCTCAATTCGATGCAAAGCGCAGAACCTTACCAGGGTTTGACATGCTGACAGTAGGAACCGGAAACGGGACCGACCCGTAGAGTCGGGTATCAGCACAGGTACTGCATGGCTGTCGTCAGCTCGTGCCGTGAGGTGTTGGGTTAAGTCCCGCAACGAGCGCAACCCACGTCCTTTGTTGCCAGCACGTAAAGGTGGGGACTCAAAGGAGACTGCCGGCGAGAAGCCGGAGGAAGGAGTGGATGACGTCAAGTCCTCATGGTCCTTACATCCTGGGCTGCTAACGCGCTACAATGGCCGATACAAACCGTTGCGATGTCGCAAGGCGGAGCTAATCGGAAAAAGTCGGTCGTAGTTCGGATCGGGGTCTGCAACTCGACCCCGTGAAGCTGGAGTCGCTAGTAATCGCAGATCAGCATGCTGCGGTGAATACGTTCCCGGGCCTTGTACACACCGCCCGTCAAGTGCTGAAAGTGGGCAATACATGAAGCCGGTGGCCTAACCCGCAAGGGAGGGAGCCGTCGAGTGTGGGGTTCGCGATTGGTACTAAGTCGTAAATCTGTTGCGACCCTCATCGGTAACGATGAGTGAAAAACTCGGCTGTATGCTGGAAAACCCGAGCATCCGTCCGGTACTCGTCATCCCTGCGGGATGGCAGTGACAATCCGGTCGGTGCGGATGATCAGCAGGGAAGTCGGAGGCGCCCGCCTCTTGACCCCTCAGAGACTACACGCCGAGCCCCTGGCATCCATCTGTCAGGGTGAAGATATAGTCCAGGCCCCATGGCGACATGGGGAGTTGCCTGAACAAGGTAGCCGTACCGGAAGGTGCGGCTGGATCACCTCCTTTCTAAGGAGTAACTACTCCAAGAAGGGAACCTGCTCTCTCATTCCTCGCTATGCAGTTGTTGGCACAGTCGTGGAAGGCGCTTCCGCGGAAGCGCCTTCGCTGCTTTTCCGTCCCTGCCTGCTTCTACTCTCTCCGGTGTGGATCAGTGGCGCAGAGAAGGAGCTGCCGCGCTGCGCCGCCTGGATCTACCGTGAGGGCAGGGACCGTGACTTCTGGGTGGTCGAAACATCCGCGCCGTTCCTCGACATCGGTTTCGACGCGGCCGCCCTTGTCGGCACCGATGAAGGACTTGCCTATGCGCGTGGCTATTTCGACGCTGAGGGCGGCATGCCTCGATCCGCCCGCGCGCGATTCTACGTGCAGTTCACACAGAAGGATCGCGCCAATCTCCGCGAACCTTCACCGAATCCTAGAAGCGCCAGTAGTTCGGATCGACATGCTTGCTGGGGTTGTGGAGTCTGGCACTCCCGAAAGCTACGGCTCATCCAGGAGCGTGTGGCCTATCGGGCGCGCCAGACGCGGTAGCGGTCGGTTTGGGCTGCGGACGTGACCGACGCGAAGGTCTCCCCGAGCAATCGGCCGGTGGGCAGATGCCGGTTCGTGACGAGCCAGAGGGTGCCGCCGCGCGCCAGGCGCTGCGGCGCCCCGGCGACAATGCGCTCGGTCACGCGATGGTGCGTTCGCGCGCCGAGGTGGAAGGGCGGGTTGCTCGCGATGAGGTCGAAAGGCCCCTCAACGTCGGAGTAGACGTCGGATGCGATCACCGTTGCGTCCGGCGCGAGCGTCGCTCGCCGGGCTTGGATTCCGAGCGTCGCCCGCGTTGCTTCGATCGCGAGGGCATCGGAGTCCACGGCGGTCACGCTCGCGCCCATGCGAGCGAGGCCGAGGCTCAGCGCGCCGCTCCCGCAGCCGACGTCCAGGACGCGGGCTTCACCCACGCGCTCGATCGTGTCCAGCAGCAGGCCGGTTCCGGGATCGAGGCGTCCGTGCGCGAACAGGCCCGGGAAGGACGTGACCGTGGCCGGCTCGCCTGCGAGGACGGCGGTGAACGTGGACCGTTCCTCGTCGAGCGCCGCGGGGACCGGCTCGGCGCGGCTCGCGCGCAGCAGGCGACAGTGACGCCGGGCGTCGACGACGGCCGGCTCCCCCACGAGGTCGGCGAGGTGGCGTGCTGCCGACCTGATGCCCGAGTCGTTGGCCCCGACGACGTAGATCGTGCCGCCGGGGACGAGGCGCGCCCTTGTCAGGCGGAGCAGCATGCGAAGCCGCCCGGCTGCGGCGGGCAGGGCCACGAGGATCGTTTGGTAGCTCCCGTCGTCCAGCCACGGGCCGAAGACGCTGCCCGGCGTGGATCGCGCGCCTCGCAGGTCGGTGTGGAATGACGTTGCCGGGACGCCGCGCTCGGCGAGCGCCGCGGGAAGCGCGGGGCCCCATAGATCCACGAGAAGGACCGGACCGTGCGCCAGCGCCCCGATGTTGGCGAGCGCGACGGCGGTCTCGCGCTCGTGCACGCTAGGCGCGGCCGGGCCGGACCTTCAGCGTGCCCAGCATCTCCTTGGAGGCGCGGGCGACGTCCGCGACGGCCTTGTTGAAGGCTTCCTCGTTGCGAGGGGACGGCGCCCGGAAGCCGCTCACTTTGCGCACGAATTGCAGCGCCGCCTCTTCGATCTCCTGATCCGACGCCGCGACCTCGCCGTCGCGAAGGCGCTTGATGCTCCTGCACATGAACCCGGACCGTACCACGCCTGGCCTGCGGGAACGGCTCCCGGCCGCCGTCAGCGATGCCGGTATCGCTCCTGTAGACTGCCCGCCCGATGGAGACCGAGTTCGCAGTCACCACGCCGTCCGACGTCATCGACGGCGTCACGTTCGTACACCCAAAACCGATCGCGGACGAGCGCGGCTCGTTCACCGAGGTCTTCCGAAGCGAGTGGATCCCGGGCGCGAAGGGCGTCGTGCAGATGAACCGCTCGCGGTCGAAGAACGGCGTCCTTCGCGGGATGCACTACCACCTCTTCCAGGCCGATTACTGGTTCGTCGCCGAGGGCACCGCGTTCATCGCCCTGTTCGACTTCCGCGGCTCGTCGAAGACCGCCGAGAAGTCCGAGACCCTGGAGATCAAGGAAGGCGACGACGTCGGCATCTACATTCCGCCGGGCGTGGCGCACGGCTTCTACGCCGTGACCGACCTGACGCTGCTCTACATGGTGGACCAGGCGTTCGACGGCACCGACGAGCACAGCATCTTCTGGGACGACCCGGCCCTCGAAATCACCTGGCCCTTCGAGGCGCAGCCGCTATTATCGGAGCGGGACCAGAACAGCCCGATGGTCGTCGACGTTCCGGAGGAGAACCTTCCCTTCTAGCGCCACTCACACGCGAGGCGTGAGCTTCCTCGAAGCGCTGGACGAGCGCGTCCTGATCTTCGACGGCGCGATGGGCACGCAGATCCACGCGGCCGACGTCACGCTCGACGACTACCTCGGACAGGAGAACAACTCCGAGATCCTCAACCTGTCGCGTCCCGAGGTCATCCGGGACATCCACGCGCGCTACCTGGCGGCCGGAGCGGACTGCGTCGAGACGAACACCTTCGGCGCGAACCTGATCGTCCAGGCCGAGTTCGGCAACGACGCGGCGCGGGTGCGCGACCTCAACCTGATCGGCGCCCGGCTCGCCCGGGAAGCGGTCGAGGGAGTGGGCGACGGCCGTCCCCGATGGGTCGTCGGCTCGATCGGGCCGGGGACGCAGCTCCCGACGCTTGGGAACGCGACCTTCGACGCGCTGGAGGAGTCCTACGCGCTCCAGGCGCGCGCGCTGATCGACGGCGGCGTCGACGCCCTGCTGATCGAGACCTGCTACGACCTGCTCCAGGTCAAGGCGGCGATCGCCGCGTGCGCGCGGGCGTTCGACGACGCGGGCGTTCGGGTGCCGCTGATGGCGCAGGTGACCATTCAGCCCGAGGGCACCATGCTGCTCGGGTCCGAGATCGGCGCGGCCGTCGCCACGATCCAGGCGTTCGACGTCGTCGATTCGCTCGGCATCAACTGCGCGACGGGCCCCGTCGAGATGATCGAGCACGTGCGCTACGTCTGCCAGACCTGGGGCGGGCACGTGAGCGTGCAACCCAACGCGGGCCTGCCGGAGATGCGCGAGGGGCGCGCGCACTACACGCTCACCGTCGAGGACTTCGTGCGCCATCACGAGATCTTCGTGCGCGAGTTCGGCGTGAACGCGGTCGGCGGCTGCTGCGGCACGACGCCGGAATACATCGACGCGCTCGTCCGCGCGCTGCGCGATCATCCCCGCCCACCGCGGACCGCGGAGTTCGAGCCGGCGGCGGCCTCGCTCTACGTCCCGCAGCCGTTCCGGCAGTCCACGTCGTTCTTCGTGATCGGCGAGCGGTGCAACGCGCAGGGCTCGCGACGGTTCAAGGGCTTGGTGGACGCGGGGGACTGGGACCAGACCGTCAAGGTCGCGCAGGACCAGGTGCGCGAGGGCGCGCACGCGATCGACGTCAACGTGGACTTCGTCGGCCGCGACGGCGTCGCGGACATGAGCGAGATCATGGCCCGCTTCCGCACGCAGTGCACGCTGCCGATCGTGCTGGACTCGACCGAGCCGGAGGTGATCGAGGCCGGTCTGAAGATGCTCGGCGGCCGGCCGGTCATCAACTCGATCAACCTGGAGGAGGGACTGGGTCCCGAGACGCGGATCGAGCGCAACCTGCGCAACGCGAAGAAGTACGGGGCCGCGGTGGTCGCGCTCGCGATCGACGAGGAGGGCCAGGCGACGACGGCCTCCTGGAAGCTGGAGGCCTGCCGCAAGATCTACGAGGTTGCGGTCGGCTCGTTCGGCTTGCGCCCGGGCGACCTCATCTTCGACGTGCTCGTGCTGCCGGTCTCGACCGGACAGGAGGAGCTGCGTCGCGCGGGCTTGGAGACGCTCGACGGCGTGCGCCGCGTGAAGGATGCCTTCCCCGGAGCGTTCACGAGCCTCGGCGTCTCCAACGTCTCCTTCGGCCTGTCGCCGGCGGCTCGCCAGGTCTTGAACTCGGTGTTCCTGCACGAAGCGGTCGCGCACGGGCTGGACATGGCCATCGTGTCGCCGGCCCAGATCCTTCCGATGAACCGGATCGAGCCGCGCGCCCGCGAAGTGGCGCTCGATCTGATCTACGACCGCCGCAAGGACGGCTACGACCCGTTGCAGGAGTTCATCGGGCTGTTCGAGGGCGTCGACACGGCGAAGGCGGCGAAGGAGGAGCGCGCGCACCTGCCGCTGGAGGAGCGGCTCAAGCGCCGGATCATCGACGGCGACCGCGACGGGCTGACCGGCGACCTCGACGAGGCCCTCGTCACGCACGGGCCGCTCGACATCATCAACGAGTACCTGCTGGCCGGGATGAAGGTGGTCGGGGACCTGTTCGCCTCGGGCGAGATGCAACTGCCCTTCGTATTGCAGTCCGCAGAGACGATGAAGGCGGCGGTCGCGCACCTGGAGCCGAAGATGGAGAAGGCGGCCGGCGGCGGCAAGGGGACGATCGTGCTCGCGACCGTCAAGGGCGACGTGCACGACATCGGCAAGAACCTCGTGGACATCATCCTGTCCAACAACGGCTACACCGTGCACAACCTCGGGATCAAGCAGCCGATCACGACGATCGTCGAGGCCGCCGAGCAGCACGCCGCCGACGCGATCGGCATGTCCGGCCTGCTCGTGAAGTCGACGCTGGTCATGCGCGAGAACCTCGAGGAGCTGAACCGGCGCGGGCTCGATCGATTTCCGGTGATCCTCGGCGGCGCGGCGCTGACCCGGTCCTACGTCGAGGTCGACCTGCGCAAGGTTTACAACGGGCGCGTGTTCTACGGCCGGGACGCGTTCGAGGGCCTGCGCACGATGGACGCGCTCGGAGCCGAGCGGGCGGGCGGTCCGGCCCTGGAAGCGGCGGTGAAGGAGAAGCGCGTGGCGAAGGCCGCGCGCCCCGCCGCGCCCGCGACCTCGGGCCGTTCCGACGTCGCGACCGATGCGCCGGTCCCGCGCCCCCCCTTCATCGGGAGCCGCGTCGTGAAAGGCGTCCCCGTCGCCGACGTGGCCGCCTACCTCAACCGCGTGGCGCTCTTCCGCGGGCAGTGGGGCCTGAAGCGAGGGAAGGAGCAGTCGCCGGAGGACTACGAGCGGTTCCTGGCCGAGACCGCGGAGCCCGTCCTGCGCGAGCTGCTCGCCCGCGCGACCGCCGAGCAGATCCTGGTGCCCGCGGTCGTCTACGGCTACTTCCCGGCGCGCTCGGACGGCGACGACCTGATCGTCTACCGCGAGGACGCCGAGACCGAGTGGGTCCGCTTCACCTTCCCGCGCCAGCCGCGCGAGCGGCGTCTGTGCCTGGCCGACTTCTTCCGCCCCGTCGGCGGCGAGCCCGACGTCGTCGCGTTCCACGTCGTCACGATGGGCCGGCACGTCAGCGAGGCCGCGCGCGAGCTGTTCGAGGCCGACCGCTACCAGGATTACCTCTACATGCACGGCTTCGGCGTCGAGATGGCCGAGGCGCTCGCCGAGCTGTGGCACAAGCGCATCCGCGAGGAGCTTGGCATCGCGGGGTCGGACGCGACCGACCTGAAGGAGCTGTTCGACCAGGGCTATCGGGGCAGCCGCTACTCGTTCGGCTACCCCGCCTGCCCGAACCTGGAAGACCAGGAGAAGCTCTTCACGCTCCTCGGGCCCGAGCGCATCGGCGTGCGGCTCACCGAGGAGTTCCAGCTCGACCCCGAGCAATCGACGAGCGCGATCGTCGTCCACCACCCCGAGGCGCGCTACTTCTCCGTCGGCCGCCCGGGCGCTTAGGGCCAGTCCGGGAGGTCGGTCGGCTGGACGAGCGGGATCGGCCGCGGCCCCTCGTCGTCCGCCAGAGGATCCTCCAGCATCCGCACCGAGCGCACCACGACGTCCTCCAGCGGCCTGCCGTCCTCGTCCAGCGGCGCCTCGGCGACCTGGTCGAGCACCGCGAGGCTGTTCTGGTTGGCGACGATGCCGAAGAACGGGTCGCGCGGGTTCTCGCCGATGTCGGCGTAGTCGCGCACGACGATGAAGAACTGGCTCCCGACGACGTCGCGGTCGACGCGCTTGGCCATCGCCACGACGCCGCGGACGTAGCGGGCGAGCGGCGACGGCGTCTCGGCCTCGATCTCGTAGCCGGCGTTCCCGCGCCCGGTGCCGCCCGGGTCTCCCATCTGGACGAACGCGTGCTCCTCGTCGCTCTCGACGCGATGGATCCTCATCCCGTCGTAGAAGCCCGCAAGGGCGAGGAACACGAAGTTGTTGACCGTGTCGTCGGCGAGGCGCGGCTCGAGCTGCAGCGTGACCTCGCCGGCGGAGGTGTCAAGGATCGCGATGTACTTGGAGTCGCGCGCGATGAAGCGGCAGGGGGGAGCGTCGAAGCTCTGCTTCCCGACGATGGCGGGCCCGAGCGGCGTGCAGGCCGGGGGCGATTGCAGGGCCCCCGCCAGGAGCACGATTCCCGAGGCCGCGAACGGCACCAGCAGGACGACGAGGAGCGGCTTCCAGACGGGTGAGCGCGGGCCGCGACCGGGCTTTGGACCGCGCGCCGGGCGCACGCGCCCCCGCGCGGGCCTGGTGCCGGTCATTCGACCCTCCTTCTCTATTCCGCCTTCCTTCTCTATGCGGTCTCCTCGATAGTGACGCGCTCGAGGATCACGTCGTTCACGGGCCGGTCCCCCTCGCCCGTCTTGACGTTTGCGATCGCGCCGACGACCTCCAGGCCGTCGACCACCCGGGCGAAGACGGTATGGCAACCCGACGGCGCGGGGCACGCGCCCGGCGCGTTCAGGTGAGCGACCGCACCGTCCACGAAGAAGAACTGCGATCCGTTCGTGCCCGGCCCCGCGTTCGCCATGGCCAGCAAGCCCGAGCCGTCGAACGGCGCGGGGTTCTCGTCGCCGAACTGGTAGCCCGGCCCGCCTGATCCGTCGCCGTTCTGCGCGTCGCCGCCTTGGATCATGTTCGAGCCAGGCCCGCCGAAGCCGGGGATGACGCGGTGGAACACCGAGCCGTCGTAGTAGCCGCTCTGGGCAAGGAACACGAAGTTGTTCACCGTTACAGGCGCGTCGGCGGCGAGCAGGTTGACGACGATGTCTCCCTTGGAGGTCTCCAGCGTCGCGGCGTAGCTCGACGTCGTGTCGATGACCTGGCAGGGCGGGTCCGAGAACTGTTTCTGCCCGAGCGTCTCGGGGCCGGCGGGCGTGCACGGCGTGGGGAAGGCGAGCGGTTGCTCGCTACCGGTGGCGTCGGGGTTGGTGAGCGACGGCGTGTTCGAACGGCTCAGGAGCGCCCACGCGATGAGGCCGATCACGGCGAGCCCCCCGACGACCGAAGCGGCGGCGACGATCTTGCGGCGGCGCGCGGCCTTCCGCCGCTCGAGCCGCTCGCGTTCGTGCTTGGCCTCGATCCGTCGCTTCTGATATCCGCCTCTGGCCACCTACCGCTCCTCCTTGCGCATGGGAAGTCCCGCGAGCCCGCGCCACGTCACGGCGGTCAGGTTCCGCACCAGGTCGTCGCGCGCCACCCGGAGCTTACGGTCGAGCCAGCGCATCGCGGCCGCCTCGCTCATGCCGATCAGCCCGCGGGCGAGCAGCTCGCACAGCTCGGGCGACTCGCCGGTGTCCTCGGCGATGATCGCCCCGATGCGGCCGCCCGCCTCGTCGTGGAACCGGTCGATGCACTCGCGCACCTCCGGGTCGGCGCCCATCGTCTCGCGGAAGAGCAGGCGGAACGTGTCGACGTTCTGCTCGATGAACTCGAAGTAGGCGGTCAGCCCCTGCTCGATGCGGGCGCGGTTCTCCTGCTCGGCCTCGATCGCCGCCGTCACGTGAGCCAGCAGCCGGTTCATGTCGCTGTCGAGCAGCGCCACGTACAGCTCTTTCTTGCCCGAGAAGTGCTGGTAGAGGACGGGTTTCGTCACGCCCGCGCGCTGGGCGATCTTTTCCATCGCGGCGCCGTGGTAGCCGTCCTCGGCGAAGACCTCGCGCGCGACGTCCAGCAACTGGGCGCGACGGGCTTCGGCGCTCAAACGCCGTGTGGCCAGGGCTCTCTCCCTCCCGATGCATCTCTTGACGGGGCTGCGTTGCGGGGCTAGATTACCGAATGGTAAGTTACCTGCAAGTAACCTCCTGAGCAGCCAGAGCGGCCGCCGGCGAAGGGAGTGGAGATGGCGGATTTCGGACTGAGCGCGGAACAGAAAGAGTTCCAGAAGTGGATTCACGAGTTCGCTGAGAAAGAGGTGCGTCCCGTCGCGCCCGACTACGACGAGACCGAGGACTTCCCCTGGCCCGTCCTGAAGAAGGCGGCCGAGGTCGGCATCTACTCGTTCGACTTCTACATGCAGGTCGGTCAGGACGAGACCGGCTTGCTGATGCCGATCGCGCTGGAGGAGATGGCGTGGGGCTGCGCGGGCGTGACGCTCGCGGTCATGGGCACCGGCTTGCCGCTCGCGGCGCTGGCGGCCGCCGGCACGCCCGAGCAGGCGATGGAGTGGGCCCCGAAGATGTTCGGCACGCCCGAGGACCCGAAGGTCGCCGCGTTCGCCGTGACCGAGCCGGGCGCCGGCTCGGACGTGTCCAAGCTGCGGAGCACCGCGACGCGCGAGCGCGACGGCTGGCTGCTCAACGGCACGAAGGTCTTCATCACCAACGGCGGGATCGCCGACGTGCACGTCGTCGTCGCGACGGTCGACCAGAGCCTCGGCCACCGCGGCCAAGCGACCTTCATCGTCGAGCCCGGCAACCCCGGGATCCGCCAGGGCAAGAAGGAAAAGAAGATGGGCATCCGGGCATCGCACACCGCCGAGGTGATCCTGGAGGACTGCTGGGTGCCCGACTCACAAGTCGTCGGCGGGATGGAGCGCCTGGAGGGCAAGCTCGAGCGCGCCCGCTCGGGCCAAAGCTCGCGCAAGTCCGGCGCGCTTGCCACGTTCGAGGCGACGCGGCCGAGCGTCGCGGCCCAGGCCGTCGGCATCGCGCGCGCGGCGTGGGAGTACGCACGCGACTACGCCAGGGACCGGGAGACGTTCGGCCGGCCGATCATCGAGCACCAGGGCGTCGCCTTCCAGCTCGCCGACATGGCGATGGAAACCGACGCGGCGCGGCTCCTCACCTGGCGCGCGGCCTGGATGGCGCGGACCGGCCAGCCGTTCACGCACGCCGAGGGGTCGATGTCGAAGCTCAAGGCGGGCGAGGTCGCGGTGAAGGTGACCGACCAGGCGATCCAGGTGCTCGGCGGCTACGGCTACATCAAGGACTTCCCGGTGGAAAAGTGGCATCGGGACGCGAAGATCTACTCGCTGTTCGAGGGCACGAGCGAGATCCAGCGCTTGGTGATCTCGCGCGCGCTCGCCGCAGAATAGGGACGCCGGGCCGGGTAGAGTCGTCGCGACATGGGATACCTGCGCGTTCGCGGCGCCGAAGGCACCTTGTTCCCGAAGGACCGCTGCGTCGTGTCCTTCGACGGCACGCACCTCGCCTACACGATCGCCGGCAACGGCGAGCGCGTGATCGCGCTCTGCGCCGGGTATTGCTGCCCCGACAACTTCTGGAAGTACATCGGTCCGTCGCTGTCGCGCCACTACCGCGTGCTGATCTGGAACTACCGCGGATGCGGGGTAAGCGGAATGCCGCGCGAGCCCGGGTATCGCGCGCGCAACTACACGATCGACGACTTCCGGCTCGACCGCTACGCGCGAGACCTCAAGGCGATCCTCGACCACGAGGGCATCGACCAGGCGGTGCTGCTCGGCCACTCGATGGGCGTGCAGGTCTGCCTGGAGGCCTATCGCCTGATGCCCAAGCGGGTGAGCGCGCTGGTGTCGATCACGGGCCCGTACGCGAGCGCGATTCACACCATCTTCAACACCACGGTCGCGCCGCGCGTCTTCCCGCTGGCGAGCTTTGCGCTCGGCAAGCTCCCCGCCGCCGTCGCGCCCGCCTGGCGCGCGCTGTTCCGTTCGAGCATCCCGCACCCGCTCGCCGTCCAGTTCGGGATCCTCGGTCCGGACACCGCCGCGGAGGACATGCGCCCGTACTACGACCACATGGCGATGATGGACCCGCAGATCATGCTGAAGATGGCGCAGGCGATGCACGAGCACTCGGCGGAGGACCTGTTGCGTCACGTGAAAGTGCCGGCGCTGGTCGTCGTGGGCGAGCGCGACAACTTCGTGCCGCCGTGGCTCGGTCACGTGATGGCCTCGCGGATGCCTCTCGCTGAGCTGCTCACCGTCGAGGGCGGCACGCACGGGACGATCCTGGAGCGGCAGCAGCAGGTCAACCGAGCCGTCGCCGACTTCCTGCGACGGCACCTGCACGACGGGAAGGGAACGGTGTCGCTCGCGGGCAAGCGCCGCTCGAAGGCCGCCGCGGTCCGGAAGGCCGCGAAGCCGAACCGCGGCTGACCGGGGCGTGTCGCCCGGTTCCGGGGCGACTACCATTGGTCCGGTGACGACTCCCCGCCGCCTGCTCCTGGCCGCGCCGCGCGGCTATTGCGCCGGCGTCGACCGCGCGGTAGAGATCGTCGAGCGGGCGATCGCGCGGTACGGATCGCCCGTGTACGTGCGCAAGCAAATCGTTCACAACATCTCCGTCGTGCGCGACCTCGAGGCCAAGGGCGCGATCTTCGTCGAGGAGCTGGACGAGGTCCCGGAAGGCGCGACGACGGTGCTCTCGGCGCACGGCGTCGCGCCCGAAGTCTACGAGCAGGGGCGCGCGCGCGGCCTCCACGTCATCGACGCGACCTGCCCGCTGGTGACGAAGGTGCACGTCGAGGCGAAGCGGTTCGCGCGCGACGGCTACGACATCGTCCTGATCGGCCACGAGGGGCATGAGGAGGTGATCGGCACGATGGGCGAGGCGCCCGGCTCGATCACCCTCATCGGGAGCCCCGCGGAAGCCGATGCCGTGCCGCTGGACGGCGGCAAGGTCGCGTACGTGTCGCAGACGACGCTGTCGGTCGACGAGACCAACGAGGTCATCGAGCGCCTGCGCGCGCGCAACCCCGCGATCCAGGGGCCGCCGCGCGAGGACATCTGCTACGCGACGCAGAACCGGCAGAGCGCCGTCAAGACGATCGCCGAGCGAGCCGACGTGGTGCTCGTCATCGGCAGCGACAACTCCTCGAACTCCAAGCGCCTCGCGGAGGTCGCCCGCTCGCTCGGCGCGCGGTCCTACCTGATCGACGACGAGACCGAGATCGAGGAGTCCTGGCTCGACGGCGCGGCCACGGTCGGGATCACCTCGGGGGCGTCGGCGCCCGAATGGCTGGTCGATCGCGTCGTCGCGTGGTTCCGCGCGCGCGGCGTCAGCGAGGTCGAAGAGGTCACCGTCGTGACCGAGGACGTGCGCTTCGCGCTCCCGCGCGAGCTGGCCGAAGACGCCCGCGCCTAGCCCGGCGCGGCGGCGTCACGCCTTCCCCTGGCCCGGCGCGCCGACCTGGTGCAGCCGCAGCGGCAGGCTCTTGGCGTGCTCGCCGTCGATCAGGATCTCGATGCTGTAGTCGCCCGGGCGGTCGAAGCGCGTGTTGACCAGGTTCATCACGAACGGAACGGTGATCTCGCGGCCGGTGCGGGCGGGATCGTTCGCGCGGAGCTTCCCGTCCAAGCGGACAAGCTCGTGGCCGTCGGAGTCGATCAGGCGGATGTCCAGGGCGTGCTCGTCCTCGGCCTCCATCGGGTGGATCAGCACGCGCATCACGAGGGACATCATCGGGTGCACGACCGGGAACCGCGGCGCGCCGATGGAATCGATTCCGCCGCCGAGCACGTAGAACTTGCGTCCGGGCTGCGCCTCGGCCGCGTCGGCCAGGAAGGCGAAGTCAAGTGCCGGCATCGGGCGCCAGGGCGTCGATGGTCGCGGCCAGCCGGAAGTCGCGCTCGGTGAGCCCGCCGCTCGCGTGCGTCCACAGCGTGAGGGTCACTTCGTTCCAGTGGATCGCCACGTCCGGGTGGTGGTTCTGCCCGTTCGACGGCTCGACGAGGCGGCTCACGAACGCGACCGCTTCGGTGAAGTCCGCGAAGCGCACCGTGCGCACGAGCTGATCGCCCTTGCGTTCCCACGCGGGAAGCGCGTCGAGCCGCCTCCCGATCTCGCTCTCGTCGAGCAGCGGCGCCTTCGGCATGGGCGCATCCTACGCACGCCGCGCGGATACTTGCCCGGATGCGACCTGCGTGGGAGACTCGGCGCGACGGGAGGGACGTGCATGGACGCGTATACCAAGATCTTGTTCCTGGTCCACATCGGCGGCGCGATCGCCGGCATCGGACCGACGTTCGGCTTCGCCGTGATGGGCAAGATGATCGAGAAGACGCCGCCGCCGGGGAACCTGGCGATCCTGGAGACGTTGATGGCGATCGAGACGAAGGTCGTGACGCCGGTGGCGCTCATCACGCAACCCCTGAGCGGCGCGTTGCTGATCTTCGACCGGGGGCTCGACACGCTCTTCTTCCAGCAGGAGTGGCTCTACGTCTCGATCATCGCCTACATCGCCGTCCTGGTTATCTCCTACGGGATCGACAACCCGGCGATCCACAGGGTCGTCAAGCTGGCGAAGGAAGGCAAGGCGGGCACGCCCGAGTTCGAGGCGAACAAGAAGACGACGCAGCGGCTCGGCCCGATCCTGGGCATCCTCACCGTGCTGATCATCTTCATGATGGTCTGGCAGCCCGGCCGCTGACGGCGGCCGGGCGCGCGGTAGCGTTGGCCGCGAAGGAGGCCCGGCATGGAGAACACCGACAAGAGCACCTCGCAGCTCGTCGCCGAATCGATCGAGGACGCCGCGAAGCTGTTCCGGCTCGAGGGCGAGCTGCTGAAGGACGCGATCGTGGAAGGGGTGGTCGAGCGCATGAAGGGCGTCGCGGCCGTTCTCATCGCGGTCGTGCTGGTCGTGCCGGGACTGCTGTTCCTGGTGATGTCCGGGGCGCTCGCGCTCCCCTTCTCGCCGTGGCTCGACTTCCTCGTCGCAAGCATCGTGCTGCTGGGCCTCGCGGCGCTCGGCGCATGGCTCGGCGTCCGCAAGATCAAGGCCGGCGGCCCGGGGAGCAGGGCGGCGATGGACAAGGTGAAGGAGGATGCGCGATGGGTACGCGACCGGGTGAAGTGATAGCCGAGACGGAAGCGGTTCGCGCGGGGCTCGAGGACAAGCTGTCCGAGCTGGGCCGGCGCATCGGTCCGGCGAAGCGGCGCGGGATGCGCATCGCGTCCGGTCTGGCCGGCGGGTTGACGTTGCTCGCGGCGGGAATGGTCCGCGCGCGCCTGCGCTCGAAGCGGGCCAAGCCTGCGAAGAAGACCACCGCCGCCGCGTCCGGCGCGCCGCCAATCGTCGTTCGCGGCGGCATCAGTACGCCAGCGGCGTTGGGCGTCGCGGCGATCTGGGCGGCCGTCCGCATCGTGGAGTGGCGGACGCGCAGCGCCCCCGGCGCACAGGTGCGTGCGCTGGACGGGAAGCGTCCCGCCTGATGCGGGCGGTCCTGTTCGACGACGTCGGCCACATCCGCGTCGGCGAGTATCCGGATCCGGTCGTGATCGATCCCGGCGACGCGGTCGTTCGGGTGAGCACCGCCGCGGTCTGCGGGTCGGACCTGCACCTGCTGCACGGCCGCGTTCCAGGCGTGCGTGAGGGCAGCGTGCTCGGCCACGAGTTCGTCGGCACCGTCGAAGCCGTCGGCGAAGCGGTGCGCGGCTTCTCTGCGGGCGACCGCGTCGTCGGCTCGTTCCTGATCGCGTGCGGGTCGTGCTGGTTCTGCGCCCGCCGCGACTTCAACCTGTGCGAGGACATCAGGGCACTCGGGTACGGGATCTTCACCGGCGACCTCGACGGGTGCCAGGCGGAAGCCGTGCGGGTGCCCGTCGCCGACGTGAACCTGCACCACGTGCCCGGCGCGCTGACCGACGACCAGGCCGTCTTCGCAGGCGACATCCTCACGACGGCCGTCTACGTCTGCGAGCGCGCTCGCATCGAGCCCGGCGACGCGGTCGCGGTCGTGGGCGCCGGTCCGGTCGGCCTGCTGACGGCGATGAGCGCGCGCGCGCACGAGCCGTCCGAAGTCTTCGTGGTCGACCTCGCGCCCGACCGCCTCCAGATCGCGGCCTCGCTCGGCGCGACGCCGATCGACGCGAGCGCCGTCAACCCGGTCGTCGAGCTGCAGCGCCGTACCGGCGGCCGCGGGCCCGACGTCGTCATCGAGTGCGTCGGCAGCTTGAAGGCTTTCGACACCGCGACCGATGCCGTGCGTGCGGGCGGAACCGTCGCCGTGATCGGCGTCTACACCGAGCTGTCCCACGAGATCGCTTTCGGCGAGCTGTGGCGCCGCGGGATCACGATCGTGATGGGGGCGACCGCGAACGTGCAAGCGCACTGGGACCGCGCGCTCGCGCTCGTCGCCGGCGGCACCATCGACCCGACCGTGCTCATCTCGCACACGCTGCCCCTGGAACAGGCGGTGAAGGGCTACGAGCTGTTCGACTCCCGCGAGGCGCTGAAGGTGATCCTCAAGCCGTAGCTCAGCGCGCCCGCGGGCGCGGCTGCGGGCCGTCGGGCGTGTCCTCGACCTCGAAGCCGAACGACAGGATCTTGTGGCGGAGGCGGTCGGCGCTCGACCAATCCTTGTGGCTCCGCGCGCGCTCCCGCTGAGCGATCAAGTCCATCACCATCGGGGGCACGTCGATCCGCCGCTCGACGTCGCGCCCGAGGTCGAGCCCGAGGAAGCCGTCCCATCGGGTCAGCAGCGCCGCTTTGTCGCCGCGCGAGATCGCTTCGGACTTGATCGCCTCGGCGACGAGCGCCATCGCGGCCGGCGTGTCGAGGTCGTCGCCGATCGCCGCGACGAAGCGCTTCTCCGCGTCCCGCACCGCGTCGCCGCCGAGCGGCGGATGCTGGGACCAGGACGCGACCTGCCGTCGCCATCGCCCGAGCGCCTTCTCCGCGCCGCCCAGCGCTTCCAGCGTGAAGTTCATCTGAGCGCGGTAGCGCGACTGAAGGAACAGCAGCCGGGCGGCGAGGGGCTCGTCGTGTCCGCGCGCCGCGAGGTCGCGGAGGTCGTAGTAGTTCTCTGCGCTCTTGGCCATCTTGCGGCCCTCGCTCAGCAAGTGCGCGCCGTGGACCCAGTGCCGGACGACCCGGTGGCCGGTCGCGCCCTCGGACTGCGCGATCTCGTCCTCGTGGTGCGGGAAGACGTTGTCCTCGCCTCCGGTGTGCAGGTCGAAGGACTCCCCGAAGCGGTCGAGCGACATGGCGGAGCATTCGATGTGCCATCCCGGGTAGCCCTCGCCCCAGGGCGAGGGGAACAGGATCACGCGATGCTCGCCGGCGCGCTTCCAGAGCAGGAAGTCGGCCGGGCGGCGCTTGTTCTCGTCCCCGATCTCCTTGCGGTGATCGGCCTCCAGGTGGTCGAGGGTGTTGCCCGACAGCGCGCCGTAGGCGGGGAAGGAGGAGACGTCGTAGTAGACGTTCCCGTCTGCCTCGTAGGCATGGCCTCGCTCGATCAGCTTCGCGATCAACTCGATCATCTGCGGGACGTGTTCGGACGCTCGTGGGTATGCGGCCGCCGGGCGGATGTTGAACGCCGTTACGTCGGCCAGGAACGCCTCGGTGTAGGCGGCGGCGATCTCCTCGGGGCTCTTGCCCTCGAGGCCGGCCGCGACGAGCATCTTGTCCTCACCGCGATCGAACAGCTCGTCGGTCATGTGGCCGACGTCGGTGATGTTCTGGATCTGCTCGACCTCGGTGCCGGCGTACTCGAACGTGCGCCGGATCAGGTCGGCCATCAGGAACGTCCGCAGGTTGCCGATGTGCGCGTAGCGGTAGACCGTCGGGCCGCACGTGTACATCGTGAGCCGGTCGCCGGCGGGAGCGATCGCGAGAACCTCGCGCGCCATCGTGTCGTACAGGGCGGGCATCACGCTCATGCTATGGCCGCGTCCAGAAACCGCGCGACGCGTTTCGCCATCTCGACGCGGCGCGTGCCGGAGAACATGTGGTCCTCGCCCTCGAAGGTCTCCACGACGGCGCCGGGGAGGCGCGATGCCGTCCAGCGCCGGAGATCGTCGGGTCGGCAGAAGCGGTCCCGCGTCCCGCAGACGGCGAGCAGCCGTCCCTCCCAGGCGGCCGGCGCGTCCGCGGACGGTTGGGGCGGGAGCGCGATCGGCGTCTCCACCGAGACGGGCGGAGCGACGACGACGCAGGTGTCCACGCGGTCGTCGGCGACGGCGGCGGCCAGGCCCACGAGCGCCCCGAAGGACCACCCGACGACCGCGAGCGGCGTGCCGGGCAGCGCCGAAGCAACCGCATCGAGCGCGGCGCGCGCGTCGATCAGCTCGCCCGCTCCCTCGCCGTAGGCGCCTTCGCTGCGCCGCACGCCGCGGAAGTTGAAGCGAAGGCACGCCCACCCGGCCGCGACGATCTCGCGTTGCATGACCGGGATGAAGCCGCTCGACATCGAGCCTTCGTAGAGCGGGTGGGGATGGCAGATGACGGCGCCGCCCCGGGCGGTCGGGGGGTTGCCGAGCCGCCCCTCGAGGCGGAGGCCGTCGGCGGTTCGGAGCGTGATCGGCTCGATTTGCATGGCGGTTTCCCAACGGCACAAGCGCCGCCGCTGCGCCCGCGGCGGCCGTTCGACATCTTCAATCGATACGCTACTATGCGAACGTTCGCGTAAGAGGGGGTAGCAAGCGTGACGTACACGATCGCGGAGCCTTGTATCGACGTCAAGGACAAGGCGTGCATCGAGGAGTGCCCGGTCGATTGCATCTACGAAGGTCCGCGGATGCTCTACATCCACCCGGACGAGTGCGTGGACTGCGGCGCGTGCGAACCCGCCTGCCCGGTCGAGGCGATCTTCTACGAGGACGACGTTCCCGACGCGTGGAAGCAGTTCACCCCGGTCAACGCCGAGTGGTTCACGATGGAGAACGGCATCGGGTCACCCGGCGGCGCGGCCAAAGTCGGCGCGGTCGACTTCGATCACCCGGTCGTGGCCAACTGGGCGACGAGCGACTGAGCCTGCCGCCGATTCGAGGCCGGCGCTGTGCCGGCCTCTTTTCAGTCGGCCTCTTTCACGGGCCCTCTTTCACGCCTTGGGGAGCTTCGCCGGCAGGAAGTCCGCGATCGCGTCGTTGACCGCGTCGGGGTTCTCCATGGAGGCGACGTGGCCCGCCTTTGGGATCGACACGAAGCGGGCGCCGGGGATCTCCTTCGCCGACGCTTCGGCCCCGGCGAGCGGCATCAACTGGTCCTCCTCGCCGTGGAGCCACAGGACCGGGACGTCGATCGTGGGCAGGTCGGGCGTGGAGTCGGTCCGGTCGCGCATCGCGAGCGAGTCGGCGGCGGCGATCTCCGGTGAGGTCGCGGTGAACATCGCCTGAACCCGGTCGATGACGTCCTGCGACGGGTTGCCGCCCACGAGCTTCGGGCCGAGCTTCTCGTGCAGCACGCCCATGCCCTCCTTCGCGACGAGGTCGGCCGTCGCTTCGCGGCCGGCCCTGGCCTCGTCCGAGTCGGCCTCCGCCTTCGTATCGATCAAGATCAGCGACCGCACGCGGTCGCGGTGGCGCCGCCACATCGAAAACGCGACGTAGCCGCCCATCGAGAGCCCGCAGACGTCCGCCTCCTGCACCTTGAGCGTGTCGAGGGTCGCCGCCACGTCGTCGGCGAACAGGTCGAAGGAGTAGTCGCCCGGGTCGCGGTCCTCCGACAGGCCGTGACCACGGAGGTCGACGGCCACGCAGGTCCTGATCTTGGCCAGTCCCGCGAGCTGCGGGATCCACATCGTCCGGTCGAACGGAAAGCCGTGGATGAAGACCAAGACCGGGCCCGACCCCCGCTCCTCGAACGCAAGTTCCATCGCCTCGGGCATGCGTGCCTCCTCTTGACGTGTGCCGGCCCGGTAGCCTACCGAACGGGCGGATTCGCAAAGGCATCGAGCAGGAGTCGCCCTGTGCCCGGAGATGCCGCTTCGCCCGCACCCAAGATCGCGCGCCCAGAAGGGGAACCCGTGCCGCAGCGCGAACTCTGTTCGCCGAGGGGTCCTAGAAGGAGGCAGTTCGCATGAGGAAAGCCAAGATCGTCCTGGCGTGCGCGATCGTCGCGGCCGTCGCCGGCGGCGTCGGCGCGTCGGAGGCGCAGACGAAGTGCACGAAGGACCGCACCGGCGGGTCCGAGTGCCGCGACCGCGCGAACAAGAAGTCCCCCTGGGGCCCCTACTACACGCGCTGTGACGGCGGCACGGACGTCGGCGGTGCCTTCACGCTCTACGCCGATCCGGCCACCGGCGTCTCGGGCTGCGCCGACAGCGGCGACACCCTGCCGGTCAAGGGTCGCGTCGGCGGCGCGCGTCAGTCCGACGACAGCGTGAGCGTCTTCATCGACGGCTCCGACCGCGACAACGAAAGCTCCGCGGGAGGCTGGCAGCGCTACGACGTCGGCGCGGACGGCGTGCACGCCCGTCGAGGAAGCGGCGGAACCTGGTACACGGGTGCTCAAGGCGGGGATGGCTCGTCGAACCCGGATGCGCTCGATTGCAGCGTGAGCGCCGCGGGTCCGGAAGGTTGCCCCTAAGGCTGACGGGGTGAGCGAGAGAGGCCGGCCCGAAGGGCCGGCCTCCATCGCGTCGCGGTCTGGACCCGGCGCGCGTCGAACCGATAGGTTCGCGCGCGGAGGTGGCGCATGGACCGGGTCATCACGCCGAAGGAATCGGGATTGCTCGCGACGATGGTCCTGGAGGGATCGCCCGCCCGCGAGGCCGGAGTACGGCAGGGGGACATCCTCGTCGCCTACGACGAGCGTGCGCTCGGCTCGGCCGAAGACCTCGGCGCGGCGGTCGACGCGAGCGCCGAGCGCGAGACCGTGGAGCTGCTCGTCCTGCGCGCCGGCAAGCGGAAGCGCGTGCGCGTTCGCTCCGGCCGGCTCGGGGTCTCCGTCCATCCGGTCCTGAAGGGCGAGCCCCTTGAGGTGCGGCCCGCGCAGCGCGCGGTGTCGTTCGACTTCTCCTCGCTGCGCACGGAGCCGCGGAACTTCTGGCTGAGCTTCTGGCTGGGGCGGCGGCGCGCCGGCTTCGAGCACCACGTCTACCGGCGCCGGGGCGACCGCTTGCTGCTCGGCTACGAGGTCGCCTTCGACGGCGGAAAGCAGTGGGGGCTCAACCACTTCGTCGTGAACCTGATCCTGGACGTCGCCTCGCACCCGCAGGCATTGTCGGCGCGGTTCGAGAACCCGGTCGCGGGTTGGGTGACGGAGGGCAAGGTCGAAGCCGAAGGCGGCGCGCGGCGCTGGCACTCGGTCGCCCGCGGACGGGCCGGCGCCGAAGACGCCTCGGTCCGCGTCCCCGCCGAGCTGCTCCCGAGTTACGCGGTCCCGACGTTGTCGCTCTTCCTTGCGCCCACGGAAGGCGCGTGCTTCCACTACGCCCCCCTGAACGAGGGGCTCGGTCAACCTGCCGCGCCAGCGGCGATGCTCTATCGGGGCCGCGAGCGCATCACGGTGGGCCGGGCCCGCCCGCTCGCGCACCGGTGGGAGTCGCATTCGCTCGGGAACCACATCGGGTCCGCCTTCGTGGGCGAGGACGGCGGGTTTGCGCGCATCGACTACGGGACCGCCGCGCACGCAAGGCCCGCCACGCGCGAGGAGGCGCTCGCGGCGGTGAACCCGGCGCTGGAGCCGCGGACCGCTTAGGCCCTGGGCTTCGGCAGCAGCTCGACCGGGACCGCAGACGGCGCCTGCTGATCGGCCGGGAGGGTCGAAGGCCAGCGCGTGCGCTGGCGCGCGGCCAGCCGGTTCATCAGCTCGATCGCCTTGGGGTCTTCGCTGCCCGGCCGCACCTCGATCCAGCCGGCGTCCCGCAGCTCGGTCATCCACTCGGCGCCGCGCTCGGTGCGAACGATCGTCAGCGTCCACCCGTCGGACTGACCGAGCCCGCCGGTCGAGATGTCGGCGTGCTCGGCGGCGAAGTCGGGGCAGAGCGTGCACCCCGGGCGCGTGTAGGCGTGCACGTCTTTCAGCGGGACGTCGATCTGCTCGCCGGTGGACTTGCGCCAGACCATGAAGCGGCCCTTCACGTTGACCTTGGCGACGTCGTCGAGCGGAATGCCCATCTCGTCGCGGATCTTCTCCTCCATGAGCCCTTCGTAGGTGAAGGACTTCGAGCACAGCAGCCCGATCGTGAGCTGGATGCGCCGCCGGTACTTGGCAACGTTGCGCGCGGCGAGCGTGCCGTTGATCGACGCCTGGCAGCTCATCCCGACGAGCGCGAGGTTCTTCAGCTTGCGCTCCTCGGCTTCCTTCATCGCGAGCGGGTTGGCGGCGTAGGTGTAGCGCGAGCCGGCCGCAGCGAGCACCTCCTGCCGGGTCGTCACCAGCGCCGGCTCGGCGTCGAAGGTGCGCTCGGCCGACAGCTTGGACGTCAGCGCGCCGTCGATCTTCCCGCGTTCCAGGCCCCAGATCAGCAGCGCCGAGACGAGCCCGCCGTCCTGACCGGCGGCGTGGATGCCCTCGTCGGTCGCGCGCACCAGGAAGATGTCGCGGTAGATCCCGATGACCTCGTCGGTCGTGCGGGCGCGGCCGAAGAGCGCCTCGTCGGCCTCCAGCTCCCAGGCGCGGAAGCGCGGACAGGCCTTCGTGCAGATGTCGCAGCCGCGCTGACCATGGATGCAGTCGTCGGACGCTGTGGAGTCCTCGACGTTGAACGGGTGGTAGGCGCCGTTGTCATATTCGAGCACATGCCGCGGGCAGGCCATGATGCACGCGGCGCAGCCGGTGCACAGGTTCGTGTCGACGACCTCGTGGAACAGCTCCTTCCACTGGCCGTACGTCCGCTCCTCGGTCATCGGCGCATCCTACGGGAATATCGCGCGCGGCCCGAACGATCGGCGGGGAGTGGTCGCGGCTCGACCCGGGCTCGGTTTCGGCGCGTCGCTGCTCGGCGTGCTCTCCCTCATCTGCTTCGGGCCGCTGATCGGGTTCACGTCCTACGTGTGGCTCTTCCGCCACGCGCCGACGTCCTTGGTGACGACCTACGCCTGCGTCAACCCGCTGATCGCTCGCCTCCGAGCCGCTGACCGCCAAACGAGGTCCTCGCGCAGGAGTATCCCGCTTAGGTGAGCCCGCTCGGCGGGGCTTCCTTCGGGCCGCGCTGGGAGCGCTCGAAGTCCTCCTCGTCCAGGATCAACAACTCGACGGGACGGCCGCCGACGAGGTGCTCGTCGATGATGCGCTCGACGTCCGGCACGGTCACGCCGCCGTACCAGACGTCGTCGGGCGCGACGTAGACGCTCGGCCCCGCCAGGCACGGCTCGAGGCATCCGGTGGCGACGACCTTGAACGTCGCGAGCCCTTTCTCGCCCTGGAGGTCGCGGAACTCCTGGAGCACCTCGGCCGACATCTTGTCGATGCACGACCCGCGCGGGTGCCCGGGCGGGCGCTGGTTCGTGCACACGAAGACGTAGCGTTCGGGCTTGGGCATGGGGTCATCCTAACGGCGCGGCTATCATCCGCGAACCGATGGACCTCGGACTGAAGGGCCGCGCGGCGGCGGTGGCCGCGGCGAGCAAGGGACTCGGGCGCGCGAGCGCGGAAGCGCTCGCGCGCGAGGGCTGCGACGTTGCGATCTGCGCGCGCGGCGCGGAGGCGCTCGCCGCGACCGCGGACGAGCTGCGCGCCCACGGCGTGCGTGTGCACGCGGTCGCGGCCGACCTCAACGCGCCCGACGCGTGCGAGCGCTTCGTCGCCGAGGCGGCCGATGCGTTCGGGCGGCTCGACATCCTCGTGGCCAACAACGGCGGCCCGCCGCCCGGTCCCGTCGCCACGTTCGACGACGCCGCCTTTCGAGCCGCGTTCGAAGCGAACCTGATGGTGACCGTTCGCCTGGTGCGCGCGACGCTGCCGCACATGCGCGCGGGCGGCTGGGGGCGGGTGATCGCGATCACGAGCGCGGCCGCCAAGGAGCCGATCGCCGGGCTCGGGCTGTCCAACACCATGCGCGCCGGGCTGGCCGGCTTCCTGAAGACGCTCGCCGGCGAGGTGGCCGCCGACGGCGTCACGGTGAACACCGTCGCGCCGGGGCCGTTCCTCACCGACCGTCTCACCTCGATCGGAGAGCAACGCGCGCGGGACGAGGGCATCTCCCTCGAGCAGGCGCTCGCGCCGATGACGCAGGGCATCCCGGTCGGTCGCATCGGCGACCCGGCGGAGCTGGGCGCGCTGGTCGCGTTCCTGGCGAGCGAGCGCGCGGCCTACGTCAACGGCACGACGATCCAGATCGACGGCGGGAAGGTCGCGTCGCTTCTCTGACGTGCGCGGCGCCGGCTCAGCGCGTGAGGTCGCGCGAGGCGAACCAGCGCAGGGACAACGCTCCCATCGCGACCGCGACCGCCGCGAGCACGGCCCAGCTCCCGAGGAAGGGCTCGCCGTTCAGGATGTCGGCTGCGTTGAAGTAGTGGAACGGGCTCAGGTAGCCGAGCCATTCGAGCGCGTCGAACAGCAACGACAGGAAGTTGAGAAAGAACGCGCCCACGACGACGCCGATCGCGGTGCCGAGCGCGCGGCTCCGCAACGAGGCGCGGGCGAAGATCGCCAGACAGGTCGTCGAGAAGGCCGCGAAGAGCAACCAGTGCCCGGCGAACATCAGCAGGATGCGCCCGGGCACGAGCTGATCGACGCCGGGCACGGTCGCGTACGCGACGAAGGTTCCCGCCACGGCTCCCGCCTCGACCAGCGTCAGCATGACCAGGCCCGCCAGTCCGCGCGCCGCGACGTAGGGCACGCGCCCGACCGGCCGCGCGAGCACGAGGTCGAGCGTCCCGCGCTCCAGCTCGGTTGCCCCCGTGCCGGTGGCGATCATGAACGCGCCCATCGTCGTCAGGGACAGGATGATCGGGTGGAGCACGCCGGAGGCCATCCAGCCGACCGGGCTGACGAAGTTGGCCGACCCGCCGATGAAGGCTTTCATCACGCGCGGCGGCTCGGTCAGGAAGCTCGGGAGCGGCTCGGTCCCGTCGCCGAGGAAGCTCGAGGAGGCCAGCAGCACGACCCAGTAGAACAGCCCGACGCCGACCGCGATCAGCAGCGACGAGCGGATCGAGCGCCGGATGCTGAAGGCGAACACGGCGCGGTTCACGTCGACTCCTGGTAGATGTCGAAGAAGGCGTCGGCGAGGCTCTCGGGCTCGGCGAGGAACTCCAGCACGTGCACGGCAGCGAGCCGCTCGATCAGCGGCTGCATGTCCCCCCGAAACTCGAAGCGTGCGTGCGACGGCGACGCCATGACGAGGTCGCTCACGCCCTCGATGTCGAGCAATCCCGCCGGCACCTCGTCCGCCAGGGTGAGCGAGCAGTGGCGCACGCGCTCGCCGGTGAGGTCGGTCGCCGACCCGACGCGGACGAGCTTCCCCTCCTTGACCACGCCGACGCGGTCGGTCGCCAGCTCGACCTCGCTGAGGATGTGCGAGGACATGAACACGGTGCCCCCGCGCGCGCGGTACTCGCGCAGCAGCGCGATGAACCGCTGCTGCATCACCGGGTCCAGACCCTCGGTCGGCTCGTCCAGGATCATCAAGGCGGGCTCGTGCTCGAAGGCCTGGATCAGCCCGAGCTTCTGGCGCATGCCGCGCGAATAGAAGCGGACCTGCCTGTCGAGGTCGGCGAGCGACAGCTCGAACCGCCCGCGCAGGTCCTCCCGGCGCACCGGCGGCGCGGGGTGCAGCGACGACAGGTAGTCGAGCACCTCGCGGCCGGTCATCGACGGCCAGATCCCGAACTCTCCGGGAAGGGAGCCGATGCGTTCGAGCGCGGCGTTCAGGTCGCGCGAGACGTCGTGTCCGAGGATGCGCACGGAGCCGGCCGTCGGCTTGATGAGCCCGAGCATGCACCGGATGGTCGTCGTCTTCCCGGCGCCGTTCGGCCCGAGGTAGCCGAAGGACTCGCCCTCCTCGATCGTTAGCGACACGTCCGAGACCGCGACGACCGCGCCGAAGCGCTTGGAGAGACCGGCGATCTCGATCGGGGGAGCGGTCATGTCGCGACATCGTAAGACGTGCGCGAGTCGCTCGTCGGACTACGATTGACCTCGATGAAGCCGGCGACGCAGCGGGTTGGATCCCTCGACGCGGACTTTGCCGACGCGGTCGCGAACGCGCTCGCCGCCTACGACCGGCGCCTCGTCGAGGTGCCTGAGCGCCGCAAGGCCGCAGTCCTGATCCCGCTGTTCTCCCGCGACGGCGAGCCGTGGATCGTGCTCACGCGCCGCACCGACGACGTGCCGACGCACAAGGGTCAGATCGCGTTCCCGGGCGGCGGGCACGACCCGCACGACGAGACCCTCTGGGACACCGCCGTGCGCGAAGCCCACGAGGAGATCGGACTGGAACCGGCGCGCGCCCGCGCGCTCGGGTCGCTCGATGATTACCCGACGTTCGCCTCGGGCTTCATCGTCTCGCCCTACGTCGCCGACATCGAGCGCCCCGACGCATGGGTGATGAGCGAGCGCGAGATCAGCGCCGTGATCGAGTTGCCGCTGCGCGCGCTGGCCCGAACGGGCCGCACCGAAGTCTGGGAGCGCGACGGCATCAGGTTCCCGATGCACATCTTCGAGCTGGAGGGCCACTACGTCTGGGGCGTGACGGCGTTCATCCTGCATCGCTTCCTCGCAACGATCGAAGGCGCGCTGCGATGAGGCGCGTGCCGCCTTCCGAACGATGGGTCACGTTCACAAGGAGGAAATGTTCCGATTCACCGTGGATCGGAACATGTGGTGTGGCGTCCGCTGGGGTAGCATTGACGCTTACCGGGATCGGCGAACGAGGACCGGAATAATGGACAGACGCAGGCACACCCGCAGCATCCGGGCAGCCGTGTGCGCAACGGCAGCCGTCCTGGTGTCCATGACGCTTCCCGCGCCGAGCGCGTCGGCCGCCGAGGTGAACGTACGCGCGTCGAAGAGCGGCTGGTTCTGGTCGAGCAACACCAAGAACACCATCTGCCTGAAGGATGGAGAAGTGAATGTGTGCCAGGCGACGTCGGGAACCAGCGGGGTCATCGGGTTTACTCCGCCGGGCGCCACATCGCCGATCACAACGGGCCACCTCGGCGTCGCGATGAAGGACGGCAGCTCCGACATGCGGGCATACGTACTGTTCCCGCTCGACGACATCCCGGTGGGCGAGATTGCGGCGAATGCCACGCTGACGCTGGACGTGTCGCGCGCACAAGGCCACTTCCAGGATCATGCGGACCTGGGAGAGAACGGCAAGCCGCCGGCGACGACGAACGCGGGCAGCGCGGCGATCCTGGCGTGCGCAGTGACCGAGCCGTGGGGCGCGTCCGAAGGCGACCCGCCGTACTCCACGCAGATCAACCGCCCGACCGTCGAGTCCGGCGACGACGATCCTAGCGACGACATCACAACGACGAAGAACGAGCCGTTCTACGACTGCGGGACGAACGCGATGGGCCAGCCGAGCCCGGACGGTTCGACCTGGACCTTCGACGTCACCAGGATCGTCAACAAGTGGCTGACGCTAGAGCTGTTCAACGAGGGGCTTGCCTTGGTGCCGGCCGAGCAGGGTGTGACGCCGACGTGGACGGTCGAGTTCCACGGCGCGCCGCTGACGTTGGCGGGAGGCGAGACGTTGGCGGGAGGCGAGACGGAGGTCACGTACGTGTCGCAGAAACAGGCGGCGAGCCTCCGCGTCATCACCGTGCCCGGCCCGGTTCCGCCGCCACCGCCACCGCCACCGCCACCTCCACAGTTGCCGCCCATCCCGCAGCTTCCGACGTTCGGCGATCCGATTCCCGCCGCCCCGCCGCCCGCGACGACGGATGAGGCTCAACCGACCACGCTCGTGCCGCGGGCGAGCCTCGGCGGGACGCCGATCACCAACCCGCTGCTCTACGTGATGATCCCGTTCGGACTGCTGCTCGTAGGGTTGGTGGGCAAGGACGTCGGCCTCGCCGGTCTGCCGGCAGGCCAGGGCGGTCCCGGGAACCGCGTCGCGAACGTGTTGCGCACGCGCCGGAACGGAGAGGGGTAGGGACTCGCATGAGCAACCGGGCGCAAACGCTCCGCATCGCCGGCGCCGTTCTTGCCGGGGTGATGCTGCTCGCGGCGTGCGGTCAGAAGAAGGGCGTGTTCCAGGGCGGCGCCGGTGGGTTCGCCGTCGGGCCGACCGGGGTCCCCACGGGGATCGACAGCGGTACCGGCACGGGAACGGGAATCGGCACCGGGACGGGGACGGGAGTCGGTACCGGGACCGGCACAGGTACGGGCGGCGGCGGGGGCGTCACAGCGGCCCCCGACCGGACCGGCATCACCGACGACTCCATCACGATCGGTCTTCACGCGCCGCTGACCGGTGCAGCTCCGTTTAGTCCGGCGGCCTTCGACGAGGGCAAGGACCTCTACTGGCGGTGGCTCCAGGAAACCAAGAAAAAGGACATCTACGGGCGCGAGGTCAAGCTCATCTTCAAGGACGACCAGTACAACCCGTCCACGGCCGTCGCCGTGTGCAACCAGATGGCCATCCAGGGGCAGGCGTTCATGCTCGTTGGCGGGGGCGGCACGGACCAGATCAACTCGTGCGCCAACTACGCGAACCCGCGCGGCATCCCCTATCTGTCGCCCGGCGTGCAGGAAGCCGGCCTG
The DNA here is from genome assembly GCA_036397035.1 of Actinomycetota bacterium. Classification (GTDB taxonomy): domain Bacteria; phylum Actinomycetota; class AC-67; order AC-67; family AC-67; genus DASWJS01. The sequence continues at coordinate 22,366 of DASWJS010000029.1, read as the reverse complement.
AAGGAGTTGAGCACGTACTTCGCCGTCACGATGACGTACCGGCAGCAGATGCCGATGCTCGTGGACATGCTGGTGGATCAGCACAAGCGCCACGACCTGGAGAGCTATGGCGCGGGGACGATCACGGTTGGTCACGTCAGGCCGAACACGCCGAACTTCGATGACGCCGACGACGCGCTGCGCGCGGCCGTCAAGGCGGCCGGGTGGGCCTACCGGGTCTACACGGTGGTAAAGGAGGGGGACTCGCAGAGCGCCGGCTCGACCGCCCAGATCATGCAGAGCGACAACGTCGATATCGTCGTGCCGATCACCGCGCCGCTGTTCACCGTTCAGCTCGCCACCGCTACCGGCCAGAACCGGTACTTCCCCACCTACGCCGGGGTCGGCATCACGAACAACTTGAACCAGATGATCAACAGCGTGTGCGGCAAGCTAGCAGATCCTCCGTCGTTCGAGGGCGCCTTGTTCTTCTCGCCCTGGCCGGGGTGGAAGGACGTGATGACCTCCACCATCGACCCGGACTTCGTCGCGGCGGCCCAGAAGTACACGCCGAATACGAACACCCGTGACAAGGGTGGTGACATCCTGTACGCGCTCTGGGGCATCTCCAAGGCGATCCATCAGGCGCTGCTTGCCGCCGGCCCCGATCTGAGCAGGCAATCGTTCATCCAGACGTTGTCCGCCTTCAGGTACACGAGCGGTATCTTCCCCGTCGTGAACTACGCTACGGACCGGCCCTTCGGGGCCGCGGGCGTCCACGTGCTCGAGGGCAGGTGCTCCGAGCCCGGCGAGGGCGACGCGCAGGCCGGGGCGCAGTACGTTTCACATCCCGACTACAAGGGGCTGCGGCAAGGCTTCTAAGCGCGAACGACGGGGGAGACCGCGTGCTCAGCTTCATCGTGATCGGCATCATCCAGGGGGCCGTCATCGGCCTGGTCGCGCTCGGCATCGTGCTGGTCTACAAGGGATCGCGAGTGTTCAACTTCGCGCAGGCCGAGTTCGGCTCGGTCGCCGCGTTCTTGCTCTACATCTTGTTCGACCGATGGAACGTGCCCTACTTGCCGGCGGTCGTCCTCACGCTCGGCGGCATCGCGCTCGTCGGATACCTGATGGAGCGGCTTGTCGTGCGTCCGCTCTTCGACGCGCCGCGCGTGACGTTGCTGGTTGCCACGGCGGGGATAACGCTGATGTTCATCGCGCTGATGTTCAAGGTCGGCGAAGTGCTGACCGAAGGCGGCGCGCCGATCTTTTCGATGGATCCGGCCGTCTCCGGCGACGGCTTCGCAGTCTTCGGCCGCATCGTCAGGCCGCAGGAGATCCTCACGCTGCTGGTGGTGGCGGGGCTGGGGGTCGGACTCACGTACTTCTTCAACAAGACCGATCTCGGGCTCGCGATTCTGGCAACGTCGCAGGAATCGGTGGCGACCGAACTGGTGGGTATCTCGACCAAGCGGGTTTCCAGCTTGGTGTGGACGATGGCGGCGCTCCTCGGCGGGATCGCCGGCATCTTGCAAGCGCCCGCGAGCGTCTTCACGCCGGGCTTCATGACGGTCAACTTCCTGCTCGCAGGGTTCACCGCCGCCGTCGTCGGCGGCATCACGAGCCTCACCGGTGCGTTCGTCGGCGGTCAGATCATCGGGATCACCAGCAACCTCGCCTCCTACGTCGAGTTCAAGTACGTCAAGGCGCAGTTCGACTTCCCCGGCTTCTCGAGTCTCGTCGTCTTCATCGTCCTGCTGGCGATCCTGATGGTGCGGCCGTCGGGCTTGATGGGGAAAGAGGCGTAGGGCATGACCACGGAGTCGATGACCGCTTCGCTGCTGCCGCTGCTTCGCGAGGGCAAGCCCGATGCCGCAGGATGGTTGCCGCGCCGGATCGCGATGGGCGCGGTGCTGGCCGTTCTGTTGCTCATCCCCGTCGCGGTCCCGGACATCACCACGTACGGATTGTGGATCCAGCGCGCGCAGATCTACGTCCTGGTCGGCATCTCGCTCAACATCCTGATGGGGCACCTCGGTCAGATCTCGCTGGGTCATCAGGCCTTCTTCGGCGTCGGCGCGTTCGCAGCGGCCCTTGCGGTCGTGAACGGCGGCTGGCCGTTCTGGATCGCTCTGTTCGCCTCGGCCGCCAGCGGCGCGATCGCCGCGGTGCTGCTCGGCGTAATCGCGCTCCGGTTGAAGGGCCTGTTCCTGGCGCTCATCACGCTGGCCTACGGAGTCATCGCCGAGAACGTGCTCTTCGCAAACCCGAGCCTGACGGGTGGGGACGCGGGCGTGAACGCGCAGCCGCCCCCGGGCTTTACGACCTCGCGAGCCTACATCTACCTGCTGTTCGTGGTGATGGCGCTCTTCTACTTCATCGACTGGCGTCTGTTGAAGTCCAAGGCGGGCCGGGCGATCCTGGCGATTCGCGAAAACGAGTACGCGGCGGCCTCGTTCGGCGTGAACGTCGTGGGCTACAAGCTGCTCGCCTTCGTGGTTTCGGGGGCGCTGGCCGGGGTGGCGGGCGCGTTCTTCGCCCACCAGCCGCCGGGCGGACCGGTCATCAGCCGCACGTTCGACTTTCAGATGGCGCTGACGTTCGTTCTGATGGTGGCGGTCGGCGGCCTCGGGTCGCGGGCCGGCATCTTCATCGGCTCGGCGACGTTCGCCATCCTTCCGCTGTGGCTGAACTCGCTCACGCACTGGATTCCGGTGATCGGCGGCTTGCTGCTGCTGCTCACGCTGACGCTCAACCCCGGCGGGGTCGCGCAGCAGATCAGGCCGGTCACCAACTGGCTCATCGGAAAGCCGTTCTCCCTCAAGGGCGAGGGGCACGGCGTCGCTGCGGGAGGTGCCGGTGTCCGTCCTTGAGTGCGACGACGTCTCCATCCAGTTCGGGGGCCTGAAGGCGCTGGAGGCGGTGAACCTGTCGGTCAACGAGTGGGAGATCGTCGGGCTGATCGGTCCGAACGGCGCCGGCAAGACCACGTTCTTCAACTGCGTCATGGGGGTCTACGCGCCCACGCGCGGCTCGATCCGCTACCGCGGCGCCGACGTGACGTCGATGCCGACGCACAAGCGCACGGGCTTGGGCCTCGGTCGCACGTTCCAGAACGTCGGCCTGGTGAAGAACGCGACCGTGCTCAGCAACATGCTCACCGCCCAGCACCGCAAGATCCGCTACGGCGCGATCTCGGGGATGCTCGGGTCGCTCGCCTCGTTCTCCGAAGAGCAGCAGCTCGCGGAGAACGGGCTCGAGATTCTGCACTTCATGGGCTTGCTCGACTATCGCGACGAGGTCGTGTCGCGCCTGCCCTACGGGCTGCAGAAGCTCACCGAGATCGCCGCCGTCCTGGCGAGCGACCCCGAGTTCCTGCTGCTCGACGAGCCGACCTCGGGCATGAGCCCGGACGAGTCGCACGAGTTCGGCGACCTGCTGCTGAAGCTGCGGACCGAGCTGAACCTCACCGTGCTGATGATCGAGCACCACGTGCCGCTCGTCGCGCGGGTGTGCGACCACGTCTACTGCCTGAACTTCGGGCAGTTGCTGGCCGAAGGGCGGCCCGAGGAGATCCAGCGGCATCCGGAGGTCGTCGCGGCATACCTCGGGGCGGAGGACGACGATGGCGCTGCTTGAGGTGCGGGACCTTCGCACCGGCTACGGCGCGCTGCCGGTGCTCCACGGCATCAACTTCGAGATCGAGGAAGGCGAGTTCGGGGTGATGCTCGGCCTGAACGGCGCCGGCAAGACGACGACGATGATGGCGCTAACCGGCATGCTCCCGACCTGGTCGGGCTCGATCACGTTCCGCGAGCGCGCGATCGCCAAGCTCGACACGTCCTCGCGCGTCGCGATGGGGATCGCGCTGTCGCCCGAGGGCCGGCGCGTCTTCCCGGCGCTGACCGTCCAGGTGAACCTGCGACTCGGCGCGTGGGTCCGCCGCCGCGACGCGGCGCGCTACCGCGAGAACCTGGACCTCGCCTTCGAGCTGTTCCCACGGCTCTACGAGCGCAAGGACCAGCTCGCCGGCACGATGTCGGGCGGCGAGCAGCAAATGCTCGCGGTCGCGCGCGCGATGATGGCGGGCCCGGAGCTGCTGCTGATCGACGAGGCGTCGCTGGGCCTGGCGCCCAAGTTCGCGCTCGACATGTTCGCCGCCATCAAGAAGATCGCGGAGCGCGGCGTCACGGTGATCATGGTCGAGCAGAACGCCGGCGCGCTGAAGCTCGCCGACCGCGCCTGGATCATGCAGAAGGGGACGCTCGTGTTCAGCGGCCGCGGCGACGAGGAACTGCGCGCGACCGACCTGCGCGCCGCCTACCTCGGCTGAGATACCTCTTCGCCGCTACTTCTTCTTCGCCGCGGCGGACAGCGGGTCGCACACCCGGCAGGGCTGGAGCCCGAGCGCGATCGCCTCGTCGGGCGAGGCCGCGTCCATGTCCTCCTTGCCCTCGACCAGGCGGCAATCGGGACGGTGGAAGCTCGAGCGGCCGACGATCACGCGGCCGTTGGCGGCCGTCGCCTTCGGCGCCCCTCCGTTCGTCGCGGGCGCGGCCGCGGGCAGGGCGGGCTGCTGGAGGGCGTCGAGCTTCTGCTCGAGCCGGGTGAGCATGCGGCGGCCGGCCTCGAACAGCAGCAGCGACGCACCGGCGACGATGAGCCCGAGCCCTCCGAGCCCACCGGAAATCACGTACGGGAACTGACACTGGATGCAGTCCCTGCTCGCGGCACCGTTCCAGGCGACACCGATCATGATGAAGCCCAGACAGATCAGGCCGATCGCGATCGCAGCGAGACGATTGACGACGTTCACGCTTCGATGCTACCCGCCTGCTCCGGCGGTGGCCACCTTCGCGCGTCAGGCGAGCAGATCGGCGCCTATTTCGGCGATCGAGCGGCACCCGGCGAGCGCCATCGCCAGGGTCAGCTCGTCGCGCAGCAGCGAGAGCACGCGGGCGACGCCCTCCTCGCCGCCGGCCGCGAGTCCCCAGAGCTGCGGCCGCCCGATCGCGACCAGGTCCGCGCCGAGCGCGAGCCCCTTGAGCACGTCGGTCCCGCGCCGGACCCCGCCGTCGACGATCACGGGCACCTGCCCCGCGGCCGCCTCGGCGACTTCGGGGAGCGCGCGCGCCGTCGGGATCGAGGTGTCGAGCTGGCGCCCGCCGTGGTTTGAGACCCAGAGCCCCGCCACGCCCGCGTCGAGCGCGCGCTTGGCGTCGTCGGCTCGAACCACTCCCTTGATCAGGACGGGGAGCGAGGAGGCGGCCCTGATCCACGCGAGATCGTCCCAGGTGAGGTAGGGCTGGTCGATGTAGGTCGCGAGCGGCTGGTCCTCGCCGGTGACCGTGCGCGGGTCGACCGTGAAGTGCACCGGGTCGATGCCCGGCGGGATGACGACCTCGTGGCGGAAGTCGCGCTCGCGCCGGCCGAGCCGCGGCGCGTCCACCGTGAGCACGATCGCCTCGTAGCCGGCTTCACTCGCCCGCCGGATCAGCGCCTCGCTCACCGCGCGGTCGCCGAAGTGGTAGAGCTGGAACCACCGGCGCCCGCCCGGCGCCGCGGCGGCGACGTCCTCCAGCGCGATCGAGGAGATCGACGACAGGGTTTGCAGCGTCGCGCTCGCCGCAGCGGCGCGAGCGGTCGCCGCCTCGCCGTCGGGATGGGCCATCTTGTGCAGGGCCGTCGGCGCGAGGATCACCGGCCAGTCCAGGCGCGCCCCGAAGACCTCGCACGAAGTCTCGATCGCCGACACGTCGACCAGGACGCGGTAGCGCAGGGCGATCTGCTGGAAGGCCGAGCGGTTGGCTGCGACCGTGATCTCGTCGTCCGCGCCGCCCGCGTAGTAGTCGTAGACGCCCGCGTCGAGCCGCTCGCGCGCGATCGGCTCGAACTCCTCCAGGTTCAGGGGCTCGGACACGGGCGACAGTGTACGCGGGGCGCGAGGCTATGCTGCGCGCGGGTGGGAACTGGCGGAGCGCTCGACGGCATCCGCGTGCTGGACCTCGGCACGCGGATCGGCGCGCCGTTCTGCGCCACGCTGCTCGGCGAGCTGGGCGCCGACGTGGTCAAGGTCGAGCACCCCGACGGCGGGGACTTCATGCGCTCGATCGGACCCTTCGCCGACGGCACGTCGCTGTTCTGGGCGGTCGAGGGACGCGGGAAGCGATCGATCACGCTCGACCTTTCGAAGCCGGATGGCCAGGACGTTCTGCGCCGGCTGGTCGAGCATGCGGACGTGCTCGTCGAGAACTTCCGCCCCGGGACGCTGGAGCGCTGGAACCTGGCGCCGGAGTCGCTGCGCGCGGTCAACCCGAAGCTCGTCGTGGCGCGCGTGAGCGTCTTCGGGCAGGACGGGCCCTACCGGGACCGGCCGGGCCTGGACCGCAACGGGATCGCGCTCGGCGGCCTGCTCGGGATCACCGGCTTCCCCGACGGGCCGCCCGTGCGGCCGGGAGTCGTGATCGCCGACTACCTGAGCGCGCTGTTCTCGGCGATCGGGGTGCTGACCGCGCTGATCGAGCGCGACCGGTCCGGGGCGGGCCAGGACGCCGACGTGTCGCTTTACGAGAGCGTCCTTCGCGTGATGGAGTGGACGGTGGCCGCCTACGACCGGCTCGGGCTGGTGCGCGAGCGCGCGGGCAACCGCCTGCCGAACTCGGCGCCGCTGGACAACTACCGCACGGCCGACGGGCGGTACGTCTGCATCGTGGCCGCGGGCGACGCGCTCTTCCCGCGCCTGTGCTCGGCGATGAAGAAGCCGGACCTTCCTTCCGATGCCCGCTTCCGCACGCTCGCCGATCGCGCGGCCAACGCCGAGGCGATCAACGCGATCGTGGCCGGGTGGTGCGCCGAGCGCACGCTCGCCGAGATCGAGGAGACCTTGATCGAGCACGAAGTGCCCGTGTCCGGTGTGTACTCGATCGACCAGATCGCCGGGGACGAGCAGGTGCGAGCGCGGTCGTCACTCATCGTGGTCGAGGACCCGGTTCTGGGCCCGATCTTGCAGCAAGGCGCCGTGCCGCGCCTGAGCCGGACTCCTCCGAAAGTCCTACGCGGCGCGCCGGCCCTGGGCCAACATGACGATGAGGTCTATCGCGGTTTGCTGGGGATGTCCGAAGAATCACTGACCGACCTGCGAAGGAAGGGCGTTATCGGAGGGTAAAGGGAGCCGCCGGCCGGGTCGAAACACGTAGCGTGACCGTTGCAGCAATCCGTGGGACGACCAAGCTGTCGCTGGTCGTCCTTCTAGTTTCCGGGCTCCTGGCGGGCGCGGCGGCCACGGCCCCGCCGGCCGAGGCGCTGGTCAAGACCCCCGAGAAAAAGATGGCGCGCCTGATCAACCGCGCGCGCGTCGAACACGGCCTGCCGAAGGTGAGGATCGTCGGCGGCCTCAGCGACGTGGCCCGCAAGCACAGCAGGAAGATGCGCTCCGAGGCCGAGATCTTCCACAGCGAACTCGGCGCGGTCCTGAGCAGCTTCAACTGGTCGGTCGCCGGCGAGAACGTCGGCGTGGGATCGGGCGTGTGGAAGCTGCACAAGGCGTTCATGAACAGCCCCGGTCACCGGGCGAACATCCTGGAAGACGGCTATCGCAAGGTCGGAATCGGGTTCGTGCGCGACGGGGACGGCAGGGCGTACGTGACCGTGATGCTCACCGACTGAGCGTCCGCCCGCTCAGGCGATCACGCCGATCCTTCTCGCCCAGTCGACGGTCGTGGCAACCAGCTCGCCGACGACCTCGGCCTGCGGCCTGCCCTTCACGCGGTGAGAGTGATCGGCTCCTTCGATCGCGTGCAGCGTCGCCAGGGGCAGCGCCCCGATCGTCGCGGCGAGCAGGTCCGGCCGTGCGAAGGCGTCGTTGGTCCCCTGCAGGAAGAGCATCGGGACGCGGACCTCGCCCAGGTGCGCGTCGCGAAGCCGGTCGAACCTTCCCGGCGGGTGGAGCGGATAGGCGAGGAGCACGAGCCCGGCGGCCGGGTATCCCGCCGCCGCGAGGTGCGAGCCCATCCGCCCGCCCATCGACCGCCCGCCGAGCAGGACCGTCGCCGCGCGCTCTGCGACCCGGTCCGCGACCGACCGGAAGCACGACTCGAGGATCGCCGCCTTGCTCGGCGCGCGCTTGCCCTCTTCGGCGTAGCCGAAGTTGAAGCGGACGGCGCCGAGACCGCGCTCGGCGATCCCGTCGGCGAAGGCTCGCATCGAGGGAGTGTCCATCGTCCCGCCCGCGCCGTGCGCGAGCACGAGGTAGGTGTCGCCCCCGTCGGGGTGGTGCCAGACGCCCGAGACCGCTCCGCGCTCCCACTCGAAGGTGGCCGCCTCGGTCTTCATCGGAAGACGCCTTGCACCGTGTGGCGAAGGCCCGGCGGGAGGAAGCGGTCCGCCACCGCTCGATCGAACGCGGCGCCTGCGCCGGCGAGCGCGCGCGCCGCGCGCCGGACGGTCCTGGATCGGGCGAGCCGTTCGAACTCCCCGACCAGGTAGTAGTTCACGCCGAGCGCGAGGATCCACGCCCACGACGCGGTGCCGACCGTGATGTCCTCGAAGCCCGCCTTCTCGGCGAGCGTCGCGATCTCTTCGGGCGCGAACGTGTGCAGGTTCGCAGCGATCGAGGCCAGCTCCCAGTGCCGGTGCTCGGCCTCGTCCGCGGTCTGCTGCCTCCCGCGCAGCCGGCGCGCCGATTCCACGACACGAACGAGCGAGCCGACGACGGCGCCGACCTGACGCTCGCCCGAAGCGGTCGGCTCCGCGATGACGACCGCGACGCCGCCGGGCGCGAGCACGCGCCGCATCTCGCGCAGGGCCGCGAGCGGGTCGGGAACGTGGTGCAGCGCCCCGCGCGCGATCACCAGGTCGAAGCAGCCGTCGCGGTAGGGGAGCAGCTCGGCATCGGATGCGAGCGCGCGGACGACGGTTCCCGCCGCCGCCGCGTTGTCGCGCGTGCGCCGCAGCATCTCGCGCGACAGGTCGCAGCCGTGCACCTCGTCGGCGATCTCCGCGATCGCGAGCCCGATCGCCGCGTAGCCCGTCCCGCACGCAAGGTCGAGCGCTCGTTTCACGCGCAGCGTCTCGCCGGTCAGCCTGCGCAGGTCGCGCGAAACCTCGCGTCCGATGCGGCCGTCGTAGTCGATCAGGAAGCGGTCGTCGTAGAACGCCGCCTCACGATCGTGAACGAGCGCGTTGAGTGTCTTGGGATCCACGCGCGCAGTCTACGAGGCGGTTGCGAAGCGGGCGCGAAGCTCGTCCTTGCGGACCTTGCCGGACTCGGTGCGGGGGAGCGAGGGGAGCAGCTCGAGGCGCTCGGGCCAGGTGTGCTTCGCGGCGCCGCGGGCGGCCAGGAACGTCGTGAGGTCCGCCAGCGTCAGACGCGCGTCGCGCGTCACGACGCACGCGCAGACGCGCTCGCCCAAGCGATCGTCGCGCACGCCGATCACCGCCACCGCGTCGACCAAGGGGTGCTCGCCGAGGAGCAGCTCGAGCGCCTGCGCGCTGACGTTCTCGCCTCCGCGAATGATGACGTCCTTGATCCGCCCGGTCACGCGAAGCCGGCCCGAGCCGTCCAGCACGCCGAGGTCGCCCGTTCGGAACCACCCGTCGGCGGCGAAGGGCGCGGCGTCCTCGGGCGCGTACGCGAAGAGCATCTCGGGGGCGCGGCCCCAGATCTCGCCCTCGTCGCCGGCCGTGAGGGCCTCGCCGTTCGCGCCGACGATCCGCACCTCTCCGAGGCCGATCGGCCGGCCGTCGGTGCGAAGGCGCGTCTCCTCGTCGTCGTCGAGCGCGCTCGCCGTCAGCGTCGGGATCTCGGTCGAGCCGTACGCGCGCTTGACAACGCAGCCGAGCGCGCGCCCCGCTTCGGCAACGGCGGCCGCGTCGATGCGGGCGCCGCCGGTCGAGAACAGGCGGAACCCCGAGGTGTCGGCGCGTCCGCGCGCCTCGGCGAGCGTCTGCAGAAGCGTCGGCGGTCCGGTCTGGAACGTCGCCCCGGCCTCGACGATCGCGACGATCGCGGCGCGGGGGTCCCATCGCTCCAGCAGCACCGTGCTCGTGCCGAGCGCCGCCGGCGCAAGGAGCCCGTAGGCCAGGCCGGCGATGTGGGTGACGGGCGCTCCGCCGAGGTACCGGTCGGCGGTCGTCAGGCCGTGGATGACGGGAAACGAGTCCACCTCGCACAGCAGCCCGTCGTGGGTGTGCAGGACCCCCTTCGGCGCGCCGGTCGTGCCGCTCGTCATCAGGATCAGCGCGATGGCGCTCGGGTCGGACGGCACCGGCGCGCCGGGCGCGGCCGGGCGAGCGAACGCGGGGTCCAGGGTGCCGCCCCGCGTGGTGAGGACGAGCGGGACGTCGTGCTCGGCCGCAAGCGCGCGCGCCCGGTCGCCGAGGTCGGCGCCGCGGAAAGTCGCCGGCGCGATCAAGCAGCGCGGACGCACCTGCGTGAGCACCGCCCGCAGCCCGGCCTCGCCGATCGTGGGCAGTACCGGGTTGGGCACGGCGCCGAGCCGAAGGATCGCGTGATGGACGACCGCCGCCTCCCACCAGCCGGGGAGCTGCCAGGTCACGGTCTCGCCGGGCCGGACGCCGGCAGCCTCCAGGAAGGCCGCCGCGCGCTCGACGAGCCCGCCCAGATGCTCGAACGTGATCGCGGCCGAGCCGTCGACGATTGCGACGCGATCTCGCTCGCGCGCGACGACGGAAGCGAGGCGCTGCGGCAGGGTCTCGCCACCCCAGGCGCCGGCGCGGCTGTAGGCGGTTCGAAGGTCCTCGGGGAGCACGCGCAAACACTAACCGCGAGACCGCTCTTCGACGGCGCGGGCGAATCCGTTAGGCTGTTGCGCACGCACGAGAAGGGAATGATCGTTGGCCAAACCACGAGCCGGACGGCCGCCGCGCCCCGGAGCGAGAAAGACCACGACCGGCGGGTCGCGGGCCGGGTCGCGCGCTCGCCGGGCGGCGTCTCGCGCCGCGCAGAAAGAGAAGCAGATGGCGCGCACCGGGCCGGAGAAGGAGCAGGCCATCGAGATCGACGGCGTCGTGACCGAGGCGCTGCCGAACGTGATGTTCCGCGTGCAGCTCGAAAACGGCCCGATCGTGCTCGGGCACATCTCAGGGAAGATGCGCAAGCACTACATCCGGCTCGTGCCCGGCGACAAGGTCAAGGTCGAGCTGTCCCCCTACGACCTGACCCGCGGCAGGATCACCTACCGCTACCGCTGAGCCGGCGCACGGCTCACGCGAACCAGACGTCCAGCGTCTGCGTCGTCCCGTCGTCGAGGGAGAGCGCCACGCGCACGCACGATCCGGCCATGCCCTTGGAGGTCTGCCACAGGAGCTTGTACGTGTCGCTCTGCTGGTCGTAGGTCAGTCCCGACTTGCCGGGCGACTCCAATGGAGAGGACGGGCCCCCGTCGCACGATGCCGTCGTCGCCGCCGTCATCGTAGCGGTGTCGCCCACGCCGCCGAGGCTCCATGACAGCTGAACGGTGCTTCCCGCCTTCGGGTGGGCCGGACCCGATGCGACGGTGGGCCCATCGGTTTGGTAGACGACGGCGACCCTCAACGTCTCCGTCGTCGATCGGCCGGCGACGTCGGTCGCCGTGACCGTCACGGCGCGCTCGCCCGCGGTCGAGGTATCCAGAGCCGAGCCGCTCGGCTGCGACCCGGCGCACGTGGCGATGCCCGACACCGCGTCCCAGCAGGCGTACTCGATGGTGACGTCCGACCCGACCGTGACCGAACCGCCCTCCACCTGCCGGCCGAAGGTCACGGTCGGGTTGGACGCGTCCACCGCGTAGGGTCCGAACGGACCCGCATCCACGGTGTTCCCGGCCAGGTCGGACACCGCGCGCGCGCCGGTCATGACGGCGCCCTCGCCGGCCGTGGCGAGCGTGAACGAGGCGTCCGACGGGTCCGCGAGACCGACGTCGTCCGAAGCGCTGCACTCGTGGCGGACTGCGCTCGTAAACCACCCGTTCGCGCCGGCGTTCCCGACGGGCGGTCCGCAGGAGACGCTCGGCGGTGCCGCATCGCCGCCGGGCACCGCGATCGTCACGACGGTCGGCTCGGCGTCGGTGAGCCCCGGCGAAGCGGGGGAGCTGAGCGTCGGCGTCAGCGCGAGGGCGTAGGTCCCGGAGGGGGCGGCGGGGTCGACCGCGATCGATATCGAGACGGTCTGCGGATCGGGCGCACCGCTCCAGGTCACCGTGCAGTCGCCGGTGGCCCAGAAGGACAGGAGCTGCGACGCGACGCCGCCGCTCGCGACGGTCCCGGCGTCGGTCACGACGTAATTGAGCTTGAACCTCGCGGTGCTCGGCCGCGCGGGCGTGGAGAAGCAACTGAGGTCGCCCGACGCGGTGACGGCGATCGCGAGCGTTCCGGTCGAGCCGCGCTCGATGGTGACGTCGTCGGCGCCGGCGTCGATCTCCGCGTGCACCTCGGCGGCGCCGGCGGGCAGCGCGGTGAAGGCCACGAGCGCGAGGGCGAGCGCCGATGCTCGCCCGAGTCGGACCGGACCGGACATGACCACGCCTCCCAGAGTGCCGGGCCCCCTCTGACCCCTCCGAAGTGACTATCGGCGAAAGGCGTCGAGACGTTGAATCCTGGGAGGAATCGGGCGCGCCGCGGTCAGCGGATGCCCGTGAACAGGTCCCGTTCGATCCCGCCCGGGACCTCCACGAGGCTGCGGGCGCGGATGAATTGCTCGGTGGGCGCGATGCGGATGCGCTCCTCCAGGGGAAGCGCGAACCAGGCCGAGTCCGGGGCGACCTGGGTGCGGTGCGCGAGCAGCGCCCGGTCCCGCGCAGCCATGTGCTCGGCCACGTCGACGGCGGTGGTGAAGCGATCGTCGTCGCCCACGCCGCCGAGGAACGGCTCCAGCGGGCTCGGCTCGCCCCCAGCCAGGATCGCCTCGTGGTAGGCCTGCATCACGCGCAACGCACGCCCCATGTAGTACAGCTTCAGCGGCTGCCAGGGTTCGCCGGGGAAGCGAGCGGCGTCGGCGGCCGCGTCGAAGGCCGCCACCGCGACGTCGTGCGCGCGCAGGTGATCGGGGTGCGGGTAGCGCGACTGGTCGTCGCTGTAGCAGAGGATCACGTGCGGCCGCTCGGCGCGGACGACTTCGACGAGCCTGCCGACCGCCTCCTCCAGGGGCGCGTTCGCGAACGCGGCCGGGTGGGCGTTGGCCTCGGTGCCGGGCATGCCGGAGTCGCGGTAGCCGAGCAGGCGCACGGCCGCGTACCCCAGGATCGCCGCGCTTTCGTCCAGCTCGGCGCGGCGGACGGCCGGGAGATCGGCTCGCGCTTCGGGCGTGTCGGCCGCGGGATTCAGGATCTCGCCCGCCTCGCCCCCGGTGCAGGTGACGAGCACGGTCCGCACGCCCTCGGCCGCGTAGCGGGCGGCGGTCGCCGCCCCCTTCGACGCCTCGTCGTCGGGGTGCGCGTGAACCTGCATCAAGCACAACCGCGGCATCGCCGCCGACGCTACCGGGGAGCCGCGGGGGCTGCGAATCGCGGGTTCGGCGGCGCGCGGTTGCTCCGGTACAGTTTCGCCCGACCGACTCAAGGAGCGAACCGATGAGCAAGGCAGCCACCCGCGCGCGTCCCGGCGATGCCGCCGTGATCCGCCGTTATTACGAGCGACGCCTCGGACCCGTCCCGGCCCCCCGTGCGCGCGCCGACATGCTCGCGTTGCTCGGGGAGCGCAAGGCGCTCGCGCGGGCCGCGGAGTCCCTGGCGAACGCGGCCGTCCCCTACAGTGGGGACCCCGCCGTGAAGGCTGCGATCGACTCCGTTCGCGCCGTGCTCGAAGGCGCCGGGTAGCGGTTCCTCAGTTCGGCGGATCCTCGCCGTAGTCGACGCCGAAGACGCGATCCAGACCGATGATCGGGGTCCAGGCGCGCGCGCGCAGCGTGCCCGGCCGCTCGACCCAGAGGTGCTTGGCGCGCGCGTAGGCGAGGCAGCCGGCCGGTCCCAGCTCCTGACCGAGCCCCGACTGCCGCCAGCCGCCGTAGGGCGCCGCCGCGTAGAGCATGTGGTAGTCGTTGACCCACACCGTGCCGGCCGACAGGCGCCGCGCGATCGCGCTCGCGCGCGCGAGGTTCGTTCCCCACACCGCCGCGGCGAGGCCGAAGATCGTGTCGTTGGCCATCGCCACCGCCTCGTCCTCCTCGCGGTAGGAGACCACGCCGAGCACCGGGCCGAAGACCTCTTCCTGCGCGAGGCGCGACCGCGGCCCGACCCCGGTGAAGATGGTCGGGGCGTAGTAGTAGCCGTTCTGCAACCCCTCGTCGGCCAGCCGGTGTCCCCCGCACGCCAGGACCGCTCCCTCCTTGCGTCCGATGCCCACGTACCGCTCGACGCGTTCGAGCTGCGGGCGCGAGGCGATCGGACCGAGGTCGGTGTCCCACGACAGCGTCGGTCCGACCCGCAGTTGCGCGGCCGTCTGGACGAGCCGGTCGACGACCTCCTCGAGCATCCGCTCGGGGACGAACAGGCGCGTGCCCGCCTGGCACGTCTGCCCCTGGTGCAGGTACACGGCCCACAACGCGCCGGGGATCGCGACGTCCAGGTCCGCGTCGTCCAGGATCAGGTTCGCGCTCTTGCCCCCCAGCTCCAGCGAAACGGGCTTCACCGTGCGCGCGGCGAGCGCCGCGATTCGCCGCCCCACCTCGGTCGAGCCGGTGAACGCCACGCGGTCCACGAACGGGTTCGACACCATCTCCTCGCCGACGTCGGCGCCGCCGCCCGGCAGCACGTTGAACACCCCCGGCGGGCACCCCGCCGCGTCGAAGGCGGCGGCGACCTCGCACGCGGTCGCCGGCGTCAGCGGCGAAGGCTTGTGGACGACGGTGTTGCCCATCGCGAGCGCGGGGAAGACCTTCCACGCCGACAGGACGAAGGGCGCGTTGAACGGCGTGATCGCCGAGACCACGCCGTAGGGCGAGCGGACGAGGCGGCTGTCCGCGGTCTGGGAGACGCCGCTGGGCGGCAGCGGCTCCTCCACCTCGATCTTGGCGGCGATGTCGACCAGCTCTCGCGCCTGCTGAATGCCGGCGCCGACCATCGCGGTCGCGGCGCGGATCGTGAGGCCGGTGTCGCGCGCCTCCAGCTCCGCCAGCTCGGTCAGTCGCTCGGACAGCGAGTCGAGCACCGCGATCAGCAGCTCGCGGCGTTCCTCGGGCGAGCGCTCGGGCCAGCCCGACCGCTCGAACGCGCCGCGCGCCGCCTCGATCGCGCGGCGCGCGTCGCGCGTGCCCGCACGATGCGCCCGTGCGACGACCTCCCCGTTGGAGGGGTCGATCGACTCGATCAACTCCTTGGTCGAGGCCTCGACCCATTCGCCGTCGACGTAGAGCCCGTACTCGCGCACGCCCGCCTCCATAGGCAGGCGATTCTAGGCCACTCGATCCCGGGGCGTCCGGGCCGGACCGCGCGCGAAGCGATTTGACCGTTGCGATGGGCCTGAGAGAAGCTACGTTCGCCGTGACGGCCCGCCTCCTGTGCCGCATCCGGGTCCTGCTCACGTGCCACGATCCCAACGACGAGAGCGACGGGCATGGCCGAAACGAACGGCGCGAAGAAAGAAGTCGGCTGGCGCGAGGAGCTGTGGGCAAACCTCCGCGTGTTCGGGCTTGCGATGCGCTCGAACCCGCTGTTCGGGACCGCGATGTTCACCGGCACGATCCTGGAAGGGGTCATCCCCGCGCTGATCATCGACCGGACGGGGCGGTTCATCGCGGTGGTTCAGACGGCGGTCGCCGAGGGCTCGAACTCGGCTGCCTACGCCGAAGCGCGCAACGCGATCATCGCCATCGCCCTCGCGGTCACGTTGAGCCAGGTGTTCAAGCCCATCAAGGGCGCGTTCCAGTTCGCGCTCGGGCGCTCCTACCAGGCGCTGCTCGCGCGGCGCGTGATGGCCGGCGTGACCGCGACGCCGGGCGTCGCGCACTTCGAGGACCCGAACTTCCGCGACAAGCTTGAGGTGCACTCCTGGATGGAGTGGGCGCCGACGCACCAGATGTTCGTCGTCGGCAACATCGTCCAGAGCGCCGTCACGGCCATCACGATGACGATCGTCGCCGCCCAGTTCGCGGGCTGGGTGGCCGCGGTCGTGCTCGGCACCTCGATTCCCGCGGGCGTCGCCGCCTTCCGAGCGGTCAAGACTGCGGGCATGGCGTTGTGGCAGGACACCCCCGACATCCGCCGCGCGTCTTACTACCGCACGCTGGCCATCGACCTCGCGCCCGCGAAGGAGCTTCGCCTGTTCTCGCTGAAGGACTGGACGATCGGGCGGCAGGACCGCCACTGGCTGGCCGGCTACCGCGAGACCTGGCGCAAGCGCCGGATCGGCGGCGTCGTGGTGATGGCGCTGCACGCCGTGATGGTCGGGGGACTGGTGTGGGTCTACGTCGCGATGCTGCAGCGCGCGCTGAACGGAGCCGGGCCCGCGGGCGCGCGCGCAGGTCTGTTCTTCGCGACCTCGGTCGCCGCGTCCGGGGCCGCGCAAGCCGTGTCGGCCGCGTTCACCAGCGCCGCCTGGGTCCGGCGCATGAACTACATGCTGCCGCAGGTGCTGCGGCTGTTCGACATCGCCAAGAAGGATCCGCGCATGGAGGTCGCCGGCACGCGCAGCGCGCACGGCCTGACACCGAGCGGCATCCGGTTCGAGGGCGTGCGCTTCCGCTACCCGGGGACCGAGCGCTGGATCCTCGACGGGCTCGACCTGCACATCGCGTCCGGGCAGTCGGTTGCGCTCGTCGGCGAGAACGGCGCGGGCAAGACGACGCTCATCAAGCTGCTGTGTCGCTTCTACGACCCGACCGAGGGCCGCGTCACGGTCGACGGCGTCGACATCCGCGACCTCGACATCGCCGGCTACCGGCGCCGTCTCTCGTGCATCTTCCAGGACTTCACTCGCTACGAGCTGAGCGCGCGCGACAACATCGGGTTCGGCTCGGTCGAGCGGCGCGGCGAGGACGCGCTCGTGGCCGAGGCGGCGCGCCGCGTCGGCGTGCTGGCCGAGATCGAGGCGATGCCGCAGGGCTGGGAAACGCCGCTCGCGCGCGAGTTCAAGGGCGTCGACCTGTCCGGCGGGCAGTGGCAGCGCATCGCGCTCGCCCGCGCGATCATGGCGCAGCTCGGCCACGACGCCGACGTGCTGATCCTCGACGAGCCGACCGCGTCGCTGGACGTGCGCCTCGAGCACGAGCTGTACGAGCACTTCGCCGAGCTGCGCGAGGGCCGCACGACGCTGCTGGTCTCGCACCGCTTCTCGACCGTGCGCATGGCCGAGCGGATCGTTTTCCTGGACGGCGGCAGGGTCGTGGAGGACGGCTCGCACGCCGAGCTGATGGCGAACGGCGGCGGCTATGCCGGCCTGTACAGCCTGCAGGCCGAGCACTACCAGACGACCGGGGTGCTGGAATGAGCGACGAGCAGAAGCGCCAGCCCCGCACGTTGAAGACCGTGCTGCCGAAGATCGGCCGTGTCTACGGCGTCATCTTCGAGATGGCCTGGAGCGCCACGCGGACGAAAGCCACGATGATGCTCTCGCTGATGGTGGCGCTCGGCGTGGCCGGGGCGGCGGGCGCGTGGGTGAGCCGCGGCGTCGTCGACGGCATCGCGGACGGCCACCGCGCGACCGCGATCCTGTTCGGCGTGCTCTTCCTGGCGGTGCTCGGCGCGCAGACGCTGTTCAACGACTGGCTCCAGCTCTTGCAGGTGGACATGGCCGACCGGATCGGCCACGAGGTGGACCAGCGCTTGATGACGGTCGCGGCCGGCGCGCCCGGTCTCGATCACCTGGAGCGCAGCGAGTTCGCCGACCGCATGAAGCAGGTGCGCGAGCGGCAGTGGATCCCCGCGCAGTTGCTCCAACAGATGGGCGCGGTCGCCTTCGTCGTCTTCGGCATGCTCTCGGCGCTCGCGCTTCTGTGGACGATCCATCCGCTGCTGTCCTTGCTCCCGTTCGTCATGGTCCCGAGCGCCTACATCCAGTACCGGTCGTTCCTCAAGCACTGGTCGCTGTTCGACGAGGCCGCGCCCGACCAGCGCCGCGCCGATCACTTCCTGAAGCTGAGCGTCCATCCGACCGGCGCAAAGGAGATCCGCCTGTTCGGCTTGCGTGACCACGTGCTCGCCGAGCACCGTGCGGCGAGCGACGCCTACGTGCGCCGCATGTTCCGCGCGCGCATGAAACAAGCGTCTCGCTCGACCGTCGGCGGCGTGGTCTACGGCGTCGCGCTCACCGCGGCGATCGCGTTCATCGGCTGGCTCGCGCTGCGCGGACGGGCGACGCCCGGCGACGTCGCGCTCGGCGTGCAGGTCGCGCGCCTGGCGCTCGGGCAAGTCGAGATGGCCGCCGAGCTGATGGCGGGCCTTGCCGAGATGGCGTTCATGGGCGACAAGTACCTGTGGCTGCTGCGCTACCAACCCGAGGTCGTCGTGCGCGCGGACGGCGAAGCGCTCCCGGCGCCCGCGCGCATTCGCCACGGCATCACGTTCGAAGGCGTCACGTTCCGCTATCCCGGGACCGACAAGATCGTGCTGCGGGACATCAACCTGTTCCTCCCGGCTCGATCGACCATCGCGCTCGTCGGCGAGAACGGCGCCGGGAAGTCGAGCATCGTGAAGCTGCTCTCGCGCTTCTACGACCCGTCCGAGGGGCGCATCACGATCGACGGCGTGGACCTGCGCGAGATGGATCTCGAGCAGTGGCGGGCCGGGATGGCCTCGGCGTTCCAGGACTTCGTGCGCTTCGAGTTCATCGCACGCGAGGCGGTCGGCGTCGGCGACCTGCCGGCGATCGACGACGCGAGCCGCGTGCAGACCGCGGTCGGGTTCGCCGGCGCGAGCCGCGTCATCGACAAGCTGCCGCAGCAGCTCGAGTCGCAGCTCGGCCGGCAGTTCGAAGGAGGCACCGACTTGAGCGAAGGGGAGTGGCAGCGGCTCGCGATCGCGCGCGGGTCGATGCGCACGACTCCGGCGCTGATCGTGCTGGACGAGCCGACGGCGAGCCTGGACGCACGAGCCGAGCACGAGGTCTTCGAGCGCTTCGGCGACCTCGCCGGCCGCGCCGGCTCGGAGGACGCCCCGATCACGGTGCTGGTGTCGCACCGGTTCTCGACCGTGCGCATGGCGAGCCTGATCGTCGTGCTGCACGAGGGCGCGATCGAGGAGCTTGGCTCGCACGAGGAGCTGATCGCGCGCGGCGAGCGCTACGCCGAGCTGTTCCAGATGCAGGCCTCGAGGTACGACTGAGCATGTGCCGGGCAATCTGGGTCGCGATCCTCGCCGCCACGACCGATCTGGCCGCGCGCCTTCGGCGCGCGGCCGGGCCCGACGCCCAGGTCATCCTGCTCGCCACCGGCGCGGAGGAGATCCTGGGCGAGCAGACCACGATGGATGTCGTTATCGTGGACGGGTCGCGTCCGGATGCGGCGGCGTTCTCGGCTCGCCTTCGGGAGACGCGACCCGAGGTCGCGATCCTCGTTGTGGGAGGCGACGACCAGGAAGCGGGGCACCACGTCATCCCATGGGAATCGCTGGAGGACGCGCTGCCCGGGGCGATCACCCGAGCGCTGATCGCTCGATCGAGGAGCGGGAGGAACGCGTGACCGGGACCACCACGTCGGTGCGGGGCTGGGCGCTGTTCGTCGCGAGCGCCGTTCTGCTCACGGCGTGTGGCGGCACGGCGATCTCCTACCTCGCGGAGGGAGAGAGCCCCAAGCCCGCCGCGCTCATGCTGAGCGAGAAGGAAGCCAGGAAGCTCCCCAAGGTCGGAGCCGTCCGCATCATCGACCCCGAGGCGCAGCCGACCGCGCCCGAAGCCGGCGCCGTCGCGCCGCGCCCGGTCCGTGAGGCGGGTCCGCCGGGCAACCCACTCGCCACGACGCTCGCCGTGCCCCCGGTGGAGGGCACGTACGCGGCCGCCGGCCTGGTCGAGTTCGGGACCGGAACGGATGAGTTCGAGTTCGACTACGTGATCGAGAAGTCGACGGCGGCCACCGGAGGTCGCCGGCAATTGCAGGTTTGGGACTTCGGCGAGGACGGCTCGGTCGAGTTCACCTACCTGTTCACCGATCTGGAGCTGCTGCTGCTGAGCCAGAAGACGAGCGGGTCGCTCGGCATCCCGAGCTGCGATGCCTTCAAGCCGCCGATCCAATGGCTGAAGATGCCGCTGGAGGTCGAGGCGAAGTGGGACCAGGAGGTCGGCTGCAAGGGGAGCGAAGGAAAGACCCGGCAGTTCAGCCGAGTCCTTCGCACCGAGAAGATCGACATCGGAGGGGTCCAGGCCGATGCCTTCGTTGTCGAGACCTACGCGCCCGGCGAGCAGGAAGGGTCCTCCTCGACGCTCCTGCAATGGTTCGTCCCGAAGGAGAGGCTCGTCGTGCGGTTCGAGCAGGACGTGCGCTCGCCGCAGGGCTCGTTCTACTTCGAGTACCAGCTCGGCTCGCTTACCCCGAGCTGACGGCCCCGGAAACCTTGAAACGGGCCCGGCGGAGCCGGACCCGTTTCTGTGTGTGAGTGGAAGGCTAGCCGCCCTCGCCGCCGATGTCGGTCTGAGGACGGACCATCGTGAAGAAGTCGCGCTCGGCGCCGCAGGCCGTGCACAGGCGCTCGTTGTCCGATCCGAGCACGAACGTCGAGGGTTCGTCAAGCATGATCAAGCGCTCGCCGCACCGGGGGCAACGCACGGCATCCGCCGACATGCGCACACCGCGGTGCTTGAGCATCGATTCCGTCTGACGCCGGACGGACTCGCGGACTGCCGCCGCGAAGAGTCGCTCCTGGTCTTCGGGAATCCTCATTGCGGGCGTTCCGGGTACACCGATTCCATCGATCTGGTCGATCATGTCGGGCCCTCTCTCCCGTCCGAGGTGTTCGCTCGGATGCCCGATTGTAGGTGGCGCATGTGACGGCCACCACGGGCAGCCGGTTACAGTTCGGTTACACGCGCGGGTTCGTCAGGTTCGTCCGTTTCCCAGGCCGGGCGCCGCTCCCGCACAGAGACCCGCCTCGTTCGACGAGGTGAATACGTGAGCCCGCTGTGGACGCCAATGGCGACGAGCGCCGATGCGACCGAACGAACGTCGACCGCAAGCTTGTTTCGGTCGGTTACCTTGAAACAGAGTTCCCCGGAGGCCGCGAAGAGGTACCCGGCATCCACGAAGATCCCGAATCGGTCCATGGTCCTCCCTCAATCAAAGGGCCAAGTAAAAGGGCCCCGCAGAGGGGCCCCAGGTAAAGCCAGCGCCTAAGCGCCAGCGAGAAGATGATACTCGCCACGTCGGCCAGCGGCAAGGAAAACGTGAACCTGGCCGGCGAGGAGGGGGAATCTCTGCGGGGGCCAGGGGAAGTGCCCGGAGCAGTCACTGCCACGCGGGCTCAGGCTTGCGGCGGGGGGAGCGGGGTGGCACGCTTCGGCGCCATGGACAAGACCTTCTTCGAAACCTTCGAGCAGCGAAAGACGGCGTTTGCCGAGCGTGCGGGGATCGCCGACGGCGTGCGGGCCGAATTGAACCTGAACGGCGGCCGCGCCTACATCCTCGACCGCGTCGTCGAGACCGGCGACGCCTGGGTCCAGATCGACGTCCGGGACATGGACGACGAGTCGTCCGTGCGCTCGGTCGTGCTTCCCTACTACCAGATCCACCACGTCCTGCTCGTGCGCGAGCGCGCCCGGCACGCAGGGTTCGGGCGCTAGGCCCCGGGATCCTCGCGCGGCGCGAACATCGCCGCCACGAGCGGGATCGCCTCGTGCGTGACGTCCGGATCGACGTGAACGTTGATGACGCTCGGCACGCCGGCGACGATGGCGTTGGTGAGCGCGATGACGAGCTGCTGGGGCGTTCGAACGGCGTCGCCGACCCCCCCGGCCATCTCGGCCAGCAGCTCGTAGGGGGTGGGAGGCAGGTCGCTGGCAAGCGACCTGCCGTAGTGCGCCCGCTGGAGGTGGCGCACGATGCCCCAGCCGGCGTCGTTGCCGACGACGACGGCGACCGGGAGGCCGTGCCGCGCCGAGGTCTCCAGCTCCATCGCGGTGAAGCCGAACGAGCCGTCCCCGGCCAGGACCACCGCCGGCCGGTCCGGGAACGCCGCTTTCATGCCGATTGCGAAGGGGAGCCCCATGCCGAGAGCGCCGAGCCGCGACGAGCTGGAGACGTGCATCGAGGCTTCCCGCATCGCGGGAATCGCGTCGAGCGCCCACAGCGCCAGCTCGCCCGCGTCGACGCACACCATCGCGTCGTCGGGGAGCAGAGCGGCGACTTCGGCCACGAGCCGCCCGGGGTGCATCGGCGTCGAGCGGATCGTGGCGCGGGGGGCGAGGGTCGCGCGCCGCGCGTCCCGCGCGGCGCGCAGACGAACGTTCCAGTCCGTCGGCGCGCGCGCTCGCG
>DASWJS010000028.1:0-29251 GCA_036397035.1 Actinomycetota bacterium | reverse complement strand
TCCCTCTCACGTCGCTGGCGCGCCGTTCGAGGGGCCCACCGAGTCCCCGCTCCCGGCGATCCCCGCCCGCCCGCTCCAGCTTCCGCGGGCGCGGGGGCCGCCATGCGTGCATTGGCTGGAACCCTGGGACCGCGGGCTCTGCTGTCCCGGCAAGCCGGATATCATGCACAGGGTGGGAACATGATCCGATCACGGGTCGAGATAATAGACTCTACGTGGCTCGTGGCGCGCGGATGCGGGCGCATTGCCCCGACCGCCGCGGGCACATATCCTGGTGGCCTAAGCAGGAGTAAGACATCGTAGATGACCGGCTTCGATGAATACTGGATGGGAAAGGGCTTGGACGCCGACGCTGTCTGGGGCGTCTTCGAGTCAGGCCGTGGCTACGTCGCGAAGGTGGAAAGTAGCACTCTGTATCTCCTGCGACTCACATTCGAGGGCCATCCGACCAATCTTCCACTATTCGATTTCGAAGCGATCTACAAGACGGTCAAGGGCACATTCCACGATGTTAAGGCCGAGTGCTTCGCACCCTCCGCGTACGATTCGGCCGCTCCGATCTTCCTGCACCGAGTCGATCGAGGGTCGGGAATCTTCGAATTTCTGGGACAGTTGGATCCTGTTCTCACTTGGGTCGTTGCGCTCGGCGGGGCTTCCGTGTGGTACCGCCGGATCCTCCGGGAGGATCAGAACTTCGATGACTCCAGACTTCGGTTTCTCCGCGAGAACTTTCCAAACGCAAGCCCGGACCTCAAGATGGCGTACATGCAGGCCTGGAGCACGTTCGCACGCCGTCGCGCCCTTCACAAGATGATGGAGCAAGACTTGCGAAGGGTCGAGGTTTCGCAGGAACCGCACTCCACTTCCGCTTCCGAAGCAATGGTGGACGTCGAGCCTCTCATTCAGCTCAAGCATGACGGCGATGTCTGACTCGCGGTTGCATCTGACGCCTACGCCTCGCGACGTGGTGCAGCTGAAGCCGTCGTTTCGTTTAGGCGGCTCGACGACGTGTTTCCAATGCAACCTGAACACAGAGGCTAGACGAGGGGAGTAAATCCGATGACCGACGCAGGAGAAGGCCGAGCTGCCCCCGAGACTGACACGTTGGCCGAAGGGCCGCTGGTGTTCATTAGCCATGACTCTCGTGATGCAGAACTCGCCGAGGCCTTCAGTAAGCTCCTCAAGAGTGTGAGTGCTGGCATGATCAAGACGTTCCGCTCCTCGGACAAGAAGGCCGGAGGCGGCATCGATTTCGGAGAGGAGTGGTACAAGCGACTCATGACGCAGCTCCAATCGACATCAGATGTGGTGTGTCTCTTTACTGAGCGGAGCCTCGACAGGCCGTGGATTCTCTTCGAAGCTGGCGTCGCCAAGGGCAAGCTCGATACTCCCGTCGTCGGAGTTGCACTTGGTGTTCCGCTGAGCAGAGTGAGCGCCGGACCGTTTTACCAGTTTCAGAACATGGACGACGGCGAGGAGGACCTCACTAAACTCGTACATCAGCTTGCCCGTCGGGTGTCGGGGTTGGAGCTTGATGCTGACGTCGTGAGAGCGCAGGTCCAAGCATTTAAGGAAACCGAAGCGTCGATCGTGAAGGCGCTCGGACCCTCCGGCGGAAAGAAGACGACATCGGGCGGCGCGGAAGAGAGTTCAGTTGCCAAGCTCATTGAAGAGATGAAAACTTTGCCTTCGCGCGTGGCTGAGCGCCTTGCTGATGAAGGAGATCCGTTTCGTCGCCGTCGCATGCGGCGGCTTGACCCGATGATGTTCGAGGAGCTCATGTACATGTCAGGGGAGCCCGGCGATCCGGTTGCAATCCTCATGGCGGCCAGCATTGTCCGAGACGACCTGCCGTGGCTGTACGAGTTGGCGATGGAGGTCTACCGAGCTGTGAAGAGCGGAAACATCGAAGGGATTGAGCGCGAGATCAAGCGGATCCGGCGGCTCTCCGAGATGGTGATGCGTGGCCCGTTCATGGAGGAGTTCGGCTTCGGCCGCAAGGAACACCACATGATTGCGATGGAGTTCCCTCGGATGCTCGAACACACGCTGAGACGGACTCTTGAAATGAAGAAGCCGCGCCCGAAGAGGAAGCCCAAGGCTAACCAAGTTGACCACGAGTCGATAGAACTCTAGCGTCTTTGTCCACGAGTATTGGAGGTTCGGCGTCAAAGCAGCATTCAGCGGACGGCGCTGCACACCGCCACTGGTGCTGAGCATTGGGCCCCAAACCGAGTAATCGGCTGGGGAGAAATCATGAAGTTCGAGCCGTGAAAGACGGCGCGTGGCCTCACCGACGAAGAGTTGATGGAAAACCTACCGCGTGTCCCCCGTAGGTCTGCGACCCGAACAACTTCCCCCGGTGTCCGGGGCAGTACGCCGCGCGATTGGCCGAGGGGGTCCAACGTCGTTGTGCTCGAAGCTCGGCGTTGCCGCTGCGTTCTGGCCTCGGCACCATTGAACGATGCGCCGCGCGAACAGCTCCGGGAAGCGATCAATCAGAGGCGGCCGGCTAATCTCGGGGCCCGACCGGTCGCTGCCGCGAGCTGCACTTGACGGGTATACGTCACTGGCGTATAGTGCGCCATGGTTGTCGTCGAGACGCAGGTCTTCACTCGTGTCGCGGCTCGCCTCCTGGCGGATGAGGACCTGCGTCAATTGCAGATCGCTCTGGTTCTCCGGCCAGGGCAAGGCACGCTGATTAAGGGCGCTCATGGGTTGCGGAAGCTCAGATGGGGACGGTCGGGGCGTGGGAAACGTGGTGACCTTCGCGTGTTCTACTTCTGGGATGCACCGGCGTCATGTCTCTACTTGCTTTACGCCATCGAGAAGTCGCGGCAGGCTGATCTCACGAGAGATCAACTAAGGGAGCTTGGCCGGATCGTGCGGGAGGAGTTGCGGTGAAATCGAGTGAATTCGAGGACTTGATCGCGAGCGTTCGTGAGTCCGGCAAGATCAAGCGAGGAGAACGACGTGCCTCGCGCCGGCTGACGTTCAAGCCTGCTGACGTCCGCAAGATCAGACAGCGGCTTGGACTGTCGCAATCCGAGTTCGCCCTTCTGATCGGGGTGAGTGTCTCGACGCTGCAGAACTGGGAGCAGGGACGGCGGCATCCGGAGGGCCCTGCCCGTGCCTTGCTACGAGTCGCCGAGACGCATCCGGATGCCGTGCGGGACGCTCTGAGCGCCTGACGCGACTGCCCGGGGAGGTAGTTATCGGTCGGCGGGCAAGTCTTGGTTGCGCTACGCCACACGAAGGCTCTATCCGGTTGCGAGGCGGCTTGGGAGGTGACCTGTGGGCAAGGGAGATTTCGAGCGGGAGCGTCGGGAGTTCATTGAGTCCGGCTCCAAGCCGTATCACCCGTACGCGTGGGAGCTGGACGGGCATCCGGCGATGCGGCGTCCGCCGGGGCGGCGGCTTCGGCACCCGTGGCGTCAGACGCGCGCCGACTGGATCAAGGCGGTGGTCTTCCCGGGTGTGGTCGTCGGCGTGCTCGTGCTGGCGATCTGGATCGCGTCGATCGTGCAGGGCTGACTGAGTGTCCGCCTGCGCGCAGTTGCCGGTCTTTGAGCGTCCGGCGCTCGGCCCGAGTACCGCTCTGGACGCGGCGTCGCGCGCTGTGCGAGTGTTGACGACGGCGCAGCCGAAACGGAAGGAGTGGACATGAGCATCGAGGTCGTACTTACGGGGAAGTTGAAGGACCCCGACGGCTACCGGGAGTTGGGCGCGGAGATGTGCAAGGTTGCCTCGGACGAGGAGGGCACGCTTCGATACGACTGGCTGGTGTCGCCGGAGGGTGCGTTCCGGAACGTCGACGTGTACGCCGACAGCGCCGCGTTCCTTGAGCACTTCGGTGCCGCGCAGGCGGCCGGGTACCTCGAGCGGTACATGGGTCTTGTCGAGGTCGAGCGAGTGGATGTGAGCGGCGACGTGAGCCCGGAGGCGCGCGCGGCGCTGAGCCAGTTCGGAGCGAACTTCCTGGACCAGGTCGCCTCGATCAGCGCCTGAACGGGCTCTCGGGCTCGTCGATGTGAAAGTGTGCGCGGTCGATGAGACGTGGTCCGGATTGAAGCTGGTGATTCGCACGCAGAATCGGGGGCGTGACTGAGACGCGCTCGCCGGAGGGGGACTTCGATGAGCGTCGTGACGGTCGAGCGCGAAGGGCCTGTCCTGTTGATCGGGGTGAACCGGCCCGACGCGTACAACTTGTGGGACCTGGAGGTCATCCAGACGGTGTCGCGCGCCTACCGGACGCTCGGCGACGATCCGGACTTGCGCGTCGGGGTGATCTATGGCCACGGCGGGGGATTCACCGCCGGGCTGGATTTGGCCTCGGTCGCGCCCGCGGTGGCGGCGGGCGACCTCAGCATGGTCTACCCGGAGGACGGGTACGACCCGTGGGACTTGTTCGCCGAGCCGTGCCCGAAGCCGGTCGTCGTGGCGGCGCACGGCACGTGCAACACGCTCGGGATCGAGCTGATGCTCGCCTCGCAGGTGGCGATCGCGGCCGAGGGGACGAAGTTCGCGCAGCTCGAGGTGGCGCGCGGCGTGTTCCCGTTGGGTGGGGCGACCTTCCGGCTGCCGGCGCGGCTGGGCTCCGCGGGGTATCGCTATTTGGTCTCGGCCGAGCGGTTCGATGCCGACGCGGCGCTGCGGCTCGGTCTGATCAGCGAGACCGTTCCGAAGGGGACGCATTTGGAGCGGGCGGTGGAGATCGCCAATGTGATCGCGGCGAACGCACCGCTGGCAGTCCAGGCGGCGATCGCGTCCGCTCGGGCGGCCGAGCGCGCGTCTCGCGACGCCGCGCGCGCGGTGCTGCTGGAGCGCAACAGCCGGGTCTTGGCGAGCGCGGACGTCGCCGAGGGGATCTCCGCGCTGATCGAGAAACGGGCACCGGTCTTCCAAGGCCGGTGACGGAAGCCGGCCTTCGGTCTGTACCACTTGTATTCGCCCGAAGGAATCGACGTCGAGATCGGGATTCCGGTGAACGAACATCTCCCGGCCTCCGGCGACGTCGAGCCGGGAGAGATCGCGGGGGGCCGGTACGCGGTCGTGGTGCATCGCGGCTCGTACGACAACCTTCGGGGCACCTACGACGCGCTCTACAAATGGATCGCGGAGAACGGCCATGCGGACAACGGCCCGCCGTTCGAGTCCTACGTCGACGCCCCGGGCAGTACTCCACCGGACGAGCTGCGAACGGAGGTATTCATCCCGATCGCCGAACTGCTTCCTTGATGAGGGAGCGATTCGGGGTTGACCGCGCGCGGCTTGCCTGCGAGTATTGCGCCCGATGAGGAACCTGCTTCTTACCTAGCGCGCGCGCACCAGGACTGCGCGCGCCGACCCTTCGCATCCGCGGAGGGTTTTTCGTTGGGGGAACCGAGGGAAGGGGAAACGCGATGGACCGGGTACGGATCTTCGACACGACGTTGCGGGACGGCGAGCAGTCGCCGGGCATCAACCTGAACGTCAAAGAGAAGCTCGAGGTCGCCGAGCAGCTCGCCCGCCTGAACGTGGACATCATCGAGGCGGGCTTCCCGATCACCTCGGTCGGGGACTTCGAAGCGGTGTCGGCCATCGCCGAGCAGGTGAAAGGCCCGACGGTCGCCGCGCTCGCCCGGTGCGTGGACGCCGACATCGACCGCGCCTGGGAGGCGGTTCGGCACGCGCCGAGCAACCGCATCCACGTGTTCCTGTCGACGAGCGACATCCACCGCAAGTACATGCTGCACGCGACCGAGGACGAGATCGTCGCCCAGGCCGTCGCGGGCGTGGAGCGCGCGAAGTCCTACACCGAGGACGTCGAGTTCTCGCCGCAGGACGCGACCCGGACCGACGCCGACTTCCTGTGCCGGATCATCGAGGCGACGATCGCCGCCGGGGCGACGACGATCAACGTGCCCGACACGGTCGGCTACGCGATCCCGTTCGACTTCGGCGATCTGCTGGCCGAGTGCTACGAGCGCGTGCCGGCGCTCGCCGGGGTGACCCTGAGCGTGCACTGCCACAACGACCTCGGGCTCGCGGTGTCGAACTCGCTGGAGGCGGTGCGGCGCGGCGCTCGCCAGGTGGAGGTCGCGGTCAACGGGATCGGGGAGCGGGCGGGGAACTGCTCGCTGGAGGAAGTCGTGATGGCGATCGCGACCCGGCGCGACCTGCTGAACGTCGAGACCGGCGTGAACACGCGCGAGATCGCGCGGACGTCGCGGCTCGTGACGATGCTGACCGGCTACCAGGTGCAGCGCAACAAGGCGATCGTGGGGGAGAACGCGTTCCGGCACGAGTCGGGGATCCACCAGCACGGCGTGCTCCAGGACCGGCTCACCTACGAGATCATCGAGGCCGAGGACATCGGGGTCGAGGGCGGCACGATCGTGCTCGGCAAGCACTCGGGGCGTCACGCCTTCGCCAAGACGCTGGAGGAGATGGGCTTCCAGCTCGGCGCCGACGAGCTGAACCGCGCCTTCACGCGCTTCAAGGAGCTGGTCGACCGCAAGATCCAGATCACCGACAAGGACCTGGAGGCGATCGTCGCCGACGAGATCAAGAGCGTCGAGGAGGTCTACCGGCTGGAGTCGCTCCAGGTGGCGGGCGGGACCGAGCTGGCGCCGACCGCGACGGTGAAGATCGCGCGCGACGGCGAGACGGTCACCGAGTCGGCGATGGGCGACGGGATGGTGGACGCGGTCTACGGCGCGATCCTGCGCGCGACCGGCATCGAGGCGAGCCTCGCGAGCTTCCACATCGCGGCGGTGACCGAAGGGGCCGAGGCGCTCGGCGACGTGAGCGTGATGCTCCAGATCGGCGAGGAACGCTACGCGGGGCGGGGCTTGGCCACCGACATCGTCGAGGCGAGCGCGCGCGCCTTCCTCAACGCGCTCAACCGGAGCGCCCGCCACGCCGGCGCTCGCCGTCCCGCCGAGCCCACGCCGTGAGGGCCTGAGCCGGGCCGACCAGCCGGACCGACCAGCCGGACCGACCAGGATGCCCGGAACGTGCGGAAGGTGCCCGTAGTGTTTTTCGCGTGCGCCCGACGTGCGTCGCCGTGGCCGTGGCCGGCTTCCTGTCCGGCCTCGTCGCGCTGCCGGTGGCGGCAGGACCGGTTCGCGGGCCGACCTCCGCGCAGGTGCGGGAGGCGCTCGGTTCGGCGCCGCCCCGCGCCGCCCTGATCTACGACGTCGACCACGACCGGGAGCTGTGGGGCCGGCGGGCGACCCGCCGGCTCCCGCCGGCGAGCTTGATCAAGATGCTCACCGCGCTGGTGGCGGTGCGCGAAATCGGTCCCGAGACGCCGATCCGGTTCTCGCGCCCGGCGGCGACGACGCCCTACGACCGCATCGGCTGGCGCGCCCATGCCACCTTCAGCGGCGAGGACGTCATGCACGGGATGCTCATGTCGTCCTCGAACGGCGCGGCGGCCGCGGTGGCCGAGCACGTCGCCGGGACCGAGCGAGCATTCGCGCGCCGCGCGCAGAAGCTCGCGCACCGGCTCGGCGCGCGCGAGACCACCGTTCGCAACGCGAGCGGCTTGCACCACCCGAGGCAACTGTCGACGGCGCGCGACCTGGCGCTGATCGGGGCGGCGGTGCTGGCCGACCCGTGGCTGAGCCGCATCATCCGGCAGAGCACCTACCAGACGCCCTGGACCGACGGGACGCGCGCCACGTTCGCCAACATCAACGACTACCTCCGCCTCGACCCGAGCGCGGTCGGGGTCAAGACCGGCTTCACGACCGAGTCGGGCAACACCATCGTGGCCGCTGCGACACGCGACGGCGCGACGCGGCTCGCCGTGGTGCTGGACTCCGCCGACCCGTTCGGCACGGCGAAGCGACTGATCGACCTCGCGTTCGTGCTCGCCCCGGCGCCGCGCGCGGCGCCGTCCGCCGACGAGGAGCCGCCGGCGGCTCCCGCGACGGTCGTCGTCGACGCCGAGCCGTTCGCGCCCGAGGTCCCCGCGACGACGCCTGCGCCCGCGGAGCGCTCGCCCGAGCCGGGCGGGTTTCGGCTCGGGCGGCTCGTCATCGCGCTCGGGCTGATGCTGTTCGGCGCGCGCGTGCGCGCGGCGGACAAGCGCGCGCGAGCCCGGGCGGTCCCGCGGCGCTCAGGCGACGTTCAGCGTCGCCACCACGCCGAAGTGATCCGACGCGGTGCTTTCGATCACCCTGGCTTCGAGCGCGCGGAGATCGGGCGTATGGAAGACGTAGTCGATGCGCACGTCGGGCTTCGCCGCGTTCGCGGTTAGGCCCGCGCCCCTGCCCCTGGCCCAGGCGTCGGCGAAGCCGGCACGCAGGATCGCCGCGATCTCGGGCGTCCCGGGTTCGGCGTTGAAGTCGCCGACGAGCACGGTGCGCCCGCTCTCGCCCCAGCCGTCCAGCAGCGCGGCGACCTGCAGCAGGTGCACCCGCGTGAGGTCGTCGGCCAGGTGGTGCAGGTGCGTGTCGATGACGCGGATCGGCTGCGCGCCCAGCGGGTCGACGACGACGCTCAGGTAGCCGCGGCGAAGCAACGTGCCCTCCGCGGGCAGGAAGCCGGTGCTCGCCGTCAGGATCGGGTAGCGGCTGACGATCGCGTTGCCCCACACGGGGTCGGCCGTGCCCAGGAACGCGGTGTAGGGCATCCCGAGCCGGTCGCTCAGCCACGTGAGCAGGTCCGTCGAGCCGTCGATCAGCCAGCCGCGACTGACCTCCTGCAAGCCGACGACGTCCGGGGCCGCCGCCTCGATCGCGCGGGCGATCCCCTCCGGGTCCTGCACGCCGGCGGTGTCGTAGGCCGAGTGGACGTTGTAGGTCATGACGCGCACGAGCCCGGTCGGGGGCGCCTGCGCCGGCTCGTCCTCGCCGGCCATCGCCAGGACCGGCACGAGGACCAGCGCCGCGGCAATCAGCGGCGCGAGCGTGCCGACGGGGCGAGCGGGGTGCTTCGCCGCGCGACGAAGGAGCGCGATCGAGGTCGCGACGACGATCCCGGCGGCGGTCAGGCGCGTGGCGTCCTGGCTGAGCGGCAGCGCGACGTCAAGGGTCAGGTAGTAGATCAGCGCGAGCACGACGAAGGACAGCATGCCGAGCCCCATCCAGGTCGCCGCGCGCGCGAGCCGCGGCTCGCCTTCGGTCGCGAAGAGCGCTTCGATCAGCGCCCCGCCGCCGGCGAGGCCGCCGATGACGAGGAGCCACGCCGCGCTCGACCCGGCGGTCGCCGCCAGCAGCGCGATCGCCAGCAGGAGGCCCCCCACGACCGGCGCGGCCCGCGCGTACCGGGTCACGGCCGGCATGGAGGCCGCGGCGAGCACGGCGCAGACGTTCCCGACCGCCACGACGAGCAGCGCCTGGTCCTCGGTCGCGCCGCTCACCGCCGAGACCCATCCGGTGTTCTGCAGGACGAGCATCTGGGCGAACAGGATCGCGCCGATGCCGAGCCACGCGGGGCTCGCCTTCGCCGGCTCGCCGTGCTCGCGGGAGGCCAGGAGCACGGCGCCGGTTGCGAGTGCGAGGGCCACGGCGAGGACGCTCGCCCACGGGCTCGTCATCCAGGACAGGTCGAGCGTGTTGCCGAGCCCGCGCACCGCGGTGTCGATCGCCAGGCCGAGCGTGAGGCCGATGCCGAAGGAGCGGGCGTCCCGCAGCGCCGTCAGGGGCAGCAGCCACAGGAACGCGACGACGGCCGCCATGGAGACCCACAAGTCCACCGCCGGGTCGCGCACGAGCTGCTCGGCCGCTCGGGCGGCGGCGAGCGTCGCGGCGGCGGCGACGAACACGCGGCGCGATCCCGCCGCGCGCGCGATCGCCGGGAGCGCGAGCGCGAGCAGGAAGGGCCCGAGCGCGTAGGGGATGAGCCCGGTGGAGGGGACCAGCTTCGTGTCGCGCAGGTACCAGGCGATCGAAGGCGTCAGGACGCGAAAGCTCTGCAGCCCGACGACGACGAGGAGCGCGACTCCCAGCGTCCCGAGCGTCCGCCGGTGCGCGCGCATCGCGCTAGAGGTCGGTGGTGGCAACCGCGCGCACGGCGCGCTCGCGCTCGTAGGCGGTGATCGCCGCTTCGTGCTCGAGCGTCATCGACACGTCGTCCAGGCCGCCGAGCAGCCGGTGCTTGACGTCCGGGTCGATCTCGAAGGAGACCGAGCGGCCGCCGAATGCGACCGTTTGAGAGGCCAGGTCGATCGTCGCCTCGCCGGCGGTCATCAGCGCCCGCACGGCCTCCTCGTCGAGCCGCACCGGCAGCAGGCCGTTCTTCGTGCAGTTGGCGTAGAAGATGTCGCTGAAGCTCGGCGCGACGACCGCGTCGAAGCCGAACTGCTGGATTGCCCACACCGCGTGCTCGCGCGAGGAGCCGCTGCCGAAGTTGCGCCCGGCAACCAGGATCGGATTCGGTTCCAGGGCGATCTCGCCGGAGCGCACCCAGTCGTAGAACAGGAACTCGCCGTAGCCCGTGCGTTCGATGCGCTTGAGGAACTGCTTCGGGATGATCTGGTCGGTGTCCACGTCGGCGCGGTCGAGCACCGAGACGGCCCCGCTGATCGTGCGTACCGGTTTCATCGCCACTCCCTGATGTCCACGAACCTACCCTCGATCGCCGCCGCCGCCGCCATCTCGGGCGAGACCAAGTGCGTGCGGCCCCCCGCGCCCTGGCGCCCTTCGAAGTTGCGGTTCGACGTCGACGCCGAGCGCTCGCCCGGGGCGAGGATGTCGGGGTTCATGCCCAGGCACATCGAGCACCCCGCGCTGCGCCACTCGAAGCCGGCCTCGGTGAAGACGTGGTCGAGCCCCTGGGCCTCGGCCGCTTCCTTCACGCCCTGCGAGCCGGGGACCACCATCGCCCGCACGCTCGGCGCGACGCGCCGCCCGCGGATCATCCCGGCGGCCGCGCGCAGGTCCTCGATCCGGCTGTTCGTGCAGGAGCCGATGAACACGCGATCGATCGCGATCTCGGTCATGGGCGTCCCGGCCGCAAGGCCCATGTAGGCGAGCGCGCGCGCGGCCGCTTCGGGATCGCGCGTCTCGGCGGGGCGGGGTACGCGCGCGGTCACCTCCGTCACCATGCCGGGCGTCGTGCCCCAGGTCACCATGGGCGCGATGGCGCTCGCGTCGATCGTCTCCTCGCGGTCGAAGGCTGCCCCGGGCTCGGTCGGCAGGGCGCGCCATCGCTCGAGCGCCTCGTCCCAGTCGGGACCGGCCGGGGCGGCCGGGCGGCCCTTGAGGTAGTCGAAGGTCGTGTCGTCGGGCGCGATCATCCCCGCGCGGCCGCCTCCCTCGATCGTCATGTTGCACACGGTCATGCGCTGCTCCATCGTCATCGATTCGATCGGGGGACCGGCGAACTCCACGACGTAGCCTTGCGCGCCGGCCGTCCCCAGCCGGCCGATCGTGGCCAGGATCAGGTCCTTCGCGGTGACGCCGTGCCCGAGCGCGCCCGTGTAGGAGATGCGCATCGACCGCGGCCGCTTCTGGACGAGGCACTGCGTGGCGAGCACGTGCTCGACCTCCGAGGTGCCGATCCCGAACGCGAGCGCGCCGAAGGCGCCGTGGGTCGCGGTGTGCGAGTCGCCGCACACGATCGTGAGCCCGGGCTGGGTGAGCCCCAGCTCCGGACCGATCACGTGGACGATGCCCTGGCGCGCCGAGCCCATCGAGTAGACGGGGATGCCGAACTCGGCGCAGTTGCGTTCGAGCGTCTCGACCTGAAGACGGGACAGGGCGTCGGCGATGGAGGCCGAGGTCGTCGTGCCGTCGGTCGGGACGTTGTGGTCGGCGGTGGCGACGGTTCGGCCGGGCCGACGGACGTTCCGTCCCGCTATGCGCAGGCCCTCGAACGCCTGCGCGGACGTGACCTCGTGTACCAGGTGCAGATCGACGTAGAGCAGGTCCTCGCGGACGAGGTGCGCTTCCCAGATCTTGTCGAACAGGGTCTTCGGCATCGGTCTCCCCTCCGGGTTCCCTTCCTACGGGTTTCTCAGCCCGGCCGTGACGATCGCGAGGAAGATCGCGTCGTGGCCGCCGGGGTTCTCGAAGTAGTGCGGCAGGTCGGCGTCGAAGGTGACGGCGTCCCCTTCGGAAAGCTTGTGGCGCTCGCCGTCGATCACCACGACGAGCGGCCCCGCCTGGGCGAGCGCCGTCTCCCGGCTCCCCGGCGCGTGCAGGGGTGGGCCGCCCGTGCGGGCGCCGGCCCGCAGCGTGTGGAGCGTGACGAGCGCGCGCTCGCCCGGGACGCCCGGGGTCAGCTCCTCGTAGCGGTGCGCGCCGCGGCCGGTCTTGCGCCGCTTCGCGCGCCGCACGACCGCGACCGAGGGCGCCTCGTCCAGGCGCACGAGCTGCGAGAGCGACAAGCCGAGCCCCGTGGCGATCTTCGTGGCGACGCTGAGCGTCGGCGAGGTGTCGCCTCGCTCGACTTGGGAGAGCATCGGCGCGCTCACGCCGCTACGGCGGGCGAGGTCCCGCAGAGAAAGCCCGCGCGCCTCGCGCAGGGAGCGCACCCGGTGGCCGACGAGGCCGTTGCTCGACATGTACGCGATACTACACGACTGTACGGTTTCACATCACGCCGTTCCGTGCCGGGCCGAGGGTCGGTCCCGCTCGTGCGCCGGTGGCGCCGGGGACGATTGGCGGCCGATTCCATCCGTTCCGACCGATAGACTGCGGGTTCCGATCACAGGAGGGAAATCCGTGGACGTCGACTTCGCAACGCTGTACGAGCAGGCCGTCTCGTCGATCGAGGAGGTGTGCTCCCAGCTTTCCGACGAGGACTGGGACCTCCCGACCGACCTGCCCGGCTGGTCGGTGAAGGACAACCTTTCCCACCTGGTCCACTTCGAAGCGACGGCGATCGGGCAGGCGAGCCCCGACGACCTCGACGTCTCCCACCGCGCGCACGCGACCGATGCGTTCCAGATCGCGAACGAAAAGGGAGTGGAGCATCGGCGCGGGCGCAGCGGCAAGGAGGTGCTCGACGAGTTCGTCGGGGTCACGCGCGAGCGCCTTCGGTCGATTCACTCGCTCACCGAGGAGCAGTGGGACGACCCGATCATGCTTCCGGTCGGCGAGGTTCCGCAGGGCCGGATCATGCCCATCCGCCTGTCGGACTTCTACTTCCACGAACAGGACATCCGGCGAGCCACCGGCAGGCCGGGTCACCTGCGCGGGGGAATCGCGCGCTTGGTGTTCGAGCGCTTCGGGTTCACGGGCATGCCGCGTGTGATCGGCAAGGAGGTCGCACCGCCGGACGGCACCGTGGTCGCGTTCGACGTCGGCGAGCCCGGCGAGTCCTTCGCCGTGCGCGTCTCCGACGGCCGGGGCGAGGTCGTGCCGCGCCCGGCGGATCCCGCCGTGACGATCGCGTGCGACTTCGAGACGTTCCTGTGCCTCGTGGGCGGGCGCTGGACGCGCGAGCGCGCGGGCGATCGCGCGCGGGTCGAGGGCGACCCCGCGCTCGCCGCGCGCATCTTCGACGAGATCGCGATGACGCCGTGAGCTACCGCGTCGGGATCATCGCGGGCGACGGCATCGGCCCGGAGGTCGTCGCGCAGGGGATGAAGGCGATCGGGGCGACGGGGGTTGCGTTCGAGCGTGTCGACCTGGACCTCGGCGCGGAGCGCTACCTGCGCGACGGCGTGGTCCTGCCCGACGAGACAATGGACGAAATCCGCACGCTGGACGTCGTGCTGCTGGGCGCGGTCGGCGACCCGGCGCGCGTGCCGCCGGGCATCCTGGAGCGGGAGCTGCTCCTGCGCCTGCGCTTCGAGCTGGACCTGTACGTGAACCTGCGGCCGGTGAAGCTCATTCCCGGCGTGGAGACGCCCCTGGCGGGCAAGACCGCGCAGGACATCGACCTGGTCGTCGTGCGCGAGAACAGCGAGGGCCTCTACACCGGCGCGGGCGGGATCCTGGGCGAGGGGACCGCGCGCGAGGTCGCGACCCAGGAGTCGGTCAACACGCGAAGCGGCGTCGACCGCGTGCTGGAGTACGCCTTCGAGCTGGCCGAGCGGCGCCCGCGCAAGCACCTGACGCTGGTGCACAAGACCAACGTGCTGACGCACGCGGGCGGCTTGTGGATGCGCGCCTTCACCGACATGGGCGAGCTGAACTTCCCCGACGTCGAGCGCGAGTACGTGCACGTCGACGCCGCGTGCCTGTACCTGGTCACGCAGCCCGAACGCTTCGACGTCGTGGTGACCGACAACATGTTCGGCGACATCCTCACCGACCTCGGCGCCGGGATCGCGGGGGGCATGGGGCTCGCGGCGAGCGGCAACATCAACCCGCCCCGGCGCTCGCCCTCGCTGTTCGAGCCGGTGCACGGCTCCGCGCCCGACATCGCGGGCCGGGGCTGGGCGAACCCGCTCGCCTGTATCCTGTCGGTAGCGATGATGCTCGATCACCTCGGCGAGGTCGACGCGGCTCGCCGGGTCGAGGCGGCCGCCACCCAGGTCGCGAGCAAGATCGACCCACGCGGTGGACCCGAGATGGGCGCCACCACCGACGAGATCGGCGACATGGTCGCCGCGGCGATCTGAAAGGGAGCCAACGATGCCCATACCGACCACCGAGAAGATCTGGATGGACGGCGAGCTGGTGCCCTGGGACGAGGCTCGCATCCACGTCCTGACGCACTCGCTGCACTACGGAAGCGGCGTGTTCGAAGGCATCCGCGCGTACGAGACGCGCAAGGGCGCGGCGATCTTCCGGCTCACCGACCACATCGATCGCCTCTTCCGGTCGGCGAAGATCTTCACCATCGAGATCCCCTACACGTCCGGCCAGATCGTCGAGGCGTGCAAGGAGACGGTCCGTGCGAACGACGTGCGGTCCTGCTACGTGCGGCCGATCGTCTACCTCGGCTACGGGGAGATGGGGTTGAACCCGTTGCTTGCGCCGGTGAACGTCGCCATCGCGGTCTGGCCGTGGGGCGCTTACCTCGGCGAGGAGGGGCTGACGCACGGCGTGCGGATGAAGATCTCCTCGTGGCGCCGGCACGACCCCAACATCATCCCGCCCGCCGCAAAGGGGACCGGCCAGTACATCAACTCCCAGCTCGCCAAGGTGGAGGCGATCAAGGCCGGGTACGACGAGGCGATCATGCTCAACCCGCAGGGGCTCGTCGCGGAGGCCACGGGCGAGAACATCTTCATCGTGCGCGACGGCAGCTTGATCACGCCGCCGCTGTCCGCCGGCGCGCTCATCGGCGTCACGCGCGACTCGGTGATGGCGATCGCGCGGGACCTCGGCGTCGACGTGCGCGAGGGCGACCTGCACCGCACCGACCTCTACACGGCCGACGAGGTCTTCGTGTGCGGGACCGCGGCGGAGATCACGCCGGTCCGCGAGATCGACGATCGCGTGGTGGGCGAGCCCGGACCGCTGACCAAGAAGATCCAGGAGGTCTTCTTCGCGGCCGTGAAGGGCGAGGTCGAGCAGTACTCCGAGTGGCTCGAGCACGTCTGAGCCGATGACGCCGTCCGGATCGGTGCCCGCTTCGGTCACCCTCTACGACACGACGCTGCGCGACGGCGCGCAGCGCGAGGGCCTGTCGCTCACCGTCGACGACAAGCTGAAGATCGCCGCGTGGCTCGACCGGCTCGGCGTGCACTACGTCGAGGGCGGCTGGCCGGGGTCCAACCCGAAGGACATCGAGTTCTTCCAGCGCGTCGGCGAGCTGGGGCTGCGCAACGCGCGCGTGGCGTGCTTCGGCTCGACGCGTCGTCCGGGCGGCTCGGCCGCGAACGACGCGGTCGTGCGCGAGCTGCTGGCGAGCGAGGCGCCGACGGTGACGCTCGTCGCCAAGGCCGCCGACCTGCACGTGACCGGCGCGCTCGGCACGACGCTCGACGAGAACCTGCGGATGATCGAGGACACGATCGCGTTCCTGGTCGCCGAAGGCCGCGAAGTGTTCCTCGACGCCGAGCACTTCTTCGACGGCTACCGATCGAACCGCGACTACGCGCTGAAGGTCCTGGCGGTCGCCGCCGGGGCGGGCGCCGCTCACCTCGTGCTCTGCGACACCAACGGGGGGTCGATGCCCTGGGACGTCGCCGGCGTCGTCGAGGACGTGCGTGCTCAGAACGAGGCGACGATCGGCGTCCACTTCCACGACGACACCGGGTGCGCGGTGGCCAACTCGCTGCTCGCCGTTCGTCACGGCGCCGCGCACGTGCAGGGCACGGCGAACGGCATCGGCGAGCGGTGCGGCAACGCGAACCTCCTGTCGGTGATCGCCGGCCTGACGCTGAAGACGCGGACACCGGTCGTGAGCGCCGATCAGCTCGAGCTGCTGGCCCCGGCGCACGTGGCGATCGCCGAGATCTGCAACGTCGCGCCCGACCCGCACCAGCCCTACGTCGGCGCGAGCGCCTTCGCGACGAAGGCCGGCCTGCACACCAGCGGGCTCGCCAAGATGAAGGGCTCCTACGAGCACATCGACCCGGCCCTGGTCGGCAACGCGGGCCGGCTGCTCGTGTCCGAGCTGTCGGGCCGCTCGACGATCGTCCTGAAGGGCCGGGAGCTGGGCATCGACTTGGACGACCAGCCGGATCTGGCCGCCGCGATCCTGGACAACGTCAAGGCGCTTGAACACGTCGGCTACCACTTCGAGGCCGCCGACGCATCGCTCGAGCTGCTGATGCGCCGGCACACCGGGACCGAGCGCGAGTTCTTCCGTCTGGAGTCGTTCCGGGTCATCGTCGAGCAGCGCGAGGACGGCTCGGTCGTCTCGGAGGCGACGGTGAAGATCTGGGCGCGCGGCGAGCGCCACGTCGCGACGGGGGAGGGGAACGGGCCGGTCAACGCGTTGGACCGTGCGCTGCGTCAGGCCCTGGTCAAGTTCTACCCGGCGCTGGAGTCGATCGAGCTGGTCGACTACAAGGTTCGGATCCTGGAGGAGAAGGGCGGGACCGGCGCCGTGACGCGAGTGCTGATCGAGTCGCAGGACGGACGCCACGAGTGGTCCACCATCGGCGTCTCCCCGAACATCATCGAAGCCTCGTGGCAGGCGCTCGTCGACTCGCTGACCTTCGGGCTGCTGCACGCCGAGGAAGAGACGTGAGGATCGCGCGCGTTCGCCTCGGCGATGCGATCTCTTTCGCGGTCATCGAAGGCGACGAGGTCGCCGAGCTGAACGGCCCGCCGCTCGGCGCGCTGTCTTTCACCGGGAACCGAGCGGCCCTCGCCGAGTGCACGCTGCTGGCTCCCGTGCTGCCGTCGAAGATCGTCGCGGTGGGCAAGAACTACGCCGAGCACGCCCAGGAATTCGGCGGCGAGGTGCCGGAAGAGCCGCTGCTCTTCTTGAAGCCGTCGACCGCCGTGATCGGGCCGGAGGAGGCGATTCGCAAGCCGCGCGGCGTGACGCGTCTGGATCACGAGGCCGAGCTGGCGGTCGTCGTTCGTGGCCTCGTCCGCAACGCCGACGAGCAGGTCGCCGCCGAGGCCATCCTCGGCTACACGTGCGCGAACGACGTGAGCGCGCGCGACTACCAGATGAGCGACGGCCAATGGACGCGTGCGAAGGGCTTCGACACGTTCTGCCCGCTCGGCCCCTGGATCGAGACGAACCTCGACCCGCACGCGCTCGGCATCCAGGCCCGTCTCAACGGGGAGCTTCGCCAGGACTCCAATACCAAGGAGCTGACGTTCCCGCCCGCCCAGCTCGTGAGCTACGTCTCGCAGATCATGACCTTGCTGCCCGGAGACGTGATCCTCACCGGCACGCCTGCCGGCGTCGGTCCGATGGAGCACGGCGACACCGTCGAGGTCGAGATCGAGGGCATCGGCGTCCTCCGCAACGTCGTCGTCGACGCCTAGCCTCTCAACTCGAGTGGGCCGCGTTCACGACGTCCCACAGCGCCTTGTCGCGCCGTCGCCTGATCGCTTGCTCGCGCGCCTGCTCCACGGCGGGATCCACGATCTCGAACTCGATGCGGAGCCGGCCTCCCGCGGCCCGCGCCAAGCGTTGCAACAGGGCCAGGCTCGGTTGCCGCTGGCCCGCTTCGATGCGAGCGATGGTCTGCTGGCTGCACGCCGCCCGACGAGCAAGCTCTCGTTGAGACAGGACTGCCTCGTCGCGAATGTGGCGCAGCAGCTCCGCCGCGTCTCGTTCGACATGGTTCGCTTGCCTCGCTTGCTGTCGTCCGTCCATCGACTCCCCTTTCGATTCGGGAGGAAGGAATCCGTCTGAGTCACTGGGGTCGTTGAGCGCCAACTGGCGATCGGATCTGAACGCCGATTGGCGCTCAAAGCCCATAGTGGTCGTGTAGGTGGGACGTGCGTCTGGCTACCGATTGTGGCCTGAACGCTGAGCGAAGGCCAGGGCGCGTGGGGGCGTTGCGGCGAAGTTCTCGATTCCACTGTGGCAGGATGCGGCCTCCATGACCGTGCGCACGCGCTTCGAGCCGTCTCCGTCGGGGTCGATCCACGTCGGCACGGCGCTGGTCGCCTCCTTCAACTGGTACCTGGCGCGCAAGCACGGGGGACGGTTCGTGCTGCGCGTGGCCGACACCGACGCGAGCCGCGTCGTCCCGGAGGGGTTGCGCAGCGTCGTCGAAGACCTTCGCTGGCTGGGCCTGACCTGGGACGAAGGGCCCGAGGTCGGCGGCCCGCACGAGCCCTATTTCCAGTCCCAGCGCGGGGACTTGTACCGAGCGGCAGCGGCGCGGCTCGTCGAGCAAGGGCAGGCGTACCGCTGCTACTGCACGCCCGAAGAGCTGGAAGCGATGCGCGAGCGTGCGCGGGCGGCGAAACGGCCGCCGCGCTACGAAGGGCGGTGCCGGGACCTCGGCGAGGCCGAGCGCGCGGCGTTCGAGGCCGAGGGACGCTCGTCGGTGATCCGTTTCCGCGTTCCCGAAGGTTCCACGACCGTTGAGGACCTCGTGCGCGGAGAGGTGACGTTCGCGCACGCCGAGCTTCAGGACTTCGTGATCCTGCGCGCCGACGGCAGCGCGCTCTACCAGCTCGCGGTCAGCTACGACGACATGGAGATGGAGATCACGCACGTGATCCGGGGGGAGGACATCTTCGCCTCGACGCCCAACCAGGTCTTGCTCATGCGCGCGATGGGCGCGGAACGCACCCCGTCCTACGGGCACGTGCCGTTGATCGTCGGTCCGGATCGGCGGCCGCTCGGCAAGCGGCACGGGGACACCGCGATCGCGGAGTTCCGCGACCACGGCTTCCTGCCCGAGGTCATCCTGAACTACCTCGCGACGCTCAACTGGTCGGTGGGGGACGGCTCGCGCGAGAAGTTCTCGGTCGAGGAGCTGATCCAGGCGTTCGACCCGAGCGGCGTCACGCGCAACCCGAGCGCCTTCGACTATGCCAAGCTCGAAGCCTGGAACGGCGACGGCATCCGGGCGCTCGCGGCCGAGGACCTGTGCGAGCGGCTCGTACCGTACCTGGCGGCTGAGGGCATCGACGTGACGCCCTTCGACCCGCGGCTCCGTGCGATCGTCCCGCACATCCACGAGCGCATGCGCAGGCTGAACGAGGCGGCCGAGCAAATCCGCTTCCTGTTCCAGGAGGTCGAGCCGGACGAGAAGGCGCTCGGCCAACTCACGCCGGAGACCGTGCCGCTGCTTCGCGACGCGACGGTCGTGGCGGAGGCGGTCGATCGGTGGGTCACCGAGGCGCTGACGGGCGCTCTGATGACCTGGGCGGACGGCTCGGGCATCAGCCGGAAGAAAGCCCTGCAGCCGATCCGCGCGGCGATCACCGGACGGCTGGTCTCGCCGCCGCTGTTCGAGTCGATGGAGGTCCTTGGCCGCGAGCGCTCGCTCGCGCGCCTTCACGGCGCGGTCGAGCGCGCGTCGGCGGGCGCGAAGGACATTGCCGAGGGGTAGGCCCACCGCTACGATGGGCCGCTCGATGGGGCGTAGCGTAACCCGGCAGCGCGCTTGATTCTGGTTCAAGTAGTCCTGGTTCGAATCCAGGCGCCCCAGCACCGAGGCTCCATCGTCTAGAGGCCTAGGATGCCACCCTCTCAAGGTGGAGACACGGGTTCGAATCCCGTTGGAGCTGCCACGTTTGCCGCCGTTCGGGGGGTGGAGATTCGCTCGAAACGGGCACTTCGGAACGTTCTGCGAGACCTCGCGCCTTCTCATCCGTACCTACCGGCGAAGCCTGAAATCGCCGCGAGGAGGATTGGGTGCAAGGCCGGCCGACGCTCGTCGTCGTTGGAACCACGCAGGGAAGGCGCCGCGGAAGCGAGCGGCCCATCAGTCCTGCCACGCTTTTCCAGATGCTCGAATCACTCCCGCGCGGAAGGGCCGCGCCCGCAGCTCGCGCCCTGACCGTCGAAGGCGTCGGGACCTGGAGCGACCGGAAGCCCGCCCGGCGCTTTGGCGAGGGACTTCGACGAGCGGCCGAGGAATCGACCGGCTCGCCGTGCTGGATCGGGATCGCTCTGGGCCGCGAGACGACCCGCGTCGATCCCGCGACCACCGACCTCGCGTGGCGGGCGCTTCAGGTCGGCCGGGTGATGTCCGCGACGCCCCGAACCGTCTTGTGGGAGGACGTCGCCGTGGCGGCCGCGCTGCTGTCGGACATGCAGTCCTGCCGTGCGCTCGGCCGCGTCCTCGATCCGCTGACCGCCGACCGGCGGAACCGCGACCTCGTGGGCACGCTCGCCACCTTCTACAACCAGCCGAGCATGTCGGCGGCCGCTCGCGCGTTGCGCGTGCACCGGCACACGCTCGAAAACAGGCTCGTTCGCATCGAGGAGCTGACCGGGCTTTCCGTCCGCCACAGCCCCGGGCGCTTCCAGCTCGAGACGGCGTTGATGGCCCGCACGCTGGTCGAGCGCGTCGGGAGCGACGAGGTCATCGACCTCCGCTCGGAGAGGACCGGCAGAGGCGGCTGAGGAGTTTGGTTCGAACCATCCCGCAGGGCCGAAGCCCGGAAACGGGGCGGAGGTATGGCTCGTCCCGCCGTCCCCAGCCGCACTCCGGCCGGACTCAGCCCAGCGTCTTGTCCACCATCTCGAGCAGCTCGACCAGCTCCTCGCGGCGATCGTTGCGAACCGCGAGCGTGTCGGGCTCTTCCGCGAGGGCGTCCCGGACGAGCCTGCGGAGCTCCTCGGGCTCGAAGGGCTTGCGAACGAAGTGCGAGGTGGCGCCGTGCTCTTCCGGCGGCACGTCGGACGGGTCGAACCGGCCCGAGAGCAGCACGACGCGGGTGCGATGCCGAAGCCCGCGAGAGTGGAGTGCGTCGAGGAACTGCCAGCCGTCCATCCGCGGCATGGCTATGTCCAGGACGATCAAGTCCGGCAGCCGCTCCAGGACGACGTCGACGGCCTCGCTGCCGTCACGCGCGCACGCGATCTCGTGACCATCGACGTCGAGTGTGGCGGAGATGAGTTCGCGTACGGTCTGCTCGTCGTCGACGACGAGGATGTACGCCATTGAAACCTCCCTACCCGTGGCGAGGTCTCCGCAGCCTCTTCACCGATGCGCCGGCCCCAGGTCGCATCGGTTCTCCTGCGGCTTCTATCGGCGCGCGTCGCGTCCGCCTTTAGGCCTTCCGGGGGGCTTTGACTAGTCCCGACCGTTCCTCTAGTGTTCGCGCGATAGTCGAGGGAAACGGGAGGGATCGGTGGCAAAGCAAACGCTCAACCGCTCGAATTTCCTGAACGCGGTTGCCGAGCGCACTGGCGCTCATCGTCGTGACGTCGAGCACGTCTGGGAGAACGCCCTCGCGGTGATCCAGGACAGCGTCAAGAAGGGCGTGGACGTCAGCATCACCGGGTTCGGCAAGTTCAAGCAGCGGGCCACCAAGGCTCGCAAGGCGGGGCTGGCTCGCAACCCGTTCACCGGCGAGATGGTGAAGGTGGCCGCCAAGCCCGCGTCGAAGCTTCCGCGCTTCCTGCCTGCGAAGCCCTTCAAGGAGTTCGTTGCGGGTCGCGGCGGCGCGAAGCCGCCGGTAAAGGCGACCGCCCCGAAGGCGCTCTCCGTGGGCGGCGCGGCTCCGGCGAAGTCTCCCGCAAAGAAGACCGCCAAGAAGCCCGCCAAGCGCGCGGCTGCGGCCCGGAAGACGGCGAAGAAGCCGGCGAAGAAGAAGGCCGCGAAGCGGCGCTAGGCCGTTCGCGAGCCGTTCGCGAACGACGCCATTCGCGAAACGACGAGAGGGCGGCGAGAGCCGCCCTCTTGCCGTGCGGTCTACAGCGTGACGATCGTCAGGTTGCTCACTCGCAGCGTGGACCCTTCCCCGATCTGGTCGAACTTCACGCGCTGTCCGATGCGGAACAGGCGGATGCCGCTCGTGCGGAAGCTTTCGTGGTCGAAGGCGATCTCGGTCGCGCCGTCGTCGAGGATGACGCCGCTCTTGCTCTGTTCGTCGTAGGACTTGATGGTTCCCTGTGACACGTGCTCACCTCCCGGCCCGCGCAGGATACCCGAGCGAGGACAGCACGGCGGCCGTCGCCGCTCCCGCCCCCATCGCCGCGAGCGCGTCGAGGTCGCGCGGCTCGTCGACGTCCAGGGCGAGCGCCGGACGCGCGACGATCGCGAACGGAACTCCCCGACCGCGTGCCACGCTCTCGTGCGCCTGGCGGCTCTTGCCGCCGAAGTGTGTGGGGATCGTCGCGGGGGGCATCCGCCACAGCGCGTTCGTGCCGACGC
This sequence comes from Actinomycetota bacterium, assembly GCA_036397035.1. Lineage (GTDB taxonomy): Bacteria > Actinomycetota > AC-67 > AC-67 > AC-67 > DASWJS01. The sequence continues at coordinate 6,660 of DASWJS010000028.1, read as the reverse complement.
CGGTTCGGTCGGGCGCGAGCACGACGCCTTCGCCGAGCGCCGTCGCGCGAACGTCCGCCTCGGTGACGGCCGGACAGTCGGCCGACACGATCAGCACGCCCGTCGCGCCCTCGCGCAGCGCCGCCTCGGTCGCGGCGGCGAGGCTCGCGTTGAGCCCCTCGTCCGGCGTGGCGTCGCGACGCGGCTCGCCCCCGGCTCGCACCGCCGCCTCGGCAGCGTCGTCGTCGGAGTGCAGCACCCAGACGTGGTCGAGCACGGTGGCCGCGCGCGTCACGTCCTCCAGCATCGCAAGGGACAGCCGCCGCCGGCCGGCGACGTCGAGCACCGGCGCGAGCCGCTCCTTCGCGCGCGCGAGCGGCTTCATCGGAACGATGCAGAGCCTCACGCTTCGGCGGAAGGCTCGGCGGTTAGAATGGCGCGCGCGCCCGACGGGCCCGCGCCGCGCGGAGGGGAGAGCATGGAGCCGGTATACGTCATGACTCGAATCGCCGTCGTCGTGGTCCTTCGGTTGTTCTACCGGTTCCGGTTCACCGGCCTTCGCAACATCCCGAGGAGCGGCCCGGTGATCGTCGTCCCGAACCATACCTCCAACTTCGATCCGCTCTGCACCGCCTACCTCGTCGACCAGGCCGGCCGGCGCCCGCGCTTCCTGGCCAAGGCGTCGCTGTGGAAGAACCGGTTCCTTCGCTTCGTGCTCACCGGCGCGCGGCAGATCCCGGTCGAGCGCGGCTCGGGCGACGTGGCGCCGCTCGACGCGGCGGAGGCCGCGATCGCGCGGGGTGAGGCGGTGGTGATCTACGCGGAGGGCACGGTCACGACGAACCTCGACCTCACGCCGATGCGCGGCAAGACCGGCGCCGCGCGGCTCGCGCTGAAGACGGGGGCGCCGGTGGTGCCGGCCGCGATCTGGGGCGCGCAGTGGATGCTGGGCAAGAAGCGCGAGTGGCGCTACGCCGGGCACCGGCTGATCATGGGCGCGGTGGGCGAGCCGATGCGGTTCGACGAGTTCGAGGGCCGTCAGGACGAGCCGGAGGTGCGCCGGGAGGTCACCGACCGGATCATGGCCGAGATCGACCGGCTCGTTCGCGAGCTGCACAAGGTGCACCCCGACGGTGGTGCAGTCCCCGCGCTGAAAGACGCTTCGTGACCACGCGCATCGGGGTCGTGGGCGCCGGATCCTGGGGAACGGCGTTCGCGTCGGTGCTCGCGCGCAACGGCAACGAGACCACGATCTGGGCGCGGCGCAAGGAGTGCGCGGACGAGATCGCCGACGCTCACCGCAACGACGCCTACCTGCCGAGCATCGAGCTGCCCGACGGGTTGCGCGCGACGACCGACCTCGCCGACGTGGCCGCGCCCGCCTCGGTCGTGGTCATGGCGGTTCCCTCTCACTGCTTCCGCGAGAAGTGCGCGGAGGTTCGTCCGCTGCTGAGCGACGACGCGACGCTCGTCAGCCTGACCAAGGGCATCGAGGCCGGCACGTTGCTGCGGATGTCCGAGGTCGCCGCGGAGGCGTGCGCGGTCCCCGGCGACCGGGTCGCCGTCGTCAGCGGGCCGAACCTCGCGCGCGAGGTCGCGAAGGGCCAGCCGGGCGCGACGGTTGTCGCGTGCGGCGACGAGGGCCGAGCCGCCTCGCTGCAGGACCTGTTCCATGCGCCGACGTTTCGTGTCTACACCAACACCGACGTCGTCGGGGTCGAGATCGGCGGCGCGGCGAAGAACGTGGTTGCGATCGCCGCGGGCATCGCCGACGGCCTCGGGTACGGCGAGAACGCGCTCGCGGCTCTGGTGACGCGCGGGCTGGTGGAGATCACGCGCCTCGGGGTGGGCTTGGGCGCGAGCCCGCTCACGTTCGTCGGCCTCGCCGGCGTGGGCGACCTGGTCGCGACCTGCCTGTCCAAGCAGAGCCGGAACCACCACGTCGGCGAGGAGCTTGGAAAGGGGCGCGCGCTCGGGGAGATCGTCGACTCGATGAACATGGTCGCCGAGGGCGTGAAGTCCTGCGCGGGGATCCTGCGGCTCGCCGAGAAGGCCGGCGTCGACATGCCGATCGCCGAGCGCGTCGGCCGGGTCCTGTACGAGGGCGCGAACGTCAAGCAGATGGTCGACGACCTGCTCGAGCGCGCCGCGGAGCCGGAGTTCAAGGGCATCGGGTGAAGAAGCGCCGCCACATCGCCACGCGCGCGCTCGGCGCGGCCGTGGAGCAGGTTGGCCAGGAGCCGCTCGCGCCGCCGATCTACCCCGCGGCGACGTATGCCTTCGACGACGTCGAGGAGTTCGGCCGCGTCGCCGAATCGAAGACCTCCGGGGGCTACCTGTACTCGCGCTGGCGGAACCCGACCGTGCAGGCGCTGGCGAGCACCGTCGCTGACCTCATGTCGGCCGAAGCCGCCGCGTGCTTCGGCAGCGGCATGGGAGCGATTCACGCGACGCTCGCCACGTTCCTCGCCTCGGGCGATCACGCCGTCGTCGCGCGCCAGGTCTACGGCGGCACGCGCTCGCTGTTCGCCGGCGTGCTCGCGCGAGCCGGGATCGAGGCGGCGTTCGTCGACGTGACCGATCACGGGGCGGTCGAGGAGGCGTTCACGCCCCGTACGAAGGTCCTCTACGCCGAGACGATCGGGAACCCCACGCTGCCCGTGGCCGATCTCGACGCGCTGTCCTGGATCGCCAAGACGCGGGCGGCGCTGCTCGTGCTGGACACGACCTTCACGCCGCCGACGATGCTGCGTCCGCTGGAGCACGGCGCCGACCTGGTGATCGACGCGGCCACGAAGTACCTGAGCGGGCACTCGGACGTGCTCGCCGGGGTGGTCGCCGGCTCCGCGGCGCGCGTCGAGGCGATCCGACACACGCAGATCGACACCGGTTCGGTGCTGTCGCCCTTCGAGGCGTTCCTGGTCGCGCGCGGACTCCAGACGCTGGAGCTGCGGACCGAGCGGGTCTGCGCGAACGCGCTGGCCCTCGCCGAGTGGCTGTCGCGGCACCCGCGCGTGTCGAGCGTCGCCTACCCGGGCCTGCCCGGACACCCGCAGCACGACCTCGCGAAGCGGCTGCTCGGCGACCGCTTCGGGGGAATGCTCTGCTTCGAGGCCGCCGGCGGCTTCGAAGCCGGGAAGCGGTTCCTCGAACGCGTCGAGATCGCCCGCGCCGCGGCGAGCCTCGGGGGAACCAAGACGCTCGTCGTCCATCCGGCGTCGGTCACCCACACGCAACTGAGCGCGCGGGAGCGCGCCGCCGCGGGCGTCACCGACGGGCTCATCCGAGTCTCGGCCGGGATCGAGCACGCCGAGGACCTGATCGAGGACTTCGAGGCCGCGCTGGCATGAGCGAGCGCCTCCGCGTCGCGGTGCTCTACGGCGGGCCATCCGCCGAGCACGAGATCTCCGTCGTCAGCGCGCGCTCGGTGCTCCAGGCCATCGACCGCGAGCGCTACGAGGTCGTGCCGATCGCGATCACGAAGCAGGGGCGCTGGCTGCTGCCGGCGCGCGCGCCCGACGCGTTGCCGGCGGCGGAGGCGGGTGCGCTTGCGGGCGTCGGCGAGGAGGACGGCGACGCGATCGTGTTGCGGGCGCGCGGTGAGGTCGTGCCGGTCGACGAACACGCCGCGCGCCCGCAGGGCGGGCCCGGCGCGCAGATCGACGTCGTGTTCCCCGTCTTGCACGGTCCGGGCGGCGAGGACGGCACGGTGCAAGGGATGCTCGAGACGCTCGGCATCGCCTACGTCGGCGCCGGGGTCGCGGCGAGCGCGGTCGGGATGAGCAAGGCGCTCCAGAAGCCCGTCTTTCAAGCCGCTGGGATCCCCGTCACCCCGTGGACGGACGTTCGCATCGAGGAGTTCGGTCGCGACGTGACCGCCGCCGTGGAAGCCGCGGTCGGCGCGACGGGGCTTCCCTGCTTCGTCAAGCCCTCCTCGCTCGGCTCGAGCGTCGGGGTCTCGCGCTGCACGACGCCCGGTGAGGTCTTGATCGCCCTCGGCGCGGCCTTCGAGCACGACCGGCTCGCCCTCGTCGAGCCGGCGATCGCCGGGCGCGAGCTGGAGTGCGGCGTGCTCGGCAACGACGACCCGGCCGCGAGCGTCGTCGGCGAGATCCGCCCGGTGAACGAGTTCTACGACTACGAGGCGAAGTACGTGAAGGAAGGAAGCGAGCTGATCATCCCGGCAGACGTCCCCGACGCGATCGCCAAGGAGATCCAGGAGCACGCGGTCGCGGCCTTCCGCGCGATCGGTTGCGAAGGGCTTGCGCGCGTCGACTTCTTCTGGGACGGCACGCGGCTCTATCTCAACGAGATCAACACCATGCCCGGCTTCACGCCGATCTCGATGTACCCGAAGCTCTGGGAGGCGTCGGGCGTTCCCTATCCCGAGCTGATCGACCGCCTGATCCGGCTGGGGCTCGAGCGGCACCGGCGCGCGCGATGACGCTGCTGTCGGTCGAGCAGATCAGGCAGGCCGCGGCGCGGCTCGACGGGGTGCTCACGCCGACGGCGCTGGAGGTCTCCGATTCGCTCAGCGCGCTGGCGGGCCGCGAGATCTGGCTCAAGCACGAGGAACGGCAGCGGACCGGCTCGTACAAGATTCGCGGCGCCTACAACAAGATCGCGCAGCTTGCGCCCGGCACCGAGGTCGTGGCGGCGTCGGCGGGCAACCACGCGCAGGGGGTCGCGCGCGCGGCTCGCCTGACCGGGTGCAAGGCGACGATCTTCATGCCCTCCAGCGCGGCGCTGCCGAAGGTCGCGGCGACGCGCGCGGACGGGGCCGACGTGCGGCTCGAAGGCGCGGTCGTCGACGAGAGCATCGCCGCGGCGCGCGAGTATGCCGGCTCGGTGGGCGCGACCTTCGTCCACCCGTTCGACGACCCGGTCGTGATGGCGGGGCAGGGCACGGTCGGGCTGGAGATCGCGACCGGGTGTCCGGCGAACGCGACCGTCGTCGTGCCGGTAGGCGGGGGAGGCTTGGTCTCGGGCGTCGCGACCGCGATCGCGGCCGAGCTGCCCGAGGCGAGCGTGATCGGCGTCGAGGCGAGCGGCGCGGCGGCGGTGCGCGCCTCGCTCGATCGCGGGGAAGTCGTAAGCCTGGATCGCGTCGAGACGATCGCCGACGGGATCGCGGTGCGCACGACGACGCCGCTGATCCTGGAGCACGTTCGCGCGCGGGTCGCCGACGTGGTCACCGTCGACGACGATCAGACGAGCGCGGCGATGCTGACGCTGCTGGAACGTGCGAAGACCGTGGTCGAGCCGGCGGGCGCGGTCGGGCTCGCGGCGGTGCTCGCGGGTCGCATCCCCGGCAGCGGGCCGGTCGTGTGTCTGCTCAGCGGCGGCAACGTCGACCCGCTGCTGCTGATCCGCCTGATCGAGCACGGCCTCAGCTCGGCGGGACGCTACCTCGTGCTGCGCGTGATCCTGGCCGATCAGCCGGGCGCGCTCGCCGCCCTCACCGGCGCCGTGGCGGAGATGGGCCTGAACGTGCTGGAGGTCGAGCACCACCGCGTCGGGCTGGCACTGGGCGTCGACCGCGTCGAGGTGCTGCTCACCGTCGAGACGCGCGACCCCGAGCACCGCGCCGAGACCGTGCGCGCGCTCGAAGCGCGCGGCTTCACGGTCGAGCTGCTTACCTGAGGGCGCCTGCTTACAGGTGCACGACCGGGCAGGTCAGCGTGCGCGTGATGCCTTCGACCGCCTGGATGCGCGCCACGACCAGCTTGCCGAGATCGTCGACGTTGTTCGCCTCCGCGCGCACGATGACGTCATACGGACCCGTCACATCCTCGGCCGAGGCGACGCCCGGAATGTCCGCCGCAGCCTTCGCGACGTCCGCAGCCTTGCCGACCTCGGTCTGAATCAGGATGTAGGCCTGAACCGCCATGAAAACCTCCCCTTGTCGACCTGCGCCCCTCCGGATCGCCGTGCTTCAGCCGGTGAGCCGGTTGGGATGGGCCGCATTCTACACACTCGCCCCGCCCGGGCGACCCGGCCGACGGGGGGACGACCCGGGGCCCGGGTTCGCAGGCCTCGGTCGACTGAAACCGGTACGAACCGGCAAAGGGAGAATCTCGCAGGCGGAAAGATCGCACAAGGTGCGCCGAATCGCGAGACCTTCTCGGCGCTCGTGCGTACTTATAGACAGATACGAAGTAAGGATGCCCCCTCCGGCGAGCCGCCCCCCCAGGGACCGGCTTGCTAAGGGCGGCTGAGCAGCACCTTTGCACCACGGCCGACACCGAACGACGAAGAAAGGGACCTTCCGGTGGGCACCCTCACGACCGCACGCGCATCCAAGCGCGGAACTGCCTACGTAGTCGCAGGACTCCTCGCGGCGATGCTCGTGATGCTCGCGGCCGGCTCTGCCCGCGCCGCCCAGGCCCCGGTCACGATCACCCAGGACTGGCCCTTGCTGTCCGAGACGATCACCGGCGTCACGAGCCCGACCCGGACTTTCCCGATCAAGCGCGGGGTCCTGCCCGGAGGAACGAGCACGTTCAACCCCCAGCCCAGCGCGAGCTTCGAGGTCGTCGGCCGCGTGACCGGCGCCGTGGGCACCGGCGGCTGGTACATCGACCTGATGGACGACAACGACTCCGAGTTCGGCTACGTGACCCTTGACTCCAGCCACTCCGCCTGGAGTCTGCTGAGCGTCCCGATCACCTGGCCCGCCTC
>DASWJS010000027.1:0-149892 GCA_036397035.1 Actinomycetota bacterium | reverse complement strand
GTTCCTATGTGTCGGACGAGGAGGTTGTGGTCAAGTCCCGCGACGGCGGTGCCCTGTGGGGTCAATCGTCCGTGATGTACAACTACAAGAAGAGGCCGAGCCTCATCGAGGCTGGCAACTTCGGGAGTTGGGTCGACTACGATCCCGGCAACATCCGTGAACGATCGTTGCTCGACTCGCATGTGTGGTTCAATGGTGCCCAGGTCTCCGTCAACTTCCCGGAGTCCTATGGGAGCGCGACGTTCAGCGCTGGGATGGAGGTGGAGGACACCACCAAGGCCACCAATACGTATACTTACAGAAAGCTCGAGTTCACTGATCAACCGAGAACCGGCTTCGGAACGGACAAGGGGCTCTTCTATCTCTATGACATGGGTACCGGCTGGAAGGAAGAGAACCTCTCTTGTAAGTTCGCCGATGGGTGGTTCCCAGACAGTTCCCAGGGCTCAGACTACTGCTGGAAGAACAATTCGTGATAATGCGGGTCGCATCATTGGCGATGCTCCTCTGCCTGCTCTTGGCTTGCGAGCCGAAGGGCGGACAGATAGGCGTCCTTCCATCAGGCGATGGCCCGTCACTTGACCGCGTTGCTGTTACTGCTGTCTACGCCCAAGCCGACACGGAAGGTAAGGAGTTGCGGGTAATCGTGTCCGCCGAGATAACGAACGTGAACTCTGAGCCCCTGACCATCGAGGCGCTCGAGCCGGGCGAGGTTGATTCGCTTGTGGAGGCGCGCTTCATCGGTCACAGCGACTGCGCGATGGGCTGCGTGGGGGGAAGGGTCTGGACTCCTGAGGTTGCGGCACGAGCTGAGAAAGGTACGTCGCTTGATTTCCCGCTGGTGCTGGATGTGGACGAAAGGCGGTTCCTGACCTTCGAACTGAAGCTGGTCAGCCAGGCTGCCGTGGCGTCCCTGGAACGCGAGTGCCGTGCAGGAATCCGGAGCTTGCGCGTAACTCTTCAAGGGAAAGAGTCGGAACTTCTTCAAGGTCCGGGGACACACATTGTTGCAGTGCATTGGTCTGAGACCTGCGCCGACGAGTAGGAGACGACTTCGATCAGGCCCTCGCCGATTGGCCAGCGGGACATCATGCGATTCGTGAGCCTGTCGGTCCTTCTTGCGCTCGCGGGAACCGCTTGCAGCCGCCCGGCACCCGATACTGGAACAGCGACAACGTTTCAACCGGTCCGGCGAATGAGGGAGTCGGATTAGTCTTCTCGGAGCTTGGGGAAGAAGTCCTCTCCTGGACGGCAGTGGATGCGAACGGCCGTGTGTTGAGCGGTGTGAACTTCAGGACAGGTAAGGAAATCGACCCGAAATCCCGCTGAGTGTCCGGTCTAGCGTCAGGAAGGTGGGCACGATGCATGGTGCGGCGCCGCGGCCGGTCTTGATGACGCCGCACACGACAGTCTTTGGGCGGCTCAACCTACGGGATGTGGATTCTCCCCTCGATCTTTTCGGGCTGAAACTCCTTTGAATTTCGGCCCATCGCGCACATGTATCGCATCAACCCAAGCACACTTCGTTACAGGCAGGGGCCACACCGCTTCAGTACGACGGATGCCCAAGCGACTGGCCTCGCTCAACACACTCCTTGCGCTCATGGTGGCGTGCAGCAACAGCGTGGCGCCCACAGTGAGCAGCGGATCGCCGCCTGCGGGTGCCGGAGGAGCTTCGATCTACTCGATTGATCGGCACATGTCCCCATGGAATGGCCCTGACGATGTCGTGGCCATTGGGCTGGAAGTGGCCAACGAGGGAGCACCTATAGAGGTCCATGAGGTGCGCCCTGGGATCGATGAAGGACTTGAAGTGGAATTCCTCGGCTATTGCCACTCGAGTTACTGTATCGGTGCTGTGCAATACGCAGGGGAGAGTGTGCAGGACACGCTCGACACGATCACCGGTACAACCCCGTTCGAGCTTCCCGCTTACCCGGGTGAGCAGCAGTTCCGGCTCACCTTCGTGTTCAATGTGAATGATCCCGCGGCGGCTGCGAAAGGTTGCCTCGCTCTGCACGATATACCCTGGTGAGTTCAGACGGGAGCGAGCATCCAGTTCGCGCTGCTTTGGGCCGCGAGGCTCTGTTCGCCTTCCAGGCGATCAAGCGATTCCGAGATGATGACTTTACTAAGTGCACAGACTTCTGAGGGACAGCGAGGGTCCTGGTGGCGCCAGCGGCGACTCCTTACCGCTGGTGTCCTCGTCGCGGTGGTAGCTGCGGTCGTCCTTGTGCTGGCTTTCGGGGGCTCGGGCTACTCTCCGCCACCGATCGCCAACGAGCAGGAGGCACTCGATCTGGTTCTTTCGCTGACCGTGGACGGGCAGACTTTCGAGGATTACGTGCGCGAGCAGTACGATCGTATCTGTCCGCAGCTCCGTCGATTCGTGAGATTCATCGCGGTGTCGCAGTCCCCGTTCGGGAACCAGTTCTATGAGATCGGAGTAACGCGAGATCCGCTTCAGGTCGCAGACTTGACCAAGAGATTCCTCGCCGCCTCGCAACGTTGCAAGCTAGAGAACACTTTCATTCTCGGCATTGTGACCGCCGCTGGTGAGATACGCGCCGAGAGCTTCCAGGAGGAGAAGCGCCTGGACTGGTTGCGGACGTACCTTGAGGCGCTTAAGAGTTTGGTGAAGTGTGGAGCCAATACCTCCTGGGGAGGTGCTGCCAAGTGTTTGGCCTTCTGGGCCTTCTCGCCGAGGGCTGAGGACAAGGAGGAAACGCACACCCTGCCGCCGTCGGGCAAGGCGTTCGGGTATAAGAGCAACTACTGAGAAGCCTATGAAACGCATCATGGACGGAGACGGCGGGTCCCGCCGCCGCGTGCAACGAGGCCGCAGCACGACGGCGAGCGTCGCGGTGCTCTTTCTGGTGGTGCTTGCCGGAGCGTGCGAACCCGGCCCGCGGCCGGATCTGGCGACCTCGGCGTCCCCGCAGTCGACCTCGTCGGAGGGCCCCGGCCGGGGGAACGCGCGCCGCGGCGTGCTGCACATCCCGGATGTCGCCGGTGACATCCTGGACCACAAGGGCCGCCACGTCGGCGGACACCCGGAGGTCGATCTAGTGGACATCGCGGTGAAGGCGGACGACACGACCTTCACCGTCGCCTTCACCTGCCGCGGAAAGGTTCCCGCATCGAGCGGGCCGGGGAGGTTCGAGCACGGGAAGGACCGGTTGTATTGGGGGATCGCTTTCTGGTTCACCGAAGACCCCGACGACATGCGGCGCTACGGCGGCCTGCGGGCACAACTCGTCGACACGAAATGGGGAGCGGAGGTCACGATCTTGGGTGGCTCCAAGCCGGGCGCCTTCGCGCTCGAACCCAAGGCGTCGGGCAACATCCTTGAAGGAAGGCTCTCGCTTGGGCGCACGCGGATCGTGATCACTGTGCCGCGCACGACGCTGCCGAAGATGCCCGCGCACGTCTTCGTCTCGGGGGGAACCCAGTGGGATTACTACTCGCCCGGAGACACGTTCGGCTATTCGGCGGGCGGGGACAGGGCACCCGACGGCGAAGCGCGGGTGAGCTTTCGGTTCTGAGGCAAGTGCCTGCCCCGGGTCAAGGCGTGATCTTCGATTTGGAGTTGCCCCGCTTTCGTGGAACGCTCTCCGTCGTGAAGACCGCCCATACCAACACGGCGGCCGACAGAACCGTCCACAGCACGCCGGCGAGCCAGTAGGGGAGGAGCGCGAGCGGCATCGAGGTCAGGACCCGGAACGGCAGGTGGGGGTTCCCGTGGGGAACCGGGTACGCCGGCTCGAGTTCCTCCGAGGTCCTGAGGTAGCGGTTGATCACCTCGTGCGGCGGCGAGGGCGCTCGGTCGTGAGCGGTTCACGAGGTCAACGGCACGAGGCTCCGGCAGCCATGACGCCGTCGAGGCTCAGGCGTTGGCTCGGGCGATGACTTCGAGCATCTCGAGCCGGCCCTCGGCGTCGCCCATGGGGGCGAGCAGCAGGTCGCTCGCGCCCGAGGCTTCGAACGCCTGGAGCCGGTCGCGGATGCGCGCCTCGTCGCCGACCAGGGAGACCAGGTCGCACAGCTCGGCCGGGGTCGCGGCGATCGCGCCCGCCCTGTCGCCGCCGAGGAACAGCTCTTGCACGCGCTGCGCCTCCTCGACGAAGCCGTAGCGCTGCACGAGCTTGTTGTAGAAGTTCTGCTCGCGCGAGCCCATGCCGCCGATGTAGAAGCCGACGATCGCCTTGACGGCGTTCATCCCCGCCTCGACGTCGCCGACGAAGGCGGGTGCGAAGGGCGCGACGCGCAGCGGCGGGCGCTCGGGCGAGCGCTTCGCGGCGCCCGCGGCGAGCGGCTCGGCGAAGACGGCCGGGGCGTGCTCGGTCGAGTACGGGAAGGGGAGCCATCCGTCGGCGGTCTCGGCGGTCATCTCGACGTTGCGCGGCCCGAGCGAGGCCACGAAGATCGGGATGTCGGCCCGGTGGCCGCGATTCAGGATCTTGAGGCCCTTGGTGAGCTTGTAGACGTCGCCTTCGTAGATCACGCGTTCGCCGGACCAGATGCGCCGGCAGATGTCGATGATCTCGCGCGTCCGCTGGACGGGCCGGTCGTAGGGGACGCCGTGCCAGCCTTCGATGACCTGCGGGCCGCTGGCGCCGAGGCCCAGGATCATGCGCCCGCCGGAGAGCTGGTCGAGCGAGGCGGCGGTGGTCGCGGTGAGCGCGGGCGTTCGCGCGTAGATCTGCGCGATGTTGGTGCCGAGGTTGATCCGCGTGGTGTTGCACGCGATGTGCGTCAGCGTGGTGAAGGCGTCGTAGGTGTAGACCTCCGAGCACCAGATGCAGTCGAACCCCAAGTCCTCGGCCGCGCGGGCGAGCGCGACGATCGCCGTGCGGTCCTGAAGCTCGGCGTAGTTGATCTCGATCCCGATTCGAAGCGTCATGGGGCGGGAGCTTACGCGATCCGGTCGGGAACGTGAGGCGGGCGACCTGCCCGCGTACGGCGGGAACGCGCGAGCCCGGCTCGAATGAGCCGGGCTCGCCTGCCGTGCTCTAGCGGTTCGACGGACGCATGTCGTGGGGAACGAAGAGCTCGAACATTCCCACGCACGGGTCGCTGGCGCCGAAGGTCGCCTCGTAGCCGATCACGTAGTGACGGCCCTCGCGACCCTCTTCGTCGAGCGCGCTGCGCTGGCCGGAGCGCTCGGCCCGGATGTCGTAGGTCTGCGACGCCGATCCGGTGCCCGTCGCGGGGTTGGGGTCGTCGGTCTTGATGTCGCCTTCGACCGGGGTGTTGCCCGCGCCGTTCCACTCCGAGCCGTCCTCGTTGACCTGGTCGTGCGCCGCTTCGGTCGTGAGGGTCACCTCGTCGTCGGGGTTGTCGGCGGTGGCCGTGATGGTCCCCTCGTTGTACTTGTGGTTCGGCGGCCACAGCGTGAGCGGTCCGTCGTAGGTGACGTCTCCGCTGTCACACTCGTGGATGACCTGCTCGCCGTCCGAGTACTTGTTCTTGTGGTCGCTGTTGGCACCGGCGGACGGTACGACTGACACCACTCCAACGACGATGACCGCGATGGACGTTTGCAGCAATCTACGCATGAGCAACAACCCTCCTTGATCGGCTCCGACCCCTTGGACTGGGGCAACCGCATGGTTCCTTGCCCGGCTCCCCCCGCATCCAAACCTCCCCCTTTGGGACTAAGGTCCCATATGGCTATCACGGTGCGTGGCCGCTGGCAAGCCTCGGTCGTCCTTCAGGTGCCAAATTGCCCGTTTCCCCAGGTCAGAGCAACCGTGCGGAAGCGGTCAGCTCCGGGTCTGAACTACCACGTCGAAGGCGATGAACGCTGGCAGCGGCGACGCGGCGCCGAGCGCTCCCAGACCGATCGTTCGGATTACCGAGCCACCGTCCTCCGGCGAATCACCGAGCTGGATGACGCTCAATGACGGCGATCCGATGGTCTTGTTGACGACGAAGACACGGTTCGTCAATGGGTCGTAGTCGACGCCCTCGGGCGCGCCGCCCGGCACGCCGGTCGGGATGCGCGCGACCTCGGCGTCGCAGACGCTCGCCCCGGCGGCCAGGCACCCGGCCACCAGGTCCCGGTCGATCAGGCTTATCGAATCGTCCTGTCCGTTCGACGTCACGATCCAGGAGGCGCCCGTCGCGCTGTCGGCGAGGCTGGCGTCGATCGGCCCCGCGCCGGGCAGCTCGATCGTCGTCCCGGGCCCCGGCGCGCCGAGATCGAAGGCCTGCACCGAGTCGCCGCCTATGTTCGCCACGTACAGCAGGCCGCGGTCCGGGTCGAACAACGTCGCGTCCGGCGCGGCTTGCACCGGGATGGCGCTCCCGGTGTGCTCGAAGGCGTAGCGAGGCCCGAGCGGCTCGGGCAGGTCGAGGTCATTCGGACGCACCCGAAGCAGTTCCACGCTGTGCCCGCAGTTCGTGCTGGCGTAGGCGTTTCCGGCGCCGTCGGCCGCGACTGCGTAGGGGATCGAGCCCATCAGCTCGACCGTGCCGACTTCCTGCAGCGGCCCTCCGGCGTCGAGGAGCCCGGCGTCGAAGGCCGTCACGCTCCCGTTCGGCATGCCGCATCCCCCGAGCGCTTGCCAGGCGTTCGTGACGAAGACGAGCGGACCGTACGGCGTGTGCGCCGCGGTGATCCCCACCGATCCCGCGCGCGCCGGCGCGGGCGACGCGGGGCTCTCCAGAACGAGATCGCCGTCCAGGTCGAAGATGCCGACCGATCCCTCGACGCCGTGGTTGGCCGCGAGCAGGTACGCGTGCTCGGCCGTTCGGTGGATCCAGAGTCGCACCGGCCCGCCCCCGCGGCTCGGCAGCGGCGGCTGTGTCTCCTCCAAGGACGAGGCGTCGAAGAACAGCAACGAGTCGTTGAGAGTGGTCGAGACGATGACGCGAGACGATTGCGGCTCGGCCGCGCGGACCGGCCAGAAGAGGGGCGAGGACAGCACGGTCAGGGCGGCGAGGGCCGGCAGGATTCGGCGCATTTCGCAGGGTTCGGCGCGCCGGCGCCCGCCTCCTGCCCGGCCGGGCGCTGTGCTATCCTGCGTCCCGAGCAAAGGCGCTCGCCAACCGGCGGGCGCCTTCGTGTTTCCCGGCCGGTCACCTCGTGGACGGAGGTCGTTCGTGTACAGCACCGCAACCGAGCGAGACGCATGCGGCATCGGCTTCATCGCCGACGCCGAAGCCCGCGCGAGCCGCGCCATGGTCGAGACCGCGATCGACGCGCTCTGCAACGTGCGCCACCGCGGCGCGGTCGCCGCCGACGCCAAGACCGGCGACGGCGCCGGGCTGCTCCTGCCGATCCCGCGCCGCTTCTTCGCCGGCGAGCTTTCCAAGCTCGGGCTTCCTCCGGTCGAGCCGGCGTGGCTCGGCGTCGGGATGTGCTTCGTGCGCGACGCCACCTCCGACGCCGACCTCGAGCGCATCGTTGAGGCCGCGTGCCTGGCCGAGGCGATCGAGGTGGTCGCCTGGCGCGACGTGCCGATCGACCCCAACGCGCTCGGCGGGCGCGCGCTCGCGCTCATGCCCCGCATCCGCCAGGCGATCATGCTCCGGCCGGTCGGCAGCACGGCCGACGAGGCCGAGCGCCAGTGCCACCGCGCGCGCCGCCGGGCCGAGAAGCTCATCGCGCGCGAGGAGCGCGACGTCTACTTCCCGTCGTTCTCCTTCCGGACGGTGACCTACAAGGCGCTCGTCGCCGCCGACCAGCTCGCCGGCTTCTATCGCGACCTCGACGACGAGCTGTTCGAAGCCTCGTTCGCGATCTTCCACCAGCGGTACTCGACCAACACCGCGCCGTCCTGGACGCGCGCGCAGCCGTTCCGGATGCTCTGCCACAACGGCGAGATCAACACCATCGACGCCAACGTCATCCGCATGCGCTCGCGCGAGGGCCGCCTCGGCAAGTGGTCGCTGATCGAGGAGGAAGTGCTGCGGCCGGTCATCGACGAGTCGGGGTCGGACTCGGCGATGCTCGACAACGCGATCGAGCTGTTGACGCGCGAGGGTCCGAGGCCCGGCGAGTCCCGCGACATCCGCCACGTCGTCGCGATGATGATTCCCGCGGCCTGGGAGCAGGCCGTCGACATGGACCCGGTCGTGCGCGACTTCTACCGCTGGCACGAGTCGCTGATGGAGCCCTGGGACGGGCCGGCCGGACTGATCTTCACCGACGGGATCCGGGTGGGGGCGTCGCTGGATCGCAACGGGCTGCGGCCGCTGCGCACGGCCGTGTGTGAGGACGGGTTCGTCGCCGTCGCGTCCGAGGCCGGCGCGGTGTCGTTGCGGGGCCACGGCGCCGTCAAGCGCGGGAAGCTCGGCCCGGGCGAGATGGTCTTCGTCGACCCGACCGACGGCGGCTTCCAGTCGGACCCGATCGCGCGCATCGCCGGGCAGAAGCCCTACGGCATCTGGCTGTCCGAGCACCGCGCCGACACCTCCGCGGGGCAGCCGCAGATCGAGGTTCCCGATGACGTGCAGCGGCTCCAAGTCTTGCACGGCGTGACCCGCGAGGAGATCGCGCTGCAGATCCGGCCGGCGTCGGCCAACGGCAAGGAGCCGACGTTCTCGATGGGCGACGACACCGCGCTCGCGCCGCTCGCCGCGTACCGGCGCCCGCTCTACAACTACTTCAAGCAGCGTTTCGCGCAGGTGACGAACCCCGCCATCGACCACCTTCGCGAGCGCCACGTCATGAGCATCCGCACGGTGCTCGGCCCGCGCGACCCGGTCTTGTGGGAGCGCCCGGAGGGCGGCGCGCTGCTGGAGTACGACACGTTCCTGCTGTTCAAGCCGCCGGGCGGCACGTATCTGGACGCGACCTTCCCGGTCGCCGAGGGACCGGCCGGCTTGCAACGGGTGATCGAGGCGCTCGGCGACGCGGCGGTGCGCGCGGCGGTGACGGGCTCGGCGATCCTGATCGTGAGCGACGAGAACGTCGGCGCGGATCGAGCGCCGGTGCCCTCGCTGCTCGCCGTGGGCGCGGTTCGCAACGCGCTCGTGCGGGCCGGCCACCGCACGCGGTCCTCGATCGTCGTGCAGACCGACGACGCGCGCGAGTCGCACCACTTCGCATGCTTGCTGGGCTACGGCGCGGAGGCGATCTACCCGCGGCTCGCGCTGGCGACCGTCGCTGCGCTCGCCGCCGGCGGTCGCGCGCGCGACGTGGACTCGCCCGAGCAGGCGCTGCTCAACTTCCGCTCGGCCATCGAGGAGGGCGTGCTGAAGATCATGTCCAAGATGGGGATCTCGACCGTGGACTCCTACCGCGGCTCGCAGATCTTCGACATAACCGGCCTGAACGCGGAGGTCGTTTCCGCGTGCTTTGCGGGTACGCCCTCGCCGGTCGGGGGCATCGGCTTCGAAC
This sequence comes from Actinomycetota bacterium, assembly GCA_036397035.1. GTDB lineage: Bacteria > Actinomycetota > AC-67 > AC-67 > AC-67 > DASWJS01. The sequence goes on along the minus strand of DASWJS010000027.1, from coordinate 140,543 downwards.
GCATCGCGCGCGACGCGCTCGCGCGGCACGCCGACGCCTACGGCGCCGAGCGACCCGCGCTTGCCAACCCCGGCTTCGTGAAGTTCCGTTCGGACGGCGAGTACCACATGACCGAGCCGAACGTGGTGCGCGCGCTGCACAACACGGTCGATCCCGGCTTGACCCGGCTGAAGTCGACCAAGGCCGGCGACGGAGAGGACGAGGGCGCGCCGGCCGAGGAGGCCCCGGCCGGCGCCGCGCCCGCCGCGGAGACGGCGGATGCGCACGTACTGCAGCGCGCGATCACCGGCGACCCGAGCTACGAGCTGTACGAGCGATTCGCCGCGCGCGTGAACGGCCGCGAGCCGGCAGCCTTGCGCGACCTGCTCGAGCCCGTGCCGGCCGCCAAGCCGATCCCGCTGAGCGAGGTCGAGCCGGCGACGAGCATCGCGACGCGCTTTTCGACCGGGGCGATCAGCCACGGCGCGATCAGCGCCGAGGCGCACGAGACGCTCGCCGTCGCGATGCGGCGCATCGGCGGCAAGGCGAACACCGGCGAGGGCGGCGAGGACCCCGCCCGCTACCGCACGGAGAAGAACTCCGCGATCAAGCAGGTGGCGAGCGGGCGCTTCGGCGTGACTCCCGAATACTGCGCCTTCGCCGACGAGCTGCAGATCAAGATCGCGCAAGGCTCCAAGCCGGGGGAGGGGGGCCAGCTTCCCGGGCACAAGGCGACCGAGGAGATCGCGCGGCTGCGCCACACGCAGCCCGGCGTCGCGCTGATCAGCCCGCCGCCGCACCACGACATCTACTCGATCGAGGACCTGGCGCAGCTCATCTACGACCTGAAGCAGGTGAACCCGCGCGCGGACGTGAGCGTGAAGCTGGTGGCCGAGGTCGGCGTCGGCACCATCGCCGCCGGCGTCGTAAAGGGGCTCGCCGACGTCGTACACATCTCCGGCGCGGACGGCGGGACCGGCGCCTCGCCGCTGTCCTCGATCAAGAACGCCGGACTGCCGTGGGAGATCGGGCTCGCGGAGGCGCAGCACGCGCTGGTCGACAACGGGCTCCGCGACCGCGCGCGCCTGCGCGTCGACGGCGGGTTCAAGACCGGACGCGACGTGCTCATCGCCGCGCTGCTCGGCGCCGACGAGTATTCGTTCGGCACCGCGGCGCTGATCGCCGAGGGCTGCATTATGGTTCGCACGTGCCACCTGGACACCTGTCCGGTCGGCATCGCGACCCAGAAGCCGGAGCTGCGCGAGAAGTTCGCCGGGACGCCGGAGATGGTCGCTCACTACATGATGTTCGTCGCCGAGGAGGTGCGGCAGCTCCTCGCCTCGCTCGGTCTTCGCACGCTCGACGACGCGGTCGGACGGACCGACCTGCTGCGCCAGCGCGTCACGCTGGGGACCGGCGACGCGCTGGACCTGAGCGGTCTGCTGGGCGCGCCGCGCGCGCAGCGCCACTTCCGGACGAAGCTGCCGATGATGCAGCCGAAGGCGGAGCTGGGCGACCGGCTCGTCGAGGACGCCTTCAACGAGATCCGCCACGGCGCCACGGTCGAGCTTGACTACGCGATCACGACCGCGGACCGGTCCTTCGGCGCGCGGCTCGGCGGCGGGCTCGGCTACGAGTTCGGCGCCGAGAGTCCGCCGGGACGCGCGATCGTCCGGCTGACGGGGGAGGCGGGCCAGTCGTTCGGCGCCTTCCTCGCCGCAGGCGTGGAGCTGCACCTCACCGGTGAGGCGAACGACTACGTCGGCAAGGGCATGGGCGGTGGATTGATCGCGATCAGCCCGCCCGCGAACGACGCCGGCGAGCCGTACCTGGCCGGCAACACGGTGCTGTACGGCGCGACCGGCGGCGCGCTCTTCGTCGCCGGACGCGCGGGCGAGCGCTTCGCGGTTCGCAACTCGGGCGCGTCGGCGGTGGTCGAAGGCGTCGGCCAGCACGCATGCGAGTACATGACCGGCGGCACCGTCGTCGTGCTCGGCCCGGTGGGACAGAACCTCGGCGCCGGGATGACCGGCGGTGAGTGCTACGTCTTCGACCCGGCGAAGCGCTTGCGCGCGCACCTGAACCCGGGCCTGGTGGAGGCGACTCGGCCGACGCCCGAGCAGCTCGGCCACGTGCACGCGCTCCTCCAGCGCCATCATGAGCTGACGGGCTCGAAGCTCGCCGGCGAGTTCCTGAGGGAGATCGACTTCTACTTCCAGTCGTTCTGGCGCGTCGCGCCCAAGGAAGACGCCGCGGCGATCAGCCAGAAGCAAGAGGGAACGGTGCGCGGCGCGAAGGCCTGACGCTCAGTTGATGTCGCGCCGGCGGAAGACCGCGGTCCCCCCGGCGAGCAGGACGAGCGCGTAGGTCATGATCAGGAGCCCGGCGCTTCCGGCGCTGCGCCCCGCGACGAAGAACGAGCCGAAATCGAAGGGCTCGAGGCCGCGGCCGGACTGGAACGCGCCGATGTTGCGGAACAGCGACCAGCGGTAGAGGTCGTGCCAGACGAGGATGCCGATGCCGTCCACGATGCTGAGCAGGAAGATGAAGACGAGCGCGAAGACGGTGCTCTGGGTCACCGAGGCGATCGCGAACCCGACGCCGGCCATGACCCCGATCGTGCCGGCCCCGCGCACGACGAGGCCCAGCCAGTCGCTCCAGAAGCCGGGCGGCGCGCTGCCGGCGCCGTGCGCGCTCGCCGCGGGCGCCAGCGCGGCAAGCTCCAGCGCTTGCGAGAAGAAGTAGAACGTCACCGCGACGAGCAGTGCCGCGAGCGCCTTCGCCGCGTAGAGCAAGGCGCGCCGGGGTTCCCAGGTCAGGTGGGTGGCGAGCGTCTTGGCCCCCCACTCCGCCCCGATCATCGTCGCCCCGATCACCAGCGCGAGCAGCGTCAGGAGCCCGTTGAGGGCTTCGGAGACGTCTCGATAGCTCGTCACCGCGAAGCGCCTGACCTCGCCGGGCTGCTCCCTCCCGCGATCCGCGCAGAACTGCTCGCGCTCCGCGGTGCCCACGTCCGGCGCGGTGAACGCCGGGACGTCGGGGAAGCGCTCTTCGACCGGCCCCGCGAACGGGTCGAACTCGCTCCCCGGCGGGTAGGTCGTCCCGGCGAGGCAATCGCGGACGACCCGGTCCGCCGCCGCTTGCTTCGCCGCGACTTCGGCGTCGGAGTCGGTGACGATGAAGACGATCACGCCTGCGACCGCGAAGTTCAGCACGGCGAGCGCGAAGAGCCCGCGGATGACGCGGCGCGCGAACCCGCGCCGAAGCTCGACGAGCAGCAGCGCGATCACGACGTGGCCTCGCCGGCCAGGGGGGCGCCGCACGTCGTGCAGAATTTCGCGTCGCTCGCCACGGGGCTGCCGCACGCCGGGCAGCTCTGCGTCGCCTCGCCGGTGAGCGTCAGGAAGACCGACTCCAGGTCGACGCTCTCCCGCCGAAGCTCGGAGAGGTAGATGCCCTCGTCGGCGAGCGCCTTGGTGATCGCCGGCCCCTCGACGTCGCCGGCCACGCGCAGGAAGCCCTCGCCCTGGACCACGTCAAACCCGGCCGCGCGCAGCGCGCCGGCCGCGCGCGCGCCCGGTTCGGCCCGCACGAGCGTCGTCGCCGTCGGATGGCCGCTGGCGAGCACCTCGCCGACCGGCCCGGTGGTGACGCACGAGCCCTTGGCCAGGATCGCGACGCGGTCGCAGATCTGCTGGACCTCTCCGAGCAGGTGGCTCGACAGGAAGACCGTGTGCCCCGAGCGCCCGAGATCCCGCAGCAAGTCGCGCACTTCCTTGATCCCGGCCGGGTCGAGCCCGTTCACCGGCTCGTCCAGGATCAGGATCGCCGGGTCCTTCAGCAACGCGGCGGCGATCCCGAGGCGCTGTTTCATGCCGAGCGAGTAGTTCTTGAACGGGTCGCCGGCGCGATCGGCGAGCTTGACCTTCTCCAGCGCGCGCTCGACGTCGGCGTTGCCGAACCCGTTCATCGCGGCGAGCAGCCGCAGGTTGCGCCGGCCGGAGAACGTGGGGAAGAACGTGGGCGTCTCGACCATGGACCCGACGCGACGGATGACCGTGTGCAGCATTCCCGGCGCCGCGCCGAGCAGCCGGGTGGAGCCCGCGTCGGGCGAGACCAAGCCGAGCAGGCACCGGATCGTCGTCGTCTTGCCCGACCCGTTCGGTCCGAGGAAGCCGAACACCCCGCCCTCCGGGACCGAGAAGGAGAGGTCGTCCAGCGCCACCGTGTTCGCCTTTCCAAGGCGGCGGTAGGTCTTGCGGAGACCTTCGACTTCGATGACGGCGCTCATGTCGCGCGCACTCTACAGGGGCGGGTCCGGCCACGGACGCGCCCGCTCGAGCTGCGCGGCGAGCGAGAGCACCGTGCGCTCGCCGGCCGGACGGCCCACGATCTGCACGCCCAGCGGAAGGCCGTCGGCGGTGAAGCCTGCGGGGACGGATGCCGCCGGCTGGCCCGTGCAGTTGAACGGCCACGTCCAGCAGAGCCAGTTGCGGTAGTCGTCCCAGGCGGTCTCCACGTCGGCGCCCATCTCGCCGATGACCGGCGCCGCCCGCGACAGCGTCGGCGTCAGCAGGACGTCGTAGTCGTCCCACAGCGCGAGCGCCGCGCGCGCTGCGCGGTGCATCGCCTGTCGCCTCCGCTCGTACTCGACCGCCGGTATCTGCCGCGCGACGTCGAAGATCAGCCGCGTGCGGTCTTCCAACAGGTCGAGCCGCTCGGCGGCGAGGTCGAGCGAGCCGATCCCGACCGACGAGATCAGCACGAAGGCTTCCTGCATGCCGATTAGGTCCGGCACGGCCTCCTCGACCGCGTGGCCGAGGTCCGCGAGCAGGTCGGCGGTGGCGCGCACGGCGTCCTTGGCGTCCGGCGCGACCGCCTCCCCGTCGCGTTCGTAGGCGACGGCGACGCGCAGGCGCGGTTCCTCTTCGCACGCCGACAGGAACGAACGCTCGGGCGGCGGCGCCCAGTGCGGGTCGCCGCGCGCGGGTCCGGCCGTCGCGTCCAGGAACGCGGCCGCGTCGGCGACCGTTCGCGTGATCGGCCCGTAGACGTCCAGGCCGCTCCACTCCTCGCTCATCAGCGGCGCGAGGCTGATCCGCCCGCGCTGCGGCTTGAGCCCGAAGACGCCGCAGCACGCGGCCGGGATGCGAAGGCTCCCTCCGCCGTCCGAGCCCTGGTTGAGCGGCGCGACGCCGAGCGACGCGCTCACCGCCGCGCCGCCGCTCGAGCCGCCGCAGGTTCGCTCGGGGTTCCACGGGTTGCGCGTCGCGCCGAACAGCGCGCTCTCGGTCGTGGGGCGGTTGCCGAACTCCGACGAGGTCGTCGTCGCGACGAGGATCGCGCCCGCATCCTTCAGCCCGGCGACGACGACCGCGTCCACGCCGTGGCGATGGCCTTCGAACGCGCGCGAGCCGTGGTTCGTCGGCCCGTCCGCGATCGCGCACAGGTCCTTCACCGTGAACGGGACGCCCTCCAGCGGGCGAGCCTCGCCGGCGGCCACGCGCGCCTCCGACGCGCGCGCGTCGGCCAGGGCCGCCTCGTCCCGCGTCCACACGAACGCGTTCACCGCGTCGTTGGTCGCGGCGATCCGGTCGAGCGCGGCTCGGACGACCTCCGTCGGCGACCGCTCGCCCGAGGCGACTCCCGCTGCGATCTGGCGTGCAGACGGAGCCTTCATGGCGCGCGCATCATAGGTCGCGATGTCGCAGGCGTTGGGCGCGCCCTTCGAGGGCGGTGCCGAGCGTCTCGAGCCCTCGTTGCATGTCGCGCAGCAGCTCCGGCTCCGCTTTGCGGAAGGAGCGTCGCAGCGCGATTCCGACCGGGCCCGGCGGAAAGGCGACGCCGTCGAGCCGGTGCACGAGGTCGGTGCCGTCCGGTGCGCTCTCCAGCCGCAGCGACCAGCGAAACTCGATCGCGCCGGGAAGGAACCGCGGCCGGCTGCCGGTCGTCCAGGCGAGCGCCTCGCCGGCGAGCGCGAGCGTGACGACGGTCTCGTCGCGCGTCCGCCGGCCGCCGAGGCGTCCGGGACCCGTCAGCCGCGTGCCGAGCCGGAGTCGCCCACTCGGGCGCAGCCGGCGCGGCCCGGACACCCAGGTGGCCACGGAGGCGGGATCGACGAGGACCTCAAACGCTTCCGCCGGCGCCATCCGGATCCGTCGGCCCCGCTCGTGCACGGGGGCGCGTCGCAGCCGCGCCTCGATCGCGTCGAAGACGGGGTCGGACGCCTCGATGCCCTTCGCCTCGACTGCGAGCGACCGCGCCCCGTCGGGACCGACCTGCTTGGCGAGCGCGCGGATGGCGCGCAGGACTCCGGGCACCCGGCTCCCCGTCGCCGCCGCGATCTCACCGGCGGTCATCCCCGCGGCGTAGCGCAGTGCGCCGATCCTGCGATCGCCGCTCGCCCCGATCGCGGCGGCCGTCGGCGCCTCGGGAAGCGCGGCGGGAGCCTGTTCTGGGTCGAGGAAGGAGAGCAGGAACGATCGGAACGGACGCCGGCTGTGAAGCGACGGCAGCGCCGCCCAGGCCGCGGCGAACGCGTCCGCGACGGCTCGCTCGGCCTGCACGCGGTCGCCGGTCAGCACCCACGCCGTCTTCGTCATCAGGTCGCCCCAGATGTCGAACAGGCTCTGGAAGGCCTCGACGTCGCCGCTCTTGGCGCGTTCGAGCAAGTCGACTGCGGGTTCGGCGACCATGGCGCTGGGACGTTAGCGCGCCGCGGAACGGAGCGCGGGGAAGCTCAGCGGGCGCCCAGGGCCCGCGGGCGCCGCGCGCGACCGCCGAAGACGTCCAGCGCCGCGGAGGGATCGGCGAGCACGAGCAGATCGCCCTCGCCGAAGCCGCACCAGTACGTGGGGCACCCCGGGACGAGCCGAGGGTCCGCGCGCAGCTCCACGGTCACCTCGCCGATCTGGAGCAGTCCTACGTCCTGGGCGCGGGTGGTCAGCTCCAGCGCGAGACGCGATTCGGTGGCGGGGTCAAACCAGGCTCGGTCGGCCGGGTGCATTCGCACGACGTAGCGCGTCGGGATCGCCGGCACGCCGTTGCCGGAGCGATAGCGTTCCCGATCCATCACCTCGATCAGCGCCCTGCGGATGGCGCGTTCGCCGACCGAGCCCCGGGGGATGAGGTGCCCGAGGTGGTCCCGTACGCCGTTTACCCTCATTCTTCCGCTGATGCCGACAGCACGGGTTCACTCTAAAGTCCCCTCTTGTCGCTTTCCAGCGCTGGATGCCGGAATTGCCGAAGGTATCGATTTGCCGCGCGCGCAGCGGAACGCGGCGGCGAGGAGCCGGCAAAGAAGAAGGGGCGCCGTCGCGCCCCTTCTTCGTCGATGCGGGTTCGGTCAGAACAGTTGGCCCATCGAGAGCTGCTCGGCCTCGTTGTAGTAGAGGTGCGGCCAGCCGTTGATCGAGACGTTGCCCCGGTTGTCGATCCGCGGATCCCCGGTCCAGTACTCGTAGAAGTAGCCGTTCACTCCCGAGAACGGGTCGTAGAGGGCGTCCACCCGCCAGTTGGTGGACCGGGGGTTGTTGCTCCCGAAGCTGATGGTGCCTCCGGAGCCTGCCGCGCCCTGCGTCAGCGAGCTGGTTCCCGCGTACACGTCGATCTGCGGGTTGTTGTTCCAGACGATGAGCCGCGCCTTCTTCGTGTCGAAGTCGACCACGAGGATGCGGTTGTAGACCGGGTCGTAGTTGTTCGTCGCCGAAGAGTTCAGGACCTCGACGAAGCCGATCTGCCATTGGTCCTCGAGGTGCAGGAGCTGCAGGACGTTCTCGCCGACCTCGTCGATCACCTTGAGCGGCGGGCTCGACGGGTCGCACGGGACGCCGATGCCGTCGGGGTCGTCGCAGAGCCCGTCGGTGCGGCGGCCGCCGTCGTAGATCGTCGTCAGGACGATGTGGTACTTCGTGTCGCCGCGCATCGGAATGCCTTGGTACGACACGAGGCCGTCGAACGAGAAGTCCGCGCTGCACGCCCCGCTCGCGCATGTGGATGCGTCGAAGTCGGGGTCCGCCGAGAGCGAGGGATCAGTGATGATCCGGCGGAAGTACCGCCCGTCCTGGTCGTTCGGCTGCGCCATCGTCAGCACGTAGCCGTCGATCTCGACGCCGCTCGGGGGCGGCTCGTTCCAGGTCACGGTGAAGTCGTTCGTGCCGTGGACCAAGCCGAGGAAGCAGCCGGTACCCGTGCAAAGATCGCTCGACAACGGACCGGTGATCTTGGCGTAGTCGACGGTGGGGCCCGCGGGGGGCGGGGCGACCGTGATCGTCTTGGTCTGCACGATCGGATCGCTCTCGGCGCCACCGACGCAGCCGTTGCCTCCGTTCGTCATGCCGTCCCGGCACGAGTACAGCCGCGTCTCGAACTCGTAGTGGCCGGGGTCCGCCGGCGTGCGGGCGAACCCGACGCCGTTCAGCCCGGGACCGCCGCAGTCCGCGCACCGATCGGGAAGCCATTCGCCCGGATCCTCGTCGCCGTTGCCGTTCTTGTCCACGAACGGGTGATCGGCCTCGGATGAATCCAGCGGCGCGTAGGTCGGGTTGTTGTAGCCGCCCGTCGCCGTACGGCTCTGGAAGTAGCATCCGCGCTGGTCGGCGTTGTCGATCAGCCCGTCGCCGTCGTTGTCGATACCATCTTGACACTCACGTGTCGGAATCGTCACGGCGCCGAGATTCAGCGTGAAGTTGCGGACGCTCGCCTGCTCGGTCTCCCACCACGTCCGGCCGACGAACGCCTTCGACATGTCGAAGGTGACCAGCCAGTCGAAGTCGGGGTTGTCGCTCAGGCGTTCCAGCGTGAAGTCCGCATCGATAGTCGTCGCGTCGCCGGCAGAGGGTGTCTTGTGGTGGTAGCACATGCGTGCGGTCGTGTCATCCCAGGAAAGCAACGACACGCTCGGCCGGTTGTTCTGTGGGGACGAGTTGTTCTGTGGCTGAATTCCCCAGTAGACGTTCGTGGGCGCCACGGGGGCGTTTGATCCCGGGTTCACGGCGTCGACGGCTTCGTCGACATCGTCTCCGGTCCTCAGTCCGCGAACGGGGTTGCTGTTCGCGTGCAGTGAGGTCGCCAAGCTGATGCCGGTTGCGCGCTTGAGCCCGCCGTCGGAGCCCAGGATGTTGCTGCAGGTCGCGTCGGCTGGATTGTCGAACGTGGGAAGCGGTACTTCGTTCAACGCGAAGCGATACCCCGTCGGGATGTAGTACTCAGCCTTGATGACCGGCATGACCCGGTCGGGCTGGCTGAACTCGAGCCGAAGGTCGTTGAAGCGATTCACGATAGTCCCGCCGGAGACGCCGGCCGATGCGACGAAGTCGGGGCACGCGCCCGGTACCGTTCGGTCGCACGTCCAGTGGTCGGGTGGCGGCGGGTCGGCGGCTCGGGCGCCAACCGGGGCGACGATCGCCGCGCCGAGGACCGCTATGGCGAGGATCGCCTGTCGCCGTCCTACCTTCAGTCCGTAGCTCATCCCAGTCTCCTTCAAGTGGTTCGCGCGGTCACATCGCGTGGACGGTGAAGTTGGCGGTCTGATCCGGTGCGGGGTTCCCCCACGCGTCTATCGCCGTGGCGCGCATCGTGTAGTCGCCCGCTTCGAACTGCGTGATCCTGTATTCGAGTGACCAGTAGCCGCCGCTTCCGCTCCTGCTGATGATGTTGGCCAGGGGTGGGAACCAGTCTGCCTCGCCGTGCAGGACTTCGAGCTTCACGTAGGCGATTTCGGAGTTTGCCTGGTGCGGCTCTGTCTTGGTCGTGTAGTCGAACACGCCTCCGGAAACCTGGGTGGTCCCCGTCGTGGATCCGTTGAGGACGGCACGAGGGTCACCGATGCCGATGCCGCCGAACGTCGAGAGGCAACCCCAGTGGCACCACTGAGCGGGCGGCCACTTCAACGCGTACTTCGAGCCTCCGCTTCCGCCGAGCGTGATCGGGCCCCAGAACGGCGGACCGTTGTCGTTGGGCGCGGCGGCGTACTTGGTCAACGTCGCCTCGACGGGCGCCGACGTCTCGTCGGTGCTCGGGTCGGTCGCGGTGAAGGAGAACGTCAGCGTCGATGCGCCGCCGGCAAGCGACGGGTCGCCGGGGACGGCGGGAACGCTCTCGTCCTCCGGCGTCTCGGGGTCGTCGGGGATCGCCGGCGAGCCGAAGTGGGCGGCCTTCTCGTCGTCGCTCGCTTCGTGGTCGCCGAGGTTGGTCACCGGGATGCCCTGGTACAGGTCGCCGCCGTTCGGGTTCGGCGTGCCCGCGCCGAAGTCGCCGGGCTCGTACCCGTCGACTTCTTCGCTGACGCCGGCCGGCGCGGCGACCGTGCTGTACGCGACCGAGGCGAACTGCGGGTCGGGGGGATCGGCCGTCACCGTGACGGTGATGATTGCGCCGGGACTCGACTTCCCCTTGAAGTAGGCGAGCCCCGCCTGGCCGGTCCCGTGCGGGTCGCCCGACGGGTAGAGGCGATCGCTGCCGGGAAGGTCCGGCGTGGCGTTGCCGTACACGACCAGATCGCTGATGGTGGGAGCGGCCGCTTGCGCGGCGCTCGGCGCGATCGCGGCTGCGAGCAACGCCGCAACGCACACCCCGCGGACGAGCCGCTTGTTGACCTTCATCGAGTTGTCTCCTTCCCGGTTGGGCCGAAGCCTCCCGGAACGCAGTCTCCTATCTGATGTTCTATTCGCCCCATGATGCCCGGCTCCTGCCCAAAGGCGAGCGTTGGACGCGTTCCCGAGTTCCGTTTTCGCCGGATTGTGCCGTGATTCGGTCCGCCCGCACGGACCCCCCGTCGGGTGAGCCGAAACGGCGCCGCCCGCTTTGTCCCCGAGCCGGGCGCCGGGGTATGCTCTCCTCGGAAAGTTACTTCGTAGTAACCTCGAATCCGGAGGGCTCCAATGGACTTCCGCGACACACCTGAAGAGGCCGCTTTCCGCAAAGAGGTTCGCGACTGGCTGGAAGCGAACCTCACCGGCCGCTTCGAGCGCGCGTCGCTCAGCGTCGGTCCGACCGAGGACAGGATCGAGATGCTGCGCGCGTGGCAGCAGAAGCTCGACGAGGGCGACTGGGCGGGCATCTCGTGGCCGAAGGAATACGGCGGCCGGGGCGCGACGCTGATCGAGCAGGCGATCTTCTACCAGGAGATGGCGCGCGCGAAGGCGCCGTCGCCGATCAACGTCATCGGTCTCGGCATGGCGGGCCCGACCATCATCGCGCACGGGACCGAGCAGCAGAAAACGCGCTACCTGCCGGGGATCCTGTCGGGCGAGGAGATCTGGTGTCAGGGCTTCAGCGAGCCGGGCGCCGGCAGCGACCTCGCCTCGCTCCGCTCGACCGCGGTGCTGGACGGCGACCACTACGTGATTAACGGGCAGAAGGTCTGGACGACGCTCGCGCACCTGGCGAAAGACGGCGGCCACTGCATCTTCCTCGCGCGCACCGACCCCGACGCGCCGAAGCACAACGGCATCACGTACTTCCTGGTCGACATGGACTCGCCTGGGATCGAGGTGCGCCCGCTCACGCAGATGACGGGGACCGCCGAGTTCAACGAGATGTTCTTCACCGACGTGCGGGTCCCGCGCGAGAACGTGCTCGGCCAGGTGAACGACGGCTGGCGGATCGCGATGACGACGCTGATGCACGAGCGCGGGACGCTCGGCTTCGCGCTGTCGGTGCAGGCGCGGATCGCGCTCGACGAGCTGGTCGCGCTGGCGACCAAGGTCAAGCGAGACGGCAAGCCTGCGATCGAGGACCCGCTGGTCCGCCAGGAGCTGGCGCAGCTCCACGTCGAGATCGAGGCGCTGCGCCTGACCGGCTACCGCGCGCTCACGACGATCATGAAGACCGGCATCCCCGGCCCGGAGGGGTCGCTCGGCAAGCTGCTGTGGTCCGAATCGGTGATGCGCCTGTCCGAGCTGGCGATCGAGCTGCTCGGCCCGGCCGGGTTGCTCACGACGTCCAAGGCCGTCCCGGAGGTCGAGCACTGGCAGTTCGCGCACCTTCGCGCGCGCGCCCACTCGATCGAGGCCGGCACCAGCGAGATCCTGCGCAACATCATCGCCGAGCGCGTGCTCGGCCTCCCACGGCTGCGGTAGGAGGATCCAATGGAGTTTGCGTTCAACGATCAACAGGAAGCGCTGCGCTCGTCGGTTCGCGAGGTCCTCGCCGAGCGCTCCACGTCGGCCGCCGTTCGCGCGGCGATGGACTCCAAGACCGGGACCGATCCCGCGCTGTGGGCGCAAGTGGCCGAGCTCGGCTGGCCGGGCGTCGCGATCGAGGAGACCTACGGCGGGCTCGGGCTCGGGCTGATCGAGCTTGCGATCATTCACGAGGAGCTTGGGCGCACGACCGCACCCGTGCCGTACTTCTCGACCGTGGGCCTGGCGCTGCAAGTGGCCGGCGCGGCGCCCGCGGGAGCCGCGCGCGACGCGCTGCTCGGCCGGATCGCCGCCGGCGGCACGGCGACGCTCGTGCTCGGGCAGAAGGACGGCCGCTTCGACGCCGCGGGCGTCAACGTCAAGGCCGAGCGCACCGGCGACGGCTGGCGCTTCACCGGGACGGCGTCGCTGGCCCCCGAGGCGCACCTGGCCGCCGACCTCGTCGTCGTCGCGCGGACGGAGCGCTCGCGCGTGAAGGAGAAGGGATTGTCGGTCTTCGTCGTGCCGGCGACCGCGCTGAAGTCCAAGCCGAAGCCGCAGCCCTCGCTGGACGGCACGCGGCGGCTGGCCGACGTGCGGCTCGGCGGCGTCGAGGTCCCGGCCGGCGCGTTGATCAGCCCGGAGGGCGAGGGCTGGCCGGTCGTCGAGGCGGGGCTGCTGCGGGCTGCGGTCTTGCTGGCCGCGGAAGCCGTCGGCGTGTGCGAGCGCGTGCTCGAACTATCCGTCGCCTACGCCAAGGAGCGCGAGCAGTTCGGACGACCGATCGGCTCGTTCCAGGCCATCAGCCACCGGTGCGCGGACATGCTGCTGTCGACCGAGACCGCACGCTCGCACGTCTACTACGCGGCCTGGGCGCTGGAGGAGGGCGCGACCGATCAGCGCCTCGCCGCCGCAACGGCGAAAGCCGCCGCGGCCGAAGCCGCACACGTCGTGCCGAACGGCGGCATCCAGGTCCACGGCGGCATCGGCTTCACGTGGGAGCACGACATGCACCTGTACTACCGGCGCGCGAAGTTCTGCGAGCTGTTCCTCGGCGACGCGGCCGCCTGGCGCGAGCGCGTCACGACCGAGCTGGTGGCGGCCGAGCCCGTCGCGGGCTGAGGCATGGGCAAGCCCGCGGGCGAGGCGCGCGCGGCGTGGGTGGAAGCCGAGCCGGCCGACGAGCGCAAGCGCCGCGCGCGCCTGATCTACCGCCGCCTCGCGGTCCTGTACCCCGGGGCCGGGACGGCGCTGCACCACTCGAACCCGTTCGAGCTGCTCATCGCGACCGTCTTGAGCGCCCAATCGACCGACGCCACCGTGAACAGGATCACGCCCGGTCTCTTCGCCAAGTACGCCGGACCGGCCGACTACGTGGCTGCGAAGCCCGGCGAGCTTGAGGAGGACATTCGCTCGTCCGGCTACTACAACCAGAAGGCGCGCTCGATCCGCGGCCTGTGCGCGATGCTGCTCGGGGAGTTCGGCGGCGAGGTCCCGTCCACCATGGAGGAGCTGACGCGACTGCCGGGGGTCGCGCGCAAGACCGCCAACGTCGTGCTCGGCAACGCCTTCGGGATCAACGAGGGCATCGCGGTCGACACCCACGTCCACCGGCTGTCCTGGCGGCTGGGGCTCAGCGACCACAACGACACCAACAAGGTCGAGCGCGAGCTGATGGAGCTGTTCCCGCGAAAGAGCTGGCACATGGTCACGCACTTGCTGATCGAGCACGGCCGCGCGATCTGCGACGCGCGCAGGCCCTTGTGCGACGAGTGCGTGCTCGCCGGCGTCTGCCCCGCCTCTCGCGCGCCGCTCCGCTGAGCCTCGCCCGGCCGCTCTAGCATGCGGGGCGTGGAGCCTTCGGAGCGCCGCCTGCTCGTGTGGTTGTTCGTCGCGAGCGCGGCGGCCCTGCTCACCGTCCAGGCCGGCGCGATCACCGTGTCGGACGGTTTCGTCATGTACCGCACCACGGAGGTGATGGTCGAGCACGGGACCTTCGACCTCGCGCAACCGGTCGAGGATCAGTCCGGTCCAACCGAGCTGGGGCGTCACGGGCAAGCGGTGAGCAAGTACGGCATCGGGCTGCCGCTGGTGTCGATCCCGTTCTACGTGGTGGCGAAGCCGCTCGCGAAGGCCGGCCCGGGCGGCTCGGAGGACAAGGTCTACCAAGCCGTCGTGGCGAGCGCGATGCCGTTGATCTGCGCGGCTCTCGTCGTCGCCCTGTACGTCTTCGCGCGACGGCTGGGGAGCGGCCGGCGCTGGGCCCTGCTCGCGTCCGCGGGAGGGTTCGCCGGCACGTTCCTGCTCCCGTATTCGAAGTCGTTCTTCAGCGAGCCGCTCGTCGCGCTGGGTCTGGTGGTCGCGTTCGAACGGGCGCTCGCCCGGCGTCCGGGATGGTCGGCGCTCGGGCTCGCCGTCGCGATCGTCACGCGCCCGCAGTCACTCGTGCTGCTGCCGCTGCTCGCGTTCGTGTGGTGGCGGCGGAACGGCGCGCGCGGCCTCGTCGGCGCGTCCGCGCCGCTGGCCGCGGCGGCCGCGATCGTCGCCTTCTACAACTGGGCCCGCTTCGGTTCGATCCTCGAGTTCGGCTACGGGGGCGAGGGCTTCACGACGCCGCTCCTCACCGGAGCGAGGGGATTGCTCATCGATCATCGCGCCTCCGTGCTGCTGTTCGCGCCGGTGCTGGCGGTCGCGCCGTGGGCGCTGGCGCGGCTGTGGCGTCGCGACGCCGACGCCGCCGTCCTGCTGGCGGGAAACTTCGTCGTCACGTTCGTCATGACGGCCACGTGGTGGTCGTGGGCGGGGGGCTGGTCGTGGGGGCCGCGCTTGCTGATTCCCGCGGTTGCGCCGCTGATTCCCGCGGTTGCGCCGTGGGCGCAGGAACGCGCACGGCGCGGGCGAGCGGTGGCCGCGCTGCTGGCGATCGGGTTCGTCGTGTCGGCTCCCGCGATGCTGGTCTCCCAGCGCGCGCAGCAGCTCGACGGCTCGCCGGTTGGCCCGGCGGTCGTCCGTCAGTACGAGCTGATCGGCTCGACCACGAGCCGCACGCTGCGCGACGTGAGCGCGCGCGCCGACGGCGACTCGCGCCGCTACCTCGACCTGTGGCAGTTCAACGCCGCGGCGGTGGGCGGAGCGCCTGGCGCGCTCGGCGCCGTGGCGGGCACGCTCGTGCTGGCGTCGCTGTCGTTGTTCGCCGGCCGCGCGGCCGTGCGTGCGCTCCGGGCCGGTGGCGACTCAGTCGTATGAGTGCTCGGGACCCGGGTAGTCGCCGCGCGCGACTTCGTCCATGAACGCGCTCGCCGCGCGCGCGACGTCGTCGCGGACGTTCGCGTAGCGCTTCACGAACTTCGGCGCCTTGCC
This sequence comes from Actinomycetota bacterium, assembly GCA_036397035.1. Classification (GTDB taxonomy): domain Bacteria; phylum Actinomycetota; class AC-67; order AC-67; family AC-67; genus DASWJS01. Next base: position 125,082 of record DASWJS010000027.1, on the reverse strand, counting down.
GCCGGCGAAGCCGATCAGGTCGTTGATCACGAGCACCTGCGCGTCGCAGTGGGGCCCGGCGCCGATCCCGATGGTCGGGATCGACAAGGCCTCGGTGACGCGGCGCGCAAGATCCGACGGCACTGCCTCGAGCACCAGCGAGAACGCGCCCGCCTCCTCCAGCTCCTTGGACCAGCGCACGATGGCGTCGGCTTGCTCGTCGGAGCGGCCCTGCACCTTGTAGCCGCCGAACTGGTGGACCGACTGGGGGGTGAGCCCGAGGTGGCCCATGACCGGAATGCCCGCGGCGGTGCACGCGCGCACGAGGTCCGTCTGCGGACCCTCGAACTTCACGGCGTGCGCGCCCGCTTCCTTCAGGAAGCGAACCGCGTTCGCGAGACCCTGCTCGACGGAGGCTTGGTAGGACCCGAACGGCATGTCGCCGACGACGAGCGCGCTGCGTGCGCCCCGCACGACGGCTCCCGTGTGGTGGAGCATCTCCTCCATCGTGACCGGGATCGTCGAGTCGTAGCCGAGCACGACGTTGGCGAGCGAGTCGCCGACCAGCAGCACCGGGACGCCGGCCTCGTCCAGGGTCTGGGCGGTCGGGAAGTCGTACGCGGTCAGCATCGCGAAGCGCTCGCCGCGTTCCTTGAACGAGCGCAGGTCGTGGATCGAGATCGCCATCGGAGTCGTCCTCCCGGGAAGAAGCCTACTCGGCGAAGGCGCCGGCCAGATCGCGGATGCTGAGCACCCCGACCGGCACGCCGCCGTCGGCGACCGGCAGGTGCCGGAACCCGCCGTCCATCATCGCGCGCAACGCCTTCTGCACCGACGCGCCGGGTTCGATCGTGACGGGGTCGCGAGTCATCCATTCCTCGACGGCCCGGGTCGGCGCGTCGTGGGTGCTGGACAGCGCGCGCACGATGTCGCGCTCGGTCAGGATGCCCAGCAGCCGGTCGCCGTCCACGATCAGGATCGAGCCGACGTGACGCTCGCCCATGAGCGTGGCCGCCTCCGCGACGGTCGCCTCCGGTCCGGTCGTGCAGAGCTTGGCCGTCATGATCTCTTCCACGTTCATCGGGCCGTCCTCCCCTCAGGCGATCGGAAATGATTCGTGATGGGCAGCCGCCGGTCGCGCCCGAACGCCAGCGGCGAGATCTTCACCCCGGGCGGCGCCTGGCGCCGTTTGTACTCGCTGCTGTCCACCATCGCGACGACGCGCCGCACGACGCCGGCGGGATGGCCGGCGGCGAGGATCTCCTCGACCGGGGCGCGCCGCTCTACGTAGAGCTCCAGGATCGGGTCGAGCACGTCGTAGGGGGGCAGGGAATCGGTGTCGCGCTGGTCCGGGCGCAGCTCCGCCGAGGGCGGCTTGGTGAACGCGCGCTCGGGGATCGCCGCGATGCCGTACGCGTTGCGCCACGACGCCAGCTCGTAGACGAGCGTCTTGGGCACGTCCTTGATCACCGCGAAGCCGCCCGCCATGTCGCCGTAGAGCGTCGAGTAGCCGACTGCCAGCTCGCTCTTGTTGCCGGTGGTGAGCACGAGCGAGCGCGGGAAGGCGTTGGAAAGCGCCATGAGGATCGTGCCGCGGATGCGCGCCTGGGTGTTCTCCTCGGCGACCGCCGGCGCGCCGCCGGCCATCGGCTCGGCGAAGGCCTCCAGGAAGCGATCGAAGACGCCGTCGATCGGCACGACGTGGAAGTCGATGCCGAGGTTCGTGGCGAGTTCCTTGGCGTCCTCCAGCGACGCGATGCTGGAGTAGCGGGAGGGCATCGCGATGCCGGTGACGTGCTCGGCGCCGATGGCGTCGGCGGCGACGACGGCGGTGAGCGAGGAGTCGATCCCGCCGGAGAGCCCGACGAACGCCCGTGTGAACCCGTTCTTGCGCACGTAGTCGCGCGTGCCGATGAGCAGCGCGGTGTAGACCTCCTCGGTCGGGCTCGAGGCGGTGCGCGGCTGCCGGGCGCGCAGCGCCGGGCGCGAAGGGCGCTTGAGCGGCTGGGAGATGCGCACGACCTCGGCCGTCCGCGCGATCGCGCGCCGCCGCGCCGGGAAGGTCAGGTCGACCAGCACCAGGTCCTCCTCGAACTGCGAACCGCGCGCGAGCAGCTTCCCGTCCGGACCGTAGGCGAGGGAGTCGCCGTCGAAGACCAGCTCGTCCTGGCCGCCGACGGTCTGCACGTAGAGCATCGCGACGCGATCGTCCAGCGCGCGCTGGCGCATGAGCACCTGGCGCTCGAAAGTCTTGCCGCGGTGGTAGGGGCTCGCGTTGACGTTGACGACGGCTTCCGCGCCGAGCCGCGCGCACCGATGGACCGGCCCGTCGCCGCGCCAGGCGTCCTCGCAGATCGTCACGCCGATGGCGACGCCGCGCACGACGAACAACGGCGTGCGAGCGCCGGGCGCGAAGTGTCGCTTCTCGTCGAAGACGCCGTAGTTGGGCAGCTCGATCTTGTCGTAGATCCCGCGCACGCGCCCGCCGGCAAGGACCGCCGCCGCGTTCGTCGGCGCGTCCTGGCCGTTGCGTCCCACGAACCCCACGATCGACGCGGCTCCGCGCAGGGATCCCGCCAGCGCCTTGATCCCCGCGAGGTTCGCGTCCACGAACGAGCGGTCGTAGACGAGATCCTCGGGCGGATAGCCCGACAGCGCCAGCTCGGGAAAGGCGACGACGTCGGCGCCGGCTTCCACGGCCCGCGCGTGGAACCGCTCGATCAGCGCCGCGTTGCTCTCGAGGTCACCCACCGTCGGGTCGACCTGCGCAAGGGCCACCCGCAAGCTCCGCACGAGCCGAGCGTAGCAGCCGCCCGCGCGCGGGATCGGTCTAGACTGCGCCCGATGGAGGAGCAGCGGGACGCCCAGATCGCCTACGTCCTTCGCACCGTCGAGGAGCGTGACATCCGGTTCATCCGGCTGTGGTTCACCGACGTCCTCGGGTTCCTGAAGGCGTTCTCGATCACGCCGGCCGAGCTGGAGAACGCCTTCACCTCGGGCATGAGCTTCGACGGGTCGGCGATCGCGGGGTTCGCGCGCGTGACCGAGTCGGACATGGTCGCGATCCCCGATCCGGCGACCTTTCAGATCCTGCCGAGCGACCCCAACGGGATCCTCGAAGGGAAGATGTTCTGCGAGATCGCCGCGCCGGACGGGACGCCCTTCCCGGGCGACCCGCGGCTCGTGCTTCGGCGGAACCTCGAGCGGGCGCGCCAGATGGGCTTCACCTTCTACGTGCACCCGGAGATGGAGTTCTTCCTGTTCCGCTCGCCCAAGGCGCCCGAGCCGCTCGACGACGGCTCGTACTTCGACATGTCGCCCCTGGATTCCGCGCAGGACTTCCGGCGTCAGGCAATCCAGACGCTGGAGGAGATGGGCATCTCCGTCGAGTACTCCCACCACGAAGTCGCGCCCTCGCAGCACGAGATCGACCTCCGCTTCGCCGACGCCCTGACGATGGCCGACAACATCATGACCTACCGGCTCGTCGTGAAGGAGGTCGCGCACGCGCGCGGCGCGCACGCGACGTTCATGCCGAAGCCGATCGAGGGGCAGTGGGGCTCGGGCATGCACACGCACGTGTCGCTGTTCGAGGGCGAGCGCAACGCCTTCCACGACCCGAAGGGAACCGCGCACCTTTCGGACGTCGGGCGCCGGTTCGTCGCCGGCCTGCTGCGGCACGCGCGCGAGATCACGCCGGTGCTGAACCAGTGGGTGAACTCCTACAAGCGGCTGGTGCCGGGCTTCGAGGCGCCCTCCTACGTGTGCTGGTCGCGGCACCTGCCGAGCGCGTTCGTGCGGGTGCCGACGGCAAAGCCGACCAAGGCCGCCTCGTCGCGCGTCGAGGTGCGCTCGCCCGACCCGGCGTGCAACCCCTACCTGGCGTTCTCGGTGATCCTCGCCGCGGGCCTGCGTGGAATCGAGGAAGCCTACGAGCTGCCGGAGGAAGTAACCGACGACGTCGAGGCGATGACCGCCGACGAGCGCCGCGACCGGGGAATCGCGGCGCTGCCCGAAGACCTCTTCGACGCCATCCGCGAGATGGAGCGGTCCGAACTCGTCGCCGAAGCGCTCGGCGAGCACGTCTTCAGCGAGTTCCTGGAGAACAAGCGCATCGAGTGGGAGTCGTATCGCGCCTACGTGTCCCCGTTCGAGCGGGAACGCTACCTTCCGCAACTCTGACGCCCCGGCGTCCGTTCTGTAGGGCTTCATCCCGTCACGAGAGCGTGCTCTTGCATCACGGGCACCTCCTGTTGCAGGGTTGCGGGCCTGGGGGCCTCAAGGGGATGGTGTCGCATGCCGACGCAAGGACGGGAACCTTCGATCCGGCAAGGCACAAAGAGGGGGGAACTCATCACCGCTCGCGCCGTCCGCGCGGCCGGCGTCCTCGTCGTCGCGCTCACCATCCTGCCGCCGCCGCACGCGGCGGTTGCGGCGACCGCCGGGCCGCTCCCCCAGGATCTCCCGCTGCTGTTCACCGGCGGCGGCTACGGTCACGGCCACGGGCTGAGCCAGTACGGCGCGCTCGGACAAGCGAGGCAAGGGCGCGGCTGGCGCGCGATCGTCGGCACCTACTACACCGGCGTCGATCTGACCCAGCGCGGAAACCCCACGATTCGCGCGCTGCTGGACGCGCGCAAGCAGGTCGTGTTCGGCCCGGACGACTACACGGTCTCCTGGGCCTCGGGCGGGACAATCCGCTCGCCCGGCGGCACGAAGCCCTTCACCCGCGTCAAGGCGACCGACTCCGGCGTCGTCGTCCAGAAGGGATCGACGCCCACCGGTCCGTGGCGCTTCGTCGCGCAAGGCTCGGGAACGCCCGTCGCGCGATCGAGCGGCGTCGCCGTGCCCGTCTGGCTCAACGGCCGCGTCGAGTACTACCGGGGCGCGGTGCAAGCCCTTCGCCGCGGCGCCCGCACGCTCTACGTCATCGACGAGCTGCCGCTGGAGCAGTACATCTACGGGGTCGTCCCGCGCGAGATGCCCGCGCTCTGGCCGATGGCCGCCTTGAAGGCGCAGGCGATCGCGGCTCGGTCCTACTCCGCATGGAAGCGCGAGAACGTGGGCGCCGGCGCGTCGTATCACATCTGCGTGACCACGATGTGCCAGGCCTACCGCGGGTACGGGTACCGGCCCTCGCTCGGTGAGGACGTCGTCGTTCTCGAGCATCCGCGCGCGAACAAAGCGGTGAACGCGACCGCCGGACTGACGATGACGTCCGGTGGCGGCGCGGTCTTCGCCGAGTTCCATTCGAGTAGCGGCGGTCACACCGCGCAGGGGAGCCGCCCGTACCTCGCGCCGGTCGAAGACCCGTGGGATGCGGTGTCGCCGTACAACCGGTGGGAAGCGACGGTCGACGTCGCCGAGGTCCAGCGGCGCTGGCCCGCGATCGGACGCCTGACGTCGCTTGGCCCGTTCGCGCGCGACGGCGACGGACCGTGGGGCGGCCGCGTGACGACCGCGACGTTCACCGGGACCGACGGATCGGTGACGGTCTCCGGCGACACGGTGCGCTCGGCGTTCGGCCTTCGCAGCACCCTGTTCTACGTGAAGTACCTCGACGCCGAGCCGCTGGAGGCCCCGGCGGAGCTGCAGCTCGTGCCGGGCGAATCGGCGGAGGTGACGGTCTCCATGCGCAACGCCGGGTCGAAGTCCTGGACGGTGGGAGACCCGGCGATTCGCCTGCGGCGCGTGGGCGGTCCGAGCCCGTTCAAGGCGTCCGGCTGGACGACCGGCACGGTCGTCTCGCCGGTGACGGCTGCCCAGGGCGGGGGCTCCAAGGTCGCCGAGGGCGAGGTGGGGGAGATCGCGTTCACGGTCCAGGTGCCGGCCGACCTGTCGCCGGGACTCTGGCTCGAGACCTTCCGGATGAACGCGCGCGGACTCACGTGGTTCGGCGAAACCGTTACGCTCCCGATCCGCGTCGGCTTCCCCGGCGCGGCGCACCTGGGCGAGAACCTCTTCGGCGATCCGTCCTTCGAGGCCGACGACGCCGGCGCGCCTGCCGGCTGGAAGGCGATCGCCGGGTCGAGCTGGCGCGACAACGGCGTGTCCTTCGACGCGGCCGCGTCGCTGCGCATGCCCGGAGACCCGGGTGGCGCCGTCGTTCGGCGCGCGAGCCTCCCGGTGAGCGGCGAGGCGGGCGATACGTTCGCGCTCTCGGCCTGGAACCGCGCGAGCGCCACGCAGTCGTCGGGTACGACCGAGGCGACGGCGACCTTCGTCAACCACGACGGCTCGACCTCGTCCGAGACGCTCGCGTTCCCGGCGGGTCCTCATCGGTGGCTGTATCGGACCCGCGCGGTCACCGCGCCGAAGCGCTTCGACGCCGTCCGGATCGACCTCGCCGTGCGCGACCAGACCGGAACGGTGTGGTTCGACAACGTGCGGTTCGTTCGGCGCCTGCTGTCCAACGCCAGCTTCGAGTCGGGCGGGACCGGCGCAACCGGCTGGACGATCGCAAACGGCGGCGAGGCCGACGGGCGCGAGAAGCGGCTCGCGCGTGACGGCATTCGGTCCTTGCGTCTGAACGGCCACCCCTCGCGGACGGTCACCGCTCGCCAGGTGGTGGCGAGCCCGCCGGCCGGCACGACGATCTTCGGGGCGTGGAACCGCGGCGTGCGCACGGTCGCCGGGGGCGGCACGATCCAGGCGCGGGCGACGGTGCTCGGTCCGGACGGCGAGCGCAGCGTGCACGTGCTCCGTTTCCCGCGCGCGCGGCACGAATGGCGCTACGCCGAGGCGCGCTTCTCGGTGCCCGCGGACGCGACCTCGATCATCGTGCAACTGCGAGTGAAGCGGCAGCGGGGCGTCGCGTACTTCGACGGCCTGGTCCTCGCGCCGCAGCAGCTCGCGCCGGGCCTGGCGGCCAACGCCGGCTTCGAGCTTGGGAACCCGGTCCCGGCGGACTGGCGCTTCGTCCGCGGCGACGGCGTACGCGCCACGACCGCGATCCTCGGCGAGCACTCCCTGCGCTTGGACGGAGCGCCGTCGGTCGACCGGTACGCGCTGCAACGGCTTCCCCTCGCGGGAGAGAAGGGCGATCGCTACCAGCTCGCCGCGTGGAACAGGCTGCAGGGCTCGAGCGCGGACGGCGGGCCGGTGCGCGTCTGGGCGAAGGTGCACCACATCGACGGCACGGTTTCGAAGCACCGGCTGGACTTTGCCCGCACGCCGCACGACTGGAAGCGTTCCGCGCTGACGTTCCAGACGAGCCGCGCCTACGACCGCATCGATCTCTTCGTTCGCTACGCCGACCAGACCGGCAAGGCGTGGTTCGACGGGATCGTGCTGCAGCCGGTCGCCTGACTCCCGCCTCCTCACCCGGCGCCGGTTCCTCGCACGCGAAGTTCGGCCCGGCGTAGGGTTACGCCGTGTCCGCCATCCCCCGAACGGGAGGTCTCGCCGTCGCGCTCGCCCGTCTGGGCTTTGCTTCCTCGACGGACGCCGTGCGCCACCTGGAGTCGGCGCGGCTCGGGGAAGAAGGAATGGCCCGCATCGCGCGCGCGTGCGCGAACGCTGCCGATCCCGACCTCGCAGTCGCGCAAGTGTGCCGGTGGATCGCGATGTCGGGACACGTCCCCAGCCAGACGGGCGCCGAACGGCTCGCGGCGGTGCTCGGCCTGTCCACGTCGATGGGAGCGTTCCTCGCCCGCCGGCCCGAGCAGGCCAAGGTAGTCCTGGACAAGCGCATCGCCTCCCGGATGCGGCGCCGCACGGCGCTCGTCACCGAGGCGGCCAAGGCCGTCGCGTCGGGCGAGGACCCGATGACCGCGCTGCGCGTGTGGAAGCGGCGCGAGATGCTCCGGATCGCAGCGCGCGACCTCATCGGAGAGGCGAGCGTCGAGGACGCCGGCGCCGAGATCGCGCACTTGGCCGAGGCGTGCCTCAGCGCGGCGCTCGGCGCCGTGCGCGCTTCCGTCGAGGCGCCGCCGGGCGCGCGCTTCTGCGTGATCGCGATGGGCAAGCTCGGGGGCGAGGAGCTGAACTACTCCAGCGACGTGGACGTGATCTTCGTCCACGACGGCGGCGACGGCGCGGTCCCCTGGGCGGCGAAGACCGGCGAGCACCTGATCCGGATGCTCGCGGCGACGACCGAGGACGGCCAGGTCTTTCGCGTCGACACGACGCTGCGTCCCGAGGGGCGCTCGGGCGCGTTGTCTCGCTCGCTCGCCGGCTACAAGGCCTACTACGAGAAGTGGGCGCAGCCCTGGGAGTTCCAGGCGCTGCTGAAGGCGCGCCCGGTCGCCGGGGACGCGGACCTCGGCGAGCGTTTCATGGCGATGATCGAGCCCTTCGTGTTTCCCGAACGGCTGGAACCGGAGGCCCTGCGCGAGATTCGCGAGCTGAAGTCGCGCGCCGAGCGCGCGATCGCCGCGCAGGGGATCGCAGACCGCGAGGTGAAGCGCGGGCCCGGCGGCATCCGCGACATCGAGTTCGCGGTGCAGCTCTTGCAGCTCGTCCACGGCCGCCGCGACGTCGGCTTGCGGACGCCCAACACGCTGCACGGGCTCGCCGAGCTTGCCCACCGCGCCTACGTCGGCGACCAGGACGCCGACGAGCTGACCGAGGCATACCGCTTCCTTCGCAAGGTCGAGCACCGGCTCCAGCTCGCGCAGGAGCGCCAGACCCATACCGTGCCCGACGACGATCGCGCGCGACTGCGGCTCGCGCGCGCGATGGGCTATCGGGACACGCCCGAGCGGACGGCGCTCGCCTCCTTCGACGCCGATTGGCGCGGGACGCAGAAGATCGTGCGCCGCATCCACGAGAAGCTGTTCTACCGGCCGCTGCTCGAGCGCTTCGCGCAGGCGCCGGCGCTCGCGCCCGACGCCGCGCAGGAGCGGCTCAACGCGCTCGGCTTCCGCTCGCCGGGCCGCGCGCTGAAGTTCCTGTCCGACTTGACCGCGGGGCTGTCGCGCCGCGCGAAGCTGATGCGCACGATGCTGCCGGTGATGCTCGACTGGATGAGCGACTCGCCCAACCCGGACCTCGCCGTGTCGTCCTTTCGCGACGTGGCGCTCACGATCGGCGGGAACCCGGCGGCGCTCGGCGTCCTGCGCGACGCGCCGCCGGTGGTCGAGCTGCTGTGCCGCGTGCTCGGCACCTCGCGCATCGCCGGCGAGTACCTGCAGCACGTCCCCGAGTTCGTCGCGGAGATGGCCGACCCGAAGGCGCTCGCGCGCAGGCCGAAGCGCGAGTACGTGCGCGAGGCGCTCGAGCACGTGGAGTGGCGCGGCGAGCCTGCCGAGCGCGACGCGGCGCTGCGCCGGCTAAAGCGCCGAGGGGTGCTGCGCCTGATGTGCCGGGATCTCGCCGGCGCGACGCCGGTCGAGGAGATCGGCCGCGAGCTGACGGCGCTCGCCGAGGGTGCGGTGCGCGCGGCGCTGGCGTCGCTGGAGGACGAGCACCCCGCGCCGCCCGGCGCGCGCTTCTGCGTGATCGGTTTGGGCAGGCTCGGTGGTGAGGAGCTGAACTACGCCAGCGACCTCGACGTGCTCTACGTCTTCGACGGGCCCGACGAGAACGCATCGCAACGATGGGCGACCCGGATCGGCGAGGGCCTCATCCACCGGCTCGCCGCCTCGACCGAGGAAGGGCAAGTCTTCCGAGTCGACACCTCGCTGCGCCCGGAGGGTAAGGGCGGCGCCCTCGTGCGCTCGCTCGCCGGCTACCGCGCGTACTACGAGCGCTGGGCGCGGCCGTGGGAGTTCATGGCGCTCACCAAGGCGCGCCCGGTCGCCGGGGATCCGACGCTGGCGCAGCAGTTCGCCGACTTGATCGCGCCGTGGGTCTGGCGGGCGCAGCTCGCCGAGGAGGCCGTGCACGAGATCCGGACCATCAAGGCGCGCGTCGAGCGCGAGCGGCTCGGCCCGCGCGAGGACCCGAAGCGCCAGATCAAAGTGGGCGAGGGCGGCCTGATCGACGTGGAGTTCACCGTCCAGCTCTTGCAACTGCGGCACGGTCACTCGGTGCCCGCGCTGCGCACGACGAGCACCATCGCCGCGATCGCGGCCGCCGCCGAGGCGGGCCTGCTGGACCTGGAGCGCGCGCGATGGCTTGCCGACGCGTTCCGATTCCTCAATCGTGTGCGAAACCGGCTCTACCTCGTTCGGGGCCGGGCCTCCGACGCGCTGCCCGTCGAAGCCGACGAGCTGGAAGTGCTCGCGCGCGCGCTCGGCTACCCGTCGCCGGCCGCGCGCAACGCCTTCGCCGAGGAGTACCGCCGCACCACCCGCCGCGCGCGCCAGGTCTGCGAGGACGTCTTCTACGGCGGGCGACTGTAGCTCGGGCCCCGGCTGGGCCGGCGGCGGTTGCGGCTTTCGTCGTGCTGGACTCCGGGCGCGGCGGCGCTACCGTGACGCCTCATGGTCGAGTCCCGAATCCCCACGCGCCGCCGCGCCCTCGTCGAACGGCTCTATGCCGGCGGGCACGGGGTCCGTCCCGCGTGGCTCGGCGAAACCCTTCTGCGCACCGGGCAGGTCGCCGCGCTGTTTCAGGTGAGCAGGCGGACCGTGAGCGAGTGGGCGCGCGCGGGCAAGCTCGAATCGATCGTGACTCCCGGCGGGCACCGCCGCTACCCGGCGAGCCACGTCCGAGCCCTCCTGGAGTCTCAGCACACCGACGTGCCGTCGTGAAGGTGGGGAACGGTGGGCGCCTTACCGCGCGCGTATGCTCCCCGAGGAAGACCGTGGAGGATTGAATGGCGCCGAGCAGAGTGACCGGGCTCATCGCTCGCCATAAGAAGGCGGTGGCGGCGCTGCTCGTCCTGGGGATCGGGCTGGCCGTGTTCGTCCTGGTCTGGTTCCAGCCGCAGAAGCTGTTCCTGGACACGGTCGTCGACGAGGCCGACCCCGTCGCGGCCGAGGAGTCGGCAGACCCGTCCGCGTCCGGCGAGCCGCGGAATCCGAAGCCGCAAAGCCGGGTCCTCGCCGAGGGCGAGTTCATTCCCTACGACCATGCCGTCCGCGGAAGCGCGAAGGTGATCGAGCTGGCAGACGGACGCCGCGTGCTGCGCTTCGAGGACTTCGAGACGTCGAACGGGCCCGACGTGGTGGTGTACCTCTCCTCTGCGCCGGCGGCGGTCGACGACGACGATCGGTTCACCGACGACTTCCTCGACCTCGGCGCGATCAAGGGCAACGTCGGCAACCAGAACTACGACCTGCCGGCGAGCGCCGACCTCGACCGCTATCGAAGCGTCGTCATCTGGTGCCGCCGCTTCACCGTCGCCTTCGCCGCGGCCCCGCTCGACTTCACCTAAGGCCGCGGCCGCCGGGCGAACGTGAAGAGCCGCCCGTGCGGGCGGCTCTTCGGCGATCGGGACGACTCAGATGTCGTAGTAGAGCTGGAACTCGTGCGGGTGCGGCCGGAGCCGGACCGCGTCCACCTCGTTCTCCCGCTTGTAGGCGATCCACGTGTCGATGACGTCCTCGGTGAAGACGCCGCCCTCCAGCAGGAAGTCGTGGTCGGCCTCCAACGCGTCGAGCACTTCTTCCAGAGAACCGGGCACCGTCGCCAAGCCCTCGCGCTCGGTGGGGGAGAGGTCGTAGATGTCCTTGTCCACCGGGTCCGGCGGCTCGATCTTGTTGCGCACGCCGTCCAGGCCGGCCTGCAGGCACGCCGCGAACGACAGGTAGGGGTTGCACGACGGGTCGGGCGTCCGGAACTCCAGGCGCTTCGCGGCCGGCGTCTTGGCGTACATCGGGATGCGCACCGCGGCCGAGCGGTTGCGCTGCGAGTACACCAGGTTGATCGGCGCCTCGTAGCCCGGCACGAGGCGGCGGTAGGAGTTGGTCGTGGGGTTGGAGAAGGCCAGCACCGCCGGCGCGTGCGCCAGCAGACCGCCGATGTAGTAGCGGCCCATGTCCGAGAGCTGCGCGTAGCCGGTCTCGTCCCAGAACAAGTTCTCGCCGTTCTGCCACAGCGACTGGTGCGTGTGCATGCCCGAGCCGTTGTCCATGAAGATCGGCTTGGGCATGAAGGTCGCCGTCTTGCCCGCGTTCCAGGCGACGTTCTTCACCACGTACTTGTAGTTCATCAGCTTGTCGGCCGTGGCGAGCAGCGTGCCGTAGCGCATGTCGATCTCGGCCTGGCCCGCGGTGCCGACTTCGTGGTGCTGCACCTCGATGTCGATGCCCATCTGCTGCATCGCGAGCATCATGTCGGTGCGCAGGTCCTGGTACTGGTCCATCGGCGGGACCGGGAAGTAGCCCTCCTTGTACCGGGGACGGTAGCCGCGCGAGCCGGGCTCGCCCGAACCCCAGGCGCCTTCGACCGAGTCGACGTGGTAGTAGCCCTCGTGCTGGTTCTGGTCGAAGCGAGCCTCGTCGAAGATGTAGAACTCGGCTTCCGGGCCCCAGTAGGAGATGTCGGCGATGCCGCTCGCCTTGAGGTTGTCTTCGGCCTTCTTTGCGATGTACCGGGGGTCGCGCGTGTAGGACTCACCGGTGATCGGGTCGCGCACGAAGCAGAACATGTTGAGCGTCTTGACCGGACGGAAGGGGTCGATGACCCGCGTCGAGGGATCCGGGATCAGGAGCATGTCGGACTCCTGGATCTGCTGGAACCCGCGGATCGAGGAGCCGTCGAAGCCGTAGCCGTCGTCGAAGGCGGCCTCGTTCAGCTCGGAGATCGGGATCGAGAAGTGCTGCGTCAGGCCGGGCAGGTCGCAGAAGCGGAGGTCGACGACCTCCACGCCTTCCTCGCTGGCGAACGCTAGAACGTCCTTCGGTGTTTCGGGCACGACAGTCCTCCCCTTCGATGGTCCCCACGGACGCCGGTAGCCTATGTGCGCGGCCGCCGCGGGGAGAAATCGGCGCGATCCTCCTGCCGGGACCGTACCTCCGTTCGTCAAGGCCAAGGTTTCCCGTTCGTTAAATCGCTCCCCTCCAGTCCCACCAGCCCGGCACGGCGATCCCTTCCGCACCGGGTAGGCTGGGTGGCCGTGGCATCGTCATCGAGCCCTTCCGGCCTGCCTGTCGAGACGGTCGTCGAGGTCTCCGCGCGAGACCCCGTCTTCGGCGAGTTCGGCGTCTCCGACGGCGTCGTCGAGGCGCTCGCGCTGCGCAACATCGACGCGACCTTCCCCATCCAGGCCCTCGTGCTGGCCGACGCGCTCGCCGGACGCGACGTCCTGGCCAAGTCGCGCACCGGCTCGGGCAAGACCCTCGCCTTCGCCGTGCCGATGGTCGAGCGGCTCGCGCGGGAAGACAAGCCCCCGGCGGGCCTGATCCTGGTCCCGACCCGCGAGCTGGCCACGCAGGTGGCCGACGAGTTCCGCGGCATCGCCGACGTGGGGAAGCTGCGGGTCGCGACCGTCTACGGCGGCGTGAGCATCAGCGATCAGGGCAAGCGGGCCAAGCACGCCGAGATCGTCGTCGCGACGCCGGGACGGCTGCTGGACCTGGTGAACCGGCGACTGCTCACGCTCGACCGCATCCGGATCGCCGTGCTGGACGAGGCCGACCGGATGCTCGACATGGGCTTCCTGCCCGACGTGAACAAGATCATGCAACTGCTGCCGGCCGAAGATCGCCAGACGATGCTGTTCTCGGCGACGCTCGACGGCGAAGTGGGGCGGATCGCGCGCGCGTACACGAACGATCCCGTGCGACACGAGATCGTCGACGACCGGCCGGTCGTCAGCGACGCCAACCACCGCTTCCTGCCGGTGACGCGCGAGAACCGGGTCGACCTGCTCGTTCGCGAGCTTGCGGCCGAGCGCGGCCTGACCCTGATCTTCTGCCGGACGAAGCGCGGCGTGGACGAGCTGGCGGCGACGCTCGTCAAGCGAGGGTTTCAGGCGCAGGCCCTGCACGGGGACATGTCGCAGCCGGCGCGCGAGCGTGCGCTGGCGCGGTTCGACTCGGGGAAGATGAACGTGCTCGTCGCCACCGACGTCGCCGCGCGCGGGCTCGACCTCGACGACATCACCCACGTCGTGAACTTCGACCCGCCCGACGACGACAAGGCCTACGTGCACCGCGTGGGCCGCACCGCGCGCGCGGGGCGGGGCGGCACCGGACTAACCCTGGTCCTTCCCGAGCAGCGCGGCGACGTGAGCCGCATGGCGGCGCGCCTGAAGCTGCACATCGAGTTCGAGGCCGGCGGGATGAAAGTGCACCCGCCGCGCATGGTCTACACCGGTGGACGCAGAGGCGGCGGCATCATGGGACGCCGCCGCCGCCGCTGAGGGGACGCTCGCACGCTACGGACGGTTCCTGAGAGGAACCCAAGAGCGTCCTGAAAACGAGCTTAGGAAGCCGGCAATCCGTCGAGCAGGCTGATCGTCGTCTCCAGCGCCATGTCGCCGAAGCAGGCGTCGATCGAATACGCGTCCTCGTAGTCGAAGAAGTAGTCGTCGTCGACGAACCCGCCGCCCTGGCGCGACAGGTGGTGCGACTCCACCGACTGCGGCATGTAGCCCAGCGCGTCGTTCGCCTGGCCGAAGGCGAGCGCGGTAATCGGCGAGCGCTCCTCGATGGTGTTGGAGAAGTTGGCGAACGTCTCGCCCGGCGCGGCCGTGACGACGACCGAGCCGATCTTGGCGGCCGTCACCGACACGTGCGCGCTCACCGCGGAGGCCGAGCGGCAGCGGTTGACCTGCTGGCGGCCCGCGTCCACGGTCGCGGGACCGCTGAAGGGCCGGTCGAAGAAGCCGCCGGCGCCGAGCGTGCCGAGCGGGCCGTTGGTGACCGGCTGGTCCCAGAACGCGCGCTCGACGCGGATGTTCGGGTCGGACACCGTGGTTCCCGCGCCGAGAGGCGGGATCAGCGCGGCGAGGCCTTCGCCGCCGCCTTGCCAGCCGCCACGCGGCGACATGTTCCCAAGCCCGGCCTGGAAGACCGACGCCACGCCGCCGAACTCGGCCTCGACGTTCGCCGCGAACACCGGCGGGAAGTCGCCGTGGCCGATGCCGAGCCCTTCGTCGTAGGAAACCGGGTGAGCCGCGTAGGCGGCGACCGTGGCGACGGCCTCGCCGTTGCCGTCCACTGCGCGGATCCAGTTGATGGTCGGGTCCTCGGCGGATCGGTACCCGCCGCGGCGCTCGCCGTTGTACGGCCGCGCCAGCGTCTCGCCGCCTTCCAGCGTCGCCGGCACCTGGTTGTCGAGCGCCTCGCGGATCGAGTCCTTGATCGACGTCGCGACCTGGTCCATGTACCACGCCGGTACGCCGCCCCAGCCGCCGATCAGGTCGAGCGAGGTGTGGCTGTGCGTCGAGGCGACGATGATCCCGTCGGGGTCGAGGCTCAGCTCCGTCGCGAGGTCGTCGGCGATCTCTTGCGAGCCGCAGCGCGGCTCGACCGGACCGCACAGGTTGTTGTAGTCGGCGAAGTAGCCCTCGGCGTCCAGCAGCGTGAGGACGAGCGTGTCGCCCTCGGCGTCGGTGAGCGCCGTCGAGCGGACCCACAGGTCGTACTCGTCGTCCCACTCGACGACGGGGTTCGACGGGCCGATGCCGTAACCGCCCATGTAGATGCAGTTGTTGTTCTCGATCCAGGGGGTGTGCCAGTCGGCCACGTGCGCAAGCCCCGCCATCGGGTCCACGCCCTCGGCCGAGACCGGGAGGCACTCGTCGCGATCCTGCACCCAGGTGCCGCCGAAGTCTTCGGGCCGCGGTTTCAGCGAGATCGCCGAGGCGCCGGCGAGCAGCTCCCCGGTGGCGAGCGAGGCGGGCGCGGCGACGCCCGGCTCGGCCAGGCCCGCGCGCGGCACGTCCACACGGGTGACCTCGTCGCCGGATCCGGTCAGCGGCGTCAGGCCGGCTCCGGCCCAGACCGAGCCGACGAAGACGGCGCCGGTGAACAAGCCGGCGAGCGCGACACGAAGGTGTTTCCTCACGATGAACCTCCCCGGAAGCGTCAATGCAGGTGAGATCAGATTCGCGACCGACCGGGCGGATTCCTGCCCGATTCGCCCGATCGCATCCGGCGCCGCTCCCGCCGGCGAGGCGCATGCCGGACACGGCCGTTGTTCCCGACTTCCATCACTCGCAGTGGCCAGCGCCACTCCCGTTACTCCGGGCCCGGCCGCTGGCTCGACCTGGTCATTCGCGGGTCATATGCGCTCGCGGGGCTTACTTTCGGTGGCGAGCTTGCCGAGGCTTCTAACGCATCGAGGGGGGCGCCGGCCGAGGGGGTCGGAGAGCGTTGAGGCAAGGTCGGCTGATCGGGACGATCGTCTGCGCGGTCGTCTTCTTCGCGTTCTTGGGGGCGCCCGCCGCTCAGGCGACGCAAGTCACCGGCACCTACATCGTCACGCTCGACGCGCCGCCGACCGCCGAGGACCTCGAGGTGCTGGCCGGCGTCGCGACCAGCGTCCACGGGTTCGAGCACCTCGCCGCAGCGGTCGTCGTCGCGGCCCCGGCTCACAAGGCCCTTCTCGGGAACCTGCCGGGCGTTCGCGGCGTGTACGAGAACGAGACCTACGACTTGCTGCTCCGCCAGTCGACCCGCACGATCGGCGCGGACGCGGTGTGGGACCTGGGAGTCGACGGTGCGGGCGTCGGCGTCGCCGTCATCGACGCCGGCGTCGACGGGCTGCACCCCGACCTGTGCGGCGCTCCCGAAGTGTGCGAGGGGACCGACACCAAGACGGTGCAGAACGTCAAGTTCCTCGGCCGCCAAGACGTGGCCGATCCCGTCGTCGCGATCGAGGACCTGATCACGACCGACACCGGGTCGGGGCACGGCTCGCACGTGGCCGGGATCATCGGCGGCTTCGGGCTGAAGAGCACCGAGCCGTTCAAGTACCGGGGCGTGGCTCCCGGAGCGGACATCGTGGGGCTCGGGGTCGGGGACGTCGTCGAAGCCGTGAACGTGCTTGCCGCCTACGACTGGGCCATCGAGCGCCAGGACCAGTACAACATTCGCGTCATCAACAACTCCTGGGGCCCGGGCAAGGGCACGCCCTACGACCCCGAGCACCCCGTCAACCTCGCGACTGACGCCGCGTGGGACGCGGGGATCTCGGTCGTGTTCGGCTCGGGCAACGACGGCCCGTCGACCGACTCGCTCAACATGTTCTCCGCCCACCCGCGCGCGGTCTCCGCCGCCGGCGGAGCGAAGGACGGCAACGTCGCCTTCTTCTCGAGCCGCGGCGTGCCCGGCAGCGACCTCTGGCGCCCGACGGTGACCGCGCCCGGCTACAACATCGCCTCGGTGCGCGCGACGACCGGCTTCTACACTTGGGGCGCCGACGCGCTCGCGCCGAACCCCGACATGATCATGCCGCCGGACAACGCGTGGTACGCGACCGCGAGCGGCACCTCCATGGCGGCCCCGCACGTGTCCGGCACCATCGCGCTGATGCAACAGGCCGCACACGACGCGCGCGGGACCTGGCTCACGGCCGAGCAGGTCATGAACATCATCCAGAACACCGCCGTGACGCAGGACCCGGCGCGCGGCAAGGGCGGCCTTCCCAACTACCAGGCCTACACGATGGGCGCGGGCTACCTGGACGCCGAAGCCGCCGTCCAGGCGGCCGCCGCGGGTACCGGCATGGAGGCCTACGACGACGGCGTCGACTACGCGACCAAGACCTTCGCGGGCCAGATCGGACCGGCCGCCGTCGTCCCGGTCACCACGTTCGAGACCACCTTCACCGTCGCGGAGGGCGCGATCTCGCTCGACGTGATGGCCGACTGGTCCGTCGCCGCCAACGACGTCGACATCGACCTCTACCGGCCGAACGGCACGCTCGCACGCTCGACGTTCTTGCAGTGCGCGCCCGACGCCGAGCCCAACGGCTACTCCTCCTTCTGCACGAGCATCCCCAACGAGCGCATCACCGTGGCCGCGCCCGCCGCCGGAACGTGGCGAGCGGTGGTCAAAGGATCCTTCTCCGTTGTTCAGGACGTCACCGGCGTGTGGTCGGCCGCGTATCCCTCCGGCAGCGCTCCCGCCCCGCTGTCGGCCGCCACCGTCACGGTGACTGCCGCGACGCCGGCGAGCGTCGCAGGACAGGGCAACGAGCTGGTTGCCACCGTCCGCGACGCCGCCGGGCGTCCGCTCCCGAACGCGCCGGTGACCTGGTCCTCGGCCGGGGTCGGGTCGGTCGGGCACGCCGAAACCCTGACGCACCTCAACGGGACCGCGCGCGCCGTCGCGACCAGCGACCTGGCCGGCGACCAGATCGCCACGGCGACCTCCGGTCAGGCGTCCGGCTCGGTCGCAATCACCTGGCTCGGCCTGCCGGACGGCGGCGGCGACCCCGACCCGCCGGCGTCGACGCCCGGCCGCGCATCCGGCGGCGGGTGGATCTCCGATTCGGGGAAGCACACGTTCGGCTTCTGGGCCGAGTACCGCGACGAGGCCGAGGGGCCGGCCGGCGAGCTGTCCTTCAACGGACACGACGGCACCCACGTGACGATGGACGGCGTGACGTCGTTCGTGCGCACCGAGAACCAGTCGACCGTGACCGGGACGGCGTCGGTTGACGGTGTCGGCGGCTACCGGGTCGTGATCGAGCTCGCCGACAACGGCGAGCCGGGCAAGGACGCCGACTCCTTCCACATGACCGTGACCAACCCCGCGGACTCCTCCTACCGCTACGAGAAGCAGGGGATCCTCGGGGGAGGAAACCTCCAGGTCGAGCAGTGAGCGCCGGCGCCGGGGGCGCGTCCCGGCGCCGGTGCCGCCAATCGACCCCTATGCGGGCTTTGCGTCCAGCGGGATGCGCACCGTGAAGCACGTGCCTTCGCCCACGGTGCTCTCCAGCGAGATCTCGCAGCCGAGGCGCTGGCAGAGCTGGCGGCACAGGAACAGGCCGACGCCCATTCCCTCGGCCGCGCGCGTCTCCGACGAGTCGACCTGAACGAACGGGTCGAAGATCTTCTCCCGGTGGGCTTCGGGGATTCCGGGGCCGGAGTCGGCGACCTGCGCGCAGACGGCGCCGTCGGCATTGAACGCGCGAATCACGATCGCGCTCTGCGGCGGTGAGAACTTGCGCGCGTTGCTCAACAGGTTGCCGAGGACCTGGTGCAACCGGTCGGGGTCGGTGGGCACCGGCGGGAACGACTCGTCGCACTCGATCACGTACTCGTGGTCGTCGTTGGCCTGCTCGCGAACGACCTCACGAACGATCTCGCCGAGGTCCGCCTTGCGGAGCGCGAGCTTCAGCGTGCCGCGCTCGATGCGGGAGAGGTCGAGCAGGTCCCCCATCACGCGCCACAAGCGCCGGCCCGACCGCCACATGCGCTCGCCGATGTCGCCGATCAGCTCCCGGTCGAGCTTGTCGGCGTGGTCCATCAGCGTGCTCGCCAGACCCGTGATCGAGGTCAGGGGCGTGCGCAGCTCGTGTGAGGCGACGGCGAGGAAGTCGCGCTTGAGGCGCGCCGTCTCCTCGAGGTGCAGGAGCGCCTCGCGCTCGCGCGCGAACACCATCGCGTTCTGCACCGCGGCCGCGACCGTGGGCAGGAACGCGATCATCGTCGCGCGCGCTTCGGAGGAAAAGGCGTCCTTGCGCGGCGAGTCGATCTGCACGACGCCCACCGGCTCGCCGTGCTGGATGAGCGGCACGCCGAAGTAGCTGGTGACGCCGGTGCTGACGCCTTTCTTCTTGCCCTCCGGGTGGACGCGAGGGTCGCTCCAGATGTCGGGGATGTAGATGGGTTCGCCCGTCGCGGCGATGGCGCCCGATACGCCGGAGCCGACCGGGATGCGAACGCTCTTGGCTTCCGGCGCCATGGGCGGGTCCGTCGCGGCGGCGACCAGGAACCCTTCCTCGATCAACTGGATGGCTCCGCCCCCGAAGTCCATGAGTCGCCGGAGCGCGACGAAGGTCTTGTCGAGCACTTCCTGCAACTCCAGGGTGCTGGTCACGTCGCGCGCCAACTCCAGCAGGACCGTGGCCTTGTCGTTCTGTCCCTCGGGTGCGGCGGTCATGCGCGGCACGCCCTCCTCCACGACCAGGTCCGGAGCGCGCTGGAGGGAACCTTGCGGCGTCGAGGGAGGCATCGCTGGTAACGGTAGGCCACGCCGGCGCCGGGCGTCCATGGCCTGCCCTGCCTAGCCCGGCCTGCGCAGCCCGGGATCAGGAGGCCGAACGAACCCGGGCAAGTCCGGCTCGGTGCTGCCTGCCCGCGTGATAGGACGAGCGGACGAGCGGACCCGACTCGACCCACGCGAAGCCCATCTCTTCTCCTTCGTGCTTCCATTGAGCGAACTCCTCCGGCGGCACGAACCGTGCGACCGGCATCTGCAGGTCGCTCGGGCGCAAGTACTGGCCGATCGTCAGCAGGTCGCAGCCCGCGTCCCGCAGGTCTCGCATGGTCGCGATCACTTCGTCGTGGGTCTCGCCCATGCCGGCGATGATGTTGGACTTGGTGAACGAGGTCTGCGGGAGCCACGCGCGCGCGCGCCGGATGAAAGCGAGCGACCCTTCGTAGGTGAAGGCCGGCCTGATCCGGCGCATGAGCCGCGGAACCGTTTCGACGTTGTGCGCGAGCACGTCGGGCTCGGCATCGCAGACGGCGCGCAGCGGCTCCCCGAGGCCTTTGAAGTCCGGCGCGAGCAGCTCGACGGCGCAGCCGGGAAGCGCCCGGCGGATCGAGCGCGTGACCTCCGCGTACAGCCACGCGCCGCCGTCGGGGAGGTCGTCGCGCGCGACGCCGGTTATGACGGCGTGGTTCAGACCCATCTCGCGGACGGCATCGGCGATGCGGCGCGGCTCGTCGGCGTCGTAGCCTTCCGGCGGCGCGGTCGTCACGTCGCAGAACGCGCAGCGGCGCGTGCACTTGTTGCCGCCGATCAGGAACGTCGCCTCGCGCTCCTCCCAGCACTCCGAGATGTTCGGGCACGACGCTTCCTCGCACACGGTGTGCAGGCGTCCTTCGCCGACGATTCGCTTGAGGTCGGTGAAGTTCGGGCCGCTGCGCAGGCGTACCTTCAGCCACGGCGGCTTGCGCCCCTCGGCGACGGCGGCCATCGGAAGGTTGCGGGCGGGGCCCTGCACGGAGGGCAACAAGGGCAGGGATCGCTCAGGCATGCGCGCCCGCCTCCACGCCGAGGTTCTCCGGCGCGACGAACGTCGGCTCGCGATCCAGCTCTCGCGCAAGCTCGACCGCCGCGACCGCCGCGGCGGCGGCGACGGCGGGCGCGCTCCCGCGGAGAGCGAGCAGCGACGTGACGCCTTTGTCCACGATCCCGCACGGGACGATGCCGTTGAACGCGTCGAGTTGCGTCGAGA
This sequence comes from Actinomycetota bacterium, assembly GCA_036397035.1. Lineage (GTDB taxonomy): Bacteria > Actinomycetota > AC-67 > AC-67 > AC-67 > DASWJS01. The sequence continues at coordinate 103,911 of DASWJS010000027.1, read as the reverse complement.
CGTTCAGGGCGAAGCCGTGCGTGGTGATGCCGCGGCTGACGTGTACGCCGATCGCGCCGAGCTTCTCGTCGCCCGCCCACACGCCGGTCAAGCCCTCGATCGTGCCGGCCGCGACGCCGTAGTGCGCCGCCGTCGCGACGAGCGCGCGCTCGAGGCTGCGCACGTACCCCACCAAGTCGTTCGTGACGCCGAGGTCGAGAATGGGATAGCCCACGAGCTGTCCGGGGCCGTGGTAGGTCACGCGCCCGCCCCGGTCGGTGTGCTCGACGGCGATCCCGCGTTCGGCGAGCGACGCGGCGTCGAGCAGCACCTCGCCCTCGGTCGCGCGCCGGCCCAGCGTGTAGACGGGTTCGTGCTCGAGCAGCAGCATCACGTCGCCGACCTCGCCGGCGGCTCGGCGCTCCGCGACGCGACGCTGCAACGCGGATCCGTCGGCATAGGAGAGGCGGCCGAGCCAGGTCGCGAGCAGCGGTTTCACGGCGCTAACCGTACCGCAGGCCCGTGCCCGCTACAGCCCAAGTTCCGCGCCGAACTCGGCTCGTTCCAGGATCTCCTTTATGCGCGAGTTGAACAGGGCCGCGCGGTGTCCGTCGATCCAGCGGTGGTCGTAGGACAGACTGAGGAAGAGCTGATGGCGGATGGCGATCGCGTCCACGCCGCCGGTCGTGACGACGGCCGGGCGCTTGACGATCGCTCCGACGCCCAGGATCGCAACCTGCGGCTGGGAGATGATCGGCGTGTCGAGGACGCCCCCCACGCTGCCGTAGTTCGTGATGCTGAACGTGCCGCCGGAGACGTCGTCGGGGGTCAAACCGCCTTTGGTGCGCGCGCGCTGTGCGATGTCGGAGACGGCATGGGCGAGCCCGACGAGGTTCAGCCGCTCCGCGCCGTGCACGACGGGCACGATCAAGCCCTCGTCGCGGCCGACCGCGACGCCGAGGTTGATCTCCCTGAACAACCGCGCGGTGACGCCGTCCTCGAGGACGTGCGCGTTGAACTCGGGGAACGAGCGCAGAGCCTGCACGACCGCCGATGCGATGAAGGGCATGAACGTGAGCGAGACGCCCTCGCTCGTGCGGAACGAATCCTTGGCGCGCGCTCGGAGCGACGCGATGTCGGTCATGTCGACCTCGACGACGTTGGTGACGTGGGCGGCGGTGCGCCGGCTGCGGACCATGTGCTCGGCGATCGCCTTGCGGACGCGGCTGAACGCGACGTCGACGGACGGCTCGGAAGGAACGTCGAACATGCGGACCGGCTCGCTCGCCGGCGCTCGGGCGGGGGCTGACGACATCCCGGCCCGCGCGGCGCCGATCACGTCTTCCTTGGTCACCCGGCCGCCGTTGCCGGTGCCCGGCACGGCGGACACGTCGACGCCCAGCTCGCGGGCGAGCGTGCGGACGAGCGGCGAGGTCGCGCGTCCGCGCGACGTCGCCGCGGGCGGCGGAGCCTGTGCCCGCGTGGGCTCGGGCGCCGGCTCGACTTCGGGCTCGGGCGGGGGCTCGACCTTCGGCTCGACCTTCGGCTCGGGCGGGGGAGTCGCGCCGTCGGTCTGCTCGATGACGGCGATCTCGGCGCCGACTTGAACGGTCTGGTCCTCGCCGGCGACGATTTTCGACACGACGCCCGCGGCGGGCGAGGGCAGCTCGGTGTCGATCTTGTCGGTCGAGATCTCGACGAGCGGCTCGTCCTCGGCGACCTGCTCGCCTTCTTTCTTGAGCCAGCGGACAATGGTTCCCTCGGTGACGCTCTCGCCCATCTGCGGCAGCGTGACGCTGATCCCCACGGCTCCCCCTACGCGGTGTGCAGCGCGCGCCCCGAGAGCGCGAGCGCCGCCTCGCCGAAGACCTCGGTCAGCGACGGGTGCGGATGGATCAACGCGGCGACCTCTTCGGGCATCGCCTCCCAGCCGACCGCGAGCATCGCCTCGGCGATCAGCTCGGTGACGCGCGTCCCGATGAAGTGCGCGCCGAGCAGCGGCCCGTCCTTCTCCGCGACGAGCTTGCAGAAGCCGCTCGTCTCGCCCAGGATCGTCGCCTTGCCGATCGCCGACAGGTTCACCTTCTGGGTCACGACGTCGTGTCCGCGTTCGCGTGCTTGCGCCTCGGTGAGCCCGACCGCGCCGACCTCCGGCACGCAGTAGGTCGCGCGCGGGATCGCGTCGTAGTTGATGGGTGCGGGATCCTCGCCCGCCGTCCGCTCGGCGACGAACATGCCTTCGGCGAACGCGACGTGCGCCAGGGCGGGCGTATCGATCACGTCGCCGACCGCGTAATGGCGAGCCGCGCTCGTCCGCAGCTCCGCGTCGACGGTCACGAAGCCACGCTCGTCGGTGGCGATGCCGGCCGCGTCCAAGTCCGCGCCCCGCGTCACCGGCCCACGACCGACGGCGACGAGGAGCACCTCGGCCTCGAGGTCCTGCGCGCTCCCGTCGGTGGACACGGTCACCGTGACGCCGTCCTCGGTGACCTTGGCGTCCTCCATCTTCGATCCCGTCAGGCAGGTGACGCCGCGCTTGCGCAGCGCGCGCGCCAGCTCCTTGCCGAGGTCGGCGTCCTCCAGCGGCACGAGCGTGGGAAGCATCTCGACGATCGTGACCGCGGCGCCGAAGCTGGCCCAGATGCTCGCGAACTCCACGCCGACCGAGCCCGCGCCCAGCACGACCGCGCTCTTGGGTACGCCGACCGTGAGCGCCTCGTCGCTGGTGATCACCCGGTCGCCCTCGAGACCGGGGATGCGCTTGGGCGCCGAACCCGTCGCGACGACGACGTCGGCCCCGGTGATCGTGCGTCCGCCGACCGCTACCGTGCCCGGCCCGGTGAGCGTTCCCTCCCCGGTGACGACCTCGATCTTGCGGTGCTTGATGAGGCCCTCAAGGCCCGCGTGCATCTTCTGGACGACCTTCTTCTTGTGCTCCTGCACGCCCGACCAGTCGTAGGTGGTCTCGCCGGCCGTCACGCCGAAGCTCGAAGCCGAGCGCACGGTCTCGAGAACCTCCGCGGAGTGGAGCAGCGCCTTGGTCGGGATGCAGCCGCGGTGCAGGCAGGTACCGCCCACGACGTCGCGCTCGACGATCGCGACGGTCTTGCCCAGCGAAGCCGCGCGCAGCGCGGCCGAATAGCCTCCCGTCCCCGCCCCGAGGACGACGAGGTCGAACGAGTCGGTCACCTGGGTTCCCTTCGTGGTCTGTCCCGGCAATCCTAGCGGCGGCCGCCGAATCGAGTCCGCAACATGAAGGGAGCGGCCCGTGGGGCCGCTCCCGTTCACTGTCGTACCGTCCTGCCTCTCCGGCGAGTCCGGAGCATGCGTCGTGGTCCAGCACGCTGCTCGATGATGTCCACGGAGACCGAACGCGCGAGCCTGAGGACGGGCGTCGAACCGATCCCGTCCAGTGCCAGCGCGGCCCGGGGCGATCGCGGACGCACGGTCCGCAGGATCATCCCGAATGCGAGAAGGAGCGCGCCGAGGATGGCGGCGTCTTCTTTCGTTCCGGTCGTGGCCAAGGACTTGGTCCCGGCGACACCCTTGCCGGACGAAGGCCTGATGACCTCGCCCTTCACCTTGGTTTCCGTCGATCCCTCCACGACCGTGGAGTCGTCGTCGTCGCCCTCAGTGGTGTCGTCGATTCCGTCGGTGTCTTCACCGCAGTCCTCGTCGATGTCGCCGTCGAGATCGTTGTCGATCTCGTCGTCGCACACCTCATCCGGCGCGATGATGTCGACCGACACCACGTCGCTCCGGGACTCTTGGCTCCCGTGCGTGATCTTGGCCCGATTCTGGATCGAATGGCCGATGAGATCAGCGCTCAGGGGCACCGTGATCGTGAACTGGTAGCTCTGGAGGCTGCCGTCTTCGCCTTCGTTGGCGACGTCGGCTTGCTCGTTGAACACCTCGACGAGCGCGTTCAGCGTGTCGTCGCTCCCATCGTCCACTCGGAAGCAGTCCGTGACGTCCGCCGTTGCCACACCGGTGGAGTGCCACTGGATCGTGTAGGTGACGTCGTCACCCGCGACGACCTCGGACTTGTCCGCGGTCTTGACGATGGGATCGTTCGGCGTCTGCCCGCTGAAGACCCCGTTGCAGTTGGGGGCCGCCAGGGCCTGACCCGCGTTCACGATCACGGGGAGGGCAAGAACGACCACGAAGGCGAGCGCCTTCGTTGCCTTCAGGCCGCGTCGCGCGGCCTCCGTCGTCCTCGTCATCGATCTCCTCCTTGCGTGGGGCCGGCGTCCGGCGGGAAGTCACCACGCTCTGTAGTTGATCAGTTCAACGAGTGTGCCCGAAATCCTGCTCGCTGAACAGACTCGTTTCGTCTAGCCAACCCGGGCTAAAGGGGAGGGACCGGCGTCCTGAAATGGACAAATGCTCGTCGAGCCGGTCGTCGACCCGCTGGTCGCGGGCATGGAGCGGTTCCGGCGCGTTGAACGCTGAGCGTGGTGAAACGGCGATGGGCGGCCGGCCGGCCGCCCATCGATCTTGTCCGATGTCGTCGGGTCACTCGCGCTGCCGGGACTTCATGCGCAACCGCACGTCGGAGGAGCGCAGCGTGAACTCCCTCACGTTGTATGCGGCGACCGCGGCGAGCGGGTCCAGGACTTGCTCCCGGCGCAGGGCGGTCGCGACGCGACTCGGCCGTGCGTTGCGGAGCAGGATCCCCGCGGTCAGGAAGATCAACCCGAGCCAGGCAGCCGTCTCCGGCGTTCCGGTCTTGGCTAGTTGCGTGCGGGCCACGGCCGCCCCCGCGCCGTTCCTGCGATGGGAGGCGGGCTTGACCTTGCTTGCCTGCGTGCCGTCGCCACGCTCGCTCGTGCCCGAGAGCACCTCGAAGTCGCTGCTCTGCCCGTCGCTCGCGGGCACGTCGGCCGCGGCCTCATCCTCGACGCTCACGTCCTCGGCCGGGTCCTCCACAGTCTCTTCCTCGACCGTGCCGTCGATGACGGTCTCGTCCTCGGTCGAGCCTTCTTCGACGGTCTCTTCTTCGACGGTCTCTTCTTCGGTCGTCGCGTCCTCGGTCGAGCCTGCCGTCTCGTCGACGCATCCTTGCGCGACATGGGACAGGATCAGCTTCGGCTCTCCCGACGATTGTGCGACGACCGTTGCGGTCGCGGCGAGAAGCGTGTCGGGACCGTTCGTGTAGACGTAGAAGTGCTGAGTCTTGCCGTTGCCTTTCGCGTCGCCGCCGGCCCCCAGCGTCCCCGCCGATTCGAACGCCGCGTCGAGGTCGCCCGCGGGGGTGTCCTTGTCGAGCCCGTTCAGGACGAAGTGCCATGCATAGGCACCGGTGGGATTCGAACCGCAGTCCCCGGTCTTCCAGCCGGGGTTCTGTGCCCCGGCATGTGAAGCGTCAAGCTCGACGAAAGTGGAATCGTCCGCGAGCGCGGGCATCGACGTCGCGGCCGCGATCACGCCGGCGGCGGCCAGGTAGATCGCCAGCCGCTTCGAGATTCGCACCTTCCTACCTCTTTCTCTCTCCGGCCAAGCGACCGGTCTCGTCGCTCGAAAGTTGCGTACGTCGAGCGTTCTGACAGCCACAACGAGTGATCGGGGCCCGAGGACTCGCCTTGTCCACTGTGTCCGAGTCGCAACCTTTCCGGGTTTGGGCCGTTAGTGAGGGTGAGCCGGGCATCGGCCCCAGGCGGATCCCCGGCTCGTGGGACGAGGAGGAGTTCGAGTGACCGCGCGACTCGATGCCGGTCCGCTGACAGCGGGCTTCGTGGGCCAAGCCCTCAGCCGTGGTGTTCGCCCCCCGCTGCGACTCGTGGGCGAGGACGCCCGTGCGTGGCAGGTGGGGGCCGCCGACGGCGACGCGCTGCTCGTCGACGAATACGGCGACGCATGGTGGGGCCGCGTTCAGAAGGCGTCGTTCGCCACCGTCATCCGGCCGTGCTGGCCGGAGGAGCGCGCGCTCGTGGCGCGTGCCGTTCGCGACGCGCTCGCGACGCTCGCTTCGCGACCGTCCTGAACACGTTCCGTTGACCCCCGGCGCCCGCGCGCCTAGCGTTGCGCCGTGCTCCGACGCTCCCCGCTCGACGATCGCCATCGCGCACTCGGCGCGAAGATGGGCGAGTTCGGCGGTTGGGAGATGCCGATCTCCTACGCCGGGACGGTGTCCGAGCACACCGCCGTCCGCGAGCGCGCAGGGCTGTTCGACGTCTCGCACCTCGGCAAGCTGATCGTGCGCGGCGACGGCGTCGCCGCGTTCCTCGATACGCAGCTCACCAACCGCATGACCGACCTCGCCGAGGGCCGCGCGCGATACACGCTGATCTGCGACGAGGACGGCGGCATCGTGGACGACCTCATCGTGTACGCGACCGGACCGGGCGAGCGACTGCTGGTGCCGAATGCCGCGAACGCCGACGAGGTCGAGCAACGCCTCCGCAAAGCCGCGCCCGCGGGCATCTCGGTCGAGCGGCTGGACTGGACGACGCTCGCCGTGCAGGGGCCGGCGTCGGTCGAGGTGCTCCCGGAAGCGAAGGACCTCGGCTACATGCGCGTCACGACCGCGGGCGGGCGGGTCGTCGCGCGCTCGGGCTACACCGGCGAAGTGGGCTTCGAGGTCTTCACGCCGGCCGAGGACGCCGGAGCGGCGTGGGACGTCTTGCTCCAGGCGGTCGAGCAGCGCGGCGGCGCCCCGTGCGGGCTCGCGGCGCGCGACACGCTCCGCCTCGAGATGGGCTATCCGCTGCACGGCAACGACATCGACCGCGCGACGCGGCCGTCGGAGGCGGGCCTGGGCTGGGCGGTGAAGCTCGACGGGCGAACGTTCGCCGGCTCGGACGCGCTTCGCGAGCCGGCGCGCCGCGCGCTCGTGGGCCTGCGCATGCTCGATCGCCTGATCCCGCGACGCGATCAGGACGTGATGCGGGACGGACGCGCGATCGGGCGCGTCACGAGCGGGACGTTCTCGCCGACGCTCAAGGCCGGGATCGCGCTGGCGTCGGTCGAGCCGAACGAGGTCGCGAGCGGCGACGAGGTCGCGATCGACGTTCGGGGCAAGACCGGACGGGCGGTCGTGGTCCGCCCGCCGTTCGTCGACCGGTCGCCCAAGTGAGCGCCGTCCAGTTGCGCTGGCGCGACGGTCGTCTGTTCGACGTCACCGATTCGCGCGGCTCGACCATCATCGCGGGCGGGACGCCCGACCAGGATCGCGGCGTGAAGCCGTCGGACCTGGTGCCGATGGGGCTCGCCGCGTGCGTCGCGTACACCTTCATCGGGATCCTGCAGAAGCAGCGGCAGGACGTGCGCGCGATGGAGGCGACGGTCGAGATCGGGCAGCAGCCGGACCCGCCCTGGCGGTTCACGTCGCTGCACTTGCACTTCGTCCTGACCGGCGAGATCAACGAGACGCTGGCCCGCAAGGCGCTCGTGCGTGCCGAAGAGGGATACTGCTCGGTTTCGGCGTCGCTCCGGCCCACGGTGCGGCTGACCTACGACTTCGAGGTCCGGACGCCCGCGTGAGCGAGCGTTGCTAGCATGGACCGCATGAGCGAAGAGACGGACGGCGCCGCCGGCTCGGCGGCAACGGACGTGATCACGTCCGAACAGGTCTTCGAAGCGCTCAAGGTCGTGGTCGATCCCGAACTCGGCATCAACATCGTCGACCTCGGCCTCGTCTACGACGTCCAGGTCGAGGACGAGGCGGTCAAGGTGACGTACACCTTGACGACGATGGGGTGCCCGGTCGGACCGCTCATCGAACAACAGATGCAGCAGGTCCTCACGACGTTGCCGGGGATCACGATCGTCGAGCCCGCGCTGACGTTCCAGCCGCCGTGGTCGCCGGAACGCATGAGCGAGGACGCACGGCTCGCCATGGGCATGTTCTGACGCGGAACGAACCCAGCACCGCGGCAACAACGGACATCCGGGGCAGGACTGCGCCCGAGCGCCGGCGAATGCTGTGCCAGCCTCAGGAGGGCTCCGGATGAAGAGAGCACTGACGATCGCGCTCGCGCTGACCGCGCTCGCGATCCCGGGACGCGGCACGACCGCGTCCGGCCCGTTCACCATCGTCGACGGCTTCGCGACCAAGATCGGCTTCCGCGGCGTCGTCGTGTGGCAAGCCTCCGGCCCGGTCGCCGGGTACGTTCGCTACGGCGCCGCGCCGGGCAACCTCGCCAAAGAAGCGCTCCCGCTCGCCAACATGGTGGACAGCGCGCAGGTCGCGCTCTTGGAGAACCTCGAGGTGGGCTCGACCGTTTATTACGAGGTCGTCGACCGGCTGACGGGGCTGGCAAGCGGCGTGAAGTCGTTCAAGGCCGCCAACGCCTACAACGCGTGGAGCGGCGGGCCGCAGGCCTACACCATCAACGCGCTGGCGGCGATCGACTCCCCGGGCGGACCGGACAACCTCGCCGCGTGGCTTTCCGTGACCGACTTCGCCGCGGCGATCAACATCCTGTCCGAGCGCCTCTACGACGCGATGGACGGCTACGCCCGAATCGGAACCGTGCTCGTCACCGACACGGCGCTGAACTACCCGGTGAACGTGCCCGCGCGCGGGACCCTGTGCCGTGACGACGCGGACGTGTCCACGGGCGGGACGCCGGCCGACTTCCTGGTCGAGACGACCGTGCCGTTCGACTCGCACACCTGGGCGGGGTGGATGATCGCGAGCGGGTGCACCGGGTTCTACGTCGGGCGGCTCGGCTGGCTCGCGGCCAACCCGTGGCAGAACGACCTGGACCTCGGCTACACGCTGTCGCACGAGTTCATGCACTACGCGTTCAACGCGCCCGACCTGTACTCGGACCTCACCGGCGCCGGCGGGTGCAACAACAGCGCCTGGGACGGATCGCTCATGCACAACACGGGCGGCTATCGAGGGGGACGCTGGTTCCTCACGGAGCTGGACCGGAACCAGTCGCTCACGCCCTGCAACCACAGCGACGCGACCAACTGGACCTGGGCGACCCTGCGCGAGCGGTACACGAACGTGCCCGCCCCGACCGCGCCCAAGCACGTCACCGACACCCTCGCCCGCGGGAACCCCGACGGGGGAGCGCTGAAGATCTGGACGCTCCGCCAGAGCCCGCCGAACAGCACGCTGACGCTGTACGAGCCCGGTGACGGCAGCAGCGCCGACTACTGACAGGCCCTGGCCAGGGTTAACACTATCGCCCCCGTAAAAATAGGGGTTGCTTTTCCATCCCACGCGGGTCTAGTGTTCCTCCCGAGAATCGGTTGAGGAGGAGGAGCAGTGGGCGATTACGCGAAGGACGTCCTGGTCACCACCGACTGGGTGGCCGAGAACCTGGACAACCCGGACATCAGGCTCGTCGACGTCGACGAGGACACCGAGGCCTACGAGCGTGGACACATCCGCAACGCCATCGGCCTGCACTGGCGCAACGACCTGCAGGACGAGCTGCGGCGCGACTTCGTCGACGCCGGGCAGTTCGCCGTGCTGAACGACCGGATCGGCGTGACCAACGACACCCAGGTCGTGCTCTACGGCGGCAACAACAACTGGTTCGCGTGCTACGCGTACTGGTACTACCGCTACTACGGCCACCCGGACGTCAAGCTGCTCGACGGCGGCCGCAAGAAGTGGGAGCTGGAAGGGCGCGAGCTGACGAAGGACCCGCCCAAGATCGTGCCGAGCGACGGCTACGCGACCGCCGCCGCCAACGCCGACATCCGGGCGCTGCGCGACTTCATCGCCGCGGACGTGATCGGCAAGCCGGGCTGGGGCCTGGTCGACGTGCGCTCGCCCGAGGAGTACCGGGGCGAGCTGCTCGCGCCGGCGCACCTGCCGCAGGAACAGTCGCAGAAGCCGGGGCACATCCCGGGCGCGGCGAACATCCCGTGGGGCAAGAACGTCAACGCAGACACCGGACAGTTCCTGCCGAAGGGCGAGCTGGAAAAGCTCTACGCCGACGAGGGCATCACGAAGGACTCCAACGTCGTGGCGTACTGCCGGATCGGCGAGCGGTCGGCGCTGGCCTGGTTCGTGCTCTACGAGCTGCTCGGCTTCGAGGGCGTCCGCAACTACGACGGGTCTTGGACCGAGTGGGGCTCGCTCGTCGGCGCGCCGATCGAGCGATAAGGGCCGACGCGCAAGTCTGCAAGGGCGGGCGCCAACGCGCCCGCCCTCGGCAATTCCCTGCGAGAACGACTTGCACGGGTAATTCCGAGTACTAGACTAGGAATTCGGGAAACACCCAACGACCAGGGGAAATGCATCATGGTGACCAAGCCGAAAGACCTCGACCTCGGCAAGGGGTACCGCTACGGCTGGCACGACGAGTCGGTCAGCATCAACGTGCCCAAGAAGGGCCTCAGCCGCGAGGTCGTCGAGGACATTTCGCGCTCGAAGGGCGAGCCGGAGTGGATGACGCGCCGGCGCCTCAAGGCGCTCGACCACTTCAAGGCGAGGCCGATGCCGGCCTGGGGGGCGGACCTTTCCGACATCGACTTCGACAACATCTACTACTACGTCAAGCCGCTCGAGCAGGCGCCCAAGTCGTGGGAAGACCTGCCCGAGGACATCAAGAACACCTACGTGAAGCTCGGCATCCCGGAAGCCGAGCGCGAGCTGCTCGGCGGCGTCACGTTCCAGTACGAGAGCGAGTCCGTCTACCACAACGTGCGCGAGGACCTGGAGAAGATGGGCGTGTTCTTCTCCGACATGGACACCGCGCTGAAGGAGCACGAGGACATCGTCAAGCGCCACTTCGGGACGGTCATCCCCGCAAACGACAACAAGTTCGCCGCGCTCAACACCGCAGTCTGGTCGGGCGGCTCGTTCATCTACGTGCCGCCGGGCGTGAACGTCGAGATCCCGTTGCAGGCCTACTTCCGCATCAACAAGGAGAACATGGGCCAGTTCGAGCGGACGCTGATCATCGTGGACGAGGACGCCTACGTTCACTACGTCGAGGGCTGCTCGGCCCCGATCTACACGACCGACTCGCTGCACTCGGCGGTCGTCGAGATCATCGTCAACGCGCGCGGGCGCTGCCGGTACACGACCATCCAGAACTGGTCGAACAACGTCTACAACCTCGTCACCAAGCGCGCCGTCGCCCATGAAGACGCCGTCATGGAATGGGTCGACGGGAACATCGGCTGCCTCGCGGAAGGCTCGCGCGTCACGACGCGAAGCGGCCCGAAGCCGATCGAAGAGCTGACGCCGGGCGAGGACGTGCTCTCCTACGACGAGGGCGCCGGCGAGCTGGTCTGGCGCACCGTGCGCGCGAAGCGCTTCTCCGGCGAGCAGCGCGTCCGCGAGGTTCGCACCGGCGAACGCCGTCTGCTGGTGACCGACAACCACCCCTTCTTCTCCTTCGGCTACGACGCGGACGCGGCGAAGAAGCGCGGCCGGTATTCGCTCGCCTACGTGCGCGCCGACCATCTGGAGAAGGCGATCGTCCCGGCGACGAGCATCGACTACGGCGCGCCGCACAAGCTGGTCATGCCCGACGTGGCGCGCGAGTTCAGCGGGTCCAACCAGTACGCCTCGGGCTACCGCGCGACGCGTGAGCGCCCGCGTCGCGTGACCGCCTACGAGGAGTCGACCGACGACCTCATGTGGCTGTTCGGCGTCTTCACCGGCGACGGCTCGATCGAGTGCAGCCCCGCGTCCGGCGGCGGCACGCGCTGGGCGAAGGTCGTCTTCTCGGTGCCGGCCGAGGACCGCGCGCGCGCACGTCTGATGCGCGTGATGGGCGGCGTCATGGAGGGCGTGCGGCCGACCCGGCGAGCCGACGGCATCGCCGTTACCTGGAACAGCGTCGAGCTTGCCGACTTCTTCACGGAGAACGGCTTCGTCACCGGCGCGCTCGCCAAGCGGTTGCCCGGCTGGGTCCTGGGCCTTCCCGAAGCGCAGCGACTGCAGCTCGTCGCGGGGTACCTGGACTCCGACGGCACCGCGGCGGCCGGACGGCGAGGGTTCTCGATCAAGTCGGCGAATCGCGAGCTTCTGTCCGACACCGCGCACGTGCTGACCTCGCTCGGCATCTCGTGCCGCATCTACACCGAGCACGACGGCGAGCGCGAGGTCGAGATCCTCGGCTACGCGAGCCGCTCGCGCGGAAGCCATCGCCTCGAGTTCGCGTGCGATGCCCGCCTCGTCGGGCTGGTCTCGCCGAGGCTGGCCGCCGCCGCGCGGGCGCAGGCGCCGCTGGAGAAGCGACACTTCCGCACGATCGGGCGCTCGAACATCGAGCTTCCCGAATCCGTCGAGGTCCGGACGGTGGACGTCGGCGAGCCGGGCGAGGTCGTGCCCACCTGGGACATCGAGGTCGAGGGCACCGGCAACTTCGTCTCCGAGGGTTTCATCGTGCACAACTCGAAGATCACGATGAAGTACCCGTCCATTTATCTGATGGGCGAGCGGGCGCGGGGCGAGGTGCTCTCGGTCGCGTTCGCGGGCGAAGGGCAGCACCAGGACGCGGGCGGCAAGATCATGCACCACGCGCCGAACACGACCGGCCAGATCATCTCCAAGTCCGTCAGCGCCTACGGCGGCCGCACCGGCTATCGCGGCCACGTCAAGATCGAACCCGACGCGGAGAACTGCAAGTCCTTCGTGCGCTGCGACGCGCTGATCCTGGACGAGAACTCGCGCTCGGACACCTACCCGTACATGGACATCGAAAACCAGACCGCGGACATGGGGCACGAGGCGACGGTTTCCAAGGTCGGCGACGAGCAGCTCTTCTACTTGATGAGCCGGGGCATCAGCGAGAACGACGCGATGGGCATGATCGTGAACGGCTTCATCGAGCCGATCACCAAGGAGCTGCCCATGGAGTACGCCGTCGAGCTGACGCGGCTCATCCAACTGCAGATGGAGGGCGCGGTCGGCTGACGGCCGCACCGGAGACGATGGGCAGATACACGGCGGATACCGTCGCGCGCATCGCCGCCTACACCGGCGAGCCCGACTGGATGGCCGAGCGCCGCCACGAGGCGCTCGAGCGCTTCACCGCGCTGCCGTGGCCCGACCAGTCGATCGAGGAATGGCGGCACACCGACCTGCGGTCGCTGGACATCGAAGCCTTCGATCCCTTCCCCGAGCCGCTCGCCGCGGTGGACGCGCTCGAAGCGCTCCCCGACGCCGTCCGGCACGTGGCGATCGGCGACAAGGGCGACCGGTCGGCGCTCGGCGTCCGCGTGGACAACTACCTGGTCCACCTTCGTGCGGCGAAGAGCCTCGCCGACAAGGGAGTGATCCTCGACCAGGCCCACCGCGTCGCGGCGGAGCACCGCGACCTGGTCGAGTCCTACCTCGGACGCGCGGGCTACAGCGACTACGAGGCCAAGCTCGTGGCGATGAACGGCGCGTTCTCGACCGGCCGCACGTTCTGCTACGTGCCGCCCGGGGTCGAGGTGGCCCTTCCGCTCGACGTCGTGCGTTGGATCGACCGGCCCGGCATCGCGATCTTCCCGCACCTGGTGCTCGTCGCCGGCGAGGGCTCCTCAGTCACCTACGTCGACCACTTCGCCGGCGCCGAGCTTCCCGGCCCGAGCTTCGTGGCGCCGGTCGTGGAGATCTATGCCGAGCAGGCCGCGACGGTGAACTACCTCGGCATCCAGGACTGGCCCGCGCAGGTCACGCACCTGGGCTCCCTGCGAGCCGTCGTCGAGCGCGACGCCACCGTTCGCACGCTCGCTGCGACCTTCGGCGGGGGACTGTCGCGCTCGGTCGCGCAGGCGGTCCTCGAAGGCCGGGGCGCGCACGCTGAGCTGCTCGGCATCTACTTCGGCGACGGCGACCAGCACATCGACAACCGCACGCTGCAACTGCACCGCGGGCCGGACACCTCCAGCGAGGTCTACTACAAGGGCGCGCTGAAGGACCACTCGCGCGCCGTCTACTCGGGTCTGGTCGACTTGGAGAAAGAGGGGGTCGGCGCCGACGCGCGCCAACTCAACCGCAACATCCTGTTGAGCGAAGGAGCGAGCGCCGACGCGAACCCGTTCCTGGAGATCAAGACCTCCGAGGTCGTGCGCGCCACGCACGGCGTCTCGGTCGGCCGGCCCAACGCCGAGACGCTGTTCTACCTGGCTTCGCGGGGGCTCGACCCTGCCGAGGCCGAGCGCGTGTTCGTCACCGGCTTCTTCCAGGAGCTGATCGATCGCGTCCACGTGCCGGAGATCAGGGAGCGGCTGGAAGCGGCCGTGGTCGAGGAGCTGGAGGCGCGCGATGGTGCGTGAGCGCGTGGGCGCGGCCGCCGACCTGAAGCCGGGCGGCGTTGCGCGTGTCGTGCTGGACGGCCACGCGGTCGCGGTGTTCAACGTCGACGGCTCGTTCTACGCGGTGAGCGACACGTGCACGCACGAGGAGTCCTCTCTCGCCGACGGCTACATCGAGGACGACATCGTGGAATGCGCCAAGCACGGCGCGATGTTTCACATCCCGACCGGCGAGGTGCGGTCGCTGCCGGCGACCCGATCGCTGCGGACCTTCCGCACCACGGTCGAGGGTGACGACTTGTACGTGGAGGAATGATGACCGAGACTCAAACGCTTCCCGCGAAGGACGCCGCGACGACCGGCGAGGTCCTGCTGGAGATCGAGGATCTCCGCGCCGGCGTCGAAGAGCGCCCCGACATCCTGCAGGGCGTGTCGCTCACCATCCGCCGCGGCGAGGTGCACGCCGTCATGGGCCCGAACGGCTCGGGCAAGTCCACGCTGTCCTACGTGCTGAGCGGCCGCCCCGGCTACGCGGTCACGGCAGGATCGATCCGCTTCAAGGGTGAGGACATCCTCGGTCTCGCGGCCGACGCGCGCGCGCGCATGGGCATGTTCCTGGCCTTCCAGTACCCGCAAGAGATCGCCGGCGTGTCGGTGATGAACTTCCTGCGCGCCGCCAAGAACGCCGTCACCGGCAGCGAGGTGAGCCCGATGGCGTTCCTCAAGGAGCTGCGCGAGAAGATGGCGCTGCTTGGCATGGACGAGGCGATGGTCAAACGCTACGTCAACGAAGGCTTCTCGGGCGGCGAGAAGAAGCGCAACGAGATCCTGCAGATGGCGGTGCTCGAGCCCGAGCTTGCGATTCTGGACGAAACCGACTCCGGCCTCGACATCGACGCGCTGAAGGCGGTGTCCGAGGGCATCAACGCGGTCGCCGACGAGCGCACCGGCGTGCTGCTCATCACGCATTACCAGCGCATCCTCAACTACATCACGCCCGACGTCGTGCACGTGATGATCGGCGGACGCCTGGTGCGGTCGGGCGGGCCGGAACTCGCCGCCGAGCTGGAGCGCTCGGGTTACGATGCCTTCAAGGAGCATGGAGCGGACGAGGACAAAGGACCGCTCCCGTGAAGACGATGTTCGACCCGGCCGTGATCCGCAAGGACTTCCCGATCCTGGATCGGCGGGTCCACGGGGACAAGCCGCTGGTCTACCTGGACGCGGCGGCCACGGCGCAGAAGCCGCGGCAGGTGCTCGAGGCGGTGCAGTCCTTCTACGAGACGAGCAACGCCAACGTGCATCGCGGGGTGTACCAGATCGCCGAGGAGGCGACGGCCGCGTACGAAGGCGCGCGCGCGAAGGCGGCGGCGTTCATCGGCGCGCCCGGCGGCGCGCGCGAGGTCGTGTTCACCAAGTCCTGCACCGAGGCGCTGAACCTCGTCGCGCGCGCGTGGGGCTGGACGAACCTGCGCGAGGGCGACGAGATCGTCGTGACCGAGATGGAGCACCATTCGGACCTGATCCCGTGGCAGCAGGCGGCCGCGGCGACCGGCGCGCGGATCGTGCCGTGGGAGGTCGCCGAGGACGGTCACCTCGTGCCCGAGTCGCCGATCACCGAGCGCACGAGGATCGTGTGCATCACGCAGATGTCGAACGTGCTCGGGACGATCAACGACGTCGCCTCGATCGCGGCGGAGGCGCATCAGGCCGGCGCGCTCGTGCTGGTGGACGGTGCGCAGGGCGCGCCCCACCTGCCGACCGACGTCCGGGCGCTCGGCACCGACTTCTACGCCTTCAGCGGGCACAAGATGCTCGGCCCGACCGGGAGTGGCGGCCTGTGGGCGCGGGCCGAGCTGCTGGAGGCCATGCCGCCGTTCCTGGGCGGTGGCGAGATGATCCTCGAGGTCTGGATGGACCACGCGACCTACAACGAGGTTCCGTACAAGTTCGAGGCCGGCACGCAGCCGTTCGCGCAGGCCGTGGGCCTGGGCGCGGCGATCGACTACCTGGAGTCGCTCGGCATGGAGGCCGTGCACGCGCACGAGGTCGACTTGGTGCATGCCGCGATGCAGGGCCTGAGCGCCATCGAGGGCATCCGCATTTTCGGCCCGGCCGATCCAGCCGAGCGCGGGGGAGTGGTCTCCTTCTGGATGGAGGACGTCCACCCCCACGACCTGGCCACCATCGTCGACACCCACGGCGTTTGCGTTAGAGCCGGCCACCACTGCGCGCAACCATTGATGCGCAGGCTGGGCGTCCCGGCCACCACGCGCGCGAGCTTCGGCGTCTACAACACGAGAGAGGACGTCCACCTCTTGCTCGAAGCCGTTGCGGACGCGCGCGAAAGGATGGCTGCGGGCGGGCTGCCGTTTTAAAGAGTGTGACATGGAGCACTGCCCGCAGGAGACCACTCCCACGACGAGCGGGGTCTCCTTTTGAGCTTATGCTAGGCCATCATGACTTTGTCTAGCGGACTCAGCATTGCGGTGTCGGGTTACAAGTGCTTTGGTGAAACCCCTGTAACCCTTTCGAGGTTCAACTCGATCACGGTCCTCATTGGACGCAATAATGCGGGAAAGTCCAGCTTTCTAGATGCGCTGGCTTATGCGATTAATCCAAAGGAAGAGCACGATAACTTTGCGGCAGCTGGACACGGACGTCTAGCGCCTGAGCTGTTGATCACGCAGCCATTAACCGAACCTGCCCTGCGGCAAGCATTTCGGTCATCGGCTTCGGGCGGCCCGATACGAGGGAATCATTGGGAGTTCGGCAAGGAGTGGATTGGTCGTCCTGTGACGTGGCGTTACGAAGGCAACAAGCGCGTGTTTGTGTCAGTAGATCCGGCGTGTGGACAGAAAGTCGAGTCTCTGTTCGAGAGCGCGATGTTGGGCCTTGACCATCCCTTCAATGGCGTCGTGTACCGCCGTCTCCGTTCTGATCGAAACGTCTCTCCGGAGGCTGATTCAGAATCGATGGTTCTCTTCGAAGATGGAAGAGGGCTTACGCGACTACTCACCAACTTTCTCACGAGAGCATCTCTACCTTCAGATTTGGTGGAGAAGGATCTAGTGAAGGACCTCAACTCCATATACGAGCCAGATGCCTCGTTCTCAGATATTCAAGTCCAGCGCCTTGAGAACCAAGAGTGGGAAATCTATCTTGGCGAGCCGCAGAAGGGAAGGATTCCCTTGTCCCGATCTGGCAGCGGCCTAAAGACGATTCTCTTGGTCCTTGCCTGTGTGCATCTCATCCCACATATCGAAGCCAAGAAGTTGGCGCAGTATATCTTCGCATTCGAGGAACTCGAGAATAACCTGCATCCAGCACTTCAGCGAAGACTAGGTAGTTACCTGCGTGAACTGTGCGAGCGCGAGGAATGTAAGGTGTTCCTCACGACGCACTCTAACGTGCTGATCGATCAGTTCGCTAATGATCGTAGAACATCGGTTGTTCATGTGACTCACGACGGTAACGTAGCCCGTGCAGAACTGGTGCGAACCTATGTAGACCACCGCGGCATCCTTGACGATCTCGACGTCCGAGCTAGTGACCTCCTGCAATCCAACGGCATTATATGGGTGGAGGGGCCATCGGATAGACTCTATGTCCAGCGTTGGATTGCTCTCTTCAGTAGCGAGGAGCTGAAGGAGGGCACACATTACCAGACAGTGTTCTATGGTGGACGACTCCTAGCTCACCTGAGCGCTGACGCAGAGGCAGAGGATGTGGCACGATACCTGCACATCCTTACTGTCAATAGAAACGCGCTTGTAGTGATCGACAGCGATCGAAGCTCGAGCAGCGGACGGATCAATGCCACGAAGCGCCGGATCAGAGATGAGGTCACGAAAGCTGGTGGCATCGCTTGGGTGACGGCCGGCCGAGAAATCGAAAACTACCTCCCGACGAAAGCGCTGAAGGTAGTGCTTGGTCGGGTAGATGAGCCTTTGGGTCGCTATGAAAGGTTCTCGGACTATCTACTTCGGGCCAACGCGCGTGAGGCGACGCGCTTCGCCAAGAACAAGTCGCTCCTTGCCGAACGCCTGCTGCCGCATCTTACTTTGGACGACATGAGGACAGCGTTGGATTGGGATGTTCGGATGAAGGCCTGCGTCGCTGCCGTCCGCCGGTGGAATGGAGAAGGACCCAAGCCAAGCCCGCATGGGTAGTAGTCCCGGGCATCCACGAGCTTCCGAGACGGGAACGGTAGACTAGCGCCGGATATGGACTACGAGGATCGAATCACGATCGAGCCCGGCAAGCGGGGCGGGAAGCCGTCGATCCGCGGGCTGCGGATCACGGTGTATGACGTGCTGGACTACCTTGCGTCGGGCATGAGCGAGCAGCAGATCCTCAACGATTTTCCGGAGTTGGAGCCTGAGGACATCCGCGCGTGCCTGGCTTTCGCCGCGGACCGGGAGCGAAAGCTCGTCTCGGGCGCTTGAAGCTCCTCTTCGACGCGAACATCTCCTCGAAGCTCGTCGAGCGGCTTGCCGATCTCTTTCCTGAGTCCTCGCACGTGAGGCTTGCCGGGCTGGAGCGTGCGAGCGACGAAACGGTCTGGAGTCACGCGCTTGAGAACGGGTTGGTGATCGTCTCGAAGGATGAGGACTTTCACCAGATGGCGCTCCTCACCGGCCCGCCTCCGAAGTTCGTCTGGGTGCGGCTCGGCAACTGCTCAACAGACGACATCGAACGCGCACTCCGCGAACAGCGGGGCACCCTCGAGGAGTTCGGAGCGGATCAGGAGGCTTCGTTCCTGGTGCTCGATCGCAGATAGCGGCAGGTGAAGAAGATGCCGAAGTTCAAGGACGAGGCCGAGGAGCGCCGCTTCTGGCGTGATCACGATTCCACGGAATACGTCGATTGGGATCGTGCCGAAGAGGTCGTGTTGCCTCGACTGAAGCCGTCGCAAAAGACGATCTCCTTGCGGCTCCCGGCCATGATGCTCGCCGAACTCAAGCGGCTCGCGAACAAGCGCGACGTGCCGTATCAGTCGCTGCTCAAAATGTTCCTTGCCGATCGGCTTGACGAGGAGACACGGCGCTCGCACTCGCACACGGGCTGAGACGTGGGACCCGTACGTTCGCTGGTTGGAGCGTCGACGGACCGGGAGGATGGAACCAGACTTACATCGGACGAAGTTCGGCCGTAACGCCGCCAGCGTGTACGGCGTCCGGCGGCTGGGTCGTGGCGATGTGTGATACTGAGAAGCCATGAAACCCGCGATTGATCTCCAACGGCTCACGAGCGAGGAGCGGCTCGATCTGATCGAGGAGCTGTGGGAAAGCTTGGACGACGAGCAGCGAGACTCGGTCGCGCTCACTCCCGATCAGGTCAAGGAACTCGATCGGAGGCTTGACGACCTCGAACGAGAGGGTGTGAGCGGGCTCACGCCGGATGAGGTTCGCGCGCGGCTCGAACCCCCTTCGTGACGGAGTTGCTCTATCGGCCCGACGCTTCGGCTGACGTCCAGGAGGCTTTCGAGTGGTATGAGCGCCGCCGCGCAGGCCTCGGAAGGGACTTCCTGCGGGAGTTGGGAGAAGCTGAGGAGGCCCTGGTCCGTGCGCCGATGGCGAACAGGGCCGTGCACAGGGAGACGCGTAGATATCTCATGCATCGATTTCCGTATCAGCTTCTCTATCGGGTGATCGATGACACCGTAGTCATCGTCGGATGCTTTCATGTCCGACGTTCCCAGCGTGACGTTCGCAACCGGTGATGCTACTGGTGCATCGCCGAGTGGAGGCGTTCGGCGACGACGCTGAGCATCGCCAGGGCAATCTTCGGCTCTGAGGTCAGGAGCGTTTGGAAGTCGGCTCGCGCGATGGCGAGCGCCTTGACCGGCGTGTGAGCGGCGACGCGGGTGGCGTGTGTGGCCTCGGTGGTCAGCAGGGCCAGCTCGCCGAAGAACTCGCCGGGGCCCAGCTCGATCTTCTTCGGGCCCGCCCCGACCGAGACCGTCCCCTCCTCGATGACGAACAGCCCGGCCCCGGGGTGGTTCGCCTCGACCAGGACCTGGCCGGCCGGCACTTCGAACTCGGTCGCGTGATCCAGGATCGAGCGCAGCGAGTCCTCGGGCAGCCCCGCGAACAGGGGGACGGCCTTCAGGGCGCGCACGCGCGCCGCGTCGGTCTCTGTCTCTGCCATGAGGCGCGTAGCCTACCGCTCGCCCGCCCGTGCGCGGTAGGCTCCCGCGCACCATGGCGACCGACCTGATCGTCGAGCGGCTTGCGGGCCTCAGCCTGTTCGCCGACCTCTCGCGTCCGCAGCTCGAAGCCGTCGCGCACACCTTCGAGGAGGTGTGGTTCGCCGAGGGCGATCGCGTCCTGCGCCGCGGGCTGACCGGGACGGGCTTCTACGTGATCCTGGAGGGCGACGCCGCGGTGTCGATCGACGGGGAGGAGCGGGCGCGGCTCGGCCGGGGCGACTACTTCGGCGAGATCTCGATCCTGCTGGGTGAGGCGCCGAGCGCCGACGTGATCACGCTCGGCCCGCTGCACTGCCTGCTGCTGGGCGGGCCCGACGTGCAAGGCTTCCTGACCGCGCACCCGTCGGTGATGTACCGGATGCTGCAGACCGAGGCGCACCGGCTCCGCGGAGCGATGCAGCGCCAGTGACGGGCCCGGTGACCGGCGAGACGCGACGAGGTGTGAACGGTCCCTTCCCGCCCGGCGACTACCCGGTCCTGATCGTCGGAAGCGGTCCGGGCGGGCTGCAGATGTCCTACTCGCTGCGGCAGCTCGGCATCCGCCACGCGATCGTGTCCTCCGACGACGCGCCGGGCGGGATGTTCCGGCGCTTCCCGATCTTCGAGCGGCTGATCACCTGGACCAAGGTCCACGCGCCGGCCGAGCGCGGCTCGCGCGACTACGAGCGCTACGACTGGAACAGCCTGCTGGGCGAGAAGCCGAACGAGCGCGCGCTCGTCGCCGGGCTGATGGACGGCGTCTCCTACTTCCCGTCGCGGCCGGAGATGGAGGCGGGTCTGGCCGCCTTCACCGAGCAGGCGGGCCTTGAAGTCCGCTACGGCTGCATGTGGGAGTCGACCGCGCGCACCGAGAACGGTTTCACGGTGACGACGAGCGACGGGGAGTATCGGGCGAAGGCGCTCGTCGTCGCGGTCGGGATGACGACGCCGTGGACGCCGCCGACGATCCCCGGCATGGAGACGGTCCCGCACTACGTGGACACCAAACCGGCGAAGGAGTACGCGGGCAAGCGCGTGTTCGTGGTCGGCAAGCGCAACTCGGGCTTCGAAGTCGCCAACGGCTTGCTCCCGTGGGCGAGCAGCATCGTGCTCGGCTCGCCCCGGCCGGCGCGCATCTCGATCGTGGCGCACACGACCGCAGCCGCCCGCGCGCCCTACTTGCAGCCCTACGAGGATCACGTGCTCGGGGGCGGCAACGTCGTGCTCGATGCGACCATCGATCGAATCGAGCGCACGGCCGAGGGCTATCGCGTCCACGCGAGCGGCACCACGATCCCCGGCAGCCACCTGTTCGAGGTGGACGAGGTGATCGCCGCGACCGGCTTCACCGCCCCGTTGCGCGACCTGCCGCAGATGGGTGTGGCGACCTTCTCGCAGGGCCGCCTCCCCGCCCAGTCCCACTTCTGGGAGAGCGCCACCGTGCCAGGCCTCTACTTCGCCGGCTCGATCACACAGGGCTCGATCGGGCTGAAGAAGTACGGCATCCCGTCGAACTCCGCCGCGGTGCACGGCTTCCGCTACAACGCGCGCGTCCTTGCCGAGCACCTGGCGGCGACGCGCTTCGGCGTCCCGCTCGCCCGTCCGAGCGTCCCGCCCGAGGACGTCGTCGCCTACCTGGCCGCCGAGGCGACGCGCGCGCCGGAGCTGTGGAACCAGATGTCCTACCTCGCGCGCGTGGTGACGTTCGAGCCCGAGCGCGGGATCGAGGACGCGGGCATCCAGCCGCTCGCGCACTTCGTGGACGCGGGCGGGCCCGACGCCGTCGCGATCGCGGTCGAGACCGACGACGCCGGCGACATCCACCCCGCGCTCTACGTCCGCCGCACCGGGACCGTGAACGAGCACCTGCTCCCCGGCGACCCGCTGCTTCGCTTCGACACCCGCGAGCACCGCACAATGATCGCGTCCAAGCTCGCTCCGTTGCTGATTTCAGGAGGAATCGCATGAGCATTCCCGACGTCGAGACGGTTGTGAAGATCTACGAGGACACCAAGACGATCGCGGTGGTGGGGGCGTCGGGCGATCCCGACAAGCCCTCGCACTCGCGGCCGGCCTATTTGCAGTCGCAGGGCTACCGGATCATCCCGGTGAGCCCGCGCGGCGGCGAGCTGTTCGGCGAGCCGGTGGTGGGCACGCTGGGCGAGATCGCCGAGCCGGTCGACGTGGTGAACGTCTTCCGGCCGTCGGATGAGGTGCCGGGGATCGCGCGCGAGGCGGTCGCGCTCGGCGCGAAGGTGTTGTGGGTGCAGCCGGGGATCGAGCCGGGGGACGGCGAGTCGATCGCGGCGGACGCGGGCCTGATCGTGGTGAGCGGTATCTGCATGGCGAGCACGCACGGCCAGCTCGGGCTCGGGCCCGGGCCCGACTAAGTCCCCGGAGACCAGGCCTCGCGCCAGAGGACCGAGACGACCTCGATCGGCTCGGCGAAGCCTTTCAGCTCGACGGTGCGCGCGTCGGAGGTGGCGACGGCGACGTCGCAGCCCGCGACGGTGACGACAGAAGCGAGGATCTCGTCGGCGCCCGCCTCGGCCCCGATGCGCGCCGACTCGTGCACGCCGCGCCCGCGGTAGTCGTCCGCGACCTGCTCGGCCTCGGTCGCGTGCAGGCCGATGCGAACCTGCGGAGCGAAGCCCGCGTTCGTGCGGTGATCGTCGAGCGCGCGCTGGATCGCGATCGCGCAGTCAAGCGCTGGGCGCGGGCCGTCGAAGGCGACGAAGAACCCGTCGCCGGTGTGCTTGATCTCCTCGCCGCGGTGATCGGCGAACAGCGATCGCAGCGTGCGGTCGTGGAACCCGATGACGTTGGCCCACATCGCGTCGCCGAGCGCCTCCAGCATCTTGGTCGAGTTCACGATGTCGGTGAACATGAACGTCTTGACGGCGCGCACGGCGGGCGCGGTCCTGGTCAGCGCGTCCAGGCGCTGCGTGGCCACCGTCGCGGCCGGGATCGCGCCGAGCCTTTCGAACGCGGCGCGCGCGTTCTCCAGCTCGAGCGTCGCCGCGTCGGCGTCGCCTTCGGCCGCGTAGGCGGCGGCGAGCAGCATGCGGGCCTGCGCGACCTCGTAGGGCATGTCGGCCTCGCGCCAAAGCGTCAGGGCGCGCGTCGCGCCCGCGACCGCGGCATCGACCTCGCCGGCGTCCAGGGCGACCGCGGCGCCGGCCTGCTCGGCGTGCGCGCGCAGGGCGACGCTCGAGGTCTCGCCGACGGTCTCGGCCAGCTCGGCGGCCGCGGCCGCGGCTGCCACACGGTCGCCGGCGGCCAGCGCGATCTCGACCTGGGCCGGCAGGAGCTTGAGCCGCATCGGCAGGCCGGGCGGGAACTGCTCGATCGAGCGGCGGATCGAGGAGGCGGCCGCGGCGGTCTTGCCCTGGCGCAGTTGGAGCAGCGCGAAGCCCGGCTGCGGGTCCTCGCCCAGCTCCAGCGCCTGCTTGAACGCGTCGAGCGCGCCGTCGTCCTCACCCATGCGCAAGCGGATCTCGCCCAGCTCGTGGAAGCCCTCGGCCGCGAAGGAGATGTTGAAGTCCGCCAGCTCCAGCGTGGCCGAGCGCGCCTCGGTCTCGGCGTCGGCGAGCGAGCCGCGGAGACGCAGGACTTCGGCGTGGTGCACCCGGCACACGCCGGGGAACCCGGCGATCGACTGGCGCTCGCACCAGCGACGCGCGGCCTCGCTCCACTGGCCCGCGCGCTGGTAGTCGGCGAGCGTCGAGCAGGCGGAGATCATGATGCAGTAGGTCACGCCGGTCGCCAGCGGGCCCAGCTCGCCCGACACCGCGGCGATCGTCGCTTCGTCGAGCAGCGCGAGCCCTTCCTCGGGCTCTCCGCCCATGACCTTGGCGTAGCCCATCCCGCACAGCGCGAAGGCCATCACGTCGCGGTCGCCGTAGCGCGTCCCGATCTCCATCGCCTCGCGGCTGAGCCGGATGCAGCCCTCCAGGTCGCCCTCCTTCGCGACGGCGTACGCGTGCGTGCAGCGCACGTAGCCGGCTTCGGCGCAGTCGGGGTGCTGTTCGGCCAGCTTCGTCGCGCGCTGCATCCACGCGCCGGCGATCGTCGGTTCGTGCGTGTCGTGGTAGTGCTCGGCGATCATCGCGGCCGCGCGCATCAACCTCGGGAGGTTGCCTTCCGCTTGGTATGCCTGGAAGGCGCGCTCTCGCGCGGCGATGCAGTCGCGCATCCGCCCGCCCCACCAGGCGGCGTCGGCCAGCGCGTCGAGGTCGGCGGCGGACAGGGGCGTGTCGCGCTCGGCCTCGACCAGCAGGTCGTAGGCTTCGCGCCACGCGTGCCGGCCGATGGCCTCGCGCCCGGCCTCCAGGGTGGGAACGGCGCTCATCAGGACTCCCAACGCTAGCGCCGCGCCGCCCAGCCGACAATAGACCCTCGGCGGCTGCGATATCCTCACCCCATGTCCCTCGACGACCTGTATCGCGAAGTCATCCTCGACCACTACCGCTCGCCGCGAAACAAGCGGGCGCTGGACCTGCCGGCGATCGACGTCCACCGCAACAACCCGCTGTGCGGGGACGACATCACCTTGCACGTCGCGATACGAGACGGCGTGGCCGCGGAGGCGGCGTTCGAGGGGCAGGGCTGCTCGATCTCCCAAGCCAGCGCTTCGATGCTGACCGAGGCGATCAAGGGAAAGCGGCTGGAGGACATCGAGGCGCTCGTCCTGACGTTCCGCCGGATGATGGCGGGAGAGGACGACCCGGGCGAGGAAGAGCTGGGGGACCTCGTCGCGCTGAAGGGCGTCGTGAAGTACCCCGTGCGCATCAAGTGCGCCGTGCTCGCGTGGGACGCCCTTCAGGAGGGCGTGACGGCGGCGCAGCCGTCCTAGGGTGAGCGGCGCCCCCATCGACCGCGTCGTCATCGTCGGCGCGAACCTCGCGGGAGGCCGCGCGGCCGAGGCGCTGCGAAGCGCGGGCTTCGACGGCGACGTCGTGCTCGCCGGCGACGAGCCCGACCGTCCCTACGAGCGCCCGCCGCTGTCCAAGCAGATCCTGCGCGGCGAGTGGCCGCGCGAGAAGGCGTTCCTGCGCGAGGAGTCCTGGTACGTCGAGAACCGCATCGAGCTGCGCCTCGGCACGCGCGTGGCCTCGATCGACCCGGGCGGGTCCGTGGAAGCGAGCGGGGGCGAGCGGATCGCGTTCGACCGCCTGCTGCTGTGCACGGGCGGGCGGCCGCGGCGGCTCGACCTGCCGGGCGCGGACCTCGAGGGCGTCCACACGCTTCGCACGTTCGCCGACGCCGAGGCGATCGGCGCGTTCGCGCGCGAGGGCGCGCGCGCGGTCGTGGTCGGCGCGGGCTTCATCGGCTCCGAGGTCGCGGCGAGCCTGCGTTCCAACGGCGCCGAGGTCACGCTGCTGGAGGTTGCGCCGGTGCCGCTCGGCCACGTGCTGGGCGAGCGGCTGGGCGAGCGGCTCGGACGGCTTCACCGCGACCGCGGCGTGGACCTTCGCACGGGCGTGAGGATCGAAGCATTCGAGGGCGACGGCCGCGTGCGAGCCGTGCGCCTGGAAGGCGGCGAGCGGATCGAGGCCGGCGTCGTCGTGCTGGGCGTGGGAATCACGCCGAACGACGACCTGGCGCGCGCGGCCGGGATCGGCTGCGACAACGGCGTGCTGGTGGACGAGCGTTGCGCGACGAGCGCGCCCGGCGTCTTCGCCGCGGGCGACGTGGCGAACCACCCCAACGCGGTCTTCGACCGCCGCATCCGCATCGAGCACTGGCAGAACGCGCAGAGCCAGGCGGCCGCCGCGGCCAAGGCGATGCTCGGCGCGACCGAGCCCTACACCGACGTGCCCTGGTTCTGGTCGGACCAGTACGACGCGGTGATTCAGATGTTCGGCTTGCCCGAAGGCTTCGACGAGCTTGTCGTCCGGGGCGATCTGGAGGACGAGCAGTTCGCCGCCTACTTCTTGGGCGGCGGCCGGCTGCTGGCGAGCTTCGCGTTGAACGCGGCGAAGGACGCCCGAGCCGTCCGGCCGCTGATCGGCGCCCGGGTCGACGGGGCCGCGCTCGCCGACCCGTCGACCGACCTGCGCGCCCTGGCCAAAGCGGCGCCGTGAGCCCGCTCGCCCACAGCGGCGGGTTGTGGGACGAGCTGCTCCTGTTCGCCGCCGTCCCCGCGCTGTGGGCGAGCATTCTGTGGATCAGCGCGAAGATGCGCGCCCGGCGCGAGCGGCGCGGGGGCGAGCCGCCTCCGGGGGCGGGGCGGTAGACTCCCGGTCTCCATGTCCGTGCGGAACCGGTTGCTGCGGAGCGTCTCGCTGGTCGCCACCGCGATCGGCGGTGTACTCGTCGCGCACGAGCTGGACTACCGCCTGGTCGTCCCCGATCCGCTTCACCGTCACGACTTGCTCATGCGCTCGGGCCACGGCTACCTGTCGCACCTGGCGTTCATCCTGCTCGCGGCGTTCCTGATGGCGAGCATCGCGTCGGTGGCGCTCGGCTTCGTGGGCGCGCGCACGGGCACGCGACTGCGCGGGACGGCGCTCCCGCTGGCGATCGTTCAGGCGGGTTCCTTCGTCCTGCTGGAGGCCGCCGAGCGCCTGATCGTCGGCTCGCCGCCGAACGACCGGCTGTTCGCGGTGACGGCGGTCGGCGTCGCCGTGCAGGTCGTCGTCGGGTTCCTCGGCGCGCTCTTGATCCGCGCGCTCGAGCGCGCCGGCGGGGCCGTCGCGCGCCTGCGCTGGACGCCGCCGAGGTCGCGCGCCGTGCGGCACGCGGCGCCCCGGGTGCCCGCGCTCGTCCCGCGCGGGGCGGTCTGGGCTTGGGGCATCCGCGGTCCTCCCCTCGTCGTGGGCTGACGCACGGCTCGCGCGGACGTGAGCCGTCCACACGACACCATCAGGAGGAAGCTCATGTCGAACGTTCTTCGACGTTGCCTCGCCGTCCTCGGCGGGGCGACCCTCGCCGTCCTCGGGAGCGCCGCCCCGGCGTCGGCGCACCTTCACCAGCATGTAGACGGCTACGACACGACCGTCGGCTGGGAGGTCGAGCCCGCCTACATCGGCTATCAGAACGCGGTCTCGTTCGCGATCCGGCAGGCCGCCGAGGAGGAGCACGCCGGGGGGGACGAGCACGCGGCCGGGGCGCCCGCCAAGCGTGTGAAGCTCCAAGTCGAGGTCTTCTTCGGCGCCGAGGCGAGCGGCGAGAAGCTCGGACCGCTCGACCTGACGCCGGTCTTCGGGAGCGAGGACACCTACCACGCGACGGTCGTTCCGACCGACCCCGGCACCTACACGTTCCGGATCTTCGGAACCGTGGCCGGAGAGGACTTCGAGCAGAGCTACACCTCCGGCGAGGCCGGCGCCGTGGGGGGCACGCAGTACAACGACGTCTCCGACACCGCCGCCGTCCAGTTCCCGAACACCGAGCCGGACAACGGCGAGCTTGCCGATCGCATCCAGCGCACCGACGACCGGCTCGTCGCGGCATCGGACGACGCCTCCAGCGCGGGCACGCTCGCGATCGTGGGGATCGTGGTCGGAGCGCTCGGGCTCCTCGCCGGGCTCGGCTCGCTGCTCGCGCGGGGAAAGGCGCGCGCCGCATAGATGCGTCGCGCGCTCACGGTCTTGATGCTCGCCGCGGGGGCGGTGATTCTCCCCGCCCCCGCGGCGAGCGCCCACGCCCTCAAGCGATCCTCGGCGCCGGCCGACGGCGCCGAGCTGGCCGAGGCGCCGGGCGTGGTGAGCGTGACGTTCACCGAGGAGCCGGAGGTCTCGCTGTCGAGCCTCCGCGTGCTCGACGCGAGCGGCGCGTCCTTCGAGTCGGGCGAGGCGACGGCGGTCCCGGGCGACGCGCTCACGCTCCGGGCGCCGGTGCGCGATCTCCCCGAGGGCGTGTACTCGATCGTGTGGCGCGTTGTCTCGCGCGTGGACGGGCACGCCACCGGCGGCGTGATCGCGTTCGGGATCCGCGTCGACCCCTCGACCGTTCCCGCAGCGGAGGTGAAGGACGAGGTGCCCCGGGCCGGGCCGGTCGAGGTCGCCGGCCGGTGGGGCCTGTTCGCCGGGCTCGGGATCGTGCTCGGAGCGGTGTGGCTCGGGCTGATCGCCCCCGAGGGGTTCGGCGGGCGCGGACCGACGGCGTTCGGGGCGGCGCTCGCCGTCGCCGGCCTGATCGCGCTCGCGGTTGCGCAGCGGAGCGCGGCGGACGTCGGGCTCGGGACGCTGCTCGGCACGGTGATCGGACGCGCGCTTGTGCTGCGGGCGATCGGTCTCGCGGCCGTGGGGGTCGGAGCCGCGATCGGGGGCAGGCGCGGCGCGTTGCTCGCCGGGGCGGGAGCCGCCGCGACGCTGTGGGTCCACGTCTCGGCCGGCCACGCGGGAACGGGATCGGACCACTGGCTGAAGACCGTGGCGCAGTGGGTACACGTGATGGCGGCGAGCGTCTGGCTCGGCGGCCTGGCGGTGCTCGTCCGGCGCCTCCGAGGCGCGACGCCGGCGGCGCGTGCCCGGGCGGCGAGCAGGTTCTCGATCGCCGCCGGCGTCGCCCTGTTCGTCGTCCTGGCGACGGGGACGGCGCGCTCGTTCAGCGAGCTGCCCGAGTGGCGCGCGCTGTGGACCTCGACGTACGGGATCGCGATCGCGATCAAGGCGGGGCTGCTCGGCGTGCTGGCCGTGCTCGGCGCGGTGAACCGGTATCGAATGCTCCCGAAGGTGGGCGAGAGCGCGACCGGCTTGCTGCGCGTCGGGCGGGCGGAGGTTGCGATTGCCGCGGTCGTGCTCGCTGCCGCCGGCGTCCTGGCGAGTTCCTCGCCGCCGCTGTCGGCCGCGGAGGCCGCCGCCGCGGCGGCGGAGGGGCCGATCACGGTGGAAGGCACGGACTTCGGCACGACGGTCCGGGTCGCGCTGGAGGTCTCGCCCGGACGCGTCGGCGCGAACGGCTTCAGCGTGCGCGTGGAGGACTACGACACGGGCGAGCCGGTCGACGCACAGCGCGTGTCGATCCTGTTGCGCTACCTCGACGCCCCGGGTGTCGCCGAGGTCCCGCTGACGCTGGAACGCGTCGCGGGCTCCGACCGGTGGGAGACGACGGCGCCCGCGCTGTCGCTGGCCGGCCGGTGGAGCGCGACGGTGCTCGTGCAGGGCGTGACGGGCTCGGCCGAGGTCCGGCTGGAGATCGCGACGCGGTGCGGCGCGCAGGCGCTGCCGGTCGAAGGCGGGCCGACGCTGTTCGACGTCGCGCTGCCCGGCGGCGTGAGCGGGCAGGGATACGTCGATCCTGCCGAGACCGGCTTCAACGAGGTCCACGTCACCTACTTCGGGCCCGACGGGATCGAGCTATCGGTCGAGGACACCCCGGTCATGTCGGCGACGCCGAGCGAAGGCGATAGCCTTGACGACCTGGTCGTGCGGCGCCTCTCCGACGGGCACTTCATCGGCGACGCGCAGCTCACGCCGGGCGCGTGGCGGTTCGACGTCGGCGTCGAGGGGCCGGAGGGGGACCTGTTGCGACTCTGCTTCAACGAGGTGATCGAGGAATGAGACGAGGGCTTGTGACGGCGCTGGCGGTGCTGGCGCTGGCCGCGTGCGACGGCTCGCCCGCGGGCTTGCCGTCGCCCACGCCACAAGGGTCGATCCCGAACGCCGATCCGAACTGCCCGACCGACGGCGTGGACTACCAGCCGGGGGACGCCTACCCGGCCTCGACCGCCGAGCTGACCATCGTGGCGCCCGAGCAGGGCGAGATCATCGACGGCACGACCGTCACGGTCGAGGTGTCGCTGAAGGAGGCGTGCATCCTCGGGCAAGCGCAACAGCTCGTCCGTCCCGACACGGGCCATGTCCACATCACGCTCGACGGCAGGACGATCACGCTCGCCGCCGGCAAGACCTACACGATCGACGACGTCGAGCCGCGCCTGCACACGCTGCAAGCGGAGTTCGCGGCCGCCGACCACGTCCCGTTCAACCCGCGCGTGATCACGACGGTCAACTTCCGCACCACATGACGGCGCCCGCGATCCGATTCGTCGTTCGCCCCGCGATCCGTTCTTGGGGTCCCGCGGCGATCGCCGTGCTGGGGTGCCTGGCGCTTCTCGCGCGGCAGCTCACCGCCGGCTCGATGGTCGCGACGGCCGCGGTCGGCGTCGCCGGGTTGGTCGCGTGGCCGCGCGCCCGCGTGGAGCGCCGGCCGCTGCGCTGGATCGTGGTCACGAGCGCGGGCATGGCGGCGTTCGCCCTCTCGCTTGCCTTCGGGCCGCTCGCGGAGGCGCCGGCCACGGCGCTGGGCGTCGCCGCGGTCACGCTCGCCGCGGTGTCCGAGGAGCTGTTCTTCCGCCGCTTGACGTTCGGCTGGGTCGAGGGCCGGTGGGGAGCCGCGCACGCGGTTGTGGTCACCGCGGCGCTCTTCGCGATCGTGCACGTGCCGATGTACGGCGTGGCGGTGCTGCCGCTGGATCTCGCGGCGGGGTTCGTCTTCGGGTGGCAGCGCTGGGCGAGCGGCGGGTGGACGGCGCCGCTCGTCACGCACGTCGCCGTCAATCTCGTTCACCTGGGGTGGTGGTCATGAGGAAGCTGATCGGGCTCGTCGCCGTCGTGGCGCTGAGCGTCACGGGGGCCCCGGCCGACGTCGTCCGGCCGATCGAGGTCGGGGCCGTGTACCCGACGCGCGGCGGGCAGGGGCCGGGCGGGCTCGACGAGTTCCGCGGGGTGGCGCTCGCTGCCGAATGGACCAACCTGCACGGCGGGATCGGCGGGCGCCCGGTCGCCGTGCGGCTCGAGCCGGCCGACGCCGCCGACCACGCGCCGGCCGCGGTGCAGCGCCTCGCCGCGCGCGGCATCCAGGCGATCCTCGGAAGCCACGGGAGCACGATGTCGCGACCGGCCGCGGAGACGGCGGAGTCGCTCGGGCGCGTCTTCTGGGAGACCGGCGCGGTCGGCGACCTCGGGATGCGGGCGATGGAAGGCGAGCGCGTCTTCCGGTTCGCCCCGACGGGGGACACGCTCGGGCGCTCGGCGGTGCGCTTCGCGCGCGAGGTCCTGCTGCCGAAGCTCGGGCGCGACCCGGACGCGCTGCGCTACGCGGTGACCTACGTCGACGACGCCTACGGCGAGTCGGTCGGCCGGGGCGCGCTGGCGGAGATCGCCGACGCGGGCCTTCCGCTGTCGGGCGCGTTCCCTTATCCGCCGGTCGGCGCCGACTACGCCGGCGTCGCGGCTCGGATCAAGGCGGCGGACACCGACGTGCTCTTCGTCTCTGCGTACTTGGAGGACGGGATCGCGTTGCGGCGCGAGCAGGTGCGCCAAGGGCTGCCCCTCGTTGCCAGCGTCGGCACGTCGTCGTCCTACTGCATGCACCTGTTCGGGCAAGCGCTCGGCGAGGACGCCGTCGGGCTCTTCGCCTCGGACAAGCCCGACGGGGAGGTGCTCGACCCATCCAGCCTCGATCCCGCGGCGGCGGCGGCGTTCGAGTGGGCCCGCGCGCGCTTCCGCGCGCGCTACGACCACGAGCTGACCGCGGGCGCGCTCACCGGCTTCGCCGGTGCGCTCGCCCTCTTCACCCACGTCATGCCCGCGGCGCGCGACCTGTCCGCGGACGCGATCGCCGAAGCCGCGCGTTCGGTCTCGGTGCCGCTGGGCTCCCTGCCCAACGGCGCGGGACTGGAGTTCGGCTCGAGCGTGGACAACCACCGGGCGCTGAGCGTCATCTGGGAGTGGGTCGAGCCCGGCCGCCGCGAGGTCGTGTGGCCGAAGGCCTTCGCGACCCACGAGGTCGTCGCCCTGCCGATATGACCCGCCGCGCGATTCGCTGGGGCCTCGCGGCGGGCGCACTCTACGCCGCGGCCTCGGCCCTGACGTTCGGGCCGCTCGGCGTCGGCGTCCGGCCTCTGTTCGAGGGGAACCTGCCGCCGCAGGAGTATCGGTGGGTCAACCCGCCGCCGACCGCGACGACGACCGCGCCGGCCGAGCCGGGGACCGGCGCGGTCCTGCTGCTGAAGGGAGGCTCGCAGGAGAGCCAGATCCGAACCGGCGACGGCCAGGTCGCGGTCACGGTCCCGCGCGGGGCGTTCCCCGCCAAGCGCGGCGCAGACGAGATCATCGTGCAGATCACGCCGCTCGACCCGGAGACGGTCGGCGCGCCCCCCTCCGGCGCCGTCTATCACGGCAACGCCTACGAGGTCACGGCGAGCTACCGGCCGGGGGGAGAGGTGGTCCAGCCCGCCGGCGGGACCTGCGGCGTGGGCGTGATCTCGACCTGCGTCACCGTGAACCTCGCCTCGCCGCACCAGGTCGTCGACTTGCAGGGCACGCAGACCGCGTTCATGTACCGGCTTGCCGGCGACGGGTCCTGGGAGCGGCTCGAGACGACGCCCGGCGTGAACGCGGCGGCCGCGGATACCCCGCTGCTGGGCACCTTCGTCGTGGCGGGCGCGCCGCCGTTCGGCGTCTCGCGCACCGGCGACATCGTGGCGATCGCGCTCGGCGCGCTCGCGGCGATCGGCGGGACGGCCTTCTACGCGCTTCGAACGCGCGCGAGAAAGCGCGAGGAGATGAGGAAGAAGGCGGCCGGCCGCAAATACCGCCCGCCGCCCAAGAAGCGAAGGCGGTAGCGCGTGCCGCTGCTCAGCGAGGTCCTGCCCGCGGCAACCTTTCCGCTCTTCGCGATCCATCCGCGCCACTGGTCCGGGCCCGCGTTCGTCGGCTCGGTCCTGCGCGGCGCCGCGGGCGCCGGCGGTGTGGACGCGGTCGCGCTCGTGTACCTGTCGGCCGGCGGCGCGAGCGGCGTCGCGGTGAGCAACGTCCGCGCGGACCCGGCGCGCCGCCCGAGCCGCGATCCGCTGGAGGCGCACGTGCTGGAGTTCGCGACGCGCTTCGAGCACGGACACGTCCGTCGCTTCATGCGCCGCGGACGGTCGCCATTCCGGGCCCAGGGCTTCCGCCGGCGCGACGCCGTCCTGGCGCTCGCCGGCGAGGAGCGCGGATTCGAGTGGTATGCGCACCGCTCGATGCCGCTGGAGGTGCTGCGCACGGGCGTCCGCGCCGGCGCCGGGATCACCGACCTGGCGATCGCGGGGTGGGACGAGCAGGTGCGCGACCTCGCGCCGCTCGTCGAACGGGTCACGAGCCGATTCGCCCGCGAGTTCGACGCGCCGGGCGATGCCGAGCCGCAAGCCGGGCCCTGATTGCCGAGCCGCAGGGCGGCTCTAGTTGATGTCGAGCATCCGCTCGAGCGCCACCCGGGCCCACCGCGCGGTCTCTGCGTCGACCGAGATCCGGTTCACGACCGTCCCGGCGATCAAGTTCTCCATCGTCCAGACGAGGTGCGGCAAGTCGATGCGGTTCATCGTCGCGCAGAAGCAGACCGTTCGGTCCAGGAAGACCACGGTCTTGTCCGGGTTCTCGATGCCGAGCCGCGTCACCAGGTTCAGCTCCGTGCCGACGGCCCACGCGGACCCCGGCGGCGAGGCCTCGATCGCGCGGATGATGCCTTCGGTCGAGCCGACCTCGTCCGCCTTCGCGATGACCTCGTGCCGGCATTCCGGGTGCACGATCACGCGCACCCCGGGCACGCGATCTCGAACGGCGTCGACCATCTCCGGCCGGAAACGCTGGTGAACCGAGCAGTGCCCCTTCCACAGCAGCACCTTCGCGGCGCCGATGCGCTCCTCGGTGAGCCCGCCGAGGTCCTTGTGCGGGTCCCAGATCGCGAGGTCGTCGTCGCGCAGGCCCATCCGCAACGCCGTGTTCCGTCCGAGGTGCTGGTCGGGCAGGAACAGGACCTTGTCGCGCCGGTCGAACGCCCATCGCATCGCGGGCCCGGCGTTGGAAGAGGTGCAGATCGTGCCGCCCTCGTGGCCGGTGAGGGACTTGATGGCGGCGCTGGAGTTCATGTACGTGACCGGCACCGTGCGCCCCGGGACGACGGCCTGCAGCGCGTCCCAGCACTCCTGCACCTGTCCGATGTCGGCCATGTCCGCCATCGAGCAGCCCGCGGCCATGTCGGGAAGGATCACCTGCACGTCGTCGGCGGTGAGGATGTCGGCGCTCTCGGCCATGAAGTGCACGCCCAGGAAGACGACGTACGGCGCGCCGGTTTCCGCCGCGAAGCGCGCCAGCTTGTAGGAGTCGCCGCGCGCGTCGGCGAACTGGATGACTTCTTGCTTCTGGTAGTGGTGGCCGAGGACGACGAGCCGGTCCTCCAGCGCCTGCTTGGCGGCCGCGGCGCGCGCGACCAGGTCCGGGTCCGCGGCCGGCGGCAGGTCGACGCAGATCGTGCCCCGCTCGCTGGCGCGAGGAGCGGGGGCGCGGTCCAGGATCGTTACGGGGGTGAACTCAGCCATCGCGAGACCTCACGGTGATTCTAGGTTGCGAAGGCACGGGGTGCGACCGACCTTCGCGCGCCTGCCGCCCGAGCGCGGAGATGGGGGATAATCCCGACCCATGGACCTGGCTTCGATCGACTTCCTGCGGCCGGCGCCCCCGGTGGCGGCGCTCACCGCGCACGACCCCGACGTCGTGCGCGCGGCGGAATGGCTCGCCCGCTCGCCCGACGTGCCCGGCGCGTTCGTGCTCGGCGTCCCGTTCGCGGGCGGCTCCATCTCGCGCGCGCAGTGCGACCTGGCGCCGGCGGCCGTTCGCGTCGAGCTGGCGCGCTATACCGTCTGGTCGAGCGATCACGGGCTCAGTCTGGAGCCGCTCGGGGTTCGCGACGCGGGCGACGTGGAAGCCGCGGACGGCGTGGAGGAAATGCAGTTGCGCGTCGAGAACGTCGTGCGAGCGCTGCTCGCGCAGTCGGACGTGCCGCTCGTCCTGATCGGCGGAGACAACTCCGTGACCGTCGGCGCGACGCGCGGCGCGCAAGCCGGCGCGTTGCTGACCTTCGACGCGCACCACGACTGCCGGGACCCCGCGCGGGGAGCGACCAACGGCTCGCCCGTCCGCCAGCTCGTCGAAGGCGGTCTCACCGCGGTAGCGCAGATCGGCATCCACGGCTTCGCCAACGCCGAGCCGCACGCGCGCTGGGCGATGGACCACAGGATCCACTGGGTCACCGCCGACCAGGTGCACGGCGGCGGGATCGACCGGGCGCTGGAAGGCGCGCTTCGTTTCCTCGGTCATGCCGAGCGCATCTGGGTGGACTTCGACCTGGACGTGCTCGACCGCGCGTTCGCGCCGGGAGCGGCGGCGGCGCTTCCCGGCGGGCTGCTGCCGGCGAACCTCGAGCGGGCGGCGTTCACGCTGGGCAAGAACCCGCGCATCGTCGGCATCGACATCGCGGAGGTCGATCCGGCCGCGGACGTCGGAGCGGTCACCGTTCGCGCCGCGTGCAGCATCCTGCTCGCGTTCCTCGCGGGGGTCGCGTCCCGATGACGGTCACGATCTCGGGCGAGCCGCTCGGCATCGACCAGGTCGTCGGCGTCGCGCGCGATCGCCTCGAGGTTGCGGTGTCCGAGCACGTCGCCGCGCGGATGGAGCCCGGCCGCCGCCTCGTCGAAGACGTGATCGCGCGGGAGGAGCCCGTCTACGGCGTCACGACCGGGTTCGGCGCGCTCGCGAACGTGCACATCGCCCCGGACCGCGTCGAGGAGCTGCAGCACGCGATCGTGCGCTCGCACGCGGCCGGAGCCGGCGAGCCGATGCCCGAGGACGTGGTGCGGGCGATGATGCTCTTGCGCGCGCGGACCCTCGCCGCGGGGCACGCGGGCGTGCGACCCGTGGTCGTCGGCGCGATCGCCGGGCTGCTGAACGCGAGCATCACCCCGGTCGTGCCGGCGCACGGCTCGGTTGGGGCATCGGGCGATCTGGCGCCGCTGGCGCACTGCGCGCTCGCGCTGACCGGCGAGGGCGAGGTGCTCGTCGCGGGCGAGCGGCTGCTTGCGCGCGACGCGCTCGCGCGCGCGGGTCTCGCGCCGCTGCGGCTCGCGGCGAAGGAGGGCCTTGCTCTGGTGAACGGGACCGACGGGATGCTCGGCATGCTGTGCCTGACCCTGCGCGACCTCGCCTCGCTGCTGAGCACCGCCGACGTCGTGTGCGCGCTGAGCGTGCAGGCGCTGCTCGCCACCGATCGGCCCTTCGCCGAGGACTTGCACATGCTGCGCCAGCAGCCGGGTCAGATCCGCAGCGCACGGCTCATCCGCGACGTGTGCCAGGGCTCGCCGATCATCGCCTCGCACCGGACCGAGCCGCACGCGGTCCAGGACGCCTACTCGCTGCGCTGCGCGCCGCAGGTGCACGGCGCGTGCCGCTCGACCGCGTTGCACGCGATGCGCGTGGCCGAGGCCGAGCTTGCGAGCGAGGTCGACAACCCGGTCGTGCTGCACGAGTCGGGGCGCATCGAGTCGGCCGGCAACTTCCACGGCGAGCCGCTCGCCTTCGCGCTGGACTTCCTGGCGATCGCGGCGAGCGAGCTTGCCTCGATCAGCGAGCGGCGGACCGACCGCATGCTCGACCCCGCGCACTCCCACGGGCTGCCGGCATTCCTCGTCGAGGACCCGGGCGTGAACTCGGGCTTCATGCTCGCCCAGTACACGCAGGCGTCGCTGGTGAGCGAGTGCAAGCGTCGGGCGGTGCCGGCGAGTGTCGACTCGATCCCGACGAGCGGCACGACCGAGGACCACGTCTCGATGGGATGGGATGCGGGGACGAAGCTGCGCATCTCGCTGGAGCATGCGGCGCAGGTGATCGCGATCGAGGCGCTGTGCGCCGCGCAGGCGCTCGACCTGCGCCGGCGCCTGGGTCACGGGGACGCGTCGGAGCTGTCGCCGAGCCCGGCCGCGCGAGCGGTGTGCGAGGCGATCCGCGCGCGAGTGGCCTTCCTCGGGGCCGACCGGCCGCTCTCGCCCGACATCGAGGCCGTCGGGGCTTTGGTCACGAGCGGCGAGCTGCTCCGCGCGGCCGAGTCGGTGCTGGGCCCCCTGCCCTGGCAGATCCCCTGAAGGCCTCGACGTCGGGTCGAGCGAGATTGCGGGACCCGAAGTGCTCGATCCGGTCGTCGAGCGCCGTTCCTACCGCGGTAGTATGGGATCATGGCCGTCGAGAAGATGTCGCTTTCATTTCCGAAATCGCTCGCGCGCACGATCCGGCGCGAGGCGAAGCGCGCCGGCATGACGGCATCGGCGTGGGTTGCGCGCGCGGTCGAGCAGGAGGCTCGCTTCGCCGCCCAGCGTGAAGCGATCGAGGACTACGAGGCCGAACACGGTGAGATCACCGAAGAGGATCTGGAGCGGGTGCGCCGGTGGTACGAGGAGGGCTGACACTCGACGCCGGCGTCCTGATCGCCGTCGATCGCAGCGATGGGCGCGCGGCGAATCTGCGGAAGTTCGCTCTTCGCCGGCAGCTCCCGATGAAGGTTCCGGCCGCCGTGCTCGCCCAAGCATGGCGAGGACCTTCGAACGTGCGCCTGGTTCGGTTTCTGCGCGAGGTGTCCATCGTCGACCTCGACGAGCCGTTGGCAAAGGCGGCTGGACTGCTTTGCGCGCGCGCGGGAACGTCCGACGTCGTGGACGCCTCCGTCGTCGTCGCCGCTCTGGGGTCGGGCGACGATGTCGTCACCACCGATCGCTCGGACCTCGAACGGCTCGCGCGGGCGGCGGGAGGCGTCCGCGTGCTCGACTTCGACGCCCTGTGAGTCAGGCCGGGATCCGCAGTCGGTCGAAGATGAAGCGAAGGGTCGGGTTGAAGTCGGAGGTGCATCCACCCGCGATCATCACCGTTCGGTTCCCGCTTCTCGTGAGGCAAATCGTGTCAAGCCACTCGTAGAAAATCCTTCGCACGACCGTGAAGGGTCTTCGCGCGATGCGGTGGCGGCGCACCTCTACCACGTAGCAGTCGACGTCGCCGGAGCATTCTGAGTCGGCGCCGATCGAGAGCTGCGCGACGACGGTGTCGACGGGATCGGCGGTCACGCCGAAGGCGACGTACGGCTCTCCCTCGGTGAAGACCTCGATCGGCGGCACGAGCATCCGGTCGAACGTGTAGCCGTTCAGCTCGCAGCCCGGTCCCACGATGAGGCGAAGCGCGGGGTCCGAGGTCGAGCGGCAGTCCTGGACGCGCCAGCCCGGCGGGATCGGCGCGCGCACGCCGGCGACGCCGACGCGGCGGGCCGGGAGATCCCGAGCCGGCACGAGGGCGATCGAGGGCACCCCGGGTGCGACCAGCGCGTACGCCGTGGGCGAATGGAACCGATCCAGGTGGGCGTCGGGCAGCACGGCCGCACGGGATCGCCCGGTCTCGAAGTCGAGCAGTCGCAACCCGCGCGCCGACCCGATCGCGATTGTGCTCCTGGTCAGGATGCGAACGCTCCGCCAGAAGCTCGAGGGGGCTTGGTAGATCACGCCGTCGCGCACGTCGACGACGTGCGTCGGGCCGTCGCCCTCGCCGTCCGACAGGAGCCGCGTCCCGTCGGGGGACCACTCGGGCTTGAACGCCCACAGCGTCTCGTCGATCGGCAGGGTCTCGCCGGTCTGAAGGTCGATGATGCGCTGGGGACGGCTCGCGTAGATCCGTCGCCCGTCGGGAGACGCCAGGCCCGCCAAGAGGACCGGGTCCGGCAGGAACGCGATCTCCCCGGTCCAGGCGTTCACCGCGTAGGGACCGCTGTTGGCGCGCCCATACGGGTCGTCCGGGTGGACGAGCAGGTGCGAGCCGTCGAGCCACGCGCACGAGCCGTGCGTGGCGATCGGCTCCCAGCGGTCGTCGACGAGCGCGAGCCCGACCGGGTCGTCGTCGCGGTCCTCGTAGGTGACGGCGAGGATCCCGTCCGGGCTTTCGGTGACGCAGGCGACGTAGGGTCGCCGGATGCCCGTCAGCGCCGGGAGCGACACGACGAGGCGCGGTTCCGTCGCGCACGCGCCGTCGACCTCGTAGAGGTCGCCGCGCGCGTCCGCGAAGTCCTGGAAGACGATGCGGGAAGGGGTCGCCAGCTCGACGGTGAGCCATCGCCCGGCGGCGCACACGCGGCTGCGCCCTTCGGCGTCGAAGACGACGAGCCGCTCGCGTCGTCCGATCGAGCGCGACACGCGATAGGTGGCGAGGCCGATGGGCGTGCCGAACGAGGGCTCCTGCGGCACGTTCGGCGGCGGCGGGCCGATCACGAGCAAGGTGACGCCGAGCGCGAGTCCGAGGACGGCGACCAGGAGGCGTTCGACCGTGCCGGTGCTCACAGCGGGATCCTGCGAAAGATCGCGCGGGGAAGGTGACGCACGACCACCATCACCCACCGAAGGACGGACGGGACCCAGATCGTGTGCGCGCCGGATCGGATGCCGCGCGCGATCGCATCGGCCACCTCGTCCGCGCTCGCCGCGAAGGGCGCCTCCTTGCGGTCCGCCGTCATCTTGGTCCGGACGAAGCCGGGCCGAACCACCAGGACGCGCACGCCGGACCCGTGGAGCGAGTCTCCGAGCCCTTGCGCGAGCGCGTCGAGGCCCGCTTTCGTCGAGCCGTAGACGAAGTTCGAGCGGCGCGCCCGCTCGGCCGCGACCGAGGACAGCACGACCAGGACGCCGTGCCCTTGGGCCCGCAAGCGCGCGGCGCACCGCAGGGCCATCGACATCGCGCCGACGTAGTTCACTTCCGCCGCGGCGACCGCGACGCCGGGGTCGTTCGCCGCAAGCTCCTGGTCGGGCAGCACGCCCGCCGCGAGCACGACGATGTCGACGTCCCCGCCCGCCCACGCTTCGTCGAGGGCGGGCTCGTGCTTGGCGGTCGCGGTGAGATCGAACTCGACCACGTCTGCGCCGCCCAGGTCCTCGGCGAGCCGCCGCATCGCGGCCGGGTCGCGTCCGGCGAGGACGATCCGGCCGGCGCCGTCGGCGAGCGCTCGCCTGGCGTACGCGAGTCCGATGTCGGAGGTGCCGCCGAGGACCAGCACCGATCCGGGCGCGCCGACGGCGTTCAGCGGGCTCATCTCAGTCCAGGAGCCGGAGTCGCCGGGCGAGGTCCGAGCGCATCGCGCCCGCCGGGTCGAGGTCCGCCTGCACGTTCCGCCATCGCTCGAGCGCAGGGTACATGGCGCGTACGAGCCCCGGATCCATCCGCGCGTCCTTGGCGAAGTAGATGCGCCCGCCGGCATCGGCGACGTCCCGGTCGAGATCTCGGAAGATCGCGGCGGGCGTGCGCGGACCCGCCGGGATGTCGAGCGCGAGCGTCCATCCCGGCAGCGGGAAGGACAGGAAGCCCGGCTGCTCGCCGAACTGCTTCAGGACCGCAAGGAACGAGGGGAGACCCGCGCCGCTCAGCCGCTCGACCACGCGGCGCAACACGTCCTCCGCGCCTCGCGGGACGACGAACTGGTACTGCATGAACCCGTGCCGGCCGTAGAGCCGGTTCCAGCCGTGGACGAAGTCCAGCGGCCAGAAGAACGCCTCGATCGATTCGATGCCGCCGACGCGCGAGCGCGGCGCCTTGCGGTACCACACCTCGTTGAACGCGCGGCCGGTCCAGCGGTTGAGCAAGCCCGGCGGCGCCCACGGCGGCGCGCCGACGCGGCGGCGCGTGCGGAAGGCGAACGGATCGCGCGCTCCGACGTCGGTGCCCGCGGCGTGGTCGCCGCGCATCAGGATCGAGCGCCCCATCGAGGCCCCCGTTGCCAGCAGGTCGACCCAGGCCACCGAGTAGCGGTACTCATCGTCCCGTTCGACCATCCGCGCCATCAGGTCGTCGAGGTCGCTCGCGCGCTCGGTGTCGACGCGCATCCACGCCGAGGAGATCGGGTGCAGGCGCAGCGTCGCGTGCGTGACGACGCCGGTCAGGCCCATCCCGCCGGCCGTCGCCCAGAACGCGTCGCCCTCGGCGAGGTCGCGCTCGCCGCCGCCCGGCGTCCAGAGGGTCATCGACTCGACGTGCGAGCAGAACGAGCCGTCGCGGTGGTGGTTCTTGCCGTGGATGTCGCTGGCGATCGCGCCGCCGACGGTGACGAAGCGCGTGCCGGGGACGACGGCGGGGAACCAGCCTTGCGGGACCGCGGCGTCGACGACGTCGGCGATGCTCGTGCCGGCACGCGCGCGCAGCAGGCCGCGCTCGGTATCGAAGGACTCGATGCCGGCGAAGGCGGTCATGTCCAGGACCGCGCCGCCCGCGTTCAGCGCGGCGTCGCCGTAGCTGCGGCCCAGACCCCGCGCGAGCAGTCCGCGGTCGCCCTTCGCCAGCTCGGCGAAAGCGGCCGGGTCGCCCGCGTGCACGGTGGCGCGCGATCGCGGCGTGCCGCCCCAGCCCGACAGAAGGGTCTCGGCCGGCTCAGGCGACATAGATCCCGATGCCGAGCAGCGCGGCCCACGCCACGACGAGGATCTGGATCTCGCGGTCGTGCAGCAGGATCTCCTCCGGCTCGCCGCCCTTGCCCGACAGCACCAGCAGCACGTAGCGAAGGAACGTCATCACAAACGGCAGCGTCGAGAGCAGCAGCCACGGCGCCCCGCCCTGCTCCATCTGCGTCTCGCGCGCCCACAGCCCGTAGGCCACGATCGTCACCGCCGAGGAGATCGAGAGCAGGTGCTGGTGGTACAGGATCGTCGTCGTGGCGAGCGACTCGCGATGACCGGCGGCGTCCTCGCCGAGGTCGAGGTGCTCGGCATGGCGCTTGCCGGTCACGACGAACAGCGCGCCGAAGGACGTCACGATCAGGAACCAGTCCGAGATCGGCAGGTCGGTGGCGAAGGCGCCGCCGATCGCGCGCAGCACGAAGCCCGCCGCGACCACGACCATGTCGACGACCGGCACGTGCTTGAGCCAGACCGAGTAGCCGAGCGTCATCAGCCCGTACCCCGCCAGGAGCGCGACGAAGGAGGCCTCGCCGGCGCCGAGCGCCACGCCGAGGGACGCGAGCATCAGCGCCACGCCCGTCGCCGCCGCACTCGTCACGCTCAGCTCGCCCGCGGCGACCGGACGGAAGCGCTTGCGCGGGTGGCGCGCGTCGGCCTCCGCGTCTCGCGCGTCGTTGACGAAGTAGGCGCCGCTGGACATCAGCGAGAACGCGACGAACGCGAGCGCAGTCGTGGCCACGACGTCGGGATCGGTGGCCACGCCGGCCGCGCCGGGCGCGGCTCCCACCAACACGTTCTTCGCCCACTGCTTCGGGCGAGCCGTAACGAGGAGCGCGCGCAGCGTCGAGCGAGGCCGGCGCGGCGTTTCGGCGGTCTCGGGCGGGGTGTCGGTCGCGGTCATGGGAGCGCGTTCATGCTATCGGCGCACGCTCCCGGGGAGGCGGTGCGTCGCACCTATGATGGCCGAGTCTGCATGGAAGACGTCCCGAGCACCGAACCCGAGGCAGCCGCGCCCGTTTCGCGAAGCCGGGTGCCGGCGATGCTCGCGCTGGCGACTCTCGCGGGCTTGATGGTGCGTGCGGTGCTGCTCGACCGGCAGAGCTTCTGGATGGACGAGGCGCTCGAGTACTTCATCGTGACGATCGACTCCCCGGTGGAGATGGTGCGCCGGATCGCGGACGGCCTGGACAAGAACCCGCCGCTGTACCACCTCGTCATGTGGCTGTGGGTGCGCGTCGTTCCCGATACGGAGGCGTGGCTGCGGGCGCCTTCGGTCCTGGCGTCGACGGCGATGATCCCGGCGGCGTGGGCGATCGCGCGGCGTCTCGCCCCGAAGGCCGCGCTCGGCGCGGCGATCATCGTCGCGGTGAGCCCGTTCGCGATCTACTACGGCCAGGAAGCGCGGATGTACGCCTTCGCCGGCGCGCTCGGCGCGTGGTCGGTCGCGGCCTTCCTGTGGGCGCTGGACGCGCCCGGACGCAAGGGCCGCTGGGTCGTCTACGCGATCCTGCGGCTGCTCGCCGCCTACACGCATCCGTACGCGTTGCTGCTCGGCGTGCCGGAGCTGGTCGTGGCGCTGCGACGCGCGAAGGCGCGCCGGCCGTTCCTCGCCTCGGCCGTTGCGCAGGGGGTGCTCTACGCGCCCTGGCTGATCGTGCTCCTCCGTCTGAGCAGCGCCGGCGCCGGCTTCGCGGAGAGCACCTCGCCGCTGGCGATCGGCTACACGTTCTTTTCCTTCCTGTTCGGCTTCTCGCTCGGGCCGAGCCTCGCCGAGCTGCACGGCGACGTCGACCTCGGAGCCCACGCGGCGGTGATCGCGCTCGCGGCGCTTGCGCTCGCCGGGCCGGCCATCGTGTGGGTGCGCCGGGGGAGCGCGCGCGGACTGATCGCGAGCTACGTCGGGGCGCTCGTCGGGGGCGCATTGCTCGTCACCGCGCTCACGCCGGTCGCCTTCAACGTCCGGTACGTGATCGCCGCGATGCCGCTCGTGGCGATTGCGATCGCGGACGGCCTCCTCGCGTGGCGATGGAGGATCGCGCGCGTGCTGGCCGCGTTCACGGTCGGCGGCTTGATGGCGGTGTCGCTCTGGAACTGGTGGAACGACCCCGCCTACGCCAAGGACGACCATCGGAGCGCGGTCGCCTACGTGATGGAGGGGCATCGGGCCGGCGACCGCGTCCTGCTGCTGACCTATCAGGATCCCTTCCGCTACTACACCGACGACGCCGTGCCGTTCCGGACGCTCTACAAGGACGGAGCCCTGGACGAGGCGGCGTGGGACGCGCTGCAAACCGATGGCCTCGATCCCGGGCGGCTGTGGGTGCTTCGCGCCCGCCCGTGGGAGATCGATCCCGACGCGGAGATCCTCGAGTGGATCCTGGACCACGGCGAGCTGATCGGCGGCATCGCGTTCCCCGGCGTGGAGGTCTTCGAGCTGTCGGTCCCGGCGTAGGCTTTGCGGGTATGAGCGAGGTCGTCCGAGCGCCGCGCGGTCCCGAGCCGAGCTGCAAGGGCTGGCACCAGGAAGCGGCGCTGCGGATGCTCTGCAACAACCTCGATCCCGAGGTCGCCGAGCGACCGGAGGATCTGGTCGTCTACGGCGGGCGTGGCAAGGCGGCGCGATCGTGGGACGCTTTTCATGCCATCGTGCGCACGTTGCGAACGCTCGCCGGCGACGAGACGCTGCTCGTCCAGTCGGGAAAGCCGGTCGGCGTGTTCCGCACGCACCCGTGGGCGCCGCGCGTGCTGATCGCAAACTCGCTGCTCGTGCCGGACTGGGCCGACTGGGAGCATTTCTGGGAGCTGGAGGCCGCCGGGCTCACGATGTACGGCCAGATGACGGCCGGCTCGTGGATCTACATCGGCACGCAGGGGATCCTGCAAGGGACCTACGAAACCTTCGGCGCCGTGGCGCGCGCGCGCTTCGGGGGCTCGCTCCGCGGGCGGGTCGTCCTGACGGCCGGGCTCGGCGGGATGGGCGGCGCGCAGCCACTCGCCGTCACGATGAACGAGGGCATCGCGATCTGCGTGGAGGTCGACCCGTCGCGGATCGAGCGGCGCCTGGAAACCGGCTACCTCGACGAGCGGGCCGCATCGCTCGGCGAGGCGCTGCGGCGGGCCG
Organism: Actinomycetota bacterium; assembly: GCA_036397035.1. Lineage (GTDB taxonomy): Bacteria > Actinomycetota > AC-67 > AC-67 > AC-67 > DASWJS01. Next base: position 59,223 of record DASWJS010000027.1, on the reverse strand, counting down.
AGCAGGCGCGAGCGGACGGCGAGGCGGTCAGCATCGGCGTACACGGCAACGCGGCCGAGGTCCTTCCCGAGCTGGCGCGTCGCGCGCACCCGGTCGACGTCGTCACCGACCAGACGAGCGCGCACGACCCCCTCAACGGGTACGTCCCCGCCGGCTACGACCTGGACGCCGCCGCCGACCTCCGCGCACGGGACCCGAACGGCTACGTGAAGCAAGCGCGCGCGTCGATGGCGGTTCACTGCGAGGCGATGGTGACGATGCTGCGCAACGGCGCGGAGGTCTTCGACTACGGCAACAACCTGCGCGGCGAGGCGCGGGCGGGCGGCTTCGCCGATGCCTTCGCCTATCCCGGGTTCGTTCCCGCGTACATCCGGCCGCTGTTCGCGCAGGGGAAGGGGCCCTTCCGATGGGTCGCGCTCTCCGGAGACCGGGCCGACATCGCGGCGACCGACGCGGCCGTCGCCTCGCTGTTCCCCGACGACGACGGCCTCCAGCGCTGGCTGCGGCTCGCCCGCGACAAGGTGCGCTTCCAGGGACTGCCGGCGCGCATCTGCTGGCTCGGCTACGGCGAGCGCGACCGGGCGGGGCTCGCGTTCAACGACCTGGTGGCGCGCGGCGCGGTCGGCGCGCCGATCGTGATCGGGCGCGACCACCTCGACGCCGGCAGCGTCGCCTCGCCCTACCGCGAAACCGAGGCGATGCTGGACGGGTCGGACGCGATCGCCGACTGGCCGGTGCTCAACGCCCTGCTCAACACCGCGAGCGGCGCGTCCTGGGTGAGCGTGCACCATGGGGGCGGCGTGGGGATGGGCAAGAGCATCCACGCCGGCGTCGTGGTCGTCGCCGACGGCACCGACGACGGCGCCGCGCGCCTGGAGCGCGTCCTGACCAACGACCCCGGCACCGGCGTGATGCGGCACGCGGACGCGGGCTACGACGAGGCGATCGCCGTGGCGCGCGAACGCGGCATCCGCCTTCCGATGCATGAGTCCTGAGGACACGACCCAGCCCGTCGAGCCGCTCGAGCCGGCGGATGCCGACTTCCTGCTGACGAACGCGGGGCGGCTCGTGACCTGTACGGGCACGCTCGGCGGCGGACGGCTCGGCGTGATCGAGGACGGCGCGCTCGCGGCGCGCGCGGGCGAGATCGTGTGGGTCGGCTCGCGCTCGGCGGCCGGCGAGGCGGTCGCGCTCGAACCCGGCGCGACGCTCGTGGACGCGGACGGGCGAGCGGTGCTGCCCGGCTTCGTCGACTGCCACACGCACCTGGTGTTCGCCGGCGACCGGTCGGCGGAGTTCGCCGCGCGCCTGCGGGGCGAGCGGTACACGTCGGGGGGCGTGCGAACGACGGTCGCCGCTACGCGCGCCGCGACGACCGCCGAGCTGCGCGCGCTGGCTCGGGCGCGCCTGGACCGCTTCGCCTCCTTCGGCGTGACGACCGTCGAGGCGAAGAGCGGCTACGGCCTGACGCCCGACAACGAGCGGCGGCTGCTGGAGGTTGCCTCGACGCTCGATCATCCGGTGCGCGTCGTGCCGACCTTCATGGGGGCGCACGTCGTGCCCGAGCAGTTCGAGGACGACGTGGACGAGTACGTGAACCTCGTCACGACGACCATGCTGGACGCCTGCGCGCCGCTGGCGACGTTCGCCGACGTGTGGTGCGACCCCGGCGCGTTCACGGCCGACCAGGGACGCCGGATCCTCCGCGCCGCGATCGACCGCGGCTTGAAGCCGAAGGTTCATGCCGAGCAGCTCGCTCACACCGGCGCGGCGAGGATGGCCGCCGCGGTCGGGGCGGTCTCCGCCGACCACCTCGAGCACGTCACCTGGGACGACGCCGTGGCGCTCGCGCGCGCGGGCACCGTCGCCGTCGCGCTGCCCGGGGCGTCGCTGATGACCGGCGGGCCGTTCGCGCCCGCCCGGCTGCTGCTCGAGCGAGGCGTGCGCGTCGCGCTCTCGACCGACTTCAACCCCGGCACGAGCTACACCGAGAACCTCCAGCTCATGGTTCCCCTCGCGTGCGTGCACCTCAAGATGACGCCGGAGGAAGCGATCCTGGGCATCACGAGCGTCGCGGCGGCGGCGCTCGGCCTCGACGGGACGGTGGGAAGCCTGCAACCCGGCGCCCGGGCGGACCTCGTCGTGCTCGACGCGCGGAGCGAGCTGGACCTCGCCTACCACTACGGCGTGAACCTGGCCGCTCGCGTCTTCGTGGCCGGGAAGGAGGTGAAGGGCTTCCAGCCGGTGGCGGTGCCCGCGGTCAGGCCTGGACGTCGGCCCCGAGGAGGCGCTCGCGGGTAACGGCCTTCGAACCGCGGATCAAGCCGAGGATCGCCAATGGCCACGCGATCGCCCCGACGATCCAGCCGAAGCGCGCCCCGCCGAAGAGCGAGCCGCTCGACTGGGCGTAGCTCAGCAGGATGAGCGGGAGCGTCACCAGACCGGATGCCTGCTGCGAAGCCGTGGCCGAGCGGACGCGGGCGCTGATCCGCAGCACGACCGAGATCGCCAGCATGATGAACGGCGGCACGACCCAGAACATGAGGATCCACCACTCCGTCGTCGGGAAGAACCAGCCGCCGACCTTCGGACCGACGATCAGGTTGACCAGCACCGCGTAGATCCCGAAGCCGACGTAGGTGGCGAGGTAACCGGGAAGGATGCTCGCGGCCAGCTTGCCGAGGTAGATCTCGGCTTCGGACGCGGGCGAGTGGGCGAGGAACTCGCCGGTGGCCTTCTCGCGCTCGCCGACGATGGTGTTTGCGCCGATGGCGGTGGAGATCGTCAGCGGCACCACGATCGCCAGCGGCGCGAACATGTACACCGCCATCGCGAACTGCGCCCTGCCCAGGCCGCTGGGTTGCGGTCCCTGCACGCGGTCGGTGATCTGCCGCTTGACCGTGTCGGGGAGCAGGTCGATGGTGTCGCCGATCTGACGGACGAGGTCGATGCGCTCCGCCGCGCCGAGCGCGAGCAGCAACACCGCCGGCAGGACCACGAAGAACAGCGCGGCCAGGATCGCCATCGGGATCCAGAAGTCCTTGGCGAGCCGAAGCTGGCGCAGATCCGTCCGCAGCACCGTGTAGGTGCGACGCAGGTTCACCGGTCCCGTCCTCGCGAGTGGAAGTACAGCTCTTCCAGGGTCGGCACGCGAGGCTCGACCCGCGTCAGGCGAACGCCCCGGGCGGTGAGGAACGCGACCAGGTCGGGCACGCGCGCGAGGTCGTCCATCTGCACTAGCGCGTGGCCGTTGCGCTCGAACGACACGACGCCGTCGAAGTTCTTCGCCTCGGCCAGCGTCTCGCGATCCTCCGCGTCCAGGACGAGCAACTGGTGCGGCCAGAATCGCTTGGCCAGCTCGCCCGGCGCGCCTTGCAGGACGCTGCGTCCCAGCTCCATGATCGCGATCTGATCGGCGAGCCCCTCCGCCTCCAGCAGCAGGTGCGTACAGAGCAGCACGGTCTTGCCGTCGTGGGCGAGCGCGCGGATCAGCTCGAGCACCGCGCGCGCCGACTCCGGGTCCAGGCCCGCGGTCGGCTCGTCCAGCAGCATCAACTCTGGGTCGTGAAGGATCGATCGCGCCAGGGCAAGGCGCGTCTTCATCCCGGTCGAGTACGTGCCCACGTTCAGGTCGAGCGCGTGGTCGATCCCGAACCGGGCCGCTGCGCCCCGGATGTCGGCGGTGTCCTCCACGCCGTAGAGGCGAGCCGAGTAGAGCAGGTTGTCCCAGCCGCTCAGGCGATCGTAGAGCGCCGGCTTCGCCGAGACGACGCCGCAGCGTCCGCGGATCATCTCGCCGTCGATCTCGGGGTCGGCGCCGAACGCGCGCACGGTCCCGCCGTCGGGCCGGAGGCCCCCGGTGATGACGCGAACGGTCGTGGTCTTGCCGGCGCCGTTCGGCCCGAGCAGCGCCGTGATCGTCCCGCGCGGTACGGCGAGGCTGAAGTCGACGAGCGCCCGCACCCTGCCGAACGATCGCGAGACCGACGTCAGCTCGACGACGTTCTCAGGCATGCACCGACGATACCGGCCGGCCCGGGGGAGCGCGACGCGCCGCGGCCCGACCTGTGGCGCTTTCGCCTGTTTGCCGGCGGCGTCAGCCGGCCAGCAGGTGGCCGACTTCGGAGCCGGTGACGTCCTCACCCTCGGGGGCGCCCGTGCGGATCTCGGCGTTGAGGTGGCCCGCCCACGTGATCAGCGCCTCTTTCGTCGGGAACTCCTCGCTGAGGTAGACGAACTCCTCGGAGTCGGCGTCGAAGCGCGCCGCCTCGATGTCCTCGGGCGTCTTGCCGGCGACGAACTGGTCGTAGAGCGGCGTCCCGCGGAAGACGACGAGGGGGAAGAAGGTGGCCTCGGTGTAGCCGTGCTCGCGCAGGATGCGTACGGTCCGGAGGTGCGACTCCTTCGTCTCGCCGGGAAGCCCCGCGATGAAGGTGAGGATCGGGTCCATGCCCAAGTCCCGCGCGAGGTTCGCGCCGTCGAGCACCTGCTTGGACGTCTGGCGCTTCAGCACGACGTTCTCGAGGATCTCGTCGTTGAAAGACTCCGAGCCGAAGGACAGGTTGCGGAAGTTGGCCGCCTTCATGCGCCGGAGCGTCTCCTCGTCGACCATGTCGGCGCGCGTCTGCACGTTGTAGGTCCAGCCGACGCCGGCGATGCGCTCGCACATCTCGTACAGGCGCGGCTTGCGAAGCGTGTAGGTGGCGTCGCCGAAGTAGTACTTCGGCTCGCCGACGCGGTGGTAGTTCTCGTAGCAGAACCGCACGACGTTCTCGACGTAGGCGGGGGAGTGGAAGCGCACCTTGCGGTTCCAGATCGTCGGGTCCATGCAGAACGTGCACTTTTCCGGGCAGCCGCGCGAGGTGACGTAGCTGGACCCGATGAAGTAGTCGCCGTCCGGTTGCAGGGTCTTCAGGAACAGGTGCCGGTCGGCGACGCGGAACGCGTCGCCGGCCGAGTACATGTGCGGCAGCCGGTCCAGGTCGTTGATCCGCGGCATGTCCATCGTGTGCCCCGGCTCCCCGCCGGGGAGCCGGTAGGACACGCCGAGCGTCTCCAGCGTCCCGGTCGAGCGCCAGGCGCCCGCCTCCAGCTCGGCCATGAGCGCCAGGATCGTGTCCTCTCCCTCGCCGCGCACCACGACGTCGGCGTGGCCGTCCAGGATCAGCTCGAAGGCGTGCATGGTGGCGTAGTTGCCGCCGACCACGAACAGCGCGTCGGGGGCGGCGGCGCGCATCTGCTCGATCAGGCGCTTCACGCCGCGCACCATGTAGTAGTACGAGAGAGGCACCATCACCACGTCCGCCCCGGCCACGCGCGCCATCAGGTCGTCCCTCATCCGCGCGAGCAGCGCCTCGAACTCCGTGCGCGCCGCCTCGTCGACCTGGTGCTCGTCGCTGACGTCGAACCAGCGCATGTCCGTCCAGTGGTCCGCGACCACGTTGTGCAGCTCGAACGGCACGCCCGCTTCACGCAGCATGGCCGCGATGTAGAGCAGCCCGTACTCGGGCGTGATGATCGCCCGGTCCCGGTAGCCCTTCCAGAACGGCTCCCAGGCCGGGTAGGGCCGCCGGTCCAGGAAGGCGTAGGCGAACGGGTCGCTGACGAGCACCGTGCGAAGACTCATGGAAGGACTCCTTGGTCTGGCGAAGCGAGCGGCCAGTCTACCGGAGGGCTGAAACCGGCCCGGCGCCCGGGTATACTGGGGCGGTTCCGCCCCTCTAGGCGACGAGGAGAATCCCAAATGGAAGCCACGACGACGACGACCGCGCCGCTGGCGCTGACCGATTCCGCGGCCGTGAAGGTGAAGGAGCTGCTCTCGCGCGAGCAAACGGAGACGCCGCTCGCCCTGCGCGTCGCGGTCCAGCCCGGCGGGTGCTCGGGCCTGCGCTACGCCCTGTACTTCGACGACGAGCTGAAGGACACCGACATCGTCGGGGAGTTCGGCGGCGTGAAGCTCGTCGTGGACAAGATGAGCGCTCCCTACCTCAAGGGCGCAAAGGTGGATTACGTGGACACGCTCGAGCGGTCCGGCTTCACCGTCGACAACCCGAACGCGCAGTCGTCCTGCGCGTGCGGCGACTCGTTCAACTAAGCGAGCATCACATGGCGAAGGGCGGCCCGCGGGCCGCTCTTCGTGCGTACGGGCCTCGTGCGCCGGTTTGGCTATCCAAGATGGTCCTCCCGGACCCGAAAGGTTGCGCGCGCCCGGCCGATATCTCCCATGACGGCATGACGCGAGGCGCGTTTCGGGCGCGCCCGGAAGCGGAGGGGTGTGACGACGTGAAGCGATCGACGACGTTGAGGGCCGCGGTGGCTGCCGGCCTGTGCCTGTTCGTGGTGGCGCCTCGCGCCGACGGGCTCGCCGCGTGCACGATCAACGCGATCGCCGGGGTGCCGGCGATCGGCACGTCGGGCAACGACGTGATCTGCGGCAGCTCCGGCAACGACATCATCCTGGCCGGGGACGGGAACGACGTGATCAGGCCCGGCGGCGGCGACGATTCGATCGGCGGCGGGAACGGCATCGACACGCTCGACCTCAGCGCCGCGTCCGGCGCGCTCACGGTCGACCTCGTCGCCCTCACCGCCACGGGGTTCGGCGACCTTTCGCTGGCTTCGATCGAGCGGGTCCTGGGCGGACCCGGCAACGACCGCATCATCGGCGACGACGGCGCGAACGTCCTCAAGGGCGGAGCGGGCAACGACGTCATCGACGGCGGCCGGGGCGCCGACCTGGTCGGCGGCGGCGGAGGAAAGGACGTGCTGCGCGGGGGCGGCGGCCCCGACCGGCTGTACGGCAACGCCGGAGCCGACACGCTCAAGGGCCAGGCCGGCAACGACGTGCTCTCCGGCGGCGACGGCGGCGACCTGCTCGTCGGGGGCACGGGACGGGACCGGTGCCGGGGCGGGGCGGGCTCGGACGTGAAGCGCCGCTGCGAGACGTAGGGGCCGTCGCCCGGGTCCCGTCAGGCCGTTCGCACCAGGAACGACCAGCCGCGCTCGCGATCCTCGCGGCCCAGGAAGTCCTGGCCCTTCATCCGGCACCAGACGGGGATGTCGACCTTCGATCCTTCGTCGTCGGACAGGACTTCGATCAGCGTGCCGGGCGGCTGCTCGTCGGCGAGCGCCTTCAGCTTGATCAACGGCATCGGGCACGCCTCGCCGAGGGTGTCCAGGACGACCGCGCGCTCGCTCATCACCGTCCACGTGTAGCAGGTCCGGCTGTGGCGCGCGCGCGGGCGACGACGTCGGGGAGCGCGCCGAGCAGCGCCTCGACGTCTTCCTCGTTCGAGCCGCGACCCAGCGAGACCCGGATCGACCCCTGCGTGAGCGCGCCCATCGCGGCAAGGACGTGGCTCGGCTCGCCGGTCGCGGCCGTACACGACGAGCCCGAGTGCACGGCGATGCCCGCGCGGTCGAGGCCGAGCAGAAGCGCCTCCCCCTCGACGTAGAGCACGCTGAAGGCGACGAGCCCGGGGAGCCGCTCGGCCGGGTGGCCGTGCACGACGAGGTCGGGGACGGCCGCCGGCAGTTCGGTCCGCAGGCGCTCGGTCAGCCGCCCGAGCCGCTCGGCTTCCTCTGCCCACTCGGACGAGCGCGCGGCCAGCGCGGCCGCGTAGCCGGCGATCGCCGGCAGGTTCTCGATCCCGGCGCGCCTGCCACGCTCCCGATCGTCGCCGACCTGCACCGGCCGGACGCGGGTGCCTCGGCGGACCCACAAGAGCCCGGCGCCCTTGGGCCCGTATGCCTTGTGCGCCGAGGCGGAGAGGAGGTCGACGCCGAGCGAGGCGACGTCGGTGGGCTCGTTTCCGGCGGTGATGCAGGCGTCGGTGTGCACGATCGCGCCGGCCTCGCGGGCGATCGCGACGGCCTCCGCGAGCGGCTGCCGGGTGCCGACTTCGTGGTTGGCGGTCTGGACCGACACGAGCCCCGCGCCCCCCGCGCACGCCACGCGCAGCGCATCGAGGTCGACGCGGCCGGTCGCGTCGACCGGCGCCTCCACCAAGTCGAAGTCCCCGAGCGCGCGAGCCGCCTCCAGGACGGCGGTGTGCTCGACGGCGGAGACGACGATTCTGCGCGGCTTGCGGGCAGCCGCCGCCGCCCGCGCGCCGGCCGCGATCGCCAGGTTGCACGACTCGGTCCCGCCGCCGGTGAACACGATCTCCTCGGCCCGGGCGCCGACGGCGGCGGCGACACCGGCGCGCGCCTCGTCCAGCGCGATCCGCGCCCGGCGAGCCTCGCCGTAGAGCCGGGACGGGTCCGCCCAGGCCTCGGCCGTTGCCCCGGCCATCGCCTCGGCCGCGGCCGGGTGCAGCGGCGTGGTCGATGCGTGATCGAGGTAATGCGCCACGCCGGCGAGTATAGGTCTCGGGACCTCGCGCGAAGGCGTCGCGTGCGTATGATGAAGGGGTGCGCGCGGGAGGCGCGCTGGGGAAACGCAAGGGAGACGCACACGACAATGGCGAAGGCGGTTGAGGAACTTCACCGCGTCGTCATCCGATTCGCCGGGGACTCGGGTGACGGTATGCAGCTCACAGGGGAACGGTTCACCAACGCAACGGCGGTCCTCGGCAACGACCTCGCGACGCTCCCAGACTTCCCGGCCGAGATCCGCGCTCCCGCAGGCTCGATCGCCGGCGTCTCCGGGTTCCAGATCCACTTCTCCGACACCGACATCCTGACCCCGGGTGACGAGCCCAACGTGCTCGTCGCGATGAACCCCGCCGGCTTGCGCGCCAACGTCAGCGACCTCGCGACGAGCGGCATCCTCATCGTCAACAAGGACGCCTTCATCCAGAAGAACCTCGAGCGCGCCGGGTACGCGACCAACCCGCTGGAGGACGGCACGCTGTCGTCGTTCCAGGTCTACGAGGTGCCGATGACCTCGATGACGCTCGAAGCGACGAGCGACATCGAGGGCATCAACAAGAAGCAGGCCGAGCGCGCGAAGAACATGTTCGCGCTCGGGATGCTGTCGTGGATGTACTCGCGGCCGACCGACGTGACGCTGGCGTGGCTGGAGAAGCGCTTCGGGTCGAACCCGCCGATCCTGGAGGCGAACGTCCGGGCGTTCAAGGCGGGCCACGCCTTCGGCGAGACCGCCGAGCTGATCGCGCACCAGTACGAGATCAAGCCGGCGGTGTCCAAGCCGGGCATCTACCGCAACATCACGGGAAGCACCGCGCTGTCGTGGGGCCTGGTCGCGTCGTCGGTGCGCGCCGGCATCCCGCTCTACTACGCCTCGTACCCGATCACGCCGGCCTCGGAGATCCTGCACGAGCTGAGCAAGCACAAGAACTTCGGCCTGCGGTCGTTCCAGGCGGAGGACGAGATCGCCGCCGCGTGCGCGGCGCTCGGCGCCGCGTTCGGCGGCCACCTCGGCGTGACGGCGACCAGTGGCCCGGGCCTGGACCTCAAGGCCGAGACGATCAGCCTGGCGATCGTGCTCGAGCTGCCGATGATCGTCGTGGACGTGCAGCGGGGCGGGACGAGCACCGGGCTTCCCACCAAGCAAGAGGCGGCCGACCTGCTGCTCGCGATGTACGGCCGCCACGGCGACTCGCACATCCCGATCGTCGCGCCGCGCACGCCGGCCGACTGCTTCATGGTCGCGATCGAGGCCGCGCGCATCGCGTTGACCTACCGCACGCCGGTGATCATCCTGTCCGACACGTTCCTGGCCAACTCCTCGGAGCCGTGGCGCCTGCCGAACGTCGAGGACCTGCCGATCCTGGACCCGGCCTTCACGACCGAGCCGAACTCCGAGGACGGCTTCCTGCCCTACCTGCGCGACGACAACCTCGCGCGCCCGTGGGCGATCCCGGGAACGCCCGGTCTGGAGCACCGCGTCGGCGGCCTGGAGAAGGAGGACCGCACCGGGAACGTCTCGTACGACCCGCAGAACCACGAGTACATGACGCGGATCCGCGCCGCCAAGGTGGCCAAGATCGCCGACTCGATCCCGCCGCTTGAGGTGGACGACCCGACGGGCGACGCGGACCTGCTGGTCCTGGGCTGGGGCTCGACGTACGGCTCGATCGCGGCGGCGTGCGCGAAGGTTCGCGCGGCCGGCAAGAAGGTCGCGCACGCGCACCTGACGTACCTGAACCCGTTCCCGAAGGGAACCGGCGACGTCGTCAAGCGCTACCGCCGCGTGCTGATCCCGGAGAACAACCTCGGGCAGCTCGCGCGCTTGATCCGCGCCGAGTTCCTCGTGGACGCGAAGACCTACTCGAAGGTGCAGGGGCTGCCGTTCCGGGCGGCCGAGATCGAAACCGAGATCCTGAAGAGGTTGTGAGACGGATGGCAGCAGAACCGGTCGAGCTGACCAAGAAGGACTTCACGAGCGACCAGGAGGTGCGCTGGTGCCCCGGGTGCGGGGACTACGCGATCCTGAGCGTGGTGCAGAGCGTCCTTCCCGAGATCGGCGTCAAGCGCGAGAACATGGTGATCGTCAGCGGCATCGGCTGCTCGAGCCGCTTCCCCTACTACGTCGACACCTACGGCGTGCACGGGATCCACGGACGCGCGCCGGCGATCGCGACCGGGCTCGCCACCGCGCGCCAGGACCTCACCGTCTGGGTCGTCACCGGCGACGGCGACGGGCTCTCCATCGGCGGCAACCACCTCATCCACGCGATGCGCCGCAACACCAACCTCGTCATCCTGCTGTTCAACAACCAGATCTACGGGCTCACGAAGGGTCAGTACTCGCCGACGTCGGAGATCGGCAAGGTGACGAAGTCGACGCCGTTCGGCTCGCTCGACCAGCCCTTCAACCCCGTGGCGCTCGCGCTCGGTGCGGAGGCGACCTTCGTCGCGCGCTCGCTGGACGTCGACCGGGCGCACTTGACGACGATCTTGAAGGAGGCGGCCGCGCACCAGGGATCGGCGTTCGTCGAGATCTACCAGAACTGCAACATCTTCAACGACGGCGCCTTCGAGATGGTCACCGGCCGGGAGTTCAAGGCCGCGAACCAGATCCGGCTCGAGCACGGCAAGCCGATTCGCTTCGGCGGCGAGGACGAGCGCGGCGTGCGCATGACGCCACAGGGGCAGCTCGAGATCGTGGACGTGGTCAAGGTGGGCGAGGAGAACCTCCTGGTCCACGACGCGCATCGCGAGGACCCGGCGCTGGCCTTCCAGCTCGCGCACCTTGCGACCGGCCCGACGATGCCGACGCCGATCGGCGTCTTCCGGCAGGTGTCGCGCCCGGTCTACGGGCAGCAGATGGCCCAGCAGCTCGACGTGGCCCGCGAGAAGCTCGGCGACGGCGACCTCGCCGCGCTGCTGCACTCGGGCGACACGTGGGAAGTCGCCTGAGCCGGACCGCCGGCCGCGCCTGCTCGGCCTGCTCGCCCTACTCGCCCGGAGCCGCCTCCAGCGCCGCCGCCGGCTCGCGGCGAGCCAGGATGATCGAGTCGTAGAGCACCGCGGCGATGATGCCGCCGGCGATCGGGCCGACCCAGTAGACCCACCAGCCGTCCCAGAAGCCGCCGACGAGCGCCGGGCCGAAGGACCGCGCGGGGTTCATGGCGGCGCCGGTGAAGGGTCCGCCCATCATGATGTCCATCAGGATGACGAAGCCGATCGCCAGGCCGGCGACCTTGTTGAACGCGCCGTCCTCGTCGATGGCGGTGGCGAATACGACCCACACCAGGAAGAAGGTCAGGATCGCTTCTATGAGCACGGCCGAGCCGCTCCTGATGGAGCCGGAGACCAGCGGCGTGCCCAGGTTCACGCCGAGCCAGGCCTCGCGCGGGATGGCGGCGCGGATGGCGAGCGCGCCCACGATCCCACCGAGGAGCTGCGTCCCGATGTAGAGCCCCGCGTCGGCCGACTTGATCTTGCCGGTGACCCAAGCGCCGATCGTGACGGCCGGGTTGAAGTGGGCGCCCGAGACGTGACCGACCGCGGTGACCATCGTGGCGATGGCGAGCCCGTGCGCGATCGCGACCGTGACCAGGCCCGCGCCGGGCGCGAAGTTGGCGGCGACGATCGAGCCGACGCCGATGAAGATGAGCGCGAACGTGCCGACGAACTCGGCCAGCAGCTTCTGGATCGTTGTGCGTTCCATTCCGTGCCCTCTCGTCTGGGGGTTGTTCCCCGTTCGATAGCACGGCGGCGGCGGGAGTCAAGGACGGCCGGGGACGGCGGGATTCGAAGGCAGCCTCCCTCGCCGCGCTCGCGCCGCGTCGCGGCGATAGGATTCGGCGCCGTGAAGGCTCTTCTGGTTTCGGGATCCGACGCGGCGCGCGCGCGGACGCGCGGCGCCCTCGGTCCCGCGTGGGAGATCGAGGTCGCGGCCGACGGCATCGAGGCGCTGCGCACGGTCGCCACCGACGACGAGATCATCCTGGTGATCGCCGACGAGACGACCGTGCCGTACGGCGCCTTCGGCCTCGCGCACGAGCTGAAGGTCTTGCCGTACCCGCCCGGCGTCATCGTGCTGTTGCACCGCGCGCAGGACGCCTGGCTCGCGAAGTGGTCGGGCGCGGATCGATGGCTCGTGCAACCGGTCGATGCGTTCGAGCTTGGCGAAGCCGCGAACGCGATCGCGAGGGCGCTCGACGAAAGCGTCGAGGCCGCCACGCAGGCCGACTGACGGCCGGGAGGTCCGAGCCTTGCCGACGGACGCGGCCCGAACCTTGCGCGCGGCGGCGGCCGTGTTCGTCCCGGGCGCGCCGCACGACGCCTCGCCGGGCGCGGCGGACGTCGAGGCGGACCGGTTCCTGGCTCACTACCTCGACCTGATCCAGCCCGGTCTCGGCGAGGGCGCCGCGGCGCTGCTCGACGAGGTGGCCCGCGCGCGATTTCAGGGCCGCGCGTTCGCCTCGCTGGAGGTCGCGGAGCGCGTGCAGGTGCTGGACTCGATCGAGCACCACGACGTCGAGCAACTTCGCGAGCTGCCGTCGGTGCTGGGCTTCCTGGCGATCGCGGCGGTCTACGGGGAGTGGACGGGCCAGGACGAGCGCGGGCGCGTGGTGCGCAGGCCGCTGGGCTGGGACCTCACCGGCTTCGGCGGGCCGGGACGCGGGTTCCGGCACTTGCTGGGCGAGCCATGACCGGTCTCGGGGAGCCGATCGTCAGGCCGGACGTGATCGTGATCGGCGCTGGCGGCACCGGGGCGGTCGTCGCGAAAGAACTCGCCGAGACCGGCCTGTACGTCCTGGTGCTGGAAGCGGGGCGCTGGCACGACCCGGGACGGGACTTCACCGGGCTCGAGTGGGACATGCTGAACCCCTTCGACGGGCTGCTTCGCTGGGGGCCCTCGGACCGGTCCAAGCGGGCGTGGCCGCGCGTGCGCGACGGGATCGGGCTGCTGTTCCAAACCGCGGGCGTCGGGGGCAACACGCTCCACTTCGGCGGGAACTGCCCGCGCGCCTATCCGGCCTCCGTCGACGACGCCTGGCCGATCCGCTACGGCGAGCTCGTGCCCTACTACCGGCGGGTCGAGGCGACGCTGCCGGTCGGCACGGCCGAGCTGGTCGCTCGCAAGGAGGAGCTGTTCATCCGCGGGTGCGAGGCGATCGGGTTCGAGCACGCCCACGGGCCCGACGTGCGCTCGGGAGGATGGCGCATGCAGCCGAACGCGATCGCCTCGGTCGCGCGCGCGGCGGACCCGATCGCGTTCCCGGCGGCGCGGGGCTGCACGCAATGCGGCGAGTGCCTGATCGGCTGCCGCAACCCGGACGGCGCGCCGGTCGAGCAAACGGCCAAGCGCGGAACGAACGCGTCCTACGCGCCGCTCGCCCGCGCGACCGGACGCTGCGAGTTCCGCACGGGCTGCTTCGTCACCGGACTGGTCACCGAAGACGCGGGCGAGCGCGTTCGGATCAAGGCGGTGCGCTACCGGACCGAAGCGGGCGAGCGCAACGAGGTGGAGGCCAAGGCCGTCGTCCTCGCGTGCGGCGCGATCGAGACGCCGCGCCTGTGGCTGTCGAGCGGCCTGCCCGCGAGTCCCGCCGTAGGGTCGAACCTGACCACGCACTGGTTCGACTACGTCAGCGGGGTCATGCCCGGCGACGTCGAGATGAACCAGGGACAGACCTCGATGGCGCGCGCCGACCTGCCGGGCTACGGCTTCATCGAGGTGCAAGGGTTCGGCCCGCTGACGTTCGCGCTCGCGACGTCGATGGGCCCCGCGACGGACGCCCCCGGCGCCCCCGACGGGCCGTGGGCGCACCGAGGGCGCACGTGGGGCGCGACGCTCAAGCGGCGGATGGAGGCGTACCGGCGAACGCTCACGATCGCGGTGTGCGTGGACGACGAGAACGACCCGTCCAACGGGGTCACGCTGTCCGATCGCGCCGACGAGCACGGGCCCGTCCCGGTCGTGCGCTACCACGCGACGCCCGCGACGATCGCGCGCCGCGACTGGCTGGCGCGACGTGCGGCCGAGGTGCTCGTGGGCGCGGGCGCGGACCCCGCGTCGATCCACCGGGCGGACGCGCTCCCCTCGACGATCCACATGCACGGCACGATGCGGATGGGCTTCGACCCCGCGACCTCGGTCGTCGACCCGGAGGGTGAGGCGCACGCGGTCGAGCGGCTGTTCATCGCCGACACGAGCGTGTTCGTCAACGGGATCGGCGGACCGAACCCGACCCTGACCGCGCAGGCGATCGCAACGCGCACGGCCGGGCACCTCGCGCGGAGGTACTTCGGCTCGTGAGCGGCGAGATCCTGGTCGGCACGTCGTCCTGGACCGACCCGACGCTGCTGGCCTCGGGCTGGTACCCGCCGGAGGCGAAGTCGGCCGAGGCGCGGCTCGCCTTCTACGCCTCGCAGTTCCCGCTGGTCGAGGTGGACGCCACCTACTACGCGCCGCCGTCGGCGCGCAACGCCGCGCTCTGGGTCGAGCGCACCCCGGCGCACTTCACCTTCAACGTCAAGGCGTACTCGCTGCTCACGCAGCACCCGACGAAGGTCGCCTCGCTGCCCAAGGCGCTTCGTGCGCACGCGGGGGATAAGCGGTCCGCCTACCAGAAGGACCTGCCGCTCGAAGCCGTCGACGAGGTCTTCGAGATGTTCCGGAGCGCGCTGATGCCGCTGCACTCCGCCGGCAAGCTCGGGTGCGTGCTGTTCCAGTTCCCCGAGTGGTTCGTTCCCTCGCGCGACAACAAGGCCTACGTCGAGTCCTGCCTCGCGCGCCTGCCCGACTACCGCATCGCCGTCGAGTTCCGGCGCGGCACGTGGATGACCGGCGAGGACCCGGCCGAGCGGACGCTCGAATGGCTGCGCTCGATCGGCGCGGTCTACGTGTGCCTCGACATGCCGCAGGGGTTCGCGTCGAGCGTGCCGGACGTCGTCGCCTCCACCGCCCCGGACCTCGCGGTCGTGCGCTTCCACGGTCGCAACGTCCAGACGTGGAAGAAGAAAGGGATCAGCGTCGCCGAGCGCTTCGACTACCTCTACGCCGAGGACGAGCTGCGCGCGTGGCAGCCGCGGCTGCTGGAGCTTGCCGGCGAGGTGAAGCGCACGCACGTGCTGTTCAACAACTGCTACCAGGACAAGGGCGTGCGCAACGCGGCGCAGCTCGCCCTGATGCTCGGCTTCAGCGATCCGTCTGCTTGACCTTGTCGATGTTGGCGGCCTCGGCGGGGTCGATTTCGGTCTGGTCGAACCACGCGTCCAGGATCTCGCGCGCGAGCTGCTCGCTGGTGAGCCGCAGGCTCATGCCGAGGACGTTCGCGTCGTTGTACATGCGCGCGCCGCGGGCCTGGCCGGCGTCGGTGCACAGCGCCGCCCGCGCGCCGCGCACCTTGTTGGCGGCCATCGTCACCCCGGTGCCGGTCCAGCAGAACACGACTCCCTGATCGGCCTCGCCCGCGGCGACGGCCTCCGCGACGCCGCGCCCGACGTCCGCCCATTCCTCGTCGCGACCGCCGGCCGGGCCGATCGCGAGCACGACGTCGTGGCCGCGCGCGCGAAGCTCGCCCAGCACGAAGTCGGTCACCGCGTTGCGCGCGTCACCCCCCACGGCGAGCTTCATGATTCGCAGGATAGCCCCGGAGGGCCGCGCCTATACTGCGTTGCTCATGTCTTCGTTCACGTGGCCCGAAACGCTTGCAATGCTCGTGAGAGGCGAGAACCTCGACGAGGAGCGGGCGGGCGCGGCGATGCGCTCGATCATGTCGGGGGAGGCGACGGCGGGGCAGATCGGCGGGTTCCTGGTGGCGCTGCGAGCCAAGGGCGAGACGGTGGACGAGATCACCGGCCTCGCGCGGGTGATGCGGGAGTTCTCGCTGAAGGTCCCCTACGACGGGCCGGTCGTCGACACCTGCGGGACGGGCGGCGACGGCGCCGGAACGGTCAACATCTCGACGATGGCCGCGCTCGTCGTGGCAGGAGCCGGCGTGAAGGTCGCCAAGCACGGGAACCGCGCCGCGTCGTCCACGTGCGGGTCGGCCGACCTGCTGGAGGCGCTCGGCGTGACGCTGGAGGTCGGGCCGGACGGCGTCGCCGCGTGCATCGAGGAGGCCGGCATCGGCTTCTGCTTCGCGCCCGCCTTCCACCCGGCCATGAAGCACGCGGGACCGGTCCGCCGCGAGCTCGGCGTGCCGACGGTATTCAACTTCCTCGGGCCGCTGACGAACCCCGCGGGCGCGGAGTATCAAACCGTGGGCTGCAGCGACGCGGACATGGCGCCGCGCATCGCCGAGGCGCTGCTGCGCCTGGGGGCCAAGCACGCGATGGTCTTCCGGTCGCACGACGGGCTCGACGAGCTGAGCACGGGCTCGTCGTCGAAGGTGTGGGAGATCGACGGCGGCGTGCGCCCGTGGACGCTCGACCCGGGCGCGCTCGGCATCCCGACGTCGGCAGCGGGCGACCTGGCCGGAGGAAGCCCCGCCGACAACGCCACGATCGCGGTCGTCGTGATGGAGGGGCAGACGGGACCCGTGCGCGAGGCGGTCGCGCTGAACGCGGGCGCGGCGCTCTACGTCGTCGGGGCCGCGGCCGACATGGACGAGGGCGTGGCGCGCGCGCGCCAGGCGATCGACTCGGGCGCGGCCCTGCGGGCGCTCGAAACGCTGCGCGAGGTTTCGGCGCGGGTTGCGGGCTGAGCGGCCGGGACGCAAGCCGCCGCTCGGACGTGCCCCGGGTCAGCCGCGGGTCGAGACGCCGCCGTCGACCGGGATGACCGCGCCGGTCAGGTAGGAGCCCGCGCGCGAGGACAGGTAGATCGCCGCGCCGGCCATGTCGTCCGGCCGGCCGTCACGGCCCATCGGGATCCCCTCGCGGGCGACCGCCGCCATCGCCTCGTCGGCGTAGATCGCCTTGGTCATCTGGCTCGGGAACAGACCGGGCGCGATCGCGTTCACGGTGATGTGCTCGCCGACGAGCGTGTGCGCCAGGTGCCGGGTCAGCATGTGCACGCCGGCCTTCGCGGCCGAGTACGGATAGTTCGGGAACCACGGCACGCGGATGCCGTCGATCGAGCCGATGTTGATCACGCGCGCGGGGTCGTCGGCGCCGGCCGCCTTTCGCAGCAGGGGCAGGAACTTGACCGTCGTGTAGAAGAGGCCCTTGACGTTGAGCGTCCAGACTTTGTCGAAGCCCGCTTCGGGGAAGTCCTCCAGCGGCGCGCCCCACGCGGCGCCCGCGTTGTTGACGAGCACGTCGAGGCGGTCCCAGCGCTCGGTCACGCCTTCCACGAGCCGCTCCACGCCCGCCATGGCGGACAGGTCGGCGGGGACGGACAGGCAGCCCAGCTCGGCGGCGACCGCGTCGCACACCTCGGCCTTGCGCGAGGAGATGACCACGTTCGCGCCGCCCTCGACGAAGCCGCGCGCGATCATCAGCCCGATGCCGCGCGAGCCGCCGGTCACGACGACGTTCTTGCCGTCCACGGAGAACAAGTCGCTCACGGGGTGAGCCTTTCCGCGAGGTAGCGCAGGCTGATCGGGTAGCGATAGTTGATGCCCATGTGGCCCGCGTCGAACAGCTCGAAGCGAACGTCGGTCACGCCGATCGCGGCGAGCGCGCGCCGGAACGCCTCGGCCCCCAGCTCGAGGAACCACTCGTCCTTCGTGCCGCCGTCGACGAAGATCGCTCGCATGTCCCGCAGCGCGTCGGCGTGGCCGGGAACCATCCGGACCGGGTCCCAGGCGAGCCAGCGCTCCCAGACGTCGGGGATCAGCGCGCCGGTCGCGGTGTCGAACGGCAGGTTCACCGTGCCGTCGGGGTCGGCGGAATAACACGCCGCCATGCACCAGCAGTTCAGCAGCACGCCGTCGGTCTTCTTCGTCATCGCCGGTCGCGACCGGAAGTCGGCCCAGAAGTTGTCGTAGGAACCCGCGTAGTCGTCGCGGAGCGCTCGCGCGCTTTCACGGAACTCGGGCAGGTAGCAGACTTCGAACAGCGCGTCGCCCGCGTGCGTCGCGAGCCCGCCGAACACGTCCGGGCGGAGCATCGGCGTCACCATCGCGCCGTAGCCGCCGCTGGACTTCCCGGCGATCCCGCGATGTTCGGGCAAGGCGAGCGTGCGGAAGTGCGCGTCCACCCACGGGACGACCTCGTCGCACAGGTAGGTGTGATACCTGCCGGTCCCCGGCGAGTCGATGAACTGCGAGCCGCCGATCGAGGTCCAGCAGTCGGGGAAGACGACGATCGTCGCCGGCGCCCTGCCGCTCGCGAACAGCTCGTCGAGCATCTCGGGGAACGTCGGGCGGAAGGCGTCGCGGTTGAACCACATGTCGACCTGGCCGGTCAGGCCCTGGATCTCGTAGATGGTGGGGTAGCGGCGGCCCGGGTCCTCGTCGTAGCCAGGCGGGAGGTAGACGTGGATCGGGCGCACGTTCGGGTCGCCGAGCGGGTTCGCGCGCAGGGCCTCGCTGACGATCACGTCCTGGACGAATCGCCCCGCGTGCTGGATCGACCACGGCCGCATCCGGTTCCCTCCCTCGGAGCGGGAACGGTATCAGGCGTCGCGCGCGCGTTTCAGACGCTCGCGCCAGCGTGCGATCAGCGAGCCCGCCGCGAGCGGCATCGCGTATCCCTCGTCGCAGGCGAGCACGCGCACGCGCGCGCGGTTGCGGGCGAGCCATCCCGCGACGAGGCGGGGCTCGTCGGGATGGTCGTCGGGTGCGGCCGCCGGCGGGCGATCGTCGACCGTGGCGACGAAGCCGCCCGCGATCTCGACGCGGGAGCCGCCGATCCCCAGCACGAGCCGTCGCGCTCGAAGCAGGCCGTCGGTCTCGCGCCGCCACCGCGCCGCCTCGATCACCGCCTCCAGGCGTGCGCGCGTCTCGGCCGCCTCCTCGAACCGGTCCTCGCGCGCGAGTACGGCCATGCGGCGCGCGAGGCTCGCCACGATCCCCGACGGGTCGCCGTCGAGCGCTCGCGCGACCGGATCGGCGATCGCCCCATATGCCTTCGGATCGATCGCGCGTTCGCAGGGCGCCGGGCAGCGGCCGATCTGGCCGCGAACGCACGCGCCGCCGGCGGGCCGCGCACCCAGCCGCGCGGTACACGTGCGCAGCTCGGTCGCGGCTTCCAGCGCCTCCTTCACCGCGACTGCGGCGCTTCGGGACATCGGGCCGAGCCCGGGCCCGGCACGCGCGATCGTGAGGCGCGGGAAGCGTTCGCCGGTGAGCCGCAGGAACCAGCGCGCGCGCGTGCCGCGCTGTGCGCGGTTGTAGCGCGGCGCGTGCGCGCGGATGAGACGAGCCTCCACCACGGCCGCCTCCAGGTCGGATGCGCACACGACGTGGTCGACCCGGCGGACCTCGCGCAGCAAGTCGTCCACTCGTTTGCGCTGGTCGCCGCCGAAGTAGGAACGGACGCGAGCGCGCAGGTCGGCCGCCTTGCCGACGTAGAGCACGCGGCCGCCGTCGCCGCGAAACAGGTACACGCCCCGCGCGCGCGGCAGGCTCTGGGCCAGCGTCACCTTCGCGTAGGACGGATGGCCGCGCGCGCTCTGGAACCACAGCAGGTCGTCGAGGTGCGTCACGCCGTAGCCGCCGCACCGTTCGAGCAGCGCGTGGAACACGTCGGTGGTGGCTCGCGCGTCGGCCAGAGCGCGGTGCGAAGGCGCCGTGCGGGCGCGCAGCGCGTGCGCGAGCGTGTCGAGCTTGAGGTTGCGGACCTCGTCGCGGACGAGCCGGCGCGCGAGCCGGACGGTGCACACGACCGGGTTCTCCATCGCCGCGTACCCGTGGCGCACGAGGTTCGCCGCGACGAAGCGCGTGTCGAAGGACGCGTTGTGCGCCACCAGGGTCGCGCCGCCGGCGAACTCCAGGAACGCGGGGAGCACGGTCCCGACCGGCTCGGCTCCGGCGACCATGAGATCGGTGATCCCGGTCAGCATCGTGATGGCCGGGGGGATCGGCACGCCCGGGTCGACCAGCGACTGGAACTCGCCGAGCACCGCGCCGCCGCGCACCTTCACCGCGCCCACCTCGGTGATGCGGCAGGACTCGGGGGATCCGCCGGTCGTCTCCAGGTCGAAGACGCAGAAGGTGGTGTCGACGAGCGCGGTCCCCAGGTCGTCGAACGAGCGCTGCATCGGCGCCGCCGCCCACGGAAGCGCCGACACAGCCGCTCGAGCGGCCGGTGGGGTCCGCGCCGGTTGAGTTCCTGGGGGAGACTCCGGCGCGGCGACCACCATGCCGGCCGCATCGTACTCGAACATACGTTCGGTGGCAAGCATGACGGGCGCACGATGTCATCCGCCGGGGACATGCGGGTGAAGTCGCAGGTCGGAGGGCCTATACTCGCCGCCGATGCCGAACGACGATCGGACTCGTTACCGCTGCGCCGCGTGCGGCAACCTCACCCGCTTCGACGTCGAGGCTCGCCGGCGCACCCGCCAGTTCGTTCACTACTCCCTCGACGGGGAGCCGCACGTCGAGGAAGAGGAAGTCCTGGAGGAGCAGGTCGAGCGAGTCGCCTGCCGCTGGTGCGGCAGCGCGGATCAGATCGAAGTCGTCGCCCGAGTCGGCGCCGAGGAGTCGTAGGGACTCAGCAGTACGTGGCCATCTGGACCTGTTGCGTTCCAAGCCCGACGGAGGCGTTCGACGGCAGGACGAGGTGGAGCAGGAAGGTCCGGATGCGGCCCTCGAGCACGGGGCAGGGTCGTTCCGAGGTGTAGACCCCGATGGTCTTCATCTGCTCACCCGGCTCGAAGACGACCAGGTCCTCCTGCGTCCCGCCGTAGGGGTCCGTGCTGTAGGTCCCCGTCCGCGGGCGGTAGTCCAGTCCGCCTGCCGCAGTTTCGTCTTCGGTCTGGTACCGGACCTCGATCGGCTCGGCGGCGGGCTCGTCGAGCCAGACCTCGAAGCCTGCGACCTGGTTCGGGTAGACGAGTCCTTCCGCCAGACCAGATGGGTACCGAATCAACCCGATCGGGTTGAGCGCGGGCCGCTCGCCGTCGTCGTTCTGGATCGTGAGCATCCCGACCGTGCGCATGCGCGCGTCGTCCATCGCGAGCACGTCGAAGGCGATATCTTCGTCGCGCTCGCCCAAGTCGTCGCCGAGCACCGTCACTTCGAAGGTTGCGACGCGGACTCCCGGCGCCATGGCGACGACGGCGAGCACGGGTTCGTAATCCCATCCGGGAACCGCCGTCTGACCCGTGGGCCAGGGGTACCGCCCGCTGCGGATCGCAAACCGCGCGCGGCGTTCCGCGGGTCCGTACCGCCGCAGGCTCATCGTGACCGTCTGCGAGGCCGATCCTTCCACGACCGACTTCGACTCCAGGTCCACGACGGCTTGCTCGTTGTCCTGGATCAGGACGCGCGTCGGGTAGGTCACCCGTGCACCCGTTGGGTCGAACAGCTCGATCCAGAACCACTCGAACTCTCGCTCGTCCTTCAGGTCCCCGAGGATCTCGACGGGAATCGAGCGGCGGGTCTGATATGGATCGAAACGCA
This sequence comes from Actinomycetota bacterium, assembly GCA_036397035.1. Lineage (GTDB taxonomy): Bacteria > Actinomycetota > AC-67 > AC-67 > AC-67 > DASWJS01. The sequence goes on along the minus strand of DASWJS010000027.1, from coordinate 37,345 downwards.
GGCGCCCGGTCGTGCTGCGATAGTCCCGTCCGGGGCGCGCCGTGTCCTTGACGGTTCGGTAGGAAACGGTGACGGGTCGCGGGGACGCATCCACCGACACCGGTATCCACGTCCTCCTGACGCCCGAGTCGCGCTCGATGACGGTCCGCTCCTTCACCCACAGGAACGGGAGGGGTTCGGCGGCGGCGAGCGCCGGCGCGCTCGATGCCGCGAGCGCGATCAGCAGAGCCGTGCAGGTCCGGCGCATCGAACGGATGAACGAGCCGCGGGCGGGCCGGTTACGCTCGGGTCCCCAGCCGACCGAGGAGGGGAACACGTGACCGATGAGCGTCCGCTTTCGCACCTTCGGGTGCTCGACCTGACGCGCCTGCTTCCCGGCGGCTACTGCACGCTGCTGCTGGCCGACCTCGGCGCCGACGTGATCAAGGTCGAGCAGCCGGGCGGCGGCGACTACATCCGCTGGATGCCGCCCGAGCGCGACGAGGTCTCGGCCGGGCACCTCGCGCTCAACCGGGGCAAGCGATCGATCACGCTGAACCTGAAGCACGCCGAGGGGCCGGGCGTGCTGAAGCGGCTGGTTCGCGAGGCCGACGTGCTGGTCGAGTCGTTCCGGCCGGGCGTGATGGAGCGGCTCGGCGTCGGCTTCGAGACGCTGACCGAGGAGAACGAGCGGCTCGTCTATTGCGCGATCACCGGCTACGGGCAGGACGGGCCCTATCGCGACCGCGCGGGGCACGACCAGAACTACCTCGGCTACGCGGGCGTGCTGGACGTGATCGGCGAGCTGGACGGGCCGCCGGTCGTCCCCGGGGTGCAGATCGCCGACGTCGGCGGCGGGGGACTGATGGCCTCGACCGGGATCCTCGCCGCGCTGGCCGAGCGCGAGCGCACCGGCCGAGGCCGCTTCGTGGACATCTCGATGATGGACGGCGCGTTCTCCTGGCTCAGCATCCACGGCGCCGCGTACGCCCTCACCGGCGAAATTCCCAGGCGCGGCGCCATGCGCCTGTCGGGCGCCTACGCCTGCTATCACCCCTACGAGGCGGCCGACGGGAGGTGGATCACCGTCGGCGCGCTCGAGCCGCAGTTCTTCATCGCGCTGTGCGAGGTGCTCGGCGTGCCGGAGTTCGCAGAGCGGCAGTTCGTGGAGGGCGACGAGCAGTGCGCGATGATCGAGCGCTTGAAGGAGATCTTCCGCACGCGCACGCGCGACGAATGGATGGCGGAGCTGGAGCACCTCGAGGCCTGCGTGGGGCCGGTCAAGACCGTGGCCGAGGCCTACCAGGACCCGCAGCTCCGCGCGCGGGGCATGATCGTCGAGACGCCGCTGCCGAGCGGCCTGGTCGCCACGATCGGCAACCCGGTCCGCTTCGCCGGCGAGCCGCCCGCGCGCGGGGCGCCCCCGCCGGGGTTCGGCGAGCACACCGACCAGGTGCTCGCGGCCGGGGGCTACGACGCCGGCGCGATCGCCCGGATGCGAGCCGCAGGCATCCTCTGACGCCGTTCCCGCTGGTCGGGGAGGCTGTCCCACCCACCCTCTATCGTCGTGGTCGAAGGAGGTGGAGCGATGACGGCGACCTACGTGATCGACTGCGAGCGGTGCCCGAAGCGGACGGACGAGCGGGAGTGCGAGGACTGCATCGTGGCGTACCTCGTCGACAAGCCCGCGGGTGCGGTCGTGTTCGACGTGGCCGAGGAGCGGGCGATACGCGCGCTCGCCGACGGCGGGCTGATCCCGGAGGTGAAGCTGCGCCGCTCCGGCTGAGCCCGTACGAGGCCTGACGTGCGAGGATGCTTGCCCGGTCGGGGGTGCTCGGCAAGAATGCCCCCGTGACCAAAGGGATCCGGTGATCAAGCTTCGCGTCGTCGGGGCTTCGGCGGACAACGAGAAGCTCATCCTCAGCAACAAGCCGCGCGGCAAGCACGGCAGTCATGTGCTCGCCATCGACCGCAGGCTTGTCGGCGTACTCGAAGACGTCTTCGACGAACGCCGGAAGGCCCGCAAGGATCTCGTCGAGCTGCCCGTCCGGAGCCGGTCGAAGTTCTCGCCTCCGGAGATCCAGCGTCAGTTGCGCGCCGGGCTCCCGCCGGACCAGGTCGCGACCGCGGCCGGCGTCGACGTCGACTACGTCGAGCGCTTCTATCAACCGGTGCTGTACGAGCGCGTCGAGATCATCAACGACGCCCAGGCGCTGTTCGTCGAGAAGCAGCGGCTCGGCATGTCGGCGTTGTCGCTGGGCGACTCGGTCGAGATGAACCTGCGCGCGCGCCGGGTGGTCCTGGACGACGACGCGTTCGCCGCCGCCTGGAACGCGACTCGCGAGGAAGGCGAGCCGTGGGTGCTGTCCTTCAAGTTCCCCTTCCGCGGCCGGTCGCACGTCGCCCGCTGGGAGTTCGACCCGCGCACGAGGGAGGTCACGCCGCTCAACAAGCTCGCGCTGGACATCGGCTGGGTCGCCCCGGCGCGCGCCGCGGCCGCGAGCCGCAAGCCCCGCGCCAAGGCAAAGCGAGCGTCCAAGCCCGCCCCGAAGCGCAAGGCCGCGGCGAAGAAGAAGGGCACGGCGAGGCGCAAGCCCGCGGCCAAGCGCAAGCCCGTGAAGCGCAAGCCTGCGGCCCGGCGCAAGCCCGTGAAGCGCAAGGCCGCGAAGCGGCGCCGGTAGGCTCAGACCGAGCCGCGCCCGTACGAGCGGAAGGCCTCGTGCCCGCAGCTCGGGCACTCGAAACGCTCGGCCCACACGTCGTGGATCTGCCGCCCTTCGTCGAAGCGCATCGTCGTCCCGCAGGACGGGCATTCGGGCGGCGGCCGGCCCGCGCGCGACGGGCCACCGGTGTCGTGGTCGGCAGGCACTGCTCGGGATGCTACGCGCTCTCCTAGGATGGCGCGGTCGTGCGACGCATCCCGACCATCGCGCTCGTCGCGCTTGCCGCGAGCTTGCCGCTCGCCCTCGCCGCGTACGCGCAGACGCCGTCGCCGCGGATCGAGGACTACTTCACGCCCGAGCAGATCGCACGGGCGGCCGACTACCGGGGCACCGCCTACGTCCTGTCCTTCTCGCGCCTGGCGCTGGAGCTAGGGGCGCTCGCGCTGCTGGCGTTCGGGCCGGGGGCGCGCCGCCTGCGCGCATGGGTGGAAGCGCGCGTTCGGGGGCGGGCGGCGCGCCCCCTTGTCCTGGTCGTGGTGGTCGTGCTGACCCCCGTGCTGGCGAGCCTCGGGCTCCGCCTCGCGCTGCACGATCACGCCGCCGAGTTTGGGATCGCCACCAACTCGGCCGGCGCGTTCCTGCTCGACGTCGCGCGCGCGACCGGCATCAGTCTGGTGCTCACCGCGCTCGGCGTCTTGCTCTTCTTGCTCGCCGCGCGCCGCCTGCCGCGCGCGTGGCCCGCCGCCGTCGCGAGCGGCGCCGCGGCGCTCACGCTCGCCGGCGTCTTTCTCTACCCGCTGCTCTACGAGCCGGTGTTCAACCGCTTCACGCCCGCGCCGGCCGAGGTGCGCGCGCGGGTGCTCGCGCTGGCCGGTCGCGCGGGCGTCGGCGTCGGCGACGTGCTGATCGCCGATGCGAGCCGGCGCACCTCGGCGGCCAACGCCTACGTCTCGGGCTTCGGCGCGACGAAGCGCGTGGTCCTCTACGACACGCTCGTCACCGCGACCCCGGCGGACGAGACCGACTTCGTCGTCGCGCACGAGCTGAGCCACGAGGCCCACGGCGACGTGATCGGCGGGACGCTGCTCGGCATCGCCGGATCGACCCTGGGCGTGGTCGTGCTGTGGGCGCTGCTTCGGAGCGCCCGGGTGCGGCGGGCCGCGGGCGTCGCGGGTCCGGCCGACCCGCTCGTGGTGCCGTTCCTCGCGTTCCTGCTCGCCGCCGGCTCGATCCTGACGCTGCCGGTCGCGAATGCATACTCGCGCTCGATCGAGGCGCGCGCCGACCGGACGGCGATCGAGCTGACCGGCGACCCGGATGCGGCGATCGCGCTGGAGGTGCGCCTGGCCGTGCGGAACCTGTCGGACCTTCGCCCCAACGCGTTCGTCCGTTGGATGTTCTTCTCCCATCCGAGCACGATCGAGCGCATCGCCGCGGCGGAGACCGCGCGATGAGGGTGCTGCTCGTCACGAACGACTTTCCGCCGCGCGCGGGCGGGATCCAGACCTACCTGTGGGAGATCTACCGGCGGCTGCCGGCGCAGGGGATAGAGGTTCGCGTGCTGGCGCCGCGCTTCGACGGCGCCGAACCGTTCGACGCGGCGAGCGGCTTGGAGGTCGTTCGCGGCTCGTCGACGTGGTGGTCCTCGCGCGCGCTGACCGCACGGATCCGTGACCACGCGCGCGACGCGGACGCCGTCGCGCTGGGCGCGGTGCTGCCGATGAACCTGGCCGCGCGCGCCCTCGACCGCCCGGTCGTCGTACACACGTACGGCTTCGAGGTTGCCTGGGCGCGGCTGCCCGGCCCGCGACAGATCCTGCGTCGCATCGCGGGCTTCGCAAGCCTCGTCACCGGGATCAGCGACTACGCCATCGGCGCGGTGCAGCGCGCGCTCGGCGATCGCGCGCTCGTGCGCAAGGTCCCGACCGGCGTCGACCTCGAGCGCTTCACGCCGGACGCCGGCGGCGCGGCGTTCCGCGATCGCCACGGCGTCGACCCGCGCGCGCCGGTCGCGGTGTTCCTCAGCAGGCTCGTTCGCCGCAAGGGCGCCGACGCGTTGATCGACGCGTGGCGGATCGTTCGCCGAGCCGTGCCCGGCGCGACGCTGCTCGTCGCCGGGGACGGACCCGATCGCGAGCGCCTTCGCCGCACGGCAGGCGAGGGCGTGATCTTCACCGGCCGGGCCGGGCACGACGAGCTGCCGTCGGTCTACGCGGCGGGCGACGTCTTCGCGATGCCGTGCCGGAGCCGGCTGGCCAACCTGGAGGTCGAGGGGCTCGGGATCGTCTACCTGGAGGCGCAGGCCTGCGGACGGCCCGCGATCGCCGGCGACTCCGGGGGAGCGCCCGAGGCGGTGGTCGACGGCGAGACCGGCCTGGTCGTCCCGGGGCGCAACCGCGCCGCTCTTGCGCGCGCGCTGACTTCGCTGCTGGCCGACCCCCCCCGCGCGCGCGCCATGGGCAAAGCCGGCCGCGCGTTCGTCGAGGCGCATCACGATTGGAACGTGATCGCCCGCGACTACGCGGCGATGCTGCGCGCGATGTGAGCATTGCGCTCGCGCGCGACGGGGGGCTATACCTAAGGTCCGCACACGCACCGGGAGGGGCTTCGATGAGCGCGACAGTCGTCAGCACGTTTCTTGACCGCACCACCTCGCAGCCGGACGCGACCGCGTTTCGGCGCAAGGTCGACGGACAGTGGACGCCGATCTCCTGGAGCGAGTACGGCAGCCTCGTCCAGCGCGCGTCGCAGGGGCTTCGCTCGCTCGGGCTCGGCGCGGGCGACAAGGCCGCGATCCTGTCGGGGAACCGGTACGAGTGGCACGTCGCCGACATCGCGACGCAGGCGACCGGCGGGGCGACGGCCCCCATCTACCCGACCAACTCGCCGTCGCAAGTCGTCTACATCGCGGGCCATTGCGAGGCCAAGGCGATCTTCGTGGAGAACGGCCCGCAGCTCGCCAAGGTGCTGGAGAAGCGCGCCGACCTGCCGGCGCTGACGGCGGCGATCGTCTTCGACCCCGCGGGCGTGACGCTCGACGACTTCGCCATCTCCTTCGATCAGCTCCTGGCGCGCGGCGAGGAGTTCATCGCCGCCAACCCGACCGACTTCGACGACCGCGTCGCCGCGATCGAGCCGGGCGACCTCGCGACGCTCGTCTACACCAGCGGCACGACCGGCCCTCCGAAGGGCGCGATGCTCTCGCACGCCAACGTCGTGTGGACGTGCGGGTCGCTGGACACCGTGCTCGCCGGCGAGCCGGGCGATCGCAGGCTGTCCTACCTGCCGCTGTCGCACATCGCCGAGCGCATGACCTCGCACTTCTTGGGGATCTATCAGGGCTTCGAGGTGTGGTTCGCCGAGTCGCTCGACACGCTCCGCGAGGACCTCGTCGCGTGCAAGCCGACGGTCTTCTTCGGCGTGCCTCGCGTCTGGGAGAAGTTCTACGCCGGGATCACCGCGCTCATCGCCGGCCTGCCCGACGAGCAGCGCGACAAGGCCGAGCAAGCCGTGGCGCTCGGCCTCAAGCGCGTCGAGGCGCAGCAGGCCGGGACGAGCCTTCCGCCCGAGCTGGAGGAGAAGTACCAGGAGGCCGACGCGTCGCTGTTCGCGCTCGCGCGCGCGGCGCTCGGCCTGAACGAGGCGCGGGCGATGATCTCCGGCGCGGCGCCGATCAACCCGGAGGTGCTCCGTTTCTTCCACGCGATCGGCCTGCCGGTCGCCGAGGTCTACGGCCAGACCGAGGACTGCGGCCCCAGCACGATCAACCGCGTCGACGGGATCAAGATCGGCACGGTGGGGCCGGCCATCCCCGGCACCGAGGTGAGGATCGCCGAAGACGGCGAGATCCTGGTCAAGGGCGGCAATGTCGGGCTCGGCTACTTCAAGGACCCGCTGGCCACCGAGGAGCTGATCGACGCCGACGGCTGGATGCACTCCGGCGACATCGGCGTGCTCGACGGCGAGGGCTACCTCACGATCACCGACCGCAAGAAGGACTTGATCATCACCGCTGCCGGCAAGAACGTCGCGCCGCAGGTGATCGAGAACATGCTGAAGTACTCGCCCTGGATCAGCCAGTCGGTCGTCGTCGGCGACAAGCGCCCGTACCTGATCGCGCTGCTGACGCTGGACCAGGAGAAGGTGACCGAGTTCGCCGAGCAGAAGTCGATCCCGCACGAGGACTTCGCGAGCCTCGTCGGGCACCCCGACGTCCAGCAGCTCGTCGAGAACGCCGTCGCGGAGGTGAACGCCGACCTGGCCAAGCCCGAGCAGATCAAGAAGCGGCACGTGTTCGATCGCGACTTCGACATGGCGGCCGAGGAGCTGACGCCGACGCTGAAGGTCCGTCGCGCCGCGATCATCGACAAGTACGCCGACCTGATCGACGACCTGTACGCGAGCTGAACGGCTCCGCGGCTCTCGTGCGCCGCCTCGTGGTCGTTGCCCTGGTGCTGCTCGCGGCGGGGTGCTCGCGGCTGGGGAGCGACCCGCCGCCGAAGGCGCTCGTCGCCTACCTGGACGACCTGACGGCGGGAAACCTGCGTGAGGCCTACGACCGCACGCAGCTCGAGCAGATCATGGTCGGCGCCGGCGCGTCGCTGTCCTTCGAGCACTTCGAAGCCTTCTACCGGGCGAACCCGGTGACGTCCTATGCGATCACGCGCGTGACGCGGCTCGAGCTGCGGACCTCGGACGCGCCGACCGAGCGCGGCTCGGCCTTCTACGACGTCGAGATCGAGCTGCGCTTCGGCGACCGCGCTCAGACCGAGACGGTGACCGTCGAGGGGGAGGTGCTGCCGGTCGTCCAGCTCGACCCGGCCTCGGTCTTCGTCCGGATCCCCGGCGGCGCCGAGAGCGTGCTGATCGACGGGGTCGAGACGACGCCGGCGGCCTCGCCCGCGATCGAGGACGGGTACACGTTCCTGCTCCTTCGCGGCTCGCACGAGCTGGCGCTCGACGGGCGGACGGTGGCCTTCACCGCCGATCCGCTGACGGTCGTCGCGGGCGACGCGCGCATCGAGGGCGAGGCGCCCCCGGTGCTGGTCCTGTCCTGAGCCGCGCCCTGGACTTCCCGCGTTCGAGTCAATAACCTACCGCGCGGTAGACGCGCGCCTGGGGGAGGGACCGAGTGATCCGCGAGGGTCTGGCCGGCAAACGCATCGCGCTGTCCGGGGTGACCGGGTTCCTGGGCACGGCGCTGCTCGAGCGGCTCCTGACCGACACCGAGGTCGAGCGCATCGACTGCATCGCCCGCGGCGACGCGCAGGCGCGCGTCGAAGGGCTCGTTACCGGGGCGGCGTTCGGACCGGCGCGCGAGCGCCTCGGCGAGGAGGGCCTGCGCGCGCTTCTGAAGCGTAAGGTGCGCGCGATCCGCGCCGACCTCATGCACGAGTCCCCGGCGATCGCCGGCGACGTCGACCTGGTGATCCACAGCGCGGCGACGGTCTCCTTCGACCCGCCCATCGACGAGGCGTTCCAGACGAACCTGCTCGGTTCGATCCGGCTGTACGAGGCCGCGGCCGGCAAGCCGTTCATCCACGTCTCGACCGCCTACGTCGCCGGGATCACGCGCGGCACGCAGCCGGAGGAGCTGCTCGACCGCGAGGTCGATTGGCGCGCCGAAGCGGACTACGCGACGCGGATGCGGGCCGAGGTCGACGAGTCCTCGCGCGCGCCGGAGGCGCTGGAGCGCTTCGAGGGCCGCGCGCGCGCGACGGTCGGGCGCGCGGGTCCGCAGAGCATCGCGCGCAAGGCCGAGGAGCTGCGGCGCGAGTGGGTGACGAAGCGGCTCGTGCGCGCGGGACGCGCCCGCGCCCGCAGTCTCGGCTGGCCCGACGTCTACGCCTTCACCAAGGCCCTGACGGAGAAGGCGCTCGACGAGCTGGCCGGCGAGAACCCGCTCACGATCGTGCGGCCCTCGATCATCGAGAGCGCGCACCGCCACCCGTTCCCCGGCTGGATCGAGGGCTTCCGCGTGGCCGAGCCGGTCATCATCGCCTACGGCCGCGGCGCGCTCCCGGAGTTCCCCGGCATCCCCGAGGGCGTGCTCGACATCGTCCCGGTCGACCACGTCGTCAACTGCATCCTTGCGGTCGCGGCGAAGCCGCCCGAGCGGCGCGCCGTCTACCACTGCTCGACCGGCAGCCGGAACCCCTTCCGGTTCCGGCGCCTCTACGAGCTGACGCGGGAGTACTTCCAGGCCGACCCCCTGCCGGAGCGCGGGCGCGGCGCGTACAAGGTGCCGACGTGGTCCTTCCCCGGCAAGCGCGCGGTCGAGAAGCGCATCCGCTTCGCCGAGCGCGCGATCGAGGCGGCCGAGCGGGTCGTGACGCGGCTGCCGCGCACCGGGCCCGCGCGCGAGGCCGCGCGCAAGGTCGACCGCACCCGCGCGCAGCTCGACTTCGTCAAGCGCTACGCGAACCTCTACGGCGCCTACGTCGAGGTCGAGGTGATCTACACCGACGAGCGCGCGCGCGCGCTCTACGAGTCGCTGCCCGAGGCCGACCGCCGCGACTTCTGCTTCGACCCGACCGACTTCACCTGGGAGGAGTACTACCGGGAGCGCCACCTGCCGGCGGTCAGCGCGCCGATGCGGTGGCTCGCCGCGACGCCGAAGCGCGCGGCGCCCGCGGTCGTCCTGCGGCCGGCGACGACCAACGGCGACGAGGCGGTCATCGCGATCTTCGACCTCGAGGGAACGATCGTAGCCTCGAACGTGCTGGAGGCGTTCCTGTGGCTGCGCATGGCCGACGGCACCGATCGCGCCGGCGGCATCGCCGGGCTCGCGCGCCGTGTGCCCGCCTTCCTCCAGGCCGAGCGGCGCGACCGCGGCGAGTTCCTTCGGATGTTCTACCGGCAGTACGAGGGCGCCGACGCGGCGGCCGTGCGCGCGCTCGCCCGGCGGGAGATGGGCGGCCTCGTCCTGCGGCGGCTGTCGGCGGCCGCCGTGCGCCGGATCCGCGCGCATCGCGACGCGGGCCACACGGTCGTGTTCATCACCGGGTCGCTCGACTTCGTGGTCGAGCCGCTCGCCGACCTTGCCGACGTGCTGGTGACCGCGCACCTGCAAGAGCGCGCCGGGCGCTTCACCGGCGACATGGACCGCCCGCCGCTGGTGGGCGAGGCGCGCGCCTCGTGGATTCGCGCCTACGCGAAGGAGATCGGGGCGGACCTCGCGGCATGCTATGCGTACGCGGACTCGATGAGCGACCTGCCGATGCTGGAGGTCGTGGGCAACCCGGTCGCGGTGAACCCGGACATCGCGCTCACCCGCATCGCGCGAAAGCAGAAGTGGCCGATCGAGGACTGGCCCGCCGGGCGGGGCGCGCCGAAGGTGCTGCTGCCGGAGGCGGTGCGCTCGTGAGCGTCGCGCTGGAGCTGTACCGCTCGGTGCCGAAGTACCTGGCCGCGCGCGCCATCGGCCCGAAGCTGCCCGGCTTGCTCGCCGGTCCGGTCGCCTCGCTGCGCTTGGTGGACCGGGAAGACCCGGTGCCGCCGGCGGACGGGTGGGGCCGCATCCGCCCCACGCTGTCGGGCATCTGCGGCTCGGACCTGACGACGATCGCAGGCCGGTCGAGCTTCTACTTCACCGCCCTGGTCTCGATGCCGTTCACGCCGGGCCACGAGGTCGTCGGCAGTCTGGCCGACGACGTGGACGGGCTGCCGGCGGGCCAGCGCGTCGTGATCGACCCGGTCCTTTCCTGCGGCGCGCGCGGGGTGGAGCCGGCGTGCGCGCCCTGCTCGACCGGCGAGCACGGGCTGTGCGAGCGAGTGACCGGCGGCCACGTCAGCGTGGGGTTGCAGACGGGCTACTGCCACGACACCGGCGGCGGCTGGAGCGAGGCGATGGTCGCGCACCGCCGCCAGATGCACGCCGTTCCCGAGGAGATGTCCGACGAGACGGCGGTGATGATCGAGCCGCTGGCGTGCGCGCTGCACGCCGTCCGCCGCGCCGCCGTGCCGCGCGACGCGAGCGTGCTGGTCGTCGGCGCGGGAACCGTCGGCCTGCTGACCACGATCGCGCTCCGCGAGTCCAGCGAGGCGGGCGAGATCATCGTCGTCGCCAAGCACGCACACCAAGCCGATCTGGCGCGGCGCTTCGGCGCGAGCGAGGTCGTCACGCCCACCGAGGCGCTCGGGTCCGTGCGCCGCGCGACGCGCGCGTTCCGCCTGCACCCGGAGCGGAGCAGCCCGTTCCTGCTCGGCGGCGTGGACGTGGCGTTCGAATGCGTCGGGTCGAAGGACGGCCTGGACCTCGCGCTGCGCGCGACGCGCGCGCGGGGCCGCGTCGTGCTGAGCGGGATGCCCGAGCGCGCGGACCTCACGCCGGCCTGGTTCCGCGAGCTGGAGATCGTCGGCGCCTACTCGGGCGCGGGCGCCTTCCCCGACGCCGTTCGCATCGCGGGCGAGATGGACCTCGGCGCGCTCGTCGGGGCGTCCTACCCGCTCGACCGCTGGCGCGAGGCGGTCGATCACGCGCTGTCGGCCGGCCGGCTCGGCACCGTGAAGGTCGCGTTCCGTCCGGAGAGAGAGGACTGAGATGCCACGTCCAGGATTCGTGCTGGAGGTCGACGAGCGCACGCCGCCGCTGCTGTTCCACTTCGGCGAGGGCGTCCGGCTGGAGCGCCTCCCGATCGGCAGCCGGGTGCTGTACCCGTCCGAGCCATTCCCCGGGATCGCAGACGTCGACGCGGCAATCGAGCACGCGCTGGAGCACCCGGAAGGGTCGGAGCCGCTGCGCGCGCTGCTCAAGCCGGGCATGAAGCTCACGATCGCCTTCGACGACATCTCGTTGCCGCTGCCCCAGATGCGCACTCCCGACATCCGCGGGCGCGTCATGGAGCACGTGCTGGAAGCCGCCGCGCGCGCGGGCGTGGACGACGTTCACCTCGTCGCGGCGCTGTCGCTGCACCGGCGCATGACGCCGGCCGAGCTGCGCCGCGCGGTCGGCGAGCGCGTCTTCCGCTCGTTCTATCCCGACAGCCTCTACAACCACGACGCCGAGGACCGCGACAACTTGACCCTCATCGGCACGACCGAGCACGGGGAGGAGGTCGAGCTGAGCACGCGCGCGGCCGACAGCGACCTGATCGTCTACGTCAACATCAACCTGGTCGCGATGGACGGCGGGCACAAGAGCGTGTCGGTCGGGCTCGGCTCGTACCGCAGCGTCAAGCACCATCACAACGTGCGCACGATGATGCACTCGCGCTCGTACATGGACCCGCCGTCCTCGGCGCTGCACTCCTCGTGCGACCGGATGGGCCGGCTGCTGGCGGAGTCGGGCGTGAAGATCTTCACGATCGAGACGACGCTCAACAACGACGCCTTCGGCGGCTCGATCGCGTGGCTGCAGAAGCGCGAGTGGGAGTGGTCGATCAAGGACCAGGCGTCGTACCTGGCGACGAAGCGCTTTACCGACGCCGCGCCTGCCCACGTGAAGCGCAAGGTGTTCTCGCGGTTCGCGGCGCCCTACGGGCTCACCGGCGTCCACGCGGGCGAGACCGAGGCCGTGCACGCCAAGACGATCGCCAACGTGCACCGCCAGCAGCTCGTCGAGATCGACGGGCAGGCCGACGTGCTCGTCGCGGGGCTGCCGTCCATCGGGCCCTACAACGTGAACTCGATCATGAACCCGATCCTGGTCACGTGCGAAGGGCTCGGCTACTTCTTCAACATGTACCGGGGCAAGCCGCTCGTGCGCGAGGGCGGCGTGATGATCATGTTCCACCCGGTCGCCAACGAGTTCCACCAGGTCCACCATCCCTCGTACGTCGACTTCTTCGAGGAGGTCCTGTCCGAGACGCGCGACCCGGCGGCGATCGAGAGCAAGTTCGAGCAGCAGTACGCGACCGACCCCTGGTACGTGCACCTGTACCGCAACTCCTACGCCTACCACGGCGTTCACCCGTTCTACATGTGGTACTGGGCGGCCCACGCGATGGATCACCTCGGCGACGTGATCTTCGTCGGCGCAGATCGCGCCACCGTGTCGCGGCTCGGGTTCCGCGCGGCCTCGACGCTCGGCGACGCGCTGGACATGGCCGCGGAAACGGTCGGAACCTCGCCGCGCGTCACCGCGATGAAGTGCCCGCCCCTGCTGCTGGCGGACGTGCGATGAAGCCGGCGGGACGCACGCGTCTGCGGGCCGACGTCAAGACGGTCGCCCGCGCCTGGCGCTGGGGCCACCGCCCGCTCGTGCCGCGATCGGTCGAGCCGCCCGCGGCCGAGCACCGCGACTTCCCGACCGCGTGGGCCCGCACCGAGACCGGCAAGCTCGCGCGCGAGGCCCTGCAGCGCTTCGCGCTCGCGCCGCTGCTCGCGGCGGAAACCCGTCCGAAGGTGCACGGGCTCGACGTGTTCGAGCACCTGCGCGGCCCCGCGATCTTCGTGGCCAACCATTCGAGCCACCTCGACGCGCCGTTCGTGCTGACCTCGCTGCCGCGCGAGTGGGCGCGCCGCACGGCGACCGGCGCCGCGGCCGACTACTTCTTCGACGTGTGGTGGCGAGCCGCGGCGACGGCGCTCGTCTTCAACGCCTTCCCGGTCGAGCGGTCGAGCCGCAAGCGATCCAACGGGTCTCGCGCGAACGGGTCTCGCGCGAACGGGTCTTCGCGCGCGACCGCGCTCGCGCGCGAGCTGATCGCCGAGGGCTGGAGCATCCTGATGTTCCCGGAGGGCACGCGCTCGCGCGACGGCTGGGTGCGCCCGTTCAAGCCCGGCGCGGCGCGGCTCGCGATCGAGCACGACCTGCCGGTCGTGCCGATCGCGATCCGCGGCTCCTACCAGTCGATGCCGCGCGGGAAGGGCTGGCCGGCGAAGGGGCGGCTGCCGGTTTCGGTGCGGTTCGCCCACGCGGTCCGGCCCGCGCCGGGTGAGGACGTCACGGCGTTCAACGATCGCATCCGGACCGCGCTCGCCGCGGCGCTGGACGAGGACCGCACGACGTGGTGGGACGCGCGGCGACGCGCCGCGCGCGGCGACACGCCCGACGCCGGCGGTCCGGACGCGGCGGGATGGCGCAGACGCTGGGAGTCCTCGCGTCCCATGCCCGTGAAGCCCCGCGCATTCAGGACCTGAGCCGTGCCCCGCACCGGAGGTGACGAGACGCGGCGACGCCTGCTGGCCGAGGCGACGCGCGCGTTCGGGTCCAAGGGATACGAGGCGACGTCGCTCGACGAGGTGGCCGCGGCGGTCGGCGTGCGCAAGCAGTCGCTGCTCTATTACTTCGGCTCCAAGGACGACTTGTTCCAGGCGTGCGTGGACGAGATGAGCGCGCGCGTCGCCGAGGCGCTCGCCGAGGCGCTCGAGGGCGTGGACGAGGACGCAGGCGACCACCCCGAGCGCGTGATCCGCGCGATCTTTCGCCTGGCCGAGGAATGGCCGGAGTTCCCGGGCTTCGTGCGCGAGGCGTCGTGGCGGGGCTCTGAGGTCGTGCAGCGATTCTCCTCGGTGCTCGAGCCGCTGCGCAAGCGCGCGCTGGGCTACCTCGAGCGCGGGATGGCCGAGGGCCGCTTCCGCCGGCAGGACCCCGTCCTGCTGCTGTTCACGATCTACACCGCCGTCGTCGGCTCGATCACCGAAGCGGGCGTGCTCCGCGCGGTCGGCGGGAAGGCGGGCAGCCGCGCCGCCCTGCGCCGCCGCGAGGAAGAGCTGATCCGCTTCGTCCGCGCCGCGCTGCAGCCCTAGTCGTCCGGGCCCGGCCTCCGGCGGAGTTGCTTGCGCGCTCGCCGGCGCCGCTTCTCTTCCAGCCGGCGCTCGATCGCGCCGCGAGTCGGCGCGCTGGGTTTCCGTGGCGGCGGCGGCGGGCGAAGCGCGCCGGAGAGCAGCTCCTCGAGCCGGGCGAGCGCCCGCTCGCGGTTCTGCGCCTGCGTGCGCTCGGCCGACGCGGTGACGCGGATGCGCCCGCGGGAATCGACGCGCGTGCCGAGCGCGCGGCGGATCCTGGCTTTGGCGGTCGCCGGCAGGCTCGGCGAGGCGTCGACGTCCAGCACGACCTCGGCCTTGGTCGCGCGGCGGTTCACGTTCTGGCCGCCGGGTCCCGGCGAGCGCACGAACCGGATGCGCAGCTCGTCGAGGGGAATCGTCGAGGCGCCCGCGCGGACCGAGGTTCTCATGCTCCCGAGGGTACGGGCGCGGCGTCGCATGCACCGGCAAGACCAGCAGCAAGCGGTGGCATCGACGGACGAACTACGACGACTCGGGCGTCCTCTATAGCCCGTCGGGAGGATCGAGAGATGTCTCGGGTTGGTCATGCGGCTGCCGGCGCGACCGCCGATACACAGGACAGGACAAACCGACGAGGTGGTGAAGACATGCTGGATCGCATCGAGAAGGTGCTCGCGATGAGCACTCCCGGCCTCCGGGAGCGGTATCTGGACCGCATCAAGAACGTGCCGGGCCCCGAGGCGCGCGCGCTCGAGCGGCGGCTTGTCCAGCTCGTCATGCAGGATCGCAAGAGCGCCTGAGGCGCCGCATCCTCGCCTTTCGCGCCGGTTCACGGTTGCCGAAGGGGCCGCGCGCTATCGTTCCCGCGTGGACGTGCGCACCCAGGACGGCGACGTGCCTTCCTCACGGCTCGACGATCGGAACGAGCGTGAGCATGCCGTTCCGGTGGTCCTGCTGATCGATCCGGATCCCTACCTCGCTTTCCTGATCCGGCTTCACGTGCCGGAGGCAACCGTCGTCGAGGCGACGTCCACCGACGAGGCTTCACGGACCGAAGACGCGGCGCTCATCGTCGCGCCGCTCGACCGCGCGGCTTCGCTGCTGGAGGCGGTTCCGTTCGGCGGCCGGCTTCCTACGATCCTGGCCGTCGTCGACCGGTCCCGAGCGGGCCGCAGCATCGTGCCCTCCGCCGTCGGCGGTGTGATCGCCCGTCCCTTCGTCCCGGGCGAGGTGGCCACTGCGGTTCGCGAGGCGCTCGGCCTGCCGGTCCACGGCGGAAGCGGCCTGTCCCGGCCGCTGTTGAACCGCGTTCGCACGTTGCTCGGGCCCGCGCGCCTTGCGGGGATCGCCGCCGGCGCGGTGATGGAGGTCGCGGGAGGCAGCGTCGGCTCCGGTCGCGCGGCCATCCTCGCCATCGCGTTCGTGTACGTCGCGATGCGCTGGCTGTTCCGGCGCGACAGCATGGTGCTGGACTCCTCCGACGTCGCGATCGCGCTCGCGCTCGTCGTGTCGACCGACGGCATTTCGAGCCCCTACGCGCCCTACGCGCTCGTCGTGTGTCTTGCGGTCGGGTTCATGCGAGGCCCGCGCTGGGGGGCGGGGGCGGGCGCGGCGATCGTGGCGGGGACGTTCGGCATCCTGTTCGAGGACCTGCAGTCGGTCTCGGCCACGTCGCTCGCCGCGTGGGCGGCGCTGTTCCCGCTGCTCGGCGTCCTCGGCGGGTTCATGGCGCGCGTGTGGCGCGACCCGAGCGTGGAGGGCTTGAACCTGCTGGTCGAGGCCAACCGCGTGCTGTCGTCGCTGTACCGAATCGCGCGCACCCTGCCCGGCGGTCTGGAGATCGGCGGCGTCGCCGACGCGACGATGCAGGAGATCGCCGACGTCCTCGGCGCGCGCGGCGGCGCGATGCTGCTGGCGGAGGCGGGCTCCTACGTGGTGGCCGGATCGTTCGGCCTGGAGGACCCGGGCACGGTCGTCGTCGACGACTCGGCGGGCGGCTTGGTCACCGGGCAGGTGACCGCCGTCTCGACCGCGGATCTGCACCCGATCACCGCGCGAGCGCTCGGCGACGAGCCGACGTGGCTCTCGGCGCCGATGCGCTCGGACACCGGCACCATCGGGCTGCTGATCGCGGCGGTGCCGGACGCCGGCCGGGCGGCAGCCGTGCTGCAGCGGCTGGCCGACGAGTCCTCGCTCGCGGTGGAGAACGCGCGGCTGTTCTCGCGCGTGCGCGAGATCTCGATCGACGAGGAACGCCGCCGCCTCGCCCGCGAGCTGCACGACGGCGTCGCGCAGTCGCTCACGCACCTGCGCCTCGAACTCGACTTCCTGGCGCGCCAGCAAGAGAAGGACTCCGAGGAACGCGAGGAGGTCGAACGGCTCGTCCGGGTGGTCGAGCGAACGGCGGGCGACGTGCGGTCGATGATCCTGGGCCTGCGCTCGTCGGTGGCCGACGAGGGCATCGTCGGGGCGCTGGGGTCCTACCTGGGCGACCTGCGGCGGCTCGGCGGACCGCGGATCGAGTTCATCACGCACGGGGACTACCGCACCTCGCCCGACGTCGAGGGGGAGGTGTTCCGTGTCGCGCAGGAGGCGGTCTCCAACGCCTTGCGACACGCGACTCCGACGGCGATCACGGTCCGGCTGACGCTCGGGTCGGCCCAGGTCCGGCTCCTGGTTGAGGACGACGGCGTGGGGATCGCGGCCGGCGGCGAGCGCGCGAGCACCTCGGAGATCCTCGGCGGTGTCGGCATGCAGGCGATGCGCGAGCGCGCGGACAAGATCGGCGCGCGCTTCCGGGTCGAGCCGCGCCGGCCACACGGAACGCGCGTGCTCCTGGAATACGATGTCGGGGGGGAACCATGACACGAGTGGTGATCGTCGAGGACCACACGCTGGTCCGGCAGAGCCTGGTGAAGACGGTCGAGTCCGAGGCCGGCTTCGAGGTCGCCGGTCAGGCCGGTCGAGGGGACGAAGGCATCGAGGTCATCAAGCGCGAGAAGCCCGACGTCGTGGTGCTCGACATCACGATGCCCGGCGGGACGGGGCTGGACGTGGCCGCGCAGATGCGCACCGCCGCGCCGGATACCCGCTTCCTGTTCCTCACTATGCACGACGACGACGCCACGATCTCCAAGGCGATCTCGCTCGGCGCCGATGGCTACGTGCTCAAGACCGCCTCGACCGACGAGCTGCTGACCGCGCTGCACGCCGTCGCGGACGGGGGCTCCTACCTCAGCCCGGCCGTCGCGCGCCGCGTGCTGGACTTCGCCGGCGGCAAGGCGCCCGGCGCGACCCTGACCGAGCGCGAGCTGGAGATCCTGCGCCTGCTCTCGACCGGCGCGCGCCCGGCGCAGATCGCGTCCTCGTTGTTCGTGTCGATCAAGACGGTGAAGAACCACCTGACGAGCGTCTACGCGAAGCTCGGGGTGCAGACCGGCGCGCAGGCGGTCGCGGAGGCCTACCGTCGCGGCCTCGTGTCCCTGCCGATGGAGAGCTGAGCGAGCCCGTCCGCACGGCGGCCGGCAGCGCCCAGCCCGGCCGCACGAGCGCGACCACGCCCAGCGCGGCGCCCGCGTGGATGAAGGTCGAGGTGCGGAAGCCGTCGCCGACGAACCGCCAGAGCCACGGCGAGGTCGTGACGAGCTGGAGCGAGGCGACGGCGCCGGACGCCGCGAAGACCGAGCGGCGCGCGATCGCGATCAGAGCGAGGCCCGCCGCGAGGTGAAGCGCCGCGGCGAGCATCGCCGGCGTCGAGAACGCCTCGACGATGCTCCGGTAGGGGCCGAGCAGCGGCGTGCCCAGCGCGGTCGGGCCGGTGAGGTAGGGGTCGAGCGGGGGGAAGGACCCGAACCGCGATCGCACCACCGCGTACCATCCCGCGACGGGGACGAGCGCAAGGAGGGGCGCCGCTGCGCGGCGCCCCTCCTTGCGCCCCACCGCCCAGGCCACGGAGCCGATCAGGAACGCGCCCGCGGTCTCCTTGGTCAGGATCGCCGCCGCGAAGAGGCTCGCGGCCGCGATCCACCGGCCCCCGAGCGCGCGCTCGATCCCCCAGAGGGCGAACGCGAGCGCGACCGGCTCGGCATAGCCGCCGAGCAGCGACACGACGAACCCCGGGACGAGGAACGCCAGCAGGCCGCTCCAGGATCGCCCGGGGAACAGGCGCGCGACGGCCGCCGCCGCGGCCGCCGCGGCCAGGACCATCAGCAGCGGTTGCGCGACGCGCATCGCCCGAGGCGAGCCGCCGCTCGCCAGGAACAGCAGCGCCGGCAGGCCGATCCGTCCGTAGCGCAGCGACGCACCGACCTCGGCGACTTCGGCCGGAACCTCGGGAGCGGACGCGTCGAGGTGCGAGGCCACGTAGCGATGGATCGAGCCGTCGCCGAAGGTCATGCGGTCGATCGAGCCGCCCGACGTCGCGACGATCAGCACCGCGGCCAGCGCGCCGGCGGCGATCGGCGCGACGAATCGAGCGCGCATCACGCCGCATGGTACGGGTCGCTCCGGGAAGCGCGGTGGCGCGCCGCTATCCTGCCGCCGTGGGGGCGATGACGGGGCGGGCGCGGCTTGCCGTGCTGGGCGTCCTCGCCGCGGTCGGCGCGTTGCAGGTTGCCGGGATCGCCTGGGAGCGGCTCACCGACCCCGTGCCGCCGGCCGAGGGGCGGCCGGTGTTGCACGGATCGTGGACCGACGACTTCGTGCAGGACTACGTTTCGGCGCGCGCGATCGCCGACCGCGACGATCCCTACGGCGCCACCGACGCGCTGATGGACCGCTACGTCGGCGAAGGCTGGGAGCGGTTTCATTCGGTGCCCGATGGCCAGACCAACCCGCACCCGCCCGCGCAGGTGCTGACCGCGCTGCCGCTCGCTTGGGCGTCCTACCAGACCGCGCGCGTCGTGTGGCTCGTGCTGAACGCGATGCTGCTCGCGACGAGCATGGGCCTGTTCGTCCGCGCGCTCGGCGCGTCCCGCGCCGAGGCCGCGCTGGGAGGGATCGCGGTCCTCGCGCTGCCGGTGGCCGCGCGGCACCTGTGGCTCGGGCAGTCGAACGCGGTGATCCTGCTCCTGCTGGTGCTCGCGTGGCGCGCGCTTCGGTCGGGGAAGGGCGCGCGCGCGGGCATCGCGCTCGGGCTGGCGGCGGCGCTTCGGCTGTTCCCGCTGTTCCTCGTGATCCCGCTGCTTCGCCGTCGCGCGCTGCGCCCGGCCGCGATCGCCGTCGGAGTGGCGGCGCTCGGGACGGCGACCGGCTTCGCAGCGGCGGGGTTCGGAAGCGCCGGCTCGTTCCTGGAGGGCGCGTCGGCCAACGTCGCGTTCTGGCGCGGCTCGCCCGGCAACGCCTCGTTGCTCGCGCTCCCGGTGCGGTGGCTCACCGGCGATCGATGGGGCTTCGGCGTCGTGGACGCGCCGGTGCTTGCCCTGACGCTCGTCGCGGCGGCGGCGGCGGCGTGCGTCCTGGCCGCATCCCGAACGCCCGCGCGCTCCTCGGGCGAGGGGTTCTGGGCGGCGGTCCCGTGGATGCTCTTGGCCGCGCCGCTGTTCTGGGACCACTACATGGTCCTGCTGATCCCGGCGGCGACGCTCGCGCTGCGCACGCGGCTTCGCCACTCGGGCCCCTGGACGCTGGCGTGCATCGTGGCCGCCGCGCTCGTGGCGCTCGGCGAGCCTCGCTGGGCCCCGCGCGCCATCGGCGACGCGAGCGTGGTCGATGCGCTCACGACGCTCGCGCTGCCCGCCTACGGGACGCTCGCGCTGGCGGCGACCGAATGGGGTCCCGCGGGAGAGGAGCCGTAGTTACTCGGTGTGGATGCGCTCGTCGATGAGCTGCTCGGAAACGACGCCGCCGATCGGGTTGAAGCGGTAGTAGAGGAAGTCCTTCTTGAACTGCAGGTCGATCAGGTTCGGGCCGCCGCGGTTCTTCTCGAGGGTGAAGATCGTGTAGTCGTGGTAGGTCGAGGCCTTCACCGGGTCGTAGGCCAGGTGCACCTTCGAGACGCAGTTGAACTTGTCGTTCAGGATCAACGCGATGTCCGCCTCGTAGGCCAGCGCCGACGAGCCGCGAAGGTGGTGCAGACGGAGCCGGCGCGACTTCAGCCCTTCGCGGTCGGCGGCGACCACGGCGACGATGGGGATCTTGTACGTGAGCGCCAAGTCCTTCAGCGCCTCGGTGATGCGCGTCACCTTCTCCGCCTCGTCGGGCGGCTCGGGCCGGACCGACACCTTCTGCAGGTAGTCGACGAACAGCACCACCGGTCCCGTCTTCAAATGCTTCTTGACCAAGTCTTCCATCTCGCCGACGCCGGTCGTCGCGCCGGAGGCCTTCATCAGCCAGAGCCGGTCGGAATAGGACTCCACGTGATCGTAGGCCAGCTTGATGGTCTCCTCGCTGCCGAGCACGTCGCGAAGCCCGCGCCCGCCGCCCATCGCGACTTCCTGGATCCCGATCCGGAGCTTCTCCATCTCGGAGTCGTCGGTCGCGTGCGGCAGATCGCCCAGCTCCAGCGCCAGCAGGCGCCCCAGGAGCGAGGACTCCTCGTGCTCGTAGCAGACGTAGAGCGACTGGTATCCGCTCAGCGCCATGTTCCGGGCCCACTGCAGCGTCACGATGGTCTTGCCGACGCCGGGCATGCCGCCGATCAGCAACAGGTCGCCCGCGCGCACGCCGCCCCCGAGCACGGAGTCGAGCGCCTGGAAGTGCGTCGGGACGGGCACGAGGTCCTGTGCCGCGCCTTCTTTGATCTCCTTGTCGAGCTGATCGAGGACCGTTTGAACGGTCCTCATCTGGACCCGGTTGCGAACGGGTCCCGTCGACGGTTCGGCCATGAGGAAGGGCTCCTTACGCGAAAGCGGTTCGTTGCAGGGCACTCACTGATAGCACATCCCGCCGCCTCCCTTCATGTTTGCGGGAGCAGTCGGGACATCCCGGACACCTTTAGGACTCAAGTCCCAGAACTAGACATGACGCCGTTCCTGAAAGCTTGAACACCCGCCTCATTCACGCTGAGTGGGCTAACGGTTACGATGCTGTCCGCCGATAAACGAATCGCAACCGGCAACGGTTGGCTAGGAGAGGAGACAGGCGGTGCGGTCTCCCGGCTCCAACAGAGAGCGGGGTGGCGTGGATAGCATCGCTCGGAGGCGTGACGATGGCGGCGCCGAACACGCCATCGAACGAGGAGGTGACCGAGATCGTGAACATCGTGAGCACGCTCCGGCTGTGGGCGAGCCTGGTAACGGCCCGCCTTGCCATCAAGAGCGAGCGCGGCGCAACCGCCGTCGAGTACGGCATCATGGTTGCTCTGATCGCAGTCGTGATCATCCTGGCAGTCGTGTTCCTGGGACGCGAAGTCAGCTCGACGTTCCAGTGCACGGGCGAAGCAATCGACGACCAGGGCGTCACGACCTGTTGATGGATCAGTAGTCGACCGGGCGGGCGTCGAGCCCGCCCGGTGCATTTCCCGGGACGGGTCCAGCTCCCCGCCCCAGAGGAGGGATCGATGAACCTCGCCGTGTTGGCGCATCTCAGCTCTGTGCTCACCGCTCGTCTCCACCTGCGGAGCGAGCGCGGCGCAACCGCCGTCGAGTACGGCATCATGGTTGCTCTGATCGCCGTCGTGATCATCCTGGCAGTCGTGTTCCTGGGACGCGAAGTCAGTTCGACCTTCCAGTGCACCGGGGAGGCGCTCGACAACGCTCCGGTCGGAACGACCTGCTAAACCGGCCGGAACCAGTCCGTCGGGAGGGTTCCCACGCCGGTGAGCGCCCGCTACGATGTGGGGCTGCCGTGGGGACGGGATTCAGAGGAGAGCGATGAGAGAGCATCGGCGCGCCTTCATGCGTGGCCCGAGGGCGGAACGGGGAAGCTACGCGGTCCTGTTCGCCGTCATGATCCTGGCGCTGATGTCCGTCGTCGCGCTGGCGATCGACCTCAGCGACGCGCGCACCTCGGTGCGCGGCAACCAGACCATCGCCGATTTCGCCGCGTTCGCGGCCGGCGCGCACCTGCCCGGAGACCCGCTCGCGGCGTGCGAGGCCGCATGGACCTACCTGGAAGCCAACCTTTCCGACCTCCCGGCCGGCGCGACCAGCCCGTGCGACAGCGGGGTTCCCGCCGCGTTCGTGATCGGGTGCGACGCCGCGACGCCGTCCCGCGCCTACCAGGCGCTCGGCGAGGAGCCCTTCGAGATCACCTTCACCTATCCGGTCGACGACGGCGACGTGCTGCTGGAGGGCCGGACGTCGAGCAACGACGGGGAACGGTGCGAGCGATTCGGCATTCGCGTGCTGACGCACCGGGACGCGCTCTTCGGCGGCGTCGTCGGGTCGTCCGGGCTCACCGCGCCTGCGGACGCCGTCGTGCGCGGGTTCGAGGGCACGCAGGAGAGCGACGCCGTGGCGTTGCTGCTGCTCGACCCCTACGGGTGCGAAGTGCTGGTCACGAGCGGCCAGGCGGCCGCGATCGTCTTCGCCCACGACGCGGACAACCCCGGTCGCATCGCGGTGGACTCCTCCGGGACGAAGCCGGGCAACCCCAACCAGTGCACGAACAACAACCACTTCACCGTGAACGCCAACGACAACGCCAGCGCGAGGATCTGGGCGTGCTCGAACGCGTTCGACCTGCTGAATCCCAGCTCGTGCGACGGGAACGGCATCATCAGCATGTTCGCGATGGCGGCGGGTCAGGTCGGGTGCGTGAACGGCCTGACCAACCATGCCTGCGACCCGGCCGACGAGTCGGCCGGCAGGCTGGATCCGACGCCGACGCGGGCGACGAACCGCGCCACCCGCGCGCCGGTGGACCACGAATGGAACTGCCAGACGAACTACCCCGGCTACAAGCCGTACTCGGATCCTGCGATTCCCGTCAGGGACTGCGAGACCGGAGTGCCCAACTACATCGACGACCTGAAGGCCATGGTCGGCATGACCGGCAACTCGATGCCGTTCGGGGTCGGCGGCGGGTTCGCGAGCTACAACGCCTGGTACGCCGCGCAGGGGTTCGGAGGCAACGCCTGCACCAACCAACCGGCCAACACGACAGTGCCGGACCCGAGGCTCATCACCGACGCCTCGCTCAACCTGCCCGCCGCGGGCTGGTACGTCGACTGCGGGGGCCCGAACGGGTTCTCGATCAACTTCGGCGCCGGCGAGCACTTCACGTTCGCGGGCGGGAACCTCGTGTTCCGGGGGAACGTGGGCGTGCAGGGCGGCACCCTGCGGATCAACCAGAGCAACTCCGTCACCGACATCTCGGCGGGGTGCCGGCGGCCGAACGAGCTGACGATCGCGTGCGCGCTGGAGTCCAGCGAGAAGGCCGCATGGATGGTCCTGCGAAACGACGGCGTGATCGACACCGCCAACGCCGCATCGGTGCTGCTGCAGATCAACCACACCGCCGTGATCCTCGACGACGGCGGGACCGTCAACTTGCAGGGCCAGGGGAACCTCAACTGGACGGCGCCACACCAGGCCGACTCGCCGGCGCCGGGCGACGCCGGCCACCCGTTCGACAAACTAGCCCTGTGGTCGGGGGAGTCGAACCTCCAGCACAACCTGAAGGCGAGTGGGACGCTGACCGTCGAGGGGGTCTTCTTCACGCCCTACGCGCTGTTCAACTACGACGGCCAAGCCGACCAGTTCCTCAACCGGGCGCAGTTCCTCACCTTCCGAATGAACATCTCGGGTCAGGCGACACTGCGGATGGAACCCGATCCCGACTTCACGCTGTTGATCCCGCAACAAGGGTGGGAGCTGATCAGATGAAGCCGATCCGAAGCGAGGCGCTTCTGTTCCGCGTGTCGTCGCGGACGCGGAGCGAGCGCGGCGCGTCCGCCGTGGAGTTCGCCATCATCCTGCCGGTGTTCCTGATGATCACGTTCGGCATGCTGACCGGCGGGCTCGCCTACAACACGAAGAACAACCTGACGCACGCGGCCCGCGAGGCCGCGCGCTACGGCGCGACGCTGCCGGTCGACCAGTTCCCCGGAACGCCGGGACCGTCCTGGGCGGCGAGCATCAAGGACCGGCTGGTCGACAACGCGGCCGGCGACATCGACGAGTCCAAGACCGGCCACAGCATCTGCGTCGCGCTCGTCAGCGGCGACCCCGGCGCTGTCGTGTCGATCACCGGCAGCCCCTACCGATATGAGACCGGGGGCGGGGCCGGGCGCTGCTTCGACGACGGAGGCGCCGACGGGCAGGCCCGGGTCCAGGTCAGCGTCGAGCGCCCCGGGTCGATCAACGCCGTGCTCTTCTTCCTGAACCTAACCCTGGAAAGCCAGGCCGATGCTCGCTACGAGGGCAAGATCTCGTAGGGAAACCCTGGTTGTGGAATATCTCGACCCTCGACGGGTACCCTAGGCCCGCTCGTGAACGCACCACGACGCGCGTCACCGGGAACCGTCCCGGACGTCTCGAATGAGAGTGGGGAGGAAACGCAGTGGCTGCAATCTCCATGAGCAAACGAACCATCGCGCTCATCGTCTCGATCATCCTCGCGGCCGTCGCCGCGATCGCGATCTATACCTACGTGCAGAACGCCGACGAGCGCGCGGCGGAGGACTTCGTCACCGTCCAGGCCTACCGAACGAAGGAGTTCATCCCCGCGAACACTTCGGTGGCCGACGCCGAAGGCCGCGGGCTGTTCGAGCTGGCCGACATCGCGCAGGGCGCGCTCCCGGAGGGGTACGTCACCTCGCTCGAGCAGATTTCCGGCCGCATCGCCGCGGTGAACATCCCGGCCAACACGCCGCTCACGATCTCGTTCTTCGTCGAGCGCGGCACGGCCGGAACGACGTTGAGCGTGCCGCAAGGGCGGCATGCGATGACCGTCGAAGTCGACATCCCCGCCGGCGTCGCCAACTTGCCCAACGTCGGCGACCACGTCTCCGTGCTCGCGCAGTTGACGGTGGCGGGAGGTCCCGGGGCTGCGCAGGAGACGCGGGTGCAGTTCTTGGTCCAAGACGTCGAGGTGATCTTCCGCGGGCACCGCGCATTCGGCGAGCAGGGACCCGGCACCGTCCAGCCCACCGACAAGGTCGAGCTGACGCTCGCGGTGACGCCCCGCGACGCCGAGCGGCTCGCGTTCGGCATCTTCAGCGGGCAGCTCTACCTGACGCTGCTTCCCGAGGGCGGCGGCCGCTCGAGCACGCCGGGCAGAACCTCGCGGAACGTCTTCTAGGGGAGATAGGGTACGTGCGCAGATGATAGTTCTGGCCGATTCGGACCCGCGTTTCCAGACGCGCGTCGCCGAGCACATCGGCAGGCGAAGCGAACTGCTGGTGGTCGACGGCGGACCCGAGCTGGAGAAGGTGCTCCAGGACAAGGCGGGCCGGATCGACGTCGTGCTCCTCGGCCCCAACTTCGGGCTGGAGGACGCCTTCCGGATCGCGCGACAGATCCAGGCGACGACGCAGGACATCAGCGTCCTGCTGATCGCCTCGGCCGTGACGGCGGAGGTGTTGCAGCAGGCCCTGCGCAGCGGCATTCGCGACGTGCTCCCGGCGACCTTCACCGGCGCGCAGCTTTTGGAAGCCATCGGCCGCGCGGAGGCGCTCACGACCCAAATCCGGGGCGCCGCCGAGACGATCAGGTCCAAGCCGCCGGAGAAGTCGGACAGCAAGGTCATCACGGTCTTCAGCAGCAAGGGCGGGTGCGGCAAGAGCTTCGTCGCATCCAACCTGGCCGTCGCGCTCGCGCAGAAGACGGGCGAGAAGGTCGCGATGATCGACCTCGACCTGCAGTTCGGGGACCTGGCGATCATGCTCCAGCTCTTCCCGGCGCGCACCATCTTCGACGCCGCGCAGAACCTGGACCGGCTCGACGAGGAGGCGTTGCAGGGCTACATGACCCCGCACCGCTCCAACGTGATGCTCCTCGCGGCTCCGCTTGAGCCGGGGATCGAGGAGACGATCTCCGCCGACGCGGTCACGCGCATCGTCGGGCTGGCGCGAAACGTCTTCCGGTACGTGGTGATCGACTGCCCACCCTCGTTCACCGACCACGTCCTGGCGGCGCTGGACGTCAGCGACGAGTGCATCCTGATGACCAGCATGGACGTGCCGAGCATCAAGAACATGAAGCTGTCGCTGCAGACGCTCCAACTGCTCGGTTTCGGGCGCGACCGCATCCGGCTCGTCCTGAACCGAGCCGATTCGCGCGTGGGCCTGACCGTGCAGGCGGTCGAGAAGACGCTCGGCACGAACGTCGACGTCTCCGTCCCGTCGAGCCGGGACGTGTCGGTCAGCATCAACCGCGGCAGCCCGCTGATCATTGACAACCCGAAGTCGCCCGTGGTGGCCTCGATCCTGCGCATGATGGAGTTCGCCGGCGTCAAGAGCGGCGTGGCCGCCGACGGGGAGCCTCAACGGGTCACGGAGGCGGCCAAGGGGGGACTGTTCAAACGCAGAGCAAAGCCCGGGAGGTCTGAGGCATGAGTCTGTACGAACGTCTCTCGAAGGCGCGCGGCTCCGAGCCCGCGCCCGCCGAACCGGCGGCCGACGAAGCCAAGGTCGAAGCGCCCCCCGCCTTCGTCGAGGACCCGCTCGAACCGCTGAAGCGGAAGATCCACCAGAGCCTGGTCCAGGCGCTCGGACCGAAGCTCTACGACCTGAACATGACCGCGGACCAGCTCGAGCAGCGGGTGCGGGCCAAGCTGACCGAGGTGCTCGCCGAGGAGGAGACGCCGCTGTCCGCGGCGGACCGCCAGCGGCTGATCTCCGAGACGACCGACGACATCCTCGGCTACGGACCGCTGGAGCCCTACCTTCAGGACGAGTCCGTGACCGAGATCATGGTCAACAGCTACAACGTCGTCTACATCGAGCGCGAGGGCAAGATCCTCCGGACGCCGGCTCGCTTCCTGGACGACGGGCACCTGCGCCGCACGATCGACAAGATCGTCGGGCAGGTCGGCCGGCGCGTGGACGAGTCCTCGCCCTACGTGGACGCGCGCCTGCCCGACGGCTCGCGCGTCAACGCGGCCATTCCGCCGATCGCGATCGACGGCGCGTGCCTGACGGTTCGAAAGTTCGCCCGCGACCCGTACCGGGCCGAGGACTTGATCTCCTTCGGGACGCTGTCCAGCAAGGTCGCGCGGTTCCTCGAAGGGTGCGTGCGCGGCCGGATCAACATCCTGGTCTCGGGAGGAACCGGCGCCGGCAAGACGACGACGCTGAACGTGCTGTCGTCCTTCATCCCGGAGGACGAGCGCATCATCACCATCGAAGACTCCGCCGAGCTGCGCCTGCTGCAGCCGCACGTGCTCCGCCTGGAGTCGCGGCCGCCCAACATCGAGGGGCGCGGGCAGGTGACGATCCGGGACCTCGTGCGCAACGCGTTGCGCATGCGGCCCGACCGGATCGTCGTCGGTGAGGTCCGTGGCGGCGAGGCGCTGGACATGCTCCAGGCCATGAACACCGGCCACGACGGGAGCATCTCGACCGTCCACGCCAACCAGCCGCGCGACGTGCTCTCCCGCGTGGAGACGATGTGCTTGATGGCCGGGATGGACCTGCCGGTGCGCGCGATTCGCGAGCAGATCGCGAGCGCCATCCAGTTGATCGTCCACCAGTCGCGCCTGAAGGACGGGACCCGGCGCTTCACGCACGTGACCGAGGTCGTCGGCATGGAGGGCGACGTGATCACTCTCCAGGACTTGTACCTCTATGACTTCGGCATGGGCGTCGACGAGGCCGGCCGGTCGCGCGGGCACATCAAGGCCGTCGGGATCCGTCCCGGCTTCCTGGAGAAGCTCGAGGACGCCGGCATCAAGCTCGACCCGGAGCTGTTCGAACCCGAGCCGTTCGCGCGCGAAGCGGGAATCCGGGTCTGATGCGCCGCATCAGCGCTCTCGCGAGCGTCCTCGCGTTCCCGCTCGTGTTCGGGACGCTGGGTCTCGGGACGATGGGCGTGGCGTTCGCGCAGACGCCCGGCGACGTCGACGTGCGCATCCGCGAGATCTCCTTCCGGTCGGGCGGCCAGACCAGCATCGTGGCCTCGGTGTCGGGCACGCCGGTCACGGAGAACCTCCCCGCGAGCGCGTTCCGCGTCACCGAGCAGGGCGTCGAGGTCTCCGACCTGAGCGTGGAGCCGTTGTTCGACACCACGTTCCAAGTCGCGGTGTCGCTGCTCGTCGACGTGAGCCGCAGCACGCGCGAGGTGCTCGGCAGCGCCAGGAACGCGGCCGTCGAGTTCCTCGCGGCCCTGCCGCCGGCCGTTCGCGTGGAAGTCCTCACCTTCGCCGACGGCGTCGCTCGCGTGTCGGGGTTCACGACGCTCGGTGGGTCCACCAGCTCGACGCGGGCGGCCCTGCGGCAAGCGATCCTCGCGCTGCAGCCGGCAAACGCGCAGGGAACCCGTCTGCACGACGCGGTGATCCAGGCGACCGAGGACTTGCAACTCCAGCGTGACTCGCAGCACAACATCGTCGTGTTCAGCGACGGCTCCGACTCAGGCTCGACCGCGACGCTCCTGGAGGCCGAGCAGGCGATCGATGCGGCGAACGCCGCGACGACGACCGTGCTCCTGCGGGGCATCAACGTCAGCGAAGCGCAGTTGCAGGCGCTCGCCGAGGTGGAGGAGGGCGGCACGTTCGTGCCCGTCGACGACACGGCTGCGTTGCGGACCGCCTTCCGGGGCGTCGCGCAGTCGATCTCGTCGCAGTACCTGCTGAGCTACAACGCGACCGCGACCGAGCCGGCCGACCTCAGCATCGCCGTCGAGGTGACCGTCGGGGGCATCACGGGCAGCGACGCGAGCGCCGTGTCGAACCGCCGTGCCGACGTGTCGGCGCCGGTCGACGAGAAGCCGTCGACGCCCTTTGCCGGCGTGTTCGGGAACCGGGTGGGGCTGCTCGTCGGCATCCTCGGGACCTTCCTGGCGGTCGCGCTGTTCCTCGGCATGATCATCTGGCGACCCGCCGGCAAGCAGGCCGAGCAGTTGCTCCAGCGAGGCCTGCGCCTGTACACGCGCTCGGGCAAGGACAAGGAGAAGCGCCGGGAGTCCGCACGCTCCGCGTTCTTCGGTTCCTCGGCGCTCGGGCGCCGCGCCGTGGAGTTCGCCGAGCATCTACCCCGCTCCAAGCAGTTCGACGAGGAGATGCAGCGCAAGCTCGACCAGGCCGGCTGGCCGCTGCGCTCGACGGAGTTCCTGCTGTTCCAAGTGGGCGGCACCGTCCTCGGCGCGCTGATCGGCGGCGTGCTGCTGCGAAGCTGGATCCTCGCGCTGATGCTCGCGGTCGTCGGGCTTGCCGGCCCGCGAGTCGTCCTCGTCGCGAGGCTCACCAAGCGGCAGTCGCTGTTCCTGTCGCAGCTCCCCGACACGCTGCAACTGCTGGCGGGGTCCATGCAAGCGGGGTACGGGTTCGTTCAGGCGCTCGACACCGTCGCCAAGGAAGCCATCCCGCCGACCTCGAGCGAGTTCCAGCGGGTGCTCGCGGAGGCGCGGCTCGGCATGCCGATCGAGGAAGCGTTGGAGACGATGGCAGACCGCGTCGGCGGCGAGGACTTCCGCTGGGTCGTCCTTGCGATCAACATCCAGCGACAGGTCGGCGGCAACCTCGCGCAGCTCCTCACGACGGTCGCCGCGACGCTTCGCGAGCGCGAGATGGTCCGCCGGCAGATCAAGGTGCTGTCCGCCGAAGGACGGCTCTCGGCGGTCATCCTGACCGCGCTGCCGTTCGTCCTGGTGGGGTACCTGTCGGTCGTCAACCCGGGCTGGTTGACCACGCTGTACGAAGGAACCGTCGGACGCATCATGATCGTCTTCGCGCTCGCGCTGATCGTCGTGGGAGCGTTCTGGATGCGCAAGATCATCAAGATCGAGGTGTAGGCAATGGCTTTGCTCGGCGTCTTGGGTCTGTTCCTGGCGGTGTTCCTCGTCGCCTTCGTCCTCGGCGACTTCGTGCTGGAGCGCCAGGCCGTCTTCAAGTCGCTGCGATCGGTGCGCACGATCGAGCTGCACCCGCGAGACATCCGGCAGCGCGAGCTGGCCGTCCCGTTCCTGCGCCGCGTCCTTGTCCCGGGCATGCTGCGCGCCGGTCGCATGGCGGGCCGCTTCACGCCGGCCAGCGTCGTGGAACGGCTCCAGAAGGAACTGGTCTACGCGGGAAGCCCCCCGGGCTGGGACGCCGAGCGCGTGCTCGCGATGAAGTTCCTGGTGGCCGTGGTGCTCGGCGTGGCCTCCCTCGTCTGGTCGCTGCTGATCGACGTGAGCGCGGTGCAGTCGTTGCTCATCATCGTCATCGGAACGTTCGTCGGCTACTACATCCCGGAATGGATCCTGCGCTCGCGTTCGGGCAGGCGCCAGAAGGCCATCCAGAAGGCCCTGCCGGACGCGCTCGACCTGCTCTCGATCACCGTCGAGGCGGGCCTCGGCTTCGACGCCGCCGTGACGCGCGTCTCGCGCCAGGCGGGCGGCCCGCTCGGCGAGGAGCTGTACCGGGTCCTGCAGGAGATGCAGATCGGCAAGAACCGGTCCGAGGCGCTGCGCGACCTCGGCGAGCGCTCGACGGTGACCGAGCTGAAGTCCTTCGTCCTGGCGATGATCCAGGCGGACATCTTCGGTATCTCGATCGCCAAGGTGCTCCACGTGCAGGCCGCGGAGATGCGCATCAAGCGCCGGCAGCGCGCGGAGGAGGCGGCGCAGAAGGTGCCGGTCAAGATCGTCTTCCCGCTGCTGTTCTGCATCTTCCCGTCGCTGTTCGTGGTCCTGCTGGGTCCCTCGGCCATCCAGATCTTCCGCGCGTTCACCACCCCCCGCTAGACGTGCGCGTCGTCGCCCTCACCACGGACCCGTCGCTCTCGGTCGCGCTCGGCATGATCGGCGACTGGGACATCGTCGACGTCGACGGCCCCGAGGCCCTGTTCGAGCGCGCCGAGGGCGCGAACGCGGGCATCGTCGGCCTGGGAACCGTGGGGGAGGGCGTCCGGACCGTCCGCGAGCTGCGCGAGCGCGGTCTGACGCTTGCGCTCGTCGTGGTCGGCGACGGGCCCGGTCCCGAGGACCCACCGTGTCCCTTCGTCGAGCGCCCTTTCTCGCTGGGGGACATCCGCGACGCCATCGACCTCGCGCGCGCGTCGCTCCCGCAACCCCCCGCGCCCGCGGAGCCGGCCGCGCCGGGGGCGCACCGGGCCGCGCCGGCCGAGCGCGCGGAGGCGACCTCGCCCGAGTCGCCCGCCGCCGTCGCGCCCGCGACGCAGCCGGCGCGCGCCGTTCGGGCGCCGGAGCCGCCCGCCATCCCGGTCGACCCGTACGCGGATCCCGACGCGCCGTCCCCCCGATGGCGGCGGCGGCGCCAGGCCGACGAACCTCCGGCGATCGTGGCCGAGGAGCCCGGCCCGCCGCCGTTGCTGGACCGTCTCCAGCGAGCGGCGCGCGCGGTCGCCGTCGTCGACGAGCTGCTCGACGAGATCCCGTCGCTCGGCGACGCCGCTCGGATGTCGTCGGCCGTCGTGGAGGAGGTCCAGCAGGTCCCGGGCGTGCGCGTCGTCGCGGTTTACGTGCGGTCGGGCGAGGAGTTCTTCGTCGCCGGCTCGAGCGACCTCAGCCCGACCGAACGGGGCATGACGGTCCACGACGACCACCCGCTCGTGCGCGGACTGCGGGACCGTACGGAGGTGACCCTGTTCGACTCAACCGACGCCGCCCGATCGATGCTGGGCGGCGTCGCCGGCTCGCGCAGCGCGGCGCTCGTCGTCGCCCCGGTGGCGATGGAGGGCCGGCTGTGGGCCTTCGTCGTCGCCGGCGGGGACCGCTTCGGGCCCGAGCAGCTCGGGCGAATCGAAGCGATCTGCGCGGAGGCCGGGCCGGGCCTGGTCGTGGCGAGCGTCGCCGAACGGCTCCGCGCGAGCCGCTAGCGGTAGACGCTCTAGTTATCTGTCCCGGTCCACCTGGCGTGGATCTTTAGTCCAGATCCCCAGCCCCGCGGTGCCACAGGGTAGGTCTGGGGATCCGCTCCCTCGGTGGGAGTTCCCCCGCCGGTCGGCCGTCCCATGTAGGCCGTGCCCTCGCCGGACAGCAGGACTCGAACTCCGTCAAGCACGCAAGGAGGAGGCATGCGATTTTCAGCCGCCGCTTGCTCGCCGCGAGAGTCAATGTAACAGCCTCAAACTGAGAGCTTCGCGCGCCTGAGCGCCAGAACGCTGAGGGCCGCTACGAGCAGGAGGCCGGCCCCGAGCAAGGAGCGGTCGCCGAGACCTGTCGTAGGCAACGCGGCGCCGACTTCGATCCCGAACTCCCAAACCGCTTCCTTTGGCGCCCGAACGGGCTTGCCGTCGTTCGTCTGGAAGTACTCCCAGCTCGCTCCAAGCACCAGCTCGTACTTGCCTGGCGGCAGGTCGACTCTCCAGGTGGTTCGAGTTGAGGGATCGAGGCGTTCGATCGGGTCAAGTCGACGCGGCTCGACCTTGTAGCACGGCTGAGGGCCGAAGCCCTTTGCGAAGCACTCCGAACGGTCGAAGTCGTCTCTCTTGACGATCTGGTTGATCCGGAGACTGACGAGCTTAGGCGCCTCCTCATAGAGGATTCGGAAGCGAAGAACGTCCCCTTGCCTGACTGCCGCAAACTCGATCGGCGGGGACCACGTAAAGGCATCGGCGCAGATCGAGTCTTCGCCAGCGATGTATGGCCAGCAGCCCAGCGGATCGTTGTCAAGCTGTCCTGAGGACTCGGTACGCATGCGGGCTTCGGGTTGCGGATCTTGGCGCGCCTCGGCTGGCGTTGTGGCAAGCAACGAAAGCATGCCGGTGAGCGCGGTCAGCAAGAAGCATCGACCAAGCGGACCTCGTTCGGACGATCTCTCAGCAATACCAGTAATGATTGCCCCCGTATCCATCGGTCCAGTAGGCCGCCCGGTCTTTGCTGGTCACAATCCTTCTCCGGTAGTTGTTGCTTCCGAGGTCGTGATTTAGGTAAGCATACTCGCCCGCGCTTGAAGCGCTCGTCTTGTTCGTGAAGGCCCGCGCGATCCATGCTGAGAGCAGGTCGTCCACCACATCTTCGGGCATGTGGAAACGGAATGGCGCCGATGTCGGATCAGTTTCTGTGTAGCCGTCGTTGTGCTCCGGAACGGCGCCCAGAATGTGAGCAATCTCATGCGCGGCTCCAGCGCCGCCATGGACGTTCGCACAGGGGAAGGCGATATTCGTGTAGGTTCCCTCTGTCCCTTCCACCGGATGCCATACACGTTGCAGGACGTACCCGACAGCCCGCGGCCCTCGTGAGTCCGGAGGCTTGTTCGCAGTGTTGAAGCCGGCTCTTCCGCCCGCCTCGCTCCTGACATCCTCGTCGCAAACGTCTGAGGACGGATACCGGCCCATCTGCGAGTTTAGGATGACGAGGTAGTTGAACTGGCGTGTGCCGAGACCGTGGTCGCGCAGCACGCGACGAACGCTGTACCACTTCTCGCGGCCATCCTGGCAATCCCACCATTCTCGATCCATGTTCGCATCGGTTCTGATGAACACCGCACCGGTGAAGGTCTTTGAGTCTGAGTTCGTGTACGTGTTCGTGAACGTTCGCTCTTTCACCTTCCATCGTTGGTTCGCGAGGCCCGCCTCGGGGAGAGCGTGGCGGTGCCAGGTTCCGAAGTTCTGATACATGCGGTGCAGCACCGACGCTCGGAACGTGCCATCGCTGCACTCCCTCGGCTGGTCCCAGTGTTCATCGATGCCATCGCTAGGCTGCAGGTAGACGAGCACAAGGTTCTTGCCTGCGCCAGCAAAGTCCGTCTTCTTGCGATCTGCCCACCGGCATTGGATTCCGGCTGGCGACTCAGGGAGTATGTCCGGCTCCATGTAGGCGGACTTTGGGATGAGATCATCGTAGATCGCCCAGTAAGGAACCATGTCGTCGTGGTCCGGAGCGAAGTCAAAATCGAGCGCGAGATCGGCGGCGTCTTCGTCGCCGGACAACGGCGTCTTCACTTCTGGCGGCACCGCCCCGACGTAACCGGGCAGCGACTCCGAGGGGTCCAGCACTTCTACCGCGTAGGTCGCCTCGTGCTCGGCAATGGTCGCGTCGAGGTTGACGCCCTCGTCGAGCGTGACGAGGTAACGGTGGTGCAGCGCGTCGGGCGAGCATGGCACCGAAGCCGAGGGAGTGGTGCAGGTGATCGTACGAGCCGTCGTGGCGCTCGGTGCCATGCGGATGCTCGCGGTGCTCCACGTTGCTGGGACAGTCGATTGCAATGTGCCGTAGACGTAGGTCTTGCCGTCGACCGGGGCGACGAAACTCGATACGGTCGGCTCCGGCAAGTCGTAGCGAAGGGACGTGACGCTCACTGTCCCGGCCGGGTAGGCGGGCTTGGTCTGCTCGATCCCTGCGATCGAGGTGAAAAGCACCGCGGGCGCGAGCGGCACGTCGAGGCTCAGGTAGGAGGGCGCCTCGCCGTGGATCGTTCCCGAGGCGCCGACGGCGGTCGAGGCGACAGCGATCGGCACGTCGGGGCAGGTCACGTCCCGGGTCTGTGTGGCGACGTTGATTTGCGAGGACACCGTGCAGGCCGTGACGGGGATCTCGGCGGTTGGGGCGGTCGGCGTATGCGTGATCGCAAGGAATGGGCCCGGCTGCTCCACGGCCGTTTCGTTGCCTGCGTTGTCTCTCGCGACAGCCTCAAGCACGTACTGGTGGCCGAGTGTGAGCGGGACCCCTGCCCGCCGCATGAGCCCGCCGGAGAGGGTCGCATTGTAGGCGGTGGTCGAGGCGCTCGCCTGGTCGGTGACGTCGCCGAGGTTGAAGGTCAGGACCGACGAGAGTCCGGAGCGCTCGTCGGCGACCGCCGCGCTGAGCAACTGCGATGTGTAAACGGTGTTCAGACCCGCCGGGGGCCAGATCGATGCCGGCTCGATCGAAGGGGCGAGCGTATCGACGATGATCGTCACGGGCGCCGAGACGGTCGCGTTGTTGCCGGCGTCCACCGCCGTCAGGATCGCGGTGTAGGAGCCGTCGGCGACGACGGAGCCGAGCGCGTTCGTCCCGTCCCAAACGAAATCGGCGTTGCCGGTTCCCGTCGCGGTCCTGATCGTCGTGGTGCCTTGCTTGATGGCGAGGCTCCAAGAGATCGGCGTCCACGGATCGCTGACCGAGCCGCCGATGCTCGTTGTGTCCTTCACCCCGTCGCCGTTGGGGCTGAAGGCGGGGTTGTTGTATGCCTGGAAACCGACAATCGTCGGTCCGGTGGCGTCGTAGATCACGCTCGCGGTCTTGATCGTCGGGTTGCCCGCGAGGTCGGTCGAGGTCAGCGTCGCGGTGTAGGTGCCGTCGCCGCCGTTCGGACTTGCGTTCCAGACCTTGGAGACCGGGCTCGTGGCGTTCGCCGAGCCGGTGAAGGTGCTCGACCAGGCGCCCTTGGCGATCGAAAGGGACCAGGCGACCTGTTCGTTCACGCTGGCGGAGAACGTCGCGGCGTTCGGAGAAGAGTTCGGCCCGAAGCGGGCGACATTGGAGGCGAAGCCCGTCACGACCGGCGCGACGGTGTCGACCACGACGGTCTTGGTCGCGGCGTCGTTGACGTTGCCCGGCAGATCGGTCGCGATAAGACGCGCGGTGTAGGTGGCGTCGGGGACGACGGCGCCCGAGCCGTCCTTGCCGTCCCAGGTCCAGGAGATCGCCGCGGCGGTCTGCGCAGCCGCGGTGCCGGAGCCCGTCGCGACGAGCGAGCCGGAGGCGCTGCGGACCTCGACGTCCCAGTCGAAGGCCGAGAAGTCCCACAGGGTCGCGGAGAAGGTGACCGAGTCCTGCGCCCCCGGGCTCACGCCCGGGGAGATATGGGTTTGCGTGGCCGAGAAGGGCACCGTCAGGACCGGGGCGTCGAGGTCGGCCAGGCGATAGTTCACCTGCAGGTAAGAGCTCCACGCATGGACGGTCGTGCCGGCGGCGGGGCTGACCACGGTGTCCAGCTCGTCGCCCGCGGCCGGGAGCGAATCGACCTCGGCGACCTCGAAGTCGAACGGGGCAGATCCCCCGATGGTGTAGTCAAGGATCGGGGCGGACAGCGCGACCTGGGAAGCCCGCGTGTGGTTGTAGAGGCCGACCGAATAGCTTCCGGTGCCGGTGACGCGCTTGGCCGAGACGGCCCAGGCCCCGGTTGCCTTCGGCACGTTTCGCTCCGGGGCGCGGAAGCGGAAGTTCAGCGGGACGTTCTGGTTCGTGAGGTCGACGTCCACGCCGTCAGAGAGCGAGGGGTAGTAGCCGACGGTGCGGGCGATCCCGTCGGGATGGCTGCTGGACTGTGACAGCTCAAGGTCGATCGAGGTGATGGTGCCGGTGGGGGCGGCTCCGGAGCAGGAGACCTTTCTGACCTGCGGGCGGTAGACGCCTCCCTTGACGAGCGAGAACGCGGAGGAGGTGACCGAGCCGCCGGTGTTCGTCAGCTCGATCTCGGAGTTCGCCACCGCGGCGATCCCGGTCTCTTCGCCGTTGGCGTCGATGATCGCCTTGACCAGGCGCACCTGCAGCCCGCAGGGGGTGCCCGATGCGCGGAGCTTGACCGAAGGGGCCGGGTCGAATGCCGCGTGATAGGGACCCGTTCCGTCCTCCTGGTAGTCGGCCGGGTAGAGGTAGCTGGCCCCGTCTGAAAGGTCGGTCCAGGAGGAGGAGGTGATGGCCTCGGTTCGGGCCCCGAGGGGAAAGCGCGCTTGCGTCTTTGCGATCGTGCCGGACTGGACGAGGCGAAGGGTCGCTTTCTTGATGTCGATGATGCCGCCGGCGCCGGTGAAGCGTACGACGTTGATCGCTGCCAACTCGGTGTCGGCCGAGGGCCACGGGAAGGTCGCCGACCGCAGGGAGAACGCCGGCGTCGTAGGGATCGAGACCGAGGCGATGGCATTCCCCGCGGCGTCGGCGAGCCACACGTCCCAGATCGTGCCCGGCGTGGCGTTGGTCATCCGCGCGACGACCTCGAAGGTGGCCTGCGGCGCGGGGTCCATCGCGGCCGTGGCGCCGGGAAGGATGCCGCGCTCGATCGGGATCGTGGTGTCGGTGAGGATGCCGGTGCGGGCCTCGGGGAGCACGTCCCAGTTCTGGGTCATC
>DASWJS010000026.1:0-57775 GCA_036397035.1 Actinomycetota bacterium | reverse complement strand
GTTCCTATGTGTCGGACGAGGAGGTTGTGGTCAAGTCCCGCGACGGCGGTGCCCTGTGGGGTCAATCGTCCGTGATGTACAACTACAAGAAGAGGCCGAGCCTCATCGAGGCTGGCAACTTCGGGAGTTGGGTCGACTACGTGCCGGGCACATCCCGTGAACGATCGTTGCTCGACTCGCACGTGTGGTTCAATGGTGCCCAGGTCTCCGTAAACTTCCCGGAATCCTATGGGAGCGCGACGTTCAGCGCTGGGATGGAGGTGGAGGACACCACCAAGGCCACCAATACGTACACGTACAGAAAGCTCGAGTTCACTGATCAGCCGCGCTCTGGCTTTGGTACGGATAAGGGAAAGCTCTACCTGTATGACATGGGTACCGGCTGGAAGGAAGAGAACCTCTCTTGTAAGTTTGCCGATGGGTGGTTCCCAGACAGTTCCCAGGGCTCAGACTATTGCTGGAAGAATAATTCGTGACCACGCGGATAGCGGCATGGATAGTGCTCGTCTGCACGCTAGCGACCTGCAAGGCCTCGGACGAGGTGGGAGTCTCAACCGAGAGCCCGAGTGCTGCCGCTGCCTCCGAAAGACTGCTTCTCACAAGCGTCTGGGCTCCTGCTGACATCGAAGGCACGGAGCTGCGGGTGATCGTGTCGGCCGAAATCGCGAATGGAAGCGATAGGCCCGTGACCATCGAGGCCATCGAGCCTGCGAACGTTGACTCTCTTGTGGAGGCTCGGTTTATCGGTCACAGCGATTGCCAGCTTGGCTGCGTCGGAGCAGCAAATTGGAATCCGGAGGATGCAGCCCGAGCCAAGAGAGGAACAACGCTGAACTTTCCCCTCGTCCTCGAAGTCGATGAACGGAGATTCCTTACGTTCGAGTTGCGACTCGTAAGTCTCAGGGCCCTGGCACTTTTGGAGAGCAGGTGCCGCGCGGGGATCCGAAGCTTGAGGGTGACTCTCTCAGGAGAAGCATCGAGCCTCGTTCACGGCCCGGGAGCACATGTTGCAGGGGTGCAGTGGTCCGAGACTTGCGCAGAGTAGCAGAAACGTGTGGAGAAACCTGCATACAGGAAGGAGTTCGGCGCAAGGAGGGGAAGCGAACGTCATGGCAAAGACCCTGTCTAGCGCTCGTCGCTCTCGTCGGCCTGCTAACCGGCTGCGCAGCGACCGCGCGTACTCCCGAGGGCTCGGACGCCGGAGGCGAGTCCATCACGCTTGGTTGCATGAGCAACCGGGTCACGTTTGCGTCCTCGCTCCTTGATGAACCGGGAGGCGCGGAGCGCGAGGACGACCCCGCCGCCCGTGCGCTGGCGGAGTTCCTGGCCACGCAGGAAGGCGTGGAGCCGGTATTCAAGACCGGCTACCGGGTGGCGGCCCGAGCACCCGACGAGGTCACCTACGTCGCGGGCTCGGGCCTTGAGCTGAACGTCGTGACGATGAAACTGGAGGATGGACGCTGGGACTACGCCTCGTCGGGGGACTGCCAACCCGAGATCGTCCACCAGGTGCGACGGTTCCGTAGCTGCTTCTCAAAGCTGCTTCTTAAGACGCGGCGAACCGATCAGACCTAGCTTCCCCCCATCGCGGGCTGCTCGCGCCCGGATGCGCGTCGATGAGCTCTCCACGAAAGCACTCCTACAATCACTCCGTTGAGCCACAGGCCGTTAACGAACCCTCTGCGCGCTCCGAGATGCGTCTTACATGGCGCATGCGGATCGTGCGGGCTAGGGAAGCCGGACCAGAGAGCCTCCAGCACTGAGGGGCACGCGACCGAGAAGGATGGAACCACGAGAAAGAGAACGGCGATGAGGATCAGCGCCGTGGATGCCGCAGCCGCGAGTTGGATGCCCCGTCGGGTTGTTGAGCGCAGCATGAAAACCATGAACGTCAGCGCCAACGGAACAGACGCTAGCTCAAGTACCCCCAGGAATGTGTACAAGGACTCCTTCACGCCCTCGATTCTACACAAGCAGTGTGACGTTTGAGTACTAGGATGATTCGACGGTGACAGGAGCCCTCACGCGTTGGCGCGTACTGATCGCGGTCCTGGTGATCGCTGGTTCTGCATGTACGTCGGCACCGCCCAGCACGAACGAGGACGCGCTCGCTGCGGGACGGCTCGCGGTGGAGCGTCTGCTGTCCATCGAGGACGGCAATGGGCAGAGGTTCGAGGACTATGTCAGGGAGCGCTACGTGGCCGAGTGTCCGACGATGGAGGTCGAGGACGTCAACTTCTGGTACCTGTGGTAGTCGCTCGGGGGCCGACGCCACGAGATCCTTGCTTCTCGCCGCCCGGTTGACGTCGATGGCAGAAGGATCGCCGAACGTAACGCAGGCTTCGGCTGCGAGATTCCGTCCGATGTCGTGATCGGGACGGTAACGGAGGACGGGGAAGCGGTGGCCTCGACGAGTCAAACTGAGAGTCGAGTGGAATACCTGCGGGACTTTCTGGGCTGCCGTCCGGCGCCGACCGAGTGCCGGACATCTCTGCCGGATGAGGGGTGAGGGGGGCTCTGCCGGATTCGTGCGAAGGAACGGCCGGGATCGTGCTGACAACGCGCTGGCCGAGACGATCATCGGGCTCTACAAGACCGAGTTGATCCATCACCGCGGGCGTTGCGCAACCTCGACTATGTCGAGTTCGGGACCCTCGAATGCGTCGACTGGTTCAACAGACTGCCGCCTGCTCGAGCTGCTTCAGGCGTGCTTGCTCGTCGGTCGTCAACCCTGGCGCCTTGCCGTTGTCGATCTCGAACTGCTTGATCTAGTAGGCGCGCAACGTCTCTGGATGGAAGCCCATCTTCGCCGCGACGGTAGATCGCTCGGCCAACGCGGAGATACGCAAGTTGTGTCGAGTGGGAGCCGAGAGTCTGCGGATGGGGATCAACGGCACCATCTACGACTTGTCTGGGCCAGGGCCACATGTAATTGGTGTCGCGTGGACCGAAACGTGCGAGTGACCGAGGCTTCTATCGAGGTCAAATCCTGAGATCCGCCCGTGGACGAACGCCCGGCTCAGACGCGGCGAAGCTTCGGGCGGCGGCGCTTCTTCAGCTCGGCCCGCAGGGTCTCGAGGTGGGCGGCCAGCTCGTCCACGGCGCCGAGCAGCGTGGTGCGCTCGGCCGTGGGAAGAGGCTCGGACACGACCGACTCGGTCAGGCGGGCGAGGCTGCGCGCCGCGGAGTCGATCGGCCGGCGGAGCGCGGTCATGCGCGCCGCGCCGCCGGCGATGCCCGCTCGCCGGGACTGCACGGTCAAGTGGTCGACGCTCCAGCCCATCCGCTGCGCTCGCTCGAGCCACGCCAGCCGGTCCGAGAGCGCGGCGACGGCCTGGAAGTGCGAGAAGGCGAGGTCGCGGAAGCGGATGCGCGCGGCCGCGTCGTAGCTCTCGAAGACCCACCGGAAGCGGCGGACGCTCCCCAGGGACTCGCCGATCTCGTCGGCGAAGCGCTTGAGCGCGCCGGAGGCGTAGCGGCGCTCGATCGTGGAGGCCAGCTCGCCGATTCGCCACCGTCCGCCGTCGGCGGCCTGCCTGGCGGCCCGGCCCTGCTGGACGAGCGTGTTCCAGTCGGGCGATCGGGAGCCGCCTTCAGATCCGTCTACCTGCTCGAGGAAGTCGTCGAACGCCATCACACGCATGGCCCACCCCCTAGGTGACACGAGCGTCAGTGTTGAGTGCAACTCTACACTTTTCGCCCCGGGCGTCAAGGGTGCCTCCGCTCGGCCCGGCTCAGGCGAGCGCCCGAGCCACGTCGATCGCCCTGACGACGTCGGCCAGGAGGGGAAGGACGTTCCGCGCGCTGAAGTCGTGCCACTCCTCCGGAACGCTCGCGCAACAATCCTCGACGACGGCGACGCGGTAGGCGCGGTTGGCGGCGGCGCGTACCAGGCCCTCGACCGCGATCGTCGTGGAGATCCCCGCGACGATCAGCGTCGTCGTCCCGAGCCGCCGCAGCACGCTCCACAGTTCGCTGCCGTAGGACGGGTCCAGCGAGGTGGCGCGCGCCAGCACGAGGTCGCCGTCCGCCGGGGCGAGCGCGTCGACCACGGCGGCGCCGCGCGACCCGCGCACCAGGATCGGGTCTGCCCCGCCGCTGCCGTAGATCGGCGGGAAGTCCGGCTGGGGCAGCGCCGGGTCGCGCTCCTTGGTGAGGTAGAGCACCGGCACGCCGCGCGCCCGGCACGCCTCGAGCACGGGCGGCAGCTTGTCGAGGACCCTGCGCGCGTGCACGGCGCGCGCGAGCGCGCCGCGGAGCCCGCGCGCCTCCAGTAGCTCGGGCGAGACGAGGTCGTTCTGCATCTCGACCACGCACATCGCGGTGCGATCGCGCGGCAGCTCGATCATCCTTCGCGAATGTCGGCCGGCAGCTCGCGCAGCAGGTGCTCGCGCACGGCGATGCGCTTGGGCTTCATCGAGAACGTCATCGGGATGTCGGGCACCGCGACGATCGCGCGCGGGCACTTGTAGCGGGCGAGCCGCTCGCGCGCGAAGGCCAGCACGTCCTCGGCCGTCGTCGCGCATCCCGCGCGCAGCTTCACGGCGCTGAACGGGCGCTCGCCCTTGACCGCGTGCGGGATGCCGACGGTCGCGCTCATCTCCACGTCGGGGTGGCGCATGAGCGCCTGGTCGATCTCGTTGGCGCTGATCTTGTAGCCGCCCGACTTGATGATGTCGCCCGAGCGACCGACGAAGTACAGCATTCGCCACTTGCCCTGGCGGAGCACGTCCCCGGTGTGGAACCAGCCCTCTGCGTCGATCGCCTCGGCCGTCGCCTCGGGGTCGTTCCAGTAACCGGTCGTGACGTTCGGTCCCTTGACGAGCAGCTCGCCCGCCGTCCCGCGCGGCACGTCGCGCCCGTCCTCGTCCACGATTCGGAACTTCACCGGCGGCATGACCCAGCCGCAGCAGGCGTCGCCGGCTTCGAACGGCGGGGTCTGCGCGAGGTAGCTGTTTGCCTCCGCCATGCCGTAGCCGCGGATGAACCAGGGCAGGCGCCGTCGTCCGATCGGACCGGGCCGCGCCGCCAGCTCGCGCACGGTGCGCACGAGTTCATCGTCGAACACGTCGGCGCCGCCGCCGAAGATCCGGATCGAGGACCAGTCCACGTCGCGCGCCCCTGCGCCGAGCAGCATCCGGTACATCGCCGGGGTCCCGGCGAACACCGTCGGGCGGATTCGCTCGACCGCTTCGAAGATGGCGGCGGTGTCGAAGCTCGACAGAAAGGCGCACGGCGTGCCGAGGCCGAGGTTCAGCATCATCGTGGCGTAGCCGGCCGCGTGCGCGACCGGCATCACGAGCAGCGTCAGGCGCCTTTGCAGCCGGGGGCTGAGGCTGGAGAGCCGCGCGTGCGCGTGCAGACCGACCATCGTGGCCTCGTGGGTGAGCATCGCGCCCTTGGGGAACCCCGTCGTCCCCGAGGTGAAGAACAGCAGCGCGGTCTCGCGCATGGACGGCGGTTCGACCGGGTCGACGTAAGCGGGCGCGTCGCGCATCAGCCCGGCCAGGGAGGCCACGCCCGCCGGCGCCTCCGCGCCGATCATGACCCAGCGCTTGACGCTCGGCACCGCGGACGGATCCTTGATCGTGCCCTCGTAGACGAACGGGTCGACCAGGAGCGTCTCGATGCCGGCGCGTTGCGCCACGAACTCGATCTCGGTCGGCGTGAGCATGAAGTTCATCGGGACCGGGATCGCGCCGAGCTTGCCGCAGGCGAAGTTGGCGAAGGCCATCTCGATCTTGTTGAGCGTGATGAGCCCCACGCGGTCGCCGCGCTGCACGCCTTGCGCGCGCAGGCCGCCCGCGACCCGGTTCACCATCGCGGCGACGTCCCGGTAGGACATGACCTGTCCGCTGAATCCGGGGTAGTCGAGCGGCTCGTCGAGCAGGAATGCCGTGCGCTCGCCGTAGAGCGCGGCGAGCCGGTCGACGAAGGTCGCGTAGTTGAGCCGTCGCCGCTCGCCGATGAACGTGCGCCGCCGCGCCGCCCACGCCGGGTCGACGAACCGGATCTCGGACCGGTCCGGGAGCGGGCTCATCGCCGCTGCCACACCGGGTCGCGCTTCTCGGCGAACGCGCGAGGGCCTTCCTTGGCGTCCTCGGTCATGAAGACCTGCGCGGCGTGCATCAGCTCCTGATCGAAGGCTTCCTTCAACGGCAGGCCCAGTCCGGTCATGACCGACCGCTTGGTGGCCTCGATCGCGAGCGGCGCGTTGCGCATGATCTTGCGGGCCCACTCGGCCGCGGTGTCGAGCAGCGCGTCCGGCTCGACCACGGCGTTCACGATTCCCATGCGCAGCGCGGTCTGGGCGTCGACCGCGTCGCCGACGAGCAGCACCTCCATCGCCCACGGGAAGGGGATCTGACGGGGGAGCCGCACGGTCGTCCCGCCGCCGGGGAACAGCCCGCGCTTGGGCTCGAAGATGCCGAAGCTCGCCTGCGTCGAGGCGATGCGGATGTCGGTGCCGAGCAGCATCTCCATCCCGCCGGCGACGCACGTGCCGTTGACCGCGGCGACGACCGGCTTCCACAGCTCGAACTCGCGCAGCACGGCGATCAGGCCGGCCTCGGCGGGGTTGACCTTGCCTTCGGCGCGCTCGGCCGCGATGCGCTCGGTCTCGCCGGCGATCGCCGGCACGAAGGACTTCAGGTCGGCGCCCACCGTGAAGTCCTTCCCGGTCCCGGTGATGATCGCGACGCGCGCGTCGTCGTCGTCGCGGAA
Organism: Actinomycetota bacterium; assembly: GCA_036397035.1. Taxonomy (GTDB): domain Bacteria; phylum Actinomycetota; class AC-67; order AC-67; family AC-67; genus DASWJS01. Next base: position 51,052 of record DASWJS010000026.1, on the reverse strand, counting down.
ACCGACCCAGGCTTCGGCAAGGGCTTGAAAGTGCTCGAGGTCGAGCGCGTTGCGGCGCTCCGGCCGGTTGATCGTGATCGTGGTGATGCCGCCGTCCTTGCGAACCTCGATAGCCACGCGCCGCTCCCGTCTGCCGATGTGCTCGGACCATCCTCGTGCGGGAGCGGCGCGTCGTTCAACTCAGAGACGCCACCGGAGTCAGAGCCCGGCGGGGTGGCTGCGGATGCGGCGGGCGCTGAAGACGACGGCGATCAGCAGGGCGCCCAGCAGCGAGCCGAGCATGAAGCCGTTGACCGGACCGATGTCGGCGGGCTGGAGCCCGCGCAGGCCGGCGGCGATCCAGGACGGCTCGCCGCGTCCGCTCGCGTCGATCGCGAGGTCGTAGGTGACGTCGCGCGCACGCGCGTCGATCTTGACGTAGGACAGCCACATCCCTGTTTCAGGGATCCAATCCATGCCCTTGTCCGAGCGGAGGTCCTCGATCAACGAGTCGCTGGCCTGCTCGGATCGCGCGAGCGTCAGTCCCGGCGCCTGCGGCAACCCGAGCGTGCTCGTTCCCTTCGGCGCGGGGAGCGTCGCGGGCTCGACGTCGGTGAGCAGGAACAGGTCCGCCTGGACCGGCGCCGCCGAGCCCTTGCCGAGCGCGAGGATGCGCAGCGGCACCCACGGGTTGCCGGTCGGGATCGTGATGTGCACCGGCGTGCCGTCGCCGGCGCCCTGGCCAAGCTCCGCGGCTCGTCCGGCGTCGAACTTCGCCGCCATGAAGTAGGGACTGCGCGAGGCATAGAAGTCCAGCACCTCGGGCGCGTCGGGCGAGAGCTTGAAGCCGTTCTGCCCGGCCCAGACGCCTACTTCGTCCGCGCCGCCCTTCAGCACGGTGATGTCGAGCGCGTCGATCTTCGTCTCCAGGATCACCTCGGCCGAATCGGCGACGCCCGCTGCGGTGGCGAAGAGGGAGATCCGGCGCCTGGGCTGCGGCGTCACCTCTTTGATCAGGCGCTGGAGCGTCCAGTCGCCGCCCCGCACCACGTCGGTCGGCTCGCCCGGCAGCGGCACGAGCGATCCGAACGAGCCGCTGCTGACGCCGCCGAAGGTGAACGAGGTCACGTAGTGCTCGACGCCGTCGTGGTAGCCGGCGAGCGTCGTCGTCCGGAGCAGGTTGACCGCGCCGTTGGGCGCGACGAGCCCGCCGCATGCGAACGCCGCTGCGGGGACCAGCGCGATCGCCACCGTCAGGACGGACACCGCGAACACGCGTCGTGTCATGGATCCCACCTCCCAGTCCCGACTCCGACGCGCGAGGCGGCGGCTCGGTTCCATCGCGTGTTTGGGGATGCTTCCGCCCCGGTCGTATCCTGCGCTTCTTGACGTGAGGAGGGATCCGATGATCGACAAGTCATTGATCGGGACCGAGATGGGCGGGACCCAGATGGTGGTCGAGCGCGGCAAGATCATGGAGTTCGCGCGCGCGACGCTGGACGAGGACCCGGTCTACTTCGAGCCGGGCGCACCGGCGACGCCGACCTTCACGATGGCGATCGGCCACTGGCCCGCGCCGCAGGGCTCGCAGGGTCAGGCGCTCGCCAAGCTGGGACTGAACTTGCTGCGCGTGCTGCATGCGGGACAGGAGTTCGAGTACCTCGGCGAGGTGCGCGACGGGGACGTCCTGACCACGCGCTCGAAGATCTCCAACATCTGGGAGAAGGAAGGCAAGCGCGGCGGCACGATGACCTTCGTCGAGTCCGAGACCACGTTCACGAACCAGCGCGGCGAGGACGTCCTCGTCAGCCGCATGACGCTGGTCGAGACGGCCAAGGCCGCGAGCTGACGGGAGCGATCATGGAGCGACTTCAGACGTACTTCGAGGACCTGCAGGAGGGCGACGTCGTCGCCGACTGGCCGCAGGTCGAGAACATCACGCGCACGCACTTCGTCCGCTACGCGGGCGCGAGCGGCGACTTCAACCCGATGCACCACGACGACACGGTTGCGACGAAGGTCGGCTACCCGAGCGTCTTCGGCCACGGCATGTTCACCGCCGGCGTGCTCGGTCACTACGTCACCGACTGGGTCGGGCAGGGCAACCTGCGAAAGTTCGGCGTGAAGTTCAAGGGCCAGCTCTACCCCGGCGCGAACCTCGTGCTGAAGGCCACGATCACGCGGAAGTTCAAGGAAGGCGACGAGAACAGGATCGAGGCCGACCTGGAGGTCGCCGACGACAAGGGCACGGTCCTGATCCAGGGAAGCTGCACCGCCGCACTGCCTAGTAAAGCCTGACCCGCTCGGGCTGACCATCGCAGCGTCGTCACTGCGAACCATTTCGCGCCCGGAGGCGCCGCCGTACGATCGACGGGTTCGGAAGGCGCAGCGGAAGGGGGTTGGCGATGACGACCGGAGCGTGCGTGATCGGCTGGCGGGCCGGCATACCGGGCCGCGAGGCGCGGGGACTCGAGACCTTCGGCAAGGCCGTGCAACGGTTCGAGGACCTCGCGAAGACGGGCCGTATCCACGCTCACAAGGAGTACTTCGCCACGACCGGCCGGACCGGCGGCTTCATGCTGATCGAGGGCGATCTGGCGGAACTGCACGCGCTGATGGAGGAGCCCGAGCAGCGCAAGCTGATCGTCGAGGGCGCTCAGATCGTGCAGGACTTCAGCGTGAAGTACTACGCCGGCGGGACCGACAAGGCGGTCCAGGAACGCATGGCCGACTACGCGGAGGTGCTCCAGGGCCTCGGCGTGATGTAAGCCGGTCGCACCGTTGAAACGGGGCCCTTCGGGGCTCCGTTTCGTTCGCGGGCGTTCGAAGCCGGTCCGGCGTTCGGGGTTGCGTACCGCGCGCTCGCGCCTCGGCGCTGCTCAGTAGCGGTAGTGATCGGGCTTGAAGGGTCCGTTTACGGGGACGCCGATGTAGGCGGCTTGTTCGGGGGTCAGCTCGGTCAGGCGCACGCCGAGCGCATCGAGGTGGAGCCGCGCGACCCGCTCGTCGAGGTGCTTCGGCAGCCGGTGGACGCCCAGCGGGTACGCGTCGAGGTTCGTCCACAGCTCGATCTGCGCGATGACTTGGTTGGTGAACGAGGTGCTCATCACGAAGCTCGGGTGGCCGGTCGCGTTGCCGAGGTTGAGCAGCCGCCCCTCGCTGAGCACGAGCACGGCGTGGCCGTCGGCGAAGGTGAATCGGTCGACCTGGGGCTTGATCGTGTCGCGTGTCACGTCGGCCCGCGCTGCGAGGCCCGCCATGTCGATCTCGTTGTCGAAGTGGCCGATGTTCCCGACGATCGCCTGGTGCTTCATCCGCGCCATGTGCTCGGCGGTGATGATGTCCTTGTTGCCGGTGGCGGTGATGAAGATGTCGGCGGTCTCGACGACGTCCCCGAGCGTGCGCACCGGGAAGCCGTCCATCGCCGCCTGCAGCGCGCAGATCGGGTCGACCTCGGTGACGAAGACGTGCGCGCCCTGGCCGCGCAGCGACTCCGCGCAGCCCTTGCCCACGTCGCCGTACCCGCACACGACGGCGGTCTTGCCGCCGATCAGCACGTCGGTCCCGCGGTTGATCCCGTCGATGAGCGAATGGCGAACGCCGTACTTGTTGTCGAACTTGGACTTCGTCACCGAGTCGTTGACGTTGATCGCCGTGAAGAGCAGCTCGCCCGCCTCCATCATCTGGGCGAGCCGGTGCACGCCGGTCGTCGTCTCTTCCGAGACGCCTTTGATCCCGTTGGCGATCGTCGTCCAGCGGTTTCCGTCGCGGTCCAGCGATGCCTGAAGCAGGCGCAGCACGACCGCGAACTCCGCCGAGCCGGCGGTCGCCGGGTCCGGCACGGCGCCCGCCTTCTCGAACTCGACGCCCTTGTGGACGAGCAGCGTCGCGTCGCCCCCGTCGTCGAGGATCATCGTGGGACCGCCGCCGTCGGGCCAGGCGAGCACCTGTTCGGTGCACCACCAGTACTCCTCCAGCGTCTCGCCCTTCCAGGCGTACACGGGCACGCCCGCGGGGTTCTGCGCGGTGCCGTGCGGTCCCACCGCCACCGCCGCGGCCGCCGCGTCCTGGGTGGAGAAGATGTTGCAGCTTGCCCAGCGCACCTCGGCGCCGAGCGCGACCAGCGTCTCGATGAGCACCGCGGTCTGCACGGTCATGTGGAGCGAGCCCGTGATGCGAGCGCCCGCGAGCGGCTTGGACGCGCCGTATTCGGCGCGCATCGCCATCAGGCCCGGCATCTCGTGCTCGGCCAGCTCGATCTCCTTGCGGCCGAGCGGCGCGAGCGAAAGGTCGGCGACCTTGAAGTCGGGCGTGCTCATCGGGCTCCTCTCGATATTGGGTGGCGGTGCGAAGGCCAGTCTACCTGGGCGCTTGGGCTACCCTGCAGCGCATGCTCAGCGCGATCCAGACCTCCGCGCGCTCGGCGCTTCGCGCCCTTCAGGAGGAGCGGTTGCGCGGCCTCGTGGCTCGCGTCTTCGACGAGCCGCTGCCGTTCTGGCGCGCGCGCATGCAATCCGCCGGGCTCGGAGCCGACGACGTCAAGGGCTTGGACGACCTGCCGCGCGTTCCCCGCACGACGAAGGACGACCTGCGCGCCGACGAGGCGGCGCACCCGCCGCTCGGTACGTACCGCGGCGCCCCCATCGAGCGGTGCGTGCGCCTGTCGACGTCGACCGGCACCACCGGCAGGCCGACGATCGGCCTGTTCACGGCGCAGGACCTGGCGGTCGAGTACGAGGCCGCCGGCCGGATGTTCGCCCGCCAGGGCTACCGGCCGGGCGAGGTGATCACGCATGCGCACCCCGGCGGGCTGAACGGGGGAGCGGCGTTGCTCGGCGGAGCGCTGGAGGCGTTCGGCGCGCTGAACGTCGCAGTCGGACCGCCCGCGACGAAGGCCGACGCCGAGCGCGCGATCAGGCTCTGGCAAGAGATCAAGCCCACGCGCTACGAGATGTTCGGGCCGGCGCTGCACACGTTCTGGGAGACCGCGACGGAGATGGGCCTCGACCCCGCCGCGGACCTCGGAATGCCCGAGCCCGGCGACCTCCCCCCGCACCGTACCGTCAGCGCCGGTGTCGAATGCTTCGCGTTCCTCGGCTCGTCGTGCGAGCACCACCGCGGCGCGCACGCGTGCGAAGACCTTGCGATCGTCGAGGCCGTCGACCCCGCGTCGGGCGAGCCCGTGGCCGACGGGACGCGCGGCTCGCTCGTGGTCACCACGCTGACGAAGGACAACGCATTCCTGCGCTACGACCTCGAGGACCTCGTTCGGGTCGACCGGGACCCGTGCCCGTGCGGCGAGACGCACGCACGCGTGTTCTGGGACGGGCGGATCAAAGACCTCGTCACCGCCGGCGCCCGGCACGTCCTCCCGATGGACGTGCAGTTGCTGCTCGCGCCGATCCCGGAGGTCGCGCGCCCGATGCTGGAGTTCCAGATCGTACGAACCGCCGACACGAGCGCCCTGCGCCTGCGGCTGGAGGCGGCCGCGCCGGGGCCGAGCCTCGGCGCGCACGTGCGAGGCGTGCTGGCCGACGGCCTCGGCGTCCCCGTCGAGCTGGAGCTGCTCGAAGCCGGCGCGCTGCCGCGCCCGTTCTACAAACCCCTGCGCGTGGTGGACGAGTAGGCTCGGCGCGCGATGAGCTACGAGACGCTCGGCTACGAAGAGGCGAACGCGGTCGCGTGGGTGACGCTGAACCGGCCCGAGGTGCACAACGCGTTCGACTCGACGATGCAGCGCGAGCTGCGCGAGGTCTGGCGGGGTCTGCGCTCGAACGACGACGTGAACGCGATCGTGCTGACGGGCGCCGGCGACAAGGCGTTCTGCACCGGCATCGATCGGACCGAGCAGTTCGAGCCCGGCCGGCGCGTCTCGGGCTCGCCCGGCGCGACCCCGTTCATGTTCGACGACCCCGGCGAGAACATCGGCCCGAAGTCCAACGACCTCTGGAAGCCGGTCGTCGCGGCCGTCAACGGGATGGCGTGCGGCGGGGCGTTCTACCTGCTGGGGGAGAGCGACGTCCTCGTCGCCTGCGAGGAGGCGACGTTCTTCGACCCGCACGTCACCTACGGCATGACCTCCTCGTTCGAGTCGATCCACATGGCCCAGCGCATGCCGCTCGGCGAGGTCCTGCGGATGCAGTTGCTCGGCTCGCACGAGCGGATGGGGGCGGCGCGCGCGCTGCAGATCGGGCTCGTCTCCGAAGTCGTCGCGCGCGCCGACCTTGCGGAGTCCGCGCGCTGGGTGGCCGAGACGATCGCCGCGCAGCCGCCGCTGGCGATCCAGGGAACCCTGCGCGCGATCTGGGCCTCGCGCGAGACCGGCCGCGGCCAAGCGCTCGATCAGGCCTACGCGTGGGTGAAGCTCGGGACGAACAAGGAGTCGCTCGCCGAAGGCCAGCGCGCGTTCGCGTCGAAGGAACGGCCGAAGCCGCGCATCCGCTGAGCGGCTATTCGCCCGCGGCTCGCGCTTGCGTCCGCCCCAGGTAGGCCGCCGCCGCGGCGCCTTCTGCCTGCAGCTCGGCGGGCTCGCCTATGAAGGCGACGCGCCCCTTCTGCATGACGACGACGACGTCGGCGAGGCGAAGCGCGTAGCGCACGTACTGCTCGACCAGCAGGATGGTCGTCCCCGCAGCGCGGATCTGCCCGAGCGTGTCGAACAGTTGCGCGACGAGCACCGGCGCGAGCCCGTGCGACAGCTCGTCCACCATCAGCAGCCGCGGCCGGCTGATGATCGCCCGGGCGAGCGCCAGCATCTGCTGCTCGCCGCCCGAGAGCGTTCCCGCGAGCTGCCCGAGCCGTTGCTGCAGGACGGGGAACAGATCGAAGACGTCCCGCGCGCCGGGCGCGCCCGCGTCGAACCCGCCCATCACCAGGTTCTCGCGCACCGTAAGCGCCGGGAAGATGCCGCGGCCTTCGGGGATGTGCGCGAGCCTGCGGCGCGCGATCGCGTAGTCGGGCAGGGACTCGATGCGCTCGCCGTCGAAGACGATCGAGCCGGCCGTCGCGGGCAGCATTCCCGACACCGTGCGAAGCAGCGTGGTCTTGCCCACGCCGTTCGGCCCGAGCAGCGCCACGACCGCGCCCTCGGGCACCACCAGGCTCACGTTCTTCAGCGCGACGAACCGTCCGTAGCGCGCCTCGACGTTGCGCAGCCGCAGGAGGGGTCTCACGCCTCCTCCTCGCCGAGGTAGGCGGCGCGCACCGCCGGGCTCGCGGTGATCTCCGCCGGCGACCCGCGCGCGATCAGCCGCCCGAAGTCCAGAACATAGATGTCGCGACAGACCTCCATGACGAGGTCCATGTCGTGCTCGACGATCAGGATCCCGATTCCCTGGTCGCGGTTGACCCGCACCAGCAGCTCGCCGAAGTTCGCGGTCTCCTCGCTGTCCAGGCCCGACGACGGCTCGTCCAGCAGCAGCAAGCTCGGGTGCGCGCAGAGCGCGCGCGCCAGCTCCAGCCGCCGCGCGAACCCGACGGGCAGGTCGGCCGCCCGCCGTTCGGCGATGCCGGCGAGGTCGGTCGCCGCCATGACCTCGCGAACGACGGCGGCGCAGCGGCGCTCCTCGCTGCCGCGTCGCGGAAGCGACAGCAAGTCGCTCACGACGTCGAGCCGGGAGTGCGCCGCCTCGGCGGCGACCATCAGGTTGTCGAACACCGACATGCGTCCGAACAGCTCGAGCTTCTGGAACGTGCGGCCCATGCCGAGCCGCGCGCGCGCCGACGCCGGCATGGAGGTCACGTCGCGCTCGCCGAAGAGCACGGTCCCCGAGGTCGGCGGCTGGAAGCCGCTCAGCACGTTGAAGGTCGTGGTCTTGCCGGCGCCGTTGGGACCGATGAGCCCGGCGAAGCCGCCCCGCTCCACGACGAGCGAGACGTCGTCCACCGCGGTCAAGCCGCCGAAGCGGACGGTGATGCTCCGCGCCTCCAGCGTCGGGCCGGGCTCGACCGACGGCAGGGCGTTCATCGCTGTCCCCCGCCGACCGGCTGTGGCTCGCCCCGCGCGCCGCGATGACGCCACAGCAGCACCGCGCGCTGCACGCCCAGGCGCATCTGGCCGAACATCCCTTCGGGGTTCTGCGCGAGCGCCAGCGTCGCGCCGAGACCGAACAGGATGAGCTGGATGCGCCCGAGGATCGGCGCGGTCTCGGTGAACTTGGCGAACAAGCCGAAGAGCAGCCCCGATGCGATCGCGCCGCCGGGATGGAAGATGCCGCCGAGCACCGCGAGCGTCATGAAGATCAGCGAATAGAAGGGGATGAAGGTGCGGACGTTTGCGTTCTGCAGGATCATCGCGTTCAGGATCGCGCCGGTTCCGGCCATGAACGCCGACAGCCCGAAGATCATCACCTTGTAGCGCGTCACGGAGATGCCGACCGCGCGGCACGCGGTCTCGCTGTCGCGCATCCCCGCGAGCACCCGGCCGGTCCGGCCCGATCGCAGGTTCAGCGCGAGCAGCGTGAAGCCGGTCAGGACCGCCAGCGTGACGAAGAACAGCCCGGTTTCGCTCGCAAAGCCTTCGGGCCGCGGGACGGGGATCCCGCCCTCGCCGCCGGAGACGCGGCGGTCGGCGAAGAACAACCCGTCGGCCATGAACGCGAACGCGAGCGTCATCAGGGCCAGGAACAGGCCCTGCAGGCGCACGGCGACGAAGCCGATCAGCGCTCCCGCCGGCACGGCGGCGAGCGCCCCCAGCGGGAACGCGACCCAGCTCGGCCAGCCGAAGTCGGCGACGAGGTGCGCCATCGCGAAGGTGGCGATGCCCATGAACGCGGTGTGTCCGAGCGAGATCTGCCCCGAGTAGCCGGTCAGCACCACCAGCGACAGGAACACGATCGCCTGCGTCATGCCGTTGATCAGCGCGAGCTTCCAGGAGATCGATCCCGCGGTCACCAGCGGCGTCAGCGCCAGCGCGAGGAACGCGGCGCCCATCCACGCGGTCCGCGCGCGGCCCGCGATCAGGGTGCCGATCTCGCGCGTCTTGACGACGAAGCTCGCCCCGAGGGAGCTGCGCAGCGCGCGCGGCGCGACGAGGACCGCCCCGGCGATCATCAAGAACGGCAGCGCGTCCTTCAGCCGCCCTGGAATTCCCTGCGTCGAGGAGTACTGGATCACGAGCGCCTGCGCGATCCCGAGGCCGAGCCCGCCGAGGTAGGCGAGCGGCAGGCTCCGCAGGTAGCCGATCACCGACGCGCCGAGGACGAACGCGATGATGAACGGCGGCAGGATGTTGGGATCGAGCAGCAGCCCGGGCGTCAGCAGGATGCCCATGAGCGCCGCGAACGCGGTGCTGAGGGCCCAGGCGAGCGAGGAAACCGCGCCGGTGTTCACCCCCATCAACCCGGCGATCGGACGGTTGTTCACGACCGCCCGGAACGAGATGCCGAGCTTGGTGAAGCGCAGCATCGCGCCGAGCCCCCCGGCGGCCAGCGTCGCCGCGACCAGGATGCCGAGGTCGCCGGTGCCGATGTTCGCCCCGCCGGGCAGGCCGATCGTGCCGCTCGGGAACAGGGACGGCACGGACCTCGTGTCGCCGCCCCAGACGAGGATCACGATTCCCTGCAGGAGCACGAACAGGCCGACGGTGGCGATGACGCCGATGATCTGCGGCTGGCCCTCCAACCGCCGGAAGAGCTGGCGGTCGAGCGTCAGCCCGACGAGCGGCGCGACGACCAGCAGCACGATCGCCGCGGCGACCCACACCGGCACGCCCCAGGTCGTGAGCTGCCAGTGGATGAACGTGGTGAACAGGGCGAGCGCCCCGTAGCCGAGGTTCAAGATCCCGGACGTCTTGTAGGTCAGCACGAGTCCGGTCGAGGCGAGCGCGTAGACGCTGCCGGTGACGATGCCGAGCAGGATCGTCCTGATGAAGACTTCCATGCGGACTCGGAGGTTACTCGTCGGGTCCGCAGAGCTTGCAGACGGCGAGCCCGTCGCGCAGCGCCTTCGACCGAGCCGTCTCGCGCACGCCGTCCTTGCCCTCCACGATCGGGCAGCCGGCCTCGTGGAAGCTTCGGCCGCTGGACAACACGAGCACGACGTCGGACGTGGCGACGGCGCCGTTGCCCGCCGCGTCCGCCGAAGGCGCATGGGCGCGGCCGCCGAGCGCTGCGGCGATCTCCTTGCGCAGCGCGCGGGCCTCGTGCTCCTGTCCCGCCTGCCCGGCGAGGACCGCGGCGACGACGAGCAGCCCCAGCCCGAGCAGTCCGCCGGAGATCAGGTACGGGATCTGCTCGGTGATGATGTTCGTGTGCGCAGCGCCGTACCAGCCGAGCGCGATCGAGACGATGCCGGCCACGGCGACGCCGATCGCGGCGAACGCTCGCCAGTAGGTCGTCAGCAGCGCCGGGAGGTTTGGCCGCCCGGCCGCGCCGGTGAGACGAGCGCGCGCTCGCGCCGGGAACGTGCCGAGTGGCGGAGGGGTCGTGCGCTGGGAGGAAGCCTTCGCCGGGTCGGCGGGCTCGCCGGGAGCCCTGCCTTCGACGTCGTGCGGGGCCGTGCTAGCGGGCTCCATGCACTAAGGATGGCCCAAGTGCCATCCCAAGGGCAAGGATGACGAGCGCGATGCCGCCGGCGAGCATCCCGGCTGCGGGCAAGCCCGACGAGATGCCGGCCGGGGTCGTACCGGGCGCGATCGGACTCGTGATTCCGTCGGTAATCGGTGGGAGCTGGACGGGCCCGGGCTGGAACACGGTCGGGGGCGGGGCCGGCACGCCGGTCAGGTCACAGGCCGGAAGGCCCGGGCACAGCTCCGGGGGGTCGAGCGGGGGGAGCCCGGTCATGCCGGTCGCGCCGTAGGCGAACGAGGTTGCGCTCGCGATGTTGATCATCAGCGGGAAGGCGCTGCCGGCCCCGGGGAGCACGCCGGCGCCGAAGCACAGCGGCAGGGCGGGAGCGCTCGGCGGGGTGAACTCGTAGAGGCAATGCGTCGGAACCGAGCTCAGGATCGAGCCGATCGCCGGCGCAAGCTCGGCGGGAATCGGCACGGTGGGAAGCGTGCCGCGGAAGCCGAGCACGAGCCCGCCGATCGAAGCCTCCGCACGGTCGTCCTCGGTGACCTCCGCCGGGCTGGAGACCTCGATCGAGACGCCGGCCGCGACGAGCCCCTCCTCGAAGGACTCCTGCAGCGAGAGGTTCTGGTCCCGGGACAGCGCCGGGTCGTTGATGCGGATGCCGCGGTTGTCGATCGTCGCGCGGCGCTCCGTCCCGTCGACGATCACGCTGGCTTCGCCGAACGTGACGCGTGCGTCCGCGACCGCGCTGCTTGCGTCGGAGGAGGTCATCGCTCGCGTGACGACGGAATCGACCTTGACCACGCCGCCGAGCAGCTCCACACCGGTCGCCCTGACCGTCACCACGTGCGTCACGGCGGCGTCGAGAGCGTCGCCGGTCGACTCGACGGTCAGCGCGTCGATCGACACGATTGCCGGCAAGCTCGCGTCGGGATGCAGCGCGACGCGTGAGGTCTTCACCAACGCGGCGGAGTGGCCCCGGCCGTTGTGCGCCGACAGCTCGCCGCCCTTGATCGTGAGTCGCTCGCGGATGGGGTCGAAGACGGGCTGGAAGGGATCGAACAGCGGGTCCATGTCGGCGATGCCGAACGGCGGACGGCCGGGCTCGGCGATCGTGACGTCCTGGTCGCTGTCGCAGGAGTCGGTCGGCGGGTACAGCGCCTGCGCCCACGGCGCGATCGGGATGCCGTCGCAACCAACTTCGCCGGTTGCCGCGCCGACGGCGAAGGTGCCGGGGAACATCTGCGCGCCGAGCGCGTAGGACTGCCCCTCGCCCTGCGAGGTCGTGCTCGCTTGCGCATAGAGCAGCCCCGCGTCGAGCAGTGGGTTGAAGATGCTCGGTTCGACGGCGAAGGTGGCGGTGATGCCCCGGCCGACGCCGGAGGTCTCGTACAGGGGAAGCGGCGTGGTCTGCGCGCCCGCATCGTTGACCAGAGGCACCAGGAACAGCAGCGTCGCCCCGGCAACGGCCGAGGCCCGCGCGAGCAGCCCACGCCGGCTCTTCATGGCTCTAGGGGTCCTAACGATGCGGAGCGGCGTTCGATACGCCACCGCTTGGAGGTTTCCTCCCGGTTCGTCCGCGGGCTAGCAGGCATCGATCAGCGCGTCCTTCTCCGCGGTGTTCGGGAACTTGCCCTTGTTGGCGCAGTAGTACTTCTGCCAATCGAACAGCTCGCTGTCGTCCCAGAAGTCCGGGCCGAGCTTCGGGCCCGACCGGTCGTTGGGCCGGATCTCGGTGAAGCGGCCGTCGCGGACTTGCACGATCAGGTCGGCGGTGTAGACGTGGTGCGACGCGGGGTCGTTGGGCGCGACGAACCCGTGATCGGAGAACGGACCCATCGTGTCGAGCTTGCGGAACAGGCAGTCGCGCGTGAGGTCCGGCCCGCACCTCGCGGCCGCCTCGGTGAACAGCGCCGCCTGCGCCCACGCGGGGCCGCCGAAGCTCCCCGGCGGGTGCGGGCGCGGCACGAAGCGATAGAGCGTGTCGAGGTAGCGCTTCAGCTCGTAGGTGCCCTCGCTCCACGTGCTCTCCGGCGCCTGGAGCCGCTCGATCGGGATCTGCGGCATCGCGATGTAGGCGCCCTCGGTCGCGCCCTCGGCGTCCTCGATGAAGGAGGGCAGGTAGGAGGTGAACGTCGGCGCGAAGACCTTGGGCTTGAAACCCTGTCCCTTCATCGCCTTGGCCAGCTTGATGTTCGCGTTGTTCTCCATCGTGGAGTACACGGCGACGTTGCCGTTCTCCGGCCGGCAGTTTCCCTGCATGCTCACGACGTAGTTCGTGTAGTTGTTGTCGAGCACGCCGGCCGGCTGCTCGTGGCAGACCGTGAGTCCGTTGTTCGTGGCCTTCATCATCGCGGCCTCGAATGCCCACGCGTTCAGGATCGAGACCTCGGATTCCTTGAGCCAGAACAGCGCGATCTGCTTGATGTCGTTGACCTTGTTCAGGTACTTCGATCCGGTGGCGCCCACGCCGATCGTGTTCTTCTGCACGATGCCCGGGACGCCGTAGGTGAACGGGTTCTCCGCGCGTTCCCACGTGAGCGGGAAGCCGATGTCGGGGATGCGGTCGCGCTTGGAAACCTTCGCGATCCCGGAGTCGTCGGGCGCCGAGTGGCTTCCGACGAAGGCGAAGATCTTCTCCTCGCGCGCCAGCGACTCGGCGAGCTGGAGGTTGTTGTTGCCGTTGCCGCCGTCGTCGCGGATCTCCAGGTCGACCAGCCGCCCGCAGATCCCGCCCGCCTCGTTCAGGCCCTTGAAGTAGGCGTCGACCGCTTCCACCGCGGAGTCGAACTGACCCGGCAGCGGACCGGTCTTGGAGGCGATGAGGCCGAGCTTGATCGTGGTGTCGGTCACGCCGACGTCGCCCTTGCCCGGCTTGCAGTTGGCCGGCGTCACCGGGTCGAAGGGGATCGGACCGGTGCCGGTCGTCGGGATCGCCGTCGCGCTGGGGCCGGCCGTCGGCAGGCCGGTCGCGGGGCCGGAGGTCGGCACGGCGCCGCCCGTCGGCACGACGACGCCGGCTTGCTCGAGCGGCGGCACGCGCGCGCCGCACGCGACGAGGACGAGCGCGCACGCGGCGAAGAAGGCACCCGATCCGGCTCTGCGCATGGCGGCGATCATCAAGGGTAATTCAACGCGCGACGGCCCGCGTCCTTCACGCGGTCGTCAGGAGCGCGGCGCCGGCCATCGTGCCGCCGCCCGCGCTCACGACCGCCACCTCGGCGCCGGGAACTTGCCGTTCGCCGCCGTCGCCACGGAGTTGCTCGACCGCCTCGACCACGTGCGTGATCGCGTGCAGGCGGCCGGCCGAGAGGCTCCCGCCGTGCGTGTTGACCGGCAGCGCGCCGCCGAGCCGCGCTCGGCCGTCGGCGAAGAACGGCCCGCCCTCGCCCTTGGCGCAGAACCCGAGGTCCTCGAGCCAGCACAGCGCGAGCCACGAGAAGCCGTCGTAGAGCTGCGCGACGTCCACGTCGTCGGGGCCCAGGCCGGTCCGGCGCCACAGCTCGTCGGCGACCGGCTTGGCGGCCATGGTCGTGAGGTCGGGCCACTGGTCCCAGTCGGGGCGCGCGCCCGTGCCGACGCAACCACCGCGGTACACGACGGGCGCGCGCCGGAGGTCGCGCGCCCGCGCCAATGTCGTGATGACGACCGCGCCGCCGCCGTCGACCGGGAAGTCGCAGTCGAGCAGCCGGAACGGGCTCGTGATCATCGGCGAGGAGAAGTAGTCCTCGATCGTGAGCGGGTCGCGCAGCGGCGCGCGCTCGTTCAGGGCCGCGTGCGCGCGGAACGTGACGGCGACGTGGCCGAGGTGCTCCTCGGTCGTGCCGTGCTCGTGCATGTGGCGGCGCGCCCACATCGCCAGCCACTGGCTCGTCATCGTGTCGCCGAAGGGCGCGCGGAACTGGTTGTCGCCGCCGACTCGCGGCGTCGCCGCGAAGCCGGGCGGCCGCCCGCGATGACGCTTCACCGCTCGCCAGACGAGCGCCGTCTCGCACGCGCCGCTCGCCACGGCCTCGGCCGCCGCGACGACGGGCGCGATCGCGGCCGGCAGCCAGCCGCCGAGGTCGGCGAACCAGCGCACCCGGGGGATGCCGAGGCCGTCGGCGACCGGGAAGCACGGCACGGCGTCGGTCGTCGCGGGGTAGGTCGCGAGCCCGTCCACGTCCTGGGGCGACAACCCCGCGTCCGCCAGCGCGAGCCGGCACGCTTCCAGCGCGATCGCCTCGGCCGTGCCGTCGAGCGCGCGCGCGACGTCGGTCAGCCCGACGCCGGCGATCGCGACTTCGCGGGTCTTCACGCGCCGCTCCTCGGGCCGAACAGCGGGAGCGTCACGTGCTCGCCCGCCGGCTCGAACATGACTTCGACCGGCATTCCGATCGCGACGTCGCCGGGCTCGATCCCGATGACGTTGCTCACCATGCGAAGGCCGGCCTGCTCCTCCAGCTCGATCAGCGCCACCACGAACGGCGCCACCTTCCCGGGCGCCTCGCGATGGGTGACGGTGAACGTGTGCACGACGCCGCGGCCGGACACCGGCTCCGGTGCGAGGTCGCTGCCGCCGCACGCCCGGCAGATCGCGCGCGGGTAGTGGATCCAGGTCCGGCAGTCCCGGCAGCGAAGGATGTGCAGCTCGCCGCGCGCGCACGCTTCCCAGAAGAAGGCGGTGTCCTCGTCGGGCAGCGGGAGCGGCGTGGTCCCGGTCATCGCTCGTCGACCAGCGGGGGCGCGCCGGACGGGATCGTGCCGGGCGCGACCGGCTCGACGCGCGTGCGCAGCCGGATGGCGTCCTTGAGCGCGCCGGCGATCGCTCCGGCGTCGACGGTCGCTTCGACTCGGACGGCGAGGTCGTCGCTGCCGTCGGGCGCGCGGGCGACGACGACCTGCCAGGGCGCGCCGGTGAAGCGCGCCATCACCTGCCCGACCTGCTCGGGGTAGACGAACATGCCGCGCACCTTCGTCGCGCTATCGGTCCGCCCGACGAAGCTCGCGATGCGCGCGCCTGTCCGTCCGCACGGGCAAGGATCGTCGCGCAGCTCGACGACGTCGCCGTTGGCGAAGCGCAGCAGCGGGCGGTTCGCGTTCGGCAGCGTCGCCACGACCTGCCCGCGGTCCGCCGGCGCGCCGTCGTCGCCCAACACTTCGAAGATCTGGTCGGGGTGCAGGTGCATGCCGGCGTTCGCCCAGCACTCGTAGGCGGGCAGCAATCCGTCGGCCGAGCCGTATACCTGCCGGACCATCGCGCCGGTGCGCGCCTCCAAGTCCGCGCGCGCGTCCTCGGTCAGCTTCTCGGCGGTGACGAACGCGACCTCCAGCGACCAGTCGCCGCGCGGGTCCTCACCGCGCTCGGTCGCCTTGTCGCACAGGATCCGCAGGAACGTCGGCGTGCCGACGTAGCCGGTCACCGGCAGCTTCGCGAGGATCTCCGCCTGGACCTCGGTGTTCTGCGGACCGGCCGGCACAACGGCGCACCCGGCGGTGTTGAGCTGCTCCTCCAGGCCGAACCCGCCGGGCGAGAGGTGATAGCTGAAGGTGTTGAGCACGATGTCGTTCTCGCGGAAGCCCATCGCGTGGAACGCGAACGCGAGCGGCGTCTCACCGCGCTTGGGCGGCGGGTCCGCGCGCCGGTGCGAGGCATAGAAGTTCGGTCCAGGCGAGACGAAGATTCGCTTCGCCTCCACGAGCGGGAAGGTCCCGAGCCCGGCTCGGGCGGCTTGCGCCTCGGACTTCGTCGTGACCGGGATCCGCGCGAGCGCACCGAGGTCGTTCACGTCGCCCGGCTTCACGCCCGCCTGCTCGAGCTTTTCGCGGTAGAGCCCGCCGGTTTCCCAGCAGACCTCGACGGTCTTGCGCAACAGGTCGACGTGATGCGCCGCTCGCGCCTCGTCGTCGAGCGCCTCGCGCTCGCTCGCCAGCCCGGACTTGCGTTCCATCGCCGACGCAGCCTAGCCCGGATGGATCGGGACGCTCGTCAGTCCAGCGTGCCCGGTCCGCCGTCGAAGAGCTTGTCGAACTCGGCGGCCAGCTCGTGGTGCGACCAGCGGCCGTCCTTTTGGATGGTGACACCGCCCGCCCAGGGCTGCTGGCGGATGACCGTGCCGCCGTAGACGACGAAGGCCTGTCCGGACACGTGCGCCGCCGCGTCGCTCGCAAGGAAGACCACCAGCGGTGCCACGTTCTCCGGGGCGAACTCGTCGAACGCGCCCTCCTCAGCGGGCGCGCCCATGACGGTGTCGCCGAACGTTTGGGTGATGAGGCGCGTCCGCGCGCGCGGCGCGATGCAGTTGGCCGTGACGCCGTAACGCTTCAGCTCGCGAGCGGCCACCATCGTCAGCGCCGCGATGCCGGCCTTCGCGGCCGCGTAGTTGGCCTGGCCGGCCATGCCGATGAAGCCGGACTCCGAAGCCGTGTTGACGATGCGCCCTGCGACCTGCTCGCCGGCCTTCGAGCGCGCGCGCCAGTGTTGCGCTGCGTGGTGGATCGTCGCCGCGTGGCCCTTCAGGTGCACGCGAACGACCGCGTCCCAGTCCTCCTCGGTCATGTTGATCAGCACGCGGTCCCGCAGGATCCCCGCGTTGTTCACCAGCACGTCGAGCCGTCCGAAGTCGTTCACGGCTTGCGCCACGAGCGCCGCCGCGCCGTCCCAACTCGAAACGTCGTCGTAGTTGGCGCTCGCGCGGCCGCCGGCCGCGACGATCTCATCCACGACCTGCTGGGCGGGCCGGTCGTCGGTGCCGGTGCCGTCCCACGCGCCGCCGAGGTCGTTGACGACGACGCGCGCGCCCTCGGCCGCCAGCAGCAGCGCCTCGGCACGCCCGATCCCGCGCCCGGCGCCGGTGACGACCGCACCTCTCCCGTCGAGTGCTCCCATCGCTGCTTCCTTCCTAGTCGGGGTCCTGCACGACGCAGAACTCGTTCCCGGCGGGGTCGCTCATCACCGTCCAGGTCGAGTCGATCTCCTCGATGCGGTGCACATCGTGCTTGGTCGCGCCGAGCGATTCCAGCCGGGCGACCTCGGCGTCCATCCCGGTCGTGTGCAAGTCGACGTGCAGGCGATTCTTGACCGTCTTCGGCTCGGGCACGCGCTGCGGGATCAGCACGGGCACGCGGCCCCCTTTTGGCGGGACGAGCACGGTGAAGGACTCGTTCGACCAGGCGCGGCGATGACCGAGCGCCTGCGACCAGAAGGCGGCGAGCGGCTCGGGATCGGCGCAGTCGATCACGACGGAGATCCGGCTGAAGCTCACCCGCCCTCCTCTGGTTCGGCTTCCTGCAGCTCGGTGACGGCGCGGATCAACGCCTTCCGGTGCAACGCGGCAACGAGGTCGTC
The DNA here is from genome assembly GCA_036397035.1 of Actinomycetota bacterium. Classification (GTDB taxonomy): domain Bacteria; phylum Actinomycetota; class AC-67; order AC-67; family AC-67; genus DASWJS01. Next base: position 33,235 of record DASWJS010000026.1, on the reverse strand, counting down.
GAGCGGCGCGGCGGTGCGGCCCACGAAGGTGTCCAGGTCCACCTCGGCGAGCGGCCGCAGCGCGCGCACCATCTCCTGCGCCTCGGTCCGCGCGAGCGCGCCGAGGTTCTTCACGAACGCGCGCAGGATCTTCTCGCGGGCCACGAAGCCCTCGACTTCGGCGGTCGCCTCCCGAAGCCGCGCGATCGACACCAGCACGCGCACGTCCAGCGGCGCGTAGTCGTCGCCGCGCGGCTCCACGACGCCGAGCTGCGCGAACGCATCCAGCTCGGCCGGCCGCATGCCGGTGAGGCGCAACACCTCGGCGCGGCGGACCGGCGCCTCCGAGGAGAAGCGCAGCGACTCGGCGATCCGGCCGGCGACGCCGGCCACGTCCTCGGGCTCGATCGATTCGATGGCCGAGGCGCTCATGCCCTTCAGCATCAGGCGGATCTCCGCGAGGGGCAGGTGCGTCTTCGCCTGCATGGTCCGCACCAACGCCGCCCGCCGCACGAAGTCCTCGTCGTACAGCGCGGTGTTGCGACCGGTCTTGCGCGGTCGCGGCAGCACGCCCTCTCGGATGTAGTGATGGATGGTCGAGCGCGCCAAGCCGGTGCGCGCGCACACGTCCTTCATCCGCAAGCCTGCACTCCCCACGAGCCCATCATCGCCCAACGAGTTCGCTGTGGAACAAATCCACGCAGGTTGTAGCCTTGCAGGCCATGCGAAGGCGACGGGTTGCCATCGTCGGGATCGGCGAGTCGCGCTCGGGCGAGGTGCCCGACGCCACGCATTGGCAACTGCACCGGGAGGCGGCGTCGGCGGCGTTCGTGGACGCGGGCCTGTCGCCGGCGGACGTGGACGGGCTCTTCTCGTGTGGGGCGGACTTGATGCACCCCGTCCAGCTCGGCGAATACCTCGGCCTGCGGCCCGACTACGTGGACGGAACGCAGGTCGGCGGCTCGTCCTGGGAGTTCTTCGTCCACCACGCGATCGGCGCCATCGAGGCGGGGCTGTGCGACGTGGCGCTGCTGAACTACGCGACGACCTCTCGCTCGGACCTCAAGCGCAAGACCCGCAGCGCCAACGTGGCGATCGACGCGCGCGGGCCCGCGCAGTTCGAGTCCGCGTACGGGCACACGGTGATCGGGCGGCACGCCATGGCCGCGACGCGGCACATGCACGAGTTCGGCACGACGCCCGAGCAGCTCGCCGCGATCGCCGTGCAGGCGCGCGCGAACGCCGCGCTGAACCCAAACGCGATGTATCGCGATCCGCTCACGGTCGAAGACGTGCTGTCGAGCCGCGAGATCTGCTCGCCCCTGCACAAGCTCGACTGCTGCATCCGGTCCGACGGCGGGGGAGCGGTGCTGCTGGTCGGCGAGGATCGAGCGCGCTCTTTGAACAAAGAGCCGGTGTGGCTGCTCGGAGCGGGCGAAGCGACCAGCCACCACACGATGAGCGAGTGGAAGGACTTCACCGAGTCGCCCGCGCGACGCAGCGCCCGGCGCGCGTTCGCGATGGCCGGCGTGAAGCCCGACGAGATCGACGTGGTGCAGGTCTACGACTCGTTCACGATCACGGTCCTGCTGACGCTGGAGGCGATGGGCTTCTGCTCCAGGGGCGAGGGCGGCGCGTTCGTCGAGAACGGGCGGCTGCTGATCGACGGCGACCTGCCGACGAACACCGACGGCGGCGGGCTGTCGTCGAACCACCCTGGGATGCGCGGGATCTTCCTGATCATCGAGGCGGTGCGCCAGCTCCGCGGCGAGGCCGGCGACCGGCAGGTGAAGCGCGCGCAGCTCGCCGCGGTGAACGGCACGGGCGGCTGGTTCTCCTCGACCGGCACGCTGGTCCTGGGGGTCGAGCAAGCCGTGCGCGCGGAGGAGAAGACCGGCGCCGCGCACGCGGAAGTCGACGCGGGCGCCGCCCCGTTCGCCTCGGACGAAGTTCTGGACGCGGTGAGCACGAAGCGGATCCCGGTCGGCGCGGGCTCGACCGCGTCGAAGGAGGCCGACCCGCGTTCATCGGAGCCGCGCGATGCCTGAGATGCCGCGCACGCAGACCTGGCACCTGCCGGTCGCCGACGTCGAGACGCAGCCCTACTGGGACGCGGCGGCGGACGGCACGCTGCTGATCAAGTCGTGCAACTCGTGCGGCAAGCCGTTCTTCTACCCGCGCGAGCACTGCCCGCGGTGCTGGTCGACCGACACCGCGTGGACGAAGTCGAAGGGCAAGGGCCGCGTCTACACCTTCACGATCGTGCGCCAAAACGACCTGCCGCCGTTCAGGGATCGCGTTCCCTACGTCGTGGCGATCGTCGAGCTGAAGGAGGGTGTGCGCATGACGGCGAACATCGAAGGCTGCCGGCCCGAGGACGTGCGCTGCGACATGAAGGTCAAAGTCGCCTTCCGTGAGGAGCCCCGCGGGGACGGCAGCGTCTTCCTCCCCGTCTTCCGCCCGGCCTGATCGGACCGAGCATTCCGCTCATTCCTCTTCAGGGCGCGCCGCCCGCCACCAGGCGCTTGCCGAGCGTAGATCCCTGAGACAGAATGAACGAACGCAGGGCTGCATCCCGAACCACGGGATCAACTTCAGACGCGAAGGAGCGAGGCGAGTCCTCGCTCCTTTCGTTTCCCGTGTGACCCGCTTTGAGGTGCCAGGCCCGAGAACGACCTGGAACGTTGGCGCGATCCCCTGAGGGGTCTCAGATGCCGGCGGTCGCAAGACCCGCGGTCGCCGCCGCTTCGCTGAGTTGCGCGTCCCAGGAAACCAGGACGAGCGCGCTGTCGCCGCCGAAGGCGAGGGCCGAGGCGAGGTGGATCGCGTCGGCGCCGCGCAGGGCAAGCCGGCCGGCGAGGTGGCCGGCTCGCCGGCAGAGCGCGTCGTCGGCCGTGACGGTGTCCACCTCCGCCAGGTAGTCATCGAGGGCGTTGCGCGCCGCGGCGCCGCGCGCGCGCGTCAGCCGCGTCGCTCGCACCATCGCTGCGAGCGCCGCGTGCGTCTCGGCGTGCACGATGCTGCTGCTGACGATCGCTTCGGCATCGTCCCACAGGCGCGCAGCCGTCCCGGCATCTGCTTCGTCGGACGCGACGAGCTTCGCGACGGCGCTCGAGTCGAAGTAGGCGATCACCGATCGCGATCGTCGAGGACGTAGGCGGTCAGGTCACCCGGAAGGCGAACGCGCGAGTGCTTTGAACTGGAACGCTTCGGCTTCCGGGCGCGCGCGACGACGCCCGCTCGAGTCAGCTCTTCCAACCGGGCGGTCGTCTGGTCGGGAGGAACGATGCGCGCGACCGGGGAGCCGCGGTCGGTCAGAACGATCTCGTTCCCGGCACGCACCTCGTCGAGCCAGCGGCGGAGCTGGGCTCGGAAGGCACGCAGGCCGACGCGGCGAGGAGATGTGTACACCTTCATAGCCATCTGTATACACAATCTTCCCACCCCCTGCGGGCCCAGTCAAGTGGTCACACGCGGACGAGGTGCGGGCCGCGCTCCTTTCGCGTCGTTCGGGTGCCTCGACGGGATCTGCTCAGACGGGAGTTGCTTGATCTTCCGGTCTACCGTCGCTCGCGGCGGTGGGCCCGTGGTGTAAGCGGAAGCACGCTTCTCTGTGACAGATGAGGTGCGAGTTCGAGTCTCGTCGGGTCCACCCCTCAACCTCAGCGTTGGGGGACCATCGCCGGGGCGGTGATCAGAGATAGCCGCCCCGCCACCCGGCACTTGCGAGGAACACAGCGTCTGGCACAATGGCCTCGTCACAGAGAAGCGCCCGCACCGCGGGTTCCTCATCTGCCAAAGGAGCGAGGCGAGTCCTCGCTCCTTTCGTTTGCCGGGGCCCGGCGGCCCGCGCGACGGCCGCGAACGCGCGAGGCGGTGGGCCGATCGGCTTTGGGGGTGGCTGCTACGCTCGCGCTCGGCATGGCCGATCTGACGGGAACGACGACCGAGCTGTTGCAGACGATGATCCGCAACGCGTGCGTGAACGACGGCTCGACCGGTTCGGAGGTCGCCAACGTCGACACGCTGGTTTCATTCATGGAAGGGTCGGGCCTGGACTTCCAGCGCTACGAACCGAAGCCCGGCCGGGGAAGCGTGCTCGCCAAGATCGAGGGCAGCGACCCGACCGCGCCGAGCCTGATGCTGATGGGGCACCTCGACGTGGTGCCGGTCAACGCGGAGCGCTGGGAGCGCGACCCGTTCGGCGGCGAGCTGGTGGACGGCGTGGTGTGGGGGCGCGGCGCGGTCGACATGCTGAACACGACGTCGTCGATGGCCGTCGCGTTCACTCACCTCGCGCGCTCGGGCTTCAAACCGCGCGGGACGCTGCTGTTCCTGGGCGTGGCCGATGAGGAGGCGCTCGGCACCTGGGGCGCGAAGTGGCTCACCGAGCACGAGGCCGACGACGTGCGCTGCGACTACGTGATCACCGAGTTCGGCGGCGCTCGCCTGCCCCTGCCGACGCCGAGCCCGAAGGTGATCCTGCCGGTGGCCGAGAAGGGCACCTACTGGTGCAAGATCGTCGTGCGCGGAACGCCGGGGCACGGCTCGATGCCCTACAAGAGCGACAACGCGCTCGTGACGGCGGCCGAGGTCGTGCGCCGCCTGGCCGCCTACCGCCCGACGACCGGCATCACCGAGGTGTTCAAAGGCTTCGTCGAGGGGATGGGGTTCGACGATGGCTTCACCAAGGCGCTGCTCGACCCGGGCGCGCTCGACGCGCTGATCGACGGGTCGGAGGACCTCGGGCTGGCGCGCATGCTGGAAGCCTCGACCCATACGACCTTCTCGCCCAACATGATGCGCGCGGGCGTCAAGACCAACATCATCCCCGACACCGTCGAGATCGAGGTCGACATCCGCACCCTGCCCGGCTCGACGGGGGAGGACATCCGCGCGCAGCTTCGGGAGGCGCTCGGCGAGATGTACGACCGCATCGAGATCGCCGCCACGAGCGACGATCCGTCGAGCGCCTCGCCGATGGACACGCCGCTGTGGGACACGCTCAGCGCGGTGACCCAGGCGCTGACCGGCGCGACGCCCGTGCCGTTCCTGATCGTGGGCGCGACCGACGCGCGCTACTTCCGCCGGATGGGCATCACGAGCTACGGCTACGGGATGCTGAGCGACCAGATCCCCTTCGACCAGTTCGCGCGCATGTTCCACGGCGACAACGAGCGCGTGGACGTCGAGTCGCTTCGTCTGGCGACGGAGCTGTGGCTCCGAACCGCAGAGTCGTTCCTTGCGTAGTCGTTAGCGGATACGCTAACATTCACCCCGGTCATGGGCACGGCATCTGCGCTGCTCAGAGAGTTGCGACGCCGTACGGGGCTTTCGCAGGCGGCTCTCGCGCGCCGAGCGGGGCTCCCGCGTTCGGTGATGAACGCCTACGAGCGCGGTGCGCGCCAGCCCGGCGCCGACGCCCTCGCCGACATCGCACGCTCGGTCGGTTACGAGCTGCGGCTCGCGCCGATCGTCGACCTTGATCGCAACGCGCGCGCGCTGGCGGAGGTGCTCGATCTGGCAGAAGCGCTCCCGTGGCGGCCACAGCGCCGGCTGCGCTACCCGCGACTCGATCGCCGCGCCGGATGAGTCTCCTCGCCGAGCGACTTCTCGCCGTGCACGACGCGCTCGATCGCGCCGGCTTGCCGCACGCGTTCGGTGGCGCGATCGCGCTCGCGTACTGCACGCAGGAGCCGCGCGGGACGCGCGACCTGGACATCAACGTCTTCGTCGGCGCCGGCCGCGCCGGCGACGTGTTCGACGCGTTGCCGGGCGAGATCGCGATCGAGGCGGGGGACAAGCGACGGGTCGCTCGTGACGGGCAGGTGCGCGTGATGTGGGGCGAGACGCCGGTCGACCTGTTCTTCTCGACGCACGACTACCACGACGAAGCCGCGGGCCAGGTCCGCCACGTGCCCTTCGAGGGCAGGAGCATCCCCGTGCTGGGCTGCGAGTCGCTCATCGTGTTCAAGGTGATGTTCAACCGCACGCGAGACTGGGCCGACATCGAGGCGATGCTGGAGGCCGGCGTCGACGTGCGCGGCTCGCTCGAGCCACTTAGGCGCATCATGGGCGGCGACGATCCTGCCGTCGCTCGCTTGGCCTCCCTGGCTTCGCTGGACCGCGAAGACCGCTGATCGCGGCGGGCGGCGCGTCGGCGGTAGCATCGCGCGCCTATGGACCTTTCGCTCAGTCCCGAAGAGCGTGCGTTCCGCGACGAGGTGCGCGCGTGGCTGGCCGAGAACCTCACCGGCGAGTTCGCCGGCGTCGAGTCGGCGATGGCCTACGACCTGGACGAACGCGTGCGGCTCGCGCGCGCGTGGGAGGCGCGCCTGCGCGAGGGGGGCTACGCGGGCATCTCGTGGCCGAAGGAGTTCGGCGGGCGCGGCGCGAGCTTGATGGAGCAGGTCGTCTTCCACGAGGAGATGGCGCGCGCCCGCGCCCCGCAGATCAGCGTCAACTTCGTCGGCATCAACCTGTCGGGCCCGACGATCCGCATCTACGGCACCGACGCCCAGCGCGCGCGCTACCTGCCGAAGATCATCTCGATGGAGGAGATCTGGTGCCAGGGCTTCTCCGAGCCCAACGCCGGCAGCGACCTCGCGAACGTGCAGACGCGCGCGGTATCCGACGGCGATCACTACGTGCTGAACGGGCAGAAGGTCTGGACGTCCTACGCGCACATCGCGGACTGGATGCTCTGCCTGGTGCGTACCGACCCGGACGTGCCGAAGCACAAGGGCCTGTCCTACGTGATCGTCGACATGAAGACCCCCGGCGTCGAGCCGCGTCCGATGCGCCAGATCACCGGGGACGCCGAGTTCAACGAGGTGTTCCTGACCGACGTGCGCGTGCCCGCCGAGAACCTCGTCGGGGAGGCCGGGCAGGGCTGGGTTTACGCCAACACGACGCTCGCGCACGAGCGCGGCCCCGCGTTCCTCGCGCACCAGATCCGCTTCCGCAACCAGCTCGACGACCTGATCGAGCACGCGAAGACGAGCACCCGCGACGGCGTCCCGCTGTCGAAGCACCCGGACTTCCGCGGGCGGCTCGCCGCCGCCTACGCCGAGATCGAGGTCATGCGCGCGATCGGCTACCGGATGGTGACGGGCATCCTTCGCACCGGACGCCCGGGGCTCGAGGCGTCGATGGCGAAGCTCTACTGGAGCGAGATGGTGCGCCGCACCCAGTTGCTCGCGCTGCAGATGGAAGGCGCGCGCGGGATGCTCTACGGGGCCGACGCGCACGCCGGGGGCCGTGCGCAGGACGGCTACCTGTCCTCGTTCGCCCAGACGATCGCGGCCGGCTCGACCGAGATCCAGAAGAACATCATCGCCGAGCGAATCCTCGGCCTGCCCCGCGGCGAAGTCTGGGCGCCCGCAGGCTGAGTGTCACCGGGGCGCGACGAGGGTGAGCAGCTTGGCGGTGACCTCGGCCAGCACCGCGTCGCGGACGGCTCCGGCGCGCTTCGCGCGCCTCGCACGCCAGTCCAGACTCCTGACTTGATCGCTGAGGACGACCCCGGCGATCGCACCGGCAGAACGAAGCTCGACCTCGAACGGGTACCCCTTTGCCTTCGACGTCACCGGACAGCAAAGCGCGAGGCCGACCTTGCGGTTGTAGGCGCGAGGTGAGATGACCAGCGCGGGCCGGCGGCCCGCCTGTTCATGGCCTCGCGCGTCGAACGTCAACCACACCAGATCGCCGCGCTCGGGCGCGTACGCCGCCACCTACCACACCTCGCGGCCGGTCGGCGTGCCCGTGTCGACCGACTCGTGGATGTTCGAGCGCGTCACCCCGCGCAGGAGCTGATCCAAGTCTTCGACGAGCGGAAGGAGAGGGCGGATGATCAACGCGTGATCCTCCAGCGCGATATCGACCGGTGACCCGTCGCGAAGTCCCGCCTGCTGGGCAAAGACCTTCGGTATCCGGAGGCCGAGGCTGTTTCCCCAGCGTCTGATCGTGCTCTTCATGAGTGCTCCCCGCGGATGGATATACATTGACTATACCTCCGATCCCGCACGAGTGCAGTGCGCGGATCGTCTCCCCTGTGGGACGTGAGGGCCAGAGCCGGCGAAAGGGCGCTACACGCGTAGGCGCGACGAACGGAGCGCTACGGATCGCGGGATTACTCGCGCGCCGCGCTTTCGTAGATCGCTTCGATTCGGCGGTCGGGCACGAGCCAGATGAGCGCGACGGCGACGTAGACGCCGAGCGCGACCCACCGGTTCACGAACGACATCGCGATGGCCAGGACGTAGAGCGCGGGCGAGATCTTCCCCTTGACGTCGCGCCCGAGCGCGGCCTTGAGGACGTGGTCCGGGCCGTGCCCGCGAAGGATCGTGAGCTGCAGGACGTAGTAGGCGAGCGCGGCCGCGAGCAGCACGATGCCGTATGCGGCCGTCGATCCCTCCGCGAAGCTGTTCGTTCCCATCCACGCGGTGACGAAGGGCGTCAGCGAAAGCCAGAACAGCAGGTGCAGGTTGGCCCACAGGATCCTGCCGTTGACGCGCTCGACGGTGTGCAGCAGGTGATGGTGGTTGCTCCAGTAGATGCCGAGGAACGCGAACGTGAGCGCGTACGTCAGCAGGCGCGGCACCAGCGGTCGCAGCGCGGCGATGTTCCCGTCGTGCGGGACGTCCAGCTCCAGCACCATGATCGTGATGACGATCGCGATCACACCGTCGCTGAAGGCTTCCAGCCGTGAGCGCTTCACGGGGACGTCCTCGACATCGTCCCGACCCTACAACGCGCGCTCGGTTGCGCCGGGATGCGCGGGCCGCCGTAGACTCCGCTTCTCATGGACTTCGACTTCTCCGACGAGCAGCGCGCGCTTGCGGCCGAGGCGCGGCGGTTCTTGCGGGAGCAGTGCCCGGCCGCGCACGTGCGCGAGTTCATCGACGACCCGGCCGGCTGGTCGCGCGGCCTCTGGAAGCAGATGGCCGACCTCGGCTGGACGGGGCTGCCGTTCGGCGAGGCGCACGGGGGGCTCGGCCTCGGCTACCTGGACGTCGTGTTGCTCTTCGACGAGCTGGGGCGCGCGCTCGCGCCGGTTCCGTACCTGTCGAGCATGATCGCGGGTCTGGCGATCGCGCGCGCCGGGTCCGACGAGCAGCGCGACCGGCTGCTGCCGGCGATCGCCTCGGGCGAGAAGGTCGGGGCGCTGGTGGCCGACGAGGTCGTGCTGGACGCGCCGTGCGCGGACGTCTTCGTCGTGATCGACGGCGAGAACCTGCACCTCGTCGAAGACGGGTTCACGGTCGAACCGAAGCGCGGCTTCGACCTGACACGTCCGGTCGGCACGGTCTCGTTCGGCGACGGCGCGCGCGAGCCGATGCCCGGCCCGGCGGCGATCGCGCGCCGGTTCGCCGTCGCCAGCGTCTGCGCCGAGATGGTCGGCGTCGCGACGAAAGCGACCGAGCTGAGCGTCGCCTACGCCAAGGAGCGCGAGCAGTTCGGCCGGCCGATCGGCTCGTTCCAAGCGATCAAGCACGAGCTGGCGGAGATGGCGGCCGAAGTGGACGCCGCGCGGGCGGCGGTCGCGTACGCCTGCTGGGCCGTGGACACCGGCGCCCCCGATGCCGACACGGCGATCTCGGTCGCCAAGAGCTACGCGTCCGACGCGTGCGGGCACGCCGCGGGCGAGGCGATCCAGGTCCACGGCGGCATCGGCTACACCTGGGAGCACGACGTTCATCTCTACACGCGCCGCGTCAAGAGCCTGGAGGCTGTCTACGGCGACGCCGCTCACCACCGCGAGCGCCTCGCGGTTGCTCTGGGGTTGTGAGCGTGCGCGACGTCGATCGGTTCTTCATCGGGGGCGCGTGGGTCGGGCCGCGATCCGATGAGGTCGTGGACGTCCTGAACCCGGCGACGGAGGAGGTCATCGGGCGCGCGGCCGCGCCGTCCACGGCCGACGCCGCCGAGGCCGTCGCGGCCGCGCGCCTGGCCGTGGACCGCGGACCCTGGCCGTCCGCGGCGCCCAAGGAGCGCGCGGCGGTGCTCCGCCGCATGGGCGAGATCCTGCGCGCCCGCAAGCGCGAGATCGGGCAGCTTCTCATCGACGAGGTGGGTGCGACGGTGACGCTGGCCAAGACCGGGCAGGGGACGTGGGCGATCGACGCCTTCGACCTGTGCGCGGACTGGGCCGAGGAGTTCCCGTGGGAGGAGCCGCTCCCGCTCCGTCCCGACCCGATCCCGGTGCAGGGCGTGGCGGTGCGCGAGCCGGTCGGCGTCGTCAGCGCGATGACGCCGTTCAACTACCCGTTCTTCGTCAACTGCTGGAAGGTCGCGCCCGCGCTTGCGACGGGCAACGCGGTCGTGCTGAAGCCGTCGCCCTGGACGCCGCTGGACGCCTTCGAGCTGGCGCGCGCGGCGGAGGAAGCGGGCGTCCCGCCCGGCGTGCTCAACGTGATCGGCGGCGGCACGGTCCTGGTCGGGCAGGAGCTGTGTACGAACCCCGGGATCGACATGGTCGCCTTCACCGGGAGCGTGACAGGCGGACGAGCGGTCGGCGCGGCCGCGATGCAGACGGTCAAGAAGGTCCAGCTCGAGCTGGGCGGCAAGTCGGCGCTCGTGATGCTCGACGACGTCGAGCCGGACGACGTGGCGTGGCGGCTGATGTTCACGTGCATGATGCACGCGGGGCAAGGGTGCGGGTGCACGACGCGGCTGCTCGTCCCGCGCGCGCTGCACGACGCCACGGTCGAGGCGCTCGTGGCCAGGTGCGAGGCGGAGGTGCTCGGCGATCCGAACGACCCCGCCACCACGATCGGGCCGTTGATCCGCGAGGAGCACCGCGCGCGCGTGGACGGCTACGTCCGGCTCGGCGTGGAAGAGGGGGCGACGATCGCGACGGGCGGCCGGCCGCCGCCGCACCTGGATCGAGGCTTCTTCTACGAGCCGACGGTGCTGACCGGCGTCCGCAACGACATGCGCGTCGCGCAGGAGGAGATCTTCGGGCCGGTGCTGTGCGTGATCCCGTACCGCGACGAGGCCGAGGCGATCGCCATCGCGAACGATTCGATGTTCGGGCTCGGCGGCGCGGTCGTATCCAACGACCGCGAGCGCGCGATGGGTCTAGCGCGCGCGCTGCGCACCGGTTTCGTGGCGATCGGCGCGGCGATCCCGCCCAACTACGCCGGATCGTGGGGCGGGTACAAGCAGTCCGGCGTCGGCCGCGAGTGGCGGCTGGGCCTGCAGGAGTTCACGGAGCTGAAGGAAATCGTCTGGTCGGATGGAGTGTGAGCGATGCGAGCAGTGCTGTGTAAGGAGCTGGGACCGCCGGAGTCGTTGGTGGTCGAAGAACGCGACGACCTGATCGCCGAGCCGGGGACGGTCGTCGTCGACGTGAAGGCGGCCGGGGTGAACTTCCCCGACACGCTCATCATCCAGGGCTTGTACCAGTTCAAGCCCGAGTTGCCTTTCTCGCCGGGCAGCGAGGCGGCGGGCGTCGTGCGGGCGGTGGGCGAGGGCGTCGGCGCCGTCGCGCCGGGCGACCGCGTGATCGCGCTGCCGGGCGCGTGGGGCGCCTTCGCAGAGCAGTTGCGCGTCGCGCCGGAACAGCTCGTCCCGATCCCGGACGGCGTCGGCTTCGACGCCGCCGCTGCGCTCGTGCTGACTTACGGCACGAGCCACTACGCGCTGAAGGAGCGCGCGAAGCTGCAGCCGGGCGAGACGGTGCTCGTCCTGGGCGCCGCGGGCGGCGTCGGGATCGCGGCGGTGCAAATCGCCAAGGCGTTGGGCGCGCGTGTGATCGCGGCCGCATCCAGCAAGGAAAAGCTCGCGGTGTGCCGGGACAACGGCGCCGACGAGCTGATCGACTACACGACCGAGGATCTCGGCGCGCGGCTGAAGGAGCTGACCGCCAACGCCGGCGTCGACGTCGTCTACGACCCGGTCGGCGGCGACTATTCCGAAGTCGCGTTGCGCAGGATGGCCTGGGGCGGACGCTACCTGGTCATCGGGTTCGCGGCGGGGGAGATCCCGAAGATCCCGCTGAACCTGGTGCTTCTGAAGTCGTGCTCGATCGTCGGCGTGTTCTGGGGCGCGTTCACCATGCGCGAGCCCGCACGCAACCAGGAGCTGATGGCCGAGCTGATGGGCTGGCTCGCCGACGGCACGGTGAAGCCGGTCGTGTCGAAGACGTATCCCCTGGATCGAGTGGCGGACGCCCTGAACGATCTGCTTGCGCGTCGCGTCACCGGCAAGGCGGTCCTCGTCACCGGTGGGTGAGATCCACTCCGTCGCCGCCCGCGGGTTCGGCGCCGCGGCGGAGACGTACGCGGCCGCGCGCCCCGAGTATCCGCCGGCGGCGGTGGACGCGGTCGTCGAGGCGATGGCGCTTCCCGCCGGGCACCGCGTGCTCGAGCTCGGCGCGGGAACGGGCACCTTCACGCGGGCGCTGCTCGAGCGCGGCGTCACCGTGGCGGCGCTCGAGCCGGTGCGGCAGATGCGCGCGATCCTGGCCGGGCGCTCGCCCGGCGTGGAGATCATGGAGGGAAGCGCCGAATCGATCGGCTCGCCCGGCGAGGCGTTCGACGCGGCGGTCGCCGCGCAGGCCTTCCACTGGTTCCGCTTCGACGAGGCGGTGCCGGAGATCGCGCGCGTGCTGAAGCCCGGCGGGACGCTCGCCCTGGTCTGGAACGTGCGCGACGAGCGCCCCGCGTGGGTCCGCGAGATCACCGAGATCATCGAACCGTACGAAGAGCCGGGCGGCGTTCGCGTGCCTCGCCATCGCGAGCGGCGGTGGCGGGAGGCGCTCGAACAGCGGCGCGAGTTCGCGCCGGTCTCGGAGACCGAGTTCGGGCACCCCGGCCAGGAGATGGACCTCGAGGGGCTCGTCGCGCGCGTCGGCTCGACGAGCTTCATCGCCGAGCTGCCGGCGCAGGACCGCGCGACGGTCGACGCGCGCGTGCGCGCGCTTGCGGAGCGTCATGCCGAGCTGCGCGCCGCTCGCTTCACGTTCCCCTACGTCACCGAGGTGTACGTCTACCGCAGGGCATGAAGAAGTCCCGGCTCCCCATCCAAGCCGGGACTTCGAGGTGCGTCCGGTGTCTACACGCCGGTCGTGATCAACGTGACCGCTTCGTGGGCCGAGCCGTTGCCGGCCAGGTCGATCGCCCACGCGCGCACGTCGTAGACGCCGCCGCCGGGCAGGGTGGGCTCGTGGGTCCAGGACCCGTCGCCGCTCGCGCAGCCCGGGCACTCGGCGAGATCCCGCAGGACGAGCGTGCCGGCCTGCCAGTACTCCAGGACGACGCCGGCGATGCCGAAGTTGTCGCTCGCCTCGCCGCTCAGCACGGTTTGCTGCAGCGGAAGGATCACGGTGTTCTCCTCGGGGCCGAACAGCAGCGGGGTCTGCGCGTCGACGGTGAAGCCGATGATCTCGGTCGGCGCGCTGAGGTTGCCGTCCTCGTCGCGGGCGAACGCGCGGATCTGGTACGTGCCGGTCGGCAGGCGGACGTCGAAGCTCCAGCGGCCGTCCCCGTCCTCGTCTGCCGCGGTGCCGAGCGTGCCGTACTCGGTCTCCTCGACGACCTCGACGGTCGAGCCGGGCTCGGTGGTGCCCGCGAAGGTGACGGGCTCGGCCGCGCCGGGCGCCGTTTCGCCTTCGGAAGGCTCGGTGACCTCCGGAACGGGCACGACGTCCGTGGGGAGATCGGGAGTGGTGAGATCGACGCCGGTCGCGAGGGCGGTGTAGCTCACCTGCTGGGCGAGCGAGGGCGAGCCGGCCGCGTCGTAGGCCCACACCTTGACGGCGTAGGTGCCGTCGCCCAGGTCCGGACGGTGGGTCCACGACACGTTCCGGGACGACCCGCAACTCGCGCAGTCGGCGAGGAACGCCCCCGCCACCCGGTTGAGCAGCCAGTACTCGAGCTTGATTGCGTGGACGCGCCGGTCGTCGGACGCGGTCCCGGCGATCTCGGGCGTCTCGCCGGGACCGAAGAGGTGCTCGTCCTCCGGCGCGGTGATGTTCGCGCTCGGGCGGACGCCGTCGACGTCGAAGGTGACGATCTCCGAGGCGGGAGACTGGTTGAGACCGTCGGACGCGATCGCGTAGACGGAATACGTCCCGTCGCCGAGCGGGGCGCTCACGTTCCATATCCCGCTCGCGTTCGCGGTCGCCCGGCCGAGCGAGCCGGTCGAGCGGAAGACCTCGACGTTGGCGCCGGGCGCGGCCGTGCCCTGGAAGGCGACGTTGCCGGCCGCGCGGATCGCGCCGGGTGCCGGCGTCGCGATGGTCGGCGCGCCGATCGCCGCGTCCGAGCGAACGATCGGTCCGGCGACGACGGCGCCGGCGATCGCAAGGACGACGGCCGTCTTGGCGCGGTTTCCACGCGACACGAATGCAGAAAGGCTCATGGGGGTGCTGCTTCGATGGGCTCGCCCGCCGCTCCTGCCCGCCGCGTGTCCGCTACGTCGCGCCGTGCCGCAAGGAGACGAACGATGGTGGTGCGTCCACCTCTGCCGAGCCTGTCACGATAGGTCCGGTCCGGGTGTCCCGGTTCGTCCCGGACGCCGCCGCCACTTCCGGCACAACGGACATTCGGTCGCCCCGCCCGGCAAGCCACGGCTACAAACCTGTAGCCCGTAGGGGTGGGACGTAATGCACCGGCCAAGGGATGCGTTGGAACGCCGGCGGCGACGAGACAACAGACAGGAACCGACAGGGGATGAGGACCATGCCGTACGAAGAGAACGCTCGCGTGTCGGGCGACGACATCATGGTCATCGTGGGCAGCGCGATGACCGTCGGCACGCTTCCGGTTCGGGAAGGCGTGACCGGCCAGGGCTCGCATGTCTCGTTCATCGAGCAGCTCGAACGCATCGCGCGCGGCCGAAGCGGATCGCAGGGGCGCCTCGCCGTGGGCGGCTCGTCCATGGCGCTGCTCGATCCGATCGACCTCATGACCGAGCCGAAGCGCCGCTGGTACACCAGCCCGCTCCTCGCGCGCGTCGCCTTCGCCGCGTGCGCCGTCGCCGCGATCATCGTCTTCTCGTAACGCTTCCCCCGGCCGCTGCCGTTAGGCTCACGCCTTCGTGGGCACCCGGGCCGGGCTCGTTCGCCACGTCGTGGTGGCGATGCTCGTCGCCGCGTTCGTCGGGATGGGCTTCTGGCAACTCTCGCGCCTGGGCGAGCGGCGCGCCTTCAACGCCACGCTGGCCGCGCGCTCGTCTCAGCCGGTGACCGGCGTCGGCGATCTGATCGCGAGCGCCACACCCGCCGACGTCGCGTATCGCCGCGCGCGCGCGATCGGTCTCTACGACGTCGCCAACGAGGTCGTCCTGTACTCGCGCTCGCACGACGGGCTGTCCGGTCACCACGTGCTCACCCCGCTTCGCGTCGGCGGAGACGCGGCGCTGCTGGTCGACCGCGGCTGGGTGCCGATCGACTTCGACTCCCCCGGCGACGAGCGCGCGGCGCCGCCGAACGGGATCGTGACCGTCGAGGGCCTGCTCGCGCCGAGCCAGGTCCGCGGTCGCTTCGGTCCCCGCGAAGTCGAGCAGGGCCCGTACGAAGGGGTGTTCCGCGTCGACCTCGACCTGCTGGCCGAGCAGATGCCCTACGAGCTGCTGCCGCTGTTCCTGCAGCTCGACGAGCAGACGCCGCCGCAGGCGACCGGGCGCCCGATCCCGGTCCCGCTGCCGAGGCTCGACGAGGGACCGCACCTGTCCTACGCGATCCAGTGGTTCCTGTTCGCCGCCGGCCTCGTCGTCGGCGACGCGGCCCTCACGACACGGCGGCGCGCTCGGCACGACGCGTCGCGCGCGCCGTGAGCTACCAGGGCAGCTCCAGGCCGAACTCCTTTGCCTTCTCGCGCCAGTCGGCGGGCAGGTCCTTCGTGAAGTGCTCGAGGGCGACCGTGAGGAACAGGCCCGAGCCGTCGGCGACGACCGCGCCGCCGGCGTCGCGCATGTCGATCGCGGTGAAGAGCTTCCGGCCGTCGCGCCGGTCGAGCCACGCGCGCAGCGAGTACTCGACGTCGAGCAGCACGGGCTTGCGGTAGTTCACCTCCAGCTTCGCGGTGACGGCCGGCTCCTGGATCACGTAGAGCAGATAGCCGAGGCAATCGTCCAGCGCGGTTGCCACGGCGCCCCCGTGCGCGTACAGCGGCGCGCCCGAGTGCATCTCGTCGAAGGTGACCAGCCCGCGGACGTCGTTGCCGTCGCGCCACGCGCGAAGCTGCAACCCGCAGGGGTTGTCGCGCCCGCAGCCGAAGCACTTCGGCGCGTGGACCGGGAACGGATCCTCCGGCGAGGTGAAGCGCTTGGTTTCCACGGCCGCGGATGCTAGCGACTCGCCTCGGGTTGCGCGCGCGACGGCCCGGGTCGCGTGCCCGGGCGGCCGTCCCTAAGATGCGCGCGTCATGGCCCACTGGCTGTTGAAGAGCGAGCCGAACACGTTCTCGATCGACGATCTCGCGGCGAAGAAGGTCGAGCATTGGGACGGCGTCCGCAACTACCAAGCCCGCAACAACCTGCGTGCGATGAAGGTGGGCGAGCGCGCGTTCTTCTACCACTCGGTCGTCGCGCCGCAAGGGATCGTGGGTATCTGCGAGGTCGTCACGGAGGCGTACCCCGACCACACGCAGTTCGACCCGTCGAGCACGTACTTCGACCCGAAGGCGACGCCGGAGAAGCCGCGCTGGTACATGCCCGACGTGGCCTTCGTCGAGAAGTTCCCGCGCACGATCACGCTCAAGGAGATCAAGCAGACTCCGGGGCTGCAGGACATGGCGCTCGTCCGGTACGGGCGGCTGTCGGTCCAGCCCGTGACCCAGGACGAGTGGAACGTCGTCATGGCCCTCGCGGAGGCCGAATGAGCGCGGTCGAGGTTCGCGACCTCGTCAAGGACTTCAAGCAGCGCGGCGGCGGCGTCCTGCGAGCGGTGGACGGCATCTCCTTCACCGTCGAGCCCGGCGAGATCTTCGGCTTCCTCGGTCCCAACGGCGCCGGCAAGACAACGTCGCTGGAGATCATGGAAGGCTTGCAGAAGCCGACGTCGGGGTCGGCGCGCGTGCTCGGCCTCGACAGCACGACGCAGGCCGGCGAGATGAAGAAGCGCATCGGCATCCAGCTCCAGGCCGGCGCGTACTTCGACTACCTGACGCTCACCGAGATCCTGGAGCTGTTCGGCTCGTTCTATCCTGCGCGTCTGCCGGCCGCGCAGCTCCTGGAGATGGTCGGCCTGCGCGAGAAGGCGAACGCGCTGATCAAGCAGCTCTCCGGCGGGCAGCAGCAGCGCTTCTCCATCGTGGCGAGCATCGTCAACGATCCCGAGGTCGTGTTCCTGGACGAAGCGACGACCGGACTCGACCCGCGCGCGCGCCGCGAGGTGTGGGACCTCGTGCGCGAGATCCGCGGCGCGGACAAGACCGTGGTCCTCACGACCCACTACATGGAGGAGGCCGAGACGCTCTGCGATCGGGTCGCGATCATCGACCAGGGGCGGATCGTCGCGATGGACACGCCGGCTGCGCTCGTCCAGGGGCTGGGGGCGACCTGCCGGATCGTCTTCGAGGCGCCGCGCGACGGCGTGTCCGAAGAAGAGCTTCGATCGCTGCCGGGCGTGGTGGAGGTGCGCGACGGCCGCGGCCGTCGCGACGCGCGCGAGCTGTCCGTGCTGCGCCCGACCGAGACGCTTCCCGCCTTCATCGACCTCGCGCGGCGCACCGCGCTCGACCTCACCGACGTGCAGGTGCTGCCGGCGACGCTCGAAGACGTCTTCCTCGCGCGCACCGGCCGCGCGCTGACCGAGCCGGACGAGGAGAGCGCATGATCGGCCGCCTGTTCGTCGCCAACGTCAAGATGCTCGCGCGCAACCGGCAAGCGCTGTTCTGGGCGATGTTCTTCCCGGTGATCTTCACCGTCGTGTTCGGCCTGTTCCGCTTCGGCGAGATCGGCGAGGCGGACATCGCCGTGGTCGGTGAGCCGCCGCACACGACGCCCTTCGTCGCGGCGTTCGCGTTCGTCGATCCTCTCGTCGTCGACGAGTCGATCCACGACCTGCCGGCCGCTCGCGAGGCCCTGGACGACGGCGACCTTGACTTCGTCTTGTCGGTGGGCGCCGACGACCGCGTGCTGTTGCTGTTCAACGAAGGCGAGTCCGACCGCAACCAGGTCTTCATCCCGATCGTCAGGCAGGTGATCGACGAGCTGAACCTCCGCGCCGCGGGCGTCACGCCGAGGTACGAGCTGCAGACGACCGGCGTGGAGGGCGTGGCGTTCGACTACTACGACTTCGTGCTCCCCGGGCTGGTCGGGATGGGCGTCATGACCTACGGCATTATCGGGCTCGGGAGTGCCATCGCGCAGTACCGGGCGCAGCGCATCCTTCGCCGCATCGTGGCGACGCCGCTGCGCCCGCGCCACTTCCTGGTGGCGATCGTGCTCGCGCACCTGCTGCTGGCGGTGGTCCAGTCCTCGATCATCCTGGCGGTCGGGACGCTGCTGTTCGGCGGCGCGTTCCGGGGGAACCTGCTGCTGGTCTACCTCGTGGTGGTGATCGGGAACCTCACGTTCCTCAACATCGGCTTCATGGTCGGCGCGCGGGTGGAGACCGCCGAGGCCGCGAGCGGCATGGGCAACGCGATCGCGATGCCGATGATGTTCTTTTCCGGCGTGTTCTTCCCGACCGCCGGCCTGCCCTGGATCTTGCCTTTGCTCACCTCGCTGCTCCCGCTGCGCCCGATGGTCGACGCCATCCGCGCGGTCAGCATCGACGGCTCGGGGATCGCCGCCCTGACGGGCGAGCTGGCGCAGCTCGCCGGCTGGGCGGCCGTGACGTTCGTCGTGGCGGCGCGCGTCTTCCGCTTCGACAAGGCGTGAGCGCGGTGCGGCGTCTTGTCTCCTACAGCCACGGCGCGGGGTGCGGCTGCAAGCTCGGCCCGGCCGAGCTTGCGACGGTGATCGCGCGGCTCGCCCCGGCAGAGGCCGACGCGCGGCTGCTCGTCGGGTACGACACCGGCGACGACGCCGCCGTCTACCGGATCGACGATGCGACGGCGCTGGTCTTCACGACCGACTTCTTCACCCCGATCGTGGACGACGCTCGCGCGTGGGGCCGGATCGCGGCCGCGAACGCGCTGAGCGACGTCTATGCGATGGGCGGCCGTCCGCTGCTGTGTCTGAACGTCACCGCGTGGCCGCGCGAGTCGCTCCCGCTGGAGGTGCTGGCGGAGGTGCTCGCCGGGGGAGCCGAGGTCGCGCGCGAGGCCGGCGCCGTCGTCGCGGGCGGGCACACGATCGACGACCCGGAGCCGAAGTACGGGATGGCGGTGGCGGGGCTCGTGCACCCGGACCGCGTCGTCACGAACGCGGGCGCGCGGCCGGGTGACCTGCTCGTGCTGACCAAGCCGCTGGGGACGGGCGTGATCGCCACCGCGCACAAGAACGACGCCGCGCCGCCCGAGGTGCTCGAGCGCGCCGTCCGGGTGATGACGGCGCTCAACGCGAGCGCGTCCGCCGCGATGATCGCGGCCGGCGCGCGGGCGGCCACCGACGTCACCGGCTTCGGCTTCCTCGGTCACCTCGGCCGAATGCTGGAGGCATCCGGGGTGTCGGCGAGCATCGAGGCGGACGCCGTGCCGCTCATCGACGGCGCGCGCGAGCTGGCCGAGCAGGGCCACATCGCCGGCGGCACCCGCCGCAACCGCGGCTACGTCGAGCCGCGCGTGCGGTTCGGCGACGGGGTGGACGAGACCTCGCGCTGGCTGCTGTTCGACGCGCAGACGTCCGGCGGCCTGGTGATCGCGTGCCCGCCGGAGGGCCTGGACGATCTCGGCGCCGCGGCCGTCGGGGCGGCGGTCGTCGGCGCGGTCGAGGCGGGCGAGGCCGGCGCGATCGACGTTCGCTAGCGCCCGCGTCTTCCGCGCCCGGAATAGTTGGTATCCTCGCGCCGTTCCGACACCCACTGGAGAAATCGTGATCGAGTTCCGCATCCCCGAGCCGATCGTGCGCGAGATGATCGAGCACGCCCAGGCCGAATACCCGAAGGAATGCTGCGGTGTGCTCGCCGGGCCGCTGGGCGCCGGCGGGGCGCCGGGCGAGCCGCGGATGCGGATCCCGCTGACCAACGTCGACCCGGACCCGGTCATGCGCTACAACGCCGACCCGCGCGAGCTGAAGCGCGTCTACGACGACATCTACGATCGCGATTGGGAGTTCGTCTGCATCTACCACTCGCACACCCACACGCCGGCCTTTCCGTCGGCGACCGACGTGGCGCGCGCGAGCTACCCGGAAGCGGTCTACGCGCTCGTCTCGCTCCAGGATCGCCAGAACCCGGTGCTGCGCGCGTTCACGATCCGCGAGGGTGAGATCGAGGAGCTGTCGGTGGTCACCGAGGAGGTTGCGCGAGAGGCATGAGCATCGAGGTCAGGGTTCCAACCATCCTTCGCAAGCACACCGGCGGCGAGAAGGCCGTCCCGGGCAGCGGCTCGACGCTGCGCGAGCTGATCGACGACCTGGAGGCGCGCCACCCCGGCATGCGGGCGGCCGTGCTCACCGAGTCGGGCGAGCTGCACCGCTTCATCAACATGTATCTGAACGACGAGGACGTCCGGTTCCTCGGCTCCCTGGAGACGCCGGTGAACGACGGGGACGTCGTTTCCATCCTTCCCGCCGTCGCCGGCGGCGCGCGTCGCTGACCAACGCCGATGCGCGCGGACGACATCCTGGGCGCGATCGGCAACACGCCCCTGGTCGGCCTGGCCGCGATCGCGCCGGACGGCATCCATTTGTTCGCGAAGCTGGAAGGCCACAACCCGACCGGCTCGATGAAGGATCGCATCGCGTTGCGCATGGTCGCCGAGGCCGAACAGAGCGGCGCGCTTACTCCCGGCAAGACCGTCCTGGAACCGACGAGCGGCAACACCGGGATCGCGCTGTCGATGGTGTGCAAGCGCAAGGGCTACCGGCTCGTGTGCGTCATGCCGGAGAACGTCTCGGCCGAGCGCGTGCAATTGCTGGAGATGTTCGGCACGGAGATCGTCTACTCGGAGGCGCGCCTCGGCTCGAACGGCGCGGTCGCGAAGGCGCTCGGGATGGCCGAGGCCGACCCCGGCTACCACCTGCTCTACCAGTACGGGAACGAGGCGAACCCGCGCGCGCACTACGAGGGAACCGCGGCCGAGATCATCGCCGACTGCCCCGAGGTGAACGTGTTCGTGGCGGGGCTCGGCACGGGCGGGACGCTCATGGGCTGCGGCCGGCGCCTCAAGGAGCACAACCCCGCGGTGAAGGTCGTCGCCGCCGAGCCGGAGTACGGCGAGCTGGTCTACGGGCTGCGCAACCTCGACGAGGGTTACGTCCCGCCGATCATCGACCTGTCCGTGCTCGACGCCCGCATCAAAGTCGGCACGACCGACGCCCTGCGCCGCACGCGCGAGCTGGTCGAGAAGGAGGGCATCTTCGCCGGCATCTCCTCCGGCGCGGCGCTCCACGTCGCCCTGCGCGTGTCCGAGCGTTACCCGGGCTCGACGATCGTGGTGCTCCTGCCCGACGGCGGCTGGAAGTACCTGTCCACCGGCGCCTACGGCGGCTCGTTCGAAGAAGCGGTCAAACGTCTCGAAGGCGTGTTGTGGGCATGAGCCTCCGGACCCCGCCGTTATACTCGCGCGCAGCATGGACGACCGGCCCATCGGCGTGTTCGACTCGGGCGTCGGCGGGCTGACCGTCGCCCGGGCGCTCATCGACCTGCTGCCCACCGAGTCGATCGTCTACTACGGCGACACCGCGCGCGGGCCGTACGGCCCGCGGACGCGCGACGAGGTGCGCTCGTACGTCGACGAGGTCGCCGCGCTACTGGTCGACGAGGGCGTCAAGGTGCTCGTGGCGGCGTGCAACTCGGCGTCGAGCGCCGGCCTGGACCACGTCCGCGACGCCTATCCCGACATCCCGCTGATCGAGGTGATCGAGCCGGCCGTCCGCGCGGCCGTGAAGGCCACGCGCAACCGGCGCGTGGGCGTCATCGGGACCTCGCTGACGATCGCCTCCGGCGCCTACGCGACGGCGGTGGCGCTCACGCGCGAGAACGTCAGCCTCTACAGCCAGGCGTGCCCGCGCTTCGTCGAGTTCGTCGAGCGCGGCGAGACGACCGGCGACGAGGTCCTGGAGCTTGCGCGCGGCTACCTGACGCCGCTCCAGGAGTCCGACGTGGACACGGTCATCCTCGGCTGCACGCACTACCCACTCCTGCGCGGCGTCGTGCAGTTCGTCATGGGCCGCGAGGTCGTGCTGATCGAGAGCGACAAGGAGGTCGCGATCGACGTCTTCGCCGAGCTGACCCGCAACGAGTTGTTCGCGCGGCGCGACGGCTCGCCCAAGCATCGGTTCCTCAGCAGCGGCGACGGGACGAAGTTCGCCGAGCTGGGGCATCGCTTCCTGGGCCCGGAGATCGGCGACGTGGAGGTGCACCGGTGGAGCTGACCGTCCTGGGCGCGAGCGGCACCCACCCCACGCCCGAGCACGCGTGCAGCGGCTACCTGCTGCGCCACGAGGGCTACACGGCCTGGGTGGATGCCGGCAACGGGACGCTCGCGCGCCTGCAGGAACACGTCGCGATGGGCGACGTCGACGCGATCTGGCTCTCCCACGCGCACCCGGACCACTGCGCCGACCTCTACCCGTTCTTCTACGCCCTGCTGATGGACCCGGGCGGCGCGTCCGTGCCCGTGTATACCCCGCACGGCGTCCGCGAGAAGCTAGCCCACCTGATCGGCGAGGACTCGGTCGAGCGCTTCAACACCCGGCTGGCGTGGCGGCCGCTCCAGCCGGGCGAGTCGGTCGAGGCCGGACCGTTCACCTTCGAGGCGTTCGAGGCCGCGCACTCGACGGCCAACAACTCGTTGCGGGCGAGCACGGCCGGCCGGGTGCTCTGCTACTCCGGCGACACGGGGCCGAACGAGCACCTCGCGGCCGCTGCCGAGGATGCGGACCTGTTCCTGTGCGAAGCGTCGTGGGTGGAGTCCGACGCCGGGCTGATGGCGCCGATCCACCTGCGCGCGTCCGAAGCGGGGCGTGTGGCGTCCCAAGCCGGCGCGAAGCGGCTCGCGCTGACCCACATCTGGCCCCGCAACGACCTCGGCGAGGTCAAGGAGCAAGCGGGCGACGCCTACGGCGGTCACGTCGAGATCGCGCGCGAAGCGAGGGGGTTCGAGATATGAGCCGAGCCGACGGGCGGGCGCCCGGGGACCTGCGACCGATTCGATTTACGCGCGGCTTCCAGCCGAACCCGGAAGGGTCGTGCCTGGTCGAGTTCGGCGCGACGCGGGTCGTGTGCGCCGCGAGCCTCGCCGAGGACGTGCCGCCCTGGATGCGCGGGACGGGCAGGGGTTGGGTCACCGGCGAGTACAGCATGCTCCCGCGGGCGACGGTCGAGCGGACGCGGCGCGAGGTGTCCTCCGGGCGGCCGTCGGGTCGCACCCAGGAGATCCAGCGGCTGATCGGGCGGTCGCTGCGCGCCGTGACCGACCTTGCGGCGCTCGGCGAACGCAGCATCACGCTGGATTGCGACGCGCTCGTCGCCGACGGCGGGACGCGCACCGCGTCGATCACGGGCGCGTACGTGGCGCTGGCCGAGGCGCTGCGGACCGCGGGCCTGGAGGCGGCGCTGCGCACGGAGGTGGCGGCCGTCAGCGTCGGCATCGTCGAGGGCGTCCCGATGCTCGACCTCGACTACGCCGAGGACTCAGGCGCGGACGTGGACTTCAACGTCGTCATGACCGGCGACGGCGGGCTGGTTGAGGTCCAGGGCACCGCGGAGGGAAGGCCGTTCGACCGGGCGCTGCTCGACCAGATGCTCGATCTCGCGGCGACGGGCATCAAGCAGTTGGTCGCCGCGCAGCGGGAGGCCCTGGCGTAGGTGGAACGCGTCCGGGTCGCGCTGGCGACCAAGAATCCCGGCAAGGTCAGGGAGATCGCCGCGATCGTGTCGGAGGCGGGGGTCGACCTGCAGGGTCCGAGTCCGTCCTGGGCGCCGCCGCCCGAGACCGAGCCGAGCTACCGGGGCAACGCCCTGCTGAAGGCGCATTCCCTCGCCGTGGCGAGCGGGCTGCCCGCCCTGGCGGACGACTCCGGCATCGAGGTCTTCGCGCTCGGCGACCGGCCGGGGCACCTGAGCGCACGCTACGCGGGCGAGGGCGCGAGCGACGAGGCGAACCTCGACAAGCTGCTGGCGGAGGCGCGCGCCATCCCGGAAGGGAGCCGAGGCGCGCGCTACCGGTGCGTCGCCGTGCTCGTTACGCCCGAAGGCAAGGAGGAGGTTTCCGAGGCGACCTTCGAGGGGTGCCTGATCCTTGAGCCGCGTGGCACGAACGGCTTCGGCTACGACCCGATCTTCGTCCCCGCAGGGATGGAGCGGACGGCCGCCGAGCTGAGCCCGGAGGAGAAGGACGCCATCAGCCATCGGGGCAAGGCGTTCCGGGGCTTGCTTCCCGCCCTGCGAGCGCTCGGCGCCTAGCAAGCCCGAAGCGCATCTCATACGCTCGCATCGCCCGGGCGAGTGGCGGAACTGGTAGACGCGCAGGATTTAGGATCCTGTGGGGCAACCCGTGGAGGTTCAAGTCCTCTCTCGCCCACCTAGGCTCGCCGAGCCTCTTCTCGGTGAGAGGGACGATAAGACGCAAGGTTGTGCGGCCTGGGGGTTCGAGAGAAGGAGTCATCGGCCCGGCGCCGAACCTTCGGGCATGACCACAACTTTCCGCAGCATCCTTGCGCTGACGCTCTTCGCCTGTATGGCGTTCTCCTCCGGACCGAGCGTGGCCGAGTCCGCGAGCTCGGGCGGGGGTCCCTCCTCCGGCTCGGTCGCCATGCGCGTCGCCCTGACTCCCGACCCCTGGACCTTCTACATCGCGACCGCCGGGTCGCCGGGTGTCGAGCAGGTCGGCTATGCGATGTACAGGGCGGACGGCTCGTACGTGCGCAGCTTCACGTTCTCCGCAGGGGACGACGACCACGGAGTGCGCGTCGCGGGCGACGACATCCCCACGCAACAGAGCCCGACCGGCATCGAGGTTCTCACCGGCAACAACGCCACGTCGATCACCGGATACATGAACGGCGGCGAAGTGGCGCCCGATGTGGGCACCTTCTACCTCGTCCTCTGGGTTGCGCAGAAGAGCGGCGGCTGGAACTGGAACGTCGGTGGCGCCGTGTCGATCCTGGCGGAGAACGAGAGCCAAGGATCCATCGCCCTCGACTCCAGCGATCTCTCCGCGACGCTCAACGCGCATGCCCGTCCGCTGCACCGCTACGGCGGTCCCGGCGTCTATCTCTTCACGAACGCAACCTTTGCGGTCGAACACGTCTTCCTCGGTGCGGCGGATGCGCCGCTCGCGAGCACACACGCGCTCGTCGTCACTCGCCCTGATGGCACCGAGGCGAAATGCCTGTGCACGCCGCGCGATGCCCAAGGTCCGAATGCGTGGGGTCCCGGGACGTACACGGTGCGCCACGAGGGCATCGACGTAGTCCTCGTCGGCGGCACCGACATGCACCTCCTGGGCGTGGACGTCGAGCTCCCCAGGGGATAGATAGCGCGTGGGTCGCCAGGGATTCGAACCCCGAACCTTGGGCTTAAGAGGCCCCTGCTCTACCGTTGAGCTAGCGACCCGCGGGTCGGGGAAGCGTAGCGTGCCCGTCGGGCTCCCTCAACCGATCGATCCAACCCATGACGCGGTGAAAAGGTGCAGAGCTTCGTCGTACCCGAACCGAGATCGTTCCGGCCCAAAGGATGTTCTTTCGATGCCCGGTGCCTTCCTTCTTGACGTAGGTCTTGCCGAAGGACTCGGCAGGGATGCGCGTGATCCCTGACCAATACGCGATTCGCTCGGCTTCGTCCTGGCCTGAATGGAGGTGGAGCCGCGCCACGAGATCCAGCAGGTGGACGTCGAGGAACCGGATCAGCCACCGAATGAAAAGCCGAACCAAGTCGGGATCGGAATTCGCGAATATCAACTGGTTGCTCGTCTTCGCTCCCTCTGCCCAGTAGGCGACGACGCCGGAAATCCATAGAGGGTCATCCAACAGCGAATCGGCCTCGGCCTTCGCCACCCTGCGAATCGATTGCCTGCGGGCTTGGGCGCGCTCGCGGAGTCGCCGTCCGTGCTCGATCCGAGCGGTCTCTCGCGGACGTTTCCGCGCGAGCCGCGCGCGGTGCTCGTCGGTCAGCTCGACGTCTCTGCACCAAGTGGACAGCGTTCCCTTGTGCACGGGGACCACGCCTGCGATCTCCCGGTACGACAGTCCTAGGCCTCGGAGCTCGCGGGCGAGGTCGCGGCGTTCCCAGCGCTTCAGCTCCGCCCAGCGAGCCGCTCGCGCGCGGAGCGAGGCGGGAAGAGGGGGAAGGCCGGAGAACTCGGCCATGCTCGAACCGTACCCTGCGGGTGGGACATGGACGCGACAAGCACGGTCGGGCTGCCGTTGACGCGGCGTTGACGCGATGGCGACCGCACCGAAACCTCCGCGTCACATGGGTCGAGTATCTCTGGGCGGGTGCAACCCGAGGATCTCCTGCGGGTGGGTCCGCTGGCGATCTCACCCAACGTCGTGTGCGCGTCGTGGCTGGACGGGCGCCCGCTCGACGTGAGCGCCCGGCAGGTTCTGATCCTGGCGTCACTCGTTCGTGCGCACGGTCGTCTGTTGACTCGCGCGGAACTCTACGAGCGCGTCACAGGCGCGCCGATGGGTCCCCGATCTCGCGCCATCGACACCGACGTCTGGCGCATCCGCCGCGCGCTCGGCTCGTACGGACGCTTCCTCCGCTCCGTTCGCAAGGTCGGTTACGCGCTCGACGTCGACGGGCTCGCACGATGCGCGGCGCGGCAGCACGTAGTTACAAACGCGTAACACGCGCGGGACCGTTCGGTAACGGCGCGGTCATCTGCTCCCGCTAGCGTCCGCCCGGACAAAGGGGGAACGCGGTGACCGACGGAGAAGTTCCTGTATGGCGCCAGAAGTTCGACGTCGAGCGCGTGAAGGCGGAGGGCGTGGAGCCCGATCTCGCGCGGCTCGAACGCGAAGGCTTCGCATCGCTGACGCCGGAGGAGTACTACCGGCTCAAGACCGTCGGCGTGTGCAGCCAGCGCACGCCCGGGCTCCACATGATCAGGATCCGCGTTCCGGGCGGCCGGGTCACCGCCGTTCAGGTGCGCGGCCTTCGCCGCCTGTCGTGGTCGGTGGCCGACGGCGGCGCGCACATCACGACGCGCCAGAACCTCGAGCTGCACTCGGTGCCGAGCACCCTCGTCCGGCGGGCGCTGGATGAGCTGGAGGCGCTCGGACTGTCGACGCGATCCTCGTGCGGACACACGGTCCGCAACATCGTCGGCTGCACCCGCGCGGGGATCTGTCCCGACGAGCAGTTCGACGTTTCGGCGACGGTGCAGGACCTGCACCGGTTCTTCCTCGACCGAGCCGCCTACTACAACGCGCGGCTCCCCCGGCGGCTGAACGTCTACGTCGCCGGGTGCTCGGGGTGCATGAGCCACGCGCAGGTGAACGACCTCGGTTTCGTCGCGGTGCGACACGCCGGCGGTGACGGCTTCCAGTTGTGGTGCGCGGGGTCGCTCGGCTCGAACCCACGGCTCGCGCACCTGCTGTTCCGGTTCGTGCCCGCGGACGAAGTGGTGGCGGTGGCCGAAGCGGTGGCCGACGTCTACTGCGAGCACGGGTTCCGCGAACGGGCGGCGAAGGCGCGACTGAAGTTCCTGCTCGCCGAATGGGGCGAGGAGCGCTTCGTCGAGGCCGTGCTCGAACGGCTGGCGGAGATCCGGCCGGACGCGCGCACGGTGCGCACGGTCCGCACGGGGCCCGCGCCCGCGCTCGGGCCCGACCGCAGGTTGCCCGGACACACCAGGGGCGTCTTCGCGCAGAAGCAGCCCGGCTTCGTGCGCATCGAGGCGAGGGTGCCGCTGGGGGACCTCGATCGCGACCAGTTGACCACGCTCGAAGTGCTGGCCGACCGGTACGCCGACGGAACGGTCTGGCTCACCCGGGAGCAGAACGCCGAGCTGCACTGGGTGCGACAGGAAGACGCGGAGGCCGTCACCGCGGTGCTGCGCGCCGCTCGCTTGTGGCCGGACGGCGCGGGCGGCTTGGTGGACGTTCAAGTGTGCGCGGGGACGGAATACTGCATCTGGGGCGTGGGCGACTCGCGCGGCTTGGCGCGCGACCTCGATGCGACCCTGTCCTCGATCGCGGCGATGGACCCGCCGTCCGCCCGGCCGCTGCGGGTCCACATCTCGGGGTGCTCGCACGGGTGCGCCCAGCACCAGACGGCCGACGTGGGTCTGGCCGCCGTGAGCGTCCGCGACGGCGACCGCGGCATCTCGGAAGGGTTCGAGCTGTTCGGCGGCGGCCGCCTCGGCGCCGATCCCGCCGCGGCGAGCCGGCTCGGCAAGGTCCCGGCGCACGTCGCGCCGGAGAAGCTCGTGGCGCTGCTCGCGCGTTTCGTCGCCGAGCGGCAGGACGCCGAGACCTTCGCGGAGTTCATCGAGCGCGTGGATGCCAGGGCGCTGGTGGCGTTGGAGCCGGCGCCGACGACCGGAGGTGCGTCATGAACGTGCAGGAGATCGGGGCCGTCGAGAACGCCGCGAAGCCGGGTATCGGCGGCCGTCTGGAGGATCTGTGGTCGCTGAAGGGCCGCTACCGGACGCTTCACATGACCTGGTTCGCGTTCTTCCTGTCCTTCGTCGTGTGGTTCAACATGGCGCCGTTCGCATTGACGATCGGCCGCCAGCTCGGGCTGACGAAGGCGCACCTCGGGGTGCTCGCGCTCTGCAACGTTGCGATGACGGTCCCCGCGCGGATCGTGGTCGGGATGGCGCTCGACCGGTTCGGCCCGCGCCGCGTCTACGCGTCGATCCTCATCTTCTCTGCCGTCCCCTGCACCGTGTTCGCGCTCGCGTCGAGCTTCCCGGTGCTCGTCGCGAGCAGGCTCGCGCTGGGGATCGTGGGCGCCGGCTTCGTCGTGGGAATTCGAATGATCTCCGAGTGGTTCCCGCCCCGGGAGGTCGGCTTGGCGGAGGGCATCTACGGCGGCTGGGGGAACTTCGGATCGGCGGCGGCCGCGATGACGCTGCCGTTGCTGGCCGGCTTGGCCGGCGGCGAGAGCGGATGGCGATGGGCGATCGCCTCGACCGGCCTGCTGGCCGCCGCGTACGGCGCGTACTACCTGCGGGCGGCGGCCGACACGCCGGAAGGCGTCGCGTACGTGCGCCCGAAGCGGCACGGGGCGCTCGAGGTGACCGGCCGCGCGGCCGTGTTCGGCCTCGCCGTTCTCGTCGTGCCGTTGGTCGGCGTCCTCGACCTCATCGCCTGGCGGGTGCACAAGGCCGGCGTCCTGTCGGCGGAGTGGATGTGGGCCGTCGTCGCCTTCACCGTCGCGCTCCTGGCCCTTCAACTGCGGAAGGTCTTCACCGTGAACGCCCCGGCGTTGGCCGGAGCCTACTCGGAGGCCGACCGGTACCCGTTTCGCTCCGTCGCGGTGCTCTGCGTCGCGTACGCGTGCTGCTTCGGCTCCGAGCTGGCGGTCGTGTCGATGCTCCCGGCGTTCTTCGCCGAGACGTGGGGACTTGGACCCGCGCTCGCCGGCGCCACCGCGAGCGGGTTCGCGTTCATGAACCTGTTCGCCCGCCCCGCAGGCGGACTTCTCTCCGACCTGCTCGGCAGCAGGCGGCGAACGCTGACGATCCTGCTCGGCTGTCTGGCCGGCGGGTACGCCCTGATGGCGCTGCTCGGGTCCGCCTGGCCGGTCCCGCTGGCCGTCGGCGTCGCCATGACGTGCTCGATCTTCGTGCAGTCGTCCGAGGGCGCCGTCTACGCGATCGTCCCGCTGGTCAACAAGCGCGTCGGCGGTCAGATCGCGGGCATGGTGGGCGCGTACGGCAACGTCGGCGCCGTCCTGTTCCTCACGGTGCTGCTCTTCGTTCGGCCGAGCACCTTCTTCCTGGTGATCGCGGCGGCGTCGATCGCCGGCACGGTCGCCTGCCGCTGGCTCGTGGAACCCAAGCACAGCTTCTCGGAGCACCTCCTGACCGAAGAGCCGGCGGAGGACGCCGCGGAAGCCGTCGGCGCGTGAAGCGCGAGCAGCGTCCGACCGCGACGCTTCCGGTCCTGCACCTGGAGGCGTCGATCCCGCGCCCCTCTCGGTGGGATCTCACGATCGACGGTCTCGTGTCGCACCCGGTT
Organism: Actinomycetota bacterium; assembly: GCA_036397035.1. Lineage (GTDB taxonomy): Bacteria > Actinomycetota > AC-67 > AC-67 > AC-67 > DASWJS01. The sequence continues at coordinate 3,061 of DASWJS010000026.1, read as the reverse complement.
TCGTTCACCCTCGACGACCTGCTCGCGGCCGCTCAGGGCGAGCGCACGTGGGACCTCCACTGCGTCTGGGGATGGAGCCGGCCGTCGTGCCGGTGGCGGGGCGTCGCCGTCGAGACCGTGCTCGCGCGGGCGCGACCGCTACCGGAAGGACGCTACGGCGTCGTCCTGGCCTCGGGCGACGGGTACGCGAGCTGCCTGTCGCTCGACGAGCTTCGCTCGAGCCTGATCGCGTTCGAGCTGGACGGCCGGCCCCTTGCCCGAGCCCACGGCGGTCCCATGCGGCTCGTGCCCCCGCCGGCCAAGTGGGCCTACAAGGGCGTGAAGTGGGTCACGCGGATCGCGGTTGTCGAGCGGTTCACGCCCGGTCCGTGGGAGACCCTCGTCGGCAACCCCCGCGGCGACGTGCCGCCGGACCTGATGGACCTGGGAGGCGTTCATGGCCGTTGAAGCCCGCGAAACCCTGGAACAGCGTGTCGAGCGGCTGCGCGTCCGCCGGCGCGACTGCCGCGACTGCAAGCTCTTCACGCCGAGCCCCGCCGGGCTCGCGTTCGGCTGGTGCAGCGCGCACACCCAGTTTGTGAAGCTCTATCACGGGTCGTTCTTTTCCCAATGCCAGTTCAAAGTCCTCGCGCGCCCGCGCGGCACCGAGAATGGGGTGGCGTAGGGGACTTGAACCCCCGACCTCCGGGACCACAACCCGGCGCTCTAACCGCCTGAGCTAACGCCACCATGCTTGCCCGAGCGCCCGGAGGGATTTGAACCCCCGACCGGCTGCTTAGAAGGCAGCTGCTCTATCCTGGCTGAGCTACGGGCGCGCGCTGGGCGAGTTTAGCAGCGGGTTCCGCGAGAAACCCTTGGTTTCAGGAGGGACGCGGTCGCCGAACGAGCCCGATGGCCAGCGCAAACGCGAGCGCGAGCATCGCCCAGGCGGCCGGGTGATCCTCCACGCCGGTCTCCGGCGTGTTGTTCGAGCCCGAGCCGTTGTTCGAGCCCGAGCCGTTCCCGTTCGTGCCGTTCCCGTTCGTGCCGTTCCCGTTCGTGCCGGAACGTCGAGTCCGGGTCGGCGACGGCGACGGCGACGGCTCGACCGTCTCGGTCTCCGATGCGGTGGCCGACGGCGTCGCGGGCGGGGTCGACAGCGTGGGCGTGGGGCTCGCGCCCACCGGCGGCTCCTCTCCGTCGAGGTCGCTCAGCAGGATCGTCGCGGTGCTCGCCGCGAAGGTCACCGCGATCGACACCGCCAGCACCCTATGGACGAGTTTCAGTGCGTCCCCCCTTGGGCCGCCGAATCACAACGGTGTAACTCTACCAGCCCACAAGCCGACCACTGCTCTGCCGAGCGGGTGACGGGAATCGAACCCGCACCACGAGCTTGGAAGGCTCGAGCTCTACCATTGAGCTACACCCGCGGATCGCCTGCGCGACGCGAGGCCATTCTAGCTGCGCCCTCGCGTATCGAAAGTTGGGGAAAACTTCTGTTGTTGACGTTTACGTGTTGGTTACACGGCCGGTACGGGCACGCAACACGCGTTGACTAACGTCGCCCACCTAGGAGGTGGGAGGATGTTTCGTCGTCGTACGTTGACGGTCGCGGGGGCCACGCTGGCCTTCCTCGGCCTCGGGGCCGGCATCGCCTGGGCCCAGGAAGCAAGTGCGGTCGAAGACCTGATCAACGAGCAGAAAGTGCTGCTCGACACGGTCTGGACCCTGGTCGCGGCGTTCTTGGTCTTCTTCATGCAGGCCGGCTTCGCGATGGTCGAGGGCGGCCTGACCCGGCAGAAGAACGCGGCCAACATCGTGATGAAGAACCTGGCCGACTTCTCGATGGCCTCGATCGCCTACTGGGCGTTCGGGTTCGCCTTCATGTTCGGCCTGGGGAACGCGTTCGTGGGAACGAGCGGCTGGTTCCTCGGTGGGGGCGAAGGCACGTTCGACTCGCTGTCGTGGGCGACGCCGCCCCTGACGGCGAAGTGGCTCTTCCAGGTCGTCTTCGCCGGGACCGCGGCGACGATCGTCTCGGGAGCCATGGCCGAGCGCACCAAGTTCAAGACCTACCTGCTGGCGAGCGGCCTGATCGCCGGCGTCATCTACCCGATCAGCGGCCACTGGATCTGGGGCGGCGGCTGGCTCGCCGAGCGCGGGTTCCTGGACTTCGCCGGCTCGACGGTCGTGCACTCGGTCGGCGGCTGGGTGGCGCTGGTCGGCGCGATCATGGTCGGAGCGCGGCTCGGTAAGTTCGACAAGAAGGGCAAGCCGCGCGCGATCCCCGGACACTCCATTCCGATGGCGATCCTGGGCGTGTTCATCCTGTGGTTCGGCTGGTTCGGGTTCAACCCCGGCTCGACCATGGGGGCCATCCTGGACATCGGGCTGATCGCGGTGAACACCAACCTGGCGGCGGCGGCCGGCGCGATCACGGCGACAGGGCTGATCTGGTTCATCGGCAAGAAGCCCGACGTGGCGATGGCCGGCAACGGCGCGCTCGCGGGGCTGGTGGCGATCACGGCGCCCTGCGCCTTCGTCGAGCCGTGGGCCGCGGTCATCATCGGCGCGCTCGCCGGGCTCATCGTCGTCGGCTCGGTCATCTTCTTCGACCGCATCCGCGTGGACGACCCGGTCGGGGCGATCTCGGTCCACGGCGTGTGCGGCGCGTTCGGGACGCTGTCGCTGGGCTTGTTCGCCGCGCCGCGTCTGACGATCGACGCCGGATACGGCAAGAGCGCGGGCGTGTTCTACAACGGCGACTTCGCGCAGCTCGGCGTGCAGGCGCTCGGCGTCGCCACCGTGTTCCTGTGGGCCGTCGTGACCGCCGTTGTGCTCTTCGGGATCCTCAAGGCCACGATGGGCCTTCGGGTCTCGCCCGAGGAGGAGCTGGAAGGGCTCGACATCGGCGAGCACGGTATGTGGGGCTACCCCGAGATCTTCCTCGGCGCGAGCGCCCTGCCGACGCCGGAGGCGATCGAATCGGTTCGCAAGAGCCTGAAGTCGTCGATCGACCTGCCCGCGGAGGAGACGACGAGGCAATAACGAAGCGCGGGGTCCCCGGCGGATTCCGCCGGGG
>DASWJS010000025.1:0-56567 GCA_036397035.1 Actinomycetota bacterium | reverse complement strand
CACGAGCGGCCGAACGCCCCAGATCGAACGTCAGACGGCCGATCTGAGGGCCCCACCGAAGGTCCACCGCATCGGATTCGTCGCCACATCCGCGCGATCGAGGCGCTTGGACGCCGTCAAGTGGTGTTCTTCAGCATCCTGTTAGGCCGTGCAGCGGCGACTCCACGTTTGACCGTTGTCGCCGCTGCACGCGATCCCTTCCGACGTTCCGACCACGATGCGGCTCTGGGTCAATGCGACAACTGAAACGCCGCCGGCCACCAACGGATCGAAGGAGTGATACCAGTGCTCTCCGCCGTCGTCGGACACCAGGACGCCGTTTGCGACGGGATCGTTTGCTTGGGCCGTGGCGACCAGGTGCGTGCCGCCGGGGCCGACGGCAAGGTCCGTGTAACCGTCGTCCAGGGGCGTCGGGATCGGCGCGAACGTCGCGCCGCCGTCGGTGGACCGAAGGATTCCCTCACGGGCGAGGGCGAAGACGGTTCCACCCGCCGCATAGTCGCTCGGGAAGCGGATCGTGGGCGTGCCGCCGACGAAACCCGAGAGATCGGCGGTGCCGCACATCTGCGAGGTGCAAATGTAGATGACGCCCACCTTGCCACTCTCGTCGAACGTGGATTGCCGCCCGCCGACGAGCAGGAGTCCGTCCGTGCCGAAGTCCGGAGAGAACGCGGGTTCGAGGGGCCCGGGAAAGGCGGAATAGCCCGCGGGCCCTTCGGTCTTGGTCTCGTCGTCGTATTCGATCATCGTCGTGGCCCCGATCAGGATGCGCGGATCTCCCTGCGCAAACAGCGGCGAGATGGCGGCGGAGCCCTGCAGGGCGGCCGTGCCGACGGCGACGGGGCGGAAGGACTCGCCCCCGTCGGTGCTCTCTTGCAGCCCTTCGGCTCCCATCGCGAAGATCCTCGAGCTGCCGGCTCCGAAGTCGGGGGGCAACAGAACAGTGTGGCCGGTGAGACCGGAGGCGGTGAGGAGCTTCCAGGACTCTCCCTCATCGGTCGACCGGAACAGGACGAACTCGGTCCCGCAGCCCGGTTCGCACATGTCGTGTCCCACGGCGAAGAGCGTGTGGTCCTGCGCGACGTTCGGCGAGGCGACGATCGAGGTGATCTTCGCGTCCTCGGGGTCCTCCACGTCGCCCTCCGGGTCGGTCACTTCCTGGAGATATCGCGGCAGGAGGTCCGCCACCTCGTCCGGGGACGTCTCGCCGGGTGCTCGGTCTGTCGAACCCACCGCGCCATGCCGGGCAACGAGCCGTGTGGACGCGGGGGCTGGGGCGATGGCGGCGCCGTCTCGATCGGCGACGGCGACGGCGGCGGCGCTCGGGAGGCCGAGTCCGGTCCCTCCAACCGTCATGATCACAACGGCCAGGCCCGCGACGATCTGGTTCGCGCACGCAAACACAAGGGCTTCGAACGGGTGAGCGTCGTGACGAGCCCACAGCCAGGCGCGCACGCGCCGGAGGGGGAGCAGCGCCGTCCCGAGCAGACCGTCGCCGCAGGCGCGACGCAAGTTCGCGCGCGCGCGGAACATCAGCGACTTGATTGCCAGGACGGTCGTTCCCTCTGCCGCGGCGATGTCCCGATAGGTCCAGCCGTGCAGAGCGAACAGCGTCAGCACTCGCTGCTGGCGGGACGGGAGGCGCTCCAGCGCCTTCTGCAGGCGAACCCGCTGCTCGGTCGCGATCGACTCGTCCAGCGGGCTGCTGTCGAGCGCCGGGATCGACCACGTCCCGTCCGTGGGGTCTTTCAGCGTCGTTCGACCGGTGCGGCGGAGCACGTCGATCGCCCGGTTGCGCGCGATCGCGCGGAGCCAGGGAAGCAGTCGGCGCCCACTCTCGAACCGACGGAGCGCGTGGAACGCGCGGAGGAAGGTGTCCTGCGTAACGTCCTCCGCCAGCGCCCGGTCTCGCAGGTGCTGCAGGCACACGGCGAGAACAGTGGGACGGTATCGCTCGTACAGGTGCGCGAAGGCCTCGATGTCGCCGCCGATCGACAGGCGCAGCAAGTGCGGCTCGTCCACGGCCGCGAGGTTCCGCCCGTTGCCGTCGGGCCGCGCCATCGTGGCGAGCTGGACGCGGTCCTCGACCGAGGATTGCTCCCCGGCGAGGGTGTGGCGGAACTCCGCGCGCGACAGGCCGGCCCGGCGCAGCACCGTTCCCACCGCGGCGTGCGAGACGTGCCAGCCGCCGTTCTGCGGAGCGCCGAGGCTGCGAGCGATCCTGCGCTCGCCGTGCTTGGGATGCCGCAGCGTGTATTCGACGATTGCATCGATCAGCTCGTCGGAGAGGCGCAGGTCGTGGCGGGGCTTCATGCGCGATCGCGGGTCCAGCCCGCGCTCACCCTCGGCCTCGTAGCGCCGGCGCAGCTCGTAGAACCACGAGCGTGCGACACCGAGCCGGCGGCTGGCCTCGACGGCGGTGATCTCCTTGCGCTCGACTTGATCCAGGATGAGCTTCCAGTGGAGTTGGCTGCCGGCTGGGGCGACTCGGAGAGAGTGTCCGGTCTCTTCGTAGGCAGTTGGCTCGGAAGACGTGTCGGTAATGGCGATCCGCGTGCTCATTGCCGTCCCCCCTTGTAGGTACCGTCCGGGCCTTCGTGGGCGTCGTCGTCGCCCTCTCGTGCTCGTGGGCGTCCTCCACCGCCCTATTCGACCCGCCCTGAGAAACTCCTGGCGGATATTGGCCACTTGTCCAATAGAAATACGAATCGGGTCCGGCGAGGTCTCGCCCGGGAGACGTCCTCCTTCGGCAGCGGCGCTTCCAAACGGGGACCTGTCGCGACGCGGGGCGCGTCGGTAGCGTTGCCGCGTGCAGTCCCGAGCCGCTCACGCCGGCGCCGATTTGGCGCATCATCGCCCCTCCGCATGGCAGTTCGCGCCCTCCGCCGAGATCCTGCGTGAGATGGTGTCGCGTGACGTCGCCGCCCAGCGTGGCCTCGCCCAGATCCTGGCCCCCCTGGTCACTCACAACCGCACCAAGTCGGGCAGCCTGATCGACACCGTCGACGCTTTCGTCGAGCACGACCTGTCGATCGCGCGCACGGCCGCGGCGATGCGGGTGCACCGGCACACGGTCGACTACCGGATTCGCCGTGCCGAGCAGATCCTCGGCCGATCGATTCGCAAGGGCACCGATCGCGTCGTGATCGAGCTGGCGCTCTTGGCGCGCCGCTCCGACGCCGCGCGGGGGTCTTAGACGATTCGGTCGCGCACCGCGACCGCGACGGCCTCGGTGCGATTGCTCACGCCGAGCCTTCGGTAGATGTCGCGCATGTAGGTCTTCACCGTCTGGTACGTCAGGCCCTGCGCGTTGCTGATCTCCCGCGCGGACTTGCCTTGCGCGAGTCCTTGCAGGACGCGAAGCTGCCGCGGTGGCAACGCCCTGAGGCGCGTTCGATCCAGGCGGGCCGCCCATTCCATGAACCGTCTCGTCACCATGGGATCCAGCGACGTGTGACCGAGGGCGACGCGGCGGATCGCGCGCTTCAGCTCGTCGGGGTCGACGTCCTTGACGACGTAGCCTCGCGCGCCCGCCCAGAGCGCGGCGCCGACGTTGCGCTCGTCGATCGAGCCCGAGAGCACGACGACCTGCGCCCGCAGGCGGCGCTCGGCGATCTCCCGGCACAGCTCGACGCCACTCATGTCCCGCAGGCGCAGGTCGAGCACGATGACGTCGACGTCGCGGTCCACGAGCAGCTCGATCGCCTCTTCCCCCGTTCGCGCTTCCGCCACGACGTCGAAGTCGCGCTCCTTGGCCAGGATGCTCCACAGCCCCTCGCGAACGAGGTCGTGGTCGTCGACGAGCATCACCGAGATCGCCGGGGCGTTCATTGAACCGCGCTCCGAGCGGCGTTCACCGAGATGCGAGCGCTGATCGTGAGGCCGCGCGGGTGCGCGGCGGCGATCGAAAGGCGCCCCCCGAGGGCCTCCACCGAGCGCCGGATCGATCGCAGGCCGAAGTGCGCCGACGAGCGCCAGTCGAAGGCGTTGCGCTGGTCGATCCCGATGCCGTCGTCGCGGATGGTCATGCGGAACTCGCCTTCGTCGTGCTCGAGCATCAGCAGCACGCCGGTCGCGCGGGCGTGACGCTCGACGTTGATGAGCGCCTCGTGCGCAAGACGGAACAGGATGCCCTCGACCTCGCTGGGGACGTGCGGAAGGCTCCCGGGCACGCGCACCGTCACGGGCGTGCCGGTCGCGAGCTTGAACTGGCGGGCGAGCTTGTGCAGCGAGGGCACGAACCCTCGCTCCCGCACGTTGAGGAACGACAGCTCGAACACGGCGCTTCGCACGGTCGCGACTCCGCTCGCCGCGAGCGTCCTCAACGCGCGCAGCGAGGGGAGGATCTCCGGGTCGCGCGTGCGGGACAGCAGCTCCTGCGTTCGCAGCCCGATCGCGTACAGCGTTTGCCCGACGGTCTCGTGGAGGTCGCGCGCGATCCGCTGGCGATCCGCCGCGATCGCCAGGCTGCGCTCGTATCGGAGCGCCTCCCTTCGCAGCTTCGACTTCTGCGCGACCTCGCCGAGCGCGGTCGCGATCGCCCCGGCGAGCGCTCGGGCGTCCGGGTCCAGCGCGCCCGGGCTGAACCACAGCACGCCGGCCGGCCGTCCGCGCAGGAGCACCGGCAGCGCGGTTCGACCGCCGGCGTGGTGAGGCGCCGGGCCGGGCGTCCGCAGCCAGCGCTGGAGCAGGGCGCGCTCGGCGTCGTCGGCGTCCTCGAGGCCGAGCAGGCCGGCGACGCCGGGATCGCCGAGGCTCAGCCGCTCACAACGAAGGCCGCTCGCTGCCAGGACCTCGCGATTGATCGCGCGCAGGGCGGGCCGCACGTCCGATGCGCGCGCGACCACGTCGCTCAGACGCTCGAGCGCTTCGGCGTAGGACCGACGGTCCGTTCTCGCGCCGGCGTCCGCGCTCGCTCTGGCGCCCGCCGCGCCGGCGTCCGCACGAGTCTCGCCCGCCGCTGATCTCACCGATCTCACCGCCGGCGAGTACGGACGGCGTCGCGAGAAGTTGCACGATTCGCCGTCAGATGAGAATTCCGCCGTCAGATGATGCCCCGGCGGATGCCGGCGGCGACGGCCTGCGAACGGTCCGCCACACCAAGCTTCCGCCTGACCCGGCCCATGTGGACCTTGACGGCGCCCTCGCTGACTTGCAGCTTTCGCGCGATCTTCGGATTGGTCAGCCCTTGCGCCACGAGCGACAGGACCACCAGCTCCGGAGCGTTCAGCGAACGGTCGCCGTCCCTCATCGCCTTGGAGCGAAGGGCCCATTTGAGCACGCGAGTGACGACCTCGGGACCCAGGACCGATGCGCCGCGGGCGAGCGTTCGCATCGCGGCGACGAGCTCTTCGGCCGGCGTTTCGCGGAGCACGTATCCGCGCACGCCTGCGACGAGGCAGCCGTGCAGCAGCTCGTCGTTGAGCGAGGCCGCCAGCGCCAGCACGCCTGCTCGGCGGTGTGCCTCGACGAGCACCGTGCAGGACTGCGCGTCGGCATAGGCCGATTCGACTCCGAACACGATCACGTCGGGATCGACGGCGTCGAGCGCGCCGGCGGCCTCCTCGGCGGTCGCGAACACGCCGGCCACCTCCAGGTCGGGCGTGCGCTCGATAAGCGAAAGGATGCCGGAGCGCACGATCCTGTTGCGCTCGACGACGACGACTCTGACGGTGTTTGACCTCATGGCTCGAACCTCCCGCCCCTGTACGCGATCGCGACTGAGTGGTTGCGTTTTGAGGCGAGAGGAGGGGAGAAGTGTCCTGTCACTTCGTAGGCAATGCTCCGAAGCCGGAGACCTTCGAAAGGTGGTTTCTCCCGTAGGCATTGGCCAGATGTCCAACACTTGATCCTGCTCACGGAACAAAGCGTCGGCATTGGGCGGCCGGCCGGTTTTTCGCGACTTCTCGGGTCGTCGTGCGTCCTTCTTCGCAGACCGCAACAGCAACCGAGCGGCTGGGCCTGGGGATGGTGGAAAACCTTCGCGGACGATGTGAGGTCGTTTCCTCGCGCGCGCAACCGGCCGCCGGCGAAGCCGATGGCTGATCGTTCGAACGCCGATTCCCCCCGGAGCGACGCTCAGGGGAAGCGCGGCCGTCCGGGAGACGAGGCCGCGTGGGACTCGCGGTCGCCCAGGGCCGTCGAGCGAGGCGGGAATGCCGGGACGGAGCTGCGCGCGATGCTGGCGCGGTGCGCGGACGGCGACCCGGACGCGCTCGAACGCCTCTATCGCCGGTATCGGCCGGACCTGTTCAAGATGTGCATGGGAAGGCTGCGCGACTCCGACGCCGCGGAGGATCTCGTTCAGGAGACGTTCGTGCGCGCGCTGTCCAACATCTCGCGACTCGACCTCGAGCGGCACCCATGGCCCTGGCTCCGCACGATCGCCGATCGGCTCTGCACGACGTTCGCACAACGGCACCGTCGCGTGCTTCTGGCCCCCCGGCTGAGTCTCGAGCACGACTCCCCAGCCGGTCACCGAGATGGTCGCGACGTCACCGTCGAGTCGGTCCTGCGCCGCGACGACGGGCTTCGGCTCGTGCGGGCCCTGCAGACGCTGCCTCCCCGTCAGCGGCAAATGCTGCTGTTGTACGTGATCGAGGGGTGGAGCTACGCCGACATCGCCGCGACCGAGGGCCTGTCCATCGCGGCGCTGAAGTCCACCATGTTCCGCGCGCGCGCATCGGTCCGTCGCGTGCTGGAGTAGCGAGCCTTCAGAAGACCGTGAGCGTTCCTCCGTGGTTGGAGATCCGGAACCGGGTCCAAGATACGTTGTCGTCAACGCGCGTCTCGTAGAACGCTCCCGCCGGGTTGAGTCTGATCACAACCGCATAGACCCCGTCATCGATTCCATTGAGCGAGAAGGACTGCCCGTAGAGCCCGTAGCCATACTCGTCGTAGGCGCCGGCTGAGATGCCCTGCAGTGCCGCGGGACAGTACTGGTAGATTGGCGCCCCCGCGGGATTCGTAGGATCCCAGGTCACGTCATAGCCGGTGTCCTGCAGGCAGAACGTGACCTTGCCCTTTGTGGCTACCAAGCCCTCGTCGCTCATATCGGGCTCTTGGATACCGTCGGCGTCTGGAGGTAGCAGCCGCCGGAGTTCGTGCGAAACGAGGCCGTCGATGTGGAAATGCAGGTGCTGGGTGCTCCAACTGAAAGTTCCTACCTCATGGCGCTCGGTACACACCCTAGTCACCCAGGCTGTGCACTGGTGCGCCGTGGCGGTCTGCTCGCCCAGGTCGGTCGCCTGGGTCGGCTCGGCGAGCACGTCCAGGGCATACAGCCCTCTGTTGGCGATGCGCGTCGAAAAGCGGACGGCGTACGGGTACGGGGGAGGTGAGCCGTCCGGCAGCGCGTCCGCCAAGCCGATGTGCAGGAAGGATGGCGCCATCGGAACCAGGTTCGGATACGGCGGCGTCTCCGCGCGGACTGGGCCCGAAACCATCGAGGTCGCGAACGCTGCCAGGGCCAGCAGAAAGGTTCGGCGTCTCATGACTGTTCTCCAGATCGCGGGTTACTGCGTCATCGTCCAGCTCACGTGTTCGAGCGCCCCGGAGGCGGAGACCTCGGCGCGCTTGGCGGAGTTGTTCGTCCAGGCCAGGCCGCCGACCGACAGCGAGGCGGCGAATCCGGTCCCCGGCACGATCTTGCCGGTGCCCCCGGGGCTGGTGCAGTAGTAGGTGACGCTGAAGGCATACACGCCTGGGGGCGTGTCGTAGCGAAAGGAGCTGCTGGTGGGGCCGGCGTCCTGGACCAAGAGCTGGGAGCCGTCGTCGCAGACGCTGGAGCCGTTCAGCAGCGAATCGACCGGCGTTGGGGCGGGGTCGGTGTACCGGTAGGTGAAGGCGGAGCCGCCGACCGACCAAGCCGCCCCGCCTTCAGCGGCGTGCGAGGTGGCGTCAAGGCGATAGCGCACCGTCACTCGCACCGTGACCGCGGGTTCGGCCAGCACGTAGGCGGCGGTGATGTCGACGTCGCTTTCAGCCCGGCGCGACTCCACGAGGTCCCCGCCTTCCGCCGTGTCGCGGACGAAGAAGTTGCCGGCGGCGTCGGCCGACTGCTCGGCGGCCGAGGAGCCTTGAGTCGTTGGAAGAACCGGCCCGTCGCAGGCGCGCTGCTGGTTGGCCAGCAGCGTCCCGGCGCACCCGCTGGCCGAAGCCTGGAAGGAAGAGGCCTCGACGGTGAGCGAATCGGCGACGCCAGAGGCAGGCGCAAGGAACGCGAGGCCGGCCAGCACCCCAGCGACTGCCCCCGCTGTTGTTGTTCGTCTTGGTCCTTGCACGGCCCCCTCCCCGGCTCGCTTCGTAGCAAATACCCCGAATCGGGCCCAAGGTTGCGCTGGCAGTCAAAGAACCTGGAAATCAGGCAAACCCGAACCGCAACCATTCCGCACCTTTGGGGTATTAGTTGCGCCTTCGTTTTCCCGGACCGGGAACTCCCAAGCGGTCGCGAGAACGGCGGAAGGGGGGCTGAGGACGCATAGGGAGGGCCTGCGCGGGGATCGAGGCGAGCGCGGTACGCGGTGTTTGGGCCGGGCAGGCCGGCCAGCCGCGGAAGGACCAGACCGGAAGGTCGGAAGGGGGAACCAGGATGAGAGCAAGAACAACCCGGTTCGCGGTCGGGGCGCTGGTGATAGCGATGCTGGCCTCGGTTGCCGGAACCGGCCCCGCCCAGGCGATCAAGGGGGATAAGGGCGGCATCAGCGGCGTGGGCCTGGTTAGCCTTAACTGCAACCTGCACCTGTGGCCGGCGTTTACTCCAGAAAGCCTTGACGACGATTGCTCAGGCGAGGTTGCCGGCGTCGACTGGGGTTTCAATCGGGAGACCAAGGAACCCTACTTCAACTACTGCAATCCGGTCTGCATGGCCACTGTTACGGGGCGTTACACGGAGACATGCATCGCGAATGAGCCCCTCGTTGGAGAAGCGGCGGGCTGGGTGAATCTGTCCGACGCTGAAGCCGTGAAGTCCGATCTTCAAAGCCATACCAGCCAGTTGAGCATCCCGTTCCACTGGTTCAGGGTTGGCGTTGTGGCGATTGTCCTCACCGGCAAGCTCACGGGTTCTGAGATCAATGACGTATTAAAAGAACTTCCTTTCTGGGGCCTTGATGACAAGAAGGGCGACAACAAGAAGAAGGAGTTTGACGACGGCTCCAAGAAGGCCAATGACAAGATCGGCGGCATCGCGATCGGCGTGCTCATTCCCTTGGAGCCCGAGGAAATCGATTGCATGAACCCATCGACCGACTTCCCTGTGCAAGTGATCGCCGCGGACGTTCAGATCAAGTAGCGGCCAAAGGTATTCGTCAGCCGGGAAGGAGTTCGCGAGTACGTAGCGAGGCGTCCTTCACGCGGAGGCGATGCCGGTAGGAGTGGAACCGGAGTTGGCCAATTGGCTAACTCCGGTTCCATGGCGTCTTTTCAGGCCCCACGCTCGTTGATATGCCTGCTTATTCTCGCCCGTCGCGCGACGGTTCATGTCAGCCATACAGCAAAAAGCAACCGGAAAAAGCAACTGGCGTGCAGGAGTCTCTCCTTCATGAAGCGAATACAACGCATAGGTGCCTTTTCATCAAGGGCGAGCGCCCAAACTGGACGGGGTTCAAATCAGACGGGGTTCGAATCAAGAGCGCGAGGAGGAAGATCGCGATGGTGACGGCGAGAATGGGACGCAACCTTGTATTGGCCACGTTGGCGGTGCTCATGCTGGTCGGGCCTCAGGCGCACGCGGGGACATGGTCAACGCTAGCAAGAGGGACGTTTCAGGCCTCCGCCATGCTGACCACTGTCCCGTACCAACCGGAGCATGCCGTCTGGCAAGACGGGGGCTGCGGGGGGCAAGAAGACGGTGTCTTCGCCAGCTTCGTGCGGGTGCCAGGTGGGCTCGACGGCCATGATGTCCGGATCAAGCTTGAAAGCACCGAAACCAAAACGTATGTCTTGAAGCCGAGGTTGTTCTATTCCCACCTTTTGGATTGCTCCGGGGGCACCATCTCTGCCGATTTCGCGTCACTCGGTGAATGGATGTACACGACCATCGTGGGCACGCAGAACACCATCGTGCTGTTCACGAACGACCAACCCCCGAGGATAGAGGCTGGCTACAACTGGGTCATCCAGAAGAACTAGTTGCTCCTATGACCATCAAGACGACTTCTTCCTTGCCAGGATGCGGACTGCCCGGCGCCGCGCCGACGCGGCGCGCGCTCAGGGATTCCGTCGTGGTACTGCTGGCGACGGTACTGACGTTCGTGGCGCTTGGGGTGATCCACGTCCACGGGGCCGAGGCCGCCGGCGCAGGAGGTGTGCGCGTCCTGGGCGGGGTGCGGTCTCCACGTGGCCTTGGTGGGAGCAGCAAGACCCTCGCTTTGCTGGGAGTGACGCCCGACGGCAGGTATCTCATTGCTTTCGTTGGGAACTCGGCGACCGAGGAACGCCTCTGGGGAGGGAGGGTCGGTCTGGTCAAGTATGACCTGTCCACCCCGGTGCCCAAGCAGGTGCAAATTGGCGCGATCCAGGGCGACGTGTCCTCTCCCTTCAGCGGCTACTTCGCCTCCTTCGACTCCAAGCGAAACCTGCTGTATGTCCTGCGGCCCAGTCCGCAAGATGAAACCCCCGAAGGCCAGTTCGAGTCGTTCGCCGAAGCTGGCGTCGTCCATGTCGTCGACCTCGACAGGCTGGAGGAGGTCGATCAGTATCACATCGGAATTGACATGGAGCGAGGGTTCATCCCGCAGGGGGTCAGCTACTCGGCGGCTGACGACCGTGTGTATCTCGTCGGCCAGTGGTCGGGGACGAGCGGGCCACGCCAGTTTGCGGGAGCCGATGTACTGGCGGGTGTCATCGCCATCGACCCGGGCTCCGCGGAGGGCGGTACCGCGCGCGTCGTGTGGCGAAAGGTCGTTCCGCAGTGCCCCAGCGTCCTTGCAAACTTCTTCAACGGAGCCCCCGTCCGCCGCAGTCAGATCGAGCCGGCCCTCTACTTCGGTTGCTCGCCTCGCAACGGCGTGGGCGCGGCCGGTGTCGCGCGCGTCTGGACCAACCAGGACCGCGTCGACTACTACCCGATCTCGGGGGATTACGGTGCCGGCATCGCGGTCTTTGACCACCAAACGGATCGCTTCTACATGCGAAGCGACTCCAGTAGCACGCCGGGCGCCTGGGCCTTTGACGGCCTTCGCTCGGCCTGGGTCGGCCAGGTGGGCACCCCGAGCAAGCGTGACGCCATGGGATACAGCCAGCACCTCGGCCACCTGTATCTGGGCTCGTCCGGGGACGGGAACATCGTCATCACCGACGGCAGGGCGACGCCGATCCCCCAGGGGCAGGTCTTTGACCTCTCGCTCAGTAGCGGGCTACTTGTGACCGACCCGGGCTCGCGTCGACTGTTCATGCCGGTTGGCGACCTCACCGAATACGGGTTCGCCGACGAGACCGAAACCGACCCAACCCTGACCGGCAACGCCGGCTTGGTCGTGGTGGAGGACCTGACGCCGGTGTCCGTTCCCCCCAATTCGATCGACCCCGACTCGCTCACGGCTGACGTCCCGGAAGGACCGAACACGGCCGAGTCCCATGCCGGAACCGTCTCTGGGTTTGGTGCCCTTGCCGCGGGGGTGGGCGGCTATGGCTCGGTCGTCGCCGCTTGTAAGGAGTCCCCCGGTGCTTCCGACGACGACTGTGAGACTCCCCAAGGAGTGGTTTCCCCGGCGGACCGGGCCCTGTACCTGGCGCGCGTCGCGGCACTCGACATGCGAAACTCCGGCGCCGCCGCGGCCTCACAGTCCGCTGCGCTCGATACCACCACCGATGCCGAGACCTCAACCTATCGGAACATCCTTGCTGCGCGGCCTTCGGACAGCGCCTGCCGCATCGACCAGCAGACCGACACTGAGTGTGCCGGCGGGGGCGATCCGCAGAAGGCCGGCACCGACGACGAAGAGTGTCCTGAGACCGGCTCAAGCGCCAGCGGCAATGTCGCAATGTTGGAACACAAGTGTTACGCCGACTACGACAACCGTAACACCGACGACTCGCGGGATATCAACCTGGGCGAAACCCAGCGCTCGGCGGCCGCCCAGACCGCCTGGCCTTGGCGCGGTGTGGCCTGCCTTGACTTCAGTGACGAGCGGATCGAAGACTCCTCCTCGGCCGGGGACAGCACCAGCAGCGTCTTGTGCGACAGGGGCAAGAGCCTCGCGCAGGCCGAAACGACCGCGGACCCCTGGCACCTGAACAACGGGGAGGGACTTCGCATCGGCTTCGGCGACGCGAGCTTCGTCACCACCAGCCACAAGGACGCGCTGCTGGGCACGGTGACCGAGGCAACCTCGACCGTGCACGGGCTGAGGCTGCGCATCAAGGGCTTTGGGAGCCTTCGGATCGGGGCCATCGAGGCGAGCGCGCGCACGTTCGCCCACGGCCGGCCCGGGACCAATGGCGCCGGCTGGGAGCGCACCTTCGAAGACGTCGTCCTTCGCGACGGCGCCGGGGACGTGCTGCTCAGTTGCCAGGTGGTTAAGGACGGGCTTCAGGCCCAGGCAACCGAGGTCGGGGTCGATCCTGAGGCGGCAGTCGCCGGGGTCGAGGACGAGCTGCAAGGAAACGACGACCTTGCGATCCTGCCGGCGCGCTCGGTGGACACCCCCGGCGCGTGCAGCCCGGACAGAGTCATTCGCCAGATCAACTCGCTGTTCGAGTCCCAGGTCCGGTTCCGGCTGCCCGAGGCGGAGATGACCGTGACCCCCAAGGGCGCCTATGCCGGCGTGAGCAAGCCCGAGGCCGACCACCAGACCGACCTGTCGACCAACAACCTCAACTCCTTGGCGGTGCCGGCGATTGAGGCGACGGTCTTCAACGACGGGAACGAGAAGTCGCGCCTGGTCGTGCAGTTCGCGGCGATCCAGGCCTCGGCGCAGTACGGGATCTCGCTGCTGCCGCAGTTCGTCCCCCCGCCGCCCACGCCGCCCGAGGGCACCGTGACCACGCTCATCCAAAACGTGGAGGTCCCGGTACCGGGGGCGACGCCGTCCACGCTCGAGGGGAGCATCCCACAGCGTCTGCTCGACGGATTGCTGGTCCTGGTGCGCTCGCCCGGAGAAGCGGCCCTCGTGGCCCTCATCGGGCTCACGTTCGCCGGGGCGGTGTCGGCCGTGCGCCGCCGGCTGCTGATGGTGCAACGCCTGGCCTAAGGAGTCGCATGCGAGCAAAGCCAAGTGCGTTTTGGAAGACGGCCGCGATCTTTGTGATCGGGGCGGGCTCGGGCATCCTGGCGTCCGTCCAGGTCATCCCCGCGGGCAGCGTCGGATCGGGAACCGAGCAGGGCCCCGGCCCGGCCGGCCCGGGCGCCGTCGCCTCCTTCGACCCGGGCGCCGCAGGACCGAGCGCGGGGCCCTCGCAGGTGGCCGCCTTGGACGATGGACCCTCGGGCCTGAAGTGCGCGCCCGGGCTCAACGGCGGTGCCACCGACAAAGGCGTGACAGCCACCGCGATCAACCTGGCGACGACGGTCGTGCGCTCTGGACCAGGCGCGGCGTTCCTTGCCGACGTCCAGATCGCGATGGAGGCGGTCGTCAACAAGGTCAATCACGCCGGCGGGATCTGCGGCCGGCAGCTCGTCGTGACCTATCGCGACGATGGCTGGAACTCGAGCCTCGGGCAGAAGTACCTGCGCAACTTCATGCAGGACGAGGTCTTCGCCATCCCGGTGGGGCCTTCGAGCGAAGGCCTGAACGCGGTCGCCAAGGACGGCAGCGGCGAGATCGACGAGGAGGGAATCCCGGTCGTGGGAACCGACGGCATGTTGATCAGCCAGTACACCGACCCGTGGTTCTGGCCGGTTGCGGTCTCGACCGCGTCGTCGGCTCGATTGATGGTGATCCAGGCGGCCAAGAAGCTCGGCATCACCGACTTCGCGATCGTGTTCGACAAGAACTACAAGTTCGGCGTCGAGGCGGCCCAGGCGTTCAACGCCGAGGTCAAGCGCCAGACGGGCAAGGACGTCGAGGGTTTCAACGAGGCCAACACGTGCAAGGCCAACTTCTGCGGCGTGGAGGCCGCCCAGCCGACGTACGCAACCGAGATCAACCGGTTCACCGGTGGTGGCCCGAACTCGCTGGTGGCGATGTTCCTCGAGCCGGCGACGGCGCTGACGTGGATGGGCAACTCGGACTCCCCGAAGCCGGACGCGGACGCCAACGCGCTGGTCTGGGGCGCCCAACCGCTGTTTACGCGCGACTTCGGAGTGAAGTGCCAGTCGGCGTGCGACGGCGTGACGGTCTGGACCGGCTACAGGCCCAACATCGAGGAGTATCAGTACGAACCGGCGCTTCGCACCTACGTGGCCGACTTGCGGGCCACCGATCCCAACGTCGATGTCTTCAACCAGTTCGCCCAGGGTGGGTACGTCGGCATGCAGTTGCTGGTCGAGGCGCTCCAGAAGGTCGGCCCCCATCTGACA
Source organism: Actinomycetota bacterium (assembly GCA_036397035.1). GTDB lineage: Bacteria > Actinomycetota > AC-67 > AC-67 > AC-67 > DASWJS01. The sequence goes on along the minus strand of DASWJS010000025.1, from coordinate 42,106 downwards.
CGCGACCGCTTGCGCGCGGTGCTCGACTCCATGACGCTCAAGACGGGGCTCACGGTGGACCCGAAACTGCGGTGGGCGGAGGAAAATCACTACGCCGCCGCCTGCATGCAAGGCTTCACGATCAACTACAAAGGAACGTTCGGAGGCTGGCGGACCGGGGCCACCTCGTGTGACCCCCACCCTGAATACGGCACGAACTGATCGCCTTGCCCGCCATCTTCGTTTACGCACTGCTGTCGATCCCGTTCATCGGGGCCTACGCGATGTTCGCGCTCGGGATTTCGGTCATCTATCGCGCGTCGCGGGTGCTGAACCTGGCGCACGGGGCGATGGCGATGATCCCCGCGTACCTGCTCTACAGCTTGGTGGGCGCTGGGGTGCCGGTGCTGGTGGGGCTCCCGCTGGCGGTGGCCTCGGGAGCGGTGCTCGGCGTGGCCGTCGAGCGCGTCTTCGTCCGGCGGCTACGCCCGCAGGGCGCGACCGCGCAGACCGTCGGCACCGTGGCGGTTACCGGTTTGCTGATCGCGCTCGCGGCGCGCATCTGGGGGACGACGCCCTTGCGAGCGCCGAAGGTGTTCCCGGACCGGTCGATCAGCATCGGCAACAGCAGCATCGGCTTTGGCGACATCGGCCTGTTCGGTACCGCGATCGTCGTCTCGGCCGCGTTCTTCTGGTTCTTCACCAAGACCAGCTACGGCCTGGCTCTTCGCGGGGCGGCGCAGAACAGGCGCGCGGCATCGTTGATGGGCATCGACCCGGACCTCGCGGCTGCCTCTGCCTGGGCGCTGGGTGGTGCGCTCGCCGGGCTGGCGGGGATCCTGCTCGCCGCGGTGACGAATCTGGACACCGTGACGCTGACGTTCCAGGTGCTCCCGGCTTTCGTCGCCGCCCTCATCGGCGGGTTGGAAAGCCTGACCGGCGCGTTGTGGGGCGCGGGCATTGCCGGCTTGAGCTTCGGCATCGTCCCTTATTTCTCGGGGACCCCCGGCATCGGCTCGATTGCCAGCCTGAGCGGGTCGCCGCAGTTGGCGCTGGCGATCCTGGCCCTTGCCGTGATGGCGATTCGCGGGCGGCGGATCGCCGGGGCCGAGGCATCCGAGTCCGGACTGTCGGCCGGCGACGGCCAGCGCGTGCGGAGGAAGGGCGTCGCCGGGAAGTGGTTCCTCATCGGCGCCGTGGTGCTGATCGCCTGGCCGTGGATCGTGCCGTTCTCGGTCCTCGGCACCTCCCTGACCTGGATCGAGCTGACGCTCGCCGCCGCGTCGCTGGTGATCCTGACCGGATACGTCGGCCAGATCTCGCTCGCCCAAGCGAGCTTCGTCGGGATCGCCGCGCTGATCACGGGCATGGTTGCTCGTGGGTGGGGCCTCGGCTTTCCCGTGACGCTTGGGATCGGCGCGGTCACGGCCGGCGTCGCGGCGACGATCCTGGGGATGGTGGCGTTGCGCGTGCGCGGCCTCTACCTTGCGGTCGCGACCCTGATCTTCGCCTGGATGAGCGACTCGTTCCTGTTCAGGTCGCCGTGGCTGGGCGTGTCCGGCGGCACATCGAGGATCGATGGCCAACAGCTCGGCCGGCCGGGCGGCATCCCCTATCTCGACCTCACCGAGCAGAAGACCCTGTTCTACGTCTTCCTGGCCGTCGTCGTGCTGACGATGTTCACGCTGGCCAACCTTCGCGAAACCAAGACCGGGCGCGCGTTCTTCGCCATCCGCGGGTCGGAGATGGCGGCGTCCTCGCTCGGCATCGACGTCACCCGCTACAAGCTGATCGCGTTCGCGATGTCGGGCGTGATCGCCGGCATCGCGGGCAACCTGATCATGATGGACCAGCGATCCGTCGAGCCGAGCATCTTCGCATTCAACGTCTCGCTGCAGTTCGTGGCGATCGCCGTCGTCGGCGGGCTGTCGAGCCTTGGGGGCGCGGTTGCCGCCGGCGCGGTCTTTGCCGGACTCAACGAGGTCTTCTTCCGGGTCAGCTTCCTGTCCGGGTGGCTGGACCTGGTGTCGGCGCTGCTGCTTACCGTGGTCCTGCTGGCCTACCCGGGCGGGCTGGCGGCGGTTCCTACGACGCTGCGGCGCTTGCGTGAGCGGTGGGTGCCGGTGCGCGCTCGCGAGTCGGCGCTCGACGCGCGCGCGCGGGCGATCGCCGTGCGAGCCCTCGCGCTGGGCCGGGAAGGGCTGCGCGCCGCCTCCGCCGCGATGGCAACGACGGCCAAGGTAGCGGCGCCGGTGCTCGATCCGCTGAAGAAGCGGTTGCCTCGGCGCCGCAAGGCACCGGTGGCGCTCGGGCGGACGCGGGACTGGTTCGCGGCCGCGAACGCCCCGGGCGAGGACGAAGGCGCCCGCACGCCGGCCAAGGCGCAGCCGTCGGCGAACGGGAGCACGGGTCCGAAGCCGATAGTGACGTTCGAGGGGGCGAGCCCTGCAGCCCATCGCCTCCCGCCGCGAGCGGATCGGGCGATCGTCCTGGACGCGCGCGACGTGACGGTGCGGTTCGGCGGTCTGACCGCCGTGAACGACGCCTCGCTCCAGGTGCGAGAGGGTGAGATCACCGGGTTGATCGGACCGAACGGGGCGGGCAAGACCACGCTGTTCAACGCGATCCTGGGCCTGAACGACCCGGCGGCGGGCGAGATCACCTTGTTCGGCCAGGACTTGCGCGGCTCGCCGCCGCACGAGCGCGCGCGCGCCGGCATCGCCCGCACGTTCCAGGTCCTGCAGCTCTTCGGGGAGCTGACCGTCTTCGAGAACGTGCTCGTGGCGACGCACCAGCACAACGACTCGAACCTGCTGTCGAACCTCGCCGCCGGCCCGCGCACGCTCCGAGCCGAGGATGCAGCGCGCGACCGGGTCCGGCAGGTGCTGCGGCTCCTCAACCTCGAAGAGATCGCCGATCAGGGCGTGCGGGGACTTCCGTTCGGCACGCTCCGCATGGTCGAGCTTGGGCGCGCGCTCGTGACGGGGGCGCCGCTCGTCATGCTCGACGAACCGGCGTCCGGGCTGAACGAGGCGGAGACCGACCAGTTGACCGAGGTCATTCGCGGAGCGCGATCGCTTGGCGTGTCGGTGCTCCTGATCGAGCACGACGTCCGGATGGTCACCGGCGTCTCGGACTACATGTACGTCCTGAACCAGGGGCGGATGCTGACCGAGGGCGAGCCGGCCGAGGTCCAGCGCCACCCCGAGGTCATCGCGGCGTACCTCGGCGAGCCCGTCGAGGAAGAGGCAGGGGTGCCGTGATGCTCCGGCTGGAGGGAATCGACGTCTACTACGGCCCGGTCCAGGCGCTGCGCGGCTTGAGCCTGGACGTCGAGGAGGGCGAGATGGTGGCCCTGCTGGGCGCGAACGGCGCCGGGAAGACGACGACACTTCGCGCCGCGTCGGGGTTGCTCGCGCCCGCGCGGGGCGAGATCACGTTCGGCGGCCGGCCCATCGGACGGACCCCGGCGCACAAGGTCGTGCGCCTCGGGCTGGCGCACATGCCCGAGGGACGCGAGCTGTTCCCCGAGATGACGGTGCTGGAGAACCTGAAGCTCGGTCACTGGTCGCGCCGCAAGACCGTCCAGGAGGAGTCGGAGCGGATCGATCACATGTTCGAGCTGTTCCCGCGCCTGCGGGAGCGAGCGGACCAGGCAGCCGCGACGATGTCCGGCGGTGAGCAGCAGATGCTGACCGTCGCACGCGCGCTGATGAGCAAGCCGCGACTGTTGCTCGTAGACGAGCTGTCCCTCGGGCTCGCGCCGATCATCGTGACGCAACTTTTCGAGGCCTTGGACGTCATCAACCGTGACGGTACGGCCGTGTTGCTGGTCGAGCAGTTCGTGCACCTGGCGCTAAAGCACACCAGCCGCGCGTACGTGCTTGCGAAGGGGGAGGTCGTCGTCGAGGGGCCGAGCGCCGAACTGGCCGCATCCCCGGACGTGATGGCCGCGTACCTGGGGGAGGTGGCGGAACCGGCCTCAGCCGGGCAGCAGCCGACGGGCCGAACGGCTCGCCGGCGTCGGAAAGGAGGGGGAACATGAACGCGCTCCGAGCGAAGGCTCGTTCGGCACGCTCGATCCGCAGTGCGTCGGAGAGGGTGGTGTTCGGTGTTGTCGGGATGGCGATGCTGACCGCCGCGTGCACCGGCGGCGGCGTCACGACCGCGGGCTCGCAGGCTCCGAGCGTCACTCCCTCTGCGCCGGCGGAAACTCCGACGCCGGACGGGCAGCAGTCGGCGCAGCGTGCGAGCCGCCAGCGCGGTGGCTCGGACTCGTCCAAGGCGGCGCCTCCGTTCGAGCCGGACCCGACGTTGCCCGTCGAGTCCTCGGTCACACCCGAGTGCGCGCGGATCGGGGACCTCGTGACGCTCTCGGTCGAAACCGAGCCGGGGGCGACCGTGGCGTATCAAGCCGTCTACTCGAATGGAAAGTCGGGAGCAGGATCGGGCTACGGCGGCGACTACGGCGGGAACGACGCAGGCCAAACCGACGATCAGGGCGAGTACTCGAGTTCGTGGACGCTGACGAACAATCCTCCCCCCGGCCCGGTGCGCGTCGACGTCTACGTCTTCACGCTGGCGGACGGCAACACCTACGACACCGCCCGCTTCACCGTCGCCGAGCTGGCGGGCTCTTGCCAGACGTAGGGCCTTCCGACCGGTCGGCAGGAATCGGGACGACTCGGGGCGAAGCCTCCCAGGGCTGAACAGGTCGACTTCCGGGAGGGGAATCACATGCGTCTGCGCTCCAAGGCGGTGCTCGTCGTGCTCGCGCTCGTCACGGCTGTTCCGGCGATCGGGTCGGCCGATGCCGTCGGGGACGCTGCGGGGGTCTGCGACCCGCTCGACCCCGCCTACTGCATGCTCCCGTTCCCGAGCGACTTCTTCACGGTGGCCGACCCCGGGACCCCGACGGGCCGGCGCGTCCACATCGACCCGCTCGCGCCGCCGCGGGCGCTGGGCGCGGTCCCGCTGCTGATGGAGGAGTGGAACCGCAACGACGGATGGTCGCCCGGCTCGCCCCTGATGACCTTCGTGCCCGGGCTCGACCTGCGCCAGACCTGGGGCGCGACCACCGACCACATCACCGACATCGCGCGCTACGAGGACCCGGACGCGCCCATCGTGATCGTGAACACCGCCACCGGCGAGCGCCACCCCTTCTGGTCCGAGCTTGACACCCACCCCGCGACCGGCGACGCCGAGCGGATGCTCATCGTCCGCCCGGCTGTGAACTTCGACGAGGCGACCCGCTACGTGGTGGCGCTTCGCGCCATGAAGGACGCGAGCGGTGCCGCGATCCCCGCCGGGTCCTTCGCGGACTATCGCGACGGCACCGGCTCCGACGCGGCTCGCCAGGCCGACGTCACGCGCATCACCGCGGAGCTGGCCGGCTACGGCATCCCGACACCCGACCTGTACCTGGCGTGGGAGTTCACGGTGGCGAGCGCCGACTCGCTCGCCGGTCGCGCGCTCCACATGCGCGACGAGGCCTTCGCGATGCTCGGCGACACCGACCTGGACGACGGGGCGATCCAGGGCGACGCGCCCGCGTTCCGCGTGACGCAGGTGATCCCGAGGGACGGCGACACGACGGCGATGGTGCACGGCTCGTTCGAAGTGCCCAACTTCCTGGTCCACCATGCCGAGACGCCCGAACTGTACGACCCGACGAACGAGCAGCTCACTGAGGAGCGGCTCTCACCGGTCTACACGCCGCACTCGCGGCTCTACTACCCGACGCCGCCGGCGCTCGACCCGGACGTGCTGCCCGAGGTGAACCCGGCGCAGCCCGTGTTCGAGGCGCACTTCACCTGCCGCATTCCCTCGACGGCGAGCGCGTCGAACCCGGCGCGCCCGGTCCTGATGGGCCATGGGCTCCTGGGCGAGCGCCGCGAGGTCGGCTGGTCGAGCGGAAGCCTGCTGACGCGCGAGCACAACGTCATGTATTGCGGGACCGAGTGGCTCGGCATGGCCTTCGGCGACATCCCGCAGGCCGTGTCGATCCTCGCCAACCCGGGCCTGATGCCCTCGATGCCGGACCGGGCGCTGCAAGGCTTCGTCAACTTCCTCTACCTCGGACGGTTGATGCTCCACGCCGACGGTCTGTCCTCCAGCCCCACGTTCGAGGACCTGATCGACACCGGCGAGCTGTTCTACGACGGCAACTCCCAGGGCGGGATCATGGGCGGCGCGCTCGCGGCGCTCGCCGTCGACTACACCAAGGCATCGCTCGGCGTGCCGGGCATGAACTACTCGACGCTGCTCAACCGAAGCGTCGACTGGGAGGGCGCGTACGGCGAGGTCTACTACGCCTCGATTCGCGACAAGCGCGAGCAGCAGATCGGCATGGGGCTGATCCAGATGCTGTGGGACCGCGCGGAGGCGAACGGGTACGCGGCGCACATGACCGACGACCCCTACCCGAACACGCCCGCGCACCAGGTCATGCTCAACGTCGCGTTCGGCGACTTCCAGGTCGCGAACGTCTCGGCCGAGGTCGAGGCGCGCACGATCGGCGCGCGCCTGCTACAGACCTCGCTGGACGAGGCGCGGCACTGGTCGGTCGATCCCGCGTTCGGGCTGGACGTGTTCGACACGGACTCCGGCGCGATCCTGCCGTGGGGCGGGAGCGCGATCGTCTACTGGGACTCGGGCAACCTCGTCCCGCCGAACGGCAACCTGGCGCCGCCGACCGACGGCGGCGACCCGCACGGCGACCCGCGCGGATTCGTGCGGAGCGGCGTGCAGCGCAGCACGTTCTTCGACACCGGCACGATCGTCGACGTGATGCCGGGCTCCACCTACTGCACGCGCTCCACGCCCCGCGTCGCGAGCGCCTGGACGACGTGCCCGGCCGCCTGATCCCGTGAGCATCGACCGGGAAGAACTCGAGCGCGCCGAGCGCTACGTGCGCGGGCGCGATCTCAGGACGCCGACGGCGCGGGAGCTGACGCCGCGGCGGATCACGACGCTGCGCGTCCTCGGCTGGCTGGCCCTCGTGGTCGGGACCGTCTACCTGATCGCGACGCTCTCCGCGCTGGGCAGGGTCGAGCCGGACTTTGGCGATTACGTTCTCGCTCTTTCTCCGGCGTTGCTGTGGGTCGGCGGGGTCGGCGGCGGGCTGTTCGGGCTCGCCTGGATCTTGGCCTTGACGGCCGAGACGCGACCTGAATCGACGGAAGAGCCAACCGATCAGTAGCGGCTGTCCCAAGATGGCGAAAAGAGGGTCCGGCTAACAATCGCGCTGTGCCAAATCTCGGGCTTCTCCCCGAGTGCGCCTCCCGCGGCTGACCGCGCGTGGGTACCCGACCCTCTCTTCGTGGTCCGACCCTAGCACCCGTCACTCGGCTTGACTAGGGGAGAGTTCCAGCAAACCGGGACCTTCTTAGCCCCGTCGCGCCCGGTCGCGATACGCCGCCCATGCGAACGCGCCGAGCACCAGCGCCCCCACCGCGAGTGCGGCGCCGGGGCTGGGCTTCGGGGTCGCCGCCACCAGCCTGCTGCGCAGCGACACCGGGTGGGAGAAGCGCAGGATCGGCCACTCGCGCTCGACGGCCGCCGCGGCAAGCTCGCGATCGGGGTTCACGGCGTGCGGATACCCGACCGCCTCCAGCATCGGCAGGTCGGTGGCCGAGTCCGAGTAGGCGTAGGAGGCGCCGAGGTCGATCCCGTACCGCTCGGCGTGCTCGCGCATCGCGACGGCCTTGTTCTCGCCGTAGCAGTAGAACGCCAGCTCGCCGGTGAACAGTCCGTCGTCGTCGACGGCCGCGCGCGTGGCGATGAAGTGCGGGACGCCGAGTCGCTCGGCCAGCGGTCGCACGATCTCCTCGCCGGACGAGGACACGATGTAGACGCGCCGGCCCGCGGCGCGGTGCGCGGCGACCAGCGCCAGCGCCTCGTCGTAGATCACGGGCTCGATCACGCCGGTGACCGTGTCGCGGATGAGCTGCTCGAGCTTGGCCTTCTCCCATCCCTTGGTCAGGGCGAGCAGTCCGTCGCGCATCTTGTCCATCTTCGCCTCGTCCGCGCCGAGCAGGTGGTAGACGAGCTGCGCGTACAGGCCCTTGATCACCTGGGCGCGGGTGATCATGCCCTCGCGCATGAGCGGGCGCCCGAGCGCGAGGGTGGAGGACCGCGCGATCACGGTCTTGTCCAGATCGAAGAAGGCGGCTTCCATCGCGAACGATGGTAGCCGCCTTCTCGCGGACCGGCCCTACGCGACGACTTCGAACGCGCCGCGCATGCTGGGGTGGATCCGGCAGTAGTAGCTATAGACGGCCGGGTCCAGCCCGGCCGTGTCCAGCTCGTAGATCGGCTGCCAGTCCCCGCTGAACCCCCCGTCGATCGGGTCGACGTTGCCCATCTTGTCGGTGTCGAATTCGCCGTCGGGCAGTGGGTAGTTCGACACGTACCCGCCGTTGCACGGGAGCGCGCAGCTCGTGAACGTGTGGCGGACGTTCATGGCCGCGTCGTCGTTGACAAGGGTCAGCGTCGTGCCTTGCTGGACCTTGGGCAGGCCCATCGCGCTCTGCAGCGAGATGTCGCCCGGCAGGTACAGGAAGTTGGCGACGTGGATCGTGTCCACCACGTCGCCGTCGGTCGCCCAGGCGTCGGGCAGGGCGCAGGCGTTGGCGAACTCGGCGTCCCACTCGAGGTCCGGTCCGAAGGCGTCCTTCACCACGCCGCACAGCCGATCGGCTGGGCCGACCCACGCGTGGTTGATCATGCCCTCGGTGGTCCCGACCTTGAAGCGAGCTTCGATCGCGTCGAGCAGCGCTTGGTCCTCCTCGGCCATCTCGGGATCGACGAACAGGACCTGGCCGCGGGTGTTGTTGACGATCCCGGCCTCGGACTGCGCCGCGAACGTGTCGGGCCCGAGCAGGTCGGGCGCGAAGCTCGACGCGGCGCACGCGTTGCTCGTCGCGGGCGCCTGCGCTCGGTCGACGTAGATGCCCTGGTAGCTCATCGCTTCGTACCAGGAGTGGTCCTTGCCGTCGACCGACGTGAACGCGCCGGGGTCCTCGGCGAGGATCGCGTCCCACTCGGCCTGGGTGATCTTCTCGTTCGGGTTCGTGCCGTCGTCCAGCTTGCTCGGCAGCGCCGACGGCGCCCCGCCGGCGTAGATCGAGTACGGCGCGTACTGGACCAGCACGTCGTCCTTGTGGAGCGGCGCTCGCCACCCGAACTTGGTCGTGCCCTGCTGGTAGTCCTCGGAGTAGACGTAGGCGCCCACGATCCGGTCGTACTTGTAGGAGTTCAGGATCGTCGTGCCCGGGAACCCGTCACCGTCCAGGTCCGCCCGGCACGAGCCGTTCTGGCCGAGGTTGGCCAGCACGACCTTCTTCCCGCCCGGGTGCATGTGCCCGCCGCTGGCCACGATCGTGCCGTCCACGGGGGCCTTGTAGCTCTGCATGAGCATCGGGTAGGAGGCGTCCGCGTCGCGCGTCTCGCCCCACAGGGTCCCTTCCATGCCGTGCATCTGGCGGCCGTCGGTGTTGAGCGGCGAGGCCTCGATGGCCTCCTTCGTGCCGTGCATGAACTCGATGTCGAGCACGACGAAGGTGTTGAGCACGTTCGGCGTCTTGTTGTGGATCATGTAGATGAGCACCTGCGCCACGTCGGAATCGACGCGCATGCCGTAGAAGGGCTCGTCCGCGCCCATGTCCCAGCGGTCCTCGAAGCGGCCCTGGCTCTTCTCTTCGCCGGTGCCGAACACCCAGGACAGGCTGGCGGGGCCGGCCGCCGTGTACGGCTCGTGCTCGCCGGTGGTGTCGACGCGGAACCAGTGCGCGTGGTGGATGTGCGCTTCCTGCTCGGTCGGGATGCGCCCGGTCGTGGCGTCGACGAGGTCGGGGGCGACCGCGGTGATGTAGCCGTCCATGCCGGCCGGGAGGTCCACCGTGATGCGGTTGCTGTCCTGGCCGGGCGGGATCGAGTACGGGCCGAACATCAGCGACATCTTCTCGTACGTCCCCGCGGCCTTCGGCACGTAGCGCTGGGCGTTGGCGGCGAGCATCTCGTCGAGGTCTCGCTGCGGGAGCGGCGTCGCCCCCGCCGGCGCGAGCGTCGTCGCGAGCACCAGGGCCGCGGCCCCTATGAGCACCCTTCTCATCTGTCCCCTCCATGTCCCCCGGCGTTGTGACCGGGACGGTCCGGCCGGCTCACGATGGTGGAGCCGGCGTCGTCTCGCAGTAGTAGTCCAAGGTGCCGGCTCCCTCGACCCAGCAGGTCAGGGAGACCGTCTGCTGTCCCCGAAACAGCTCCACGTACGTCGTCGAATCGGGGAAGTCGCCCTGGCAGGACGCCCCGAAGCCCTCGGCCGAGCATTCGAACAGGACGACCTCCGGGTTCCCCTTCGGCGTGATCCACAGGTGCACCCACGCGTTGTTCGACGTGGCGAGCGACGCGCCCCGCCACGTCATCGGGATCCCCCACACGACGAAGTCGCAACTGGTCCTGCCGTGCGCGGTTTCGCTGCCGCACCCCTTCCCGTTGTTGGCGACGCTTGGCGCCGGCATCGCGAACGCGCCGGCCGCCGTCAGGGCGACGAGTATCGATACGCACCTTCGCGCCATGTTGGTACCAGTTCGCGTCAGACTACCGCTTTTCCTGCCGAACGGTCGCGTTCGGCCCCGCCGCAGCGTAGAAGCCTCGTCCCAGCGTAGAGGCCTCGTCTCAGGCGGCTGGGCGCCTCTTCCAGTAGACGAAACCGGCCGCGCCGCTCGCCAGGAGGACGAGCACTGCCGCCACCGCCTTGGGCAGCGCGCCCGGTCCGGTGCCCGGCTCGACGTCGAGCGCGGCTGCGGCGATTTGCTCGCTCCGGTCGGTGGCCTGCTCGACGGGGGCAGGCTTGGTCGCGTTCCCGGCGCCCGTCCCGCGGCCCTTGCCGCCGGCGGTCCCGCTCTCGTCCGTGGACGCGGCGCCCTGCGGGTCCGTCAGCACGACTTCCTTCACGGCGGTCAGGGGCGACTCCAGGCACGCGCCGCCGCCGATCGAGCAGGCGACGCCCTTGCCGGGCGTCGGGCGCAACGCGAGCAGCGTGTAGCGGTAGGCGCCGCCGAAGGCGCTCCCCGGGAAGCTCACGTCCACGCACTTGAAGGTCTGGTCGCCGACCTTCGAGCACCCCTGGTCCTGCGGGGTCGACGCGCTTACGGCGAACTCGGACTGGAACCCGCCCGGGTCCACGCGCACGAAGTGGTACTCGCTGACGTCGGGCGTGGCGGAGGCGTTCCATACGAGCGTCACCGCCGGGTTCCCGTCCGCGGCGCCGCTGGCCTTCGGGTCGACGCCCCACGCGGGCGGCTGCGGCGGGTTGGCGATCTTGATCGTGAAGGGGTCGGAGTTTCGCAGCTCCTTGCTCACCTGCTCGCGCGCGACGAGGCGGATGTCGTAGACGCCGTTGTCGGCCGGGGCCCCGTGCTTATGCGGCGAAGTCTCCGTGCAGTCGGAGTTCTTGCCCTGCGCGGCGGGCTGCGGCCAGTTCGTCGTCGTCCACGCGTAATGGTCGCCGAAGGTCGTGGCGCGGTTGGTCGCCCAGTACTGAAGGCAGTACCACTGTGGGGTCCCGCCCTCGCGGCCTTCGAGCCGCACCCACTCCAGGCCGATGTCGGCGGCCGCCGACGCGAACACCTGGATCTCGCCGGCGACGACCGCGCCGCCGCTCAGCTTCGGGTCCTTCGAGGGCTCGCAGGTCGAACCGGCGCAGTCGGCGCTGCGGAAGACGGCGTCGATCTTCACGTTCTTCGGCGACGCGCCGGCCGGCGCGCCGAGGATCGACAGCACGGCGACCGCGCTCGCGGCCGGCAGCGCGCGGAACCCCCTCACGGGGAAGAAAGGGTAACGACCTCAGGTGGTCTGTGCCACGCCGTCCGGGACGATGCGCTCGAAGCCGAGCATTAACCACCGCACGATCGCTTCGATCAGCTCCGCCTTGGGGAGCTTCGGGTCCTCCAGGATCCACAGCCCCAGCTCGCGCGCGATCGCGGCGATGCTGCGGTTGTAGACCTCGATGGCCGGCGTCATCGGGATCCCCGCCGCCTCGACGATCCGCTTCGTGCGCTGGCTCATGCGCTCGATGATCTTCTGCTTGACCTCGAACGCGCGGCGCGTGATCTGCTTGTCGCCGGTGCCCGGCCCGGCGAACAAGACGTGGAAGCCGCGGGGGTTGATCTCGGCGTAGTCCATGAACGCGGTGAGCCCGAGGCGCAGCCCGTCCTCGATCGGCAGCTCGTTCGCGCGGTCGAGCGCCTCGACCATGTGCGCGAGGAACACGTCGAAGGTCCGGTCGAGCAGCGACACGTAGATCTCGCTCTTGCCACCGGGGAAGCAGTCGTAGAGCACGGCCTTGGACACGCCCGCGCGCGCCGCGATGGCGCTCATCGAGGCGTTGGCGAAGCCGCCTTCGGCGAAGATCTCCTCGGCGGCGTCGAGCACGAGCGGCCGCCGCCGCTCAGGTCCGAGATATTCCGCCCGCTTGCTCATTTCGTGCAATGGTACGGGCAATCGCCCGTCACCGAAGAATTTGCGGCGCCGCGCAACCTCCGGCGCCGGCGTGGGGTTCATCAAGGCGGACGGAAACGGCGGGCGGAGGAGCGGATGCGACGAGACCTGAGGCGGCGGCTCGCCGACGACGCCGACGAGGCGTTCCCCGACTTCGTGCGCGCATTCCAGGACGAGGTGTTCTCGGGCGTGCTGCGCCTGGTGCCGGCGCGCGGCGACGCGGAGGAGGTCACGCAGGAGACGTTCCTGCGCGCGCTGACCTCGCTTCGCCGCTATCCGCGCGGCCGCATCGAGTCGATGCGCCTTCGGCCGTGGGTCTGGACGATCGCCGTCAACCTGTGCCGGAACCACGCCCGGGATCGCGGACGCCGTCCGAGGACGGTGCCGTTGACCCCCGAGGCGGGCGCGCGAAGCCCGGCGGGTCCGGCGCAGGACGACCTCGCGGGTCTGCTGGACGTGCTGCCGCCGTCGAGGCGCGCGGCGCTCGTCCTTCGCTACGTCGCCGACCTTCCGCTGGCGGAGGTGGCGGCGGCGCTGGGCCGCCCGCTCGGCACGGTGAAGGCCGACATCCACCGAGGGCTCCGAACGATGAGAGACCATCTGGCGCGGGAGGAAGACCATGACGACTGAACCGATCACGCCGGCGGGCGCGCTGCGGTCGCTGCGGACCGCGGCGCCTGCGGACTTGCTGGATCGCGTGATCGAGCGCGCGGGGCTCGGCTACTCGTACGCGCGCGTCGAGACGGCGATCGGGTCGCTGTACGTCGCGTTTTCGGCCAAGGGCGTCGTCGCGTGCGAGCGCGCGCGAAGCGGCGCGGCGTTCGAGCGCGCGGCCCGCGCCCGCTTCGGCCGGCCGGTCTCGCACGCGCCGGCGCTTCCCGCGGCGCTCGACCGAGCCGTGCGCACGGGACGCACGCGATCGGTGCCGCTGGACCTGAAGGTCGGCGCGTTCCAGCGCGCGGTGCTGGAGGCGGCCGCGCGCATCCCGCCGGGCGAGGTGCGTCCCTACGCGTGGGTCGCGCGCGAGATCGGCCGCCCGCGCGCGGTGCGGGCGGTGGGCTCGGCGCTCGCGCGAAACCCGGCGCCGGTGCTCGTGCCGTGTCACCGTGTGGTGCGCAGCGACGGGACGGCCGGCGACTACGTCTTCGGGCCGGCCCGCAAGCGCGCGCTGCTGGCCGCCGAGGGGGTCACGCTGGGCGCGAGCCGTCCACGATGAAGCGGCCCTCGCCGGGCCCGCCGCCGGCGACCGGCATGCCGAGCGTCTCCAGCAGGGACACGTCCTGCTCGGGCGCGCGACCGATCGTCGTGAGGTAGTTGCCGACGATCAGCGCGTTCGCCCCGGCGTAGAGCCCCATCGCTTGCAGCTCGCCCAAGACGCGTTCGCGCCCGCCGGCGAGGCGGATCCAGGCGCGGGGCAGGACCAAGCGGAACAGCGCGATCGCCTGGAGCGCCTCGCGAGCGCTCAACAGGCTGCTCGTCCCCAGCGGGGTCCCGGGACGCGGGTCGAGCAGGTTGATCGGCACCTCGCACGGGTCCAGCGCCGCCAGCTCGAAGGCGAAGTCGACGCGCTGCTCGAGCGTCTCGCCCATCCCGAGGATCCCGCCGCAGCACAGCTCCATCCCGGCGGCGATCGCCATGCGGCAGGTCTCGACGCGCTCGTCCCAGGTGTGCGTGGTGCAGATCGCGGGGAAGTGCTCGCGCGCGGTCTCCAGGTTGTGGTTGTAGCGGCGGACCCCGGCGGCGGCGAGGCGCTCGGCCTGGCCGGGTTCCAGGATCCCGAGCGACACCGCGACTTCCAGGCCGGTTTCGGCGTGCACGATCTGGGTTGCCTCGATCACGGTGGCGAGCATGCGCTCGTCGGGCCCGCGCACCGCGACCACGATGCAGAACTGCGTCGCGCCGGCCTCGCGTGTGGCGCGCGCCGCGGCCAGCACCTCGTTCAGATCCAGCATCGGGTAGACCTCGACGCCGGTCTTGAAGTGCGCCGACTGCGAGCAGAACGCGCAGTCCTCGGGGCAGCCGCCGGACTTGGCGTTGATGAGCGACTCCAGCTCGACCTCCTCGCCGCAGTAGGACAGGCGCACGCGGTGGGCGAGCGCGATCAGCGAGGGCAGCTCGTCCAGCGGGAGCCCGGCGAGGCCGAGCGCTTCGTCTCTCGTCAGCGATCTGCGCTCGTCCAGCAGCGCGCGTTCGGCGAGTGCGAGCATGGCGTCCTTTCGTGTCAGGCGCCGCGGGGATCGCCGGTGCGCGTGAAGTAGTCCCGGAGGTTGGCCGGCCGGTAGCGGGGATCGGCGTCCCAGCGGTCGAGCACGCTCTGGTGCACGGACTGCGTGGGGTCGGGCTCGGGTGCGACGCGCGGCTCGCCGGGCGGCGGCGTGACGAGCCCGATGGGCCGGTCGATCCCGCTCAGCCGGTAGAAGAGGTTGAGCGAATCGTGCAGCGGCCCGGTGTGGTTCGGGTGCGGCGGGTTGGCGGCGAGCGCCTCCACGTCCAGCGCCAGGCCCGCCTTGTCCTTGGCTCGGTCCAGCATCCACTGCAGCGGGACGTCGGACGCGCCCCGTTCGGCGTAGCCGCCGCCGACGTCACTGTGCACGCCGGCGAACCACACCTGCTCGACGGTCTGCCCGTCCTTCGGCTCGTGCTGCCAGAGCGTGGGCTCGAAGGGGCCGCGATGCTCGTCGATCGCCAGCGCGTGGAACGCGTTGCGGACGGTCCCGCTCAGCTCGGTGTCGTGGAACTGGTACGTGCCGCGCGTGAGCCCGCGCAGGCCGCGCACCGGGATGCCGAGCGCGCCGACCGTGTCCCACACGCCGATGCACGTGACGGGAATCTCGTTCGCGCCCGCAACGGAGTGCTTCGCGCGGAAGTCGGTCGGACCCTGGTCGTCGGGGTGCTGCCCGTCCCGGTAGAGCGCGAGCGCGTCTCGGTAGTGACGGACGGCGCTGCGGCGCAGGATCCCGCACTTGCGGATCATGCCGGCGATGCTGCGGGCGGTGAACGCGCCGCGGCTGAAGCCGAACAGGAACAGGTCGTCGCCGGGCTCGTAGTTGGCGACGAGGAACCGGTAGGCCTCGTGGATGTTCTCCTCCAAGCCGTGGCCGAAGGCGCCGCCCGTGAGCCGGTCGAGCGTGTTGCCCGTGCCGACGCCCTGGTCGTAGGAGACGATCTGGGGAACGTCGGCCTTCGCCTTCGCGATCAGGTAGGCGGCGCGCAGGACGTTCGTCGGCGCCGGCTCGCCCGCCCGCTCCTGGTCCGCGCGGTTCCACGTGCCGTCGCAGCACAACACGATGCGCTTCATTCGCTCCACCCCATCTCGGTTCCCCGTCCGGCCGAATGACCCGCAAATGCTACCCGAGTCAATGGCGGCTGCGGTCTGAGCGAGCACTTTAGCGTCTTGTTCTCGAACCGGTCGCGGGCGCTTGACCGTTCGCGGCTCGCGCCTACACTCGGCCCTCCTTCCACGGCTCTCGGGAAAGGCGTGCGGTGGCGAGCATCGGCGTGGTCCTGTCGCACGAGGACGGGGCGCTCGTCCGGGCGGTCGCGGAGGCGATCGAGGCGGCGCCCGACCTCTACGTCGTCTCGACGGACGCGCGAGCGGCCGCGACCGGTCAGGTCCTCGTCGCGGGCGGCGCGTCGCTGGGCGCCATCGAGCGTGCGCCGGTCCCGGTCGTCGCGCTGGTCGACGGCATCGCGGGTGCGCGGGCGGCTCTGCACGCGGGCGCGCGCGACCTGATCCAGTGGCCGGCCGAGTCCGAGCGTCTCGCGCCGAGCATCCGGGGCGCCGTGCGCGCCGCGCCCGTCGAGGGCTCGGGCACGCTCGTCGCCGTCGTCGGGGCGCGGGGCGGCGCCGGGGCGACCACGGTGACGGCGTTGCTGGCGGGAAGCCTCGGGGCGCTCGCCCTCGACCTGGACCCGGTTGCACGGACGCTTTCCTCGCTGGCGGACGGTCCCGCTGCGACCGTGACGCCGGAGGCGCTGACCGAGGACGCGATCGACGCCCTCGCGCGACCGCTCGGGAGCGGGCGGCTCTTGCCGATGGCGCCTGCCGACGGGTTCTCCGCACGCGACGCCGCCGGACTGGTGCGAGCCGCGCGTCTCGCGTCGCCGATCGTCGTCGCCGATCTCGATCGGGCGGAGTCCCCGGGACGGTCGGCCGTGCTGGCTGCCGCCGGCCTCCGCCTGGTCGTGGTGAGCAACGACACCGTGAGCGTCCGCGGCGCGCGCCTCCTGATCGAGCGGCACCCGGGCCGCTGGATGGCCGTCTGCCGGCCCGCCCGCCGTTTGGGCGTGCCGGCGCGCGACCTCGAAGCTTCGGTCGGCGTGCCGGTTGCGGCGTGGATCGCCCGCGACGGCGCGCTGGCGCGCGGGATGGACCTGGGCTCGATCGGCAACCGCGCCTTCGGTCGCCGAAGCGTGCGCGCGCTGGCGCGCGCGACGCGCGACGCGCTCGACTCACCGGGGGCGGCGTGAGCGCTGTAATCCCGAGCGCCGCCACCCCGAGCACGGACGCCCCGAGCGCCGGCGCCCCGAGCCAGGTCGCGGGGCCGGGGGAGGCGCTGCGCGAGCAGGTGCGCGAGCGTTTGCTGGCCGAAGCGGCCGACGTGCTCGCGATCCCGTCGCGCTGGGAGCGGCGCGTGCGCGTCCGGGAAACCGTGGCGCGCTTCCTTGCCCAGGAGCGGGTCGCCCTCGGGCCTGCCGAGGTGTCGGCGCTCGTGCGCGAGCTGGCCGACGACATCACCGGGCTCGGTCCGCTCGAGCCGCTGCTGCACGACCCGGCCGTGACCGAGGTGATGGTGAACGGCCCGGGCGACGTCTACGTCGAGCGCGAGGGCGTGATCGAACGCGCGGCCGTGACGTTCGAAAGCGACGCCGACGTCGTGCACCTGATCGACCGGATCGTTGCGCCGCTCGGGCTTCGTCTGGACGAGTCGCAGCCGTGGGTCGACGCCCGGCTCCACGACGGATCCCGCGTCCACGCGATCGTGCCGCCCCTCGCCGTCACGGGCCCGGCGCTGACGATTCGCAGGTTCGCGAAGGAGCCGCTGTCGATCGACGCGCTCGTGACGCGGCGCGCGCTCTGCCGATCGGAGGCCTCGCTCCTGATCGGCGCGGTCCGCGCGCGCCGCTCGATCCTGATCTCCGGCGGGGCGGGCACCGGCAAGACGACCCTGCTCGGCGCGCTCGCCATGCACGTGCCGCCCGCCGAGCGGGTGATCACGATCGAGGACGCCGCGGAGCTTCGGCTCGGACGCGAGCACGTCGTCGCCCTGGAGACGCGCCCGGCGAACGTCGAGGGGCGCGGGCGCGTGAGCATGCGCGACCTCGTGCGCAACGCGCTGCGGATGCGCCCGGACCGGATCGTCGTGGGCGAGGTCCGGGGCGCGGAGGTGCTCGACATGCTCCAGGCGATGAACACCGGCCACGACGGCTCGCTCGCCACCGTCCACGCGAACGAGCCGCAGGACGTGATCGCGCGGCTGGAGGCGCTGGCGTTGATGGCGGGGGACGTGCCGCTCGAATCGATACGGCGACAGCTCGCGGCGGCGCTCGACCTGCTGGTCCACCTCGAGCGTTCCCCCGGCGGCGCGCGACGGGTCGCCGCGATCGCCCGCGTGAGGGACGACCTCGCGATCGAGTCCTTGTATCGAGCCCGCGAGCCGGGCCCGGCGGCGCCCGTCCGATGATCGTCGTGGCGAGCGTTCTGCCGGCGCTGTTCGGCGTGTGGTTCGTGGAGCGCGCGCGCCTCGCGGCGCGCGCGCGTGCGGTCGCGGGGATCCGGTTGCGAGCGCTGGACCGGGTCGCGATGGCGGCGCCCGCGTTGCGCGCCGCCGGGCTCGCCGCGCTGGCGGGCGCCGTGATGGGCGGATGGACGACGGCGGCGCTCGGCGCGGCGGGAACGCTCGTCGTCCTGCGCGTCCGGCGCAGACGCGCCGATGCGAATCGACGCGCCGCGCTCGACGCGCAAGTCCCCGACGTGATGCGCGGGATCGCCTCGGCGTTGCGAGCCGGACGGAACGTGCCGCAGGCGCTGGACGCGGCGGCCGAGGGCGCGCCCGCCCCGATTGCCGAGCCGCTGCGCGCCGCGCTCGCGCGGCTCGCCGTGGGCGTCCCGCTCCCGGACGCCGTGGAGGTCTTCGCGCGCGCCGCGGGCACGGCTCGGGCGCGCGAGGCGGCGGAGGCGATCCGGATCGGCGAGCGCGCGGCGGCGCTGCTGCCCGCCGTGCTCGACCACGCGGCCGACGCGATGGACGATCGAGCGCGCATCGACCGGGACCGCGCCGCAGCCGGATCGCAAGCGCGCCTGTCGGCGATCGTCGTCGGGGCGATGCCGGTCGCGTTCTACGCGCTCGTCGGAGGTGGCGCCCGCCGCCAGCTCGGGTTGCTGTTCTCGGACCCGGTCGGATGGCTGCTGCTGGGGGCGGGCCTCGGGCTGGACGTCGCGGGCGTGCTGTGGATGCGCTCGATGATCCGGTCGCGGGAGAGCCGATGATCGCGCTCCGCGCGTCGCGGCTGCGACCGTGAGCGCGCTTGCGTACCGCGCGCGCGTTCGCGCGAGGTTGCCGGCGCGGGCCCGGCGCGGCTCGCCATTTCCCTCCGCCCGCGGGCGAGCCGCGATCGGCGCGGTCGCGGGCGCCGTGCTCGTGGCGACCTCGACGTCCGGCGTGCGGGCGCTGGCCGGACTGCCGCTCGGGGCGTGGCTGGGTGCGCGCGTCGCCGGAGCGCTCGCGGGTCGCGAGCGCCTTCGCGCGATCGAAGAGGCGCGAGCGGCGCTGCCCGGCCTGATCGACCGGCTGGCGACCTGCGTGCTCGCCGGCATGAGCGTGGAGCAGGGACTGGCGACGGTGGGGTCGCGCGCGCCGCGGCTCATCAAGGACGCGATCCACGCGGGGCGGCGCGCGCTCGACGCGGGAACGGCGCGCGCGAGGGCGTACGCGTTGATCGGCGAACGAAGCGGGATCGAAGAGATGCGCGCGTTGCTCGTCGTGCTGGCGCGGGCCGAACGCTTCGGGACGCCCGTCAGCGAGGTCCTCGTGGCGCAAGCGCGGGAGCTGCGCTCGCGGGCGCGGGCGCGCGCCGAGACCGAAGCCAGGACGGCGCCGGTTCGGATGCTCTTCCCGTTGGTGCTGTGCTTCCTGCCGGCGTTCGTGCTGCTGACGATCGCACCGATCGCGCTGAGCGCGATCAGGACGCTGGGCGGCATCTAGCTGAGGGCCGGGCCGTGGACCGCATGAGTCCCGCGCGGACCGCATGAGTCCGCCATGGACCGCATAAGTCCGCGGTGGACCGTATGAGTCCGCGGTGGACCGCATCGTCGGGGCCTTCCCCGGGGGGCGTGCGCGCAGGCGCGCGATCCGCTTCGTCGAGGGGGTGAGAGAATGCTGTTCCTGTTCGGCGCGTCGCTGCGCGAGCGGGTCCGTCGCCTTGTGCGCGGGCTCCACGGTCAGTCCGGCCAGTCCACGACGGAGTACACGCTCGTGATCCTGGTCGCCGCGACGATCGCGCTCCTGCTGCTCAACTGGGCCCAGGGAGGCGCCATCGTCGGCTTCTTCCAAACGATCTTCGACAAGGTCGTCGCGATGTTCAGCTAGTCCGGCCCGGGAGGGCGGCGACGGCCGCCCTCCCGGGCCGCCCCGGCCGCCCTCCCGGGCCGCCCCGGCCAAGAAGTGCGACGAAGCCGAGATGCTTCTTGGAGGGACTGGCCGTCTCGCGCTGGGCAAGTCTTGCACGACGGCTGGAAAAGCAAACCGCGACCGCTCGGAAGGCCTCGACCGCGGCCGGATCGAACTGCGTCCCGGCCCTAACCGGGCCGGCACGGCCCCACGAACCCCGGCGCTAGACTCGAGCGGTGCCGACCGCGCCTGCCCCGATGAACGCGTCTCCGGACGCCGGCCGCGCGACGCGCCTGGTCTTTTGGGGAGCCGCGCTCGGCACGACGAGCCTGTTCGCCGCCTTCACCGTCGCGCCGCTGCTCGCAAAGGAGATCACCGGGTCGAACGCGGTCGCGGGGATCCCCGGGGCCGCCGCCGTGGCCGGGACGGCGCTCGGCGCGGCGATGCTGAGCGTCGTGATGGGCAGGCGCGGCCGGGCCGCGGGGCTTCGGCTCGGGTACGCGCTCGGGCTCGCCGGCGCGTTCGGCGCGGTGATCGCGCTTCGCCGTTCGGCGTTCTGGGCGATGGTGATCGCGATGGCCGTGCTCGGAATCGGGCACGCGTCGAACCAGCTCGCTCGCTTCGCCGCCGCCGAATTGCACCCGCCCGAGCGCCGTCCGTCGGTGATCGGCTGGATCGTGTGGGCGGCGACGATCGGCTCGGTGCTCGGGCCGAACCTTCCCGGCCTGTTCGGCTGGCTCGCAGAGCGCATGAGCCTGCGGCGCGACGGCGCCGGCTTCCTCGTCGCGATCGCGTTCTACGCCGGCGCGCTCGCCCTGGCGAGCCGCGTGCGCACCGCTGCGTCGCGACCGGCCGACGCCGGCGAAGCACGCCCTCCGAGCTTGCGCGCCTCCTTCGCGGATCCGGAGCTGCGCACCGCGATGATCGTGATGGTGGTCGCGCAGACGACCATGGTGCTCATCATGACGATGACGCCCGTACACGTTCGCGGGGCCGGGCACGGGCTCGGCGTGGTCGGCGTGGTGATGAGCGCGCACTTCGTCGGCATGTACGCGCTGGCGCCCGTCGCCGGCTCCATGACCGCGCGCTTCGGCAGCAGACCGATCATGGCGATCGGTCTGACCGTGCTGTTCGCCGCCGCGATCGGGTCGGGGCTGCTCGGCAGCGTCCGGCCGGGCGCGATGGGAACGTGGCTGTTCCTGCTCGGCCTGGGCTGGAACCTCGCATTCGTCGGCGGGAGCGCGACGCTGACCGGCGGGCTGACCTACCGCGCGCGCGTCAAGGCGCAAGGGGCGGTCGACACGCTCGCGTGGACGGTGGCGGCGGCGGCGAGCGCGCTGTCGGGCGTGCTGCTCGCAGCGTTCGGTTTCCGCGTGCTCGCGCTCGCCGGCGCGGCGCTCGTCCTCGTCCCGGTCGGCGTGATCGCCGGACGTCCGGCGCCGGTCAGGCCCGCTGCATGAGCGACAGGATGTTGCCGTCGGGGTCCTTGAACCAGGCGCCCCTCATGTTCTCCATCTCCACGACGCCGTTCACGGTCTTCAGGCCGGGAAGGTCGTAGTCCTCGAACGTGATCCCGGCCGACCGCAGCTCCTTCATCTCGGCGTCGAGATCGGCGACCTCCCACCCCGCGATCGTGTGCGCGGCCTTCCCCGCGTGCGGCGTGACGTAGGCGTAGAGCGCGGTGTCGCCGCTCTGGTACCGGACGTCCCCGTTCGAGGACTCCTCCGTCACCTTCAGCCCGAGCGCCCCCTCGTAGAACGCCCTTGCCTTGGCGGCATCGGACACGGGCACGACGGCCCCTACCGAATAGCTTCCGAGCATCGTTCCCACCTCCCAGCCGACGACGCTACCACGCGGCGTCCCGGCGGGTAGCATCAGCGTCCATGTCCGGCACCGCGCTCCGAACGTCGGTCTTCACCGCCGAGCACGACGCGCTCCGCGCGTCGATCCGCGCCTTCGTCGAGCGCGAGCTGGCCCCGCACGCCGACGCGTGGGAGCGCGAGGGCGACTTCCCCGACTGGGTATTCGAGCGGCTCGGCGCGCAGGGCCTCCTGGGCCTTGCCTATCCGGAAGACGTGGGCGGGCAGGGCGGCGACTACCTGTCGACGGTCGTGCTGAAGGAGGAGATGACGCGGGCCGGTTCGGGCGGCGTCGCGATGGCGGTCGCGGTGCAGACCGACATGGCGACGCCGCCGATCAACAAGTTCGGCACGCCCGCGCAGAAGGAGGAGTTCCTGCGCCCCGCGCTCGCCGGGACCAAGATCGCGTGCCTCGGCATCACGGAGCCGAACGCCGGCAGCGACGTCGCGAACATCTCGACGGCGGCGCGCCGCGAGGGGAGCGACTGGGTGCTCAACGGGCGCAAGACCTTCATCACCAACGGGGTCCGCGCGCACTTCTGCACGCTCGTCGCGCGCACCGACAAGCCGGCCGGCTACCACGGCTTCAGCTTGTTCCTCGTGCCGACCGACACGCCCGGCTGGAGCGTCGCGCGGCGGCTCGACAAGCTCGGGATGCGATCGTCGGACACCGCCGAGATCGCGATCGAGGACGTGCGCCTCCCGGCCGACGCGCTGCTCGGCGTGGAAGGGGAGGGCTTCCAGCAGATCATGTGGGAGCTGCAGGGCGAGCGGCTCGTGACCGCGGCCGGCTCGGTCGTCAGCGCGCAACTGCTCTTCGATCGCTGCCTCGCCTATGCCAAGGAGCGCACGACGTTCGGCAAGCCGATCGGCAAGCACCAGGTGATCGCGCACCGGCTCGCGGAGATGGCGACCGAGATCGAGGCGGCGCGGGCGCTCGTCCACGAGGTCGCCTTCAAGGTCGACGCCGGCGAGTATCCGGTGAAGGAGATCTCGATGGCGAAGCTCTACGCGGGCCTCGTGGTCAACCGCGTCGCCAACGCGGCCATGCAGATCTTCGGCGGGATCGGCTACTCGACCGAGCTGCCGGTCGAGCGAGCGTGGCGCGACGTGCGGCTCATCCGCATCGGCGCGGGCTCCGACGAGGTCATGCGCGAGATCGTCGCGAAGGGGATGGGCCTGTGACGGCGCCCGGCGCGGCTCGCTTCGCGCTGTTCACGCCCGAGCACGAGGCGCTGCGCGCGAGCGTCCGGGCCTTCGTCGAAAAGGAGATCCACCCGCACGTCGAGGAGTGGGAGCGCGCCGGGGACTTCCCGCGCTCGCTCTACGGGCGCATGGGCGAGCTGGGCTTCCTCGGGCTGAAGTACCCGGAGGAGTTCGGGGGCACCGGGCCGGACGTCCTCGCGGACGTGATCGTCGTGGAGGAGCTGGCGCGGTGCGGCTCGGGCGGAGTCGCGGCCGGGATCGGCGGATCGAAGGACCTCGGCTCGTACTACGTCTACCGCTTCGGCAACGACGAGCAGCGCAAGCGCTGGCTCGCGCCCTCCATCGCCGGCGAGGCGATCGGCGCGCTCGGCGTGACCGAGCCCGACGCCGGATCCGACGTCGCGAGCCTTCGCACGCGCGCGGTGCGCGACGGCGACGAGTACGTGGTGAACGGCTCGAAGGTCTTCATCACCAACGGCCCGAAGGCCGACTACGTCGTGACGGCGGTGCGAACCGGAGGCGAGGGGTACGCCGGCATCTCGCTGCTGGTGATCGAGGCCGGCACGCCCGGGTTCACGACGCGCCGCATCGACACGGTGGGCTGGCGCACGTCCCAGACCGGCGAGCTGCGCTTCGAGGACTGCCGCGTTCCGGCGGCCAACCTGCTGGGCGCCGAGGGCGAAGGCTTCGTCGCGATCATGAAGAATTTTCAGTGGGAGCGCATCATCATGGCGCTCGGCGCCGTCTCCAGCGCGGCGCAGATCCTGGACACCGCGATCGGCTACGCGCGCGAGCGCGAGGCGTTCGGCAGGCCGATCGCGAAGTTCCAGGTCTGGAAGCACCGCTTCGCCGACCTCGCGACGGAGATCGAGGCCGCGCGCGCGCTCACGTATCACGCGGTCCGAAAGTTCGTCGCCGGCGAAGACGCGCTGCGCGAGGTCTCGATGGCCAAGGCCATGGCGTGCGAGCTGGACTGGCACGTGGCCGACGAGTGCGTCCAGGTCCACGGCGGCTACGGCTACATGATGGAGTTCTCGGCGCAGCGCGCATGGCGCGACGCGCGGCTCGGTCCGATCGGCGGCGGCACGACCGAGATCATGCGCGAGATCATCGCCAAGACCTACGGGCTGTAGCCCGGCGAACGCGGAGATCGAGGTGGACGCGGCCGCGGGCACGTTCTCGATCACGCTCGACCTGGGCGGAAACGTGTTCGGCGGACCAGACCCGGACCCCGAGACGCTCTCGGGCAGCTTCACGCCGGGCGAGGACGCGAGCTTCGAGGTCGAGTCGGAGACGTTCGGCACCACGACGGTCACGATCGACGGCCGGCACCGCCGAGGGCACGCTGACGATGACCAAGAAGTAGGGCGCCTCCCCCGCAGGGGCGTGTAGTGGTAATCTTTCCCACTATGACGTACGTGGTGACGCGGCCCGGCGGATGGTGGGAGATCCGGGAGTCCGTCGCGACCCCGCGCGGGCCGCGGGCGCGAACGCTCGCATCGTTCAAGGCGCTGACCGACGAGGTCCTCGCCCGGGCCCGAGCGGCGGCCGGTCGTCCGTTCGAGCTGGCGGACGTCGTGCGATCCGCCCGGCGAGCGGGGGCGCCGATCGAGCGGTCCGAACCGGACGCCCATGCCAGGGGCCTGACCCGCGCGCTCGCTCGGGGGGAGCGACCGCGAAGCGGCCTTCGCCGGCTGCTCGTCTCCGGGCTCAGCGACGACCCGGCGGTCCGGCGCGCGTTCGACGATTCGATCGCGCGGTGGATCGGGGCGACACCCCGGCAGCGAGGCGACGCGCTCGTCCAGCTTCTGGGACTCGCCGACGCGATCCCCTCCAAGCGGCCGGGCACGCGCTGCGCGTTCCCGGGCTTGTCGCCGGAACGGTTGCGATGACCGCGCTGGCGGACAGGGTCGTTGCGATCCATCGGGCATTCACGACGTCGCGGCTGCCGCATGCCTTCGGCGGCGCGCTCGCCCTCGCCTACTATGCCGAGCCGCGCGCGACGATCGACATCGACGTCAACGTGTTCCTGCCGGTCGACCGGTACCGGCGCGTCGCCGCCGTTCTGAGCAAGCTCGGCGTCGCCATGCCGGACGAAGACGCGGCCACTCGCGACGAGCAAGTGCGCGCCTGGTGGGACACGACTCCGGTGGACCTGTTCTTCTCGTACGACCCCATCCACGAGGCGATGCGTGCGGACACCCGCCGCGTCCCGTTCGGCGCGACCACGATCCCAATCCTCGCGCCCGAGCACCTGCTCGTGGCGAAAGCGGTATTCGATCGCCCCAAGGACTGGATCGACATCGAGCAGATGCTGATCGCAGTCGACGACTTCGACGCGGACGAAGCCACACGCTGGCTCGCTCATCTCGTCGGCGACGCCGATCCCAGGGCGCGCAGGGTCGGGGAGTTGATCGCCGGTCTCCGCGGTCGCGACTGACGCGGCGGTGCGTCAGTCGAGCGACGCGTCAGGCCAGCGACTCGCGCCAGGCTTCGTGCAGCGCGGCGTACGCGCCGGCGCCGGCCGTCAGCTCGGACGGCGGCCCGTCCTCGACGATGCGACCGGCGTCGACGACGAGCACCCGGTCGGCGATCTCAACCGTCGAAAGGCGGTGCGCGATGATGATCGCCGTGCGGTCGGCGAGCAGCGTCCGCAGCGCGTGCTGGACGAGCCGCTCGCTGGGGATGTCCAGCGACGAGGTCGCCTCGTCCAGGATCAGCACGCGCGGATCGGCCAGGAACGCGCGCGCGAACGACACGAGCTGCCGCTGGCCGGCGCTGAGCCGTCCGCCGCGCTTGCGCACGTCGGTGTCGTAGCCGTGGGGGAGCGCCGCGATGAAGCCGTGCGCGCCGATCGCCCGCGCGGCGTCCTCCACGTCCTCGCGCGTCGCGTCGGGACGGCCGAGCGCGATGTTGTCGGCGACGGTTCCGCCGAACAGGAAGGACTCCTGCGTCACCATGGCGACCAGCCGGCGCAGCTCGGCGTCGGGGACGTCGCGCAGGTCGACGCCGTCCATCAGTACCCGGCCGTCGCTCGGGTCCCAGAAGCGCGCGGCGAGCCGCGCGATCGTGGTCTTGCCCGCGCCGGTTTCGCCGACCAGCGCGACCGTCTGCCCCGCGGGGATCTCCAGCGTGAGATCGCGCAGCACGTCCACGTCGCGGTAAGCGAACGTGACGCGCTCGAAGCGCAGCCGTCCTTCGGGACGCTCGGGCACGGCGGGCCGGATCGGCTCGGGCACGCTCGGGTCCTCGTCGAGGATCCCCGCGAGGTTGTCCAGCGCGGCGTTCGCCGACTGCAGCAGGTTGTAGACCTGGCTCAGCTCCTGCATCGGCTCGAAGAACCGGCGCACCAGGATGATGAACGTGAACAGCAGGCCGACCGTGAGGTGCCCGCCGAGCACGCGCGAGCCGCCGTAGAGGACTACGACCGCCATCGCCAGCCGTCCGATCATCGACAGCGACGGCGAATAGATCGACAGCAGCCGGATCGACTCGACGTTCGCGGCGCAATACTGGGCGTTGACGTCCTCCATGATCTCCTGGTTGCGGCCCTCGCGGCGGAAGGCCTGCACCGCGCGGATCCCGCCGAGCGACTCCACGAAGTGGATGATGACGAGCGCGACCGTCCGGCGGACCGTGCGGTAGACGCGGTGCGCGTGGCGGCGGTAGAGGCGGGTCGCGATCACGACGCCGGGAAACGTCGCCAGCGTCGCCAGCGCGAGCGGCGGGTCCTGCACCAGCAGGACGACGGCGATCCCGACGACGCTCAGCCCGGCGACCGCGAGGTCGTTCAGTCCGACGGCGAGCAAGTCCGACACCGCGTCGACGTCGCTCGTCATCCGCGCGATGACGCGCCCGGAGGTATAGCGCTCGTAGAAGGAAAGCGAGAGCTTCTGGAACCTCGCGAACACGCGCATGCGCAGGTCGCGAAGGACGTCTTGCGTCGCTCGTCCGACGATCCAGATGAAGCCCACGTTCGTGCCGGCCTGGATCAGCGCCAGACCCCCGAGCCACCAGATCAGCATGCTGAGGTCGCGGGGGTATCCCGACCCGGACTCGAACGCGTCGAGCGCGTGGTCGATGCCGGCGCCGATCAGCAGGGGTGAGAGCAGGTCGGCCGCCGTGTTGCCCATGATCAGGACCGTCCCGAGCGCGATGCGCGCGCGGTAGGGCGCGACGAGCGAGAGCAGCAACGCTCGCGTGCGCCGGTGCATGCGCGCGTTGTCGAGCTTGCTGAGGTCGTCCTGTTGCTCGGAGGCCACGCCCCGCCAGCTCGCCGCGCCGGCCTGCGCGCGCTCGAACGTCGTGCGCCACGCGTCCTTCGACGGCGTGCGCGGGGTCATCGTTGCCCCTCCAGCTCTTCGGCCTCCATGCTGAGCACGTCCCGGTAGAGCGCGTTGGTCGCCATCAGCTCGGCGTGGGTGCCGGTCGCCGCGACCGTTCCGCCGGCGACCAGCGCGACGCGGTCTGCGAGCGCCAGCGTCGACGGCCGGTGGACGACGAGCAGCGCGGTCACCCCGCGCAGGACCCTGGCGAGCGCCGCCTCGATGAGCGCCTCGGTGTGCACGTCGACCGCCGAGAGCGGGTCGTCCAGCACCAGCACGCGCGGCCTGCGAAGGACCGCGCGCGCCAGCGCGAGGCGCTGTCGCTGCCCGCCCGACAGGGAATAGCCCTGCTCGCCGATCCGCGTGTCGAGGCCCCACGGCAGCTCCTGCACGAAGCCGGCGTTCGCGGCGACGAGCGCCGCCCGCATCTCCTCCTCCGTGGCGTCGGGCCTGCCGAGCAGAAGGTTCTCGCGCACGCTCATCGAGAACAGCACCGAGTCCTCGAACGCGACGCCGACGTGCTCGCGCAGCGACGCCAGCGTGACGTCGCGGATGTCGGTCCCGTCGATGGTGACCCGCCCGGCGCCGGGGTCGTAGAGGCGCGGAACGAGCGATGCGATCGTGGTCTTGCCGCACCCCGTCATGCCGACCAGCGCCAGCGTCTCGCCGGGCTCGATCTCGAGGTTCACGTCGTGCAGCACGGGGGCGTCGGTGCCGGGATACGTGAAGGACACGTTCTCGAACGCGATGCGGCCGGTGACGCCGGTCAACGTCGCCGCCCCCGGCCGGTCGGCGATCTCCGGCTTCGTGTCCAGCACCTCGAACAGGCGCTCGGCGCCGGCCGTCGCCTCCAGGCCGTTCGCGAGGATCCAGCCGACGGAGCGGATCGGCCAGGCCATCATCTGCAGGTAGGCGACGAAGGCCGCGAGGTCCCCGGGGCTCATCGACCCGCCGACGATCGCCCGCGTCCCGACGAGCAGCACCGCGACCATGTTGAGGTCGGGCAGGAATCGCAGCACCGACCAGAACACGGCGCGCAGCCCGACGGCTTCCATGTTGGACGCGTGCAGCGTGTCGGCGCGGCGGTTGAACAGGCCGGCCATGAACTCGCCCCGCCCGAACGCCTTCACGATCCGGATGCCGGTCGCCGACTCCTCGACGATCGTCGCGAGGTCGCCCTGGTCGTCCTGCACCTTCCGCGAGATGTCGTGGTAGCGGCGGTTGAAGGAGAACGTCATCCAGGCGATCGGCAGGGCGGTGAAGGCGGTGATCGCCGCGAGGCCGGCGTTCAGGCGCACCATCAAGAGGATCGTCACGGCGAACTGCGTCACGTTCAGCGCCAGGAAGATCATCCCGAAGCCGAGGAAGCGCCGGATCGTGCCGAGGTCCTGGATGCACCGCGACAGGAGCTGGCCGGACTGCCAGCCGTCGTGGAAGGACACCGGAAGTCGCTGGAGGTGGTCGTAGAGCGCGTTGCGCAGGTCCCGCTCGATCGCGATCGAGGCGCGCGCGGCGCCCGAGCGGCGCAGGTACGCGAGCACCGCTTCGGTCAGCCCGAGGACGACGATGAGACCGGCGAGCCAGAGAACCCGGCTGCCGTCCCGGTCTTTCAGGTCGTCGATCACCCAGCCGGCGATCTTCGGGATCGCCAGACCGGCGGCCATCATCGCGTACGCGGTGAGAAGGCTGAACAGCAGGCCGCGCGCGTGCGGGCGCGCGAACGGCCAGAGCCGGAGGAGTCCGTGCCGAGCGTCCAGGTGTCGATCCCCCACGTGCCGGCGCGCGCGCGTCGAACACGGTCGCGGCGCGCGCGAAGAGTCGGTGGAGGCAGTCTACAGGCGTCCCGGGTCGCCGTCGCCCGGGAAACCGCCGCTCGATAGAGTTCGCCCCTGCACGAGGAGGAGGAACGCATGCGGTGGGTGGTGACCGGCGGGGCCGGGTACATCGGGGCGCACGTCGTGCGCGCCCTGCTCGCCGCGGGCGAAGAGGCCGTCGTGGTGGACGACCTTTCCACAGGCCTGCCGGAGCGCGTTCCCGAGGGAGTGCCGCTGCACCGGGGGACCGTTCGCGACGCCGGCTTCGTGCGGAAGGTCTTCGCCGCCGAACGCGCCGACGGCGTGGTGCACCTCGCGGCCAAGAAGTCGGCGCCGGAGTCGGTCGAGCGGCCGGCCTTCTATTACCACGAGAACGTGGACGGGATGCTCGCGGTGCTGGACGCGATGGTCGACGAGGGCTTGGACAAGATCGTGCTGTCCTCCAGCGCCGCCGTCTACGGGACGTCCGATGCCGGCGCGGTGACCGAGGACGCGCCCACAAGGCCGGAAAGTCCCTACGGACAGACCAAGCTCGCCAGCGAATGGATGGTCCAGAGCTACGCGGCGGTCACCGGCATGTCCTGGGTGAGCCTGCGCTACTTCAACGTCGTCGGCGCGGGCGCGGGCGACCTGGGGGACACCAGCGAGTTCAACCTCGTGCCGCTGGTGTTCCGCGCGCTCGCCGAAGGCCGCCGGCCGAAGGTCTACGGCGACGACTACCCGACGCGCGACGGCACCTGCATCCGCGACTACGTCGACGTCGTGGACCTGGCCGACGCGCACGCGCTCGCCGCGCGCAGGATCGCCGAGGGGCCGCAGGCCGCGACGTTCAACATCGGCACGGGCCGCGGCAGCACGGTGCTGGAGGTCGTCGAGACGGTTCGGGACGTCACGGGGCTGCGATTCGACCACGAGGTGACCGGCCGGCGACCCGGCGACCCGGCCTCGATCGTCGCCGACACGGCCAAGATCGAACGCGAGTGGGGCTGGCGCGCGCGCCGGGACCTGCGCGCGATGATCGAGGGCTCGTGGCGGGCCTGGCAACAGCGACAAGCGAAGGAGGAGAGCCGATGAACCTGGCCGTCCTTGCCGAACGGCACGTCGAACGCTTCGGGGAGTACCCCTCAGTCGTCTTCGAGGGTAAGGAGTTCACCAACGCCGCGCTGCTTCGGGATTCGGGCCGTCTGGCGACCGCGCTCGCCCAGCTCGGCGTCAAGCCCGGCGACCGGGTCGCGGTCATGCTGCCGAACGGACCCGAGGTTCCCCTCGCCTACGGCGCCATCCTGATCGCCGGCGGCGTCGTCGTGCCCGTCGTCTTCCTGCTCGCCGTGCCGGAGATCGCCCACATCCTGGCCGACTGCGAGGCGAAGGTCGTCGTCACCAGTCCCGAGTTCCTGCCCAACGTGTCGGCGGCGATCGCGGACCTGCCGGCCAAGCCCGCCGTCGTCGTCACGGGCGGCGCCGTGGACGGCGCGACGTCCTTCGACGCGCTGATCGCGCAGGCGAACGACCGGCTGGCGATCGTCGACCGCTCGCCTGAGGACCTCGCGGTGATCTCGTACACGTCCGGCACGACCGGCGTGCCCAAAGGTGTGATGCTCACCCACGCGAACCTTCTGTTCAACGCCGAGAACACGGCGAACGTCATCGGGATCGAGCCCGACGACGTCTCGATCGGCTGCCTGCCGCTCGCGCACCTGTTCGGGATCAGCAGCACGCTCGTCATCCAGCTCTTCAAGGTGCGCAGCGTGATCCTGCGCTGGTTCACCGCCGAAGGCTTCTTCGAGGCCATGAACACCTACCGCGCCAACACGACCGCGTTCGTGCCGACGATGGTGCAGTACATGCTCGGGCATCCGGACTTCGACTCCGTCGACTGGTCGAGCCTGCGCTGGGCGGTGGTCGCCGCGGCGCCGGTCCCGGTCGAGATGAAGCGCGAGTTCGAGAAGCGCACCGGCGCGAAGGTCCTGGAGGCATACGGGCTCACCGAGACGAGCCCGACGGCGACCATCATGCGGCTCGACGACCCGGACAAGCCGGGGTCGTGCGGCCGCGCCGTACCCAACGTCGAGGTTTCGATCCAGGACGACGACGGATCGATGCTGCCGGCCGGCGAGCAGGGCGAGGTCTGCATCAAGGGCCCGAACATCATGGCCGGCTACTACAAGCTGCCGGAGGTCACGGCCGGCGTCGTCAAGGACGGCTGGTTCCACTCCGGCGACATCGGCTTCCTGGACGAGGACGGCTTCCTGACCATCACCGACCGCAAGAAGGACATGATCATCCGCGGCGGGTTCAACATCTACCCGCGCGACATCGAGGAGGTCTTGCACGGCCACCCGGCGGTGCTCGAGGCCGGCGTCGTCGGCGTGCCCGACGCGCGCATGGGCGAAGAGGTCAAGGCGTTCGTCGTCCTGCGGCCCGGCGCGTCGGCCGGCGAAGAGGAGCTGCTCGCGTACTGCCGCGACCAACTGGCGAAGTACAAGACGCCGAAGTGGATCGAGTTCATCGACGCCTTGCCCAAGAACGCAATCGGAAAAGTCCTCAAACGCGAGCTTCGCGAGCGCGCCGCCGGGACGTAGAGGCTGGTCACCGCCGGGCCGACCCTGTACGTTAGAGTGCCAGCGATGGACCAGACGAAGCGGCGAATCGATCGGATCCTGGAGGATGCGTACCTCGACGCGCTCGACGACCGGCCGATCGCCGAGGTGCGGTCGATGCGCGCCGAATGCGCCGAGGAAGAGGCAGTCCTTTCCTACGAGCGGCGCCTCCTGCACGGCAGGCTCGACCTGCTGCGGTTCGAGCTGGATCGCCGGGCCGGCAAGGCCACCGGGTCGCTGGTGGACAATCTCAAGGCCATCCTCACCGACGAGCAGCACCCCTCCCGCGGGGCGTTCCCGGGAGCCGATCCCAAGCTCGAGCGCTTCCACGAGCCGCACCGGAAGGTGACCCGTCTGCTCGGCGACGACATCATGCGCAGGCTCCCCGAGCTGTCCGACGAGGATCTCCGCACCCACATCGGCCGGCTGGAAGAGGTTGAGCAGGAGATCTCGGCGACCAGAGCCTCGATCCTGCGGGTCCTGGACGAGCTGACCTCGGAGATCGGTCGCCGCTATCGCAGCGGCGAAGCCGACCCACGGGACGTTTTGAGCAGCCCGTAGTCCCATGAGCAACCCGGGCAATTGGCCATCATGTCCCAGGGTGCCAGACGCGGTCGCCCGGGATGGGACGAATGTGGAATCGGGTATGGGCTTGAAGGGCCACGGCCGCCCCTTCCGAAGGACTATAGACCGCCCTACCCGTCCCGACGATACTGGGCGTGAGTAGACATCGTCATGGGTGAACGGCAGGCATCCGCTACGAACGGGTCGCGCGCGCGCGTGCTCATCGCCGACGATGACCCGCTCGTGCGAGACCTTCTGGAAGCGGTGCTGGAGGCGAATGACTTCGAGTTGCTCACGGCGGCGGACGGGCTCGAGGCCGTGCGGATGGCCCGCGAGGCGATTCCAAACGTGGTCGTGCTCGACGTGATGATGCCCGGCGCCAACGGGTTCGACGTGTGCCGCACGCTTCGCGCCGAGGCGCGCTTCGACGAGACCCGCATCGTGATGCTCACGGCACGCACGTCCCCGCGCGACCGCGAGGAAGGAATCCGCGCCGGCGCGGACGCGTTCTTCACCAAGCCGTTCAGCCCGCTGGACTTGATCGAGGCCGTGACCGGAGGGCGCAATGGCGATCGGTGAGCGCAAGGCCGAAGCCCCCGCCGACCTCGACGCCCGCCGCGCGATCCGCGCCACCCCCGCGCTCCCGCACTTGCAGGATGAGGACCTGCGCGCGCAACTGCTCTCGTTCGCGCGCGACCTGAACCGCATCTACCACGAAGAGCGCGCGCGCTCCGAAGAGCTGCAGACCGCGCTGCACGAGCTGGAGGACTCCTACTTCCAGATGATCAAGGCGTTCGCGTTCCTGGTCGAGGCGCGCGACCCGAACACGCGCTCGCACTTGAGCCGCGCGCACGACTACGCGGTCGCGCTCGCGCGGCGCATCGCGCCGAACCTGGCCGACGACCGCATCTTCCGCTACGGGTTCCTGCTGCACGACATCGGCAAGATGGGCATCCCCGATCACATCCTCGGCAAGCCGAGCCCGCTCACGCACGAGGAGTGGCAGGTCATGCAGACGCACCCGCTTTTGGGCGGGCAGATCCTGGCGCCGATCAAGTACCTCGAGCGCGCGATCCCGATCGTCGAGTGTCATCACGAGCGGTGGGACGGTCAGGGCTATCCGCGCGGCCTCGCTCGCGAAGACATCCCGATCGCAGCGCGGATCTTCTCCGTCGTGGACACGTTCGACGCGATGACGTCCGACCGTCCGTACCGGCGCGCTCTGTCGGTCGAAGAAGCCGTGGCGGAGATCCGCAAGGCGGGCGGAACGCAGCTCGACCCGGCCGTCGCGGACGGGTTCGCCGCACTGTGCGAGGAGCGAACGCAGGCATGGCCGTTGAAGGATCCGGGGTACCCAACGCCCGACTGACGAGCGTCGCGCCTTCCCTCGCTTAGGCTGCGACCGATGCGCACGGCGGTCCTGAGCGACATCCACGCCAATCTCGAGGCCCTCGAGGCCGTCATGGAGCGCATCGACGCCCTGTCCGTGGACCAGACCTTCGTCCTGGGCGACATCGTCGGGTACTGCGCCGATCCCAACGCGGTCGTCGAGCGCCTCGGGTCACTTCCCTCGGTCGTGCTGCTGGCCGGGAACCACGACCTCGCTGCGACCGGGCGCTTCGACCGGTCGTGGTTCAACACCGTGGCAGAGCAAGCGCTGGCATGGACCGCGCGCGTCCTGGAGGAGCGGACGCACGCCGTCCTGGCCCCGCTCGAACCGTCCGGGCGCCGCGGCGACGCGACGCTCCTGGTGCACGGCTCGCCGCGCGAACCCGTCACCGAGTACGTCACCAACGCAAGCGTCGCTCAGGAGAGCTTCGCCGCGCAGTCCTTCGACCTGTGCTTCTTCGGCCACACCCACGTGCCGGTGGCCTACGTACGCGAGGGCCGCAGGGTGAGCCGGCTCGCCCTGCCGGACGGCGAGCGCGTACCGTTCGCGCGTCCGGGAACCCGCGTCATGCTGAACCCGGGAAGCGTGGGACAGCCGCGCGACGGCGATCCGCGAGCCTCGTTCCTCATCGTCGAGGACGAGGAGACCGCGCAAGTCGTGCGGGTGGATTACGACGTTGCCCGCACGCAGGAGAAGATCCGAGCCGCCGGCCTGCCGGAGATGCTCGCGTCGCGCCTCGAGGTGGGGCGGTGACCCTCGCGCCGATCACGGTCGAGGTCGAGCGGAACGGACGGGTCGAGAGCGAGCACCTCGTGGACGTGGCCGTCGTCGACGCCGGCGGGAACCTCGTGGCGGCGGCGGGGGATGCCGAGCGTCGCGCGGCGTTCCGTTCGTCCGCGAAGCCGCTCCAGGCGGCGGCCGCGCGCGAAGCCGGGTGGGTCCCGGGCGACGAGCGTGGGCTCGCGATCGCGTGCGCCTCGCACAACGGCGAGCCCGGGCACCTGGACGCCGTGTGCGCGGTGCTCTCCTCGGCGGGCCTGGGCGAGGACGCGTTGCGCTGCCCGAGGGCGTGGCCGCTTCGCCGCACGTCCGCATGGACGGGCGGCGAGACCCGGGTCGCGCACAACTGCTCTGGCAAGCACGCGGCGATGCTCGCCGCGTGCGCGGCGGCCGGGTGGCCGCTCGAGTCCTACCGCGACCCCGGTCACCCGTTGCAGCGCGCGATCCTCGCGCGCCTGCAACGGCTGACCTCCCTCCCCACCCTGCCCGTCCTGGTGGACGGGTGCGGGGTGCCCACGATCCTGGCGCCGCTGTCGGCGCTGGCGCGCGCCTTCGCGAGCGTCGCCGGCTCGGCCGAAGCGGCGGCGATGAAGGCGCGTCCCTTCCTCGTCGGCGGCACCGACCGCTTCGACACCGCGCTCCTGTCCGAGACGGTGGTCACCAAGGGCGGCGCCGAGGGCTTGTCGTGCACCGTCGTGGAGGGCGGCCCGACGGTTGTCGCGAAGAGCCGCGACGGGGCGGCTCGTCCCCTCGGTCCGGCGGTGATCGCGTGCTTGGAGCAGGTCGATCCCACCCTGGTCTCCTCCTCGCGTCTCGATCCCTTTCGCAACCCGCCGGTGCTTGGCGGCGGCGAACCGGTGGGCGCCCTGCGCGCGCGCGGAGCGCCGACCTGGCTGTAGCTCCTAGCGCGAGAAGGGCTCGGTGCCGGTGCGTGGGGCGCGATCCTCGCCAACGCGGTTGACGACCGGCTGCTCCCGATCCCAGTCGAGGAAGGCCGAATAGCGCCGGCCGGTCATGTTGCCGAGCCGCGACCACGGCACTTGGAACGTCAGCGTCCCCCCCTGGATCGCGAACGTGCCCGGGTACTTCACGATGCCGTCGGGGGTCGTGAAGTATGCGAGCCAACCGTCGGTCGTGCCGATAGCCAGCACTTGGTAGTCGCTCTCCGCGCCGTTGCGCCGGTAGAGGTCGACGCCGATGGCCATCTGCTCGCCGGCGGGCATCGGGTTCGGTACGTCGTCGCCGACCGTCACGATCGCGCGCGCGTCGATCCCGTTGTCGCGCAACTGCACGCGCGCGAGGTCGGCGTAGGCGGGGACGGCCGTGCCGTGATCGCCCCTCGGATCGTCGAAGGTCGCGATGGTGTGGAAGGGCGGGTTCGGCGCGGGTCCTCCGCCGGCCGTCCCGGTCGGCGACGAGTCCGGCGTGGCGCCGTCCTCAGGCTCGGTCTGCGTGGTCCCGGCGCCGGATCCACCGGTACGCGGGCTGCGCTCGGCCGGCGGCTCGCCCAGCTCGGCCGGCAGTCCGGTGGAATCCTCAGGCGGCAGCGGCGCGGTGCGGCATGCGCCGAGCGCGGCGATCAGCGCCGCGAAGACCAGGATCCGGGATGGCTTCATCACGTGAGCAGGATACGCGCGAGCCCGGCTCGCCGAGCCGGGCTCGCGTCGCGAGTGTCCTTACCTGTTCGAGGGTCGCATGTCGTGGGGCACGAAGATCTGGAAGGAACCCACGCACGGCTCGCTGTCGCCGAAGGTGGCTTCGTACGCGATCAGGTAGTGGCGCCCCTCCCGGCCGTCCTCGTCCAGCGCGCTGCGCTGGCCGGAGCGCTCGGCGCGGATGTCGTAGGTCTGCGACGCCGATCCGGTGCCCGTCGCGGGGTTGGGGTCGTCGGTCGTGATGTCGCCTTCGACCGGGGTGTTGCCCGCGCCGTTCCACTCCGAGCCGTCCTCGTTCGCCTGGTCGTGCGCCGCCTCGGTGGTCAAGGTCACCTCGTCCTCCGGGTTGTCGGCGGTCGCGGTGATCGTGCCGTGGTTGTACTTGTGGTTCGGCGGCCAGAGCGTGAGCGGTCCGTCGTAGCTGACCTCGCCGCCTTCGCTCTCGCAGACCTGCGTGACGTGCTCGTCGTTCGCGTACTTGTTCTTGTGCTCCTTGTTCGCGCCTGCGGACGGGACCACCGAAACACCGGCGACCACGATCAGGGCGATGGACATTTGCAGCAACCTGCGCATAACAACACCTCTCCTTGGGTTGGCCTCGACGTCTTGAACGAGGGGCTCGCCCCGCCGTTACGGCGTCCGGATGGGTGCTTGCTGATGTTTCCCTTGTGCTAGCTCGGAGTTTGCACTCGGGGGTGCGCCTTGCTAGCGTGCGGGCACTGCACGGAGCGAACGGGTGGAGATGGACGATGGCGCTGAACAAAGTAGGTGATCTCGGACGGTTCATTCGCGATCAGCGACGGCACGCGCGGTTGAGCCTCCGGAAGCTCTCGACCATGGCCGGGATCTCCAACCCGTACCTGTCCCAGATCGAACGCGGGCTTCGGCGGCCGTCCGCCGAGATCCTGCAAGCGATCGCGAAGGCGCTTCGCATCTCGGCCGAGACGCTCTACGTCAAAGCCGGGATCCTGGAAGAACGAGGAGACACGACCGACGCGGTGACGGCGATCCTGCGGGATCTGTCCCTGACCGAGAAGCAGAAGCAGGCGCTCGTCGAGGTCTATCAGAGCTTCCGTCACGAGAACGAGGGGCCCGAGGCCAGGTCGGCCGACGATGCGGCTCCCGCCTCTGGCAACGGCGCGAAGAGAAAGAAGGCGAACGTGAAGGCAACCGCCTTCACGGTTGACAAGGACTGAAGGCGGGGGGACGGAGACCGCAGGCTCTCACAGCCCTCACCCGGCTGGCTCCCCTCTGTCCTCCCGCCTGAACGTATCCCTCACGAGAGGGGGTGGAACGATGACAACGATCGATCTGGCGAAAGACACGGCGAAGAAGACGCTCTTTGCGGCGGTCGGCGCGGGCACCACGGCGCTGGACAAGGCACGGGAACTGCCTGAGCGCGTGATCTCCCTCCCGACGACCCTGTCGACCCGCGTCGAGAAGATCCGCTCGAACGGTGCGCCGAGGCTGAAGATCGGCGATCTGCGCAAGACCGTCCGAGAGTTCGGCCAGGCCGTGCCCGAGCGCGCGACGAAGGTCTACGAAGACCTGTCCAAGCGCGGCGAGGAGGTCCTCGGCAAGGTGCAGAAGCAGGCGCCGAAGGCCAAGGCGAAGACCGCCAAGGCTCCGGCCAAGGAGGCGGAGAAGGCCGAGGCCTGATCCGGCTCCGAACCCGAAGCGACGAACCCGGCCCTCAAGGGCCGGGTTCGTTCTCGTATCGGGCGCGCCGCTACGCTCTCGATCCGATGGACGTCCGGGTCAGAACCGACGATGCCGCGCTGGAAGACCTGGCGACGGAATGGGACGAGCTGTGGGAAGCCGACGCGACCGCGTCGGTGTTCCAGTCGGCGGCGTACGCCCGCGTCGCGTGGGAAACCGACCTCGCGCTCGACCGCGATCTGGTGGTCGTCGAGGCTCGCGAGGCGGGCAGGCTCGAAGGGCTTGCGGCGCTGACGGCCGACGTGGACGGGGTGGTCGAGTTCCTCGGTCACGCCTCGGTCACCGACTACCTGGCGCCGCTCTGCCGGGTCGAGCGGCGCGCCGAGGTCGCGGCCGCGCTGATGGCGGCGGCGGCCGACCTGCGCGGCTGGCGGCACGCGGAGCTGTCGTGCCTCGCGACCGATACGGGGTGGCCGGAGGCGCTGTCCGCCGCCGCCCGCGCCGCCGGCATGGCCGCGAAACGCCGGCCCATGGACGTCTGCCCGCGCGTCGCGCTCGCGGGCGACTACGACGCCTACCTGGCCACCCTTTCCTCGAAGCTTCGCCACGAGATCAAGCGCAAGGCGCGCCGGCTCGAGCGGGAAGCCGGCGCGTTCACGGTCCGCAGCAGCGACGCCGCGCGGCTCGACGAGGACCTGACGCTCTTCTTCGCGATGCACAAGGAGTCCGACGGCGCGAAGGGAAAGTTCATGCACGACGATATGGCCGTGATGTTCGAACGCCTCGCGCGGGCGTTCCAGGATCGCGGCTGGCTCCGGCTCGTGTGGCTCGACGTCGACGGCGAGCCGTGGGCCTCGACGCTTTCGTTCTGCGCGCGGGGCGTGTGGTCGGTCTACAACTCCGCCTTCGACCACACCAAGCGCGAGCTGGGGCCGGGGATGGTGCTGATGGCCGAGACGATCCGCGCGGCGACCGAAGAGCGGTGCCGCGTCTTCGACCTGCTGCGGGGCGCGGAGCCGTACAAGTATCGGTTCGGCGCGGTGGACGCCACCGTCGAGGCGCTGCGGGTGGAGCACCCGATCGGCCTCGGGAATGCGGCGCCGGCCCGCCGCGTTGCGGAGCCCGTGGAGGAGCGACGAGGATGAGCCGATGACGCAGCGCCTTCCGGTCACGGCCGATCCGAGCGCGGACGCGCGTGCGGATGCGCACGCGGGCGTGGGCCGCGTCGCGTTGCTCAGCGTCCACACGTGTCCGCTCGACCAGCCGGGAACCGGTGACTCGGGCGGGATGAACGTGTACGTGCGCTCGGTCGCTCGCCGCCTTGCCGAGATGGGCGTGCAGGTCGACGTGTTCACGCGCTGGGCGGGCAACGCCGAGCGCATCCGCGAGGTCGACCCCAGGGTGCGCGTGATCCACCTCGACGCCGGTCCCGCGCGCCCCGTCCCGAAGGACGACCTTCAGGACCACCTCTGCGCGTTCCTGTACTCGTTGATGCGCTTCGCGACCGACGAGGCGGAGCGCGCGGGCGTCGACGGTCCTCTCTACGACGCGATCCACGCGCACTACTGGCTGTCCGGGTGGGTCGGGCGCCTCGCCGCGGAGCGCTGGGACCGGCCGCTCGTGCAGTCTTTCCACACGCTCGGCCGGGTCAAGAACTTGCTTCGCGCGCCGGGCGAGCCGGCCGAGCCGCTCGTGCGAACGACGGCCGAGGAAAAGATCATCGCCGCGGCCGACATCGTGCTCGCTCCGACGCCGGTCGAAGCCGCCGAGCTGGTCCGGCTCTACGACGCGGATCCTTCGCGCGTCCGCGTCGTCCCGCCCGGCGTCGACACCGACCGCTTCACGCCGCGCGCCGCCGAGGGCGAGCCCGCCGCGACCCGCGCGATGCTCGGCGTCGACGAGGCTCGTCCGCTGGTCCTGTTCGCGGGGAGGCTGCAACCGCTGAAGGCGCCCGATCGCGCCATCCGCGCGCTGGCGCAGCTTCGAACGCTCGCGCCCGGGATCGACCCGGCGCTGGTGATCGTGGGCGGCCCGTCGGGAAGCGCGGGCGCCGGTCCCGGCGAGCTTCGCGCGCTCGCGAGGAAGCTCGGCGTCGGCGGCGACGTCGTGCTCCATCCGCCGGTCCCGCACGAGCGGATGCCGGCGGTGTATCGCGCCGCGGACGTTGTGCTGGTCCCGTCGCGCACGGAGTCGTTCGGCCTGGTCGCGATCGAGGCCTCGGCGTGCGGCACGCCCGTCGTGGCGACCGACGTGGGCGGACTGCGGCTTGCCGTGCGGGACGGCGTGACCGGGGTTCTCGTCCCGGGCGAGGACGACCTTGCCTACGCCCGCGCGCTCGCCGGCCTGCTCACCGACCCCGCGCTCGCGCAGGCCATGGGCGAGCAGGGCTCCCGCTACGCGCGGCGCTTCGACTGGCGCGCCGCGGCCGCGGGCCTGCTGGGCGTCTACGAGGAAGTCCGGCCCGCCCCGCTGAGGGCGCCTCGATAGGCGCCGGCGGCGTACCATCTGTGGCCATGATCAACGGACGCTTCGTCACGCTCCGACGAGTCGAGCCGCGGGACTTCGATCTCGTCCAGCGCTGGCAGAACGACCCCGAGGTGCATCGCTGGATGGACTACGACCGGGAGTTCTCGCTGCACGACATCGACGAGTCCGAGCAGCGCGCCACCACCGAAGGCCACCCGTTCATCATCGAGGTGAACGGCAAGCCGCTCGGACGGACCGGCTTGAACAACATCCGTCAGCGCGA
The DNA here is from genome assembly GCA_036397035.1 of Actinomycetota bacterium. Lineage (GTDB taxonomy): Bacteria > Actinomycetota > AC-67 > AC-67 > AC-67 > DASWJS01. The sequence continues at coordinate 1,412 of DASWJS010000025.1, read as the reverse complement.
CCACATCGCGTCGTTCTACATCTTCATCGGCGAGAAGGACGAGTGGGGCCGTGGCTACGGCCTGGACGCCGTGCTCACGGTCGTCGGGTGGGGATTCGAAACGCTCAACTTGCGCATGATCGAGCTGTGGAGCTTGGCCGACAACGGGCGCGCGATCAAGACCTACCAAGCAGCGGGCTTCGTCGAGGACGCGCGTCTGCCGGAGCGCTCGCTGCACGAAGGCAAGTACGTCGACCACATGGTGATGAGCGTCACACCCGAGCGCTGGCGTCAGGCGCTGGAGACGTTTCGCGGGCGGTGAGCGCGACGGACGTCGTCCGTTCGTACCTCGCGAGCGCGGGGATCCCGCACAGCGAGGCCGGCGAAGGACGGTGGGGCGCGCAACTCGCCGGCGAGCGGAAGCGCACGATTCCGGTCTCGCTTGCGATCGCGGGCGAAACGCTGGTCATCGAGTCGTTCTTCATGCGACGCCCGCAGGAGAACGCCGAACGCTTCTACGCGACGCTCCTTCGACGCAACGCGCGCGCGTACGGGATGGCCTTCGCGCTGGACGCCGTCGGGGACGTCTACCTCATCGGCAGGTTCGACGCGCGTACCGTCGACGAGCCCGAGCTTGACCGCATCTTCGGCTCGATCCTGGTGGAGGCCGACGGCTCGTTCGACGAGGCGATCGCGATCGGCTTCGAGTCCTACCTCGCCCGCGACCTCGCCTGGCGTCGCAAGGCCGCCGAGCCGTCGGCATGACGGAGAGCGTGAGCCTGCAGCGGCTCACGGGGACAGTGTGACTCAAGGCTCGCCTGAGGTATTTGTTCACAAACTCGGAACGAGAATTTTGCGGAATCGGCGAGACCTTCCCGCCTCTCATCCGTACTTGTAGGTAGATACGAAGTAAGGATGCCCCCTCCGGCGAGCCGCCCCCCCAGGGACCGGCTCGCTAAGGGCGCCTGAGCAGCACCTTTGCAACGACCGCCACGAAGAACGAGGAAGAAGGGGGAACCTCCGGTGGGCACCTTCACGACCGCACCCGCATCCCGGCGCTGGATTGCCTACGTAGTCACAGGACAGGCTCTGCTCATCCTGCTGCTGTTCGGCCCTGGCTCTGCCCGCGCCGCCCAGGCCCCGGTCACGATCACCCAAGACTGGCCCCTGCTGTCCGAGACGATCACCGGCGTCACGAGCCCGACCCGGACTTTCCCGATCAAGCGCGGGGTCCTGCCCGGAGGAACGAGCACGTTCAACCCCCAGCCCAGCGCGAGCTTCGAGGTCGTCGCCCGCGTGACCGGCGCCGTGGGCACCGGCGGCTGGTACATCGACCTGATGGACGACAACGACTCCGAGTTCGGCTACGTGACCCTTGACTCCAGCCACTCCGCCTGGAGTCTGCTGAGCGTCCCGATCACCTGGCCCGCCTC
>DASWJS010000024.1:0-47482 GCA_036397035.1 Actinomycetota bacterium | reverse complement strand
GCGCCCGCGTCACACGTTCTGGTCGTATCAGTTGAGCGCGGGCGCGATGCCCAGCACCTCGTCGAGCATCGCCTCGGCCTTTTCTTCCTTCACGTTCGCCGCGAAGGTCAGCTCCGAGACCAGGATCTGGCGGGCCCGCGTCAGCATCCGCTTCTCGCCGGCCGAAAGGCCCTTGTCGACGTCGCGGTGAGAGAGGTTCCGAACGACCTCCGCGACCTGGTAGATATCTCCAGAGCGGAGCTTCTCGACGTGCCCCTTGAAGCGCCGGCTCCAGTTGGACGGTGCGGGAGCCTGCTTCTTCGACTGGAGCACCTTGAAGACCTGTTCGAGTTCCTTCTTGGGGACCACCCCGCGGAGCCCGACCTCCTCGGCGCCGTCCGTGGGGACCATGAGAGTCAGATCTCCGTACGAGAGCCGGATGACCCAATACTTGCGGTTCTCTCCCTCGATCTCCCGTTCCTGGATTCCCTCGATCACCGCCGCGCCATGCTGGGGATATACGACCTTGTCACCTACGCGAAAGCTCTTCTTGTTTGCCATAGACGAGACAGATTACCAGAGATGACGCCCGCATTCAACCCAAATCCGCAGGTAGATGGCCTGATGAGCGCCCGACGGGGCGCCGCTTCGGATCGCGACTCCCCATCGCCCCAGGACCGACGAAACAATTGCCCGCTATTTCCGCCAGAACAAGCTGACACAAATCGGGCCGGACCTCGTTTCTACGTGCTGGAGGGCACGACCCGGGCCATTCAGTAGGGAGAAACTGGATGAGTCCCGACAAGAGGGAGGAATCAGACCATGGCCAGCGAATTCAACTTCCAGAGGCTCATGACCAAGCCGGAGCGCGCTGGTTACGTCGGCGCACTGATGGAGGATCAGAACCAAGCCGTTCTGGTTCCGATCGATCCTGCCGACCCGTGGGAAGCCTTCCGGACGGTCCGCCGCACGATGCGCAAGTCCCGGGGCAAGGCGTCGTTCGCGCTCTACGAGGCGGACGGACCGCTGGAGGCGACGGCCAACGTGATCGACCTGCGCAGCCGGCGCCGAGCCGGATAGCCGCCACACAGACCCGCACCACCCAAGGAACCCTCCTCCTCAGGTTCCGCCTCGTGCGCCCCGGCTTCGCCGGGGCGCACGCCACGTTCGTGCTTGAATGCGGCATGCGCGAGAGCCCCTGGACGACGGAGTCGATCGTCGACGCGGCCGGCACCGAGATCTTCTACCGCGAGCGCGGCTCGGGCACCCCGGTCTTGCTGCTGCACGGCTTTCCGCAGACCGGTCATTGCTGGTCTGCCGTCGCGGGCACGCTCGGGCGGAGCCATCGCGTCCTGGTTCCCGACCTTCCGGGGCTGGGGAGAAGCGGTCGCCCGCCCGGCTTCGACGCGCGGACGCTCGGCGCGACCATGGCCGGCTTCCTGGAGGCGGTCGATGCGGCGCCCGCCGTGATCGTGGGACACGACTGGGGCGGGGCCGTCGCCTACCGGCTCGCCGCCGCCCATCCCGGCGTGACCGACCGGCTCGTGGTCGTGAACTCCCCGTACGGCTCGATCGATTGGAAGCGGGGCTGGTACATGCTCGCCTTCAACATCCCGGTGATCCCCGAGCTTGCCTTCACCGTCGCCGGCGACAGGATCGTCGACGCCTTCCTCCGAGCCGGCAGCGCCGACCCCGCCGTCTTCGATCGCGAGCGCACGGCGCCCTATCGCGAGTCGCTGCGCGGGCTCGAACGGCAGCGCAACGCGTTCGCGTACTACCGCACGATGACGCGCCGCGTTCTGCGTCGCGCGATACGCATCGGACCGCGTGCGCCTGCCAGCCGCGACGGGCGCATCACCGCGCCGGCGATGATCGTCTGGGGCATGAAGGACCCGGCGCTCCCGCCGTCCCTGCTCGCGAGCATCGAGCGCGCCATCCCGCACGCGCGAATCGAGCGCCTCCACGAGGCAGGCCACTTCGTGCCGGAAGAAGCCCCGGAGCGCCTTGCCGAGCTGATCGCGGGCTTCTGCGACGAGTCGCCCGCGACGACGAGTCACCCGCCCGATAGCGCGAGCTGACCGCAGGCGGCGTCGATGTCGCGCCCGCGGGTGTCCCGAACGGTCGCGTTCACGCCGGCGGCGGCCAGCTCGTCGGCGAAGGCGCGGACGCGGCGCGACCCCGGTACGCCGTAGCCGGGCGTCGGGTTCAGCGGGATCAGGTTGACGTGGAAGTCGGTCCCGCGCAGCAAGCGCCCGAGCAACTCCGCCTGCCAGGGGCGATCGTTCACGTCCTCGATCAGCGCGTACTCGATGCTCACGCGCCGGCCGTGCGCCTTGCGGAAGCGCTTCGCGGCGGCAAGACACGCCGCGACCGGCCAGCGATCGTTCAGCGGGACCAGCGAGGACCGCGTCTCGTCGTCGGGCGCATGGAGCGACAGGGCGAGCGTCACCGGCAGCGGCTCGGCCGCGAGCGCGTCGATCTGCGGCACGAGGCCGACCGTCGAGACGGTGATCCCGCGGGCGGAGACGCCGACGTCCTCGTGGATCGAGCGCACCGCCTCCGTCACGCGCTCGTAGTTCGCCAGCGGCTCGCCCATGCCCATGAACACGACGTTCGTCGGGCGGCGGCCGAAGATCGACCCCGCCCACAGGACCTGCTGCACGATCTCCCACGTCGTCAGGTTGCGCAGCAGACCCATCTGTCCGGTCGCGCAGAAGGTGCAGCCGAGCCCGCACCCGGCTTGGGACGACACGCAGACGGTGCGGCGATCCGGATACGTCATCGCGACGGTCTCGTAGGATTCCGGGAAGAGCGCCTTGACGGTGTCGCCCGCGTCGGCGGTGCGAGCCGCGAGCGGAGCGGGCCGCACCTCGCCCGCCGTCGCCGCGAGCGACGAACGCACGGACGCCGGCAGCTCGGTCATCTCCTCGAACGAACGCGCGAAGCGCTCGAACACCCAGTGGCGCACCTGGCGCGTCCGGTACGCAGGTCCGGGGACCTCGAACGGAAGCACGGACATGTCTATCCGGGGAGCCGTACGACACCCCGCGGGGAACCGCGGCGCGCGCCGGGGGTCAGCTCGACCAGCCCGTCGGCCTCGAGCCCGTGGAGCAGCTCGACCAACCACATCAGGTCGCGGTCTTCGCGACTCGGGTGCAGCGCGTCGCCGAGAGCGCGGAGCGAGATGCCGTCCGATGCGGCGTCGCGGAGCGCGTCGACGATGCCGCCGCGCTTCTGGCGTCGCGAGCCCTCGAACGGCTCGGCCTTCTTCGCAGGCGCTCGCGCCCCGGGCCGGCCGCCGGCTTTCGCGCGGCACACCGTCTTCAGCGGACACTTCGCGCACAGCGGCGCGTCGATCCGGCAGATCATCGCCCCGACGTCCATCAGTGCCTGGTTCCAGCGGTCGGCTTGCCCCGCCGGGAGCCATGCCCGCGCCGCGTCCCGGATCGCGTCCTTCGGCGCCTCTCCCGGCTCCTTGCCGAGCGCGGCGCGCGCCAGCACGCGCTCGACGTTGACGTCGACGACCGGCACCTGGCGGTCGAAGGCGAAGCACGCGACCGCGTTCGCCGTGTACTCGCCGACCCCGGGGAGCGTGCGCAGCGCGGCCGGATCGTCGGGAACCTCGCCGCCGTGCACGGCTTCGATGACCTGCGCGGCCTGCTGCAGGTTCACGGCGCGCTTGTTGTAGCCGAGCCCGCGCCATGCGCGGATCACCTCCATCGCCGGCGCGTGCGCGAGACTGCGCACGGTCGGGAAAGACTTCAGGAACGACTCGTAGCTGGGCCCGACACGCCCCGTTTGCGTCTGCTGCAACATGACCTCCGCGACGAGCGTGCGGTAGGGATCGCGATTCTCGCGCCACGGGAACGGACGGCCGTGCGAGTCGAACCAGTCGAGCACGCGCGCGTGCGTTCGTGGATTCACCGATGCTCGCGGCATACCCCATCCATAACGCCGCTCGCGCTGGATGTAAACGTTGACAACGCAGCAGGGCCGCCGTATAGGCGGCCCTGCTGGTCTCCGCGCCGTTCAGCCGCCTTCGCTGCCGACCAGCTCGACGGGCGGCGTATCCGGCGACTTTGCCGTCTCGAAGACGACCTCCCCGTCGCGCGCGTCGGCCACGATCGTGGTCGCGGCCTTGATCTCCTTCTCCAGCAGAGCCTCCGACAGCGGGTCCTCGATCATGCGCTGGATCGCGCGGCGCAGCGGCCGCGCGCCGAGCGCCTGGTCGTAGCCCTTCTCCGCCACCAGGTTCTTGGCGGCGTCGGTCAGCACGATCTCGATGTCCTTGGCCTTGAGCTGCCCGGACACGCGCTTCATCATCAGGTCGACGATCAGCTTGACGTCCTCGCGCGTCAGCGGGTGGAAGACGATGATCTCGTCGATGCGGTTGATGAACTCGGGACGGAAGTTGTGCTTCATCTCCTCCATGACGCGCTCGCGCATCCGGTCGTAATCCATCGCGTCCCGCGGCTTGGAGGTGAACCCGAGCCCCTTGTCCAGGTCCCGCGTGCCAAGGTTCGAGGTCATGATGATGACGGTGTTCTTGAAGTCCACCGTGCGGCCCTGCGCGTCGGTCAGGCGGCCGTCCTCCAGGATCTGCAGCAACGTGTTGAACACGTCGGGGTGCGCCTTCTCGATCTCGTCGAACAGCACGACGCTGAACGGACGGCGGCGCACCTGCTCGGTGAGCTGGCCACCCTCTTCGTAGCCGACGTAGCCGGGGGGCGAGCCGATCAGGCGCGACACGGTGTGCTTCTCCATGTACTCGCTCATGTCGAGCTGGATCAGCGCCTGCTCGTCGCCGAAGAGGAACTCCGCGAGCGTCTTGGCAAGCTCGGTCTTCCCCACGCCGGAGGGCCCCAGGAAGATGAACGAGCCGCTCGGCCGCTTGGGATCCTTCAGACCCGCGCGCGTGCGGCGGATCGCCTTGGACACCGCCTTGATCGCCTCGTCCTGGCTGATGATCCGCTTGTGCAAGTCCTCTTCCATCCGCAGCAGCTTCGCGGTCTCCTCTTCGGTCAGCTTGTACACCGGGATCCCGGTCCACATCGCGAGCACTTCGGCGATCTCCTCCTCGCCGATCTGAGACACGACGTCCATCTCCGAGCCCTTCCAGTTGGAGAGCTTCGCCTCGCGCTCGGCCTTCAGCTCGTTCTCGCGCTCGCGCAGCTCGGCGGCGCGGTCGAAGTCGCCGTCCTGGATGGCCGACTCCTTTTCGCGCACGACCGAAGCGACCTTCTCGTCGAACTCGCGCAAGTCCGGTGGGACCGTCATGCGGTTGATGCGCATGCGGGAGCCCGCCTCGTCGATGAGGTCGATCGCCTTGTCCGGCAGGAAGCGGTCGGAGATGTAGCGGTCGGCGAGGTTCGCCGCCGACACGAGCGCCTCGTCGGTGATCGTGATGCTGTGGTGCGCTTCGTAGCGATCGCGCAGGCCTTTGAGGATCTCGATCGTGTCGGCGACGCTCGGTTCGGCGACCTTGATCGGCTGGAACCGGCGCTCGAGCGCGGCGTCCTTCTCCAGGTACTTGCGGTACTCCTCCAGCGTCGTCGCGCCGATGGTCTGCAGCTCGCCGCGCGCGAGCATCGGCTTCAGGATGCTCGCCGCGTCGATCGCGCCCTCGGCCGCGCCCGCTCCGACCAACGTGTGCAACTCGTCGATGAACAGCACGATGTCGCCGCGAGTGCGGATCTCCTTCAGGACCTTCTTGAGCCGCTCCTCGAAGTCGCCGCGGTACCGCGACCCGGCCACCAGCGCGCCGAGGTCGAGCGTGTAGATCTGCTTCCCCTTCAGCGTCTCGGGGACGTCGTCGTGGACGATCCTGGTCGACAGGCCTTCGACGATCGCGGTCTTGCCGACGCCCGGCTCGCCGATGAGGACGGGGTTGTTCTTCGTGCGGCGCGAGAGCACCTGCATCACGCGCTCGATCTCCTTGCCGCGCCCCACCGTCGGGTCGAGCTTGCTCTCGCGCGCGAGCTGCGTCAGGTTCCGCCCGAACTGATCCAGCACGAGCGAGCCGCTGGGCGAGGACTCCGGCGAACCGCCGCCGGCCTCCTGCCGCGTGCCCGCGTAACCCTGCAGCAGCGAGATCACTTGCTGGCGCACCTTGTTCAAGTCCGCGCCGAGCTTCACCAGCACTTGCGCGGCGACACCCTCGCCCTCGCGGATGAGGCCGAGCAGGATGTGCTCGGTCCCGATGTAGTTGTGGCCGAGCTGCAGCGCTTCGCGCAACGACAGCTCGAGCACCTTCTTGGCGCGCGGCGTGAAGGGAATGTGTCCGGTCGGCGGCGCCTGGCCCTGCCCGATGATCTCCTCGACTTGCTGACGGACTCCTTCGAGCGAGATGCCGAGCGACTCGAGCGCCTTGGCCGCGACGCCTTCGCCCTCGTGGATCAGACCGAGCAGGATGTGCTCGGTCCCGATGTAGTTGTGGTTGAGCCCGCGCGCTTCCTCCTGCGCGAGCACGACCACCCGTCGCGCGCGATCCGTGAACCGCTCAAACACCGCTGCCTTCTTTCCTTCGTGGTCTGTCGTTGACGAGTATATCCCCCGGGATGTTCCCGCCTTGCCCTCGTCCTTCCCGGTAGAAACGCTTCCCGACCGCACGAACTTCCCGCTCGGAACGCCGGGAGGCCGCCTCACAACGGCGGCCCCCTCCAAACCTGCTGCCGAGTATACGCGCGAGCCGATGCGAAGACCTAGGGTTTTGGTCCCGAGTTCGGCGGCGGAATCCTTCGCCCCGGTTCGCGCGGATTGCGAGGTCAGCGCGTCAACAGCTCGGCGAGGTGGAAGCAGAGGTCGAGGGACTGCCGGGCGTTCAAGCGGGGATCGCAGAGCGTTTCGTACGCGCGGTCCAGGTCGGCCTCGGTGAGCTCGTCGCCGCCGCCGAGGCACTCGGTGACGGCGCCCGCGGTGATCTCCAGGTGGATACCGCCGGGACGGGTCCCCGCCGCCTCGTGGAGCGCGAAGAACGCGTCGATCTCGGCGACGATGTCGTCCAGCCGCCTCGTCTTGTGACCTGTTGAGCTTGTGAAGGTGTTCCCGTGCATCGGGTCGCACGCCCAGATCACCGGCTCGCCCGCGTCGCGAATGGCTTCCAGGAGCGGTGGCAACCCGTCGGCGATCGTGGTCGCTCCCATGCGCGAGATCAGCGTGAGCCGTCCGGGAACCCGATCGGGATTGAGCGCGCGACAGAGGTCCAGCACGTCCTGCGGCGTCGCCCCCGGTCCGACCTTGCACGCGACGGGGTTCGCGACGCCGGCAAGGAAGCGAACGTGCGCGCCGTCGAGCTGTCGCGTGCGCTCGCCGATCCAGAGCATGTGCGCGGAGCAGTCGTACCAGTCGCCGCTCAGCGAGTCTTCGCGCGTCAGCGCCTCCTCGTATTCGAGCAGCAGCGCCTCGTGCGAGGTCCACAGGTCCACCTGGTGCAAGGCGGGGTTCTCCGTGTCGATCCCCACGGCGCGCATGAAGGCCAGCGCGCGGTCGATCTCGCCGGCGAGCTGCTCGAAGCGACGGCCCTGGGGAGAGCTGGCGACGAACTCGTTGTTCCAGGCGTGGATGCGGGCGAGGTCCGCGAAGCCGCCCTCGGTGAAGGCGCGGATCAGGTTCAGCGTCGCGGCGGCGTGATGGTAGGCGCCGAGCATGCGCGACGGATCTGGGATGCGCGCGGCCGGCTCGGGCAACTCGGAGTTGACGATGTGACCGCGGAACGAGGGGATCTCTCGATCGCCTACCCTCTCCGTCGGGGACGATCGCGGCTTGGCGAACTGGCCGGCCATGCGCGTGACCTTCACGATCGGCATGCCGGCCGCGTACGTCAGGATCGCCGCCATCTGCAGGAAGATCTTCAGCCGGTCCCGCACGCTGTCGGCCGAGTGGTCGAAGAACGACTCGGCGCAATCCCCGGCTTGGAGGAGGAAGGCTTCGCCGTTCACCACCTTCGCGAGCTGGTCTTGCAGGTTGCGCGCCTCACCGGCGAACACGAGCGGGGGCCAGGAACGCAGCTCCTTCGCCACCCGCTCGACCTCGGCGGGGTCGGGCCAGTCGGGTTGCTGGAGCGCGGTCATGTCCCGCCACACGTCCGGTGTCCACGTCGTCGCCATGGCCATCACTGTATCGGTTTCGGCGGGGGCCTCAGATCGGTTTCGCTCGGGCTTCGGGCGCCGCTCAGGCCTCGGGCCGCGCTCAGGCTTCGGGCCGCATGAAGGGGAACAGGATCGTCTCGCGGATGTTTGGCGCGTCCGCCAGGATCATGACGAACCGATCCACCCCGAACCCCATGCCCCCGGTCGGGGGCATCCCGTACTCCAGCGCGCGCAGGAAATCCTCGTCCAGGCTCATGGCCTCCTCGTCCCCGGCCGCGCGCGCCGCCATCTGCGCCTCGAGGCGCTCGCGCTGATCGACGGGGTCGTTCAGCTCCGAGTAGGCGGGGCCGACCTCGATCCCGCCGATCACCAGGTCGAAGTGCTCGGTGAAGCGCGGGTCCTCGCGGTGCGGGCGTGCGAGCGGCGAGACCTCGCGCGGAAAGTCCAGCACGAACGTCGGAGCGTGCAGCGTGCGTTCGACCAGCCTCTCGTACAGCTCGACGACGATCTTGCCTGCGCCCCAGGCCGGGTCGCACTCCAGTCCGTTCGCCGCGGCGATCGCGCGGACGCGGCCGAGCGGCATGTCCAGGTCGAGCTTCGTCCCGGTCGCCTCGGAGACGAGGTCGATCAGGCGCCGCCGCGGGAACGGGGGCGCGAGGGGCATGGGCTCGCCCTTGTAGACGTGATCGGTCGTGCCGAGCACGCCGGTGGCCACCGTGGAGACGAGGCCCTCCATCAAATCCATCATCGAGTGGTAGTCCCCGAACGCCTCGTAGGCCTCCAGCATCGTGAACTCGGGGTTGTGCTGCGGGCTCAACCCTTCGTTGCGGAAGTTGCGGTTGATCTCGAACACGCGCTCCATGCCCGCCACGACGAGCCGCTTGAGGTACAGCTCGGGCGCGATGCGCATGTACAGGTCCATGTCGAGCGCGTTCATGTGCGTCACGAACGGCCGGGCGAGCGCGCCGCCCGGCTGCGGTTGCAGCATCGGGGTCTCCACTTCGGTGTACCCGCGCGCCACCATGAACGCGCGGATCGCGGCGACGGTGCGCGTGCGCAGGTCGATCACGCGCCGCGCGTCCTCGTTCACCATCAGGTCGACGTAGCGCATCCGGTGGCGCTGCTCGACGTCGCGAAGCCCCGCCCATTTCTCGGGCAGCGGCCGGATCGCCTTCGCGAGCAGCCCGACCGCGGACGCCCTCACGCTCAGCTCGCCGCGCTTGGTCTTGATGACCTCGCCCTCGGCCCCGACCCAGTCGCCGAGGTCGAGCGCGCGGAAGTCGGCCAGGCCCTGCTCGCCCAGGTCGGCCAGCGAGCAGAAGAGCTGAACGGTCCCCGTGCCGTCCCGGAGCTGCCCGAACGCCAGCTTGCCGGAATCGCGCTGGAGCATCAGGCGGCCCGCGACGGCGACGCGCTCGCCGGTCTCCTCGCCCGGCGCGATCGAATCGAAGCGCTCGTGCAGCTCGGCGGCGGTGTGCGAGCGATCGAACCGAACCGGATAGGGGTCGATGCCGCGCGCGCGGAGCGCCTCGATCTTGGCGAGGCGAAGCTGCTCGAGGTCGTCGAACCTGCTCATGCGCAGCGCGAGCCTACCGGAGCGGTTCTACGCGCCGAGGACGAGCCACCCGAGGTCGCGCGCGACGCGGGCTTGGCGCTGGTCGAAGGTCACGAACGGGAAGGCGCCTCGACCGACGAGATCGGCTGCGGCAAGTTGGAGCGCATCGAGGGTGCGGACGCCATGACCCTCGGCCAGGGCTACCGCTCGATCGACCACCGGCGCGGTCAGTTCGACGAGATTGACGTCGCGCCAGTCGGATTCGAACGCGTCGATGACGCGACGCCGGTCACGCCGGGTCACCATTCGCGTGATTGCTCGACGCACCTCGACTCGCGTGATGCGAGCCGTCACCCACTCGGCGTCCGCTTCGAGGATCGCGTTGAACTGATCGCGCTCGGGCTCGTCCAGGTACAACTTCAGCAGAGCGCTGGAGTCGACGAACAGGCTCACTCCCCGCGATCCTCGTCCAGCACCTCGTGGCTGGGTCGGATGCTCTTCACGCGAGGACGTCGCTTCGGCGGCATCGGCCCCCCAGGCTTGATCCAGCCCTCGGCGATCCCCTTCTCGATCAGGCCCCGATGGTCGAGCGGCACGATTTGGACCTTCGGCCGTCCTCGGTCTGTGACCCGGATGACCTGGCCCTTCTCCGCCCGGTCCAGGTACTCGGACAGCTTGGCCTTGAGTTCCCGCACGCCGACATCCATGTGGTCACTATACCACGCCCAAAGTAGTCACAATCCGCCCGGGCCGGACGATGGGCGCGGGCGTGTCAGTCGGCGCGCGCGTTGCGCTCGAAGATGATCTGGAGGCCCTCCAGCGACAGCCACGGCTCGTGGTGGTCGATCGTCTTGCACAGGGGCACGACGACGGGGGCCAACCCTCCCGTCGCGACCACCGGCGCGCTCGCGCCGAGGTCGTCGCGCATGCGCTCGACGATGGCGTCGATCATCCCCGCGTGGCCGAAGACCACGCCGGCCTGGATCGACTCGACGGTGGTCTTGCCGATGACGGACCGGGGCGCGGCGAACTCGATGTTGCGAAGCTGCGCGGTCGAGGCGACGAGCGCGTTCGTCGACACTTGCATGCCCGGCGCGATGGCGCCGCCGAGGAACTCGCCCCTGTCGCTCACCGCGCCGAACGTCGTCGCGGTCCCGATGCCGACCGCGATGCAGGGTCCGCCGTATCGCTCGTGGGCGGCGATGGCGTTCACGACCCGGTCGGTGCCGACCTCGCGCGGGTTGTCGGTGACGATCGGCATGCCGGTTCGCACGCCCGGGCCGACGACCACGGGCTCGAAGTGGAAGTAGCGCTCGACCATCTCGCGCAGCGCCTGCGTCACGCGCGGGACGACGCTCGACAGGACGACGCCGGTCACGTTGCGGCTGAACGAGAGCCCGACCTGCTCCAGCAGCCCCTTGAAGACCAGCGCGTGCTCGTCGGCCGTCCGGTCGGCGAGCGTCTGCACGCTCCAGTGCTGCTGGAGGTCGCCACGTTCGAACAAGCCGATGTTCGTCTGCGTGTTGCCGGCGTCCACCGCGAGCAGCATCACGGCACCTCGAGGCTCACGTCGATCGCGCGCGCGGAGTGCGTGAGCGCGCCCACGCTGATCGCGTCGACTCCGGTGCCGGCGATCGCGGCGACGGTATCCAGCGTGACGCCGCCCGAGGCCTCAGTGCGCGCCCGCCCGCCGACCAGCTCGGCGGCTTGCCTCAGCGTCTCGACCGTCATGTTGTCGAGCAGAATCGCGTCCGCGCCGGCGCCGAGGGCCTCGCGCACCTGGTCGGGCGTGTCGCACTCGACCTCGACCGGCAGCCCGCTCGCCTTCGCGGCTGCGACGGCCGGGCCGATGCCGCCCGCCGCGGCGACGTGGTTGTCCTTGACCAGGATCGCGCTGGCGAGGTCCATGCGGTGGTTCGAGCCGCCGCCCGCCGCGACCGCCGCCTTCTCCAGCGCGCGCAGGCCGGGTGTGGTCTTGCGCGTGTCGAGGATCGTGACGCGGCCTGCGCGCGCGACGAACGCGCGCGTCAGCGTCGCGATGCCGCACAGCCGCTGCACGAAGTTCAGCGCGGTGCGCTCGGCGGCGAGGATCGACCTGAGGGGGCCTTCGACCACCGCCAGCTCGTCACCGGGTTCGGCCGGGTCGCCGTCCTTGACGGCGGCGCGAACGCGCACCGACGGGTCCAGCTCGGTGAAGCAGGCCTCGAAGACGTCGAGCCCCGCGACGACGCACGGCTCGTTCGCTACGAGGCGTGCGCTACCGGTCAGCGAGGCGGGGATGGTCGCGCGCGACGTCACGTCGTCGCCGGCTCGGTCCTCGTCGAGCGCGCGCCGGACCAGGTCGCGCAGGTGCTCGGTCACAACCGAACGGGTCCGTGCGCCTCGGTGCCGATCGAGGTGATCCGGTTGCGCTCGTCCACGAACACGACGGTGGGCCGGTGGGCCCGCGCCTCCGCGTCGGTCATCTGCGCGTAGGAGATGACGAGCACGAGGTCGCCCTCGTTCACGAGCTTCGCGGCGGCGCCGTTGATGCCGATGACGCCCGAGCCGGCCTCCCCCTCGATCACGTAGGTCTCCAGGCGCACGCCGTTGGTGATGTCGGCGATCTGCACCTTCTCGTGCGGGAGCAGGTCGGCGGCCTTCATCAGATCGGTGTCGATCGTGATGCTTCCGACGTAATCCACATCGGCCTCGGTGACGGTGGCTCGGTGGATCTTCGACTTCATCATGGTGCGGATCATCATCGGCTCCCTTCGATCGATGCCGCTTGCGCGGTCACCGTCTGGTTGTCGATCAACCTGGCCTTGCCCACCCACGCCGCAACCGCGAGCAACGCCTCGCCATCGACCCGGTCGAGATCGGCGAGCGTACCCGGATCGACGCACGCCGCGTAGTCCAGCCGGGCCCGCGGTTCGGCGGCGATGGTCGCCGCCATGGCTTCACTGATTCGACGCCCTTCCCGCTCACCCCTGCTCACGATGTCGGCGGCCTGCTGGAGAGCCTTGAAGAGCACGGTCGCGGCTCGCCGCTCGCCGGCGTCCAGGTAGACGTTGCGGCTCGACACGGCCAAGCCGTCGGCCTCCCGGACGATCGGGCACCCGATCACTTCGACGGGGAAGTCCAGGTCGCGGGCGAGCCGCCGCAGGATCACGAGCTGCTGGGCGTCCTTCTGCCCGAAGTAGACACGGCTCGGCCCGGCGACGTTGTAGAGCTTGGCGACCACGGTCGCGACGCCGTCGAAGTGGCCTGGGCGGTTCGCTCCGCACAGGCGCGATCCGATCTCGCCGACGGTGACGCGCGTGGTCCCCGCGCCCTCGGGGTACATCTCCTCGACGCTCGGGTGGAAGACGACGTCGGCGCCGGGCTCCAGCAGCGCCAGGTCACGATCGAGGTCGCGCGGATAGGCTGCGAGGTCCTCGGACGGACCGAACTGCAAGGGGTTCACGAAGATGCTGACGAGCACGACGTCGTTCTCCGCCCGCGCGCGCCGCACGAGCGACAGGTGCCCCTCGTGCAGGAAGCCCATCGTGGGCACGAAGCCGACCGTGCGCCCCGCCTCGCGCTCCTTGTCGAGCGCCGCGCGCGTCTCTGCGATCGTGGCGAGCACCCTCACGGTCCGAGCGCCTCCTCGATCGCGGCGGCTTGCCCGGCAGTGATGTGCCGCGCGCTACGGGCGCGCGCGAGCGTCCGCCGCGCGCACGCCACGTACACGTCCCTGAGGTGGTCCGGCAGCGCCGCCAGGTGCGCGCGAACCGTCCCCACGTCGCCGCGCGCGATCGGCCCGGTGAGCGCCGCGTCGGGCCCGAGCGCGGCGATGTTGTCGACCATCGCGCGCATGAGCGGCACCAGCACGCCGTGGTCCCCGACCGCCTCCGCCGCGTCGCCGGCCAGCGCCACCGGGAAGTTCGACGCCATGACGAGCGCCGCGTGGTACAGGGGCCGGTCGTGCTCGCCGATGAACACGCACGTGCCCCCGAGGTCGGCGACGAACGCGCTCACCCAGTCCTGAAGCGCGGGCGGACAGGTGACGCCGAAGACCACGCCGTCGAGCGACTGGTCGTTGGAGGCGATCGGCGCCGCGGGATGCACGGCCGCAACGAGCGGACCGACGTCTGCCAGCGGCTCGATCCCGGCGAGCCCGCACGTGTGAACGACGACCGAGCCGGCGCGCGCGAGCCGCAGGACGAGCCCGGCCGCTTCGCCGAGGACGTCGTCGGGCACGGCGATCACCACGACGTCGGCCAGCGCGATCGGCGACGGGTCGTCGCCGCGGTGCAGCTCCGCTGTGATGGTGTGACCCGCGCGCTCGAGCGCCCGCGCGTACGAGCCTCCGACGCGCCCCGCCCCGAGCACCACGACGTCGTAGGGCCGCGCGGGCGGCGAAGGAAGGGAGTCTGTTGCGGCCGAAGACCGCTGAACCGTCGTCAACGTCGATCCTTCCGTTCCAGTCCCGTTTGGGTACCGTTCGGTCGATCCATCCTAGCCGGATCGGACCCTCCGAGCCTCGCGGCGCTCGCTCCTAATCGGGGCGAAGCCGGGCGGTCAGGTCCGGGGCGATCTCGGCGAGGGGCCCCATGACGAAAGAGCGCTCGGTCATCAGCGGGTGGGGAATCGTGAGGCCGGGCTCGTCGATCTGCTCGCTGCCGTAGAGCAGGATGTCCACGTCGATCGTGCGCGGGCCCCAGCGCACGCCGGGGTCGCGCCTGCGGCCGAGCGCCGACTCGACGGCTTGGCAGCGCTCGAGCAGCGCGCGCGGACCGAGCGTCGTTTCCACCTCGATCACCTGGTTCAGGAACATCGGCTGGCCGGGCGGGCCGCCGACGGGCTCGGTCTCGTGGACGGAGGACCGCGCGGTCACGCGCACCTCGCCCCAGTCGAGCGCCTCGATCGCCTGGAGCAGCATCGCCGCGCGGTCTCCGAGGTTCGACCCGAGCCCGAGATAGGCGACGGTCATCGGTCGATGCCGAAGTCCTCCCGCGAGCGGGTGATCTCGACGGCGACTTCGTCGACGTCCTCGGACAGCGGCGCCTTCGGCTTGGCGATGCGAACCCAAACCTCCGCCACCATCACGTGCTCGAGCGTGTGGCGCGCCACGCTCTCGGCGAGCGACTCGACCAGCTTGTACTCCTCGGTGGCGCAGATCTTGGAGATCTGGCGGATGAGGTCCTCGTAGTCCAGCGTCGCGCTGAGGTCGTCGGTCGCCGACGCCGCGCGCGTGTCGACCCGCGCCGCGACGCTGATGAGCAGCGGCTGCTCGTACTGGCGTTCGTCCGCGGTCACGCCGATGTGCCCGGCGACCTTCAAGCCGCGGATCTCGATCAGATCCTGACCGTTCACCGTCCCAGCTCCCCGCGCATGACGGCATCCACCATACCCGCGATGCGGCGCATCGGCCCGCAATCGTGGACCCGCACGACGGAGGCCCCGTTCGCGACGGCGAGCGCCACCGTGGCCGCCGTCCCTTCCAGGCGGTCCTCGACGGGGAGGTCGAGCGCCGCCCCGATGAACGACTTGCGCGACGTGCCGACCAGGACCGGGTAGCCGAGGTCGGTCAGCTCGCCGAGGCGGCGAAGCAGCGTGAGGTTGTGCTCGAGCGTCTTGCCGAATCCGAAGCCGGGGTCGACCAGGATCCGGCCGGCCGGGACGCCGGCCTCGACCGCGGCCCGGGCGCGACCGGCCAGGAAGGCCTTGACGTCGGCCACGACGTCGCCGTAGGTGGGGTTCGCTTGCATGGTGCGCGGCTCGCCCTGCATGTGCATCAGCACGATCGGCACCTCGCGCTCGGCGACGAGGTCGAGCATGGCGGGGTCGGCGCGCGCGGCGCCGACGTCGTTCACGATGCTCGCGCCCGCGGCCAGCGCCGCGCGCGCAACCGCGGATTTCGTCGTGTCGATGCTGATCGGGACCGACGCGGACCCTGACAACGCTTGGGACAAGCCCTCGATCACCGGGACGACGCGTCTGATCTCCT
The DNA here is from genome assembly GCA_036397035.1 of Actinomycetota bacterium. Lineage (GTDB taxonomy): Bacteria > Actinomycetota > AC-67 > AC-67 > AC-67 > DASWJS01. The sequence goes on along the minus strand of DASWJS010000024.1, from coordinate 31,890 downwards.
CGGCTTCCGGGACCGGCTCGGCGCCGGGGCGCGTGGACTCACCGCCGACGTCGAGAACGTCGGCGCCCTGCTCGACCATGGACAGGCCGTGCTCGATCGCGGCGGCGGAGTCGAGGAACGAGCCGCCGTCGCTGAACGAGTCGGGCGTGACGTTGACGATCCCCATGACGAGCGTGCGCTCGCTCACGGGGAGCCGGCCTCGCGCCCAGACCACGTCGTTCATCGGGGCGGATCGATCATCGGGGTCGCGGCGACCCGCCGCGCGCGAGCGCGGCCAGCTCGGCGCGCTGCTCGGGATCGTCCGCGAACGGGCCGCGCGCGTCCGTCGTGACGGTGGTCGCGTCCGAGGCGCGCGCGCCCCGCAGGGTCATGCACATCTGCTCCGCCTCGATCAGCACGAAGACGCCGCGCGGGGCGAGCGCCGCCTCGATCGCGTCGGCGATCTCGCGCACGAGGCGTTCCTGCACCTGCAAGCGGCGCGAGAGCACCTCGACGACGCGCGCGAGCTTCGACAGGCCCGTGATGCGCCCGTCCTCGCCGGGCAGGTACGCGACGGCGGCCGTCCCGACGAACGGCAGCAGGTGGTGCTCGCACAGCGACACCACGCGGATGTCGCGGACCATGATGAGCCCGTCGCCCCGCTCGCCCTCCAACGGCTCGAGCACCGCGACCGGATCCTCGCCGTAGCCGCTCAACAGGTCCGCGAGCGACGCGGCGACGCGCGCAGGGGTATCGACCAGGCCGGGACGGGCGGGGTCCTCGCCGATCGCAGCGAGCAACTCGCGCACGGCGGCCTGCGTGCGCTCGGCATCGAGCGTTTCGGCCGAAACGACGTGCAGGCGATCGGGTTCCACGGGGGAAGTGTAATTCGATGAGGCTCGCCCGGTGACGTCTTGCCTGCTAAGGTGCGTGCACGGTCGAACGTCGACCGATGAGCTGCACCGCTTCCCTTTGGCTCCTCCAGCGCGGGTGGCACGCACGCTTCCCGCACGCGGCAGGGAAATGCCGCACAGGAGTACGAGCATATGTCCCAATCATTCGGCGATCTCGGCGTGTCCGAGGGCGTCCGCCGCGCGCTCTCGGCTCGCGGCATCACGGAGCCGTTCGCGGTTCAGGTCAAGGTTCTCCCCGACGCGCTGTCGGGCAAGGACATGCTGGTCAAGTCCCGTACCGGCTCGGGCAAGACGCTCGGTTTCGCGATCCCCATGGTCGAGCGGCTCGACGCGCGCGCGCCGAAGCGGCCCGCCGCCCTCGTGCTGACTCCGACCCGCGAGCTTGCCCAGCAGGTCGCCGGCGAGCTGCGGAGCATCGCCACCGTCCGCGGCCTGCGGGTCGCGCTGGCCTACGGCGGCACGTCCGTGCGGGCTCAAGCCGGCGCAACCCGGAACGCCCACATCGTCGTCGCCACGCCCGGGAGGCTGGAGGACCTGGTCTCGCGCGGCTCCGTCTCGCTCGCCGCCGTCGAGATCCTGGTCCTCGACGAAGCCGACCACATGCTGGACATGGGCTTCCTTCCCCAGGTCGAGAAGCTCGTCGCGCGCATCCCCCAGAAGCGGCAGACCATGCTCTTCTCCGCGACGCTCGAAGGCGACGTCGGACGCATCGCGGCGCAGTACACGCGCGAGCCGGTCATGCACGAGCTGGCCTCGCCCGCGCCCGCCGCGGCCGACGTCGAGCATCGCTTCGTTCCGGTCGCGCATCCGGCCAAGGCGGCCGCGCTGGCCGAGCTGCTTCGCGCGCCCGACAGCACGCTCGTATTCGTGCGCACGAAGCGCGGCGCCGACCGCCTGGTCAAGAAGCTCGCCTCGCACGGGATCGGCGCGGCGGCCATGCACGGCGACAAGAGCCAGAACGCGCGCGACGCGGCTCTGGCGCGCTTCACACGCGGCAGGGTCGCCGCCCTGGTCGCGACCGACGTGGCCGCGCGCGGCATCGACGTTCCCGACATCGCGCGCGTGGTGAACTACGACGTGCCCGGCGACGACAAGGCCTTCGTCCACCGGGTCGGCCGGACCGGACGAGCGGGCGCGCGCGGCGTGTCCATCACGTTCGTCTCCCCCGAGCAGCAGGGCGACGTCGGCCGGATGGCGGCGCGCCTGAACCTGGCGCGGGAGTTCGCGACGGGGGGCTTCGCGCGCCCCGAGCCCTCGCGACCCGACGGCGCGCACCGAACGGGCGGGCCCCCGCGACGCGGGCGAAGCGGCGGGAGACGGCGCGCGCGCCGTTCCGGATAGCCCCCAGCGCTAGCCGATCCTTCGCAGCAGGCCGGCGACCTCTCGCGCGCAGCCCCATGACAGCGCGACGCCGGAACCGCCGTGACCGTAGTCGTGCACGACCGGACGCCCGTCGATCTCGTCCGGCTCCAGGCGTACCGACGGCCGCCCCGGGCGCAGACCGGCCGCGCGCGTCAGGATCGGGGCGTTCGCAACGCGGGGCTCCAGCGCGGCGCAGCGCCGGATGATCGCGCGCTCCTGCTCGCGGTCGTAGGTCGGCGAGGAGTTCCCCTCCTCGCGCACGCCCCCCAAGACGACGTCGCGCGAGCGCGGGAAGACATACGTGACGCCCTCGGGGTTCTGCTCGTCGATGATGAAGCGTTCGAGCCCGTTCTGTCGCACGCGCACGACCTGGCCGCGTACCGGCGTCATCGCCGCGTCGCCGGTGAGCGGCGCGGCGCCGAGGCCGGCGCAATTCACGATCCCATCGCCGGGAAGCTCGTCCAGCGAGCCAACGTGCCGCACGAGGATGCGCGCGCGCGTCCGCACCCGGCGCGTCAGCCAGGCCAGGTAGACCGGCATCTCGACGATCGGCACCGGGCCGCTCTCCCATGCGTCGGCGAAGCCGGGGGGAGGCGGCGCGTGACGGAAGCCCGGCAGGATCTCGCGCCACCAGGCGTCGTCGCGCGGCTCGCGGAGCAGCTCGACGCCGGGCCGCGCGACGACGCCGCTCCCGGGCACGCGCGACAGGGCCATGAAGCGTTCGTAGGAGGCGCGGAGCCAGCGGTCGGTGCGCTCGTCGCGCTCGCCCCTCGTCGGGTACCAGGCGGCGGCGGCAACGGCGGAGACGGTCGCGAGCGGCGGCTCGGCGGCGACGACGGTGACGTCGTAGCCCGCGTCCTGGAGCGCGACCGCACAGGTGAGCCCGGAGACACCGGCGCCGAGGACGGCGATCCGCCGCAACGGCGGTCAGTCGTTCTTGGGCGGCGTGGAGGCCCGGCGCGCGGGCGCGCCGCGACCCGCCGGCTTGACGCGCCCGTTCCCCTGCACCATACGCGGAGGTCGCTTCGCGACCGGCGCCAGGATCGCCGCCAGCTCTTCCTTCTCGATCGTTTCCTTGTCGAGCAGCGCCTGCACGATCGAGTCCAGCACGTCGCGGTGCTGCACGCAGATCTCGCGCGCTTCCGTGTAGGACTCCTCCAGCATGCGGCGGACTTCCTTGTCGATCTCGAAGGCGACGGTGTCGGAGTAGTCGGGCGTGTTGGCGAAGTCGCGTCCGAGGAACACCTGGTCGTGGTTCTGCCCGAGGGCCATCGGCCCGAGCGCGTCGCTCATGCCGAACTGCGTGACCATCTGACGGGCCACCTTGGTCGCGCGCTCGATGTCGTCTTGCGCGCCGGTCGTCGGGTCCTCGAAGACGAGCTCCTCCGCGACGCGCCCGCCCAAGAACATCGCCAGCTCGTCGATCATCTCGCTGCGCGTCACGAGGAAGCGGTCCTCGGTCGGCAGCGAGAGCGTGAAGCCGAGCGCCCGCCCGCGCGGGATGATCGAGATCTTGTGGACCGGGTCGGCGTGCGGGAGCGCGTGCCCGACGAGGGCATGGCCGGCCTCGTGGTAGGCGATCACTTTCTTCTCTTCCTCGCTGATCACGCGGCTCTTGCGCTGCGGGCCGGCGACGACGCGGTCGATCGACTCCTCCAGCTCGAACATGGTGATCTGCTTGAGCCCGCGGCGCGCGGACAGCAGCGCGGCTTCGTTCATCACGTTGCTGAGGTCGGCGCCGGTGAAGCCCGGCGTGCGGCGTGCGAGGATCTCCAGCTCCACCCCGTCGGCGAGCGGCTTGCCTTTCGAGTGCACCTGCAGGATCCCGACGCGTCCCTTGAGGTCGGGCCGGTCCACGACGATCTGGCGGTCGAAGCGCCCGGGCCGCAGCAGCGCGGGGTCCAGGATGTCGGGCCGGTTGGTCGCCGCGACCAGGATCACGCCCTGACGGACGTCGAAACCGTCCATCTCGACGAGCAATTGGTTCAGCGTCTGCTCGCGCTCGTCGTGGCCGCCGCCCAGGCCCGCCCCGCGCTGGCGACCGACCGCGTCGATCTCGTCGACGAAGACGATCGCCGGCGCGTTCTGCTTCGCCTGCTCGAACAGGTCCCGCACGCGCGCCGCGCCGACGCCGACGAACATCTCGACGAAGTCCGAACCGGAGATGGAGAAGAAGGGAACGCCCGCCTCGCCGGCGACCGCGCGGGCGAGCAGCGTCTTGCCGGTGCCGGGCGGGCCGAACAGCAGCACGCCCTTGGGGATCTTCGCCCCGACCGCCTGGAACTTGGACGGGTTCTCCAGGAACTCCTTGACCTCCTGCAGCTCCTCGACGGCCTCGTCGACGCCGGCGACGTCCTTGAAGGTCACCTTCGGCTGGTCCTTGGAGACCATCTTCGCGCGCGTCTTGCCGAAGTTCATCACACGGTTCCCGCCGGCCTGCGAGGTGTTCATGAAGAAGAACAGCACCCCGATGATCAGCAGGAACGGCAGCAACTGGAACAGCGCGCTCAGCAGGGCGTTGCCGTGCTGAGGATCGGTCTGGACGTCGACCTCGCTGTCGGTGAGCAGCGTGGTCAGCTCGTCGCCATAGTCGGTGGGATAGGTGACGCGGTACTCGTCGCCGTTGGAGAGCTTGCCCTGGACGACCTGGTCCCGATCCAGGATCTCCGCGGTCTCCACGCGGTTCTGGCGGACGGCCGTCTGGAACTCGCTGAGCGTCAGCTCCGTCGGCGCCTGCCCCTTGGCCAGCGCCGAGATCAGCAGGTAGGCGACCAGCAGCGCGAGCAGGATGTAGACGGTGGGGCCCCGGAAGAGGCGAGCCAAGCCGCCACCCCGCGGCGGGGGCTGGGGTCTGCGTTCTCTCAACGGCGGCATGGAATCTCTTCGGTGTGACTCTACCTGTTCACACGTAGCGTGGGCTTCGAACCTGCCTGGTTTGCCTGGATCTCTGCGGGATCAGGCGCGTCCGTGCACGGTGACGCGCACGCCTTGACCTTCGCGCAGGCCCAGCGAGCTGACGACCTCCATCGGGATCAGCAGCCCCGGCGCTCGCAGCGAGCCGAACACCCGCCCGGTGAAGTCCTGGCCGCGCATGGTCGCGCGCACCGATTCGCCCGGGCGAAGACCCATCTCCTTGACGACGTCCTCGTCGATCGGGACCCTGCCCTGGGTCGTGCGCCCCTGCAGGGCGAGATTGAGCGTTGCTCGGAAGGTGCGGGCCACTGCCTACTCCTCGTACAGGTGAGGCTTGAGTGTACCCACGTAGGGCAAGTTCCTGTACCGCTGGCGGTAGTCCAGGCCGTAGCCGACGACGAAGGTCGGCGGGATCGCGAACCCGTGGTAGTCGATCGGCAGCTCGACCTCTTGCACGTCGGGCTTGGTCAGCAGCGCGCAGATGCGCAGCGATCGCGGCTCGCGCCCGCGCAGGTTCCGCAGCAGGTAGGACAGCGTCAGCCCCGAATCGACGATGTCCTCGATGATCAGCACGTCGCGGCCGCGGATGTCCAGGTCCAGGTCCTTCAGGATCCGCACGATGCCGCTGGTCTTGGTGGACGAGCCGTACGAGGACACCGCCATGAAGTCGAACTCGGCCGGCACGCTCATCGCGCGCGCGATGTCGGCCATCAGCACGAACGCGCCCTTGAGCACGCCGACCAGCAGCAGCTCCTTGTCCCGGTAGTCGTCGGAGATCAGCTTGCCCAGCTCGGCGACCTTGGTCTGGATCTCATCTTCGGTGACGACGATCTGTTCGATGTCGGGATGGATCTCGGTCACGGTTTCCTACCCTTCCTCGACGCTGATCCACAGGAATCGCCGCGTTGCCGCCGTCACTTTCACCCGGTCGTCGATCCGGTGTCCAACCACCCACACGACGCCGTCGCGCCCCGCCAGCAGCGGCACGTGCTGCCGCAGCCGCACGGGCACCCGCCGGTCGGTGAAGAAGTCGCCCACCTTCTTCGATCGAGCCATGCCGAGCGGCCGGAACCGGTCGCCCGGCCGAACGTGCCGGATCGTCAAGGGGAAGGGAACCAGGTCCGCGTCCAGCACGCACCGCCGCCGCCCGTCCGGCCATTCGGCCGGCCGCTCGGCGGCTACCCACGAACGGACTCGCAGCCCCCACGCCGGGACGTCGGCCTCGCCCGGCACCTCGACCGGAACGGCAGGCCGGCGCGCGGGCGACGGCGTTCGTCCGAGGACGAGCGAACCATACTCCAGCCACGCCGAAACCCCATGGGGAAGATCGACGCGCGACCCCGTCTCGCCGGTCAGCGCGAGCGACCTGATCCGCTCGGTCTGCTCGCCGGAGTACACCGAGCCGTCGTTCGTCCAGGACAGCAGGCGGATCATCCGTCGCTGGAGCGCCGGCGGCAGCGATCGCAGCGTCTCGACGCGCAGCCGGATGTCCTGCTCGCCGAACGCGACCCCCTCCACGTCGGCCGCGTGCTCGTCGAGGTAGGCGTCCTCGTCGCGGAAGACGTCCGCGAGCCGCGCGAGCGATTCGGTGAGCCGCTCGTTCATCGACCCCGCGAGCATCGGGAGCGTCTCGTGCCGGATCACGTTGCGCAGGTACGCGCGGTCGGCGTTGGAGGGATCGATCCGCGGGCGCAGCCCCGCGGCCCGGCAGAAAGCTTCGACCTCGGTGCGTCGGGCGTCGATCAGCGGTCGCATGAACCACCACCGCAGCGGCGGGATCCCGCCGAGGCCGCGACGGCCGGCTCCTTGCAGCAGGCGCATGAGCACGGTCTCGGCCTGGTCGTCCATCGTGTGGGCGGTCGCGATCCGGTGGGCGCCCAGCGCCTCGGCCGTTCCCTCCAAGAACGCCCGGCGCTTGATGCGAAGGCTCTCCTCCGGCGACTCGCCCGGCGCGCGTTCCGGGCCGGCCGCGCCGAGCGTGACGGGCAGGCCGAGCCGCCCGGCCTCGCGCCGGACGAACGCCGCGTCCTTCGCCGAATCCGCGCGCATCCCGTGGTCGAGGTGCGCGACGTGAAGGTCCAGCCGGTGCGCAGGCGCGAGCGCGGCGAGGACATGGAGCATCGCCAGCGAGTCCGGTCCGCCCGAGACCGCGAGCAGGACGCGCTCGCCGCCTTTGAGCATGCCGCGCGCGGCGACGGTCTCGCGCACGCGAGCGACGAGAGCGTGGACCTCGGGCGGGTCGCGCCGCGGCGTCACGGCCGGACGCGGGCGAGCCACGCGTCGGGGTTCGACAGGTCCTCCATCGTCGGGAGGTTCTCTTCGCGATCCCACACGACGTTGATGGCGTCCACGCCCGCGCGCGCGGCGACTTGCTCGATGAAGCGCTCGCCTTTGGTGTATTGCGCGTACTTCATCTCCATGCCGACGAGGCGCTGGAACGCGCGCTCGGCGCCGCGGGCCGAGCCGCGGCGGCTCTCGATCGCGTGGCGCAGCGCTTCGAAGCTCGGGATCTCCTCGCGGCCGATGCGGTTCATGACGAAGGTTCCGTGTCCCTCCACGACGCTCATCAGGGCCTGCATCTCGCCGACGAGCGCGCGCTGCGCGTCGGTCATCAGCAGCTCCATGACGTTCGCCGTGCGCCACGCCGCGGGGCCGGCGGCCAGCAACGCGCGCCCGCGCTCGACCAGCCCCTTCAGCCGCGTCGAGTCCAGTTCCATCGTCTCCAGCGAGCGCTCCACCAAGCCGCGCATCTTCCCGCGAAGCCACGGCACCGCCGCGAACTGGGTCCGGTGCGTGATCTCGTGGATGGCGATCCAGAGGCGAAAGTCGCGCGCGGCGAGTCCGAACCCGCGCTCGGCCTGGACGATGTTGGGCCCGACGTAATAGACCTTGCCGGCGCCCTCGCTCGCCAGGACCAGGTCGTACTGGCCGAGCACCTTCTGGGCCATGTAGCCAAGCAGCGCCCCGACCTGAACGCCCAGCGCCGCGCCCGTCACGCGCCGGGCAAGGCCCAGTCGCGCGACCGAGCCCGACAGCTTGCCTGCGAGCGGCGCCAGCATGGACCGGAAGCCCTCGACGTTCGCGGTGATCCACGCGCGCCGGCTGAGCACGAGCGGCTCGGGCGGCGGGCCGTCGGGGTTCAGGCCGGTGAACGCGCGCACGAGCCGGTCGGAGCGAAGGCTGAACTCGGCCATGTCGCTGCGGAAGGATGCTCGCTGGGCGGGCGTCGTCTCCGGACCGGGGCCGGCGACCACCCCGGCGACGCGCGCGGCGACGCCCCAGTCGATCACCTCACGCGGAGCGCCCACGATGAGCGGGCGTCAGTCCTTGTGGACCGGGACGCCCTCCGGGTTGCCCTGCTTGTGCTCGAGCTTGTCGAAGCCCCGGCTCTGCACGGCGTAGCCGAGCCCGAACAGCACCGTGGAGATCCCGGCGAGCCCGAGCGCCGCGTAGGCGACGCACCGGTGCCACGGAGCGCAGTAGCCGCCCTTTTCCGGCGGAGGAGATTCGAGCTGCGCGGCGGCGGGCGCGGCCAGCAGGACCAGAAGGAGCGCCGAGGCGGCGCACGCGCGAGTAAGCAAGCGTCGGAGTCTCACAGCGGGCGCATGGTACCACAGGCCGGGCGGCCGGTCTTGCCCGCGACAGGCCCTTGACCTGCGTGTTTGACTCGGGTACCGGCCGGCCTGCCGGAGTTCGCCAGAAGAAATCCTCCCTCCGGGCTAGGCAATCCGGCTAGCAGATGTTATCCTGCCGCAAGCGATTGTGAAAGGAATCACAAATGGACGACGAGCGGTACGTGTGGCAGATGCAGGGCCTCTGCCGAGGAGTGGACGCGGAGGTCTTCTTCCCCGTTTCCGAAGAGGACGCCTGGCGCGCGAAGGAGATTTGCGGCGCGTGCGGCGTGCGTGAGCGGTGCCTTGCGTTCAGCCTTCAGAATCGCGAGCGCTACGGCGTGTGGGGGGGAGTGACGGAGAAGGAGCGGCGCGACATGTTCCGAAAGGGCGTGGCCGCGCGCATCATCGAAGAGACGCTCGCCGCCGCCGTCTGAGCGGTCGCCACCGGTTTCCGGGCCCGGCCTTCGGCCGGGCCCTTTCATGTGCGCTTCATGTGCGCCGCTGGAGCCGGAGGGGGGATTCGAACCCCCGACCCTTCGATTACGAATCGAAAGCTCTACCCCTGAGCTACTCCGGCGGGTCGGCGAACATGCTACCAGCCGCCTTCCGGCGACCGGCGTGCGATTCCGCGGCTTACGCGCGGGCGACCTTCGACGCTCGCGGACGGCCGAGCATCATGAACAACGCCTCCAGGGCGAGCAGCGGCTGCGCGCTCCGTTGCAGGGCGCGGCGCGTCTGCTCGATCGCGCCGAGCGCCTTCACCAGCCACGCGCGGTCGACCGCCGCGGCGGCTCGGCCGAGCCGATCCCGCATCTCCGCGTTGACGAGCACCTCGGGAGGCGCGCCCGCGCCGAGCAGGAGCGCGTCCCGGTAGAACGATGCGACGTCGGCGAGCGCTGAGTCGAAGGCGACTGTCTCGGCGCGGCGCAGCTCGCGCTTGTGCCGGTCCTCCATTCGCTTGCGGGCGGTCGCGGTTCCGCGCGCGTCGCCGAAGGAGTCCAGATAGGTCGCCAGCTCGTCCTTCTGCCGAGCCGCGAGCGCGTCGCGCGCGGCTTCGGCCTCCGCCTCGATCTCGGCGGCGATCGCGACCGCGTCCCACGGTCCGCCCTTGACGAGGCGGCCCGGGATCTCGACGTGGCGCGCGCGCCGAGCGGCGGCCGAAGCGTCCTTCAGAAAGAGCAGCGCGCGCGCCACGTTCCCACCCGTGCGCGCGGCCGCCTCGGCCTCGCCGGGATCGGCGTCGTGCTGCTCGACCAGGATGCGCGCGACGTCGCCCGGGCCGAGCGGAAAGAAGTCGACGCGCCGGCAGCGCGACACCAGCGTCGGCAGCAAGTCCTCGGGCGAGCCGCTCACGAGCACGAACACGACGTCCGACGGCGGCTCCTCCAGCACCTTCAGCAAGGCGTTCGCGGCGGACGGGTTCAGGCGGTGCGCCGCCTGCAGGACGAAGACCTTCGCGCGTCCCTCGACGGGCGAGCGGTAGGCGGCTTGGCGAACCTCGCGCACCTGCTCGACCAGGATCTGCTCGCCCTGTGCGTGGATCTCCCACACGTCGGGGTGCGCGCCGCGGGCGATGCGCGCGCACACGCCGCACGTCCCGCAGCCGCCCTCGGGGCAGTTGAGCGCGGCCGCGAGCGCTCGTGCCGCCAGCTCGCGCCCGACGCCCTCGGGGCCGGCGAACAAGTAGGCGTGACCGACCCGGCCCGCATCGATCGCGCCGCGAAGCATCGCGACCGCGGTCTCCTGCCCGACCAGCCGCTCCCACATCGCGCCGCCGCCCATCTCAGGCGGATTCTCGCAGGAAGGGCAGGATCGCGGTCCTGATCTGTTGCTGCACGGCGTCGAGGTCGCCGGAGGCGTCGACGATCGTGAAGCGGCTCGGGTATTGCCGCGCCAGCTTCAGGTACGCCTCGCCGACCGTGCGATGGAACGAGACGTCCTCCTGCTCGATCCGGTCCGGGTCGCCGGCCGTGCGCGCGAGCCCGGCTTCGGGATCGAGGTGGAGCAGCACGACGACGTCGGGGAGCAGCTCGTCGGTCGCCCACGCGCTGAGGTTCAGCACGTCAGCTTCGCCGAGCCCGCGCGCGAAGCCCTGGTACGCCAGCGAGGAGTCGACGTAGCGGTCGCACAGCACGATCGCGTCGCGCTCGAGCGCCGGGCGGATCGTGTCGGCGACGTGCTGCGCGCGGCCGGCCGCGTACAGCAGCGCCTCGGTCTTGGCGTCCATCTCGCGGTTGCCGGGGTCGAGCAAGATGTGACGCACGCGCTCGGCGATCGGCGTGCCACCCGGCTCGCGCGTGACGACGACGTCGTGACCGTTCGCGCGCAGCCACTCCTGGAGCTTGCGCATCTGCGTGGACTTGCCGGCGCCTTCGACGCCCTCGAAAGCGATGAACAAGCCGCGACGCGCGCCGCCGGCGAGGCCCGCGCGCAGGCCGAGTCCGCGGAACCGCGCGCTTCGCCGGAGCCCGCGCGCGACCCGGATGGTGCGCGCCGCCGCGAAGCCCGAGTAGACCATGAACAGTCCGCCCGCCCAGATCGCGACCCGGAAGCCGGCGAGGTCGATCGAGTAGCCCTCGGTCGTCAGGGTGTGGTTGCCGAACGCGCCGGCGAGCAGCGGCCACCCGCCCAGCCCGATGAACAGCGAGAGCTGGATGCCCGACTGCAGCGTGGCGAACGTGCGTCCGCGCAGGCGATCCTCGGTGCGTTCCTGCAGCAGCGTGAAGATGGTCACCCACGCGACCCCGGCGCCGAAGCCGATCACCACGACGACCGGCAGCACGGGCTTGATCGACGTCATGCTCGCGGTGACGATCGCCGCCGCCCCGCTCACGACCAAGCCCATCGGGAACACGCGCTCGCGATCGACGTGGCGGGCGATGAAGCCGGCGACGGCCATGCCGAACACCAGCCCGATCCCGACCGAGACGATGAGAACGCCCCACGCGGCCTGGGAGGCGGCCTGGCTTCCGCCGACGATGTGGTCGACGAAGATCGGCCCGAGCGACACGATCGCGCTGCCGCCCGTGAAGGCGATCCACGCGCCGAACACCGGCGTGCGGATGGCGGGGTTGCGCCCCACGAAGCGTATGCCTTCGGCGAGGTCGCGAAGCGGGTTCCAGCCCGCCGTCGCCGTGGTGTGCACGCGCGTCGCGCGCATCTGCGCGCTGGGGAAGGACGCGACCATGAGCGCGCTGAACAGGAAGGTCGCCGCGTCGAAGAAGAACGCGAGGGCGATGGGCTGCTCGCGCAGCACGCTGAAGAAGTCGACGCGCGCAAGGTAGGCCGCGGGGATGGCGAGCAGCGACACGATCGCCCCGCCGAGCGGGAACGTCGCGTACGTCGACACCAGCGAGAGCTGGTTCGCGGTCAGCAGCTCCTCGCGCTCCACGAGGTTCGGCAGCGCCGCGTCCTTCGCCGGCGCCCAGATGAGCTGCAGCACCTCCAGCCCCGCCGACACCGCATAGAGACCCCACAGGTTGTGAATCCAGGGGATCGAGGCGATGAGCAACGCGCGCGTCACGTCCGCGGAGACCATCAGGCGCCGCCGGTCGAAGCGGTCGGCCAGCACGCCCGCGAACGGCCCGATCAGCAACCCCGGGATCACGCGGAAGAGCAGCACGCCGCCGACCGCGAACTCGGGCCGGCCCGAGAGCTGGGCGACGTAGATCGTGAGCGCGAAGACGCCCACCCAGTCGCCGAGGCTCGAGACGCTCGTCACCGCCCAGAGGCGCCGGAAGTAGCGCCGTCGCAGGAGGGAGAGAACGGAGCTGCGCGCGCGCGGCGGCTGGTCCGTCGTGGAGTCGGTCGTCATGGAGCGGGGCCAGCGTACCAGCGAGCCACGGCGTCACCGAGGAATGCCACCCAGGCGAACATCCCGAGGATGCCACCCACGAAGAACCCGGTGTCCTCCACCACGATCGCGGCCAGCGCGGCGGCCGACATGCCGGCAACCGCCGCGCGCGCGGCGTAGTCGCGGCCGGCGCCGCGAAGAGCCCACCAGAAAAGCGCGGCGAGAATGCTCGCCATGACGACCAGGGCCACGTAGCCGGCGGGGCCGATGGCGGCGATCTCGCCGTTGTTCAGCCGCGCCCGGTCGACCAGCATCGTCCAGGCCTGCGACAGTCCGCCGCTGCGGATGGCCTCGGCGGCGCGACCGCCGTGCGAGCCGGCGGACGCGTCCGCGTTGAGCGCCACGGCGAGCCCGAGGACGGCCATCGACCCCGCGAGCGGCGGGTGCCATGCGCGCGGTCCCTTCGAGGCGAGCATCAGCACGGCGAGCAAGCCTCCGAGCACGAGCGTGAGCACGGCGAGGAAGTTGGCGCCGAGCGTCGCCGCGCCGAACAGCACCGCCGCGCCGGCCACACCCGCAAGAGCCAGAGGCGCCGGCACGCGCAGCAGCGCGAGCCCGGCGACCGCGCCACCGGTCACGAACGCGGTGAGGTGGTTGCGCAAGCCGAAGAAGCGCCAGGACACCAGCGGGTCGTCCCACAGCGACAGGGCCGGCTCCGCGTCCGGGCGCGCCGCCGCCAGCACGGTCAGCAACGCGATCGCGACGGCCGGGACCAGGAACGCCCAGCCTGCGAAGCGCCGGACGTCGCGCACGGGGAACGTGAAGCCGAAGAGCATCGCGGCCACGACGGGCGCCACGCGAACGTCGGGGGTGCCAAGCGGCAGCATGATCCCGGCGAGATAGCCCGCGGGGGCCATCGCCGCCGCGCGAGCGAGCGCGGCGGCGAGGCGGTGCATCTTCAACGCGAGCGCGCCGCTCGCCAGCAACAGCGCCGCGACGCCGCCGAGCGCGGTCGCGACGGTCGCGGGGCGCGCGACGCCCACGTCGCGGTCCATCCGCTCCGCGATGGCGGCAAGCTCCGCGAAAGGATCCGCCGACGCGTCGGGCGTGAGCGCGCGACCGATCACCTCGCCCGGCGGAGCGGACACCTCGCGAAGGATGGTCGCGGCGACGTCGTAGGGCGTGACGATGCCCGGCCGGCGCGTGATCCCCCCGCGAAGGACGGCGTTGGGCCGGCCGGGCGCCGTCCCGGCGACCGCGAACAGCGCCGGCGTGCGCTCGCCGATCCCGAGCACGAGCACCCGCCCGGCGCTCACGCGCGCCAGCAGCGGGTCGAGGTCCTCGGCGCTCCCGAGCACGACGACGGCCAGGCGCGTCCGATCCCCCGGCGTGAGCGCGGCGAGGGTCGTCGAGGAGGGCCGGTCGGACAGGACCGAGGCGAGCGTCGCCCGATCGCTTCCCAGAGCCGACGGGGCGACGGCGGTCACGACGTCGACGCCGCCCAGCAGAGTGCGCACGTACGCGGGACCGCCCGGATCGGTCGAAGTGGAGGGCTCTCGCGCGACGGGCATGCCGCGGCCGAGCTCGACGAGGACCTCGGCCGGGCTGCGCGAGGGCGGAAAGACCACCAAGGCCGCGGCGCTCGTGTGACGGCCGAGGAACGCGCGCGCCTCGGCCTCCGGCAAGGCGACGAGCAGGTGGACCGCGGGCGGCGTCTGCGCCCCGGCCCGCACGGCCGGGAACGCGACGCCGGCGCTCGCCGTCGCGATCAGCAGGACCGCCCGCACCCTGCGCACGAGTGTGAAGGGTATGCGCGAGGACGAGCCGCGGCCCGGAGGCGCTACGCCAGCTCGACGTCGGCGGCCACCAGTTGAAGGCCCTCGATCCCGAGCTGGATGAAGGCGTCCAGCTCGACCCCGAGGTCCACGCACTGGTCGATCTCCTCGCGGTTCACGCCCGGCGCGAAGGACCTTTCCTTGAGCTTCTTCTTCACCGACTTCACCTTCATGCCGTTCGCCTTCTCCGGCCGCACGAGCGCCGCCGCGACCAGCAGACCCGCGACCGCGTCGGCCGCCACGATCGCGCGCGACATCAGGTCGGTCCGGAACTCGGCGTGCGCGTGGGCGAGCACGCCGTTGACCACGGTTTCGTCGACGCCTGCTTCGCGCAGCCATCCGGCCGCCTGGTGCGCGTGCGCCGCCATGTCGTCGCCGGTCTGGTCCTGGTCGAGGTCGTGGAAGAGGCCGCACAGCGCCCACGCGTGCTCGTCCTCGCCGAAGTGGCGGGCGAGCCTGCGCATGACGCCCTCGACCGACACCAGGTGCCGGAAGGTGATCGGCTTCTCGGTCTTCGCGCGCGCCATCGCGCGCGCCGCCTCGATCTCCATGTTCCCTCCCACGACCGGCCTCCCACGACCGGCCTCCCACGGCCGGGTCCTCGCGATGATACGGGGGCGATTCGCGTCGGGGCGCGTCGCGCAGAAGTATGTGCGGGCGATGTCGAGGGAGGTGAGCCGGTGGGGGTCTTGAAGCGCGTCGTGCTCGGCCGGCCAATCGCCAGCGAGGACGCCGGACACCAGCTCCTGCCCAAGCTCCTCGCGCTCCCGGTGTTCGCCTCGGACGCGCTCAGCTCCAACGCGTACGCGACCGAGGAGATCCTGCTCATCCTGATCATGGCCGGCACGATGCACTTCGGCCTGTCGATCCCGATCGCCGGCGCGGTGGCGGTGCTGCTCGCCATCGTCATCGTCTCCTACCGGCAAACCGTGCGCGCCTACCCGCGCGGCGGCGGGTCCTACATCGTGAGCCGCGACAACCTCGGCATCATGCCGGGGCTCGTGGCGGCTGCCGCGCTGCTCGTCGACTACGTGCTGACGGTTGCGGTGAGCATCGCGGCGGGATCGTTCGCGATCGCTTCGCTGATCCCGAGCCTGCTCTCTCATCGCGTCGGGCTGTCCCTGGTGTTCGTCGCGTTCATCATGGTGCTGAACCTTCGGGGCCTCAAGGAGTCCGGGACGCTGTTCGCCGTTCCCACCTACGGCTTCGTGCTGTCGATCTTCGCCACGCTGCTCGTCGGCTTGATCCGTTGCACCGTCGCGAGCTGCCCGCAGGTCGCCGGGGTCGAGGCCGTCGAGGTTGCCGTCGAGCCGCTGACGATCCTGCTGGTGCTGCGGGCGTTCTCCTCCGGCGCCACCGCCCTGACCGGCGTCGAGGCGATCGCCGACGGCGTCGCCGCCTTCCGGGGCCGGCGGCCGGTCGAGCAGGCGCGCAACGCCGCCGCGACGCTCGGGATGCTCGCCATCCTGTCCACCTCGATGTTCCTGGGGATCACGATCCTTTCCAGCCGGATGGGCGCCGTGCCGTCGCACGAGCGCTCGGTCGTCGCGCAGGTGGCCGACGCGACCTTCGGCGGCGGCGCGATGTTCGCCGTCGTCCAGGTGATGACGGCGCTGATCCTGGTGCTCGCGGCCAACACCGCCTACCAGGACTTCCCCCGGCTCTCCTCGATCCTGGCCAAGGACCGCTTCATGCCGCGGCAGTTCTTCAACCGCGGCGACCGGCTGGTCTTTTCCAACGGGATCCTCGTGCTGTCGATCCTCGCCGGGCTCTTGCTGGTCGCGTTCGACGCGGACCTCAACCGGCTGATCCAGCTCTACGTCGTGGGCGTGTTCACGTCCTTCACGCTGTCGCAGGCCGGGATGGTGAGCCGCTGGCGGCGGCTTCGCCAGCCGGAGACGTGGCGTCGCCGCGCGATCCTCAACGGCGTCGGGGCCGCCACGACCGGCGTCGTCCTGATCGTCGTCGCCGTCTCTAAGTTCACCCGCGGCGCGTGGATGGTCATCGTCGCCATCCCGCTCGTCGTCCTGCTGCTGCGCGCGATCTCCAAGCACTACGCGGCGGTCGCGGCACAACTGCGCACGGCCGAGCCCGCGGTCCCGCTCCGGCGCGTGCGATCGCTCGTCCTGGTCACGGCCGTCGACGAAGCGACGATGCGGGCGGTGGGCTACGCACGTTCGCTGCGTCCGACCGAGGTGCGGGCGATCCACGTCGGACGCGACGAGGGGAGCCTGATCCGCAACGCATGGGCCGAACGCCGCGTGCCGATCGAGCTGGAGCTGATCGACGGCGACCCCGCCAACCTCATCGACCCGATCCGCTCCTACGTCCGCGCGCTCCACCACGAGCCGGACGAGTCCATCACGATCGTGCTGCCCGAAGTCGTCGGCCGGTCGCGCCTGCGCCACTACCTTCAGCGCCGCCGGCTGTTCCTGCTGAAGGCCTCGCTGCTGTTCGAGCCGGGCGTCGTCCTGACCGACGTCACGCTGCCCGCCGAACAGGCGATGACGCCCACGCGCGGCGCAGTCGAGCCGTCCCGCACGATCGCCGTCGTGCTGGTCTCGGCCGTCCACAACGGCTCGATGCGTGCGCTCCAGTACGCGCGCTCGCTCTCGCCGACCGACCTGCGCGGCGTGACGTTCAACATCGAGCCCGACGAAACGCACAAGGTCCTGGTCGACTGGGGCGCGGCCGGCGCCGACGTCCCGTTGGAGGCGGTCGACTCTCCGTTCCGTAGCGTCACCGGCGCGCTGCTCCGCTACGTGCGCACCCTGCGCGCGCAGCGACCGGACGCGGTCGTCTCGGTGATCCTGCCCGAGTTCGTCGTGCGCCGGTGGTGGCACCAGTTCCTGCACAACCAGACGCCGCTGGCGATCAAGGCGGCGCTGCTGTTCGAGCCGGGCGTCGTCGTCACGAGCGTGCCCTACCACCTGTCCTGAGGGCGGGGTTGCGCCCCCCCGGCGCCGCTATACGCTACGCGACCATGCACATCGTCATCGGGGGGTGCGGCCGGGTCGGCCGGCAGCTCACGACGAACCTCGCGCGACAGGGTCACACGGTCTCGGTGATCGACAAGCAGGCGATCGCGTTCGAGCGGCTTCCCCCCGGTTTCGAGGGCCAGACGCTCGTCGGGATGGTGTTCGACCGGGACACGCTGGAAGCCGCGGGCATCAAGGAGGCCGGCGCCTACATCGCCGTCACCAACGGCGACAACTCCAACATCGTCTCCGCGCGCGTGGCCAAGGAGCACTACAAGATCGACAAAGTCGTCGCGCGGATCTACGACCCGCGCCGCGCCGAGATCTACCAGCGGATCGGCATCCCGACGGTGGCGACCGTGCGCTGGGCCGCCTCGGAGATCTACGACCTGCTCTTCCACGGGATCGAGCACGCCGAGCTGGCCATCGGGCAGGGCGCGATGGTGCTGATGCGCGTGGAGGTTCCCGAGCACCTCGCCGGCACGCGCGTGGAGCGGCTCGGCGAGCCGGGCAAGGCGCAGGTGGTGGCGATCGACCGCCGCGGCGTCTGCTCGATCCCCGGGCCCGAGACCACGCTCCAGGGCGGAGACGTGGCGCACGTCATCGTCGAGCGCAACTCGATCGACGCGCTGCGCGAGCGCCTGGGAGAGGACGAGCACTGATGCGAGTCGTCATCGCGGGGGCCGGCAACGTCGGGGTCTTCCTGGCACGCGACCTGTCGAGCCGCCACCACCAGGTCGTCCTGATCGACCAGGTCGCCTCGGTCGCGGACCGCGCGAAGGCGGGATTGCCGGCCGCCACCGTCATCCACGGCGACGCGTGCGAGCCGTGGGTGCTGGAGCGGGCCGAGCTGGCGCGCGCCGACGTCATGGTGGCGGCGACCGGCGACGACGAGGACAACCTGGTGATCTCGCTGCTCGCCAAGCAGGAGTTCGCCGTCCCGCGCGTCGTGGCGCGCGCAAACCACCCACTGAACGAGTGGCTCTTCACCGAGACATGGGGCGTGGACGTCGCGATGAGCCCGTCGCACATCCTGGCCTCGCTGGTCGAGGAAGCGGTCTCGGTCGGCGACCTCGTGAAGCTCTTCCGCCTGGAGCACGGGCGTGTCGCCCTGGTCGAGATGACGCTGCCGGAGGACTCGCCGGTCGCCGGCAGGCACGTCTACGACTTGCGGCTCCCCCACGACGCCTCGCTGGTCGCCCTGGTCCGCGACGGCCACGTGATCATCCCGGAACCCGAGACGCCGCTCGTCGCCGGGGACGAGGTCCTCGCCATCGCGACGACCGAGGCCGAAGAGGCGTTCCGGCAGTCGCTGACCGCCGACTGATCCTCAGCGCTCGCCCGGCGCGAACTCGAACTCCGGGTTCATCACGTGCAGGCTCCCGCGCTCGCCGCCGAAGCGTCCGTTCAGGAAGATGCGGGTCCCGATGCTCAGCCCGGACAGCGCGCTGCGGCCGAGCCACACGGCGGTCACCGTCCCCGTCCCGTCGCTGACGACCGCCTCGAAGGACTCCCGGCCCTCACGCGGGCGCACCCGCAGCAGCTCCACGACGCCGCAGACCCGCGCGACTTCGCGCGGGCGCACGTCGTCGATCGCGACCACGCCGGCCTGCTTGCCGGCCCAGGACCGGATCGTCTCCGCGCGCTGCTCGCCGAGATCCTGCGAGAAGCGCTTGAACAGCCGCTTGAGCATCGTCGTCCTGAGTCTTGGGAACGGGGAGGGCGATGCTATCGTTCTGCCTCACCGACCCGCAACGGATGATGACGCCTCCACTCGCTTCCATCTTCGACGGCTTCGGCCTCCTGGCCGCGGAAGCCGAGATCGACATCCCGCACGTCCTGGTCGTGCTGCTCATCGCCTTCACGTCGGCTCGCGTCGCCGGCGAGCTGGCCGAGCGCCTCGGGCAGCCGGCCGTCGTCGGGGAGCTGGCGGTCGGCTTGCTGATCGGACCGTCAGTGCTCGGCTGGATCCCCCTCACGGGCTCCAGCGGGGACGTCCTGGAGATCCTGGCCGAGCTGGGCGTGATCGTGCTGCTCTTCCAGGTCGGCCTGGAAACCGAGCCCGCCGCGCTGAAGGCGGTCGGCAGGCAGGCGACGGCCGTCGGGGTGCTCGGCATCGTGTTCCCCTTCGTCGGCGGCTTCGGCGTGTCCCTGATGTTCGGCGAGACGGGTGCGCAGGCCGCGTTCGTCGCGACGGCGCTCGTGGCGACGAGCGTCGGCATCACCGCGCGGGTCCTGGCCGACATCGGGAAGCTGGCGACCCGTGAGGCCCGCGTCATCCTCGGCGCCGCGGTCATCGACGACGTTCTCGGGCTGCTCGTCCTGGCCGTCGTCGTCGGCGCGAGCCAGGGGTCGCTGGAGCCCGGCCGGGTCGTCATCCTGCTCATCGAGGCGATCGGGTTCGTCGGCGTGCTGCTGATCCTCGGCTCGCGGGTGAGTCACTGGATCGCCAACGTGATGGAGGCGCCCAAGATCAAGCGCGCGCCGTTCTCGATCTCGCTGATCGTGATGCTGGCGCTGTCGGTAGCCGCGGCGCAGATCGAGCTGGCCGCGATCGTCGGGGCGTTCCTCGCGGGGTCGTTCCTGGCCGGGACGCGCGAGCGCTATTCGCTCGAGCACCAGACCGAGCCGCTCGCCGACTTCCTCACGCCGTTCTTCTTCGTCTTCACCGGCGCCCAAGTCGAGCTGGACTCCTTCACGCGCACCGAGGTGCTCGCGTTCGCAAGCGTGATCACCGTCGTCGCGATCGTGGGCAAGCTGGCCGGGGGCTGGCTCGGCGCCCGAGGGCTCGGGCCCGGCGCGATCGTGGTCGGCGTCGGGATGATCCCCCGCGGGGAGGTCGGGATCATCGTGGCCAGCCTCGGACTGAGCAAGGGGATCATCGGCACCGACTTGTTCGGGGCGGTCCTGGTGATGGTCATCGTGACCACGCTGATCTCCCCGCCCCTGCTGGCGCCGCTGTTCCGGCGCCGGGACGCCCGGCAGGCAGCCGCGGCGGCGGGCGACGGCTGAGCGCGGCCCTTGCCGGGTCTGTGTTGCTTCGATCCGCGCAGACCCCTAGATTCTGCGCGTCTTTACACACCTCGATGGGAGTGAGATGGAAACGGTCCCGTATCTGAGCCTCGGCGCCGCCGTGGCCGGCCTCGTCCTGGCCGCCGCATTCGCCAAGATCGTCAACGCCGCCGACGCGGGCACGGAGAAGATGCGCGAGATCGGCGCCGCGATCCGCGAGGGCGCGATGGCTTTCCTGCGCCGCGAGTACCGGTGGGTCGCGGTGTTCGTCGTTGGCATGGCCGCTCTCATCGCGATCGTGCTGGACTACGGACGCCCGTGGGGAGCGATCGCTTACGTCACCGGCGCCGTCTTCTCCGCGACGGCGGGCTTCGTCGGGATGCGCGTCGCCACCGCGGCGAACATGCGCACCGCGCACGCCGCTCGCGAGGGGAGCGAGAAGGCCCTGCCGCTCGCGTTCCGCGGCGGAGCGGTCATGGGCTTCACCGTCGCGAGTCTCGGCCTGGCGGGCATCTCGCTTGCCTACCTGGTCTTCGTCCGCTGGCTCCAGGTCGAGGACGGCTTCCAGGTCGTGGCCACCTTCGGGCTGGGCGGCTCGTCCATCGCGCTGTTCGCGCGTATCGGCGGGGGCATCTACACCAAGGCCGCCGACATCGGCGCGGACCTCGTGGGCAAGGTCGAGGCGGGGATCCCGGAAGACGACCCGCGCAACCCCGCGACGATCGCCGACAACGTCGGCGACAACGTCGGCGACGTGGCCGGCATGGGCGCCGACCTGTTCGAGTCCTACGCCGGGTCGCTCGTGGCGCCGATCGTGCTCGCCGCGTTGCTCGTGGGCATCAACACCGGGGGCGGGGCCGTCTTCACCGAGTTCGAGCCGCTGTTCCTGTTCCCCATCCTGATCGGCGCGGTGGGCATGGTCGCCTCGATCATCGGCGCGGTGCTCGTGCGCGGCGGGGGCTCGGGGACGCTGGCCTCCAAGCTCCACCGCGGCACGAACGTCGCGATGCTGCTCGCCGCAGCCGGCACGATCGGGGGCGCCTACTGGGTCTTCAGCGGCACCGAGGTCGAGCCGATCTGGCTCGCGGCCACGATGATCGCGGGGCTCGCGGCGGGCTGGGCGATCGGGTTCACGTCCGAGTACTTCACCTCGGACCATTACAGGCCGGTGAAGTGGCTCGCCGGCCAGTCCGAGACCGGACCGGCGACGGTCGTGATCGGCGGCGTGGCGCAGGGGATGATGTCGGCAGCGCCGTCGGTCGTGCTCGTCGTCGCCGCGATCGGGCTCGCCAACTGGTTCGGCACGCTCGCGTTCGACACGACCGGCTTCACGGGCGGCGGGCTGTACGGGATCTCGCTCGCCGCGATCGGGATGCTGGCGACCACGGGGGTCGTCGTGGCCGTGGACGCCTACGGCCCCATCGCCGACAACGCCGGCGGCATCGCGGAGATGAGCGGCCTGCCGCCGGAGGTCCGCAAGGTCACCGACAGCCTCGACTCGCTCGGCAACACGACCGCCGCGATCGCCAAGGGCTTCGCGATCGGCTCCGCCGCGATCACCGCGCTCGCGCTGTTCAAAGCCTTCAGCGTCGCCGCGTCCCCCGGGTCGGCCGAGCTTCCGATCGACATCACCGACGTCGACGTGACGATCGGGCTGTTCCTCGGCGCGATGACGCCCTTCATCTTCGCGGCGCTCACCATGCAGTCGGTGGGCCGCGCCGCCAAGCAGATGATCGAGGAGGTTCGTCGGCAGTTCCGCGAGATCCCCGGCCTCAGAGAAGGACGCGAGGGCGTAACTCCCGAGTACGCCAAGTGCGTGGACATCTCGACGGCCGCGGCCCTGCGTGAGATGGTCGCGCCCGGCGCGCTCGCCATCGTCATCCCGCTTGTGATCGGCTTCATCTCCGCCGAGGCACTGGGCGGCTTCCTCGCCGGCGCGCTCGTCACCGGCTTCGTGCTCGCGATCTTCATGGCCAACGCCGGCGGGGCGTGGGACAACGCGAAGAAGTACATCGAGTCCGGCCAGCTCGGCGGGAAGGGATCGGACGCGCACAAGGCGGCGGTCACCGGCGACACGGTCGGGGACCCGTTCAAGGACACGTCCGGTCCAGCGATGAACATCCTGATCAAGGTCATGACCATCGTGGCGCTCGTCTTCGCCCCCGCGTTCCTCGGGTAGCGAAGCGACCGGCGCCGCGTTAGATTCCGCCCGATGCGCGAACCCACCTTCCGGCGATCCCGCTTCCGCCAGCAACGCCTGATCCGGCTCGGGATCGTCGCCGTGCTGCTGCTCGGCGCGATCACGCTGGTCGCGAACCTCGTCGGCGGCGGCGGCGCGCCGGGCCCCGGCGGCGAGGAGATCGCGCAGGTCTCCTTCAGGACCAAGGCGATCGCGCGCACCGACGCGGGCGGCTTCGAGGGCCCGCGCACGGTTCCCCGCGGCCGCGTCGCGCAAGAGGAGGACGCGATCCGGGAGATGCTCAACGCGTGGTACCAGCAGACCTTCGTGGACCCGGCCGTCTTCACCGTCAGCACCTCGCCGGGCGACGGCGTCTCCTTCCCGCCGGCGAGCGCGCTCGCGCTGTTCACCGAGGAGGCCAGGACCGACGTCGTGGCCGACGTGGACTCCCTGACGCTGGGCGCCGAGCGGACGGGCTTCGCCCGAGTCGACCCGACCCGGGCGCGCGCCACGATCGCGATCTTCTTCGAAGGGGGCGACAAGCCCATGCTCGCGACGGCGTCGGTCGTGTTCGAGGCGACGGCCTCGCCCGCCGGCGCGGGCGAGTACCCGGTCACGGTCTCCCAGCACGCGGACCTTCATTTCGAGCGCTCGGGGAACGGCTGGCTGATCAGCTACTACCAGGCGCGCCAGAAGCAGGACTCGGACGTGCCCGCCTCGCCGAGCGGCGGCCCGGGAGGCGGATCGTGACCGACGAGCCGCGCATGACGCGCCGCCGCGCCGTGATCCTGATGGGCGCGATGCTGGGCGCCTCCGCGGTCCTGTGGACCGCGATCGGCAGCGTCGGCGTCGCCACGGGCCAGGAAGAGACCGACAAGCCGATGGTGATCGCGCGCGCCCACGCCGGGCAGCACGCCCCCGCCTTCACCGAGCCGGTCTTCGTCCTCGTCGTGGGCGGCGACGCTCGCACCGGCGTGGGCGGCCTCTACGACTCGATCCACATCGTCGCCCTCGACCCCGTGAAGCGGCGCGCGTCGATCGTCGGCATCCCGCGCGATTCCTACGTCCAGAGCGCGCACGGCAACGGGATGAACAAGATCAACTCGCACGGCGCGGCCGAGGGGCTGCCCGGCTTCCTCGACACCGTCGAGCAGCTCTCGGGTTGCGAGTTCGACTACTACATGATCACGTCGTTCGAGGGCTTCCGCGGGCCACAGACCGGGAGCGGCGCGAGCTTCGACAAGGGGCCGGGGCTCATCGACGACCTCGGCGGGATCACGATTCACGTACCCGATCCCTTGCCCAACCCCAACCCGATCCCGCTCGATGCGGGCACCTACCGGGTCGGCGGCCGCGGCGCGCTGTCCTACGTTCGCAACCGCTACAACCGGCCGGGCGGCGACTTCGACCGCTCGCTCGCGCAGGGCGAGTTCCTGAAGTTCGTGCTGGCCGAGATGCGGGCGGACTACGAAGCCGACCCGACCACGGCGATCCGCAACATCGCCGCCGCGCGCCGCCACATCCGCATGGACATCCCGGTGACCGAGGCGTTCCGACTCGGGCTCGTGGCGCTGCGGATCAAGCCGAAGAACGTGCGCAACGAAGTGCTCGACGGCACGACGGCCACGGTGAACGGCGCGAGCATCGTGCGCATCACCCAGGGCGGCCTGAACCAGTTGACCGACATCTGCTCGGACGGCCGGCTCGGGGGCTAGGGCCCCGGCGGACATCAGTCGCCGGCGGGGATCGCCTTGCCCGGCTTGCGGAGCGCGGTGCGGATGGCGAGGAGCAGCTCGCGCCTGCGATCGGGCCTCGGCAGGACGAGCACCAGGAACAGCGCCAGGTAGGCGAACGCGAAACCGACGCGGATCGTCGTGCTCTCGAAGCCCAACTGCGCAAGGAACAGCACGAGCAGGCCCGCCGCCTCACCCCGCGAGATCGTCAGGTTGGACAGCACTGCCACCGCGAAGAGCGATTGCGCGGCCGTCAGGAAGATCTCCTCGATCTGGCGCCCGTCGAGCACCATCGCGTGCGACAGCGAGCCGAACGAGATCGCGTAGGCGAGCGGCAGCGTCCCCACCAGCAGCGTCCACTGGTTGACCTTCGAGGACACCAGCGCGCCCAAGCCCTGGTGCGGCTTCGCGCGCAGGACGAAGAGCACGGCGATGATCATCTCGGGCGCCTCGCTGGCGAGCGGCGCGAGCCACTGCACGGCCAGGAACGGCGAGAAGCCCGCCCCCTCGGCCACCTCGACCAGGCCGTGCGCGAACGGCTCGGCGCTGGCGATGATGGCAACCGTGGCGAAGGCGAACATGGCCAGCGTCACCAAACGCCGCCGCACGGCCCCCATGGCGGCGATCACGACGGGCGGTCCGACCAGCTCGGGATGTTCCTGCTCCTCGCGCGCCGTGTGCCAGATGTAGAACGCGAACAGCCCGACGAGCAGCACGGTGTCGACGATGCTCAGGCTGCCGCGAATCACGATCGTGAACGCCCACAGCGTCCCCAGGAGCAGGAACCCAAGCTCGGTCCGGCGCGAGACGGGAAGCACGATGCCCTTGTTGCCGGAGCGACGCCACCACACCAGCACCACGACCGCCCAGCCCAGCCCGATCAGCAGCCGGTTCGCGCCGGTCATGTTCGCGATCGCGAGCTGCCGGCACGTTTCGTGGGCGCCGCACAGCATCTCGTTGCCCACGCGCGCGGCGTCCTGCACGCCGGCCTTCCACGCGAACACCAGGTCCACCGCGTACTCGGGCAGGACCGCGATGAACGCAAGGAACGCGATCGCCAGACCCTGCGAGATGTCGAGCTGCGCGACCTCCGCGGCCCACGAGAGCAGGAACGCCGCGCCGAGGATGCCGAGCCCGAACAGCACGGTCTCGGCGCCCAGCGACAGGTCGAGCACGTCGAGCCGGAGCGCGAACGCGGGGACCGCCAGAAGGCCGGCGCTCGCCATGAGGAGCCACTGGCGGCCCGGGTGCAGGCGCGGAGCGGGCGGCGCGGGATGCGCGGGCGCGTCGGTCACGCCGCGCACGATAGCAGCGCCCACGGCGGTCTTCGCACCGGACGCGTCCCCGGCTGAGACTACGATCCGCGGCGTGGATCCCGAACGCGCGCTCCGCGAACTGGCGTCGGGCGACCACGCCGGCTGCGTGGTCCACGTCGAAGCGATCCCGCCCGCGGGCGCGCGCGACGAGCCCCTCGACGTCGCGCCCGACCTCGCCGTCCGGCTGCGGCGGCTCGGCATCGACCGGCTGTGGGCGCACCAGGCGGCGGGCCTTCGCGCCTGGCGCGCCGGCCGCAACGTCGCGGTCGCCACCGGGACGGCGAGCGGCAAGAGCCTCGTCTACCAGCTCGCCACGTTCGAGATGCTCCTCGCCGACCCGCGCGCGACCGCGATCTACCTGTTCCCGACCAAGGCCCTCGCGCAGGACCAGCTCCGCCACCTGCGCGCGTTCGCATTCCCCGCCGCCCGCGCCGCGATCTACGACGGCGACACCGGCGGCGACGAACGGGCGTGGGTCCGGCGCAACGCCAACGTGGCGATCACCAACCCCGACATGCTCCACGTCGGCATCCTCCCGCAACACGAACGCTGGGCTCCCTTCCTGCGCGCGCTGCGGCTCGTGGTGATCGACGAGATGCATGTGTTTCGCGGCGTGTTCGGCTCTCACGTCGCCGGGATCCTGCGACGGCTCCGGCGCCTCGCGGCGCACTACGGCGCCGAGCCCGCCTTCGTGGCCGCGAGCGCCACGATCGGGAACCCGGCGGAGCTGGCGGGGCGGCTCGCCGGCCTGCCGTTCGACGCCGTCACCGACGACGGCTCGCCCCGCGCGGGCAAGCTCTTCGCTTTCTGGAACCCGCCGCTGCGCCCGGACGCCGATCCCGACGCGCCCGAGCGCTACAGCACGACCTCGCAAGCGGCGGCCCTGCTCGCCGGCCTGGCCGAGCAGGACGTTCGCACGATCGCCTTCACCGGCTCGCGCCGGGCCGCCGAGCTGGTCGCCTCCCACGCGCGCGACCTGCTGGGCACCACTCGCGACGGCCGGGCCGCGCGCGCCGGTCGCGTCGCCTCCTACCGCGCCGGCTACCTGCCGGAGGAACGGCGCGAGGTGGAGCGCCGGCTCGAGTCGGGGGACCTGCTCGGCGTGGCGGCGACCTCCGCGCTGGAGCTGGGCATCGACGTCGGCGGGCTCGACGCGTGCCTGCTGGCCGGCTACCCGGGCACCGTCGCCGCGACCTGGCAGCGCGTCGGACGAGCCGGCCGCGGCCGCGACCGCGCCCTTGCGGTGCTGATCGCAAACGACGACCCGCTCGACCAGTACGTGGTGTCGCACCCGAAGGAGTTCTTCGCGCGCCCGCCCGAGGCGGCCGTCGTCGACCCCGCCAACCCGCACGTGCTGGACGCGCACGTGGGATGCGCCGCCTTCGAGCTGCCGGTCCGGGAAGAAGACGCGGCGTACTTCGGCCCGGGCACGGGGGCCGCGCGCGACCGTCTGGCGGCTGCCGGGCTCCTGCGCGCGCGCGGCCCCCGCTGGGTCTGGAACGGGCGGTCCGGCCCCGCGGCCGGCATCGGGATCCGGGCGGCCGGCCGGACGGTCACCATCGTCGAGGGCTCGACCGGGCGCGTGCTCGGCACCAGCGACGAGGCTCGCGCGCCGCACACGCTGCACCCCGGCGCGATCTACCTGCACCAGGGCGAGCAGTACGCGGTCGGCTCGCTCGATCTCGAGGCGGCCGTCGCACTGGTCGAGCCGTCGCGCGACCCGTGGTACACGCAGGCACGCGACGTGACCGACATCCGGATCGCGGCCGTCGAACGGGAGGCGGCCGCCGGGCGAGCGCCGCTGTTCTTCGGCGAGGTGGACGTGAGCAACCACGTCGTCGGCTTCGTTCGCCGGCGCCTCTACAGCAACGAGCTGATCGACCAGCAACCGCTCGACATGCCGGTCCGGTCACTGCGCACGCGCTCGGTCTGGTACACCGTCGACGCCGGCGTGCTGGCGGAGGCGAAGCTCGACCGCGCGAGCACGCCCGGCGCGGCGCACGCGGCGGAGCACGCCGCGATCGGGCTCATGCCGCTGTTCGCGATGTGCGATCGCTGGGACGTCGGCGGCGTCTCGACCGCGCTCCACCCCGACACCGGCGCCTGCACCGTGTTCGTCTACGACGGCTATCCGGGCGGCGCCGGCTTCGCCGAGCGATCGTTCGTCGCCGGGGCCGAGCACCTTCGCGTGACCATGGAGACGATCGACGCGTGCGCATGCGAGCACGGCTGCCCTTCCTGCGTGCACTCCCCAAAATGCGGGAACGGGAACGAGCCGCTCGACAAGGCGGGCGCGGTCAGGCTGCTGGCGGCGATCCTGCGCGTCTAGGAGTCGCCGTCGGGCTCCTCGCCCTCGCCGGGGATGAGCGCGAGCAGCCGCGTGACGGAGTCCGCGCTTCGTGCGCGCTTCATCAAGTCGCGGACGCCGTAGGACGTAAGGCAAGAGGGACACACGACGTAGTCCGTGGTCCGCCGGAAGACGATGGGCTCGGCCGCTCCGACCGGACGCACACCCGTCTTGGTGATCTCCTCCACCAGGATCGCCCCGCACGTGCACGTGATCGGGTCCATTGCGTCAATGGTAGCCAGAATGAGGAGGAAGCTGCGCCATTGCCTACGCCCGCGCGCCGCGGTTCAGCACGCGCGCCATGTGCGCCGCGCCGACGAGCAGCAAGAGCCCGGCCGCGAGCGCCGCGGCGCCGCTCCGGTCGGCGTACTGGTCCAGCGACACGCGTGTCACGTCGTCGCCGACCGCCAGCGCCGAGCCGTCCGCCCCGCGCACGACGAACCCGCGGCGCTGGTCGTAGGGAAGCGAGGGGTCGAACTCGCCCGTGCAGAACTCGCCGCAGCCGGCCGGCGCGCGGGAGGGCGAGCCTCCCGTGGAACCGCCGCGGTTCGAAGGACGGCTGCCGCCGCGGCCGGTCTCACGAGGCAGCGGCGCGACGCTCTCGACCTCGGGCGCCCGCAACGTCACCGTCCGGGTCGTGCTGCCCTGGGACTCGACGCACCTGCCCGCGCTCAGCACGCACGAAGACACGCCGGGCGTCGTCACCGGCGCCGCCGTCGAACGGAACGCGTAGACCGAATAGGTGTAGGAGCCTTCGTAGCCCTCGGTGGGGAAGAAGTCGTCGTAGCACGTGTAGGCGGCGCTGTGGTCCACCTCGCACCCCTGCCTCCCCGGCTTCGCCGCGTCGAAGGCGACCTCGATCTCCGATCCGTCGGGGTTCTGGCGGACGAAGTGATACTCGACGACGTCGCTGCCGGCCTCGGCCGTCCATTGCAGGCGCACCGACGGCGCGCCGTCCAGATCTCCCTCGACGAGCGGGTCCGCCCACCAACTCGGCGTTGGGGGCGCGTTGTTGACCAGCACCGTGAAGTAGTCGGCCTGCGCGGTTCGACCCTGGGTCCCCGTCACGTCCTGCGCGCCCACGCGGAACTCGAACGTGCCGTTGGGCGTGGCCTTGCCGTGCTTCGGACTCTCCGGGCACCCCGCGGGGGCGCTCGGGAAGGCGCGCGTGTCCCACTGATAGGTCTTGGTGACGCTCGCCGCGTTGATGTCCCAGTGCTTCACGCAGATCCAGGAGCCGTCGTCGACCCGCGTCTCCAGCTCCACCCATTCAAGGTTGAAGGGCGAAGCCGACGCCGTGACGGTCATCTCGATCGAGCGGGTGGCGACGTCGCCGTCTTCGACCTTCACGTCGCAGCCCGAGCCGGCGCATTCGAAGACCTTCGTCACCTTGGTGCTGGACTGGTCCGGCGCCGTCCAGCCCGCGCCCGTGCCCAGACCACAGATCGCCAGGCCGGCGGCGAGCGCGAACAGGCGGCGAGCGTTCATCAGGCGACCGGCTTCGTCGCGACGAGCCGCGCGCGCACGATCAGGCGGTTGATCGAGGTGCCCGGCGGGTCGCAGGTCGTGAGCGTGAGCGACGGCTCGGGCGTCGGCGTGGTGACCGTCCAGTCGTCGGCGGCGGTGATCCAGGGGTTGCCGTGCCCGTCGAAGTCCGGCATGACCGCGTAGATGAAGCGACCGAGGGGGGTCTCCAGCTCGATGCGGTCTCCTTCCTTCAGCGCGTCGAGGTGCCGGAAGGGCTCGCCGAAGCCGGTCCGATGACCGGCGATCGCGATGTTGCCCGTCGTGTCCCCCGGCAGCGCGGTGTTGGGATAGTGCCCGAGCCCCGCGCGCAGCGCGTTGCCGGTGATGCCCTCGACGACGATCCGGTTGACCCCGAGCGACGGGATGTGGAGCTTCGTGAGCGTGTCGCCGGGATCGAACGCGCGGGCGCGATAGGCGGCGGCCAGCGCCGCGGCGTTCTCCTGGTAGTCCTTTTGCAGGTCGTTCTGGATGCGGCCCGCCCACACGTCGGTGACGAACGGATAGGAGGCGAGCCCGACGCCGGCGAGTGCCAGCGCCACGACCACCGACCACAGGAACATGCGGCCGCCGCGGCGACGGCGGCTCGTGTCCAGCAGGAAAGACGTCGACGAGAGCACGCGCTTGGGAACCGGGTCCTTGACGGGTGCGGACGGCCGCCGGGAGCCGACGCCGGCGGTCGGCCAGCGCTCGGCGTCGAAGGAACGGCCGTCGGAGGGGTGCTCGCTCATGTCCTTGTCGTTTCTACCATCGACTTCGGGGCGCCACAGGATGAGGAACGGGGGTCCCGGGTTGGACAACGAACCGCGCCGGAGAAGGTGACGAACCGGGACACTCCTGCCGTCGTTCAGGACTCGGTCGCGGCCCGGCGAGCCTCCAGACGACGGTCCCGGCCGGCCGGGATCTTGCGAAAGTCCCAGGACACGACCCGGTCGGGTCGCAGGCTCAGCCATTCGTGACTCGCCAGGTCGGGAATCGCGACGCCGGGCCAGTACTTGGCGGCGAAGGCCTCCTTGACCGCCGGAAGCTCCGGCCGGTCGCCGGCCGGGGCGAACCGCCCGTAGAGCACGGCGCCGCGCAGCTCGGCGTACTCGGTCCCGGTGTCGACGCACAGCGCCACCGGCGAGCCGGCGGCGACGTCCCGCGCGCGGCGGCTGCGGCGAAGGCTGTTGAACCACACCTCTCCCTCGTGCCACACGAACCACAGGGGCATCACGTGAGGCCAGCCGTCGGGCGAGACCGTGCCGGCCCGGAGCGTGCGGGCCGAGGTCAGCAGCTCGTCCAGCTCGGCGGGGCTCAGGCGAAGCTGCTCGCGTGGGATCGGCACGGCAGCGAGCCTATCCTTCGTCGCGCCGGTAGGTCTCGTGCGCCTGGGTGCTGTCGTGCCTAGGCGTTGTCGTGGTAGCTGAGCAGGTCGGGGTCGACCTCCGCTCGCGCGACGGCGCGGACGAGCCTGCCGTCCCATCCCCGCAGCAGCAGGAGCTGCGGCCGCACCGAGACCTCCACCTCGGCGGTCGGCGACCCCGGCTCGCACGAACAGCGGACGAGCCGCGCCCCGTTGGCCTCGGCGTAGAGCGTGGCCTCCTCCAACGGATCGGCGTCCTGACGCAGGATCTCCACCTGCGCCACCGCGGCAGCGAGCGCCGCCGCGTCGGCCGCGTTCTGTGCCGACGCCCGCGCGTGCAGCATCGAGCCGACGTCCACCGCCGCCAGGCCGGTCAGGCACAGCACGAGCGACCCGGTGGCCGCCACGATCGAGATCGCGCCGCGCTCAGTCGCTTGAGCCATCCGCATCGGGGTCATCTGAGCCGTCGGGGGCTCGCTCGGTCCGCATCGTGACGCTCGCAACGAGCCGGAAGTCATCGCCGATGAAGCGGCCGACGATCGGCATGAGGCCCGGCGCGTAGCGGACGGTCACCGTCACCGGGTCGCCGACCTGAACGCCCAGCCGGCTTTGGGGGAGGTAAGCCCGCACCCAGAGCCGCCGTGTATCCAGCAGCGAAAGGACCGGAGCGTTCGGCGCTACCAGGTCGCCCGGCTGCAGATCGATCGCTTCGACGACGGCGCTCTCGGCAGGCGACCGGATGACCAGCTCGTCGATCGCGCGGTGTACTGCGTCGCGCGCCGCTTTCGCAGCGTCGACGGCGGCCGCGGCCTGCAGTTGATCTTCTTTGCGATAGCCCTTTTCCAAGAGACGAGTGTGGGCCTGCGCCGCGTCGAGGGCCGCCTGCGCCGCGCGCAAGTCCTCCGGCCGCGTCCCCGCCTGTAGGAGTTTCAGGTTCTCCTCCTGCACGACATGCAGCGCCCGCGCCGACTTGAACGCTTTGGTCACCTGATCGAATTCCGCTTGCGTTGCGACATTGC
This sequence comes from Actinomycetota bacterium, assembly GCA_036397035.1. Lineage (GTDB taxonomy): Bacteria > Actinomycetota > AC-67 > AC-67 > AC-67 > DASWJS01. The sequence goes on along the minus strand of DASWJS010000024.1, from coordinate 27 downwards.
GCTCGCGTAAACCGCGGATGCGCACGA
>DASWJS010000023.1:0-100556 GCA_036397035.1 Actinomycetota bacterium | reverse complement strand
GCCCCGCCGTCGCCGAAGGCGACGGCGGGGCGCCCGCTCGCGTTCGCCTCCAGTGGAACCAGCCCGAAGTCCTCGCGTCCGGGCACGACCACGCCGCGCGAGCCCGCGTAGAGACCGGTCAGCTCGGCGTCGGAGACGGCGCCGGCGAACCGCACGGTCGGTCCCGCGACGGCGTGCAGCGCAGCGCGCGCGGGACCGTCGCCGACGACGACCAGCCGTCGGCCGGCCCGGCTGAACGCCCGCACCGCCAGATCGACCCGCCGGTACGGCAAGAGCCGTCCGACGACGAGCCACTGGTCCTCCGGCTCGCCGGCGGCCGGGGGCGCGCCGAGCGTCACGGGCGGGTGCAACACCTCCGCGCGCAGGCCGTAGACCTGCTCGATCCGGTCGCGGGCGACCGCGGACACCGCGAGGTAGCGGTCCGCGCGCCGCGCGGCCCGGCCGTCGCTCGCGCGCAGCGCCGCTCGCACGGGGCCGAGCACGGGCCGGACCCACCGGGGCGCGACGCCCTCCAGTCCGTAGCCCGGGTCGTAGAGGAAGCGGGGCGGCGAGTAGCAGTACACGAGCACCCGGGCAGGCGCGGCCGGCCGGACGTGGTGGGCGAAGCCCGAGCTGGAGCAGATCACGACGTCGAACCCCTCGATCCGCAGCGACGCCATCGCGCGCGGGAACAGGGGAAGGAAGCGGCGGAAGGCGGCCGCGTCTCGGGAGAACCGCTGCAGGAACGACGAGCGCACGTCGGCGCCGGCGAAACCGCCGTAGGTAGCCTCCGGATGGAAGAGCGACGTGAAGATCGGCGCGTCGGGCCAACGGCGGTGCATGGCCGCGACGACCCGCTCCGCGCCTCCGCGGTTCACGAGGTAGTCGTGAGCGATCGCGACCTTCATCGCGCGCGCGCGACCTCGGCGAGCAGCGACTCGTAACGCTCGACGATCGCGTCCCAGCTTCGCTCGCCCGCGGCCATCTTCGCGGCGCGCTCGCCGAGCGCGACCGCGAGGACGCGATCCTCCAGCACGCGCCCGAGCGCGGCGGCCGCCGCTCCCTCGTCGAGCGGGTCGACCAGCAGCCCGGTCTCGCCGTCGGTGATCGCCTCCGGAATGCCGCCGCTCGCTCCGGCGACGACGGGGAGCCCGTAGGCGCAGGCTTCCAGGATCGCGATGCCGCCGCCCTCGACGCCGCCGTGCGTCGCGCGCGACAGCAGGGCGAAGGCGTCGGCGCTCGCGTAGGCCGTGGCGAGCTGCTCGCCGGTCAGCGAGCCGAGCAGGTGAAGCCGCTCGGCGACGCCGCGGTCGCGCGCGAGGGCCGTCAGTCGCGTCCGGTCGGCGCCCTCGCCCACGATCGCAACGTGCACCTCGGCCGGGAGCCGGGCGAGGGCGCCGACGAGCCGGTCGTGCCCCTTGTGCTCGACGAGCCGCGACACCGACAGCACGATCTTCGCGCCGCCGATGCGCTCGCGAAAGGCCGCGACGCGCGCGGCGTCGACCGCCTCCGGCTCGGGCGCGCCGACCGGGATCACCTCGATCGCGTCCGGCGCGGCGCCCAGGTCTTGCGCGGCGCGCGCGGTGAACCGGCTGATCGCCACCACGCGACGCGCGCGAGGCAGGACGCGGCGGGCGACGGCGCGGATGCGAGGCGATCGAAGCTCGCCGCCGTAGACGACGACGACCATCGGCACCGCGCGGGGCACGGCGACGCCCGCGAGGGCGTGCATGGACAACACGACGTCCGGCGCCGGCCGGCGGGCGAGGCGCCGCGTCGCGAGGGCGACGCTGGGGATGAATCCCCACCGTCCCGGCACGAGCCGCGGCACCCGGACCACGCGGGCCGGAAGCGCCGCGTCGGCCTCGGCCGCTCCCGGCTCCGCCGGCGCGACGACGTGGAAGCTGGTGCGGCGTGCGCGCACGATCAGCTCGCGCGCAAGCGTCTGGACGCCCCCGATGGTGGGAGGGAGATCGAGCGTGGCGAGCAGCGCGCGCGTCGGCCGGGGGCTCACGCGTTGAGCGTAGCGCGCAACAGTCCTCGATCCCGGAGCCGCTTGTACGCGGCGTCGACCGCCCCGATCAGGAACCACAGCAGCGGCCCGATCGCGTAGTTGCCGCCGAGCAGCCACGCGCCGACGGAGGTCAGCAGCATCGCCCAGATGCCGACCCACGCCGGCCCCGGCAGCGCGCGCCGCACGCGCGACGCCGTCGTGATGGCGACGATGACGATGGCGACGTAGAGGAGCCCGCCCGGCACGCCGAGCGACAGGAAGAAGTCCCCGATGTCCAGCTCGGTCGACGCTTGCAAGCCGCCGAACTTCGAGCCGGCGAGCGTCGAGGCGCCGGTGCCCACCCCCGCGGGCTTGTGCGTGATCACGTAGCCGACCGCCTCGGTCGCCTGCTCGAAGTGGATGGGCAGCGTCGACTTGGTCCGGTCGAACGGGTCGCTCAGCGCGCGCACCTGCTGCTCGATCAACTGGGAGGCGCCGGCTTCTTTCTCGTTGATGTTCCCGGTCGTCGTCGTCGTCGCCGACCAGAGCACCGCCAGGCCGATCATCATGCCGGCCAGCCCCATCGCGAGGAAACGGCTGCGCGCGCGCGCCGCGACCAGCACGACGATCGCCAGCAGCACTTTGATCGTGAACCCGCGCGACCCGATGAGGAACCCCGAATACGCGATCACGGCGGTGAGCAGCAGCAGAAGCGATCGCTTGCTCTTCGGCTTGAACAGCATGGAGGCGAACGCGACCACGAACGCGATGTGGGCGTAGCTCGCCCACTCGGAGGCGTTGTTGAAGAACGAGAACGGACGCGTGGTGTCGGCGACGCGCAGCGCGCCGTACGCGTTGGCGATGAACTCGCGCTCGAACCCGAAGAACCCCATGAAGACCTGCTTGAGCCCGTAGAGCGCGCCGAGGCCGCCGATGACCATGACCATTCGCGTGAGCCGGTGCGTGTAGTCGGCGTCCCCGATCGTTCGCCCGATGAAGAAGAACGACAGCGGGACGAGGTTGATCATGATGCCCGTCACGCCCGTGAGGAGGCTGCGCTGCTCCGGGTTGAACACCTGGATCAGTCCGACGACGAGCAGCAGGAAGACGAGCTTGGACAACGTGGTGCCTTCGAAGTCCATCTGGCCGTTCACGGTCATCGACACGAAGATGATGATGGCGACGGCGCTCGTGATCAGCAGCAGCGGGTCCAGAAACGCGCGCCCCGAAACGCCGAGGAAGAGGTGGCGGATCATGCCCATGAACGGCAGCAGCGCGAACAGCCACGTGACGGCGGCGCGCGGGTGCTGGACGGAGGGGATCGCCAGGACGCCCATGACGACGACCGCGACCACCACGCGGATGGCCGACCCGCCGGAGGCGATCTGGTAGCCGATCGCGAGCGCGCCGGTCGCGAGCAGGCCGGCCCAGATCGCGCCGGGGTTTCTCCGGGCGACGGGCGCGTCGAGGGTTGCGTAGGTCATCGGTCTACCTGTAACAACGGTGCGAAACGCCGGGCGATGACGCCCCAGGAGAACTTTTCTTCGTACAGGGCCCTCGCGGCTTCACCCAGAGAGCGCGCTTTGTCCCGATCGGTGGCGAGATCGGCGAGCACGGCGGCGAGCGCGCCCGGGACCGGTGGGACGACCAGCACGTCGCGCCCGGGCGTGAGATCGGTGGACTGGTCGGGTCCCGTATAGGACACCAGCGGCAGGCCGTGCGCCAGCGCCGAGACGATGCTCGTCCGCCGGCCGGCCGACGCGCCGGCGCGGTCGGCGTGGACGTAGACGTCGCACGCGGTGAGCTGCGCCGACAGATCCTCGCGGCTCGCCGGGCCGGGCAGCACGATCGCGTCGCGTACCGATTCCGGCGGTGTGAAGGGTCCGGTTGCGCCCAGCAACGCCAGGCGAACGTCGAGCCCCTCGCGCCGCAGCCGCTCGATCGCGGCGAGCAGCGGCGTGAGGTCGCGACCCGGTCCGACGCCGCCGAGGTGTCCGGCGACGAACGCGCCTTCCGGCAAGCCGAGCGCCTCGCGCGCGTTCTTCCCCGTGGGCACGACGCTCGGCCCCGTCGGGATGCGTACGACCTTCGAGGGGTCGATGCGCCGCAGGTCGCGCTCGCGTGTCTCGGTCGTGACCACCCACCGAGTCGCCGCGCCGAGCACGGGCCTGATCTGCGCGCGCTGGCCGAGCGCCCACGCCAGGCCACGCGCGCCCGCACGCCAGAACGGGAACCACAACTCGTGCAGGGACAGCACCAGCGGCGCCCGGGACGCGAGGGCGCGCGCGAGCCTGCCCGCCGACGGCGCAAGGCCCTTGCGGCCGATGGAGAAGGGGTTGTAGTGCCAGTTGATCGCGTCCGGCGCGGTCTCGGCCACGGCGGAGGCGATTGCGCCGAACCCGCGCGCGTCCCAGCGCTCGATCACGGGATGGACGGCGAACGCCGACCGTTCGGCGACCTCGGCAGCCGACGTCACGACGGCTACCTCGATGCCGGTCGCGGCCAGCGCGTCCGCGAGGTGGTCGGCGTGGTCGCCGATCCCGTCGACGGCGGGCGGGAAGCCGCGCGTGAGGATGGTGAGGCGCATCAGCGCCGGGTTCGAGAGGCGCTCCGCGTGCCCGACGTCCGCGGCTTCGCGGCGGTGCGCGCGCGCGCGGTGGTCGTGCGCTTTGCGGTCGAGCCGCGCGCGGCCGTCTTGCTCGCGGCCGTCTTGCTCGCGCTCGAGGTCGTCTTGCGCTTCGGCGAGGCCGCGCGAGCCGACGAGCCGTTCGCGCGGGAGCCGTTCGCGCGAGCCGTTCGCACGCCTGCCTTGGGGACGACCGGGCCGCGCTCTGCGCGCGAGCGCTGGCCGGCGCGCGAGGCCGCGGTCTTCTTGGCCGGCTGCGAGCGCGGGCGCGACGGCCGTGCGTCGGCGTAGGCGGTCATCGTCAGGACACTACCCTGCGACCAATCCTCGTTGTACATCTCTCCGCCGTAGACGCCCTCGACCGGCCCGGAGCCGTAGCCGCCCCAGGACCCGAAGCCCCCGCCGAACTCGTCGTGGAGGTCCTCGACCTTGTCCTGCTCGGGGCTGCCGACGAGCACCGCGCCCAGGACGCGCGCGCCCGCGGCGACCAGTTGTTCCTTGGCTTCGGACGCCTGTGCGCGATTGGTCTGGCCCGCCGAGACGACGAGCAGCACACCATCGGCATAGGCGCCCAGGATCGAAGAGTCCGCGGCCGCGAGCACCGGAGGCGCGTCGAGCAGCACGACGTCGGCCCAGCGCACGGCTCGCCGCAACGTCAGCGCCATCGCCTCGCTGGACAGCAGCTCGCCGGGGTTCCCGATGACCGGGCCGCTCGGCATCACGTAGACGCCTTCGATGCCGGGCGCGGGCCGGATCGCCTTTTCGAAGGGCACCTGGCCGCGGATCACGTTGGCGAGCCCGACCGTGTTGGCGATGCCGAACGCCTCGTGCGTGCGGCACGAACGAAGGTCGCTTCCGATCACAAGGACGCTGCGGCCCGACTCGGCGACGGCCGCCGCGAGGCTCGCGAGCGTCGTCGAACGGCGCTTCGTCAGCGTGCTGGTGACGACGAGCATGCGCTTGTCGTGGGGGAAGCCGAGCGAAGACAGCGTCGAGCGAAGGTTGCGCGCGGCTTCGATCGTGCCGGTCGAGGGCTCGTCGAGCCCGTCGATCGAGTCCACCGTCGGCAGCGCGGCGAGCACCGGGATCCCCAGCTCGCGCTGCGCCGACTCCTTGTCGCGCACCGTGTCGTCCATGTACTCGCGCACCATCGCCCAGCCGATGCCGAACAGCAGCCCGACGATCAGGCCCAGCGTCATGTCGCTGCGAAGGTTACCGCCTTGCTTCACGCCGCCGCCGGACGTCTCGACGATTCGTCCGCCGCCGTCGATCCCGTTTTCGATCACGTTCTCGAGTGCGTTGACCTTGCCCGAGACCTCCTGAAGGTCGTAGAGAGCCTGGTCGCGCTCGAAGGCGGCGATGACTTCCGTTTCGCCGCTCGCGGCGAACTCGGCGACCTTCCGTTCGACGGTGCGTCGCAACGCCGTCCGCTGCGCCTTCTTGTCCTTCAGGAGCTTGCGGTACCACGCCTCGGCTGCGTCGAGGTTGGCTTCGCGGTAGGCCTGCATGTGCGTGTTGCAGATGTCCGCCGAGCGCATCCCGGGCTTCTCGGCGTACCGCGCCCAGCCCCGTGAGGTGGGCTCGGGCGAGGAGGACGCCGTCAGGACGAAGGTCTGGCCGCCTTCCAGCAGTTGCACGTCGGCGATGTGGCCCACGACCTCGCTCGCGGGGAGATCCAGGATCTCGGCGGCGCGCATGCCGACCTCCGGGCTCTTGATGAACTCCGCATGGTCGGGAAGGCCGCCGATGTTGTTGAAGGCCTTGGAGTTGGGGTCCGTCGGGTCGTAGGCGGTCGCCTCGAAGGCGATCTTGCACACGGCCGTGTAGATCGGGGTCTTCTTCATCGAGAAGAACGCAGTAGAGGCCACCGCCACGACGACGGCGACCACGATCGACTTCTTCCTCCGAAGGAGGACTCGTGCGAAGTCTTTCGGTTCCACTGTTCTTCCGTTCCTCGCGTTGCCGGGTTCCTACGGCGCTCGAAGGGTTCGAGCTGCCCCCGAACATCTCGTTCGGGGGCAGCGGACCGACGCAGGGTCCAGGAGGGAGGGAGGGAGGAGGGTTGGCATCTGCGTCGGGTCGTTTCCTGGTCTATGCGAATGCGGGGGCAAGGGCCGCCGGTGCGTCCGCGTCTTGGTCGTCGGAGATCATCTCGCTCAGTGCCCGGTCGCGAAGCCGGTACGCCTGCGAGCGGCTCACCGAAAGCGCTTCGCAGACGTGGCGCACGGGCTGGTCCATCACGTACCACATCGTCAGCAGCGCCCGTTCGCGTTCGCCGAGCGCCGCGAGGCGGCTCATCAACTGCGCGCGCTGCTCGATCGAGTTGAGGAAGCCGCCGCCGAACGGTTCGGCGTTCACGCCGGACGCCTTGCCGCTGCGAAGGACGATCCCGCTCGCCTTGGGGTGGTAGTAATCGCGGAACGCCTTGAGTGCTTTGACCACCTGGCCCGCCGTTTCGAACATCGCTTTTTCCTTCGTCTTGTCCGTGGTGCGTTCCCTGGAAACAACGAAGCGGCTCTGACCGACGTTGCAGGTCAGAGCCGCTTTTTTATGTGTGCGAAGCGGTGAGAACCATGACGAGGCTCGACGAATCGGGCGGTGTTTCTCGATGCCGATGTCGGACCTGTCGGGCGTTCCGAAACCGCCTTCGACCGCGCTACTGCGCGACCGCGATGCCGTCGCGGGGAGGCCGCGTTTCGGCGACGTCGGGAACGACGTCGCGGAGCGCCTCCCACACCGCGCTCGCCAGGAACCGGCGGTGGCCGCCGAGCGTGCGGATGTAGGGGAGCTTGCCGGCGTCGGCCCAGCAGCGCACGGCGCGGTGGGAGACCCGGAAGAGCATGGCGACCTCGCCGGTGGTCAGCAAGGCGTCCTCACGGCGGTAGCCGTTCTGCATCGCCACTGCCTGCCGGCGGAGCCGCTCGATCAGACGCTCGCGGGTTCCGCTCGTGTACGGAGTCTTGGACATGATCGTCCATCCTTTCTGCCCTTGGTGGGGCGGCTGCGCTCGCGTCCGCGAGCGTGGTGAGCACGCGACGGGTCGTCGCGCACGGCCCCCTCGGCGGTTCCGAGGAGGAAAAGCAGAAAGGCCGGACTGCTCGTCCGGCCTTTCGAAAAGGTCGAAGATGCGCCTGGGCGCTGGAAACGCGCTGCCGATCGCGAGGGGTGTCGATCGCGGAGGGCGCGGTCCCGAGAACGCAAAACGCCCGGGAGTCCCGGGCGCCCGTCTACTGCCTTGTCACAGTCGTTGCGTTGTACCGATTATGGCAGAGAACCGTCCCGCGTCAACCCCTCGGGTCGAAGTTTTTTCCTCGCTTTTCAGGGCGAATTCGGGCATCTCAGCACGAGACTCCTAGCCATTTCTACGCATGCCGGTGTGACATTGCCCACCAGTTCGGGCCGGTCGGCTCGGGCAGCGTACCCGTCGGGCGCAGCGGAAACCAGCCCTACAAATGACCCGATCGGGCCATGTGATGACGAACGGGGTGCTCGTTTGGACACCCGAACGCACGAACGAGAAGGAGCCAGGAGATGACCACGCGAGCGGCCTACGCGAACCGGATGTACCGCCGCGGCCGGCGCCGCCGGATGGCGCGGACGTCGCTCGAGTGCGGCGTGGACGCCGCCGTCTCCGCCGGAGGGCTCCTGCTCGCGAATGCGGCCTTGGGCTTCGGGCTCGGCCTGCCCGACGGAGCCGCGGGCATCGGCGCCGGCGTCGCGATGCTCGCCGCCGGTATCGCCTCGCTCGGCCGCCGCGGTCACCGCCGCGCACGCCCGGCACTCGCGCCGACGGCGGTCGCGCCGGTCGTCGAGCTTCGCCCCGCCGCCTGACCAACCAGACCCCATCACGATCGCAGCCTCCCGGACGCGGGGGGCTCGATCGTCTTGTCGGTCGTCCCAGCCGGAGAGGGCCGGTCAAGCGGCGGCGTGCGGCGCAGCAGGCGTCGGATGCGTCGGCGAGGGGCGGAAGGCTCGATCGGTCCGGTGGCCTGCTCGGCTTCGATCCCGGCGATGAGGGCGCGCTCCCGATCGGCGCCCGCGGCGGCCGCCCGCTTGCGCGCCCGCAGCGCGCGCACCATGCCGGGGAACTCAGCCGCCTCCTCCAGGGCCTGCCGGACCAGCGATCGATCGCGTGTCGTCGTCCCCGATTCGTCGAGCGCATGGAGCGTCCCGCCCGCCCGTTCGATCTCCAGCCGCCACAGCTCCTGTCCGGCGAGCGTCGGCGCCAGCGTCGGGAGGCCGGCGACCACGACGCTCTCCGCGCGCCGCTCGCGCAGGTCGTCGATCGCCTCGGCCATGCCGAAGCGAACCTCAACCTCGTCGGCAGCGCTCGCGCCGGCGTCGATCCTGACCGTCGCGACCGTGTGGCCGTGGTGCGCGGCCCAGCGTTTGATCCGAGCCTCGACGACCTCTGCGGGCGCGTCGCCCGGCCTGATCCTCAGGTACGCGACGAGCCGCATGGTGGCGTCACGCTACACCTCCGCGGCGGCCCGGCTCAGCGGGCGGTGCGGAACCACTCGACGGTGCGCGCGAGCCCTACGTCGGGCGCGACGGCCGGCTCCCACCCCAGAAGGGCGCGGGCGCGGGCGATGTCGGGACATCGCACGTTCGGGTCGTCTTCCGGGCGCGGGCCGAAAGCGATCTCCGAATCGCTCCCGCACAGCTCGCGAATGATCTCGGCGAGGCGCAGGACCGTCATCTCCGTCGGGTTGCCCAGGTTGACCGGGTCGGACACCGGACCGTCCAGCATCATCAGCCGCACGATCCCGTCCACGAGGTCGTCCACGTAGCAAACGCTCCGCGTCTGGGTTCCGTCCCCGTGCACGACGAGCGGCTTCCCGTCCAGCGCGCAGGTGACGAACTCGGGGATCGCGCGGCCGTCGTCGGCGCGCATGCCCGGCCCGTAGGTGTTGAAGATCCGGACGATTCGCGTATCCATGCCGTGCGACCGGTGGTAGGCCATCGTCATCGCCTCGGCGTAACGCTTCGCCTCGTCGTAGACGCCGCGAGGCCCGATCGGGTTGACGTGTCCCCAGTAGGTCTCGGGCTGGGGGTTCACCTTGGGATCGCCGTAGACCTCCGAGGTCGACGCCAGCAGGTATCGCGCGCGCTTGGCTCGCGCGAGTCCCAGCGTGTGCCACGTGCCGACGGCGCCGACTTTGAGCGTTTGGATCGGGTAGCGCAGGTAATCGACCGGGGACGCCGGAGACGCGAAGTGCAGGACCGCGTCGACCTCGCCGTCGACGAAAACGGGGCTGGACACGTCACGGTCGAAGGCGGTGAAACGAGGGCTGCCCGACAGGCGCTCGACGTTGGCGCGACGGCCCGTCAGGAAGTTGTCCAAGCAGACCACGTCGTGGCCCTCGTCGAGCAGCCGCGCCGACAGGTGCGAGCCGATGAAGCCTGCTCCTCCGGTCACGACGACGCGCATGACCTCACGATACCGGCGCGGGTCGCGTCCGGAACGCTGCGACGCTAGACGGTGACGGCGCCCCGAGCCGTACGGGCCGCCAGGACGGTGCCCGTCGGGTCGCCGACGGCGACCCCGTAGCGATAGAGCTTGCCCCGGTGGTCCACCCAGTAGCCGCCCGTGTTCGTCACGCGCAGGAGCGCTTGGGCGTCCCTGCTCGAGCCGGTGCCGTAGGCCTTGACGCCGCTCGCGCCACCAAACGGGATCATCTTGCCGGTCGCGCGCAGGACGTACCCCGACTTCTCGTTGCCGTTGAGGACGAAGTCGCGCACGTCTCCCTTCGACACGAACGCCTGCTTGGCGATCGACTTCGGCATGGCGTTGCCGCCCACTTTGAACGGGTAGAGCTTGCCGTTGGTGGCCAGGACGTACCCGCCCTTGCCGTTGTCGAGCAGCGCCAGGGCAACCGCGCAGCCGCACGAGCCCCAGGTCTTGGACGGCTTGGCCTTGGGCGCGCCGCCGAAGCGGTGGATGCCGCCCTTCTTGTCCAGGACGTAGCCGGAGGAGTCCGTGCGCATGACGACGTCGCGGGCCCATCCCCACTTCAGGTTGAGCTTCGACTGGGAGGGCGGCTTCGACGCGCCCCCGACCGAGAACGGGAAGACGTTGCCGCGCGCGTCCATCGTGTACCCCTTCGTTCCCGCGTCGTTGATGGCGACGCCGAAGAGCCAGTGCGTGGAGCGCACGCGCTCGTCCACGCTGCCGTCGGCCGAGCCGAACGCGTGCAACGTGCCGGTCGATTGCGCGACGTATCCGGCGACGCCCCGCGCGAGCTGGACCGACTTCTTCACCGTGCTCGCGCCGGTCGCGTCCACGGCGGTGACGCGAACGAACATCCCGAAGCCGCGGCCGGGCGGCACCGTCCAGTCCTCGGCGCCGTCGTCGGCCTTGTCGTAGGCGCCGTCGTTGATCGGGAACCAGTTCTTGCCCTTGTCCAGCGAGTACTCGATCGTCATCGGCTCGGCCACCTGGCCGATGGAAGCGTCGCTCACGGTCCAGGTGATCTCGAACTCCTCGCCGGCCGGCAGGAAGCGATCGCTCGTCCGTGGCGCGGTCAGCGCGAGGACGGGCGGGCTCGAATCGATCGTGAAGGGATCGGAGGCGCCGTAGCCCTTGTTGCCGTTCGCGTCGACCGTGGTCGCGCGCAGGCGCGCGCCCGAGGTGTCGTCGCTCGGGGCGGACCAGGTGTCGCTGCCGTCGATCGCCATTCCCTCCGCCGGCGCCGCGCCGGCGAGATCGGTCGTCATCCAGGTCGTGCCGCCGTCGTTCGAGTACTCCAGGAGGACCTGGTCGAAGTCGGCCGGCACATCGTCCCCGTCCCACGCGAGCGACACGGGATCGCCGCCGGCGATCAGCGTGAGCGGGTCGGGATCGGTGATCGTGAGGGAGACATCGATCGGCGTGTAGTCGGCATCCAACGAGACCGAGGACGCGCTCGGATCGCTCTGGTTCCCGGCGTCGTCGTAGAGCACGATCGTCAGCGTGTGCGAACCGGCGTCGTCGATCGCAGCCTGGAGCTCGGCGTCGTCGCCGAAGCCGGAGAGCGCGACGGCCGAAGTGTCGCTCGGCCCGATCAGGGGGCTGATCGCCCGCGGGTCGAGGGCCGCGCCGTCGACCAGGATCTCGGCGTAGCCGCCTTCGGCGTCGGCGGCGGCGAAGTTCGCGGCGAGCGAGATCGACTGCGTGAACATGTTGAGTGTCGTCGCCGGGGCGCTCTCCCCGTCGGTCACCGTCTGCGAGAAGGTTCCGAGCGCGGGCGCGGCCGGCGCGATCGTGTCGACCTCCGTGTCGAGCGTCTCGGCGTCCTGAGCGAGCCCGGCGGGGTCTTGCCCGTCGACGGCCATGATCTGCACGGCGCACCCGGTAGCCACCGCGCAGACCAGCGGCTCCACGCCGACTTCGATTTCGCCCTCCCACACGGAGTCGTCGATGTTCAGCCATCCCGACGTGTGGTCGCCGTCGTCGATCGGGCTCACGGCGTTACCGTCCACGGTGACCGTGGGCTGCACGGATGCGTCCATCGGCTCGCTGTAGTCGACCGCGATCGTCGCGGTCCCGGCCGGCAGCGGGGCCGACGGCGACGCGCCGATGACTGCTTGCGGAACGGCCATGTCGGTCACGCCGGGGGCCGCGTAGAGCTGCGTGCCGGTGGCGTTGCCGGCGGCGTCGGCGAGCGTCCCTGCGTTGAACGCGATCTCCTTTGGCTCCGTGCCGGGGACGTCGACGGCGAGCGTCAGGGTCTCGTCGCCGGGATCGTCACCCGCGCCGGGCGCGAAGCCCGTCGCGCCGGCACCGCCGACCGTGAACCCGGCGGCGGTGCCCGCCGACGGATCGACGATCGGCTCGCTGTAGGTCAGGACGGCGCGATCGATCGAGCCGTCAAGGTCGGTGTCTTTGACGATCACCGGGGCGACGATGCGGGGCGCCGCCTTGTCCGCGGGCGTGACGCTCGCGGGCGCGACCTCGATGGCCGCCGCGTCGGCGGTCTTGCCGTTCGCGACCGACGTGTACGTGAGCGACGGCGTCGTGCCCGTGTCGCCCGAGCCGCCTTCGGGGAAAGCGATGTCGACCTTCGTGGCGTCGCCGGGCACGATCGTCGCGGAGGTCGCGCCGGCGCCGCCGACCGTCCAGCCGTCCTCCGCGGCGGAGCCGATCTCCTCGCCGAAGGTCGCGCGGATCGTGTCGAGCTTGCCGTCGCCGTCGCCGTCCTTGGTGATCGCGCTCACCAGGAGCGGTCCGGCGCCGTCGCTCGCCGGCGTGTCGAACGAGCCGACGCACGCGCGGTAGGGGTCGCCGGTCGGCACGATCGCCTTCAAGCCGGACCCCGACGAGGAGGTGCAGTCCGAGGGCTTCGCGTAAGCCACCGTCGGGGTCACGCCGGTTCCCCACGAGACGCCGCTGATGCGGAGGTAGATGGTGTCGTCGTTCGCGGTCGATCCCGTGTCCACGCTCGAGGTGTCGATCACTGCGTTCGTCGCGCCGGAGCTGACGGTGAAGTCGCCCAGCCGGGCGAGCACGGTCGCGTCGTCGACTTTCTGGTTGAAGGTCAGCTTGATCGCGTCGAGCACGCCGTCCGCCGGGCCCGTCCGCCCGTCGATGGTGGCGGCCGTCGCGAGCGCCGCGTCGACCGGGCTCGGATACGCCTTGATCACGGCCTCGTTCTGCGTCGCGGCCGGGTTCGGGCTCGGCGAGGCCAGGTCGCGGATGTTGGTCCCGCTCGTCACGCCGAGCCAGCACGTCAGCGGCACGCCCGGAATCGCGCGTCCCGCGGACGAGCCGAGCGAGCCCGTGACGTACTGGATCTTCCACGTCGCGGTCGCGGTGGTCTCGATGAAGGGGTTGGCCGTGCCCTGCGGCTGGGGGAAGTTGAAGGTGTTCGACAGCAGCCCGCCTCCGTCCTGGCAGAGCGCCGTCGCCGGGTCGTTGTTGAGCACGAGCCCTTGCTCGAGGTTGTTCCACTTGTCGGCGGCGGTCGCGCCGCTGAGCGTCGCGGGCTCCGACCAGGTGATCAGCACGTACTCGCCGACGAGGTTGAACACATTTGGCGCGGCGGGAAGGTCGTTGACCTGCAGCGACAGCAGAACCGGTCCGGCGCCGTCGGTCGCTGGGGTCGGGCCGTACGGATCGAGCGTCAGTCCCGTGCCGCTCTGCTTCAGCTGCGCGCCGTCGCCGTCGACGTACGTCACCTCGGGCTGCGCTGCCGTGTCGGGAGCGTTCCCCTCGGCAAGCGAGATCGTGAGCGTGTTCGCGGGGCTTCCCCACGCGAAGCCCGTGATCGTGTAGTCGTCGACGAGGAAGCCCGCGCTGGCGCCGTCCGACTCCTCCGGGGTGACCGTGGTGTCCATCGGCCCGTTGAAGGTCACGCGGATGCCGTCGATCTTGCCATCCCGGTCGCCGTCGAGCGTCGCCGCGGACTGGACCGTCACCAGCGGGCTCGAGTAGCCCGCGCTCGCTCCGAAGGCGAGCAACGCGACGACCGCCGCCGATGCCAGCGCCGCGAGCGTCGCGGCTCGGAAGCGCGTCGAACGGAAAGTGCGAACGGCCATGATCGAATCTCCTCGTTGGATCGTGTTTCTTCTCAGGGTCCAACGAGGCGCATCCGTCGTGGTTTCACGCCCGACCTTGCCGCGGCGCCCGTTCTGCCCTTTGTGTCAACCCTTGCGGGGAAAGTCACCCCGAGACGAACCGGTCAGCGTCCGATTCCCTCGTAGGCGAAGCCGTGCTGGCGGAGCGAGTGCGGGTCCAGCAGGTTCCGGGCGTCGATGATCGCCGGCGACTGCATCACGCCCTTCAGCCGCTCGAAGTCGAGCCAGCGGAACTCGTTCCACTCGGTCAGGACGACCACGGCGCGCGCTCCCTCGGCCGCCTCGATGGGGCCGGCCGCCCGCTCGATCCCGAGCTGCTCGAATACCTCCTCGGAAACCACGGGGTCGTAGGCGCGCACGATCGCGCCGGCGTCGATGAGCCGCCGCACGACCGCGATCGCGGGCGAGTCCCGCGTGTCGTCGGTGTTGGGCTTGAACGCGATCCCCCAGACGGCGACCGGCGCCCCTTCGAGGTCGCCGGCCAGCTTGCGCACCTTGCGCACGACGACGCCGTGCTGGTCTTCGTTGACGCGGATCACCCCGCGCAGGAGGTGGAAGTCGTAGTCGTTCTCGTCGGCGAGCCGCACGAGCGCGCGCGCGTCCTTGGGCAGGCAGGAGCCGCCGAAGCCCGGACCGGGCTTCAGGAACTCAAAGCCGATGCGCGCGTCGTAGCCCATGCCGAGCGCCACGTCCTTGATGTCGGCGCCCACCGCGTCGCACAGGTTCGCGATCGCGTTGATGAAGGAGATCTTCGTCGCGAGGAAGGTGTTGGATGCGTACTTGATCATCTCGGCGCTCGCGGCGTCGGTGACGATCAGCGGCGCGCCGAGCGGGCGGTAGAGCGCGGTCAGGACGCCCGCCGCTCGTTCGCTGGCCGTGCCGATGACCACGCGATCCGGGTGCATGAAGTCGAACACGGCCGTGCCCTCGCGCAGGAACTCGGGGTTCGAGGCGACGTCAAATTCGAGGTTCTCGGGCAAACGCCGGCGCGCGATGCGCTCGACCAAGTCGCGCGCGCCGACCGGCACCGTGCTCTTGTTGACCACGACGACGTACCGGTCGATGTTGGCCGCCAGGTCCTCCGCGGCGCGCTCCACGTAGGACAGGTCCGCGCTGCCGTCCTCGCGCGGCGGGGTCTGCACGCAGATGAACGCGACCTCGGCGCCGCGCATGGCCTCCGCGTGGCTCGTCGTGAAGCCGAGCCGCTTGTTCGCCAGGCCCCTCGCCACGACCTCCTCCAGCCCCGGCTCGTAGATCGGGATGTGGCCCGAGCGCAGCTTCTCCACGCGCTCGGCAGAGATGTCGACGCACGCCACGTCGTGGCCGAGGTCGGCGAAGCACGCGCCGGTCACGAGCCCGACGTAGCCGGTCCCCACCACCGCGATCCGCATCAGCGTCCCGCCTTCTGCTTCTCCAGCTCCAGGTCGGAGGCGACCATCATCTTGACCAGCTCGGGGAACGACACGCTCGGCGACCAGCCGAGCACGTCGCGCGCCCTCGTCGCGTCGCCGACGAGCAGGTCGACCTCCGCCGGACGCATGTAACGGGGGTCCTGCTCGACCAGGTCGCTCCAGTCCTGGATGCCCGCTTCGGCGAAGGCCAAGTCGAGGAACTCCCGGATCGAATGCGTCTCGCCGGTCGCGATCACATAGTCGTCGGGCTCGTCCTGCTGGAGCATCAGCCACATCGCCTCGACGTAGTCGCCGGCGAACCCCCAGTCGCGCGCCGAGTCGAGGTTCCCGAGCGCGAGCTTGTCCTGCAGCTTCAGCGCCATCCGCGCGACCGCCTGCGTGATCTTGCGCGTGACGAACTCGTGTCCCCGCCGCGGGCTCTCGTGGTTGAACAGGATGCCGCTGGAGGCGTGGATCCCGTAGCTCTCCCGGTAGTTCACGGTCATGTAGTGCGCGTAGACCTTCGCCACGCCGTAGGGACTGCGCGGGTGAAACGCGGTCATCTCCGTCTGCGGGACCTCGCGCACCTTGCCGAACATCTCGCTGGACGAGGCTTGGTAGAAGCGCATCCGTCCCTCGCGCCCGTCTACCACCCGAATCGCCTCCAGCAAGCGCAGCGCGCCGAGCCCGGTGATGTTGCCCGTCAGCTCGGGCTGGTTGAACGAGAGCTTCACGAACGAGATGGCGCCGAGGTTGTAGACCTCGTCGGGCTGGGTGTACTCCAGCGCCGCGATGAGCGAGCCCATGTCGGTCAGGTCGCCCTCGACCAGCTCCACGGACGGCAGCATCTGCTCGACGAGCGCGCGCTTCGGGTTGTTCTGGCCGCGGATGAGGCCGTAAACCTGGTATCCCTTCGCGACGAGCAGCTCGGCCAGATAGGAACCGTCCTGGCCGGTGATGCCGGTGATCAGCGCCCGTTTCTGGGTCATGGCGAGCAGCGTAACACGGTGATTTCCGGGCGCTCGGCCGTCCGGCCGCTTCGCCCCGGAACGTCCGAGGGCGCGGTCGCCCGCGCCCCCGGCATCGTTCGCGTCCGATCTACAGCAGCGATCGCATCTCGTCCATCGAGAAGCCGCGCAGCGTCTCGGTGATCGCGTTCCCGCGTCCGGCGACGACGAGCGCGAGCCGCGCCGCGGTCTCGTCGTCGGGGGCTTCCGTCACCGCGACCTGATCGAAACGGCCCATCGTCACCCAGTTCCCGACGAGCTTGCCGCCCGCCTGCTCGACCCGCTTGGCGACCTGCTCGACCCTGTCGGGGAGCGAGGCCACCTCCTTGCGACCTTGATCGGTCCACTTGATGAGGCTGATGTACGTCGCCATCAGTTCCCCTTCCTGCGCGGACCGCGGCCGATCCGCGGTCGGACCGCTATCCCTAGCGCATCGAGGCTCGAACGCGCAACGGCATCACGCCACGATCGCGGCGTCGAGGGTCGCGCCGTCCTCGACCGTCGCCGTCCCCCCGACGATCGAGTCGCGCACCACCGCGCGTTCGCCGACGTGCGCGCCGGCGAGCACGACCGAGCGCTCGACGACGGCGCCGGCCCCGATCGAGCATCCCTGCCCCAGCGAGGTGTGCGGCCCGAGCGTCGCGCCCGGCCCGACCGCCGCGTGCGACAGCAGCACCGGGCCGGCGATCCGCGTGCCGTCGTCGAGCGTTCGATCCTCTCGCACGACCGTGCCGTTCACGGCCGCGGCGCCGGCGACGCCGTCGAGCACGTCACGGTGCGCGCGCAGGTACCGCTCGCGCGTCCCGATGTCCAGCCAGTAGGCCTCGGACCGGTAGCCCGCAAAGCGCTCGCCGGCCGCGAGCAGCGCGGGAAAGAGCGGATCGGGCGGGTGCTCGAAATCGCGACGCTCGCCCGGCGACACGCCGGCGAGCACGCGCGGCTCCAGCGCATAGATCCCGGCGTTGATCCAGTCGCCCGGCATCGGTGTTCCCTTCACGTTCTGGATGAACGCGGTCACGCGGCCGTCGTCGTCCATGGGCACGACGCCCAGCCCGTCGGCGTCCTGCACCCAGGACAGCGCGATCGTGACGGCGGCATTCCTGGCGCGGTGGAGCGCGAGGAGCGCGGAGACGTCGATGTCGGTGAGCACGTCGCCGTTGAACACCAGCGCGGTGTCCTCGCCGGGGTCGAGCGCGAGGCGGACCGCGCCGGCCGTGCCGAGCGGCTCGTCCTCGGTCGAGACGACGAGCCGCACGCCGTGCCGCGCGGCGGAGGTGGCGAAGGATTCGAAGTCTCGCGCGCGATAGCCGGTCAGGAGCACCGCCTCGTCGACGCCGTGGCGAGCGAGCAGCCGCACCTGGTGCTCCAGGAACGGCACGTTGCAGATCGGGAGCAGCGACTTCGGCACGTGCTCGGTGACCGGGAGCAATCGCGTGCCGAGCCCGCCGGCGAGGATGAGCGCCTTCACGCCATCGTCTCCAGGATCGCGGGCATCGCAGCTTCCAGCGCTTCCCGGAAGGGCGGCAGCTCCGGCAGGGCGGCGGCGCGCCAGGCGTGTCCGTCGAGCGGGGCGTACGTCGGGCGCGCCGCCGGCAGGGCGGGAGCGCCCTCGGTCTCGACCGGACGCACCAGCGCCGGGTCGAGCCCCGCCAGCCCGACCGCGGCGCGCGCCAGCTCGAACCGCGACACGATCCCGGGATCGACCGCGTGCAGGACGCCCTCGGCTCGCCGCTCGATGACGGCAGCGACCGCGGACGCCATGGCCGCGCACGACGTCGGCGAGCCGATCTGGTCCCGGACCACGTCCAGCGGGCCCGTTCGCGCGGCGCTCAGGATCGAGGTCACGAAGTTGCGGGCGAGCGTCCCGTCCCCCCGCCGCGCGCCGTAGAGCCACGCGGTGCGAAGGATCGCGAACGAGCCGGCGGCCGCGGTGATCTCGCGCTCGGCGTCGAGCTTCGTGGCGCCGTAGACCTGGATCGGGTTGGGCTCGTCGGTCTCCACGTACGGGCGGCCGGCGCGGCCGTCGAAGACGTAGTCGGTCGAGATCGCGACCAGGAACGCGCTGCCGCGGGCGCGCGCCACGTTCCGCGTCCCGTACGTATTCACCGCGCGCGCCCGCCCCGGGTCGCGCTCGCACCCGTCGACGTCGGTCCACGCCGCCGCGTGGATAACGACGTCGGGCCCGGCATCGGCGAGCGCGCGCGCGACCGAGCCGGCGTCGGCGACGTCGAGGTCCGCGCGCGAGGGCGCCAGCACGTCGTGGGCGGCGAGCGCGCGGCCAAGCTCGTACCCGAGCTGGCCGCCGGCGCCTGTGACGAGGATCCGCATGTCGAGCCGCGCGGCGCGAGGACGCGCGGCGCGTTGGACTCTACTATGAGCCCGTGAACATCCTGGTGACCGGCGGGGCGGGCTTCATCGGCTCCAACTACGTCATCGAGCACCTCGCGCGCGCCCCCGGGGACGCGATCGTCGTGCTCGACCTGCTGACCTACGCCGGCGTCGAGGCCAACCTCGACGAGGTCCGCGACCGGATCACGTTCCAGCGCGGCGACATCGGCGACGTCGGGCTCGCCACGAGCCTCTTGCGGCACCACGCGATCGACGTCGTGGTGAACTTCGCGGCCGAGTCGCACAACTCGCTCGCCGTGAAGGACCCCGCCCGCTTCTTCCAGACCAACACCATGGGGACGCTCGCGCTGCTGGAAGCCGCCCGCACCGTCGGCGTCGCGCGCTTCCACCACGTCTCGACCTGCGAGGTCTACGGCGACATGGCCCTGGACGACCCCGGCGCGTTCACCGAGGAGTCTCCCTACCGGCCGCGCACGCCGTACAACGCGTCGAAGGCGGCCGCCGACCACGCCGTGCGCGCCTACCAAGAGACCTTCGGGCTGCCGGTCACCATCTCGAACTGCTCCAACAACTACGGCCCGCGCCAGTTCCCCGAGAAGGTGATCCCGCTCTTCGTCACATGCGCGCTCGACGACGAGCCGCTGCCGATGTACGCCTCGACCGCGAACCGTCGCGAGTGGCTGCACGTGCGCGACCACTGCTCGGGGATCGACACGATCCTGGAGCGCGGGACGCCGGGCGAGACCTACAACGTCGGCTCGGGCTTCGAGGCTTCGATCGAGCAGGTCGCCGACGCCGTCTTGGCGCGCACCGGCAAGCCCGCGACGCTCAAGCACATCGTCCCGGACCGTCCGGGCCACGACCGCCGGTACTTGCTCGACGCCACGAAGATCACCCGCGAGCTGGGCTGGACGCCCTCGGTGCCCTTCGAGGAGGGCTTGGACGAGACCGTCGCCTGGTACGCCGAGCACCGCGACTGGTGGGAGCCCCTCAAGCACCGCGCCCCCGTCGACGAGCGCGCCTGGACCTAGGCCGGGAGGGCCTTGCAGCCCTCGTGCGGTGGGGTTCGGGCCGTGGGCGTCCCGGCCGGGTCGGACTCCCCGCGTAGCAGGTCGCGTCCGAGCACGAGCACGACGTCCGCCGGCTGCGTCCCGTGCGCGGCGCGCACCTGCGCCGTCGGGTAGAGCTTCTCGAGCAGCTCGGCCGCCAGGCGCTGGCCGGCGGCGTAGACGATCCTCGTGCGCTTGGCCGAGCCCGGGTTGTTCTCGGCGCCGACGACGTCGAAGCGCTTGCCGCCGAGCTTGCGGGCGTGCTTGCCCGCGAGCCCGGCCTTGTTCGTTCCGTTGCGCACCAGGACGGAGACGTCCGACCTCGTCGGTACCGATTCGCTCGTCGTGCCGACGCGCGGCAACGGGCGATCGTCGCGGATCGCGTCGAAGAGTCGCCGGGCCTCCGGCTGGTCCGGGATCAGGTAGGAAATCCCGTCGATGTACGCCGACGAGTAGGGCGTGATCCGGAAGTCGACGTTGCTCTGGCCGACGGTCGCGAGCCGCGCCGCGATGGCCTGCGCGAGCCCCAGGTCGACCTTCTGGTCGATGATCATCGACTCGCCGATGCGCTCGGACACCCGGAGCACGCGGTCGGGGCGCAGCAGCAGCGACACGCTCTTGAGCCGGTCGATGACCGCGCGCATGAATCGCTGCTGACGCGCGATCCTGCCGATGTCGGCGGTCGGGTCGAAGGAGCGCGCGCGGACGTAGGCCAGGGCCTGGTCCCCGTTCATGTGCCAGCAGCCGGCGGAGGGCACGTCGAGCTTCGCCTTGTCGTCGTGGATCGGCCCGTCGACGACGATGTTGACGCCGTCCACGGCGTCCACGATCCCGCGGAAGCTGAAGAAGTTGATCCCGACGAAGTGATGGATCGGCACGCCGGTGAAGTCCTGCACCGTCTCGACCAGGAGGTTCACACGCTCCTTGTCCGAGTCGCCGTAGGCGAACGCCGCGTTGATCTTGTCCAAGCCGTGCCCGGGGATCGGGACGCGGAGGTCGCGCGGCAGGCTCAGCATCGAGGCGCCCTTCCCGCCGCCTTCCAGGTGCAGCAGGATGATCACGTCGGCACGCTGTCCCGTCGGACCGCCGAGCCCCTTCCGCCGGTCCTTCTTGGTGATGCCGGCCCGCGAATCGCTCCCGACGATCAAGACGTTGCGCGGCTGGTCCGGCGCGCCGGAGGCAAGCTCGGTCAACTGCTCGATCTTCTCCCTGGCTTTGTTGATGTTCCGGTTCGCCAGATAGAAGGTCGTGCCGTAGACGCCCACGGCCAGCACGACCACGACGACCAGCCCGTAGAGAAGCACCCGCGCGACACGTCGGACCTTCGGTCGCCGCGGGGATGGAACCTCGAGATTCTTGAGTCCCTCGTACATCTGCAGTGGGGGAATCGTACCGGGATGTCGCGAGCGCGGCTGCGACCGGCGGGTCGCCTCAGGGGTGGATCTTCCGCCGGTCCAGGATGGCGGCCTTGCGCGCGAGGCGGTGCTGCCGGCGGATCTTCGCCTCCTCGCGCCGCCGGTCCTCGTCGGGGGTCTCGGTGCGAAGCGCGGGAACCTGCCGGGGCTTGCCCTCGGCGTCGAGCGCGACGAAGACCAGGTAGGCCGTCGAGACGTGGCGGCGCTCGCCGGTCACGGTGTTCTCGGCCTCGACGCGCGCCCCGACCTCCATCGACGTCCGGCCCACGTCGTTCACCTGCGCGCGCAGCGTCACCACTTCGCCGAGGAAGACGGGCTCGATGAACGTCATCTCGTCCATCGCCGCGGTCACGACGCGTCCGCCGGAATGGCGGACCGCGGCGATCCCGGCGGCGTTGTCGACCAGGCGCATGATCACTCCGCCGTGCACGTTCCCGCTGAGGTTCGCGTCGTTCGGCTCCATCTGCAGGGACAGGACGGTCGCCGACTCGCTCGGCGTGCGCTCGGCGGGGTGTGGGCCGGGCCGGCGATCGCTCATCGGCCGCCGGCGCTCGCGATCAGCTCCGCGATCTCGCCGACGAGCGCGGTGAGGTCGTACTGGGCCGGCGTGAACACGCGCGCCACGCCTGCCTTCTCCAGGACGCGCGCGTCGGCGTCGGGGATGATCCCCCCGACCACGACCGGCACCTCCGCGGTGTCGATCCCCCGGTCCCTCATGGCGTCGAGCACCGCGGGGATGAGCGAGGCATGGCCGCCGGACAGGATCGAAAGGCCGACCGCGTGGACGTCCTCGTCGGCGGCCGTCTGCGCGATCGCCTCGGGCGTCAGGCGGATACCCGAATAGATGACCTCGAAGCCCGCGTCGCGGGCCCGGACCGCCACCTGCTCGGCGCCGTTGGAGTGTCCGTCGAGCCCCGGCTTTCCGACGAGCATCCGGAGCCGCTTCACCCCGCGCGCGCTCGCCACCGCCGCGACACGCGCGCGCACCGCCGCCAGCGCGTCCTTGGCATCCGTGACGAGCACCGCGTCCGACACGCCGGTCGGCGCGCGATACTCGCCGAAGGCCGAGCGCAGCGCGTCGGCCCACTCCCCCGTCGTGACGCCGGCGCGCGCGCAGGCCAGCGTCGCGCTCATCAGGTTCTCCTGCGTCCCGGCCGCGCGCTTCAGCTCGTCCAGCGCCGCCGTCGCGGCGGCGCCGTCGCGCTCGGCGCGCCATCGCCCGGCCGCTTCCACCTGCCGCGCGTGCGCGCCGGGATCGGCGTCCTCGATCAGCCCTTCGGCGTCCAGGGGCGATGGCTCGGACTCGGTGAAGGCGTTCACGCCGACGACGGTCAGGTCGCCCGACTCGATCGCGCGGCGGCGCGTCGCGAGCGAGCGCACCAGCGCGCCCTTCATGTAGTCGATGGCGCGGAGCGAGCCGCCCATCGACAGCACGCGCTCCAGCTCCGCCCACGCCGCTTCGGACAGCTCCTTGGTCTTCGCCTCGACGACGTGCGAGCCGTTCAGCACGTCCTCGTACTCCAGCAGATCCGTCTCGTAGGCCAGCACCTGCTGAAGCCGCAGCGACCATTGCTGGTCCCACGGCCGGGGCAGGCCGAGCGCCTCGTTCCAGGCGGGCAACTGCAACGCGCGGGCTCGCGCGTCCTTGCCGAGGGTCACGGCGAGCGCCTCCAGCAGGATCCGGTAGACGTTGTTCTCGGGTTGCACGGCGGTCAGGCCGAGCGAGTTCACCTGCACGCCGTAACGGAAGCGGCGGTACTTCGGATCGCTCACGTTGTAACGCTCGCGGCAGATCCGGTCCCACAGCTCGGTGAAGGCGCGCATCTTGCACGCCTCTTCGATGAAGCGGAGGCCGGCGTTGCAGAAGAACGAGATGCGCCCGACCACCCGCCCGAAGTCCGCCTCGTCCACCCGGCCGCTCTCCTTGACCGCGTCGAGCACCGCGATCGCGTTGGCCAGCGTGTAGGCGACCTCCTGGTGGGGCTCCGCGCCGGCTTCCTGCAGGTGGTAGGAGCAGACGTTGATCGGGTTCCACTCCGGCATCTCCGCCGCGCAGAAGGTCACCATGTCGGTGATCAGCCGCATCGAAGGGTCGGGCGGGAAGATGTGCGTCCCGCGGGACAGGTACTCCTTCAGGATGTCGTTCTGCGTCGTGCCGGCGAGCGCCGCCCGCGGCGCGCCTCGTTCTTCCGCGACCGTCACGTACAACGCGAGCAGCCACATCGCGGTCGCGTTGATCGTCATGGACGTGTTCATCTTCTCCAGCGGGATGTCGTCGAAGAGCGTGCGCATGTCGCCGAGCGAGCCGATCGGCACGCCGACGCGCCCGACCTCGCCGGCGGCCATCGGATGATCGGCGTCGTAGCCGCATTGAGTCGGCAGGTCGAAGGCGACGCTGAGGCCGGTCTGCCCCTTGGCGAGGTTGGTCTTGTACAGCTCGTTGGAGGCGCGCGCGGACGTGTGACCCGCGTAGGTGCGCAGCAGCCAGGGCCGGTCCGGCTCGTGGTTCACGCCCATGCCACATTCTCCCCTGCGAGCAACCCCGGCGCGAACCGCCGCGCCGGAGCCCCCTATACTCGCAGTCTCATTCAGGCTGGAGGACCGGGAACGATGGCGATCAAGACGGTAGGCGTGCTCGGGTGCGGCACGATGGGAGCGGGGATCAGCGAGGTGTGCGCTCGCCACGGCTACACCGTGGTCTTCCGCGAGCTGGACGACGAGATCGTCGCGGCGGGGCTCGAGCGCATCCGGCACTCGCTCGACCGGGCGGTCGAGCGGGGGAAGCTCGACGCCGCCGAGCGCGACGCTGCGCTCGCGCGCATCTCGGGAACGACGACGTACGAGGACCTGAAGGAGTGCGACCTCGTCATCGAGGCCATCCCCGAGCACCTCGACTGGAAGCAGGACGCCTTTGCGACGCTGGACGTCACCCTGCCGCCCGAGGCCATCTTCGCCACGAACACCTCCTCGCTTCCGGTGATCGAGATGGCGACGAAGACGACGCGCCCGGCGCGGGTGCTCGGCGTTCACTTCTTCAACCCGGCGCCGGTGATGGGCTTGGTCGAGCTGGTGCGCACCGTCGTCACCGACGAGGACGTGCTGACCGAGGCGCGGGCGTTCGTGGAGTCGCTCGGCAAGAGCCCGGTCGTGTGCCAGGACCGGGCGGGCTTCATCGCCAACCTGCTGCTGTTCCCCTACCTCAACAACGCCGTGAAGATGCTCGAGTCGGGGTTCGCCTCGCGCGAGGACATCGACGCGGCCATGCAGTTCGGGTGCGCGCACCCGATGGGGCCGCTGGCGCTGGTGGACCTGATCGGTCTGGACACGACCTACGAGATCATGGACGCGATGTACCGGCAGTTCCGCGAGACGATGTACGCGCCGGCGCCGCTCATCAAGCAGCTCGTGACCGCCGGGTTCCTCGGCCGCAAGACCGGACGCGGGTTCTACGAATACGAAGAGCCGGACTCCCCGCGCGTCAAGGAGCGCGGATCGCACGGCCACCAGATCCCCGACGCGGCCGCGAGCTTCGTCAAGAAGATCGGCGTGCTCGGGTCCGGGACGATGGCGAACGGCATCGCCGAGGTCGCCGCCAAGGCCGGCTACAGCGTCGCGATGCGGGCGCGCTCCAAGCAGCGCGCGAGCGAGTCGCTCGCCGCGATCGAGAAGTCGCTCGCGCGAGCGGTGTCCAAGGGGAAGCTGACCGAGGAGCAGGCGCGCGAGACCGCCGGTCGCGTCGAAACCTCGACCGAGTTCGACGTCTTCGCCGACTGCGACATCGTCATCGAGGCGATCGCCGAGGAGCTGGACGTCAAGGTCGAGCACTTCCGGACGCTCGACGACGTGCTGCCGGCGCACGCCGTCCTGGCCTCGACCACCTCGTCGCTGCCCGTCGTCTCGCTCGCCGCTGCGACGAGCAGGCCCGAACAGGTCGTCGGGATGCACTTCTTCAACCCCGCGCCGGTGATGAAGCTCGTCGAAGTGGTCCGGACCGTGCGGACGAGCGACGAGACGCTGCAGGCGACCTTCGCGCTCGCGCGGCTGCTCGGCAAGCATCCCGTGATCTGCCCCGATCGAGCGGGGTTCATCGTGAACGCCCTGCTGTTCCCGTTCATCAACGACGCGATCACGATGCTGGAGAGCGGCTACGCCTCGGCCGAGAGCGTCGACACCGCCATGAAGCTCGGGTGCGGGCACCCGATGGGGCCGTTCGCGCTCGCCGACATCGTGGGCCTGGACGTCACGTTCCAGATCATCCAGACGCTGTATCGGGAGTTCCGCGACCCGTACTTCGCGCCGGCGCCGATGCTCGAGCACCTCGTCCACGCCGGTTACCTCGGCCGCAAGTCGGGGCGCGGCTTCTACACCTACTAAGAGGGGGAGCCATGGGCCTCGAGATGTTCTCGCTGGAAGGCAAGACCGCGCTCGTCACCGGGGCGTCGCGCGGGATCGGCGCGGCGATCGCGCTCGCGTATGCCGAAGCGGGCGCCGACGTCGCGCTCGCGGCGCGCTCGGCCGAGGACATCGAGACGCTCGCCGGCAAGATCCGGGCCGAGGGGCGAAGGGCGGTCGCCATCCCGACCGACGTCACCGACCCGGAGCAGATCGACGCCTGCGTCGCGCGCACGATCGAGGACCTGGGCGGGATCGACGTGCTGGTGAACAACGCGGGCGGCACGCGCTTCATGGCCCCGGCCGTCGACACGCGACGCGACGGCTGGGAGAAGGCGATCCGGCTCAACCTGGACCAGGTCTTCTACTTCTGTCAGACGGTGGGCAAGCACATGCTGGAGCGCGGACGCGGATCCGTCCTCAACATGAGCTCGGTCGCGGGCGTCGCCGCGGCGCC
Source organism: Actinomycetota bacterium (assembly GCA_036397035.1). Classification (GTDB taxonomy): domain Bacteria; phylum Actinomycetota; class AC-67; order AC-67; family AC-67; genus DASWJS01. Next base: position 74,343 of record DASWJS010000023.1, on the reverse strand, counting down.
GACGCTCTCCTACTACAGCGCCGCCAAGCACGGCGTGATCGGCTTGACCAAGACCCTCGCCGTCGAGTGGGGAACGAACGGCGTGCGCTGCAACGCGCTCAGCCCCGGATGGATCAAGACCGACCTGAACCGCAACATCTGGTCGAACGACGCGATGGCGGCCGAGTTCGTGAAGGACCAGCCGATCAAGCGGTGGGGCGAGGTCGCCGACCTCACCGGCGCCGCGGTCTGGCTGGCCTCGGACGCGAGCGCCTACGTCACGGGCGCGACGATCGTCATCGACGGCGGTCAGACCGTCTTTTGAGCCCGCGCCGGAACCGTCCCCGGCGCGCCGGGCCGAAGTCCGGCGAGGAACCGGCGCCCCTCCGCGTTCCCAACCTGGTGACGGGCGCGCCGCCCGGCTGGCAGGTGCGCGTCATCCAGCCCGCCCGAGCGGAGAAGCCCTACGTGTGCCCGGGCTGCCAGCGCACCGTGCAACCCGGAACCAAGCACGTCGTCGCCTGGCGCGAGGGCGAGGAAGACCTGCGCCGGCACTGGCACAGCCCCTGTTGGGACCGCGAAGCCCGCAGCCTGTAACGATGCGCCGTTTCCTTGGACGGAGCCGCGCGCGGACGTAGAATGAAAAGTGATGAAAAGAATCACGACGCGAATCGCCGGCCGGTCCTTCGAGCTTGATCGCACTCTGATCGAGCGGCAGATGCGCTCGGTCGAGCCGGATTCGATCCGAGACCACTTCGTTCACGTCGGCTCGGAGCGGTTCCCTCCGAAACAGGTCATCCACGAGGTCACGGGCCTCGACCGGGCCGACTTCACGACGAACCATGCGCGCGCGATCCTGAAGCGCCTCGGATTCTCGGTCGGCCGGATCGGCCGTGCCGGCGAAACCGCTCCCCCTTACCTCGTCGCGTCGAGCACCGAGGCTCTCGAGCCCCACCGTGGCCGTTGGGTCCTCGTCAAAGACGGCGCCGTGCTTCGCGCGGGCGACGATCCGGTCGCGCTGATTCGGTGGCTCAAGCGCTCCCGGCAGCGAGCGGACTCCCTCTTCCGCGTGCCGGCGGATCCGGAGTTCGAGCCGTTCTCATGGACGGGTTGAGCTTCCCGTTCCGTCCGTTGCCCGGGTCGGGGATCCCGCGCCCGGTGGTCGACGTCTTCGTCGGCGCGCTCGACGTCGTGCCGATCGCCTGCCTGATCGATACCGGCTCGATCTGGAACCGCTTCCCCGCGTGGCTCGCGCGTGAAGCCTCCGTCGACCTTCGAGGCGCGCCGGCCTCGGAGGTCAGCATCGGAGGTCACACCGTCATCGCCCGCGGGACCATGGTGACGCTTCGCATCGGCCGTCACGAGGTCGAAACGCACGCCTCGTTCTGCAAGCCCTGGCCCTGGGACTTCGGCGTCCTCGGCACGGAAGGATTCCTGCGCTGGTTCGACGCGCAGATGTCGGTCGCGAACCGCACGCTCACGCTGGCGCCGGCCTGACCCGCGGCTGGCGTGCTCGCGATCGGCGGGTGGAACGCTATAGCTCGACGGAAACCGTCGCGTCCGAGCCCGCGATCGCGACCTCGTTCACGGTCGGATCGAAGCCGTCGGCGCGCGTTTCCAGCTTCCAGGTCCCGTCGGCGACGTGGAACGTGAACGCGCCGTCGTCCTTGGTGTAGATCTCGGCGACGAACTCCCCCGACGGTCCGACGCAGCGCACGTACGCGCCTCCGACGGGCGAATCACCCTTGGTCACGGTGCCGCTAATCGATGGCATCAGCCTTCCTCCTTGTCCGGGTTCCCGACCTGAATGAAGCGAAGCTCCCACAAGCGGTCGCACGTCCTGCAGTGGTAGGCGCGATCGTCCCCCGCCGGACGCAGGTCCTGCTCGCCGCAGTAGGGGCAGTAGAACGGCTGCGCGTGCGCCGTGCCGGGGACGCTCACCGCCGCGCGGGCTCCGCGAACCGCGCGAGCGCCTTGTCGTCGAGCGCGTTGACGTACTCGCCGAACGACCGCTCGCCGTTGCGGTGCGCGAGGTAGCGCCGGATGAGCGTCTCGACGTAGTCCAGCGCCTCTTCCGCGTAGACGCGCACCCCGCGGACCTTGCGCCCGAACGCGCTCTCCTCGCCGAGCCCGCCGCCAAGGTGGATGAGGAAGCCGTCGGTCTTGACGCCGTCGGGCCGGGTCATCGCGCAGCCCATCAGGCCGATATCGGCGATCTGGAATCGCGCGCACGAGTTGGGGCACCCGTTGACGTTGATGCGAATGTCCTCGTCGAAGCCGGGCAGGCGCTCCTCCAGCTCGGTGTAGATGTACTGCGCGCGCATCTTGGTCTCGGCGAGCGCGAGCTTGCAGAACTCGATCCCCGTGCACGCCATGGTCCCGCGGCGGAACGGCGAGGCGTTCACGCGCATGTCCTCGTGCTCCAGCGCCGCAACCGCCTCGTCGGCGCGCGCCTGCTCGACGTCGAGCAGCACGAGCTTCTGCTGGGTCGTGGTGCGGATGCGTCCCTTGCCGAACTCGTCGGCGAACTCGGCGAGCCGCCGGAGCTGGCTGCCGGGGATGCGTCCGGCCCGCGGCGCGAAGCCGACGTAAGCGAGCCCGTCGTGCTGGCGGCCGACGCCCAGGTGGTCGCGCTGCTTCGTCGCCGCCGGCGGCGGGGCCGGCCCGTCGGGAAGCGGCGCGGACAGGAACTCGCGCTCGAGTGTCTCGCGGAACCGCTCGGCGCCCCAGTCGGCGACGAGGAACTTCAGCCGCGCGCGGTTGCGGACGCGGCGGTACCCGTAGTCGCGGAACAGGGTCGTGACGCCCGTCCATACCTCTGCCACGCGATCCGGTTCGACGAACGCGCCGAGCCGCTGCGCGAGGTGCGGGTTCGGTCCGAGCCCGCCCCCCACCCAGAGGTCGTAGCCCTTCGCGCCGTCGTGGTCGACGCCGACGAAGGAGATGCAGTTGATCTCGTGCTGCGCGCACTGGTGCGTACACCCGGAGATCGCGGTCTTGTACTTGCGCGGCAGGTTGCTGAACGCAGGATCCAGCGAGCGCTCGTGCACGGCGAGCACCTGCGGAGTCGCGTCGAGGATCTCCGAGGCGTCGATCCCGGCGAGCGGGCAGCCCAGGACGTTGCGCGGGACGTCGCCGCACGCCATTCCCGTCGTGATGCCGACGGCTTCGAGGTGCTCCCAGATGCGGGGAACGTCCTCGATGCGGATCCAGTGGAGCTGCACGTTCTGGCGGTCGGTGACGTCGGCGACGTCACGCCCGAACCGCTCCGAGACCCAGGCGATCGCGCGCAGTTGCTCGGACGTGAGCAAGCCGCCCGGGATGCGGATGCGGAGCATGAAATGCTCGTCCTCAAGCTCTTCGGGCTCGGCGCTGACCGGCGTCATGCCCGGCGGCACGCCCTGCTTGCGCTGCGTGTACAGGCCCCACCACTTGAACCGCTGGCGCAAGTCGGCCTTGTCGATCGAGCGGAAGCCCTTCTTGGCGTAGATCGTTTCGATGCGAGCGCGCACGTTCAGCCCGTCGTCGTCGCGCTTCGTGCGCTCGGCGGCGTTGAGCGGCTCCATGTAGCCGAGCACCCACTGGCCCTGACCGCGCTTGTCGGCGCGCAGGCGTGCTGTGCCCGTCGTGCGCGACCGCTCGCGACGCAGCTCTCCTCGCACCGGCTCCTCGGGCCTTACCGGCCGTTCGTCACCCACCGAAGCTCCTTCTCGAAGCGCTCGCTGCGCGTCTCGGCGTGCATGCCACACTCCTTGTCCTCGTCGTCCTCCCACCACCAGCGCCCGGCCCGCTCGGGCTCGCCCGGCAGGGTCGCGCGCGTGCACGGCGCGCAGCCGATCGAGGTATAGCCCTTGTCGTAGAGCGCGTTGTGGGGCACCTTGTGCTCCCGGATGTAGTCCCAGACCTGTTCGCTCGTCCAGTCCGCGATCGGGTTGATCTTGGTGATGCCGCCGTGCAGGTCGTCGATCTCCACCTTGGCCGTCGTGGCGCGCGAGTTGTTCTGCCCGCGCCGGAGTCCGGCGATCCACGCGTCGAAGTGCGCCAGCACCTTGTTCAGCGGCAGGACCTTGCGGACGTGGCAGCACAGCTCGCGCAACGCCGGGTCGTTGTGGAACAGGTTCATGCCGTGGCGCTCGACCATCGACTCGACGTGGCTGGTCTCGGGGAAGATCACCTCCACGATGAGGCCGTAGCGGCCGCGGACCTGGTCGATCAGCTCGTAGGTTTCGGCAGGCAGGCGGCCGGTGTCGATCGTCACGACGCGCAGGTCAGGCTGGATGCGGTGGGCCATGTCGATCAGGACCATGCCCTCAGCCTGGAACGCGGTCACGACCGCGAGCTGGGGGTGGTAGTGCTCGAACCCCCAGCGAAGAATTTCCTCCGGCGGCGCGTCCTCGAAGGTCGGCAGGACGGCCTCTGTCTGTTCCATCCGCGCTGGTCACCAGCCTTGTCCACAGTTTCCACCATTCAAACGTTAGAAACCGTCCACGTCAAGTCGGTTGCCGGGCCGGCTGGCGGACCAGGACCGTGGACTTCAGCCGCGCACGGCAGCGGGGAGCGTGAAGCAGAAGCAGGCGCCGGCCGGCTCGTTCGGCTCGTACCAGATGCGCCCGCCCATGGCCTCCACGTAGCCGAGCGCGAGCCCGAGGCCGAGTCCGGAGCCGTAGGTCAGGCGAGCGCCGCCGCCTTGGGCGAAGGGGTCGAACAGCCGGTCCACGAGGTCGGCCTTGATGCCGGGGCCGTCGTCGGTCACCCGCACGAGCACGCCGTCGGCCCCGCCCCGGACGTCCACCGCCACGGCCGATCCGCCGTGGCGGCACGCGTTGTCGATGAGCACGTCGATCACGCGGCCGAGCGCGTCGGTGTCGAACGCCGCGACGGCGTCCTCGTCGGCGCGCAGCGCGATCGTCTTGCCGGCCGGCATCGCGTATGCCTCCAGCACGCGCTGGACGACCGGACGCACCGGGTGCGGCACGACGACGAGCCCGGGTGCGCCGGCTTGGAGCTGCGACAGCTCCAGCAGGTCCGAGATCATCGTGGCGAGCCGCTCGGATTGCGCGCGCATGCGCTCGAACGCGTCGTCGATCACTTCGTCGTCGAGCTTGCGCCAGTGGTGGTGCAAGGTGGAGGAAAGGCCGAGCACCACCGAAACCGGCGTGCGCAGCTCGTGGGACACCGTCGCGATGAACTCGTTCTTCGCGTCGGCCAGCGCGCGAAGTCCCTCGGCCAAGTCGCGCTCCTGCTCGAGCTGGCGCGCGTTCTCGATCGTGACGGCCGCCTGGCGTCCGAGCGCTTCGGCCGCCGCGACGTCCTCGTCGTCGAGCGGCCTGCCGTTGGCGCGCCCCCCGATCCGGATGAAGCCCAGCGAGCGTTGCCCGTACATCAGCGGCACGATCGTCGCCGCGCCTTGAACCTGGACCGTCGACGGTCCTGCATCGACGATCGTGACCTCCACGTCGTCCACGAGCAAGAGCTCGCCGACCGCCGAGCCGATCCGCGCCTGGAGGTCGGGCGAGCCGTGCAAGTCGCTCATGGCGCGCGCGACCCGCCGATACCGCTGCTCGGTCAGGCGCAAGTCGGTCTCCGCGCGCACGCGGTCGGTGATGTCCTGCGCCGTGCCGACCATGCGGGCCGGCTCCCCGTCGGGCCCCTTCGAGACGTGGCCCTTGGACTGGATCCACCGGACCGAGCCGTCGGCACGCTGGATCCGGTGCTGGAGGACGAACGGCTCGCCGGAGGCCACCGCCTCGGTGATCACGCGGACGGTCAGGTCCCGGTCGTCGGGGTGATAGACGCTGAGGAAGCCCGCGTCGGGCCGGGGCACCCAGTTCCGGTCGCGATCGACGATGCGATACATCTCGTCGCTCCAGCTCACCGAGCCGGATCGCATGTCCCACTCCCATGACCCGATGTGGGCAACGGCTTGGGACTCTTTCAGCCTACGCTGTGACTCCGCCAGATCCCGTTCGAGCCGCGCGCGCGCCTCGCGCTCCTGCACGAGCAGCGTTCGCAGGCGTTCGTGCGTGGCGCGGAGCGTGCCGCCTTGTTGCCGCTGCGAGGTCGTGCTGGAGCGTGACTGATCGGATGTTCGCCGTCCGGTCGTTGAGATCCCCTCCGACGGGCCGATTTGTCGCGTCCTCCCATGGAAGCAGCCCGCACCGCACCGCGCATCGTCAACTCGGGCTATTTGACGGACCGGAGTGTCTAGAAGTGCCCGGGTCGCGCGGGGGCGTCCCGTTCCGCGATCGCGCCGCTGCGCGCTGCGGATTCCCAGCCACCCGGCTTTGTGGCGCGCGCGGCCGCCGCCAGGTCGTCGCGCCAGACCGATAGCACGGCCGCGCGCGCCACGGAGGTCTCGGCTTCGGTCGGCCGTCCGGCGACGACCACGACGTCGGGCGGCTTCACAGCGGGATGTTCCCGTGCTTGCGGGGCGGGCGCGGCTCGCGCTTGGTCCGCAGCGTCGCCAGCGCGTCGATCAGCCGCGGCCGCGTGTCGCGCGGGTCGATGACGTCGTCGACGTACCCGCGCTCGGCGGCGACGTACGGGTTGGCGAAGCGCTCGGTGTAGTCGGCGATCAGCTCGCTCCGGCGCGACACCGGGTCGCTCGCGGTGTCGATGTCCTTCCGGTTGATGATGTTCACCGCGCCCTCGGGGCCCATGACCGCGATCTCCGCGGTCGGCCACGCGAGCGCGACGTCGGCCCGGATCGACTTGGAGTTCATCACGACGTACGCACCGCCGTAGGCCTTGCGCGTGATGACCGTCACCTTGGGCACCGTCGCCTCGCTGAACGCGTACAGGAGCTTGGCGCCGCGCCGGATGATCCCGCCCCACTCCTGGTCGGTGCCCGGCAGGAACCCGGGCACGTCGACGAACACCGTCAGCGGGACGTTGAACGCGTCGCAGAAGCGCACGAAGCGCGCGGCCTTCTCCGACGAGTGCACGTCGAGCACGCCGGCCAGCACCTGCGGCTGGTTGGCCACGATCCCGATCGGATGGCCGTCGAGCCGGGCGAAGCCGGTCAGGATGTTCATCGCGTAGTGCGGGAAGACCTCGAAGAACTCGCCGTCGTCCACGACGTGACGGATCACGTCGTGCATGTCGTAGGGACGGTTCGAGCTGTCCGGCAGCACGCTCAGCAGCTCTTCCGCGCGCCGCTCGGCCGGGTCCGTGGCCGGGTAGTACGGCGCCGGGTCGAGGTTGTTCGACGGGATGAACGACAGCAGGTACCGCACCATCTGCAGGCAGTGCCGCTCGTCCTCGGCCACGAAGTGCGCGATGCCCGACTTCGAGCCGTGCGTCATCGCGCCGCCGAGCTGCTCGAAGGAAACCTCTTCGCCGGTCACTGTCTTGATGACTTCCGGGCCGGTGATGAACATGTGCGAGGTCTCCTTCACCATGAAGATGAAGTCGGTCATCGCGGGCGAGTAGACCGCGCCGCCGGCGCAAGGGCCCATGATCACGCTGATCTGCGGGATGACGCCCGAGGCGCGCACGTTGCGGTCGAAGATCTCGCCGTAGGCCGCGAGGGACACCACGCCTTCCTGGATGCGCGCGCCGCCGGAGTCGTTGAGCCCGATCACCGGCGCGCCGGCCTTCTCGGCAAGGTCCATCACCGTGCAGACCTTCTCGCTCATCACCTCGCCGAGCGAGCCGCCGAACACGGTGAAGTCCTGGCTGAAGACGAAGACCTTGCGGCCCTCCACCGTGCCCCAGCCGGTCACGACCGCGTCGGAGAGCGGCCGGTTGTCCTCGATGCCGAAGCCGTGCGAGCGGTGCCGCGCGAAGCGGCCGGTCTCGACGAAGGAGCCGGGGTCGAGCAGCAGGCCGATCCGCTCGCGCGCCGTGAGCTTGCCCTTGGCGTGCTGGCGCTCGACGGCGCGCTCGGATCCGGCATGGAGGGCCTCTTCGTTCAGCTTCTCCAGGCGCGCGAGCTTGTCGGCGACGCTGCCGGCGGCGTGCGGCTCGGAGTAGGCCTCGCCCACGTTCGCGGGCAGCGGCTCCTCGGCGTCGTTGCGGTCGCTGGGTGCCAAAGCGCGGGCATCCTAACAGCGCCCGCGCGCGAGCCTCACTCCGCCGGACCCCGATCGATCTCTTCCTGCAGAGCCCCCAGCTCCTCGATCATGCGGAGATCCTTCGGCCGTCCCGCCGCCCGCTTCATGCGGATGATGTCCTCCAGCGATGCGACGAGGACACGGGTTCCGCCAATGTCTGCCTCGACAGCTGAACGCGCGAGTTCGGCATAGCCCTCAACACCCGCCACGTCCCCCAGGCAGTCGAGGTCGCCGGCATCGGTTACGAAGGTGAAGTTCAAACCGTTCTTGATCGTTATCGCGTCGAGGATGAACGGCAGTCCAGGTGGTGCGCCACGAAGATACGCGTTCAGCTCGACAAGTGCGTCGACGAGCCGCGCGATGTTCTCGTCGCTGCGCTCGTAACAGACGTCGGTGTCCATGGTGTTGAGCGGCGACCCGAGGAGGTTCGCCGCGTAGGCCCCTATCACCACGAACTGAACGTCGTGTCGGGTCAAAGCCTCGAGAGCCACGGAGGGTCGCCACGCACCATCAGGCATGCGTTTGCCGCGACCCCCAACGATGTACTTCTCGGAATCCTCAGCGACGCGCGATCGAACGGCGGGTCCTCCGAGCGACTGATATCGACTGATCAGCGTCCGATCGACGCCGATGCCGAGGCGGCGCTGGGCGTAGAGGCCCTCGCCGCACTGTTCGAGCAAGCGATCGAGCGTGTCGACGCGCGGGATCGTCGCGCCGGACTCGATCCGGGCGATGGACGGCTGCGGGACGCCCGCCTTGGCCGCCAGCTCGCGCTGGGTCAGGCCCGCGCGCCGCCGTGCTTCCCGCAAGACCCTGGCCGCGTTCACGGCGCTGATACTATCTACGCTATCTAGATAATGCAAACGTTATCGTCGCAGCTCACCGCCGGCAATGACGTAAATAACGCCGCCGACGGCGCTCGACGTGAGCAGGATCGCCAGGACGAGCAGCGCGAACGCCAGGGCGGTCGCATGGTCCACGCCGAAGGCGCCGAACGCCCAGACGTAGGCGGCCTCGCGAAAGCCGAGCCCGCCGGGCGAGAGCGGCACGAGCGCGGCCAGTGAGGCGACCACGACGATGCCGGTCATGCCCGCGATCGAGATCGCCCCCAGCCCGAGCGCTCGCCCGAGGGCAAGGTGATACGCCAGCACGAGCACCTGGAACAGCAGTCCGAACAGGTACCCGCGCCCGGCCGCTTCCCGGTGCCGGGCCGCCGCCTGGATGGCCCGCACCGCGGCGCGCAGCTTCCCGCCGATGCCGTGCATCTTCACGAGCCGCCCGCCACCCAGCAGGCGCTCGCCGGCGAACAGCACGAGCGACGCCGCCCCGATCATGCCGAGGCTCAGCACCGCCGACACGCGCGCCACGTTGAGCTGCTCGCCGGCGATCAGCTCGACCAGCGCGCCGATGAGCCCGATGCCGGCCAGCGCCACGAAGCCTGCGAAGCGGTCGAGGAACACCGACGCGAGCCCGGGCGTGTAGGCCCCGTGCGCCTTCCCGATCCGCAGGGCCTTGTACGCGTCGCCTCCCATCCCCGACGGCAGGAACGCGTTGAAGAACGTCCCGACGAAGTACAGCCGCAAGGTCGTCGCGAACGGCATCGGGATCTCCAGGGCATCCAGGTACGCACTCCATCGCGCGGCGCTGGTGGCGACGCCGACCAGGATCGCCGAGGCCGCCAGCGACACCCATGCCGGGTCCGCTCGTCGCAGCGCATCGAGGAGCTGCTCGCGGTCGGGCGTGCGCAGGACGAGCACCGCGACGACGGCGACGCCGACCAGGATGCGCAGCACGAACTTGAGCGGACTTCGCTTCGGCTCCTGGAGCGTCGCGGCGTCCTCGGCCCCGTAGACGGGAACGCCGGCCTCGCCGGAGTCGGTCACGGTTCCTGGACCAGCTCGACCAGGACGCCGCCGACCGACTTCGGATGGATGAACGCGATGGAGGCGCCGCGCGAGCCGGGCCGCGGGTGCTCGTCGATCATCCGTATCTCGGCACCCTTCAACTCTTCGATCGCGGCGGCGACGTCGGCCACCACGTAGCCGACATGGTGCACGCCCTCGCCGCGGCTCTCGATGAACTTCCCGACCGGGGTGTCGGGCCCGAGCGGACGCAGGAGCTGGATCCAGGACTCGCCCACTTGCCCCATCGCTTCCTCGACGCCCTGCTCCTCCACCGTGTGGCGGTACGTGAAGGTGACGCCGAAGGTTCGCTCGTAGAAGGCGATCGCCGCGTCCAGGTCGCGAACGGCGATCCCCACGTGGTCAACGCGATCGAACATCCGCGCGATTGTACGGCACGTTCGCCGGGGCGCATCCCGCCGCGAGCGCCCGCTAAGATTGCGCGGAACCGATCTTCGAGGAGGGAACCGCCATGGGCAGCTCACCGTCCGTCATCGTCGCGGGAGCGCGCACGCCGATCGGCAAGTTCAGCGGCGCGCTCACCGCCTTCACCGGGATGCAGCTCGGCGGGTTCGCGATCGCCGAGGCCCTCCGCCGCGCGGGCGTGCGCGGGGACGAGGTCGACTACGTGCTGATGGGCCACGTCCTGCAGGCCGGGCAGGGACAGATCACCGCGCGCCAGGCGGCGGTGGCCGGCGGGATCCCCATGGACGTTCCCTGCATCACCGTCAACAAGGTCTGCCTGTCCGGGCTCAACGCGATCGCGCTCGCCGACGCGCTCATCCGCGCGGGCGAGATCGAGATCGCGATCGCCGGCGGGATGGAGTCGATGACCAACACTCCCTACGCGCTGCCGTCCGCGCGTGCGGGCGCGCGCATGGGAGACACGAAGCTGGTCGACTTGATGATCCACGACGGCCTGTGGTGCGCGTTCGACGGGTGCCACATGGGCGACGCCTCGGATCGCGTCAACGAACGCATGAGCATCGGCCGGGCGGAGCAGGACGAGTGGTCGGCGCGCTCCCACGAGCGCGCGGCCGACGCCACCAAGGCGGGCAGGCTCAGCGAGGAGATCGTCGCGGTCGACGTGCCCCAGCGCAAGGGCGACCCGGTGCGCGTCGAGGAAGACGAGGGTATCCGGCCCGGGACGACGGCCGAGTCCCTCGCCGGACTGCGCCCGGCGTTCGTCTCCGACGGCACCATCACCGCGGGCAACGCCTCGCAGATCTCCGACGGCGGAGCGGCGCTCGTCGTGATGTCGGCCGAGAAGGCGGCCGAGCGCGGGCTTCAACCGCTCGCCGAGATCGTGGCGCACGGCCAGGTCGCGGGACCGGACACCGCCCTGCACCTGCAGCCGGCCAACGCGATCAAGGCCGCGTCGGCCAAGGCGGGGCTCGACCCCGCGGCGCTGGACCTCTACGAGCTGAACGAGGCCTTCGCGTCCGTGGCGATCGCGGCCACGCGCGACCTCGGCATCGACGAAGCGAAGGTCAACGTCAACGGGGGCGCGGTGGCGCTCGGTCATCCCATCGGGATGAGCGGCGCGCGCCTGGTGCTCACGACCGCCTACGAGCTGAAGCGCCGCGGCGGCGGCGTCGGCGCCGCGGCGCTGTGCGGAGGCGGCGGCCAGGGCGACGCACTGCTCGTTCGCGTCTAGGCATACCCGAGCGCGTGGACCGCGACACGCTCGTCCGCGCGCGCTGGTTTTCCTGGCGGCGGCAGCGGCTCGACCGCTCGTGCGCCGGGGTCGTGGATTGCCTGCGGTCGGTCGTGGGCGTCTACTCGTCCAACCCGCAGGGGCCGCTGTCGCTGCTCGCGCGGGTGCCGCGCTTGATGAAGGGCGCGGCCATCGAGGGCGTGATCGATACCAAGCGCGCGGTGCGGATACCGGCGATGCGCGGCTCGGTGTTCATGGTCGCGACCCAGGACGCGCCGGCCGTGTTCGCCGCGACCCGGAACGCGACGCCGGTCGAGTGGCTCCTGCGGCGCTCGGGCATCGGCCGGCGCCTCTACGCGCGCATCCGGAGCGAGGTCCTCGCGGCCGCGACGGCGCCCGTGTCCGTCGAGGCGCTCCGCGCCGGCGTGACGCGGCCGCCGCGGAACCTCTCGGTCGCGCTTCAGGCGATGACCGCCGAGGGCGTGCTCGTGCGCGTCGGCTCCCCGAGCTTGCGTGCGAACGACCCGACCTACGCCGCGACCGAGTCCTGGCTGGGCGGCCCGATGCCCGGCGTCGACGCGGCGGAGGCGCGCGCATGGCTCGCCGGCGGCTACCTGCACGCGTTCGGCCCGGCGCGGGCCGACGACTTCGCGTGGTGGAGCGGCATGAAGGCCGCCGCCGCTCGCGAGGCGCTGGCGACGCACGACCCGATCGACGTCGGCGGCGGGTACCTGTTGCACCGGGCGGACGAGCGCGCCTTCGCCGGCACCCGTCCGATGACCGGCCGCGTGAACCTGCTGCCGAAGTGGGACTGCTACACGATGGGATACGCGCCGGACGGCCGTGCGCGGTTCCTGCCGCCGGCGATGGGGGCGGCCGCCTACAGCGCCGGCGGCGACGCGCAGCCGGTGATCCTCGTCGACGGCATGGTTCGCGGGACCTGGTCCATCCGGTTCGCCGGCCGAAGCGCGGAGATCACGCTCGACCCGCCCGGCCGTCTGAGCTCGCGAACGCGCCGCGCGCTCGGGGACGAGGCGAGGCTGATCGGCTCGTTCTTCGAGGTCGCGCGGCTGGACGTGCGCCCATCGGCGGGAAGGACTTCGCCGAGCCGGGAGCGAAGGTGACTCCCGACTCGGACCGCCGCGAGAAGGGTTCCGCCCCGATGCGTTCGCGCTTGTGCGTCACGGTGCTGGCGTCGGCTGTGCTGTTGCCCGCCTCGCCGTTGCCGGCGCGCGTGGCCTCACCCGCGCCCGCCGCCGTCGCGCTGACCCTCGCGGACCCGTCCGCCCCGGTCCGGAGCGAGCCGGCGGACACGCCGGTCCCGAGCCCCTGCCCGTCCGGCACGCGCGCGACCGGCGACCGGGCCGACGTGCGCGGCGGCTCGCTCGTCCACGTCGTCTACCTCGTGCCGAAGAACAAGGCGGACGAGTCGCTGGATCGCAACGGGATCCTGGAGTGCTCGTTGCGCGCCCAGCAGGAGTGGTTCGGACAGCAGACCGGCCTGCGGTGGCGCTTCGACACCTACGAAGGCTTGATCGACATCACCTACGTCAAGTCGAACAACCTGAACGCGGCGGATCTCGACAACGCGGACGAGATCAGCGCCGAGTTGCGGCGGCGCGGCTTCGACCGGGACGGCAAGCGCTATCTCACCTACGTGGCCTCCGGGCCCGCGGGCCTGACGGGCAGCGCCATTTGCGGCAGCGCCTACTACCCCGAGCGCACCGGGACGGGTCCCGTCGACGGCAAGTACGCGCAGGTCTACCTGGACAGCGGGCCGAGCTGCCGTGCGCGCGACTTCGGGCGTCCGGGCGCGCCGAGCTACTCGGAGGTGATCGCGCAGCAGGAGCTGATGCACAACGACGGCATCGTCCCGCTCGTGGCCCCGCACCAGTGCGCCGTCGTCCTGTACCACGTGTGCACGGCGACGCTGTCGTGGCTGCACGCGGTCGCCGGAGACGTCGATCCCGAAAGCGTCGACATCATGTTCCCCTACGTCGGCAGGCCGCTCGGTCAGAAGGTCGTCGACGTGGGCCACGACGATTACTTCGCCCATCCCAACCCGATGGTCCGGCGGCTCGAAGAAAGCGACTACCTCGAGCCGGCCTGAGCCTCAGGCCCGCGTCGCGGTTCGCATCCAGCCGATCTCGAAGGACTCGAACGCGATGCCGGTGAACCCAGCCGCGCCGAAGATCGCGTCCCAGTCCGCCGCCAGGAAATCCTTCAGGTAGGGCTCCGGGAACGGGATCGGCGACAGGGCGGGGCCGCCTTTCTCGTAGGGCTCCAGCACGGCGAGCGCTCCGCCGCGCCGGCAGACCCGCGCCATCTCGGCGGCGACCCCGGGCGCGACCTCGGCCGGCAGCTCGTGGAAGAGCAGGCTGGTCGTGACGACGTCGAAGGAGCCGTCCTCGAACGGCATCGCCTCGGCGTCGAGGCACCGGATCTGCGTCCGCCGGTCGCGCGCGAGCTTCCGCTCGGCGACGGCGGCCATGAACGGCGAGACGTCGAAGGCGACGATCTCGGCCTCGGGGAAACGGCGGCGCCATGCCCGCGTCGACTCCCCCGTTCCGCACGCGACGTCCAGGATCCGGCGCGCGCCGGCCGGCGCTCGCGCGGCGAGCCCGTCGCGCACGGACGCCTCGTCCAGTCCGTACTCGGCGAAGATCTCGCGGACGACGGGGTCCCAGGTGGCGGCCGCCAGCGTGGTGCCGTACCCGCCCTCGATCCCGTGGATCTGCGACCGAACGTAGTCTGGCATCGGCGGCGGCGCGAGCCGCGCGACCGCGGCGTCCCAGTCGACGTCGCCGACGAACTCCTGCGCGCTCACCCGACCGAAGATCGACTCGGTCCGCGCGTTGGGCACCCAGCCCTCCGTGGTGCGAATTCCCGTCGTGGCGGCCATCGCGTCCCCCTCCCTCCATCGTCCATCCTGGACTATCTCCGCCCGATGCTATAGTCCATGGTGGACCATGTCAAGTGCCGACCTCGAGCTGACGCCCGGCGACTACGCCTTCCTCGGCATGGTCGGGATGGGTGCGCAGACCGCCTACCAGGTCAAGAAGCTGATGGCGGGATCGGTCTCGTTCTTCTGGAACGCGGCGCACAGCCAGGTCTACCAGCAGGCGGCCCGTCTGGTACGGGACGGCTACGTGCGCGAGCGCGAGGAGGCTGGCGGCCGGCGCCGCCGAATCCTGTCGTTGACCGCGAAGGGACGGCTCGCGCTGAGGCGCTGGCTCACCACGCCGTCGGAGCCCCTGCAGCTTCGGGACGAGATGCTCGTCAAGGTCTTCTTCGCCGTGGATGCCGGCGATTACGACGCCACTGCCCGCATGCTGGAGAACCTGCGCGCCACCTATCGCGGGATCCTGGAGGAATTCCTCGCCATCGAACAGGGACTGTCCACGCACGAAGACGATCGCGCGCGCGACCAGGCGCTCACGGTCGGGCTCGGCATTCGAGTCATGGAGGCCTACCTGTCGTGGCTCGGGGAAGCGGCGAACGCCATCCGCGCGCGCTGAGCCTACGGCAGTCCCGTGAGCCCTTCGCGCGGCGCGCCGACGAGCGCGGCCATCACGCCCTCGGGGTGGCGGTTCTCGTGCATGAGCTGGTGGCACTCACCGATCCGGTCGAAGGTGAACGTGCGCGACAGGCACGGGTCGATCTTGCCGGCGACGACGAGGTCGTTGAAGGCGTAGGACTGCTCGTCGTTGGCGAAGTGCGAGCCCTGCAGCCGCTTCTGGCGCATCCAGTGATAGCGAAGGTCCAGCGTCGCGTTGTACCCGGAGGTGCCGGCGCAGATCACGACCATGCCGCCGGTCTCGGCCAGGAAGACGCTCGTCGGGATGGTCGCCTCGCCGGGGTGCTCGAACACGATCGTCGGCGCGCGCTTGTCGCCGAGCGCCTCCCAGAAGGCCTTGCCGAACGCCTTCGCGCCGCCGAGCCAGGCGCCGTAGGCCTCGTCGTCGGCCCAGTGCGGGAGCATCCCCCAATGGTCGAAGTCCTTGCGGTTGAGCACGCCGACGGCGCCGAGCCGCGTGCAGAACTCGACCTTGTCCTCGCTGGAGACGACCGCCACCGGCTTCGCGCCGGCGAGCGCGGCGATCTGGATCGCCATCGACCCGAGGCCGCCGGCGCCGCCCCAGATCAGCACGGGGTCGCCGTCGCGCACGACGTTGGGCGGCCAGCCGTGCAGCATCCGGTACGCGGTCGCGCCGACGAGGGTCGGGGCCGCCGCCTGCTCCCAGGTCAGGTGCGGCGCCTTCGGCATGCATTGGTGCGCCTGCACCTTGGTGAACTGCGCGAACGAGCCCCAGTTGGATTCGTAGCCCCAGATGCGGAAGGACGGGTGGAACATCGGGTCGGTGCCCGCGGGAACGGCATCGACGTCCCACTGTCCGCAGTGGATGACGACGTGGTCCCCGACCGCCACGTTCGCGACCTTGTCCCCCACCGCGTAGACGACGCCGCTGGCATCGGAGCCGCCGATGTGGAAGTCGTCGGGCTCGCCGAAGCGGGCGTGCACCGTGGTCACGTCGACCGGGATCCCGCGCGCGGCCCACACGTTGTTGTAGTTGATGCCCGCGGCCATCACCAGGACGAGCGCGTCGTGGGGGCCCACCTCGGGCACCGGAATCTCCTCGACCTGGAACGCTTTCTCCGGGTCGCCGAACCGCTCGGGCCGGATCACCTGCGCGACCATGCGCGCCGGCACCTCGCCCGGCGGCGGGATCTGTCCGATGGGAACGATGTCGGTCGGCACGCGGTCCCCCTTCTTTCGAGCGTGCCGGACAGGATTGCGGCCGGGAGCGCGGCGGTCAAACCGGGCCGCGGCGGGTCAGCGGGCCATGAAGGCGCGCGAGCACCGCAGGCGGGTCGGCGACTGACCCTGTCCGAGCACGATCATGTGGTCGGCGACGTGCAGCAAGGGGCACCGATCCTCGTGGTCAAGGATGCAGGGCGGGGTCCCCGGACAGACCAGGACGCTCATCCCCTGGGAAACGAGCGCGTTGCAGAGCCTGGTCCGTTGCGGGGAGTCCCGTCCGACGACCAGCGTGGTCGGACGCGCCGCGTCTGTCTGGTGCGCCTTCATCGCATCCACCTCGCGTTCAGCATGGTGCGGCAACGCGGCGGATCGCCAGGGTCCTTCGACCCCCGGCGGCGGGGACTCTCAGACGCCCTCGGCGCCGATGGGCGCCGGCGCGCCGAACAGCTTGCCCTGCCCGCAGTCCACGCCCAGCTCGGCGAGCACCCCGGCCTCCAGCTCGCCCTCGACGCCCTCGGCGGTGGTCGTGGCCCCGATCTCGCGCGCCAGCGTGACCAGACCCGCGATGAGCGCCCGGCGGACCGGGTCGGTCGCGACGCCGATCACCAGCAGCGAGTCGAGCTTGACGACGGCAGGCTGCAGCTCGGCGATCTCGCTGAAGGCGGAGAACCCGCCGCCGGCGTCGTCGACCGCGAGTCCGAGCCCGGCGGCGCGCAGCGCGTCGACGCCGCGCATGAAACGTTCGTGCTCGTCCATCGTCGGCCGGTCGGTCAGCTCGATGACGATGCGGTCGTGCGGCAGGTCCCGGACGATGCGCTCGAACCCGGGCGCCATCAGCGTACGGGCGCTCGCGTTGATCGCCAGGAACGCCTGTGCCGGGACCTGGTCGAGGTGGGCGAGCGCCGCGCGCACGGCCGCCAGCTCCAGGTCCACGCCGCGATCGACGCGCGCGGCTTCGGCGAACCACCGGTCGGGGGTGCGCTCGGGCATCGCGCCGAACCGCGCGAGCGCTTCCAGCCCGACGCGCGTCCCGTCGCCCAGCGCCACGATCGGCTGGAAGACCATCGAGATGCCCGTCGTGTTGAGCACGTCGTCGATTCGCTCGGCCTCGGTCTTCAGGCGGACGGGGTCGTGCTCGACCCCCTCCAGGACTCGCCCGATCGCCATCGCCAGCACCCGGAGCGCGCGCAGGTCGTCCTCGCGCCGCGCGCGGACCTGCGGGCTGGAGCACGACAACACGCCCAGGAATCGGCCGTCGGAGGTCTCGATCGGCAGCCCGATGTAGGTGCCGCCGACCACGCGGGGCGAGCCGTCCTGCCCTTTGCCGTCGCGCAGGACGACCGGCCGCCGGTGCTCGCGGACCGTGCGCGCCAGCTCCGAGAAAGGGGCGCGCACGGCGCCGACCTCGTCGGCGCCGACCACCCACGGGATCGTCTCGGACTCGGTTACGAACCTGCTGACCCAGGCGACCTCGGCGCCGACGCGCTCGCGAACGATCATCAGGATCTGCTCGATCGCCGCCTGCGCGTTCCTGTCGTCGATCCGTCCGGTCATCACCGTGCTCTGTCGCCCATGCGGCTCCGCCATGAGAGCACCTCCCGTTCGCGCACGACCCGCCTGCAACGGTAGGTACCGGACCAACGGGCGGTCAATGGTCAATCCTGGCCGTTGACCTCGCCGCGCGGCTCACACGGCCGCCGTCACGACGGGTAGGTGACCTCGTCCAGCCGGATCGTCGGCTCGCCGACGCTGAGACGGTCCTCGACGCCGACGACGCCCGGGATCGCGTGGATCGTCCGCAGCAACAGCGCTCGCGGCGCCGGACCGGGCACGACGCCGGTCAGGGTGACGGCGCCTTCGCGCACCTCGCACCGCAGCTTGTAACCGCGGAAGGTCGCCAGCCCGAGCAGCTCCTCGACCTCGGTCAGGATCTCGGTGTCGGTCCGCACGTACGGGCGGAGCAGGTCCGACTCCGACACCAGCCCCACCATCGTCGCGCCGCGCATGACCGGCGCGCGCCGGATGTGGTGGCGCGCCATGATGCGCGCGGCTTCGGCGATGCTCATCTCCTCGCTGAGCGTGACGAGATCGGTCGCCATGACCTGATCGACGATTCGCGTGGACCGGCCGGGGTCGGCTTCGAACGGCAAGACGTCCGAGCGGCACACGATCCCGACGAGCGCGCCGTCGCGCGTGACGGGAAGGCACCCGATCCCCCGGTCGACCATCCGGCGCGCGACGTCGAAGATGTTCGCGCCGGCCTCCACGGTCGCCACGTCCACCTGCATGACGTCACGTACGGATATCGACATGCCTCAGCCCTCGCCGTTGAACGTACGGGAGCACCGCGGGCTCACCTAGGGTCGAACGGCCCCCTGCGCGAAGGCCGTCGGGCTTCGCCGGGGGACGGCCGCCCGCCAGGAGGTACGCTTCCCGCGATGACGGAGCAGCCACAGGAGCGGCGTGCGCGCGCCCTGATCGAGGCGGGCATGGTGATCGCCTCCGAGCTGTCGCTGCCGGCGGTCCTGCAGAAGATCATCGACCTCGCGTGCGACGTCGCCGACGCCCGGTACGGCGCGCTCGGCGTGCTGGGCGGAGGAAACCGGCTCACCGACTTCATCACGCACGGCGTGACGGACGAGGAGCGGCGGGCGATCGGCACGCTGCCCGAGGGCCACGGGATCCTCGGCGTGCTCATTCACGATGCGCACCCGTTGCGGCTCGACCGCATCGCCGACGATCCGCGCTCGGTGGGGTTCCCGCCGCACCACCCACCCATGACCTCGTTCCTCGGCGTGCCGATCACGATCCGCGGCAAGGTGTTCGGCAACCTCTACCTGACCGAGAAGCGCGGGGCGAGCCACTTCGACGGGACCGACGAAGAGGCGATCGTGACGCTGGCCGCGCAGGCCGCGGTCGCGATCGAGAACGCGCGCCTGGTGGACGAGACCCTGTACCAGCAGCGCCGCCTCGCCGTGCTGGAGGATCGCGAACGCATCGCGAAGGAGCTGCACGACGGCGTGATCCAGTCCCTGTACGCGGTGGGCATGTCGTTGCAGGCGACAGAGGCGGTCGCGGCGGATCCCGAGGTCCAAGGGCGCCTGGCCACCGCCGTCAACGACATCGACGGCGCAATCCGCGCGCTGCGCGATTACATCTTCGGCTTGTCGCCGGGCGGGCCGGCCGACCAGCAGCTCGCACTCACGCTGGAGGATCTCGCGAACGGCTTCCGCGCGGGCTCGAAAGCGCGCATCGAAACAGACATCGACCCGGCCGTGACGGCGCTCCTCGCGGGCCGGGCGCCACAGCTCGTCCAGATCGCGCGCGAGGCGCTGTCCAACGCGGTGCGACACGGGGGCGCGTCGGTGATCCGCCTGCGCGTCGGGAGCGAGGGCTCCGATCGCGTCATGGAGATCGGCGACGACGGAGTCGGCTTCGCGACCGAGGATCCGGCAGCGGGCCACGGTCTGCGCAACCTCCAGCATCGCGCGACCGAGATCGGGGCGGCGCTAGAGATCCGGACGGCCGCGGGAGAAGGCACGCGCGTGCGTATCATCGTGGCGCCCGACGGGGAGCGTAGAGCGTGACGGTGAAGGTGATGATCGTCGACGACCACGAGGTCGTTCGCAACGGCGTGCGCCTGCTGCTGGAACACGAGCAGGACCTGGAGGTGACGGCGGAAGCGGCGTCGATGGCGGAGGCGATCGAGCGCGCGGCGCAGGTCCGGCCCGACGTCGTCGTCATGGACGTGCGGCTCGGCGACGGCAGCGGCATCGAGGCGTGCCGCGAGATCCGCGCGCAGCGTCCCGAGACGAAGGTGTTGATGCTGACCTCGTTCTCCGACGACGAGGCGCTCTTCGCCTCGATCATGGCCGGCGCGAGCGGCTTCGTGCTCAAGCAGGTGCGAGGAGGCGACCTCGTCGGCTCGATCCGCGCCGTCGCGGCGGGCCAGTCCCTGCTCGACCCGGAGGTGACGGGAGCCGTGCTCGACCGGCTGCGCAAGGGCAAGCACCTGCTGCAGGACGAGAAGCTCGCGCGGCTCTCGGCGCAGGAGGAGCGGATCCTCACCCAGGTCGCCGACGGGAAGACCAACCGCGAGATCGGCGAGGCGCTCGGCCTGGCGGAGAAGACGGTCAAGAACTACGTGTCGAGCATCCTGACGAAGCTGCAGGTGGCGCGACGCGCCGAAGCCGCCGCCTACCTGGCGCGCCACGCCCGGCCCGAAGGCTGACGCCTACGGGCGCGCGGCGTCGCGGCCGGACCGATCGCCCGCCTCCGCGCCGCGGAGCATCGCCGCTCGCACGGCGGCGACGATCAGCCTTTCGTCGGCGTGCCGGGGCAGCACCGTCACGCGGGCGTCGTCGTGAGGAACGGACGCACCCTCGCCGGCGATTGCGACCACCGGCCGCCCGCGATCGGTGTAGTAGTCGAGCAACTGCCAGCCCGGGGTGCCGCGCATCATGACGTCGCCTTCGGTCCGAAGGTCGAGCACGATCGCCGCGGCGGGCTGAATCAGCGGACAGTCCTTGCCTCGCCCGCCAAGGCAGGTGTAGTCGGGCGCGCTCGGGCCGGGACAGATCATCACGTCGAACCCTGCGTCGCCCAGCGTGAGGGAGAGGCGGCGGCGTTCATCGGCATCGTTCTCCACAACGAGCACCGTCTCGTTCATGGCGTCCTCCACTCGTGGCGCACAAACTGTGCCGAGCGCCGCACGCGCGAGCCAGGGCCGAACGGCCCGTCGCGGACGGGCCGGGCGGGCGGGCGGATAGGATGAGCCGCCATGAGCTACCAGATCACCGAAGAGCAGGAGCTGTTCCGTCAAAGCGTCCGCCGGCTCGCCGAGGACAAGATCGCGCCGCGCGCGGCGGAAATCGACGAGCAGGACGAGTACCCGCACGACATGCACGCGCTGCTGGTCGACAACGACCTCATGTCGATCGGCTACCCGGAGGACGTCGGGGGGTCCGGCGGCCCGATGGAGTTCGTCCTGTTCATCGAGGAGATCTCGCGCGTGTCGGCGTCGGTCTCGCTCATCCCGCTCGTCAACCGGCTCGGCGCGATCCCGGTGATGCTGGCCGGCAACGCCGAGCAGAAGAAGGAGCTGCTGACGGCGATCGTCTCGGGCGAGCGGCAGATGGCCTACTGCCTGACCGAGCCGGGGAGCGGCTCGGACGCGGCGGCGATGCGCTCGCGCGCGGTGCGCGACGGCGACGGCTGGGTGCTCAACGGGACCAAGCGCTTCATCACCAACGCCGGCGTCGCGGACACCTACACCTACTTCGCCGTCACCGACCCGGAGGGCAAGAAGGGCAAGAACATCACCGCCTTCGTCGTGCGCAGCGACAAGGACGGCTTCGGGATCGGCCGCTCGGAGAAGAAGATGGGGATCCGCGGCTCGCCCACGCGCGAGGTCGTGCTGGACAACTACTTCGCGCCGGCCGCCGACGTGCTCGGCGACGAGAACATGGGGTTCACCTACGCGATGCGCACGCTCGACTACTCGCGCCCGACGATCGCCGCGCAAGCGCTCGGGATCGCCCAGGGCGCGTTCGACCACGCGCTTGCCTACGCGAAGGAACGCGAGCAGTTCAAGCAGCCGATCGCGTCCTTCCAGGGCATCCAGTTCATGCTGGCCGACATGGCGATGGCGATCGAGTCGTCACGCCTGCTGGTCTACAAGAGCGCCGCGAAGGTGATCGCCGGCGCGCCCGACGTTTCCTACTGGGCGGGCATGGCCAAGTGCTTCGCCTCGGACACTGCGATGAAGGTCACGACCGACGCCGTCCAGATCCTGGGCGGGTACGGTTACGTCAAGGAGTACCCGGTCGAGCGCATGATGCGCGACGCCAAGATCACCCAGATCTACGAAGGCACGAACCAGATCCAGCGCGTCGTGATCGCCCGCGCCCTCGAACGCGGCGTCCCGATGGGCTCGTAGCCCTTCTTCTCGACCCCGCCGCTGACGGGCCGTGCCCCCGCGTAGACTGCCCGCGTGACGGCGGCCGCGAGGGGGAAGGCGGTGTGGGGTGACGAATCCGACCCCGGACCCGGCCGCGCCGCCGGCCTCTGAGGAGCGCGCGGAGGAGCGCGCGCCGCGCGCCCGCGCCGCCGCGCGACGGACCGCCTCCGCCGCGCGAACGACCGGTCGCACGACGACCCTGGCCGCGCGGCGCACCGTTCGAACCACCGGCCGCGTGGCGCTCACGCCGGCCCGCGCCCTCGCCGAGATGGTCCGCTACTGGTACGCCGAGCGCCGCACGCTCCGCCAGGGCATGGTCTCGCTGTCGATCTCGGCAGTCGGCAACATCCCCACGGGACTCGCGCTCGGGGCGATGGCCGATCGCCTGGAGGCGCTTCCGGGGCTCTTCATCCTCATCCCCGCGGCGATCGGGATGCGCGGAGCGATCTTCGGCGCGCTCGGCTCGCGGCTCGGGACCGCGATCCAGACCGGCCTGTTCCGGTTCACGCGCGACCGGGAGGGGCTACTGGCGCAGAACGTGTACGCGGCGACGCTTCAGACCTTCACGACCTCGCTCTTCCTCGCGGTCGCAGCCCGGGCGGTCACCGCGGCCACAGGCCTTGCCGGCATGTCGGTCTGGGACTTCCTGGCGATCAGCGTCCTGGGCGGCCTGCTGTCGTCGGTCTTCGTGCTGGTGGTCACCGTCGGCCTCGCGGCGGCCGGGTCGAGGCGCGGCTGGGACATGGACTCGGTCGCCGCGCCGCTCATCACCTTCGTCGGCGACCTCATCACCCTGCCCGCGCTCTACGCCGCGTCGAGCCTGGCCGGGCGCGGCGCGACGAGCCTCCTGGTCGGCCTGGCGAGCGCCGCGATCTGCCTCCCGGCGGCGGTCGCCATCTTCCGCGGCGGCGCGTCGCTCGCGAAGCAGATCACGCGCGAGTCGATGCTGACGCTCGCGCTCGCCGGCGTCGTGAACCTGATCGCCGGAGCCGTCATCGAGCACCGCTCGGCGCGCTTCCTGGCGTTCCCGGCGCTGCTCGTCATGCTGCCGGCGTTCCTGGAGAACGCGGGCGCGCTCGGCGGCATCGTGTCGAGCCGCCTGGCCAGCAAGCTGCATCTCGGGGCGATCCGGCCGCGCGCGATCCCCGACCGCCTCGCGGCGCTCGACATCACCCTGGCCGGCCCGTGGGCGCTGCTCAACTTCGCACTCACCGGCATCACCGCGCACATCGTGGCGGTCGCGCTCGGGCTCGCAAGTCCCGGCGCGCCGTTCATGGCCGGCATCGCGCTCCTGGCGGGCGCCATGGCGACGGCGGGCGCCGCCCTCGTCGCCTACGTCACCGCGGTCGCCACCTTCCGGTTCGACCTGGATCCCGACAACCACGGCATCGCGGCCGTCACGAGCACGATGGACCTCATCGGCGTCATCTGTATCGTGGCGTCGCTCGCCATTCTCGGAGTGATCTGACATGCCAGAACGAGAAGCAACGACGGTGAAGGACCTCTTCGCGGAAGCGAAGGACGTCTCGGAGCTGATGGTCGACCTCGCCTACGCGGGCGTGTTCTTCGGCGACCAGAGCATCGCGCGCGAGGTGCTCAGCCTTCGAGAGAGCATGTCCGACGTCGTCACGCGCCTCCGGGTGATCGCGACGCTCGCCGCGCGCTCGCGCGAAGACGCCAGCGCGATGGCCGGCGTGCTGCGCATGGTCGCCTCGATGGACAAGATCGCCGACGCGGCCGAGGACATCGCACGGGTGGTGCTCAAGGACCTCGGCATCCCGGCCGCGCTGCGAGACGACCTTCGCCACGCCGAGGAGGTGACGGCGCGCGTTCGCCTGCGCGAGGAGAACCTCCTGGCGGGAAAGAGCTTGCGCGATGCGGCCTTGCCGTCCGAGACCGGGATGTGGGTCATCGCGATCCGGCGCGACGTGTCGTTCATCTTCGGCCCGAAGGGCGACGAGGTGCTGCGGGCGGGGGACGTGCTCTTCGCGCAGGGGCCGGAGGAGGGCGTGAACCTGCTCCGCGAGCTGGCCGGCGCGCCCGCGCGCGTCGAGGCCGACGTCGAGCCGACGCAGCTCACCGGGCTCGATCGCGCCGTGGACCTTCTGGTCGAGATGAAGGACGCGAGCGAAGTCGCCGTCGGGCTCGCCTACTCCTCGGTGCTGCTGCGCGACCGCGGGCTGGCGGCCGAGGTCGCGGCGCTGGAGGACGCCACCGACGAGATGCACCACGAGCTGGAGCGCTGGGTGCTGCGCGCCGTCCGCGAGGGCGCCGAGCCCGACGCGCTGCGCGGGCTCCTGCACCTGGCCTTCGCCAGCGAACGGATCGCCGACGCTGCCCAGGAGATGACCGTGGTGATCGAGTCCGGTGAGGCGCCGCACCCCGTCATCGCGCAGGCACTCGCGGAGACCGACGAGGTGGTGACCTCGACCTCCGTCGCCGAGGAGTCCGAGGCCGCCGCCCTGACGCTTCGGGACCTGTCCCTGCGCACCGAGATCGGCATGGAGGTGCTCGCCGTGCAGCGCGGCGGCCGGTGGATATACGGTCCGCGCGGCGAATTCCGGCTCGGCGCCGGCGACCGCCTGATCGCGGTCGGCCCCGAGGAGGGAGCGGCCGCGCTGGAGGAGCTGTTCGGATCGAGCCGCGAGGAGGAGTAGATGGACCCGTCCGTCGTCCAGACCGAGCCCCGCCCGGCGAAGCCGGCGGGATGGTGGAAGCTGGCGACCCTGCTCGCCGGCGCCGTCGGGGCGCTCGGGGCGGTGGCCGCGGCCGGCAGCGGCACCTACGACGTCGCGCCGTTCCGCGTCGAGCTGCGCGCGACCCCGTCGGTCTACGGCAAGACCGAGCTGGCGGTGCAGCCCGAGGGCGGCTTCGACGAGCTGCCGCGCCAGCACGCCGAGGCGGGGACCCACGCCTCGCCGATCACCGCGCGCGCGACCATCGTCGGCCTGTCGGTGGCCGGGCTCGTGACCTCCGACCAGCGGTTGCTCGCCGACCCCTACGAGCTGAACCGATTCTTCGGCCGGGAGGGCAAGGACGCGGTGCGCGCCTTCGCGCTCAAGCTCGCGGCGCTCGCGCTCGCCGGCGGGCTCGCGGGAGGGCTCGTCGTGTCGATGGGGCGCTGGAAGCGCATGATCGGCGGCGCGCTCGCCGGCCTGCTGACCTTCGCCGTCATCGGGCTGCTGATGCAGCAGACCTACGACTCGAACGAGTTCACCAAGACGCGCTTCGTCGTCGAAGACGCCGGCGGACTGCCGGACGGCGACGGGCTGCCCCTGGACCTCCCGACCTGAGCCGCTCTATTCGCCCAGGAGCGAGCGGGCGATCAGGATGCGCTGGACCTCGCTCGTTCCTTCGCCGATCTCCAGCACTTTGGCGTCGCGGTAGAAGCGGGAGACGGCGAACTCGTCCATGAAGCCGTAGCCGCCGTGGATCTGGATCGCCTCGCGAGCGATCTCGTTGGCGATCTCGGACGAGTACAGCTTCGCCACCGAGGCCTCGCGCTTGAACGGGACGCCCCGGTCGTGCATCCACGCGGCTCGATAGACGGCGAGCCGCGCGAGGTCGGCCTTGACTCCCATGTCGGCAAGTTTGAACGCGATCGCCTGGTTGCCGGCGATCGGGCGGCCGAACTGCTTGCGGTCCTTCGCGTAGGCGAGGCTCATCTCCAAGCACCCTTGCGCGAGCCCGACGCCGAGCGCCCCGATCGCCACGCGCCCGGCGTCCAGGATGATCAGGAAGTTCTTGAAGCCCTCGCCGCGAACGCCCAGCAGGTTCTCCTCGGGGACGCGGCAATCGTCGAAGGACAGCTCGCGCGTGTCGGAAGCGTGCCAGCCCATCTTTCGGTAAAGCGCCCCGACGGCGAAGCCCGGCGTGCCGCACGGGACGATGACGTTGGAGATCTCGTTGTCGCCCGTGCGCGCGGTGATCGTCACGTGCTGGCTGATCGGCGTCCCGACGTTGGTGATGAACGCCTTCGTCCCGTCGATTCGCCACTCCCCCGCGTCGAGCGTCGCGGTGGTCCGCGTGTTGCCCGAGTCCGAGCCCGCCTCCGGCTCGGTCAGTCCGAAGCCGGCGATCTTCTCCCCGCGCGCGAGCGGCACGAGCCAGGTCTGCTTCTGCTCTTCGGTCCCGAACAGGAACAGCGGCATCGCGCCCAGGCCGACGCCGGCCTCCAGCGTGATCGCCATGGACGAGTCGACCCGCGCAAGCTCCTCGATCGCGATGCACAGCGTCGTGAAGTCGGCGCCCATCCCCCCGTAGGCCTCGGGGAAGGGCAGCCCGAAGAAGCCGAGCTTGCCCATCTCCAGCACGACGTCGACGGGGAACTCGCCCGAGGCGTCCATCTCCTCGGCGCGCGGCGCGATCACGCGCTCGGCGAAGTCGCGCACGACGCCGCGAAACGCCTCCTGCTCGTCGGAGAACCGGAAGTCCATGCGCCCGATGCTACCCTGCGCGCCGTGGCCGACGAGCACCTCGCGCGCGAGCAAGCGTTCTTCGACGCCTCAAGCGAAGCGCAGTTCGAAGCCGAGCCGCCGCCGCCGACCGAGCACATGGCGTTCCTGCTGCGGCGGCTCGGATCGGCTACGGGCTTGCGGATCCTGGACTGCGGGTGCGGCGCCGGCGACCTGGCGAACCGGATCGCGCCCGAGGCCGGCCACGTCGTCGGCTTCGACCTGTCGCCGTCGAGCGTCCGCCTCATGCGCGCGCGCGCGGCGCGCGCGCACATCGCGCCGCCCGACGGGATCGTGTCGGTGATGGAGCGGCTGCCGCTCGACGACGGTTGCTTCGACGCGGTCGTCGGCGCTTCGATCCTGCACCACGTCGACGTCGAGGCGGCGCTACGCGAGGTGAAGCGGCTGATGAAGCCGGGAGGCCGCGCGATCTTCATCGAGAACCAGGTGACGAACCCGCTGCTTCGTCTGGCCCGCGAGAAGCTCACCGGCCGGTTCGGCGTGGCGCGGCTCGGCACGATCGACGAGCACCCCCTCGTCGCGCGCGACTACGCCGCGATCCGGCGCCTGTTCTCGTCGGTCACGCTGCACTACCCCGACTTTCGCTTCTTCGGGCTGATCAGCCGCAACGTGCTGCGCTATCGGCGCGCGCTGTGGCTCGCGCGCTTCTTCGCGTGGCTCGACCGGGCGATCTACCGCTGGGCCCCCCCGCTCCGCCGCTTCGGCTACCACGTGATCGTCGAGGTCCGGTCCTAGGTTCGGGCGCTGATGCGCTCGGGGGTGATCTGGATGAGGGCGTCGTTGCCGTAGGTTTCGGTGCGCTCGTACTTGGCGAGGAAGGCGTTCGTGAGCCGTTCGTACGAGGGGTCCGACGCGGTGAGGATGCGAGCGGTCCCGCGCAGCAGGACGAAGTCCAGGTTCTTGTAGGCGACGATCGCCGCCGTGCCCGAGCGCGCGGCTTGCCGCGCCTTGAC
The DNA here is from genome assembly GCA_036397035.1 of Actinomycetota bacterium. Classification (GTDB taxonomy): domain Bacteria; phylum Actinomycetota; class AC-67; order AC-67; family AC-67; genus DASWJS01. The sequence goes on along the minus strand of DASWJS010000023.1, from coordinate 46,603 downwards.
CGAAGAAGCGCGACACCAGACGTAGGCCTTCCCCGCGTCGACGACGACCTCGACGGGCACCGCGTGGGGCATGCCGTCGGCGCCGGCGGTCGCCACGACGGCGAGCCTGCGCTCCCCGAGCCAGCTCTCCCAGGCTTCCATGGCGCGCCGAGCGTAGCGTGAGCGCCGGGTAGAGTCTCGGGACGGCGAAGGGAGGAGGTCGTGGTGCGACGCATGACGGCGGCCGGCTTGCTGGTCGCGCTGGCTTGCACCCCGATCACGCCCGAGCCGACCGGCTCGGCGACGGCCTCGCCGGCCCCCGTGCCGGCGTCCACGCCGGAGGGCGGGCTCGCGACGGTCTACTACCTCCTCGAGTTCGGCGGCCGGACGTACGTGTCGCCGGAGACCCACACCATCGTGCCCGCCGGCGACCCCGGCGCCGCCGTGCGCGAAGCGATCGCCGGCGAGCCCGCCGACCCCGACCTGTTCACGGCCTTTCCGGCCACGGTCCACGTGCGCGGCGTGACCGTGACCGACGGCGTCGCGACCGTCGACTGGGACTCCGACGTGCTCGCCGCCCACATCGGCGCCGGCCGCGAGACTCCGGCGATCCAGCAGATCGTCTGGACGCTCCTGTCGCTGCCCGGCGTGGACGAGGCGGCCTTCACCGTCGAGGGCGAGACGGAGGGCACCGCGTCCAACGGCCGGAGCATCGACGACTGGTGGGGCAACGCGTCCTTCGGCGACCTGCCCCTGACGCGGAAGGAAGACGCGCTGGAGCCGATCACGATCGACGAGCCGGCCGAGGGATCGCGCCTGGCGGGAACGATCACCGTGTCGGGGACCGCCTCGGTGTTCGAGGCCACGGTCGGCATTCGGCTCCGCAGCCCGAGCGGCGCGATCGCGCGCCGGACGTTCACCACCGCCGGCATCGGCGCGCCCGATCGAGGCGACTGGTCGATCGAGCTGCGGCTGCCGCCGGTCGACGCGCCCGAGACCTGGATGCTCGAAGCGTTCGAGCAGAGCCAGAAGGACGGGAGCGATTTCTTCGTCCAGACGAAGACGATCGTGATCCTGGCCTGAGCGCCTGGGCCCGGGAGCCGCCCCGCTCAGCGGAGGTGGATCACGTCGCCGGCCGTCACCGTGACCTCGCCGGTCGCGGCCTCGACGACGAGCCCGCCGATCTCGTCGATCGCGCGCGCCACGCCCTGGACGGGCTCGGCCGCCGTCCGCTCGACGCGGACCGTCGTGCCCAGCGTCGCGCAACGCGCGCGGTAGCGATCGAGGGCGGCCTCGGGCTCCTCCAGCGCTCGCTGGAACGCGGCCAGCGTGGCGGCCATCAGGTCCGCCCGGTCGAGCCGCACTCCGCCTTCCATCGCGATGCTCGTCGCCGCGAGGCCGGTCGGGAACGAGGTCTGGCCGACGTTCACCCCGAGCCCCACGACCACGAACGCCGGCAGCTCGGCCTCGACGAGGATCCCGCCGAGCTTCCGCTCGCCGGCCAGGAGGTCGTTGGGCCACTTGAGCGACGGCGCCACGTTCGTGCGCGCCTCGATCGCCTCCGCGGCCGCGACGCCGGCGAGCAGCGGGACGAGCGGCCACCGCTCGACCGGCAGGGCGGGGCGCGCGACCCACGAGGCGAGCAGGCTCGTGCCCGGCGGGGCGACCCAGGCTCGGCCGAGCCGGCCGCGGCCGGCGCGCTGCTCGTTCGTCACGACGACCGTGAGGTGCGGCGCGCCTTCCCGCCCGAGCGCGCGCGCGTCGTCGTTCGTCGAGCCGGTAACCTCGATCACGACCGCCCGGGGCGAGATGCCGTCGAGCGCCCGCTCGAACGCCTCACGAAACCCGGTCGGCTTGGGCATCCACCGAGGATAGCCCCATTCACGCGACTATCCTGAGGCTCGTGGGAAAGCGGTACGTCGTGGCCGTCGCTCTCATCGCCTTGCTCGGCGCCGTGCAGGTAGGCAGGCTCGCCGCTCGTTGGATCGAAGAGCCGGTACCCGAAGCAGCTCGCAACCGCGTTGCGCTCGAAGGTGGCTGGACGGATGATCTCTCTCAGGACTATGCATCCGCCTCGGAAGTTCGTCGGGGCGGGAGCCCGTACCAGCCGACCGCGCGACTCCTCGATCTCCACGTCGGAGAGGGGTGGAGGGGATACCACTGGGTGCCGGACGGCCAGGTGAACCCCCACACGCCATTGCACATCGTCCTGATGACTCCGATCACCGCACTGAGATACGCGGACGCCCGCGTGGTGTGGCTGATCGCGAACGCACTGATGTTCGCGCTGGCCTTTGGCTGGTTCGCTCGCTCGAACGGAACGAGCCGGTGGTTTGCGGCGATGGTCGGGCTCGCTTCGCTCCTGATCCCAACGGTCTACCGGCACCTGCAACTCGGACAGTCGCACGCAGTTCTCCTGCTGCTGTTCGTGGGGGCATGGCGAGCGCTGAAGAGAGATCGCGACGCCGGCGCCGGGATAGCGCTTGGCCTGGCAACGGCTCTACGCGTGATTCCGCTGGTTCTGCTCCTCCCCTTGCTCCGGCAGCGAAGGTTTCGTGCTGCGGCGTGGCACGCGGGCTCTGCGCTCGCCTTCACCGTCGTGGGCGTCGGGCTGGCGGGCGGCACTTCCCTCGGGGACTTCCTGCGGACGGCCGGCGGCGACAACGTCTCTTTCTGGCGATCGGCGCCCATGAACAGCTCCTTGTCGGCGCTGCCCTACCGGTGGTTGACCGAAAACCCCTGGGGGTACGGGATCGCAAACCTTCCCGCTCTCGCGGCTGTGGCGGGCGCCTTGCTGACGCTCGCCGCCCTCGTGGCGGCTTGGAGAAGTCCCGCACGAGGAACCAGCGACTTGTTTTGGGCAACGGTGCCGTGGATGTTGCTCGCATCACCGCTGTTCTGGGAGCATTATCTCGTACTCGCGATTCCGGCTGCGGCATTGGCGCTCCGCACAAGACTTCGCTCCAGCGGGATCGCTACGAAGCTCGCCATGATCGCGGGCGCTCTCGTCCTGCTGGGTGAGCCGCCTGGGCTTTCGGGCCTCGTTTCCGGAATCTCGGCTCCTGAGCAGCTTCTGGGGTACGCGCTTCCCCTGTACTCCATGCTCGTCCTCGGACTGTCCGACTGGCTGGCTCAGCCCGCGAGATCGTCCGTCACGCCCGCGGCGGAGACCACGTCGGCATGAGCAGCTCCCCGACCCCCGCCCGCACCATCCGCACAGCGACGATGATCGCTGTGGGGGTGATCGCCTTCGGCTGGTACATGCTGCTGCTCCCCCGCCCCTGGCCCGGACGTCCACTGAGCGACAGTCCGCGTGAGTCGATCGGATACGTCTTCGCCCGGCAGGCGGCGGACGGTGCCGGCGCGAGCATTGACGTGCCCGCCGAAGGATTGCCCGCAGACATCGCGGCGGCTCTTGCACCGCGCGACACCGCCCTCGTCGATGGTCGTGTGGCCCCTCAGGACTTCGTCGGCGTCTTCGGGCTGTACGTCGTCCTGTTCGCCGTCTGGGACCCGCTCGTCACCGTGGTCGTCCCGATCGCGGCAGTGGTCAGCGCGTTCCTTCTCGTCCAGTTGTGGGCGGAGCTATCGGCACGACCGGGTGAGACCGACGTCTCGTGGCGTGCGCCCAGGACCGAAGCGGAGTCACGCATGGGGCTCGCCCTCTTCGGCATCTGGCTGAGCGCCCCCGCGCTGGCTACCAACGCCACGTGGATCGTGGACTCGGGCGTCCTCACCCTCGTTGCGGTCGAGCTCGGCATCCTTGGATTCGTTCGCTTCGCCCGCACCGGCTCGACGAAGGATTTCGCCTTGCTCACGGCGTCGCTGGCGGCGGCCACGCTCCTCCGTTACCCGGCGGCCGTCATCGCCGCCGTCCTCGGCGTCGGCGCCCTGCGAACGGGGTGGGTCAGGAAACCTCATCTGATCGGCGGCGCGCTTGCGGCCGCTGCCGTTGCGGCCGCAATCAGCACGTTCAACGCAATCGTCTACGGGAACGCATTCACCACGGGCTACGGCGTGGCTGGAGCACTCCCGGGCGGAGAAGGCGTCTTCACCCGAGCAGGCTTCCTCGGCTTCGAGCCCCGTGCGGCGCTCGGTCACGCCGAGAACTACCTCGTCCACCAGCCGCTGGTCCTCCTGCCCGCCGTTGTGGGATTCGTCGTTGGGGTCCGGATGCTCCGCCGTCATCCTGAAAGGAGGCCGTGGATCTTCACGTGCCTGGCGGTTGTGGCTTCGTCGCTCACATACGTCGGGCGACCGACGTGGGGATGGGCGGCCCCCGCCATGAACGCCTCTTTCGCGCGCTACGCGCTTCCGACGATCGCAATCGGGCTGCTGCTGCTGGCCGCCGGCCTTCAGGCGACGGCTCGATGGCCGAGCCTCCTGCTCGCAGCGTGTGGTGGGCTCGCGTTGCTCGGAGTCGATGCGACGATCCACGGACCCGTCGGGACGTCGACCCGATCGCATGTGATTGCCGAGCAAGCCGATATCCGGAGCGCCGTCCTTCGCTCGACGGAGAGCGACGCGTTCGTGATGACTCGGATCGGCGATCGGTATCTGTTCCCGGATCGCTCGACGCTCAGCCTGAGCCGGCTCGCAAGCGGGGCGCCACGAGGTCGGACGACGCGCGATGCGTACGCATGGGATGTGCTTCCCGATCCGGATCGACTCACGGCGGTTGCGAAGCAAGTTTTGCTGCGAGGGCATGCGCTCTACCTGCTGGCGGACTTCTCCCCGGAAACCCTCGCCTTCTACCGGGCATCTGCCTCCGCCCTCGGGCTCGACGTCGCTGCGTGGGCCGAGGATCCCCTGCTCTTTAGAATCACGCTTCCCCCCGGCGAGCGCGACGGTCCTTAGACTCGTGACGGTGATGGATCAACAAGCTCCGACCCAAGCCGACGACACAACGCCTCAGGCCGCTCGGGCCCGAAGAGGATTCGCGCACAAGCGCATTCGGCTCCTGCTTGCCGCCGGGTTCTTCCTCTTCTACCTCTTCGCCATCCCTCGGCCCTGGAACGAGCCGGGGCCCACCAACACCCCGCGCGAGTCCGTCGGCTTGGTGCTGGTCGACCGCGCCGCCGAGGGGCATTGGTTCCGCCAACCCTTGCGGTACGCGGACACGTTGCCTCCGGACATCGCGCGGGCGCTGACGCCTCGCGACGCCGCACGAGTGAACGGCGACATCGTTCCGCAGGACTTCGCAGGGACGATGCTTTTCTACGCGCTGCTGGCCGCACTGTGGATGCCACTAGTTGCGATAGCCACGCCGCTAGCGGCGGTTGGCTCGGCATTCCTGGTCGCCTGGCTCGCCGAGCACCTTCTTGCCACGCCGGCGCGCGCCGGGCCGCGCTCAGCCGCGCGAATGGCCGGCACCGTGGCGTTCGTGCTGTGGCTCGCCCATCCCTCGCTGATTGTGGCCGCGACGCCGACCGTTGCGGGCGACACGCTCTCGGCGCTGTCGATGCTGGGCGCGATGGTCGCCTTCGTACGCTACTGGCGAGGGGAGCGGTTCGGCGACCTCATGACGGCCTCGGTCTGTATCGGCGCCGCGATCTTGTTCCGGTATCCCGCAGTCTTGATGGCGCTACCTCCGGCTGTGTTTCTCCTCGTCAAGAAGCGACCTCCGGCACGTCACCTGGCGACGGTCGCGCTCGTCGCCGGCGCCTCCCTGGCCGTCATCCTCGTGTTCAACCAACTTACGTACGGCTCGCCTACGACGACCGGCTACGAGCTGACGCTGCGGCTCCAGAGCGAGACGCTCAACTTTGCCGACACGACCTGGTTCCAGCCATTCGCGCTCGTAAATCACCTCGTCCTCTATGCCGTGGTGCTGCCCACCATCTGGCTGCCGCAGTTGATCGGGCTCGGCCTTGGTCTCCGGGCGGCCTTGCGCCACGAAGCTGATCGTGGTCTTGTGCTGAGCCTGCTCGCCGGGACGATCCTGCTCGCCGCGTTCCACCTGCCGCAGTCGACGAATGGGTCGGACTCCGTCGTCGTGAACGCGTCGCTGTTCCGATACCTCCTCGCGCCGCTGGGGCTGTGGACCGCGCTCGGCGTGCGCGCGGTGCTCGAGCGTGGGCTCCGAATCCGGCCGCTGGCCTGGATCGGCGTCCTCCTCGCAGTCGCATGCCTGGAAACGGCAATCATCGGGCCGCAGGGGATCATGCGCCAGCGTGCCGCGACCGCATGGATCACCATGCTGCGAGACCGCGTCGAGCGGCTCGTACCGGAGGATGCAATCGTAATGACGCGAATGGCGGACAAGGGGCTGTTCCCGGTCCGCGACACCCTGATCCTTTCCTATCTCAACGACAACACAACGCCGATCCCACGAGGGCCCGAAGGTCCGTGGCGCACCCTGCCCGATTCAGACCGGCTCATCGACGTTCTGCATACGGTCCACGACGCGGGCATTCCGGTCGCGTGGGTCGACGACTTCGACGGCGACGAACTCGATCGCTATCGAACGGTGATGGAAGAAGCCGGCTTCGTCTTTACGCCGATCGACGATTCGCTGATCTATTCGGTCTACCGCGTCACGCGCGCGGACGCAGGAACAACCGGCTGAGGCCGACGGCGATCGCCTCGGCAGCGATCGTGACCAGCCGGTGCGCGATGGCCGCGGCGAGCACCGGCGCCGCCGGCCCGACGAGCGCGGTCAGCACCGCTTCGCGAACGCCGATCCCGGCCGGGAAGGGCAGCGCGAGGAAACCGGCCGCCCACGCGAGCGCGAACGCCGCCGTCGCGCCCAAGAACGACTCCGTCGCGCCGACCGCGGTCGCGAGCGCGGCGAAGCCCGCTCCGCTCGCCACGAGCGTCCCGACGCTCCAGGTGAACGAGCGCGTGATCGCCCGCTGCGGGGGAAGGAGCGCGCGCGCCTTCGCGCCGGGCCGCCCGCCGAGGCGAAGCAGCAAGTCCATCCACCGCCGCCAGATCAGCAGGACGAGCACCGCGGACGCGATGGTCGCCAGCCGCACCCAGCCCGCGGCCCCGGCGGCGAACAGGCCGTACCACGCCCCCACGGCGCCCGCGGCCGCGACGTACACGAGCGCTTGGATCGGGACGGCGGCGACGGCCTTGGACACCGGGACCGCCGCCGCCGCCGTCCCCACCTGTCCCGCGTGCTGCCAGAAGCCCCCCGGGACGTACTTGCCGAGCTGCGCGAGCAGGAACCCCGACACGACCGCGCGATCCCGCGTTCCCAGGAGGTCCGCCCAGCCGCGCGCGCCGAAGGAGATCCCCGCGCCCACCAGGACGGTCGCGGCCCCGATCGCCGGCCACGCGGGCACCACCGAGCCCTCGTATCGGCCGAGCGCCGTTTGGAAGGCGATCGCGACGAAGGCGAGCGACACCAGACCGAACACCGTTCGGACGACGCGGCGACGGTGCTCAGTCATCGCGGCGCGCTCCGACCACGATCCCGATCCCGCGCCCCGCGCCCGCCGGCGTCCGCTGCACGAGACGGAACGGCGCGGTCGCGAGCCACGTCGCGGGGCCGAGCCACGCCGGCGGTTGCAGCACGCGGGCGCTCGCCGCCGTCCGCTCGCCGGTGGTCCCGCCCGTCTCCTGCCGGGCGGCGATCCGGTTGCGGACGGCCTCCAGCGCCTCGCCCAGCACGAACCCGTGCAGGCGCCATCGGACGTCGGTGAACCCGCTCCCCTCCACGAGCCGTGCGAGCGCGTCGGGCTCGTAGCGGCGCAGGTGCCCCACCTTCGCATCCCAGGGCGCGAAGCGTCGCTGGAACGCCGGCACGCTCAGCACCAGCAGTCCGCGCGGCGACAGGCGCGCCCGCCACGCCGCCAGCGCGGCCCCGTCGTCGTCGACGTGCTCGAGCACCTCGAAGGCGCACACGGCGTCGAAGGTCTCCGCGTCGCCGAGCTGCTCGATGTCGCCGGTCACCACGCGCCCGCCCAGCGGCTCGATCCGCGAGCGCGCGACCGACGCCGACCGCTCGTCGCGCTCGACCGCGGTGTAGTCGAAGCGGCGGGCGAGCCGCGCGCCGAGCGCGCCGAGCCCGCACCCGACCTCCAGGATCGAGCGGACCTCGGGCGCGCCGTCGAGCGCGCTCATGATCGCGTCGTAGCGGAGCCACGCGCCCGCCGTCAGCGGCGGCTTCACCGCGCGGCCTCTCGCGAGAGCCGCTCGCGGAGCCCCGCGACGACCGCGGCGCCGGCGAACGCTTCCGTCGCGCGGGCGAAGGCGGCGCGCCGCAGGTCTCGCACCGCGGCCGGGTCGGCGGCAAGGCGCTCGATCGCCTCGGCGAGCGCCCTCGCGTCGCCCGGCGGCACGAACACGGCCGCGTCGCCGAGCGCGCGCCGCGCGGGCGGCGTGTCCGCGGTCACGATCGCGCACCCCGCGGCCGCTCCTTCGAAGACCTTGTGCGGCACGACGCGCGACGCCTTGGGGCTCGTCCCGAAGATGCCCAGGCACACGTCGTGCGCGGCGACGGCGGCGGGAAGCTCGGCCGGGTCGATCCAGTCCCGCCAGACGACGGAGCGGTTGGCCGCCGTGCGCGCGCGCGTCGCCGCGAGGTCCTGCCCGTGCCCGACGATCGTGAAGCGCACGCTGGGGCACAGCTCCGCGCACCGTGCGATCGCCTCTCCGATGACCGGCCCGCCCTGCAGCGGCGCGAACGAGCCGTAGAAGATCGCCGAGAGCGGCTCACCGGCGCCGGCGGTCGGGTCGCGGAACCAGCGAGCGGTTGCGCCGATCGCCGCGACGACGACGCGCGAGCGCAACGCCGGCGGGACCATCGCCGCGTGCTCGTCGGTGTCCACGGCGATTAGGTCGGCCGCGCGCAGGGCGGCGCCGTCGATCAGCCCCAGCAGCCACACGACCGGCCCGAACCGCACGCCCCGATCGAGCGCCGTGTCGCGCGCGAAGATCATGTGGTCGAGCACGAGCGGCGTGCGCGGCCACAGCCGGCGGGCAAGGTGCACGTCGAAGTGGCCCAGGTAGCCGACGACGACCACGTCGGGGACGGCCATCGCGCGCGCGCGCCGCCGGAGCCGGGTCCACCGCGACAGCACGCGCGCCGCCAGCAGCGGCGCGCGCCACGGCCGCCGCAGGATCCCCACACGCTCTCGGGTGCTCAGACCCAGCGGCTCGTTGCACTCGATCACCTCGTCGCCGAGGTCGCGGAACCCCTCCATGAGGACTCGAACGTGGGGGTGCCGGTCCGCGTCGTAGGTGCCGAAGAACAGGACCCGCATCTACACCGAGGCCGGCTCGACCTCGTCCCGCGGCTTCGTGCGGTGCACGACCAGGTCTGCGACGAGCCCGATCGCGAAGGCCTGCACGGAGGCGAACAGCAGCAGCAGCGTGTTGGTCGCCACGCGGAAGTCCTTGTCGACCATGTCGAAGACGAGCTTCCCGCTGCCGATCAGCAGCAGGGCGAGGCCGACCGGTACGAACACGCGCAGCGGCGCGTAGGACATCACGAGCCGCACGACCTGGCCGAGGTAGCGCTTCGTGTCGACCCACCAATGGAACTTGGAGTTGCCGGCCCGCTCGGCGTAGTCGATCGGGATGTAGTGGACCGAGTAGCCGTTGGCCAGGAAGGTCATCGTCATCGTCGTCACGCACGAGAAGCCCTGCGGCAGCAGGTGCAAGTACTGCGCCGCCACCTCGCGACGGAACGCGCGGAAGCCGGAGTTGAGGTCGGGGATCGGCGTGCGCACCAGGTAGCTCGCGAGCCGCCGGATCAGCCATTTCGCGGGCCCGCGCAGCAGCTTGAGCGTCCCCTTCTCGGACGTGCGGGCGCCGACGACCTGGTCGTAGCCCTCCAGCTCCTTGACCAGCCGAGGGATCTCGTCGTTCGGGTAGGTCATGTCGACGTCGGTCCACACCACGACCCGCCCGCGCGCCGCGCGCGTCCCTGCCTTGCGCGCCGCGCCCGACCCGCGGTTGCGCGCGAAGCCCATCACGCGGATGCCCTCGATCGAGCGAATCTCGTCGCCGCTGCCGTCGGTCGAGCCGTCGTCGATCGCCACGATCTCGTAGGCGAGCGACGACGCGTCCATCGAAGACCGGATGCGCGCGATCTCCTCGTGCAGGTGTCCGCGCTCGTTGAACACCGGCAGCACGATCGAGACGTCGATTTCCCCCGCCGTCATGCGACCAAGGCTAACCCGTGACCGCCGATCCGGCGGCATCGCCGCCCGGGTCCGCGGTTACACGAGGTAGACGTCGCCGTCCCGAACCTCGACCTGCGCCCGCCCGAGCGGCACGACCCTGGTGTAGGCGATGAACGCCGCGCCGAGCCCGGGAATCTTCGCGAAGACTCCTTGCGGGCCCCTCACCATGCGCCCCGTGGACACGTCGTATCGCGAGCCGTGCCACGGGCACACCAGGCAGCCCTTCGAATCGATGGTCCCGTTCGCCAGGTCGGCCATCAGGTGGCGGCACCGCCGGGTCACCGCGAAGCGTTCGCCGGCGGCATTGCCGACCGCGTACCGGCCGGCTCCGGTCACGGTCCCGGGCGCAAGCTCCGCGGCCGAGCCGACCTTCACTGGTTTGCTCATAGCCGCGGAGCTTACGCGCTCGCGCGCTCAGACGCGCTCGGGCTCCTCGATGCGGTCCTGCCCTTCGACGCGGTCAGGGTCGCTTCCGAGGATGGCCTCCCGCAGGCGGTTGTAGAGCAGCGAGCAGGTGAGGAACGCGGCCCCGAGGCCGGTGAAGGCGATGAACCGGTAGGACGTCGGCATCAGCCATACGTCTCCCAGCACGAGCTTCACCACGACGACGGCGAACAGGATCACGCCCTGGAGCCGCACCACGCGGGCCCGCGCGACCACGCCCGCGACGACGAGCACGGTCGCCAGCGACGCCCACGCGATCGTGATCGCGAACTGCGTCGCGGTCTCGGGGTCGGCGACTCCCGCTCGCGCGACGGCCGAGGTCGCTTCGAGCGTCCACCACACCAGCACACCGATCGTGCCCGCGACGCCCATGATCGGCGCGAGGTCGCGTTGCGACGGCTGATCCGACCGCGCCAGCGCGAGCGAACCGGCGAGGAACGCGGCGGCCAGCATTCCGAGCGTGAACGACTCGACCGTGAGCAGAAGGCCGTCCGGACGGTAGCCCACGTCGCCGAAGTACGCGCCCGCCCACAGCGCCGCCAGGCCGAGCAGGCTCACGCCGGAGGGCACCATGACGGCGATCCGCTCCGAACGTCCGAGCCAGAGCAGCGTGAGGCCTTGCACCGCCCACGCCGTCACGATCCACGGCCCGTTGAAGTGCAGCGGGACGGCGACGACGAGGAACCCCGCCCCGAGCGCCGTGTAGGCACGCGCGAGGCCCGGGTCCGCGACGTCGGGCTGCCGCGCGGAGACGGCGGCGACGAAGCACGCCACGGCGAGCACGACGGTGAAGACGCCCGGCTCGCCAGCGGCCGAGACCCCGAAGCCGAAGACGGCCGCCGCGTTCAGCAGCACGAGCGGAAGATCCCAGGGGCCGGACCGCACGCCGCGCGTCGACGCTCGCACGAGGTGCGACAGCGCGAACATCCCTCCGACCGCGCCGACGTAGGCCAGGGCCACGCCGGAGGGCGCGTCCATGACGCCGAGCGCGAACAGGCTCCACGTGCCGGCGAAGGCGACATAGCCGAGCCGGTGCCAGTCCCTCGCCATCGCCAGGAACAGCAGGCCCGCCCCGACGACGAGCGCGTAGCCGTACACCGTCATCGGCGACGAGTCCTGCGTGCCGGCGATCAGCGGGTTGAGGTACGCGCCGATCGCCGCGAGCACGGCGAGCGCTTCGGATCGGTGCTGCAACGCGAGCGCCGTCGTCCCGATCGTCACCAGCGACAGCAGACCCAGCGCGACCGGCGCTTCGATGAAGCCGTACAGCTCGGAGCTTGCCCAGATCGACAGGACGTAGAGCACCATCCCGCCGGCCTGCACGGCTTGCGAGAAGCGCGCCCACCCCCTGCGGCGTGCCCACTCGCCCCAGCCGACGAACGCCGTCGCGGCGGCCACGCCGATCAGGACCCGCAGCGACGGCCCGATGACCCCTTGGTCGACGGCGTACTTGAAGCCGAACGCGGCGCCGATCATCACGGCGACGCTGCCGAGCCGTGCAAACCACGTGCCGAGCACGTCGACCTCACGGTCCTCGTGCGGACCGATCGCGGTGCTGCTCATGTCGTTCCTCCTTGTGCCGGTCATGACACAAGGGTGCGGTCCACGGCTCGGCGGCGGTAGACGGAAGACCGCTCAAACGCGGCGAGGCTCAGACCCAGATCGGGCTGGGTAGTTCAGGAACGGCGCAGGTCAGGAGGACGAGGGCGAGGGCGGCGGCGGGTAGAACACGTCGATGAGGTCGACGATGAAGATCAGCGTGGCGTTCGGCGGGATCACCGGCGGGCTCCCCTGCTCGCCGTAGGCCAGGCTTGGGGGAATGGTGAGCTGCCTGCGGCCACCCACGCGCATGCCGGGGATTCCCTGGGTCCACCCCGGGATCACCTGGTCGAGCCCGAACGTCGCCGTGTCGCGCTCGAACGAGGAGTCGAACTCCGTCCCGTCGGCATACAGCACGCCGACGTAGTCGACCGTCACCTGCGCGCCGAGCTTCGCCTCCGCGCCGGTGCCGACTTCGAGATCCTCGACCTGAAGCGTGGCCGGCGGGTCCGCATCCGGGATCACGATCTCGGGCTTGGGGCGACGTTCGGCCGGACCCGTCGTCGGACTCGCGCTGACGCTCGGACTCGGCGACGTCGAGGAGCCGACGATCGTGCCCTCGGCGCACGCGCCGAGGACCAGCGGGAGGATCATGAACGCGTAGCGGGCTCGCATGGGCGCGGATCATACTCCGCGTGGCTTCGTCGCGAAGGGATCGCCGGACGGAGCCGTGCCCGCCCGCATGCGCGCGTTGCTACCCTGGCGCGCGCATGTTCTCCAAGGTCTTGATCGCCAACCGGGGCGAGATCGCCGTGCGCGTGATCCGCGCGTGCCGCGACCTCGGCGTCGGCTCGGTCGCCGTCTACTCCGACGTCGATCGGGACGCGTTGTGGGTGCGGATGGCCGACGAGGCCCTCCACATCGGCCCGCCTCCGCCGGCCGAGTCGTATCTGAACGTCGAGCGCATCCTGGACGCCGCCCGAGCCGCCGGCGCGGAAGCGATCCACCCGGGCTACGGCTTCCTATCCGAGAACGCCGACTTCGTCCGCGCGTGCGATGCGGCGGGAATCGCGTTCATCGGGCCGCCCGCGGCCGCGATGGACGCGATGGGCGACAAGATCAGCGCGCGCCGGGTCGCGGAGCGAGCCGGCGCGCCGTTCGTGCCGGGCACGCTCGACCCGGTGACGTCCCTCGACGACGTGCGCTCGTTCGGGGCCGAGCACGGCTTCCCGATCGCGATCAAGGCCGCCTTCGGCGGGGGCGGGCGCGGGTTCAAGGTCGTCCGCTCGGCCGAAGACGTCGAGTCGGCGGTCGAAGGCGCGCAGCGCGAGGCGAAGCTCGCGTTCGGACGCGACGAGATCTACATCGAGCGCTACCTGTCCAACGCGCACCACGTCGAGGCGCAGATCCTCGCCGACGCGCACGGGACCGTGCTCTTCCTCGGCGAGCGCGACTGCTCGGCACAGCGCCGCCACCAGAAGCTCGTCGAAGAGTCCCCCTCGCCGGTGGTCTCGCCCGAGGTGCGCGCGCGCATCGCGGAGTCCTCGATCGCGGTCGCGCGCGAGGTCGGCTACGTCAACGCCGGCACGGTCGAGTACATGCTCGACGAGGATCGCGAGGGCTTCTACTTCATGGAGATGAACACACGGCTGCAGGTGGAGCACCCCGTCACCGAGCTGGTGACCGGGATCGACCTCGCCGCCTGGCAGATCCGCATCGCAGCCGGCGAAGCGCTGCCGTTCGAAGAGGTCGAGCCGCGCGGCCACGCGATCGAGGTCCGCATCAACGCCGAGGACGCCTCGAAGGGGCGGTTCCTGCCCGCCCCCGGGCGCATCGGCCACTATCGCGAGCCGAGCGGGCCCGGCATCCGCGTCGACGCCGGCTTCGGCGCGTTCACCGAGATCCCGCGCACCTACGACTCGCTCATCGCGAAGGTGATCGCGTGGGGCGCCGATCGCGAGCAGGCGCGCGCCCGGCTGCTGCGCGCGCTCGCGGAGTACGAGATCGAAGGCGTCCGCACGCTCATCCCCTTCCATCGGCTCATGCTTGAAGACCCGGCCTTCGTCGCCGGCGAGGTCCACACCGCCTACGTCGAGAAGTCGATGGACCTCAGCGCGTTCACCGTGCCGAAGCCGGCGCCCGTCCCGGCCGAGCCCGTTCCCCCGCCGCGTCCGGTCACCGTCGAGGTCGCGGGCAAGCGGCTGGAGGTCGAGATCCACGGGCTCGGCGGCTTCGCCGCCGCGGACGGCGCCCGCGCAAAACCCGCCCCACCGGTCGCCGAGACGAAGGTTCACCACGGCGGCGGCGCCGAAGAAGTGCGCGCGCCGATGCAGGGTACGATCGTCAAGACGGCGGTGAAGGAAGGCGACGACGTGAAGGCCGGGGATCTGCTGGTCGTCCTGGAGGCGATGAAGATGGAGAACCACATCAACGCCCCGCGCGACGGCACCGTGCGAAGCGTCGGCGTCAAAGCCGGCGAGAACGTCGAGTCCGGCGCTGCGCTCGTCGTCTTGGAGTAGCGCGTCTTTGCCCAGTGTGGCGACCTGCGAATCGAGCGTCCGTGCCATCCCTATATAGGATGCCAACCGCGGCTTGCGCACATTGGCAGATTTCGCTATCGTCCGCCGGGATCCGCAACACCAATGTAGAACTCGCCCTCGCAGCGGAGCATGGAGGGGACCAGCATGTGGACGTGGCGCTTTCGGTTGTTCGTCGTCGTCGCAGTGACTACCTTGACGGTGGGGGGAAGCGGAGCGCTCGCGACCACGGCGGCCGCATCTTGCGTGGCGACATCGGACGATGCTGGCGGATCATGCACGATTGTCGCCGCTGCGCCTGTCGCAAGCGTGTTCGGGATCCTCGGCAATGCGACAGATGTCCTTGCCGAGACTCACGTCGCCTGGAGAATTCTTGGACCAGGAATCGATCGGACTTCCTCTTACAACGGCAACACGGGGTCCGTCGAATACGCCGCGTTGGGCTTCGCTGTGACAGAGGGTGAGGAATACACACTCTCAATCACGCAAGGCTCCGCCACACTAGTCCTGGTCAGCGGGCAAAGCACCCGAGGCTACACGAGCCCCGGTGGCGAAGTCGACATCTCGAATGGCGGCGACGCGAGCGGGAGTCTTCTTGCCATAAGCACTACCGGCAACGCGGAAGCATCAAACACGATTCCGGTGGGTCCTGGCCAAGGCGTCGCGGTCAGCGGCACAGGATGCGCCACTGGAAGCTACGCTCTGAGTGCGAGTTGCGCGTCGGGAAGCACCGCGACCGCGACCGCGACGGGTTGCTCCGACGGAGGGCGCCTCGCCGTGAGCGCAGTTGGCTGTGCGAATGGGGAGACCCTTGCGGTGAGCGGTGCCGGTGATTCCTCGGGCGAGATCGCCGCGAGCGGTATTGGGTGCGCCAACGGCGTCTATGCCATCGGGATCACATGTGCGAACGGCGACGCGGTCACGGTGCGAGGCGTCGGCGATTCATCCGGGGATGCGGCCGCCGTTAGCGGAACAGGCTGCGCAACCGCAATGGTCGCAGTCGGCGGCAGCTGTGCGAACGGTTCCGTTGTGTCCGTGGCCGGGACGGGTGATGCAAGCGGTGGCGTTACCGCGATTAGTGTGGGCGGTAATGCGTATGGCGACATCGCCCTCGCCGGATACGGCGATGCTGGATACGACTCTTGCGACGGCAGCGCGGGGTTCAGCGTCTTGGGGGCAGGATGCGGGAACTTCTCGAATGATGACGTCGCCTACGCTATTGAGTCTCTTATCCCTGGTAATCCGGCGGAGTCGCCGCCCTCCGGTGACTCAACCCTGAGCAGTTCTAGCAACGAGTGTTGGGGAAGAAGCGATAATCCCCATCGAGCCAAGAAGGCGCTGGAGGCGTCGGCGAAGTCAAGGACGTACTGCAAGCTGGGTATTGAGCAGATGCTGTATGTCGAGTCGTGGCTCCGGGTAAGCTCCTTTGCCGGTAACATGTACGAAGTGGACCACGGGTCAAGACGCGTGTATTGGACTGATACGACGAAGAACTCGGGCGGCGACTTGCGCCTGAGTTACTCGTGTCGCGGCTTTGGTTACCGGACCTGGCTTCTAACCTCCTATCATCAGGTGCGTTTCACGGATGGCGTTCTTGGCGATGCGTGGACCTCGAATGCTCAATCGTTCAATTGTTGAATGGGTGCCCTTGCTCTGATGAGAGAGGCGCCGGGGGCTTTTCACTCGGTGCGGCTGGTGGTTCGGGCGTGGGTCGATCACGACGCCATGCTCGCGGGATTCGCTCGGTTCTTAGAGAACCCGGGAGTGACCGCCTTCGTCGAGCGCGCGCGCGCGGAGCCGCCACGTGGCGTGGAAGAGGAGGAGCGGCGTGTCTGGCTCCAATTGCCGGACGCCGTTCGCGAAGAGTTGTATGAGGAAGGCGGGCTCATCGAGACCAGCGGGCGTCACGGAGGCGTCCGGTGGGGATCGGGCGGAAGCCGCTCCGAGGTGATGGCCCACCAAGCGGGAACGGCGATCGCCGGGATAGGCCCTCGAACCAGCTCGCCTGCGCCGCTCGTCCTCGCCGTCCTCCTTCACCCGATGGCCTGCGAGCTGCTCCAACCATCCGATCTCCTGGACATGCTCACTTTCGAGGAGGTGGGGCGGGGAACGCTTCTCGGGCGCGGAACGATCGAAGCCGTCGCCAGGTGGACGGACTGGAGAACGATCGATCCGTTCTCCTACGAGAACTTCCCGATTGCCGAGGAGTACCGGCTCGTGGTCGACGCCGAACGCGGCATCCTGCTGCGCGTTTCTTGCCGGACCGACGAGGTCGAGTTCGCGACGACGGAAGTGCTCGATGTCGCTTTCGACGAGCGGTTCGACGATCGAATCTTTGCGCCGGAGAAAGATCCCGCGCGTTGAAGCGGGATCATTCGCCCTCGGTCTCCGGCGCTGCGCTCGTCGTCTTGGAGTAGCGCGGCGTCTTGGAGTAGCGCGGCGGGCGGCGGTCAGTCCGCCGGGTCCGGGAGGAGATCGTCGCGCTCGGCGCCGTCGAAGCGGCCGTCGCGCATCCGGAGGGTACGAGACGCGCGTGCGGCTACGGCTGCGTCGTGCGTGACGAGGATCACGGTCTGGCCGTGCTCGTCCGCTAGGCGCGCGAGCAGCTCGACGATCTCCTGCCCGGTCGTGGAATCGAGGTTGCCGGTCGGCTCGTCGGCGAGCACGACGCGCGGGTCGTTGGCGAGCGCGCGCGCGATCGCGACGCGCTGCTGCTCGCCGCCGGAGAGTTGCGAGGGTAGGTGCTGCGCGCGCGCGCCGAGTCCCACTTCGTCCAGCCTTTCGTGCGCGCGCGCGCGCCGCTCGCCCGACTTCAGCTTCAGCGGGGCGAGCGCCGCCTCGACGTTCTCCGACGCGGTGAGCGTCGGGATCAGGTTGAACTGCTGAAACACAAAGCCGAACGTGTGCAGGCGCAGCTCGGCGAGCTGCCGGTCGGGCAGCGTCCCGAGGTTCTGCCCGTCGAAGAGCACCGAGCCCGACGACGCGCGGTCGAGCCCGCCGAGCAGTTGCAGCAGCGTGGACTTGCCCGAGCCGCTCGTCCCTTCGATCGCCAGGAACTCGCCGTCGGCGATCGCGGCGTCGATCTCGTTGACCGCGAGGATCGCGGCGTCGCCCTGCCGGAAGCGCTTGGTGACCTGGGTCAGCTCGTACACCTAGCCCACCTGCCTCAGCGCGTCGGCCGGACGCAGGCGCGCGGACCGCAGCGCCCCGACGGCGCCGGCGATGAGCCCCCCGAGCACCGCGAGCCCGAGCGCCAGCGCGATCGTGGCGGCGTCGACGACGGCGTGCAGCGCGATCGTCTCGGTCCGCGTCTCGCCGGCTCCTCCGAGAAGCCGTCCGAGGCCGAAGAACCCGCCGTCGCCCGACGCCTGGGCGGTCGCGTCGAGGGGCGGGATGAACGCGGCGATCGCAAGCGCCGCGCCGACCCCCAGCGCCACGCCGAGCAGCCCGCCGAGGAGGCCCTGCGCGAGCGACTCCCCCACGACCTGGCGGACGACGAGTCCCTTTCGCCAGCCGATCGCCTTCAGCGTGCCCAGCTCGCGCACGCGCTTGGCGACCGAGGACAGCGTGAGCAGCGAGGCGAACAGGAACGCGGCCACGAGCAACACGATGCTCAGGATCAGTCCGAGCCGGTCGGCCAGGTTCGCGGCGTCCACGAGCGAGCCCGAGATCTGCCCGGCCAGCTCCTCGGCGCTGGTCACGCGAGCGCCGGGGAGCGCGTCCTCGATCGCGGCGCGGACGGCGGCGACCGACCCGGCGTCGGAGGCGCGCACGAACAGCGCCGAGGAGCGCCCCTCGCGGTCCGACAGCCGCTGCAGCTCGCCCAGCGGCAGGTAGACGTCGGCCGACTCCCCGCCGAGCGGCGGCTGCGCCAGCCCGGCGACGGCGAACTTCTCGCCGCTGATCGAGAAGGTCTCGCCGACCTCGATCTCCTCCCGCTGCGCGTAGGACTCCGAGAGCACGACCTCCTTCGCGCCGCCGCCGGCGAAGAACGAGCCCTCGACGATCTGCGCCTGCGTGATCAGGCCGAGCCCGGGCTGGGACAGGTCGATGCCGGCGGCCGTGTAGGTGCCGCTGGTGATGTCGGTCTGGATCTCGAGCAGCTCGCGCGGCGTCGTGAACGAGCCCTCGAACTGGAAGCTCCGCGGCGCGCATTCCTGCGCGGAGGCCGGCGGCGCGCCGTCCTGCGACCCGCCGGGCCGCGGCCCGCCTTCGAACGCTTGCGCGAAGCACCGGCGAATCTGCGCGCGCTCGTCGTCCGAAAGGGTGAACTCGCGGCTGAAGTTGAACGTCTCGCCCCCGGTCTGGATCTTCGGGACCGTGCCCTCCTGGTGCACCGCGCTGAGCGTCAAGCCCACACCGACCGCCTCGACGCCGTCGATTCCCCGAACGTCGTCGGCCTGCGCGGCGTCGAACGTGAGCTGCGACGCAGCGAGGAACGTGTCGCGCTCGAACTCCTCGCCGGGCTTGCCGAGCTTCGACAGGTCCGTGGTGACGCCCGCGTTCTCTGCCGCGAGCCGGCGCATCTCGGTCGCGTCCAGGCCGAAGGGGCCGCGCGCGGGCTCGTCCGCGTCGCCGCCGAGGCTCACGGGCCGCGTCACCATCAGGTCGGTTCCCACGCTCGCGAGCGGGTTCAGGACCTGGTCCTGCGCCTGGTCCAGCCCGCGGGAGACCGACGTGATCGCGGCGACCAGCCCGACGCCCAGGGCCAGGCCGAGGACCGTCAGGATCGTCCGGCCGAGCCGGCGCCGAAGCTCACGCCGAATGTAGGTGACCAGGAACATCGGAATCCTTCCGTCGAGCGCGCGGGCCAGCCAACCACGTCTGCCGGCTACGAGCCTGAAAGCAGCCTAAGCGTTCGATAAGGACTCACGCAGCGTCCTTCGCTTGCCCCGGCCTCGTTCGCGCGGGCACACTGCCCGGGACCCATGAAGGACCTCACCGATCCCCCCGCGCGGCCCGACGAAACCGCGCGCGCGCACCAGCAGGCCGCAATCGCCTCCTTCGGCGTGCGCGCGCTCGGCATCTCGTCGGTGGACGACCTGATCGCCGAGGCGTTTCGCACGCTGACCCAGACCCTCGACGTGGAGCTGTGCGGCTTGCTGGAGGCGACCGAGGATCCGGTCACGTTCCACTTCCGCGCCGGCCTCGGCTGGCATGCGGGCGTGATCGGCGCAACAGTCCCGGCCGAGCCGGGATCGGCCGTCGCGTACATGCTCGCGCAGCGGCGGCCGGTCGTCTACAACGACCTCGCGACCGAGATTCGGTTCACCGCGCCCAAGCTCCTGCTCGATCACGGCGTGTCGGCCGGCATCGGCGTGGTGGTCTACGGCAGCGGCGACCGGGTGCTCGGCGTGCTCGGCGTGCACACCGCCATGGTGCGAACCTTCACGAACGACGATGCCAACTTCATCCAGGCGGCGGCGAACGTCTTGGGCGAGGCGCTCGAGCGCACGAGGGCCGAGGAAGAGGTGCGCGAACGGGAACTGCGCTTCCGGCGGCTGGCGGAGAACGCGCACGATGTGATCTTCCGTTTCCGCATCCGGCCGGAAGCCCGGCTCGAGTACGTCAACCCCGCGATCGAGACGCTCTTCGGCTACTCGCCGCAGGAATGCTACGACGATCCCGAACTCTGGAAGCGGTTGCTCCCCGAGGAAGAGCAGGACCTGTCGCCGCTGCGTCAGGAGCAGCCGGTCGAGCTGCGCCTGCTCCGCAAGGACCGGTCCTCGGTTTGGTGCGAGGTTCGCCCGACGGTCGTCCGCGACGCGTCCGGAGGCATCGTGGCGGTCGAAGGGATCTGCCGGGACGTCACGTCGACTAAGCTCGCCGCCGAAGGGCTCCGCAAGGCCTACGAGCGCGAGCACGAGGCCCTGGAGCGGCTCAAGGGCATCGACCAGATGAAGGACGACTTCTTGCGGGCGATCTCGCACGAGGTGCGCACGCCGCTGACCTCCGTCCTGGGGTTCGCGCTCACGCTTCGATCGAACTTCGAGTCGCTGTCGCCCGAGGATCGCAGCGACTTGCTGGAGCGCCTGGAACGCAACGCGCGCGCGCTCGAGCAGCTCCTGACCGAGCTGCTCGACCTCGACCGGCTCCAGCGCGGCATGGTGGAAGCGGTGCGCTCGCCGACGCGCGTGCTGCAAGCGGCCATCGACGTCGTGGCGGGGATCGACGCGCAGGGACGCTCGATCCACGTCGAGGGCGACGACGTCGTCGCCGACGTGGACGCGCCCAAGACACACCGGATCCTGGAGAGCCTGCTGGCGAACTCCATCCGCCACACGCCGCCGGACTCGAAGGCGTGGGTGCGGGCCGAGGCGGTCGAGGGCGGGATCCTGCTCGTCGTGGAGGACGACGGCCCCGGGATCCCCGATCACCTGAAGGAGGCGATGTTCCAGCCGTTCCGCCACGGGCCGACGGTCGACCAGCACTCGCCCGGTCCCGGCATCGGCCTGTCGCTCGTCACCCACTACGCGGGCCTGCACGGCGGCTGGGTCCGCGCGCTGGACCGCGAGGGCGGCGGCGCGCGCATCGAGGTCTTCCTGGCTGCGACCGTCGCGAAGCGGTAGCGGGGCCGCGTCCCCGACGCGGTGTTAGCCTCGCAGGAGCGATGGGCAGCCCGAAGTTCCTGAAGCTGGTGGTCATCGCGGTGCTCGTCGCGGGCGCCGTGTACGCGGCGCTGACCTATGGAGGCGCGGCCGGCGGGGGCGGCGGCGGGCGATTCCAGCCCCGCGTCGAGCACCAGCCCGGTCGCGCGCCGGATTCCGTCCTGCCGCGCTGACGAGACCCGCTACCCCGCGCGCTCGCCCTCGCCGCGTCCGCGCTACCCCGCGCGCTCGCCGAGCCCGGGGATCGAGGGCTTCGGGGTCGCGCCGGTGAGTTGCGCGACGAGCGGCGCGGCCAGCGCTTCGCCCACCGCCGCGTGCGCCTCGGCGGGCCAGTGGATGCCGTCGGGGTTCAGGCGAGCGGCGAACGGCTCGACCAGCGGCCACGACGCGACGAACGGGAACCCGTGACGCTCGGCGATCGCGCGTTGCTCGGCCTCGCGCGCCGCATGCAGCGGGTGCAGGTCGCCGTAGTACGCGGAGCGATGGCTCGTCGGACCCATGACCACCCCGGCGGCGCCTTGCGTCAGCGCGCGCACCTGGAACAGCAGTCCGTCGTAGGTCCGGCGCCATTCGCCGAGCGGCGCTCGCGCGAAGCGACCCCGCGTCAGACGAACGCCCCAGGGATGGACGGCGTGCAGCGCACGACGCGCGGTTCGCCGCAGCCGTCGCGAGCGGAGCAGCGGGACGAGCGACTCCACCGTGGCCGGCACGCCCGCCGGCGCGTGATCGAACGAGCCGACCCCGACGACCACGGCGTCGGCGCCCATGAGCACCTCGAACTGCGCGTGCCGGTCCTTCAGCACCATGCGGTAAGCGTCGCGCGTGTGCGTGCCCGCGCGCGCGAGCACGTTCACCGCGACCGGCCGGTCGAGCGCGCGCTCGAGCGCGGCCCGCACCACGTTGGGATAGAGCCCGGCCTCGGACGGAAGGTGCGGGCCGCGCGCATCGGTGAACGCGGTGCTGTCTCCGATGACGACCAGGCGGAGGTCGGTCTTGGCGTCGGGTCGCTCGGGCGCGGTCACCGGCCCATCAGGCGGCGCGCCGCCTCCTGGATGCTGCCGGCGAAGCTCGGGTAGATGGAGAACGACTGCGCGAGCTGCGCAACCTGCAGGCGAGCGTGGACCGCGATCGACACCGGCAGGATGAGGTCGCTCGCGTGCGGCGCGACGATGGTGCCGCCGAGCACGATCCCGGAATGCTTCGACGCGATCAGCTTCACGAAACCGTCCCCGAGGCGCACCATCTTCGCCCGCGCGTTCGTGGCGAACGGCAGCATGATCGCTTCGGCGTCCATCCCGCGCTCGCGCGCGGCGGCTTCGCCGATGCCGGCGGTCGCGATCTCGGGATCGGTGAACACGGTCGCCGCCAGCTCGTCGGGCCGGAACGGCTGCACCGCCTGGCCGAGCGCGTGCCACATCGCGATCCGGCCCTGGATCGCCGCGGAGCTGGCGAGCATCGCGCCGCCGGTCACGTCGCCCGCGGCGTAGACGTGCCGGACGTTCGTGCGGCTGACGCCGTCGACCGGGATCCGGCCGCCCGGACCGGTCTCGACGCCCGCGACCTCGAGACGAAGATCGGCGGAGTTCGGGACCTGGCCGACCGTGATCAGGGCGTGCGACCCCGCGATCACGCGGCCGCCCTCGAGCGTGACCTCGGCGCCCGTCGCCGTCGGCGTGGCGGACGCGGCTCGGGCGCCCTTGACGATCTCGACGCCGCGGCGCTCGAACACTTCCTCCAGCACGCGCGCGGCGTCCACGTCCTCGGACGGCAGAACGTGCTCGCGTGAGGAGATCAGCGTGACGCGGCTCCCCAAGCGGTTGAAGG
This sequence comes from Actinomycetota bacterium, assembly GCA_036397035.1. Lineage (GTDB taxonomy): Bacteria > Actinomycetota > AC-67 > AC-67 > AC-67 > DASWJS01. The sequence goes on along the minus strand of DASWJS010000023.1, from coordinate 23,536 downwards.
CGTGCGTGAACTCGGCGCCGGTCGCGCCGGACCCGACGACGACCAGGTGCTCGGGCACCTCGTCGAGGTCGTAGACCTGGCGCGCGTTGAGGATGCGCCGGCCGTCCGCGGGCGCCGCGGGCAGCACGCGCGGCGAGGAACCGGTCGCGATCAGGATTGCGTCCGCGGGAATGCGCTCGCCCTCGACCTCGATCGTGTGCGCGTCGGCGAACGCGCCCGAGCCGCGGACGATCCGGACGCCCGCCTGGTCGATCCGCTTCTCGACGTCGCGGCTCTGCGCGCTCGCCAGCGACAGGATGCGGTCGAACAGCGCACGGATGTCGACGTCCGCGCGCACGGCCTCGGAGGTAAGGCCGAGCGCCTGCGCGCTCTCCAGCCAGGTCGCGACTTCGGCGGCCGAGCACAGCGTCTTTGACGGCACGCAATCCCACAGCACGCACGCGCCGCCGAGCCCCGAGCGGTCGACGAGCGTGACCTCCGCGTGCAGCTCGGCCGCGACCAGGGCAGCCTCGTAGCCGCCCGGGCCGCCGCCGACGATGACGATCCTCACGGACCGCCGCCGGGGCGGTACATGCCGAACACGTCCCGCATCACGCCGCAGACCTCGCCGACCGTGGCCATGCGCCGCAGCGCCTCCCGGATCGGCGGGAGCAGCGGGTCGGTCCCCTTCGCGGCGTCGCGCAGGCCGGCGAGCGCGTCGTCCACTGCGTTCTGGTCGCGGCGCGCCCGCACCGCTCGCACCCGCTCGACCTGGGCGGCTTGGACCTCGGGCGCGACGCGCAGCAGCTCGGCGGGCGGCGTCGCCGGCTCGGCATAGGCGTTCACGCCCACGACCACGCGCTCGTTCGACTCGACCGCGCGCATCTCGTCGTAAGCCGCCTTCTCGATCTCGCCCTGCATGTAGGCGATGGCGTTCACGGCGCCGCCCATCGCGTCGATGGTGGCGATGTAGTCGCGAGCGCGAGCCTCGATCTCGAGCGTGAGCGACTCGACGTACCACGACCCGCCGAGCGGGTCGGCCGTGTCGGTCGTGCCGGCTTCGGCCGCCAGGATCTGCTGGGTCCGCAGCGCGATCTTGGCCGCGCGCTCGGTCGGCAAGGCAAGCGCCTCGTCGAAGGCGTTCGCGTGCAGCGACTGCGTCCCGCCGAGCACCGCCGCGAGCGCCTGGAGCGCGACTCGCACGATGTTGTTCTCCGGCTGCTGCGCGGTGAGCTGCACGCCGGCGGTCTGGGTGTGGAACCGGAGCGTGAGCGAGCGCGGGTCGGTCGCGCCGAAGCGCTCGCGCATGATCTCGGCCCACAGCACCCGCGCGGCGCGGAACTTCGCCACCTCCTCGAACAGCGTCGTGCGCGCGACGAAGAAGAAGGACAGGCGCGGCGCGAAGGCGTCCACGTCGAGCCCCGCCCGCTGCGCCGCCGTCACGTACGCGATGGCGTCGGCGAGCGTGAAGGCGACCTCTTGCACGGCCGTCGCGCCCTTCTCGGCCATGTGGTAGCCGCTGATCGAGATGGTGTTGAAGCGCGGAAGTGTCTGCGCGCAGTAGGCGAAGGTGTCGGTGATGAGCCTCATCGACGGCTCGGGCGGATAGATGTACGTGCCGCGCGCGACGTACTCCTTCAGGATGTCGTTCTGGATCGTCCCGGTGAGCGCCTCGGGCGCGATCCCCTGCTCCTCGCCGACGAGCTGGTAGAGCAGCAACAGCACGCTCGCCGGCGCGTTGATCGTCATCGACGTGGAGACCTTGTCCAGCGGGATGCCCTCGAAGAGCGCCCGCATGTCCTCCAGCGAATCGATGGCGACGCCGACCTTGCCCACTTCGCCGTCGGCGACCGGGTCGTCGGAGTCGTAGCCCATCTGCGTCGGCAGGTCGAATGCGACGGACAGGCCCGTCTGGCCGTGCTCGAGCAGATAGCGGTATCGCGCGTTGGACTCGGCCGCCGTCGCGTAGCCCGCGTACTGACGCATCGTCCAGGGCCGGCCCCGGTACATCGTGGGGTAGACGCCGCGCGCGTAGGGATACTCGCCGGGCGCGCCCAGCTCGGACGGCTCGACGCGAGGGCCGGTGTAGAAGGGCTCGATCGGGATCCCGGAAGGCGTCGCGCGCTCGTCGCTGGTCATCGCCCGGAATCGTATCGGGCGCGACCGGCGGGTGGGAACGAGGACCGGTTCTTCAGTCGTGCCAGGTGATGGTGGCTTTTCCGTCGGCGAGCGCGAGGTAGTTGTAGCCGATGAGCACGTACCGCTTGTTCCCCTGCACCTTCGCCGAGATGTTCTCCGACTCGCCGGGCGGGTTGAAGCTGTGGCCGACGTAGGTGTCGCCCGACGCGGTGTGCTTGCACAGGAAGGCGTCCCAGTCGTCGTCGGGTGCGGGCACGACCTTGATGATGACGAGCCGCGCCCAGGACGGCGCTTTCAACTCCACCTCGTCGTAGGTCTCCGGCATGCCGCGGTGCCGGCACGGCGCCTTCGGATCCTCGACGTGCGAGAGGGGATCGGCCCCCGCATAGCCTTCAGGATCGGCCGCGATCTGGTCCGCTTGGTCTTCGGGCCAGAAGAAGAACGCGCACAATGCCGACGCGCAGGGCACCGGCGCGCTGAGCGTCGCCTTGGCCGTCTGCTGCCGCGCGTGCGCGGGCGAAACTAGAAGCGCCAGCGCAGCAACCGCTGCGATCATGCTGCTCGTCCGCCGCATCATCGACCCCCCTCGTCCGCTTGCGAGGCCCCGCGTGCGGGGCCCCTATCCGTAGAAGACATACGTACCCTTCAGGTCCTCGACCGCGGCAAAATTGAAGGCACGCACGACGTAGGTCTTTCCCGCCTTGACCGACGCGGACATGCTCTCCGGCTCGCCCAAAGCGCCGGATGCGTCTGAGGCCAGTGTCCTGTAGCCGCCAGCGCTCTTCTGGCACAGGGCGATGTCCCAGTCGTCGGTCTCTCCCGGCGTGACATTGACCACAAGCAGCTTCGCCTTTGCGGGAGCCTTGAGCGCAATGTCGTCGTAACTCGGCGTCGGCGGAGGATGGCTGCACGCCCACTGATCGGAGTGATCTTGGTCCAGCGCCGTGTTCGGGTCGTAGCCTGCGCCATCCCGCTGAGCGTCTTCGGCAACCCCTTCGGGCGACAGGTTGTACGGACACGGAGCGCACGAGACGGGCGCGCTGAAGGTCAGCTTGCCTTTCCCCCGGACGGCCGCGTTCGACGCCGTGACCGGGAGCGCGACCGCGACGGCGGCCACCAGGATTACGGCCTTGAACTTCATGGTCAGGACCCACCTTCCGTTCGCGGGCGGGATCCTCCGCCCGTCTCCTCTGGTTCGACGCGAGGAGGACGGTCCCTCCCCGGACCACCCGAACCAACCTCAGAATTGGGGGTCATCGGGCGAATCCGTCAGGTTGATTCGCGACCTTTCGCCTAATGCGTCTGAAAGGCCGCCTCAGGCCCCCAGCTCGCGCGCCAGGGGGCGGGCAAGCGCGCCGCGACGGCCGACCTTGATTCGATCGAGCCCCAACCAGTCCGCCATCTCGCGCAGCTCGACCGCGAGCTCGCTCGCGATCGCGGACAGTGTTCCGCCGTCTTCGACGAACGCACCCTGGACGAGCAGCGCGCCCGCCTTGCGGTCTGCCTTGAGATCGATCCGCGCGACCAGCTCGTCGCCGAGCAGGAACGGCAGCACGTAGTAGCCGTACACGCGCTTGGGCTTCGGAACGTAGATCTCGATGCGGTAGTGGAACCCGAAGAGCCGCTCGGTTCGCTTGCGCTCGAAGACCATCGGGTCGAAGGGGACGAGCAGGGCCCGCCCCCGCACGGCTCGCGGGACCCGCACGCCCGGACGGACGTAAGCGGGTTGCGCCCAGCCCTCGACGCGCACCGGCGTCAGCTCGCCGGCCTCGACCAGCTCCGTCACGTGCCGCCGCGCGGTCGCGCCGTGGATGCGGAAGTAGTCGGCGAGGTCGGCCGCCGTCCCGATCCCGAGCGCATCGGCGGCGAGCAGCAGCAGCGCGCGTCGCGCGTCGTCCGCCGAGGGAGCGGGTTGCGCGAGAGCCGCCGCCGGGAACACGCGCTCGGGCAGGTCGTAGACGCGCTCGAACCCGCGACGGAATGCCGTCGTCACGCGTCCGCGCAGGAACAGGTACTCCATCGCCGTCTTGCCCCTGCTCCATCCCCACCACGACCCGCGGCTGTCGCCCGGGTCTCTCAACTGCGAGATGCGCATGGGACCGTGCGCCCGGACGTGATCCAGGACCTCCTCGACCAGCCCTTCGTTCTGGCGCACCCACCGCTCGAAGTACGGGTGGGGATCCTTCTCCATGCGCCACCGCAGCAGGGGGAGCATGCGCATCGGGAGCAGCGACGCCTCGTGACCCCAGTACTCGAACAGCTCGCGATCGTGGTAGGTCATCGTGTCGAGCAGCTCCATCGGGTAGGCGCCCAGTCGCGAGAACAGCGGCAGGTAGTGCGCACGCGCGAGCACGTTCACCGAGTCGATCTGGAGCAGGTGGAGCCGGTCGAGCACTCCGCGGACGTGGCGGCGGTCGATCCGCCCGCGCGGCCTTGGCCGGCCGAGCCCCTGCGCCGCCAGCGCGACGAGGCGCGCTTCGCGCGCGGAGAAGTCGGTCATGGGCACGTGGAGACTACCGCCGCCCGACGGCCCGGCGACCCGCGCCGATTCTTTCCGCGCGCGGCCGCGGTGTTAGATTGCCCTGGTCAGAGAGGGGGAACGCGCGCGTGGCACGACTCGCCGAGCGGCTCGGGACGGTCTATCGAGGAGGCCAGGGTCAGTGGTCCTGGGCCCTGCACCGGATCACCGGCGTCATGGTGGTCATCTTCCTGTTCGTCCACATCGCCGACACCGCGCTCGTCGTGGTAGGCGAGGACGCCTACAACCGCGTGGTGGGCGCCTACCATCACCCGATCATCCGGTTGCTGGAGATGGGGCTCGCGGCGGCAGTGCTGTTCCACGCGCTGAACGGGCTGCGTATCATCCTGATCGACTTCGTCCCTCGAATGGCGGACAAGCATCGCGAGCTGTTCGGCGTCGTCGTCGGGCTCTACGTGGCGCTGCTCGCGCCGGCGATGTTCTTCATGGGCCGCGGCTTCGTCAGGAGCCTGTGATGGCGGTCGCCGCGAAGCCGCGGACGACCGCGCGCGAGCGCGCGTCGTCGTCGATGGAGCTGTGGTCCTGGTTCTTCATGCGCATCTCGGGGATCATCCTGGTGTTCCTGGTGCTCGGCCACTTCACGATCGTGCACCTGATCGACGACGGGATCGACCGCGTGAACTTCGCCTTCGTCGCCGGGCGCTGGGCCTCGCCCTTCTGGCAGACCTGGGACTGGGCGATGCTCTTCCTGGGCCTGCTGCACGGCGCGAACGGGCTGAAGAACATCGTCGAGGAGTACGTGCGGCGGCCGGGCGCCCGCGCCGCGATCAAGTCCGCCCTGTACGTGCTGACGTTCGTCTTCCTGCTTCTCGGCACGCTCGTCATCCTGACCTTCAACCCCGACGTGGTGAGCACATGACGACCTTCCACCAGTTCGACGCGGTGATCGTCGGCGCGGGCGGCGCCGGCCTGCGCGCGGCCATCGAGGCGAGCGGCCGGGTGAAGACCGCCGTGATCACCAAGCTCTACCCGACGCGCTCGCACACCGGCGCGGCGCAGGGCGGCATGTGCGCGGCGCTGGCCAACGTCGAGGAAGACAACTGGGAGTGGCACGCCTTCGACACCGTGAAGGGATCGGACTACCTGGCCGATCAGGACGCGGTCGAGACGATGTGCAAGGAGGCGATCGACGCGGTCTTCGACCTCGAGCACTGGGGCCTGCCCTTCAACCGCACACCCGAGGGCAAGATCGACCAGCGGCGCTTCGGCGGTCACACGCACCACCACGGCGAGGGCGCCGTGAAGCGCGCGTGCTACGCCGCCGACCGCACCGGCCACATGATCCTGCAGACGCTCTTCCAGCAGTGCGTGAAGCACGGCGTGGAGTTCTTCAACGAGTTCTACGTCCTGGACCTGGTGATGAGCGGCGACCGCGTGGCGGGCGTCGTGGCGTTCGAGCTGTCGACCGGCGAGCTGCACGTGTTCCACGCCAAGAGCGTGCTCTTCGCGACCGGAGGCTTCGGGCGCGTCTTCAAGGTCACGTCCAACGCCCACGCGCTCACCGGCGACGGCCCGGGCGTCGTGCTGCGCCGCGGCCTGCCGCTGCAGGACATGGAGTTCTTCCAGTTCCACCCGACGGGGATCTACGGCATCGGCATCCTGCTGTCGGAAGCCGCGCGCGGCGAGGGCGGCATCCTTCGCAACGCGACCGGCGAGCGCTTCATGGAGCGCTACGCGCCGACGATCAAGGACCTCGCGCCCCGCGACATGGTGAGCCGTGCGATCTACTTCGAGATCAAGGAAGGCCGCGGCATGGGTCCGGCCAAGGACTACGTGCACCTGCACGTCGATCACCTCGACCCGCAGGTCGTGGAGGAAAAGCTCCCCGACATCACCGAGTTCGCGCGCATCTACCTGGACGTCGAGCCGCTGAAGGAAGGGGTCCCGGTGCAGCCCACGGCCCACTACGCCATGGGCGGCATCCCGACCAACGCCGGCGCCCAGGCGATCGGCGACGCCTCGAACGCGCCGGTGCCCGGGCTCTTCGCCGCCGGCGAGTGCGCGTGCGTCTCCGTCCACGGCGCGAACCGGCTCGGCACCAACTCGCTGCTCGACATCGTGGTGTTCGGCCGCCGGGGAGGGATCGCGATGGCCGAGGAGGCCGCGCGCACCGGCTTCGCGCCGCTGCCCGAGAACCCGGAAGCAGACGTCGAGCGGATGCTCGCCGGCCTGATCGAGCGCCCGCGGACCGAGACGATCGGCCAGGTTCGCGCGGACCTGCAGCGGTCCATGGACGACAACTGCGGCGTGTATCGCACCGACGAGCTGCTCGCCGAGCAGCAGGGCGCGATCGCCGGACTGCAGGACCGATTCGCGCGGGCCGGCATCCAGGACAAGTCCACGCGCTACAACACCGACCTGATGGAGGCGGTCGAGCTGGGCTTCCTGCTCGACATCGCCCAGGTCATCGTGGCGGGAGCCCGCGCCCGCACCGAGAGCCGCGGCGGGCACTACCGCGGCGACTACGAGGCGCGCGACGACGCCAACTGGCTGAAGCACACGCTCGCCTGGAAGGTGAACGGCGACACCAAGCTCGACTACAAGCCCGTGACGGTCACCCGCTACGAACCGAAGGAGCGGAAGTACTGATCGCGCCGGAGCAGCTTTCTGTCGTCATGGTATGCTTTTATGCATGCGAACGACACTCCGGATCGACGACTCCCTGTTTGCCCAGGTCAAGGAACTGGCCGCCCGTACCCGCCGAACGCTGACGCAGGTCGTCGAGGATGCACTGCGGGAGACGGTGTCGCGAGGACAGCCGGGTGGCGGGCGGCGGGCGTCCCTTCCCACGTTTGGAGGAAACGGCCTGCAGCCGGGCGTCGACCTCGACAGCACCGCATCGCTGCTCGACTTGATGGAGCGGGATGCAGGTTCCTGATGTCAACGTGCTCGTCTACGCCTATCGCGAGGACGTACCCGATCATCGGTTGTTCAACTCGTGGCTCCGCGAAGCGATGAGCGCGCCCGGAGCCTTCGGCGTCGTCGACCTGATCCTGAGCGGGTTTCTCCGTGTCGTCACCCACCCTCGGGTCTTCGACCCACCGTCGCCCGTCGCGCATGCGATGGGCTTCGCCGACGCGGTCCGCAGCGCCCCGAACGCCGTATCGCTCTCCCCCGGGCCCCGCCACTGGGAGATATTCAGCGACCTGTGCACGCGGTCGCGGGCCAAGGGGAATCTCATTCCCGACGCCTTCATCGCCGCGCTCGCCATCGAGACGGGCAGCGAGCTCGTCACCACGGATCGCGACTTCGCTCGGTTCCCCGGCCTTCGGCTCCTCCATCCGTTCGCCGAGTGAGGCCGGCCGTCGCTGCGGATGAGCGACCTCCTTCGACCCGGTAGGATGCGGCCGCAGAACCGGGAGGGGGACGAGCATGACCTGGACCAAGCGCATCGACGACGTCGTGGCCGAGCGCCACTTGCTGAAGCATCCGTTCTACGTGGCCTGGACCGAGGGGCGGCTGCCGATGGAGGCGCTGCGCGCCTACGCCGGGCAGTACTACAACCACGTCGCGAGCTTCCCGCGCTATCTCTCGGCGATCCACACCCAGACCGACGACCTGCGCGCGCGCCGGTACCTGCTGGAAAACTTGAACGACGAGGAAGCCGGTGAAGACAACCATCCCGAACTGTGGCTGCGCTTCGCCGAAGGGATCGGCTGCGATCGCGACGAGGTTCGCGGGGCGGCTCCCCTGCCGGAGACGGCCGCCTGCGACCGCGTCTACCGGAACGTCACGACCGGGCGCGGTCCCGTCGCCGGGCTCGCCGCCCTCTACGCCTACGAGCAGATGGTGCCGGCAGTCTCCCAGAGCAAGATCGACGGTCTAAAGGCTCACTACGGCGTCGACGACGAGCGCACGCTCGCCTTCTTCTCGACCCACGTCGAGGTGGACGAGTGGCACGCGCAGGTCGCACGAGACCTGCTAGCCGGCGCTCCCGCCGCCGAGCGGGATGCCGCGGTCCAGGCGGCCGCCGACGCGATGGACGCGATCAACCTGTTGCTCGATGGGGTCGTGCGGGCGCACTGCCCGGAGGTCGCCGCCTAGCGATGGCGAAAGGCGAAACGGACGAGGTCTGCGTGAAGGTCCTCCGGTTCAACCCGGAGGCCGACGGCGAGCCGCACTGGAAGTCCTACTACGTCGGCTACGAGCGGCTCGACCGCGTGCTCGACGCGCTGCACAAGATCAAGTGGAACCAGGACGGGACGTTGACGTTCCGTCGCTCGTGCGCCCACGGCATCTGCGGGTCGGATGCGATGCTGATCAACGGGGTCAACCGCCTGGCGTGCAAGGTGCTCATCAAGGACCTCAAGCACCCGATCACCGTGGCGCCCATCCGCGGGCTGAAAGTCGAGAAGGACCTCGTCGTGGACATGGAGCCGTTCTTCGCCTCCTACCGGCGCGTGCTGCCGTTCCTGGTCAACGACGATCCCGAGCCCGCGCGCGAGCGGCTCCAGTCGCCCGAGCAGCGCGAGCGCTTCGACGACACGACCAAGTGCATCTTGTGCGCGGCCTGCACGACCTCCTGCCCCGTCTACTGGTCGAACGACGAGTACACGGGCCCTGCTGCGATCGTCAACGCGCACCGCTTCATCTACGACTCGCGCGACACCGGCGCCCGCGCGCGCCTGGAGATCCTGGGCGAGAAGGACGGCGCGTTCAGTTGCCGCACGACCTTCAACTGCACCGACGCGTGCCCGCGCGGCATCCACGTCACCAAGGCGATCCAAGAGGTCAAGCAGGCCGCGCTCTTCGAGCGCGTCTAACCCGGCCGCCTCACTCCTTCGCCACGCTCCAGCGGAGGTAGCGGATGCGGTTGTTGCGGGAATCGACCACGAGGGTCAGCCCGTCCGGCCGGTAGAGCACGGCCGAGGGATGATCGAGCCGCGCCCCGGCGACCGCGCCGTCGCGGACCCCGTGCGGTCCACCGGCCACGGTCACGATGCGGCCCGGCTCCTCGATCAGGCGGATCGCGTTGCGATCCTCGTCCGACTCGACGACGACGAAGGCGCGCCGCACCGGGTCGAAAGCGATCGAGCGCGGCGAGCGCAACCGGTTCGCGCTCTCGCCGGGGCCCCCTGCGACGCCGGCGAACGTGGACACGCGACCGTCCTGCAGGACCCGGATCGTGTGGTTCCCGGTGTCGGAGATGAGGAGGCGGCCGTCGGGCATGCGAAGCATGCCGGACGGCCGCCGGAACCGAGCGGCCGAGGCGGCGCCGTCGGCGGCGCCGGCCTCTCCCCGAGCGCCCGCCAGGAGGGAGACGGCGGGCGAGCCGCTCGGATCCGCGATGCGCCACAGGACGTGCGCTCCCTCGTCGGCGACCACTAGGTCGTCGCCGGCCATCGCGAGCGCGCTGATCGTGCCGAACTCGTGCGCACCCGGCAGGCCGATCGCGGTGGCGTCGCAGGATCCCGACGCGCCCGCTACGAAGCGCAGCCGGCCGAGGTTGGATCGCGGGTCTTCCAAGCGCCACACGGTGCACGCCGACGCGACGTAGAGCGATCCGCCCGCGGCGACGATCGCGACCGGCGGCTCGGGCAGCTCGACGTAGGTGTCCTCCGTCGTCCCGGTCCGGAAGCGGACGGTCTCCACGCCGCCCCACGGGTCGATGCGCCGGATGGCCGCGTTGCCCGTGTCGGCGACGAAGAGGTGCTCGCCCATCTGCGCGACGGCGCCGGGTTCGTTGAAGCGCGCGCTTCCTCCCCACCCGTTGGAGAAGCCGGCCGAGCCGCCCACCCAGGTTCGGATCGCCGACACCTCGCGCGGCCACGGGCGCCACGCGTGCTCGGCTCCGCCGGCGGGTTCGGAGGACATCAACCCTGCGGGCGACACGGTCAGCAGCGCGCCGCTCGCCATGACCGAGCGCAGCACGCCCTGCGCCTCGTACCAGGACCAGCGAGGCCGGTACGCCGGGTGCGCCACGCGCGCGCGCTCGGCGAGCGAGTCCCGCTCGACGTCGATCAGGACGGCGCCGTGGAACAGCAGCGAGTCCCAGGACCGCCCTCGCTGGACGAGCGGGATCACCGCAAGCTCGTCGGGCGTCCAGTGCAGGAACGCGTGCGGCTCGCGCTCGGCGAGCGAGGATGCCCGCGCGAAGCGAATCTGGTCGATCCTGCGGGGCCGAGCCGGATCGCTCACGTCGAACAGGGAGACCTGCGTGCCGCGCGTGGCGCCGCCGCGCGACGCGTCCTGCCCGATTCCCAGGACCCTGCCCTCGCCGACGGGGTGCAGGTACGAGGAGTAGCCGGGGATCTTCAGCTCCCCGCGCTCGACGGGGTTCGCGGGGTCGGACAGGTCGATGACGTAGAGCGGGTCGACCTGCCGGAAGGTGACGACGTAGCCCATGGTCCCGACGAAGCGGACGCCGAAGATGCGCTCCCCGGCGCCGAGCCCGTCGACACGCCCGGCTTCGACGAGCTTCTCGCCGTCGCGCCGAAGAGCGACGACCGCGCTGTGGCTGCGGCCCCACGGGTCGATCGTGGTGGCGACGCGCAGGATCCCCTCGTGCTCCGACAGCGCCCAGCGGCTGAGGATCTCGCCGGGGACGCGGCCCGACGCGGCGTAGACGGCCGCCGGACCGTCCAGGTCGAACCGATGGATCTCGGTTGTGAACCCGCCGGAGAACCGCGCGCGCCGCGCATTGGAGACCCAGCGCGAGGTCGCGACGTAAAGCGCCTCCCCGGTCGCGTAGACCTCGCCCGCGTCGGCCAGGATGCTCGCCGTGTCGAGCAGCGCGCCCGCGCGGGGATCGATCGTGTAGAGCGACGCCGTGTCGAGCCCGCCGTAGACGGCCGGGCGGTATGCGCGGCTGCACGGCGCGATGCCGCTCTGCTGGACCGCGCCCGAGCCGTCCTGGATCGCGTAGGCGGGCAACCAGTCCTTCTGCACCGTCTCCCGCGCCGCTTCTCGGTTCTGCGCGAGCGCCTCCTTCGGCGACAGGCCGCGGAACGGACGGGTCGTGGCGATGTGCCCCGGACGCGACCGCGCGACCACTCGCACGAGCCCGCCGGCAAAGCGCACGCCGGCCACGGATCCTTCGAACCGGAACGTCTTCGTGATCGTCATCGCGTCGAGGTCGGAGACGTCGATGAGGTGCACGGCGAAGGCTTGGCCGTCGAACGACTCGCGCAGCGCGGCCGGCAGGTCGCCCGGCCTGCCGATGGCAACCAGCACGTCCCCGTCGAGCAGCAGCTCCGTCACGCCGCGCAGCCGAAGCGACCCGGCGAGCCTCGGGCGGCGAGGGTCGGAGATGTCGACCGCGCGCAGGATCCCGGACTCCAGGACGAACAGGCGCGTCTCGTCGGCCTTCAGCAGGTCGGCTTCGTCGACGCCCGCCTCCTGCACGTTGGTCCCCGAAACCGCCCGCCCCTCGGCGGCGACGGAATCGAACGCCAGCGGCGCCGGGGCCGCGCCGGGCAGGGTGGCCTCGGCTGCGAACCCGACGTCGTTCACCAGGATCACACCCCGCGAGTCGCCCGGCAGGCCGTAGGGGGTCATGCGCTTCGCGGCGGTCGCTCGGACGTGGCCGAGGAAGTCCTCGCACGAGGCGAACCGCCGCAGGCTCACCGAGCCGACCGGCTCGACGGCGTCCAGTGTGACCGGCCCGAGGAAGGGATCGTCGATCGAGGCTCCCGCCTGGCCGTCGGTATCGAACGGGGACGGGGAACGAGACCCCGCGGCGACGGAGGCCGCGAGGCCTCCGACCGCGACCAGGACGGCGAGGCGACGGACGAGGCGAGCTGGTGGCTTCATCATGCTCCTTCGTGCGCCGCGGGCGGTGAAATCAACCGCTTCGCACGAAAGGACGCAGGTTGACGGCGTCAGGGTTCGAGCGGATCGGTCCGGAAGCCGCCCCGGTATTGGATTCCGCCGGCGCGCGCGGTGAACGCGATCGCGTCCGGCCGCCGGACGTGGGTGCCCGGCCGGTACTCCAGGCGCGGGAAGAAGTTGCTGAGGAAGCCGTCGAGCCTGCCGAGCGCGGCTCGCGTCTGCGAGGCGGTGCGCGGCAGGTCCTGATAGATCGCGACCGCGAGCGCCTTCGCGGTCACCCAGCCGTGGACGAAGGCGCTCGACCGCAGCACGCCGCCGAATGCCTCGGATCGCGTTTCGACCGTGGACGCGATCTGGAAGGGCGAGACGCCGAGCGCGCTGCGCTCGCCCAGCTCTGCGAGCACCACCGGGTCTTGGCCTTGCGACAGCATCGCGATCCGGCCCGCCTGTCCGATCGCGGCCGAGCGGCGCAGCCAGGAAGCGCTCGCGGCCGAGTCCATGCTGAGGAAAGAGGTGTCCGCCGGCGCGAAGGCCGGCGCGGGGCTCGCGGGGTCGTACGCAACGCGCTGGGTCGTCACGCCCCGAGCCGACAGCACGTCCTCCAGCGCGTCCGGCACGACGGTCGCGTAGGGCTCGGCCGCGGCGTGGTAGATGACCGCGGTCGTCAGGGACGCGACCTCGTCCGGGTAGGCGACGTGCGCGAGGACCCGGGCCTGGTGCTCCGGGATGCTCGACAAGCCGAACACCCGCCCGCGCAGCGCCGCCTCCCCCGCGATCGTGGTCTCTAGCAGCGGGCCACGAACCCAGGACGGCGGCCCGCCCGCGCCGGCGAGCGCCGTCGCGGACGCGTTCACCGTGGCCAGCGCGTCCCCCGGCCCCTCCGGACCGACCTCGACGATCTCGACCCGGCCCCCGCGGATTCCACCGCCGCTGTTGACCAGCGCCATGTAGCGCTCGAACCCCTGCTCGATCTGGGGATCGCCCCGGACGATCCCGAGCCGGATCGGTCCGTCGTAGCGCCGAGGGGCGCCGGAGCCGACATCGGAGGTCGAGCCGCCCACGGAGTCGAGCGTGTAGTCGGACGCGTACGGCAGCGGCGTCGTAAACGGCGGCGGCGCGGAGCCGGGCACGTCCGCGACGCTCTCGCCAGCGACGACGCCTCCCAGGGCGCTGCCGAAGCTCGCCGGCTGCTCGGGAAGCGCCGGCAGCCCGACCGCCGGGAGCGGCGCGAGCGAGGGTCCCGTCGCGACGGCGTCCGGCTCGGGCTCCGGATCGTCCTGGAAGGCGATCGCGCCGAGCGAAGCGACGAGCACGAGCGCGGCCGCGATGCCGAGCGCCTTGGACGCGGCCGCACGGCGGGCGGCGGCGCGGGCGCGCGACGAGCCGGCCAGCAGGATCTCCTCGATCCGCACGCGCGCCGGCGCCGGCATTTCGCGGAGCCCGTCCACGCCGGTCAGGACCTGCTCGATGGAGGCCGCCGCGCCGGCCGGCAGCGTGCGCGGCTCGTCGACCCCGGCCAGCACGCCCCGCGCGAGCACGCCGCCGAGACGCGCGCGCAGTCCGGGCGGCATCGGGCGCGGGCCGTCGATGCCCCGCAGGAGGTCCGCGACGGGGTCGCTCATGCCTCGGCTCCAAGTTCGCGGCGCAGTCCGTCGCGCCCGCGCTGCAGCAGCGACTGGATCTGCACGCGCGTGCGGCCGAGCTGCGCGGCGACCTGCTCGACCGTGAGGTCGTCGAGGTACTTCAGGACGAGCGCCTGTCGCTGCGCCGCCGGCAGCCGGCCGAGCGCTCGCACGACCGCGTCGCGCTCCTCGGTCGCCTCGGCAGGGGGCGCGACCGCGTACAGGCCGCTGCGCGCCACCTCCTCCCGTCGCTCGCGTTCGAAGTGCCGGGCAACGCGGCGGCGCGCGATCGAGCAGAGCCAGGTCGACAGCGAGGACTCGCCGCGGAACGTGTGGGCCGAGCGCATCGCCTCGACGTAGGTCTCCTGCGCGAGGTCCTCGGCGACCGGCTCGTTGCCTCCGACGCGGGCAAACAGGAACCCGTAGACCTTGGACCCGGTCAGGTCGAGCAGCGCTCGCACGGCCGACGGCTCGCCGGCGGCGGCGCCGGCGAGCAGATCGGCGTCGTCTCCGTAAGGCGCCGGCTCGGCCATCGTCTCCCTTCGTGCTCGATCCCGGCCGGAATCAACCGGCGACCCGTCAACGCAAGCGCGGGACGAAGCCGACCGCGTCCTTCACCGCCGCAAGGGTCCCCGACGCGACCGCCTGCGCTTTCCGCGCGCCCGACTCCAGCACGCGCTGCAGCGCGCCGGCGTCGCCGGCGATCTCGGCGTAGCGCTTCTGGATGGGATCGAGGAACGCCACGACGGCCTCGGCGAGGTCCGCCTTGAAGTCGCCGTAGCCCTTGCCGTCGTAGTCGCTCTCGAGTTCGCCGATCGAGCGGCCGTCCACCGCGGAGTAGACCTCGAGCAGGTTCGTAATCGCGGGCTTGTCCTTGTGGGCGACGATCTCGCGCCCGGAGTCCGTCACCGCGCTCTTGATCTTCTTGCGGACGGCCTCGGGTGGATCGAGCAGCCCGATGGTCCCGTTCGGCGACTCCTCCGACTTGGACATCTTCGCGGCCGGGTCTTGCAGATCCATCACGCGCGCGCCGTGCTTGGGGATCGCCGGCTCGGGCACGACGAAGGTCTCGCCGAAGCGCGCGTTGAACCGCTGCGCGAGATCGCGGGTCAACTCGAGGTGCTGCTTCTGGTCGTCGCCAACGGGCACGCGGTCGGCTCGGTAGATCAGGATGTCGGCGGCCATCAGGACCGGGTAGGTGAACAGGCCCGCGGTCGCCTGACCCTCGCCGCCCTTGGCGCTCTTGTCCTTGAACTGCGTCATGCGGCGAAGCTCGCCGAACCCCGTGATGCAGCTCAGGATCCAGCTCAGCTCGGAGTGCTCGGGGACGTGGGACTGGATGAACAGCGTGGACTTCTCCGGGTCGAGCCCGACCGCCATGTACAGGGCCGCGATGTCCAGGCTCCGCCGGCGCAGCTCGGCCGGGTCCTGGGGCACCGTGATGGCGTGCAGGTCGACCACGCAGAAGAAGCAGTCGTCCGCGTCCTGGTCGGCCACGAAGCGCTTCAGGGCGCCGATGTAGTTGCCGAGCGTCAGCTCGCCCGACGGCTTGATCCCAGACAGCACGCGCGCCACGACGCCTCCTCCCTTCGTGCGAGGCAGGGTAGCAACCGCGCCGAACGCGGTCGCCCGGGTTCGGCGAAGCGGACGCTCAGAGGCTCGCCAGGTCCGCGCACTTGGCGCGGACGGCTTCGGCCGCCTCCTTCAAACCGGCCAGCTCCGCATCGGCGAGCGGCCGCTCGACGACCTCGACGACGCCTCCGCGCCCGAGCTTGGCCGGGACGCCCAGGTAGACGTCGGCGATGCCGTACTGACCCGTCACCCAGGCGCACACGGGCATCTGCTCCTTCGTGTCGCCCGCGATCGCCTTCACCATCGCCGCCGCGGCGCTCGACGGGGCGTAGTAGGCGCTGCCGGTCTTCAGCAGGCCGACGATCTCGGCGCCGCCGTCGCGCGTGCGCGTGACGAGGGCCTCGATCGTCGCGGCGTCGAGCACGTCGGACAGCGGCTTGCCGCCCACCGAGCACTGCGACGGAACCGGGACCATGGTGTCCCCGTGCGAGCCGAGCGTGAGCGCGCGGACGTCGCCGATCGCCACGCCGGCCTGCTCGGCGATGAAATGGACGAAGCGCGCCGTGTCGAGCATCCCGGCCTGGCCGAGCACGCGCTCGGACGGGAACCCCGAGGCGTCGCGGAACAGGTGCGTCATCTCGTCGAGCGGGTTGGTCACGATGACGACGACCGCCTCGGGCGAGCCCGGGCAGAACTTGGCAGCGACGTCACGGATGATCTTCGCGTTGACCCCGAGCAGGTCCATCCGGCTCATGCCCGGCTTGCGCGGCAGCCCCGCCGTCACGACGCACACGTCGGTGCCGGCGGTGGCCTCGTAGTCGTTCGTCCCGACGACCTTCGTCTCGTAGCCCTCGATCGATCGCGACTGGTTCATGTCGAGCGCGAGCCCCTGCGGCAGCCCCTCGACGATGTCGGTCATGACGACCTCGTCGGCGATCCCCGCCTCGGCGATGCGCTGGACGGTGGTGGACCCGTACTTCCCTGCTCCAACAACGGTTATCTTCACTGCTTCGCTCCTTTCGTCTGGTCACGCACCCACGCGACGAGCCGCTCCGCTCGAGTCGCCGCGGTTGCGGCCTCCTTGGGAGTCGACAGTCGATCCCCATATTCGGCCTTGCTCTTCTGTGCGATCAGCCGCTCGAGATCGTTGCACTGCTCGCGAACCTGTGGGCCGCCTTTCTCGCGCAGGAGCTTTACCGACGCATGGTGGTCGGCAGCGACCGAACGGACGCCGTGTTCGTGCGCCAGGTAGGCATCGACCGCGCAGATGCCCGCGTGCACCGCTGTGGACACGCCCACGGTTGGATCGCCCCGATCGATCGCCGCCGTGCACGCGCGCAGGAACTCCTCCGCTTTCTCCAGATAGCGCCCGGCCGCGGAAACGTCGACGATGCGTTCATCCCGCGACACGGGTCGTCCTCACGAGTGACGCCGGAGACTCCCCCCAGAGGACCCGCCCGCTGCTCGTGGCCTCCGCGAGGAACCCCACCCCCGCACGCATCGCCGCGAGGACATCCGCGAGGCGATGGACGTGCGGGTCGAGCAACTTGCCCTCGCGCGCGTAGAACTCCACCGGGACGAGCGCCTCCTCGGCAGCCTCCGGCTCGACGCCGTCCGGGACGATCACGAGCACGTCGAGATCGCTCTCGGGACCGTCGGATGCGCGGGCGGCGCTGCCGAACACGATGATCGAGATCGCGTCCGGTATCGCTCCCATGACGTGCTCGAGGAGCCGCTCCTCGCTCCGAACCTCCACGTCGAGGAGCGGCATGAGTCCCTCGGCCACGAGCGAGTGCGTCCGGTTCAACCGGAAGCGCGTCCCCGACCGGTCCGACGCGGTCCACACGATGTCCTGCTCGCGCAGCGCATGCAACGCCCCGAGCGCCGCCGTGTGGGACAGGTCCGCGCGCCGAGCGACCTCCCGGCCCGTAAGCGCCTCGCCGTCGGCTCGCCACAGCACTCGAAGCACCCTGACCTTGGCTCGGGAGCCCAAGATCTCGTCGAGAGGGTCAGTCCACCGCATGGCAGGTCCACCGCATGGCAGAGATATCTTACAACATGGAAGTTATTTCTTCCAACCTACCCGCGCATCCGCTCGATGATGGCGTCGGCGACCTGGCTGGTGCCGACGGCGGTCGGGTCGTCGCGGTGGGGCTTGAGGTCGTAGGTGACGCTCTTTCCCTCCTTGACCACCGCGGCGAGCGCGTTCTCCATCCTGTCGGCTGCCGCAGTCTCGCCGAGGTGGCGCAGCATGAGCATGCCGCTCAGCATGAGCGCCATCGGGTTGACCTTGTTCATGCCCTTGTAGCGCGGCGCGCTGCCGTGCGTCGCCTCGAAAACGGCCACCTCGTCGCCGATGTTCGCGCCCGGCGCGACGCCAAGGCCGCCGATCAGCCCCGCGCACAGGTCGCTGATGATGTCGCCGTAGAGGTTGGGCAGCACGAGCGTGTCGTACTCCTCCGGCCGCTTCACGAGCTGCATGCACATGTTGTCCACGATCCGGTCCTCGAAGGCGACGTCCTCGAAGCCTTTCGCGACGTCCTGCGCCGTGTGCAGGAACAGCCCGTCCGAGAACTTCATGATGTTGGACTTGTGGACCGCAGTCACGGTCTTGCGCCCGTTGGCTCGCGCGTATTCGAAGGCGAACCGCACGATCCGCGCGCTGCCGAAGACCGAGATCGGCTTGATCGAGATCCCCGAGTCGGCCCTGATCTGCTTGGGCTGGATGCCGTTCAGGAACTCGATCACCTTCGCCGCGTCCGCGCTCCCCTGCTCGAACTCGATGCCGGCGTAGAGGTCTTCGTGGTTCTCGCGGACGACGATCAAGTCCACGCCCGGGACCGCGCCGGGAATCCCCTCGTAGGACTTGCACGGCCGCAGGCACGCGAACAGGTCCAGCTCCTTTCGAAGCGCGACGTTCACGCTGCGAAAGCCCGTCCCCACCGGCGTGGTGATCGGGCCCTTGATAGCGACCTTGTTCGCCTTGATCGATTCCAGGACGTGATCGGGCAAGGGCGTCCCGTACTTGTCCATCACGTCGGCGCCCGCCTCCTGCCAGTCCCAGTTGAAGGAAACGCCGGTCGCCTCCAGCACGCGGCGGGTCGCTTCGGACAGCTCCGGCCCGACACCGTCGCCGGGGATGAACGTGACGTCGTGGGTCATGAGGCTCCTTCCATCGGTCAAGGCCCGAGCGGGCGGGCCATTATGTCGCCCGCGGCGCGTCTCGTTCAACGAGCGCTCGGTGGACGAGCCGCCGACCGCTCGGGCTAAGATGATCGCCGGTCCCGGCCATGAGCCGGCGAAGCGACGAGACGTTTCCGATACTCCCCAGGAGGGACGAGATGGCGACCAAGGGCCTCGAGGATGTCGTCGCCGCGCAGACGTCGATATCGGACATCGACGGCAAGATGGGCCGGCTGTTCTACGTGGGCTACGACATCCACGACCTCGCGGAGCACTCCACGTTCGAGGAATGCGTCTTCCTCCTCCACAACCTGCGGCTGCCGACCCGCGGCGAGCTGGACAAGCTGAACGGGCAGCTCGTCGAGGAGCGAGCGCCCTCGAAGTGGATCGAAGAGCTGCTGCCGGTGCTGTCGGAAAACGCGTCGCCGATGTCGATGCTGCGTACCACGGTCAGCGCCATGAGCGCCTACGACCCCGACGGCTGGGACGGCTCCGACGAGGCCAACTACCGCAAGTCGCTACGGCTGATCGCGCGGATGCCGACGTTGATCGCGAGCTACGACCGGATCAGAAACGGCATCGAGCCGATCCCGCCGAACCCGGAGCTGAGCCACGCGGCGAACTTCCTGTTCATGCTGAGCGGCGACGAGCCGGACCCGGCGGACGCTCGAATGCTGGATACCTGCCTCGTGCTCCACGCCGACCACACCATGAACGCCTCGACGTTCACCGCGCGGGTGGTCGCCTCCACGCTCGCGGACATGCACTCGGCGATCACCGCGGCCATCGCGAGCCTCAAGGGTCCGCTCCACGGCGGGGCCAACGAACGCGTGATGGAGATGCTGGAGGAGATCGGGAAGCCGGAGCGGGCGGAGGAGTTCATCAAGCAGAAGCTGGCGAAGCGGGAGAAGATCATGGGCTTCGGGCACCGCGTGTACAAGACCGAGGACCCTCGCGCCACCCATCTGCGGCGAATGTCCCGCGAGATCGGCGAGCGCAAGGGAGACCTGCGCTGGCACGAGATCTCCATCGCGGTCGAGCAGACCGTCATGCACGAAAAGGGCCTCTACCCCAACGTCGACTTCTTCGCCGCGAGCGTCTACCACTCGCTCGGCCTGCCGACCGACCTGTTCACGCCGACCTTCGCCGCCTCGCGCGTCGTCGGGTGGAGCGCGCACGTGCGCGAGCAGCAGAACGACAACCGGATCATCCGTCCGGAGTCCGACTACATCGGCCCGCGGGGGCGGACCTGGCATCCCATCGAGGAGCGTGGCTAAGCGATGAAGATCACCGAGATCATGACCAAGGCGACGGTGACCGACTCTGCCGACGACAGCCTCGCGGAAGCGGCGGCGCGCATGTGGCACGCGCAAACGGGCTCCCTGCTCGTGATGGACGGGAGCAACCTGCTCGGCATCGTGACCGAGCGCGACCTGTTGCGTACGGTCGCCAACGGCTTGAACCCGCACGAGGTCACGCTGAAAGACGTGATGCGAACCGACGTGATTACGTGCGGCCCGCAAACGTCGCTGAAGGACGCGGCGCGCCTCATGGCCACGAAGTGGATCCGCCACCTGCCCATCGTCGAGGGAAGCCGGGTCGTGGGTATCGTGAGCCAGCGCGACCTGACCGGCGTCCTGGCCGAGGCGCTGCACGAGCCCGAAGCGCTCCATGCGCTCGTCGAGTCGAGCACGTTGATCAGGGAACGCCGGCTGAAGCGGATCGAAGCCGGGGACCTCGACTGATCGATCGCCTCACGCGGCGATGAGGTGGCGCCAGGACAAGCCGGTCATCGGCTGGCGCGAGTGGGTTTCCCTCCCCGACCTCGGCGTGCCGGCGATCAAGTGCAAGGTCGACACCGGCGCGCGCACGTCGGCGCTGCACGCGTTCTCGCTCCGCACCTTCGAGCGCGACGGTGTGACGTGGGTGCGCTTTGCGATCCATCCGCTCCAGCGCCGCACGCGTCCGTCCGTCGAGGCCGAGGCGCGGCTTTTCGACGAACGTCACGTCCGCAGCTCGAGCGGGCGCGACGAGTTGCGCCCCGTCATCGAGACGACGGCCGTCCTGCGCGGGCACGCGCACGCCATCCAGTTGACGCTCGCGCGACGCGACGAGATGGGGTTCCGTATGCTGCTCGGGAGGCAGGCCGTGCGCGGTGTGTACGTGATCGATCCCGCGCACTCCTACCTCGGGGGCAAACCTCAGACGGGCGGAGCCGAACGGTGAACATCGCGATCCTTTCACGGCGCGCCTCCCTCTACTCGACGAAGCGGTTGAAGGAGGCGGCGGACGAGCGGGGCCACAAGGCGCGCGTGATCGACTACCTGCGCTGCTACATGAACATCACCTCGCACCGCCCGTCGGTCATCTATCAGGGCGAGCCGCTCGCCGGCATCGACGCGCTCGTCCCGCGCATCGGCGCGCCGCACACGTTCTACGGCACCGCGGTCGTGCGCCAGTTCGAGATGATGGGCGTCTACCCGCTCAACGAGTCCCAGGCGATCAGCCGCTCACGCGACAAGCTGCGATCGCTCCAACTGCTCGCCCGGCGCGGGATCGGCTTGCCCGTGACCGGCTTCGCGAACTCCACGAAGGACATCGACGGCTTGATCGAGCAGGTCGGCGGCGCCCCGCTCGTGGTCAAGCTGCTCGAAGGCACGCAGGGAGTCGGGGTCGTGCTGGCCGAGACCAAGAAAGCGGCCGAGTCCGTGATCATGGCCTTCCGCGAGCTGGACGCGAACCTGCTGGTCCAGGAGTACATCAAGGAGTCGGGCGGCTCGGACATCCGCGCGTTCGTCGTCGGCGACCGCGTGGTGGCCGCGATGATGCGTCACGCGCCGCCGGGCGAGTTCCGGTCGAACCTGCACCGCGGCGGCAGCGCCGAGCGGGTTCGCCTGACCCCCGAGGAGCGCAGCACCGCGACGCGCGCGGCCAAGACGATGGGTCTGCGGGTTGCCGGCGTGGACATCATGCGCTCGAACCACGGCCCGGTCGTGCTGGAGGTCAACTCGTCGCCGGGGCTCGAGGGGATCGAGCAAACGACCGGCGTGGACGTCGCCGGCAAGATCGTCGAGTTCATCGAGCGCCACGCCACTCCGGGTCGCACGGCCGACCGCGTTCGCGGCTGACGATGGGGCGGCGCGGCGGTCCCACGATCACGATCGGAGACGTGGACGTGCGGCCCGGCTCGGTGCACCGCGTCGACCTGCCGGTCGCGCGCCTTCCGACCGGGACGTGGGAAACGCTCCCGATCCAGGTGATCAACGGCTGGGAGGACGGGCCACTGCTCTGGACGAGCGGCGCGATCCACGGCGACGAGCTGAACGGCATCGAGATCGTGCGCGAGGTGGTCGCGCAGCTCGACCCGCGCACACTGCGGGGCGCCCTGATCGCGGTCCCGATCGTCAACGTCTTCGGCCTGCTGACGGGCGAGCGCACCCTGCCCGACCGCCGCGACCTCAACCGCTCGTTCCCCGGCTCGCCGCGCGGCTCGTTCGCGGCGCGCGTCGCGCACCTGTTCTTGACGACCATCGCGAACCGCTGCGGCTACGGGATCGACTTCCACACCGGCTCGCACCACCGCGACAACCTCGCGCAGGTGCGAGCGCAGCTCGCCGATCCCGAGACGCGCCGGATCGCCGAGGCCTTCGGCGCTCCGATCATGATCGACGCGCGCACGCGCGACGGGTCCCTGCGCGAGGTCGCTTCGCGAGCGGGGTCCCACGTGCTGCTCTTCGAGGGCGGCGAGGCCCTGCGGTTCGATCCCGACGTCATCCGTCTCGGCGTCGCCGGCACGCTGCGCGTGCTCGCGGCGCTCGGCATGATCGACGGGCCCGACCGTCCCCCGGTCCCGTCACGCACGAGCTCCGCCAGCACCTGGGTGCGCGCTCGCCGGAGCGGGATCGTTCGCCTCTTCGTCGAGCCGGGCGACGAGGTCGCGCGCGGCGCGCAGATCGGCGAGATCTCCGACGCGTTCCGCGAAGACGTCGTCCATGTGCGAGCCGCGACGAGCGGCCTCGTCGTCGGCCTCAGCCGGAACCCCTTGGCCAATCAAGGCGACGGCCTCGTCCACATCGCCGAGCTGGACGACGCCTAGCGACAACCGGTCACGGGGCCTTGATGCCCCAAACGGCCCAGAGACCGTACGCGCCGCGAAGGGAGGGAAAGGCTCCGACCGAACCGATGTGGTAGCCGAGGTAGGTCTTCCCCCGAGAGACTGGATTCCACTCATACGGCCAGCGCCCAACACCGACCATGACAGAGTTTGCCGTTTGCCAGGCGACGACGTCCCATTCATCGGCGTTGCCGGAGTCCTCGGCGACGAGGTCGCATCCCCACGGATGGTCTTTCGGACTCGGGGAGGCGTTGGGGCTTCGTGGGTTGGGGTAATGACAGACGCGATCGAACTCTGCCTCGAGCTGGTCGACGTTGCCGCGGTCGTCTATCTCGGGGTCGATGGGGGCAACGTAGGCGCTCACCAGCGTCAGGCCCGTTTCCTTGCCGAGGTCGTAGGAGGCGCCGCCGACCTCGTAGGGACCGTAGCCACGCTCGGTGTCGCAGTGATCGGTCGGGCAGCGGATCGGGAGCCTCGTGATCCGGCCGCCGATGCGGCCGGTGGCCCGGTAGCTGGCGGTGCCCGAGCGGTTCGTGGGGTGAAGCACGAGCTTGGCCTCGCCGTCGGTGAAGAGGTAGACGTCGATCGGCGCGTCCTTGCTAAAGGAGGGCGGATCGG
>DASWJS010000022.1:0-1596 GCA_036397035.1 Actinomycetota bacterium | reverse complement strand
CGTGGCCGCGTCGCGCAGGTTCACCGCGGCCAGCTGGAAGCCGCCGTCGATGAAGTGCGTGTGCCCGTCGGCGAACCCGGGCATGACCAGGCCGCCGTCGGCGCGCAGGATCGCGGTCCGGGGGCCGACGAAGCGGGCGATTTCGGCGGAGTCGCCGACGGCGAGGATCCGGCCGTTCGCGACGGCGACGGCCCCGGGCTGCGCCCGGCCGGTCGACAAGCCGGTCCAGACCATCCCGCCGGTGATGACGAGGTCGGCCCGGCGCCCGCAGGCGAGGATCAGCGGGGCTACGATGGCGATGACAGCGCACCGCGCACGGCGCACAGCGCACCTCCTAGCGGAGACGGGTGATGCGGCGAATCGTTTCGAGGGCGGCGACGGGGTCGGAAGGGGAGCTTTTCCCCGGCGACCCGCTCGGGGCGCCCAGCGCGTCGCGGATGTCGAGCAGCACTTCGAGCAGGAGCTGCTCGCGCTGGTAGGCGGCGTCGAGGTCGGCCATGCGTCGCTCGTCCTTCGACACCTTGGCCCGCTCGTACGCTTCGCGGTAGATCGCGTCGAGGTTGTCGAGGACCTGCTGCCGTGCCCGTGGACTCATGTCCGGGAAAGATATAGGTTGACCGCATGAGTCTGAAAGGGAAGCGGGTCCTGTTCTTCGCCGGTCCGCTGTACGAAGACCTCGAGCTGTGGTATCCCAAGATCCGGCTCGAGGAAGAAGGCGCCGCGACCACGGTGGCCGGGCTCGGGGAAAAGACCTACCAGGGGAAGCGCGGATACCCCGTCACGGTTGATGTCAACGTGGATCAAGTCGACGCCGCGTCGTTCCACGGGCTCGTGATCCCGGGCGGGTTTGCGCCCGACCAGCTGCGTCGCTTCGACAAGGTTCTACAGCTCACGCGGGAGATCTATCAGGCCGGCAAGCCGGTCGCGTTCATTTGTCACGCGGGCTGGGTCCCGATCTCGGCGAAGATCCTGAAGGGCAGGCATGCGACCAGCGTGCGCGCCATCAAGGACGACATGGAGAACGCCGGCGTGGTCTGGGAGGACAGCGCGGTGGTCGTGGACGGCAATCTCATCTCCTCCCGCACGCCCGCCGACCTCCCGCAGTTCTGCAAGGCGTTGATGGCGGCGCTACGCCACGGGCCGCAAGACTAGTCCGCTCGGCACCTTCGGCACGAAGTACGTGGACTTGGGAGGCATGAACTCCCCCGCGTCCGCCACGGCGAACACCTGCGGCACCTTGGTCCCGTTGAGCAGCACCGCGCTCGCCGCGGCGCCGCGGCGCACGGCCTCGAACGCCGCGCGCGCGTCGGCGGTGTAGGTCAGCGTCGGCGTCGAGCTGTCGAGACGGAGCAGCTCTTTCACGACCAGCTCCTCGACGACCGCGACGTCGAGCGACCGCAGGGCCGGGCTCTGCGACAATCCCGGCACGTCGCCCAGGGGCGCGTCCTTCCGGAGCACGAGCGACAGGTCCCTCCCGGCTGGCAATGCCACGAGGCACGCCGTGGCCGAGGCGCCGAGCTGGGCGAGGCGTTCCATTCGGTCGGCGCACGGCGCGAGCCGCCCCACGTCGAAGAAGCGACGCCAGAAGTCGAGCAA
>DASWJS010000021.1:0-79111 GCA_036397035.1 Actinomycetota bacterium | reverse complement strand
AACCTCGACGAGCGATCGATCGGTGCGGTGGTGCTGGGCGACGTCGAGGGCATCGAGGAGGGCCAGGCGGTGGTCGCCACCGGCGACATCCTGTCGGTTCCGGTCGGTGACGGGCTGCTGGGCCGCGTGGTCAACCCGCTGGGTGTGCCCATCGACGGGAAAGGTCCCCTCACCAACACCCAGCCTCGCCGCATGGAGATCCAGGCTCCGGGCATCATCGGCCGTCAGCCCGTGCACGAGCCGCTCCAGACCGGGATCAAGGCCATCGATTCGCTGATACCGGTCGGCAGGGGTCAGCGCGAGCTCATCATCGGCGACCGCAAGACCGGCAAGACAACCATCGCCCTCGACACGATCCTCAATCAGAAGGGTCTGGGGGTGAAGTGCATCTACGTCGCCATCGGGCAGAAGGCGTCCACGGTCGCCCAGTCCGTCGCCACGCTCGAGGAGCTGGGGGCGATGGACTACACCGTGGTGGTCGTCGCACCGGCCTCGGACCCCGCTCCGTTCAAATACCTCGCCCCCTACGGCGGCTGCGCCATGGGTCAGCACTGGATGGAGAACGGCGACCACGCCCTCATCATCTACGACGACCTGTCCAAGCAGGCCGAGGCCTACCGCGAGATCTCGCTGCTGCTGCGGCGGCCGGCCGGGCGGGAGGCCTACCCGGGCGACGTCTTCTACCTGCACTCGCGGCTGCTCGAGCGCGGCGCGAAGCTCTCCGACGAGTTGGGCGGCGGGTCGCTGACGGCGCTGCCGATCGTCGAGACGAAGGGCGGCGACATCTCCGGCTACATCCCGACCAACGTCATCTCGATCACCGACGGCCAGATCTACCTCGAGGAGGGCCTGTTCAACGCGGGTGTGCGCCCGGCGATCAACGTCGGCAAGTCGGTGAGCCGCGTCGGCGGCAACGCGCAGGTGAAGGCGATGAAGAAGGTGGCCGGTTCGCTGCGCCTGGACCTGGCGGCGTTCCGCGAGCTGGAGGCGTTCGCCGCGTTCGGTTCCGAGCTGGACAAGGCCTCGCAGCGCCAGCTCGACCGCGGCGCGCGCCTGGTCGAGCTGCTGAAGCAGCCGCAGTTCGCGCCGGTCGCCCTGGAGGATCAAGTCGTGTCGATCTACGCGGGCACCAAGGGCCACCTCGACGAGATCCCGATCGCAGACGTGAAGCGGTTCGAGACCGGTCTTCGCGAGTTCCTGTCTTCGCGCTACGGCTCGGTCATCGACGCGATCCGAACGGGCGGCACGTTGAGCGACGAGGACACGGCGGTGCTGGAGAAGGCGATCGGCGAGTTCAAGGAGACCTTCGTCGCGACCGAGACGCGCCAGATCGAGACCGAGACCAAGAACGTGGGCTGGGAGCGCACGGCCGCGCAGGACGCCTAGGCGCGGATCGAGCGGGCGGAGGAAGCGTGGGAGCGAAGTTCCGGCAGACGCAGAAGCGGATCGAGTCGATCCGCTCGACCGTCAAGATCACGCGCGCGATGGAGCTGGTCGCCGCGTCCCGGATCGTCAGGGCGCAGCAGCGCCTCGTTCGCGCGCGGCCGTACGCGATGCGCATCCACGAGGCAATCGGCGACCTCGCCGGCATCACCGAGGTCCTGAACGAGTTCCCGCTGCTGAAGGAGCGCGAGCAGATCGCAACGAGCGGCATCGTCGTGCTGACGAGCGACCGGGGTCTCGCCGGCGCGTACAACTCCAACGTGATCAAGGTCGGCGTCGGCCTGGTGCGCGAGGCGCGCCGGGCAGGGCGGGACGTGCGGCTCCACGTCGTCGGCAAGAAGGGCATCAACTTCTTCAAGTTCTCCAACTTCGAGATGGCGTCCCAGACGCAGGGGATCAGCGACACGCCGACGTTCGAAGCGGCCGAGAAGCTCGGTCGGGTGCTGGTGCAGGAGTTCGTGGACGGGCAGGTCGACGAGGTCCAGATCGCCTACACGGACTTCCGCTCGGCGGGAAGCCAGGTCGCAACCTCGACCAGGATCCTGCCGATCAGCTCCGAGGAAGTCATCTCCGAGCACACGATCGACCCCCTGTTCGAGTTCGAGCCGGAGCCGAGCGCGCTGCTGTCGCTGCTGCTGCCGCGCTACATCAACACGGTCATCTTCGCGACGCTGCTGGAGTCCTCGGCGAGCGAGCACGCGGCACGCCGGCGCGCGATGAAGGCCGCGACCGAGAACGGCGAGGAGCTGGCCAAGATCCTGACTCGCGTCGCCAACCGCGAGCGTCAGGCCGAGATCACAAGCGAGATCATGGAAGTCGTCGGCGGCGCGGAAGCGCTGCGCGAAGGCGCATAGGTAGGAGAAGAACAATGAGCATGACCGAAGAAGCGGCGCGCACCGACGGAACGCGGACCGAGGGGCGAGTCATCTCCGTCATCGGACCGGTCGTCGACATCGAGTTCCCGCCCGAGCACCTCCCCGAGATCAACTACGCGCTGGAGATCGAGCGCGAGATGGGCGAGACCCGCGACACGATCGTCGCCGAGGTGTCCCAGCACGTCGGGTCCTCGGTCGTGCGCGCGATCTGCATGCAGCCGGCCGACGGCCTGCGGCGCGGCGCGAAGGCGGTCTCGACCGGCGCACCGATCAGCGTGCCCGTCGGCGACGCGACGCTCGGCCACGTGTGGAACGTCGTCGGCAAGCCGCTGGACACGCCCGACGTCCAGGTCTCCGAGCGCTGGCCCATCCACCGCGACCCGCCGCCGTTCGACGAGCTGGAGCCCAAGGTCGAGATGTTCGAGACCGGCATCAAGGTCATCGACTTGATCGAGCCCTACGTCAAGGGCGGAAAGATCGGCATGTTCGGCGGCGCCGGCGTCGGCAAGACCGTCGTCATCCAGGAGATGATCTACCGCGTCGCGCGCCAGCACGGCGGCGTGTCGGTGTTCGCCGGCGTCGGCGAGCGCACGCGCGAGGGCAACGACCTCTGGCTCGAGATGAAAGAGTCGGGCGTGCTCGAAAAGGCCGCGCTCGTGTTCGGTCAGATGGACGAGCCGCCGGGCGTTCGCCTTCGCGTCGCGCTCGGCGCGCTGACGATGGCAGAGTACTTCCGCGACGTCCAGCGCCAGGACGTGCTGCTGTTCATCGACAACATCTTCCGCTTCACCCAGGCCGGTTCCGAGGTCTCGACGCTGCTCGGGCGCATGCCGAGCGCCGTCGGTTACCAGCCGACGCTCGCCGGCGAGATGGGCTTCCTGCAAGAGCGGATCACCTCGACCAAGGGCCGCTCGATCACCTCGATGCAGGCCGTGTACGTGCCGGCCGACGACTACACCGACCCGGCCCCGCACACGACCTTCGCGCACCTGGACGCGATCACGCGTCTGGAGCGCTCGATCGTGGAGAAGGGCATCTACCCGGCGGTCGACCCGCTCACGTCTTCCAGCCGGATCCTGGACGCGCGCTACGTCGGCGAGGCGCACTACACGGTCGCGCGCCGTGTGCAGGAGATCCTGCAGAAGTACAAGGACTTGCAGGACATCATCGCGATCCTGGGCATCGACGAGTTGAGCGAGGAGGACAAGCTGACGGTCTCGCGCGCGCGCAAGATCGAGAAGTTCTTCTCGCAGCCGTTTTTCGTCGCCGAGCAGTTCACCGGCAACCCCGGCATCTACGTCCCGATCGCCGACACGATCGACGCATTCAAGGCCGTCGTCGAGGGCGAGCTGGACCACATCCCCGAGCAGGCCTTCTACATGGTCGGCGGGCTCGACGGCGTGATGGCCAAGGCGCGCGAGCTCGGCGTGGAAGGCGCGTAAGGCATGCCGCTTCGCCTCCAGGTCGTCACGCCCGAGCGCGAGGTCGAGGTGTGCGACGACGCCACGCTCGTCATCGCCAAGGGCGTCGAGGGCGACATCGGGATCATGCCGGGTCACTCGCCGGTGCTGATCGGGCTCGCGCTCGGGCCGCTGGTGATCCAGCGCGAGTCCGGACGACAGGAGATGCTGATCGACGGCGGCTTCATGGAGGTCAAGAACGACAGCGTGATCGTTTTGGCCGAGTATGCGGCCTTGCCGTCGGAGTTCGACCCCGAGGCGACCGAGGCGGAGGTCGCCGAGTTGAAGCAGCGCCTGCAGGCGGCGGTCGAAGACGAGCAGATCCAGCGCGAGCTTGCGCGCGCGGAAGCCCGCGGCCACATGTTCAAGCAGTAATCGCCCGTTGGTACATGGTTCGAGGGCCATCGGGCCGGGTAGCACTATCATCGCTCAGATGGATCGACTTCTCGTCACCGGCGGCCTCTCCTTGCGGGGCGCCGTTCAGGTCGCCGGTGCGAAGAACTCCGCGCTGAAGCTGATGGCGGCGTCGCTGCTCGCCGAAGGCTCCTTCACGATCCGCAACGTTCCCGCCATCGCCGACATCGCGATCATGTCCTCGGTCCTGACGACGCTCGGCTGCTCGGTGACGTTCGAGCGCGGCGAGATGCGGATCACGGTCCCGGCCGAGGTGCGGGGCGAGGCGCCCTACGAGCTGGTGCGCCGGATGCGCGCGTCGATCGTCGTGCTCGGGCCCCTGCTCGCGCGTCGCGGCCACGCGCGCGTGGCGATGCCGGGCGGCTGCAACATCGGCTCGCGCAAGATCGACCTCCACGTCGGCGGGCTGGAGCGCATGGGCGCGACCATCACCGGCGACCACGGGTACCTGGAGGCGCGCGGCGCGCTTCACGGCGCGTCCATCGTGCTCGACTGGCCGTCGCACGGCGCTACCGAGAACCTCTTGATGGCCGCGACGCTCGCGCGCGGGACCACGGTCATCGAGAACGCGGCCCGCGACCCCGAGATCCAGGACCTCGCGGTCATGCTGAGCGCGATGGGCGCGCGGATCGACGGCGCCGGAACGTCTCGCATCGAGGTCGAAGGCGTGTCCGAGCTGCGAGCGGCATCCCACGACGTCGTGCCCGACCGGTTGGAGGCGGGGACGTTCCTGATCGGCGCGGCGGTCACCGGTGGCGAGGTGCGTGTGACCAACGCCCGCGCCGACCATCTGGACCTCGTTCTGTCCAAGCTCGCCGACGCCGGAGCCCGCGTGGAAACCGAGGCCGGCGTCGGCCTGCGCATGGACGCCCGCCCGCGCCCCGTCGACTTCGTCACGCTCCCGTATCCCGGCTTCCCCACCGACCTGCAGCCGCAGATGATGGTGCTCGCGGCGCTCGCCGACGGGACGAGCGTCGCCACGGAGAACGTCTTCGAGAACCGGTTCCTGTTCGTCGACGAGTTGCGGCGGATGGGCGCGGACATCCGCACCGAGGGCCACCACGCGTTGATCCGGGGCGTTCGCGCCTTGGACGCCGCGCCGGTTCGGGCGCCCGACCTGCGCGCGGGGGCCGCGCTCGTGCTCGCGGCGCTCGCCGCCGAGGGGACGACGGAGATCACCGGGCTCGAGCACGTCGACCGCGGCTATGAGGCGCTCGAGTCGAAGCTGCGCGGTCTCGGCGCGAAGCTGACGAGGGAAGCGGCGCAGCAGCCGCTGTTCGCCTAGCGCTGGTGAGCACCGAGCGCCTGTGTGCCTCCTGCGGGCACCCGAATCGTTCGATCGACACCTACTGCACCAATTGCGCGGCGCTGCTCCCGCCCGCTCCGCCGGACGCAGGCGTCGACGGGCAGGCGCCGGCCGAACCGGCGATCCCCTGGCGCGCGCGCGAGGGACTGCTGCTGTTCCCGGCGCACGTGCTGCTCGCGGCCGTGGCGATCATCCCGGTCATCCTCCTCGCCGGTCCGCCGCCGCCCGGCTGCCTCGTCTCCGACGGCGTGACCGCGGCCGGCGTGGTGATCACCGAGCTGATGCTGCTGGGCGTGACGCTCGGCTGGGTGAAGCTCCGCTACCGGCTCGGCCCGCGCTCGCTCGGCCTTCGTCGCTTCACGTTCTCCAACGTCGGGATCGGCGTTGGCTTGGGGATCGCGGGCATCCTCGCCGCCTCGATCGTCTCCGCCGCAGTCCTGACCGTCGCCGAGATGCTGAGCGGCGCGCCGGTCGAGCAGCCCGAGCAGATCCCGGTCTGCGCGGAGTCGCCTTCGGCCGCGATCCTGGTGCTGCTCGGCATCGGCATCGTGCTGCTGGCGCCGATCGCCGAGGAGTCGTTCTTCCGCGGCTTCCTCTATCCGGGGCTCCGCCGCTGGGCGCGCGTCGGGACGGCGATTCTGGTCTCGGCCGTCGTGTTCGGCGCCGCGCACGTCGACATCGGCAA
Organism: Actinomycetota bacterium; assembly: GCA_036397035.1. GTDB lineage: Bacteria > Actinomycetota > AC-67 > AC-67 > AC-67 > DASWJS01. The sequence continues at coordinate 72,928 of DASWJS010000021.1, read as the reverse complement.
CCCCCTCGCGGGATCCTCGTTCCTGCTCGTCCCGCCGATCCTCACGCTGGGCGCGCTGCTGGCGGCGCTGGTCGAATGGAGGCGGTCCATCGTGCCGGCGATCCTGGCCCACGTCACCTTCAACGCGTTCGGGTTCACGATCGGTTTCCTCATCCCGGCGATCACCGCGGCGTCCTGAGGCCGGTGCGACCCGGCCTCCCCACGCGGGTAGACTCCCTGCCTTCGACGGACGGACCGGGAGGTGCGATGCCGACGTTTCCCAGCAGCGAGTGGCTCGACGAGTACGTCGAGCGCATCAACGGCTCGAAGGAGTACGAGGAAGCGGCCACGACCTGGGAGGGCGATCTCGCCTACGTGTTCGAGCGCGAGCCGGACAAGGGCGTGCCGGAGGACGTGTGGGTCTGGGTCGACCTGTGGCACGGCAAGTGCCGCGGGGCCCGCTACGGCATTCCGGAGGACGAGGGCGGCAAGGCCGCCTACATCATCCGCGCGCCGTACTCGCGCTGGAAAGAGGTCCTGACCAAGGAGCTGGACCCCATCAAGGGCATGATGCAGGGGAAGCTCAAGCTGAAGGGGGACCTGCCGACGATCGTCCGGTACGTCAAGGCGGCGAACGAGCTGGTCAACGTAGCCTCGACCGTGGACACGCAGTTCGTCGACGAGCAATGACCATGGACCTCGTCGAGGTCGCGCAGGCGACGGAAGGGCTCGGCCTCATGCTTGCCGACCTGATCAAGGGCAACGTCATGTCCGACCCGGGAAGGCGGCGGATGGTCGAGGGCTCGGCGGCCCGCGTGAACCTGCTGGTCCACGACGCGGACGTCGCCGTCGGTCTGGCCTTCACCGGCCGGCAGGTCCGAATCGGCGAGCGCTTGGGCGACGCCGACATGACGATCACGACCGACGCCGACACGCTGATGGAGATGACGCGCGTCCCTTTGCGCCTCGGCCTGCCCGACCCGTTCACGCCTGAGGGGCGTGCGATCGCCGCCAAGTTGCTCGACGGCCGGCTCAAGGTGAGCGGGCTGCCGAAGCGTCTGGGGCTCATGATCCGGCTCCAGCGGCTCTTCACGGTGACATGAGGGTCGCGTTCATCGGGGGCACCGGCCCGGCGGGGATCGGCATCGGCGCGCGGCTCGCCCGCAGCGGACACGAGGTCGTGATCGGCTCGCGGCTCGCGGACCGCGCCGACGCCGCCGCCGAACAGATCCGCGCGCTCGTGCCCGGCGCGACCGTGTTCGCGGGCACGAACGAGGAGATCCTCGACGGCGCCGAAGTCGTCATGCTGACGGTGCGCGACGACGCGCAACGCCAGACGCTCCTGCAGATCGGCAAGCAGCTCGCCGGGAAGGTCGTCGTTTCGATGGCCAACCCGCTGCGGATCGGAAACGGCACCGCCACCTACGTCCAGCCGCCCGAAGGCTCGCTCGCCGAGGAGGCGCAGCGCGACGCTCCCGACGCGCGCATCGTCAGCGCCTTCCACGAGCTGCGCGTGGACAAGTTCTCGCGCCTGGACGAGGACCTGCACTCCGACACGCTCGTATGCGGCGACGACGACCGCGCGAAGAAGCTCGTCATGCGGCTCGCGCGCGACGTCGGCGTGCGGCCGGTCGACGCCGGCGCCCTGCTGAACTCGCGCTACGTCGAGGCGTTCGTGTGCATCCTGATCACGATCAACTTCCGCTACAAAGCTACGACGAGCCTGTCGATCACCGGCCTTCCCGAGGAGTAGTCAGAGCCGGGCCACGAGCGCGCCGGTCGCCAGGAGCGGCATCGCGACCGACAGCGCGCGCAGGGCCCGCTCGGCGGGCGCAGTGAGGGTGGCGGCGGTCACCGGCTCGACCGTGCCGTCGGCGCACGCGATCGAGCCGTCCACGGCTCGCGTGCGCCGCCTGATCGCGCGCACCGGCGTCGACAGCGCGCGCTGGGCGAGGCTCGCGAAGAAGCACCCGGCCGCCGTCGCGACGATCGCCTCCGTCAGGCGCGCGCGCATCGCGAAGCCGCCCGTCAGCGCGGGGAACGCTCCCCACGCGAGCGCGAACCACAGGTCGGTGTGGAGGCGGCCGCGGAGCCATTCGAGGTTGTAGGCGGGGACGAGGAAGACGCCCGCCGCGATGAACAGCACGAGCCCCGGGCCGAGCCGGCCGACGCCGGCGACGCCCAGCGCCGCCGCGCCCGCGACCGACACGACCGCGACCGCGCCCAGCGTGCGGGCGCCGATCGCCGTGCCGAGCGGGCGCCCGTTCAGCTCGTCCAGCGCGTGCGCGCCGAGCCCGACCGCCAGGAAGAAGGCGAGCAGCGTCGCGCCGACGTGCAGCGGCTCGACCGACGGCGCGGCCGCGGCGCCGAGGGCCACATAGGACAGGTGCCAGATCGTGTACGGCGGGTGAAGGAGCGTCCACCAGTCGCGCCAGCCGCCGCCGGTGAGCGCGTAGAACGCGGGCGCGTCACGCACCCTTCACGCCCATCGTCAGCACGCCCGCGCCGAGCGTCATCCGGCGAACCCGGATGCCCGTCAGACCAGCCGCCCGCCACGCTCCAACCTGACGTTCGATGGGCCACGCCCCGGCCCAGTCCTCGATGCTGCCGGGGAGGAAGGCGCCGACCTCGCGCCAGCCCGCGCCGAACGTTCGCACGACGAGCGGGAAGACGCGGTGGGCGTACGCGCGCCAGCCGGCACGCGCGATCGGATGCGCCGGCAGGCCGAACTCGACGCTCGCCAGCGTGCCGCCCGGCCGCAGCACCCGCGCCAGCTCGCGCAGCGTCGCGGCGGGGTCCTGCACGTAACGCAGCAAGTAGCTGAAGACGACGACGTCGAACCCCTCGCTCGGGAAGGGCAGGCCGTCGGCGCTCGCCTGGACGGCGGGCCGCAGCCCGAGCATCTCCGCCGTGAGGTCCACGCCGACGACCGAGCAACCGTGCACCCGTTCGATCTCGCGCGCGATCAGACCGGTCCCGGTCGCGACGTCGAGGACGCGGCTCGCCGGGCGGGCGGGAAGCGCCCGCACCAGCGCTCGCCGCCACCGCCCGTACTGCCCGAACGACAGCAGCTCGGCCGGCCCTTCGTAGCGAGCCGCGATGCCCGCGAACAGCGCGCGCGCTCGTTCCTCCGCCGGCGGAGCCTTCACATGGGTACCTTGCACGCAAAGCCTTCCCTTATCAGAACTTGCCGCCGACGCCGCCCCGGTGAGCCCTCGGGGATCCTCTCAGCCTAAGATACCGTTCTGCGAGAAAAGCCAGTTCTGGTAGCATTCGAGGTCAGGAACCAAGTTCCTGAGGGAGAAAGCACGAAGCTGGCAGTGGGTGGCTGGAAGCGGGAGGATCACATTGTCCATAGCGGTAGGAGATGACGTAGGTGTCGCACGGGGGCAGGTTCGTGCCTCAAGAACAAGAGTCGCAGGGAGGTGGATCGTACTCGCGATCCTCTTCTCGGGATTCACCACCGTGCCAGGTCAGGCAGCTCTCGACACGCCCCTTGCCGCTTGGGCTGAGCCCAAGTGCGCCTCATACCCGAAGTACCTATGCGATCAGAACGGCGGATCGGCTCCTGTCCCCGACGGTTCGACGAACCGGGCCGGAGGTCCTCTCACCGCGCGCCCAACGCCGGGGACTGTCGCAGTGAACATCCCGTCGGCCGGGACCGTCAAGACAGCAACTGGGTGCAACGACAAGCTATGCATCACGGTTGAGTCCAAGGAGGGAGCCGAGAACGGCACCCACATAACTTCCGTAGAGGTTTGGACTCGGGTGAATTGCGATGAGACCACGCACACGGGATCGTTTCGCATCGAGTGGGACGGGGCGTCACAGTCGATGACGAGCAATCCTATTCAGGTCGGTGCATGCGATGAAGAGGACCTGGGAGGGGGCGCAGCGGAAATCACCCGGTGGATCGAGGGCCGGGGAACATGGCCGGTGGACGTAAGGTTTGCGGACGGTACGTGGATCTGTGTCGAATGGGTGAAAAAGAGCGGCACGTCGGGATCAGGGCTCACTGGACGCCCTTGCAAACAGGTGCAAGTAGATTAGGCTGACTACTCCTTTCTGGCCGCCTGCGAGGTGAAGTGTTCTCCTCTGATGTTGGAGGCATGTGAACGATCCTTCCATCGAACTGCACGGCGTATCGAAATCGTTTGGATCGATACGAGCGCTGGATTCTGTTTCACTTGACCTGCGGCCCGGCATAACAGGGCTCCTTGGTCCAAATGGAGCCGGGAAGACGACTCTCTTGCGGATCTTGGCGACGGTATCGACTCCTGACAACGGAGCGGTTCGAGTCCTGGGGCTCGATCCATGTGATCCCACGGAGAGGCGTCGTATCCGCAAGTCACTCGGCTATCTGCCTCAGGAAGCAGGTCTCTATGAGAACTTTCGTGTAGGAACATTCCTTGACTACATCGCAGTGCTGAAGGGGCTCGGAGCCAAGGGAGTCCGGCGAAGGGACGTAGAACGCGTTCTTGGCCTCGTGGAGCTGTCGGGCGTCGCTCGCCGCAGAATCAGGACGTTGTCGGGCGGCATGCGGCGACGCGTTGGGATCGCGCAAGCGTTGCTGGGGAATCCGTCGCTGCAAATCCTCGATGAGCCAACTGCTGGACTTGATCCCGAGCAGAGAATTCAGTTTCGATCGATGCTCTCGGGTCAGGATCCGCCGAAGACAGTGCTTCTTTCGACCCATCAAACAGATGACGTAGCCGCATTCTGTCAGCGTGTCGTCGTAATCAATCACGGTCGTTTGCTCTTCGAGGGAACTCCCGAGGAACTCAGAGCGGCGGCAATGGGTAGGGTGTGGATCGACTCGTCCCCGGACACGAGTGCGATCGCATCCTGGAAGACGTCAAACGGCAAGTACCACAATGTGGGATCGCCGCCATCCGGAGCATCTATCGTCCCTCCAACGATCGATGACGGTTATCTCGTTCTCCTCGGTCGCAGCTCGCCGATGGCGACGTGAACGTGCTTCCGTCGAGCCGTGCCTCGGAACGTACTGTGACCGTCGGGCGCCTGGCTCTCGCAGAGACCCTTCCTTTCCTGCGTGATCCGTTCGTCCTCGCGGGTACGGCGGCGTCGCTCGCGCTTGCCGCCTGGCTTTTCCGCGGTCAGATCCCGACCTTCACCAAAGTGAGCCTATTGACCGCTGGTTGGCTCATGCCGTTATGCGCCGTCACGTTTCTTGTCACCGGCGTGCGCGTCTTGCGACCGGAGCGCTGGCGGACAACGGAATTACTCGACGCCTTACCTACGACGGCCCGTCTTCGCGTGTTGGGACACCTGGTTTCGGTCCTCGCACCGGCCTGGTGGGGAGGCGTCGCTGCGATGTTGGTGCTGCTCGGAGCGAGGGTGAGGGGCGCTGCCGGAGAGATTGTCTGGGCCGAGATAGCGCTAGGCCCGCTCGTGGTCGTGCTGTATGGAACCATAGCGTTCGCGATTGCATCCGCGACGCGATCCCTTCGGGCGCTTCCTCTGGCACTGGCGGTTCTGGCGATAAGTCAGTACTGGCTTTCGCTCGACGGCTGGACGTCTGGGAACCCGAGGGGCGGGACGCTCGGATGGCTGGCGTTCTGGGTGCCGCCTCCATCCTCCGTCCCGTCCCCTATATTCCTGGACCGGCCATCGCTGGTCCATTTGGCCTACGTCGCAGCCATGGCCGTCGCTTGCGTTGCCCTTGCCTTGATGCAGAAGCGAATAGACAGCGCGTCGGCTCTCGCCCTTGGCCTCGCTGTCGTGCTGGCAGTTCTGGCGGGCGGCGGACAGAAGGGCTCGGCGCTTCCGGCACGAGCAGAGCTGCATGAGCAGGTGGAACTTCTGAGGGATTCGGTAATTGGGGAGGACTGCTCGCCGATTGGCAGGGCGCGCTACTGCCCCTACCCGGGATTCGACCGCTGGATCAGCCTCTGGCGGCCCTCGATCGAAGGAGTGCTGCAAGCCGTGCCCTCGCGTCATCACATGAACATCATCGTGTCCCAGGTTCCATCTCCCGTCAGCCTCGCTCCACCTTGGGTGAGGGCGCTGCCGGAAGACTTGATCGTGCGGCACGATACGGGGTTCGTAGTCTGGGAAAACGCGAACCGTGTGCTCCCGGGGATGGAGTGGATAACGAGCCCCGCGAGGAACTCGACGGAGATGGCCATGGCTATCGATGCCGCGAGCATAGCCGCCGGAGTATCGATTCGACCCAGGCTGAACGCGGATGGAGATTTCGCGCGTTGCAGCCTCATCGGTCAATCGAGAGGGATCATTACGGCATGGCTGGCGGCTCAGGCGACGCCTCGAACGCGAGATGGCCTGCTGGAGCTCGCCGCAGACGAACCGTGGAGAATCTCAGGAGACGACGGAGGCCCCGACATGTCATCCTTCAGCCTCCGCTCCGATCTGTCCGGGCTGAGTACAGCGTCACCCGCCAGATGGGGCCGGGCTGAAGTGGTTCTTGCGGAGCAGCTTCTTGCTCGCCCGAATGCGGAGGTGCGCTCGCTTGTCGCGCGCAACTGGGAGACTCTGTTGGACCCAGCGACGACGACGGAGGTGGGTGGGCAGATTCTTGGCCTGCAGAAGCTTCCAACGATCACGGAACTTGGCGTTCAGGCAGGCCTGGACCGCGCAAGCGCAGCGGCGATGGAGGAGCGAGAGAACCTCTTCGTAGCGGACATTCCGTCATGCCCGGACTCGCGATGACCGTGCTTGCGCTTATCGGCTATAGCTTCAGAAGGCCTCAATGGCGCATCGCTGTTCCTGCGTTGCTCGTCGGTGTTGTGACGCACCGCGCGCTACTGTCGGTACTTACCGATGATGCCGGGCCAATTGTGGCGGTGCGGCTGGCTTCTCTGCCGCTTGTACTAGGGGTTGGTTTCGCCCTGGAGGATCCAATTCATGACCTCGCGAGGTCGTTCCCTATGCGTTACTGGGTCGCGCGGATCATTCTTGTGGTCCCCAGTGGCGTTCTCATCATCGCTTTCTTCCTGATTGCAAGAGCAGCGGATATCACAGTCGTGCCGATGCTCCGCGTCTCGCTGTTTCGCGGGATTGCGGTTGAGCTTACCGCGCTTGCAGTGATTGGAGTCGCCGCCGGGTCGCTCGTCAGAGCTGAGCGCGGCTCCGGCTTGCACGGGATCGTCGCGGCCGGTGTGCAGCTCGTCGTCTTTGCCCTCGCGTGGCTGCTCCCGGAACCGCTTGCCCTCTTTGCTGACGATCCCCTAAGCGAAGACTGGCTGAAGGCTCATTACGTCTGGCTGGGCATCATCGCTCTTAGTGCGGGCACGTTCCTTCTTGCTTCGCGAGATATGGGCCGGTGTCGTCAGTCAAAGGCCCTGCGTCGTTGATCGCGATTCCTCGCTAGAGCTGCCCGGTTCTCATCATGCCGGAAAGTTCTGGTCGGCTCGATCTATCATGACACGCCATGGACGCGGCCGAGCTTGCTTCACGACTTCGCGCGGGGGACCGCCGGACGGTCGCGCGGCTGATCTCGCTCGTCGAGGACGAGGACGAGGGTCTGGCCGACGTCGTGCGCGCGCTCGGGCCGCTGACGGGGAACGCCTCGATCGTCGGCCTGACCGGCGCGCCCGGCGCGGGAAAGTCGACGCTTGGAGCGGCGCTCGTCGGCGTGCTGCGAGCGGAGGGGCTGCGCGTCGGTGTGCTCGCCGTCGATCCGACCTCGCCGTTCACGGGCGGCGCGCTGCTCGGGGACCGGCTGCGGATGCAGGAGCACGCGACCGACCCGGGCGTGTTCATCCGCTCGATGGCCTCGCGCGGGCACCTGGGCGGCCTGGCCTGGGCGGTCCCGCACGCGCTGCGCGTGCTCGACGCGGCGGGCTACGAGGTGATCATCCTGGAGACCGTCGGTGTTGGGCAGGCGGAGGTAGACGTCGTTCATGCCGCCGACACGACGCTCGTCGTGCTCGCGCCGGGCATGGGGGACTCGGTGCAGGCGAACAAGGCCGGCATCCTGGAGATCGCCGACGTGTTCGTCGTCAACAAGGCCGACAAGGAGGGCGCCCGGCAGACCAAGCAGGACATCGAGCAGATGCTCCACCTGGGCGCCGCGACGGACTGGATGCCGCCGGTCGTGCTGACGCGCGCCGACGCCGGCGAGGGCGTTGGCGAGCTGTGGGAGGCGGTCCAGAAGCACCGCGCGCACCTGGACGCTTCGGGCGAGCTGCGCGCGCGCCGCGTCCGCCGGGTCGCCCGCGAAATCTCCGAGATCGCCGTGGCGCGGATCCGGCGGCGGATCGGCGAGCCCGGCGACGGCGAGACGCTCGACGCGCTGGCGGCCGACGTGCTGGAGGGGCGGCTCGACCCGTATGCGGCCGCCGATAGACTGGAACGGCATGCCTGACGAGCATTGGGACGCCGAATACGAGGCCGCGCGCAAGCGCGACGCCGACTTCGAGACGCTCTCGGGCGAGCCGCTGAAGCCGATCTACACGCCCGAGGACGCCGTGCCGACCGACGACATCGGGCTCTCCGGACACTTCCCGTTCACGCGCGGCATCTACACGACCATGTATCGCGGGCGGCCGTGGACGATCCGCCAGTTCTCGGGCTTCGGGGACGTGCGCGCGACGAACGAGCGCTACAAGATGCTGCTCGCCTCGGGAGGCACGGGTCTCAGCGTCGCCTTCGACATGCCGACGCTCATGGGGCGCGACTCCGACGACCCGCGCTCGGAAGGCGAGGTCGGCCACTGCGGCGTTGCGGTGGACTCCGTGCGCGACATGGACGTGCTCTTCGGCGACATCCCGCTCGGGGACATCACGACCTCGATGACGATCAGCGGGCCGGCCGTCGTGCTGTTCGCGATGTACCTGGTCGCGGCCGAGCGGCAGGGCGTCGCGCCGCGCGACCTCGGCGGGACGCTGCAGACCGACATCTTCAAGGAATACATCGCGCAGAAGGAGTGGTGCTACCCGCCCGAGCCGCACTTGCGCCTGATCGGCGACCTGCTCGAATACTGCGCAGCGGAGATGCCGCGCTACTACCCGATCTCGGTGTCGGGCTACCACATCCGCGAGGCGGGCTCGACCGCCGCGCAGGAGCTGGCGTTCACGCTCGCCGACGGCTTCGCCTACGTCGAGCTGGGCCTGCAGCGCGGGATCGCGGTCAACGAGCTGGCGCCCAAGCTGTCGTTCTTCTTCGACGCGCACATCGACTTCTTCGAGGAGATCGCCAAGTTTCGCGCGGCGCGGCGCATCTGGGCGCGCTGGATGCGCGACCGCTACGGGACGACGGAGCCCAAGGCGCAGATGCTGAAGTTCCACACGCAGACGGCCGGGGTGTCGCTCACCGCGCAGCAGCCGAGCAACAACATCGTGCGCACGGCGATCGAGGCGCTCGCGGCGGTGCTCGGCGGCACGCAGTCGCTTCACACGAACGCGCTCGACGAGGTGCTCGCGCTGCCCAGTCAGGAAGCGGCCGAGATCGCCCTACGCACGCAACAGGTGATCGCACACGAGACCGGCGTGACGAACGTGATCGACCCGCTCGGCGGCTCCTGGTTCCTGGAGTCGCTGACGAACACGATCGAGGCGCGCGCCGAGGATTACTTCCGCCAGATCGAACGGCTCGGCGGCGGGAAGGGGATCATGCCGGGCGTGCTCGCCGGGATCGAGCAGGGATGGTTCATGCAGGAGATCGCCGACTCGGCCTTCCGCGACCAGCTCCGCATCGAGAAGGGCCGCCGCACGATCGTCGGCGTGAACGCATTCGAGAGCGAAGACAAGGAGCTGGGGATCCTGCGCATCTCGCCCGAGGTCGAGCGGGCGCAGCGCGCCGCGTTGGAGGACCTGCGTGCGAGCCGCGACGGCGAGCGCGTCACCGCGGCGCTGGAGGCCCTGTCCGCCGCCGCGGCGACCGATCAGAACCTCGTGCCGCTCATCATCGAGGCTGCGCGCGCCGAGGCCACCGAGGGCGAGATCATCGGCGGGATGCGCGAGGTGTTCGGCGAGTACCGCGAAGCGCCGCGCTTCTAGATGCCGGTCCTGATCACGGGGGCCACCGGGGTGGTCGGCCGGGCGCTCGCGGCTCGTCTGCTGGCCGAAGGTGGGCAGGTGCGCGCGTACCTTCGTCGCGACGACGCGGCGCTGCGCGCCGCGGGAGCGCACGTGGCGCTGGGGGAGACCTGCGCGGTCGAGCGCCTGGAGTCCGCGGCGACGCAGGTGCACACGCTGGTCCACCTGGTCGGCGGCGCGTGGCCGCCGCCGGGGTCGAGCTACGACCTTCTCAACCGGGAGAGCGCCGAGTGCGCCGCGATCGCCGCCCGCGCTGCCGGCGTGCGAAGGATCATCATGCTCTCGACGCCGGGCGCCGACCCGGACTCGCCGAACCCGTTCCTCGCCTCGCGCGGCGCGGCCGAACGGCACGTAATCGAGGCCGGCTGCGAACACGCGATCTTTCGCACCACGCCGATCGCCGAGACGCTGCCGCGCCTGTTCGCCCGCACGACCGGGCGCGTCGGAGCCACCGCGATCCCGCGCGGTTCGACGCGGCCGGTCGCGCTCGCCGACGTCGTCGAGGCGATCGTCGCGGCCGACGCGCGCGAAGCCGAAGTGCGCGGCGTGTACGACCTGATGGGCCCCGAGGAGCTCACCTGGCGCGAGGTGCTCCGGCGGTGGCCGCCGGAGGGCCGCTCGGGCGGGGTGGTCGGACGGTTGCCGCGCGAGCTGGCCGAGGCGCTGGCAGACCCGCCGCTGGACGAGGCGCGCCGGTTCGGTCCGGCTCGGTAGCACCCGAAACGGCGCGCTACTCCCCGGGGTCGAGGCGCGCGCGCAGCCGCTCGGCGAGCGCCGCGGTCTGGCGGCTCGCCCGCTTGCGCGGGATCGCGTCGAGGCTCGCGCGAGCGGCCGCGTCGTCGCCCGTCGCGTGCTCGATCGCGGCCCGGACGACGAGCGCCTCGCCGGGATCCAGCCGGGGCGCTCCGTCCGCCATGCTGAGCGCTCCGTCCAGCAGGACGGTCGCTTCCGCCCCGCGTCCCTGCTCCGCCACCGCCTCGGCCAGCTCGACCGTGAGGTGGTAGTCGAGCACGGCGGCGAGCGCCGTTCGCAGGTGCTCCTCCGCTCCGGCGGGATCGCCCAGGAGTCGCAGCGCCCGCGCCATCTCGGCGTTCGCGTGGACGTTGTCGGGGTCGGCCACCAAGACCGGCGCGACCGCGTCGACGGCGCCCGCGGGGTCGCCCGCGCGCCGAAGAGCCGCCGCATGTTTCGTCCGGCGGTAGTGGCGAATGCGATCGAGCAGCTCCACGAGCGGGCATGCTAGCCGCGCCCGGCGAGCGTCGGTATCGTCGCGCTCATGCGGCGAGTGGTGCTCATCCTGGCGTTGGTCGCCGCGTGCCGAAGCCCGGCGGCGCCGCCGGCGCCGGGCGATCCCGTACGGTTTCGCGCCATCAGCGAGAAGCTGAACCCGGCGCCGTGCACCGACGGACCCAGCTTCATGGCGGCCCCGAGCGAGAGCCGCTGGATCGACGTCTTCGACCGGCAGACCGCGTGCCTTCCCGGCGCCAAGGTGCGGTTGCCCACGGTGGACTTCCGTCGCTTCGTGGGCGTTGCGGCGTGGTGGGGTCGCCGCGGTTGCGCGGGCGACGGCGTGCGCACGCAGCGCGTCGAGTACCGCGACGGCGAGGTGACCGTGACCGCCACCGCGAGCGACGCCTGCGCGAGCCCGACGGGCGCCCTCGAATCGTTCCTCGCGATTCGAAGGCCCGGCCCGCCGATCACGACCATCCGTTTCGTGCTCGACGGCCAAGAGCTGGGGCGCGCCGTCATCTGAGCCGCTCCGCGCGCGTTGCCATGGCCCGTGCGAGGGTGAGCGCGGCCTCTTCGCGGATCGCGCCGCGCGCGCCGGCGGCGACGAGCGCCTGCACGACGTTGCCGATGCGCCACACGAAGGCGAAGCCCGGCGGGCGCCCCGCCTGGAGATCCCCGTAGAGGCCGAAGCCGTCCGAGCCGAAGGGCGGCGCCTCCCGCCCGATCAGGTCCGTGCCGTCTCGCAGCAGGTCTTGCTTGACCACCTCGATGCCGCGCTCGGCCGCGCCGGCGTCGTCGAACAGGATCGCATAGGACACCGCCAGGCTCGCGGCGGGGTTCAAGCGGTGCTCGCCGAACAGCTCCGGCGCGAGGAACGTGTTGACGTAGGAGCTGACGAACCCGGCGACGAGCAGGTCGGTCTGCTCTTGGTCGTCTTCTGCGAAGACCTCGATCGATCGATAGCCCGACGAGTCGTCGAGCAGCGTCGTGCCCTTCGGCGCCTCCTCCTTCTGCAGGACGAGCCGCGGCAGGTCGGTGACCTCGAAAACCGGCTCGCCCGAGCCGCAAGCGGTGAGCGCGGCGAGGAGGGCGATCAGGCTTCGACGACGCATTCGCTCGGGACCTTATCCTCGCGAAGACGCTTGAACGACGCGGCGCGCATCCGTCCCTGCGAGGTGAATTGCAAGTACTCGACCTCGCACACCAGCTCCGGCCGACTCCAGCGCGCGGCGCTGGTGTCCACCTCGTCGGCGGGCGGGATGGGGATCGCGGGCTCCGCGGTTTCCAGCGGCGCGAGCCGCTCGACGAGCTGCGTGGCGAGACGGTCGGTGAAGCCCGTGCCGACGTGGCCCGCGTAGGCGAGCCGGCCGCCCCGGTAGATGCCGGCCACGATCGAGCCGAGGCTGCCGTCGCGCGCGCCCTGTCCCGGCGTCCAGCCGAGGATTACCACGTCGAGCGTCTTCACCGCCTTGACCTTCAGCCAGTCCCTCGAGCGCTGCCCCGGCCGGTAGATCGAGCCGCGCCGCTTCGCCACGATGCCTTCGAGCCCGCGCTGCTCGGCGACTTCGAAGAACGCGACGCCGGCCTCGGGGATCTGCGGCGAGATCTGGATGCGCGCTGCGGGAACGAGCAGCCGCTCGAGCAGCGCCCGCCGCTCCTCCAGCGTGCGGTCCATCAGCGACTCGCCGTCCAGCCAGAGCAGGTCGAAGGCGAGGAAGTCGACCGGCGTCGTCTTCAGCAGACGGCTCGAGGGCTTCGTCTGCGTGAAGCGGGATTGGATTCGCTCGAAGCTCGGCGTCTCGCCGTCGAAGGCGACGACCTCGCCGTCGACGAGGCCGTTGCGCGCGGCGAGCTGCTCGGCCATCGGGCCCAGCTCCGGGTACAGCTCGGTCACGTCGCGCTTGCGGCGCGACAGCAGCTTCAGCGACCCGGACCGGATGAACGCGAGCGTGCGCACGCCGTCCCACTTCGGCTCGAACACCCAGTCCGGGTCGTCGAAGGGCTGCTTGGTCAGCGTGGCCAGCATGGGCTCGATCGAGGGCGGCGCGTTGGGCTCGGGCATGGGCACGTCGCGTGCGCTGCGGAAGATCAGCCAGTTCTTGCCGTCGGTCTGGACGAGGTGGTACTCGCCCCAGACGCGCTCGCCGTGCAGGCGAATCGTCAGCTTGTCGTCGAGCCACTCGACGGCGTCGTAGGTGCCGCTGTCGTAGATGCGCGCCTCGCCCGCGCCGTACTCGCCCTTCGGGATCGTGCCCTCGAACGAGCCGTACTCGAACGGGTGGTCCTCGACGTGGACGGCGAGCCGCCGCTCGTTGGGCACCTCGGGGAGCCCGCGCGGGACGGCATAGGACACCAGGACGCCGCCGCGTTCGAGCCGCAAGTCGTAGTGGAGCCGGCGCGCGTGGTGCTTGTGAATCATGAAGAAGTTCCCCGCCGGCGACATCGCGACGCGGCCTTCCGGCTCCGGCGTGACGGTGAAGGACCGCTTCGCCTTGTACTCCTGAAGCGCCGCGGGTGGCGGGGGAGCGTCTTGGGGTGGGGGGCGGAGGCTTGCGAGATCGAGGCCCACTTTCGCGGCGGCGTCCGAAAGGTTGTGGCCGGCCGGCGTGCCGGCGGCGCGCATCGGCTCGAAGAGGTCGCCCACGCGCGCGAGCCGGTCCCACACGGTCGCGATCGTGAAGTCCTCGGGCGTGACGTCGGTGTCCAGCTCGTCCCATGCGACGGGCACGCCGACGGTCGCGGTGGGCGTGGGCCGAACGGAGTAGACGCTCGCGATGTTGCGCCCTTCGCTCACCATCGCGAAGTCCAGGAACACCTTGCCCGCGCGCTTGGCGACTTCCCAGGCCATCGTGGTCTGCTCGGGGTTCGCGCGGTTGACGATGCGGCAGACGCGCTCGACGAAGGCTCGCGCTTCTTCGTAGGTGTGTGAGCCGTCGAGCGGCACGTAGACGACGATCCCGGTCGCGCCGGAGATCTTCGGGTAGCCGGTCAGGCCGAGGCTCTCCAGCGCGACGCCGACCATGCGGGCGACCGCTCGAACGGTCGAGAACTCGATCGGCGGAAACGGGTCCAGGTCGAAGAACGCGTAGTCGGGCCGGTCGAAGGACGTCTGCCGGGCGTGCATCGGGTGCATCTCGATGCAGCCCAAGTTCACCACGTAGAGCAGGCTCGCGACGTCCTGCGCCATCAGGAAGTCGGTCGCGCCCTTGCGGCCGTGCCCTTCGATGTACGCGCGCGGCACCCAGTCGGGCGTGTGCGCGGGCGCCTGCTTCTCGTAGAACTCGTCGCCTTCGGCGCCGTCGGGCATCCGCCGCAGCGTGAGCGGGCGGTCGTGCAGATAGGGGAGCAGCGTCGGCGCGAGGTTGTAGTACGCGGCCAGCAGGTCGCCCTTGGTGAAGCCCGTCCGCGGGTAGAAGACCTTGGGCAGGTTGGAGAGCTTGACCTCCCGGTCTCCGGCCTCCAGGTACCAGTGCTGCCCGCGTTTCACCGGCACGAACGGCTGCGGGAACTCCATCGTCGTGCGGAAGCTCATCAGCCCGGGAGCGTAATCCGCCCCGGCCCGTGTGGGGACGACTAGGCTGTACGGCCGTGTCCGGGTCGCCGAGTCGGGGATGCGGCCGGGCGGCCACGAGAACCGGGGAGGCACCATGCCGAGAGCGATCTGGAAGGGCGCGATCTCCTTCGGGCTCGTCACGATCCCGATCAAGCTGCACTCCGCGATCGAGGAGAAGACCTTCCGCTTCAACCAGCTCCACGAGAAGGACAAGGGACGCATCCGCTACAAGCGCTTCTGCAACGTCTGCGAGCAGGAGGTGCCCTTCGACGAGATCGTCCGCGGCTACGAGTTCGAGAAGGACAACTACGTGATCCTCACCGACGAGGAGCTGGACGCGGGGCTCGGGAACACGCGCCGGATCGACATTCTCACCTTCGTGCCGCGCGAGCAGCTCGACTCGATCTACTTCCAGCGCTCGTACTACCTGTCGCCGGAAAGCGTCGGGACGAAGGCCTACAAGCTGATGGCGCAGGCGCTGACCGACGACGACCGCGTCGCGATCGCCACGGTGGCCTTCCGGGACAAGGAGCATCTCGCGACGCTCCGCGTGCGCGACGGGGTCTTCGTGCTGGAGACCATGTACTGGCCCGACGAGATCCGCGCGGCGTCCTTCGACGAGCCGGACGAGGAGGTCGAGATCCGCGACGAGGAGATCAAGATGGCCCGCGCGCTCATCGACAACATGACCGCGGACTGGAGCCCCAAGGCCTACAAGGACCAGTATCGGGAGAAGATCGAGGCGCTCGTCGAGCAGAAGATCGCCGGCAAGGAGATCGAGGTCGTCGAGGAGGCCGAGACCGCGACCGTCGTGGACCTCATCGCCGCGCTGAAGGCTTCGGTCGACGCGACGGCGGGCAGGAAGGTGGACAAGGAAACGGGCGAGATCCAGAGCGCGTGATCTCGCCGGGAGGGGGAGCAATGAACAGGAAGACGGTTGTGATGACCGCCGCCGTGGTTGCGGCCTTGGCGATCCCGTCCGGGATCGCATGGGCGGCGACGCAAACGTTCACGCACGGGGGTTCAGGGACGACCCTGACGGTGAAGAACACCAGTGGCACCGGCAAGGCGCTGTTCGGCAAGAGCGTCGGCGGCATCACCGGCAAGTTCGAGCGCACCAAGAGTTCGGGCACCAACCCCGCCCTGCAAGGCGTGACGCACACGTCGGCGACCGGAGCGGGCGTCGAGGGCAGGTCGGTCCGGAGCGGGGGCGGCGGGGTCGGCGTGAAGGGTCTCTCGAAGGGCGTAGACGGCACCGGAGTCTGGGGCGTCGCGCCGGGCTCCTCCGGGGTCGGAGGCGTCTTCGAGGGCGACCTGTTCGGCGCGTTCGGAATCGGCTCGCTCGGCCTGTACGGCGTGGGCGCCTTCGGTGTTGAAGGCGACGGGGCCGTCGTCGGCGTCGCGGGCTGGACGCCCGGGATCGGCGACGGCACCTACGGTGTGTGGTCGGCATCGGACGCGGGCGTGTCGGGGCACCTGCACGCCTACGCGGACACGACCCTGGCGCCCGCGGACATCCCGGGCGACGTCGCGGGGTTCTGCACGCTCCCGCTGGGCGAGACCTCGGTTGCGTGCGCCTTCCCGACGCCCTTCTTCGATGGCGTCGTCCCGGTCGTCGTCCTGACGCCGACGAGCGATCCGGGCGACTTCTACTGGGTGTCTGCCGGCGACGAAAACGGCTTCACGATCACGATCGGCTCGATCCAAGTGGGCGACGTGACGTTCGGGTACCACGTGATCGGGCTCGACGCGGTGCTGGAGCCTCCCGCGTAGGCGTGCGCCGCGGGCTCAGGAGACAAGCTCGATCAGGCGCTGCGCGGCGCGCACGCCCTCGGTCGAGTCTTCGTGCTTGAAGTAGGCGTAGACGTCGGAGCCGGCGTCGAGCGCCGGGCCCACCGCTCGCGCCCACCGCTCGACGTCGGCTTGGGTGTAGCCGTCGCGGCGCAGACGCAGGTAGGCGAAGCCCTGCGCGGTCTGCACGTACGGCAGGTCGTCGCCGGTCTCGGCGACGCACCAGGCGACGTTGTTCGCGTGCAGGTGCGCGCGAGCCTCGCCGGTATCCCAGGATGAGTGGCGGAACTCCATCGCGAAGCGGAAGGGCTCGCCCGGCAGGACGGCGAGGAAGTCCTTCAAGAGCTGCTCGTCGTAGCGCAGCGTGGGCGGGCACTGGAACAGGATTGCGCCGAGTCGCTCGCCGAGCGCACGCGCGGCCGTGAGGAAGTACCCGAGATCCTCGTCCACCTCCCGCAGGCGGCGGTAGTGCGTGATGCGCTGCGGCGCCTTCAGCGTGAAACGAAACTCGGGCGGGCTCTGCTCGGTCCAGCCCGTGAGGAGGGTCTCGGTCGGGGTCCGGTAGAACGTGTTGTTGATCTCGACCGACGGCACATGCTCGGCGTAGTAGCGCAAGAAGTGCTTCTGCGGCAGGTCGGCCGGATAGAAGCCGGGCTTCCACTCCTTGTAGGCGAAGCCGCTCGTCCCCGCGTAGAGGTGACCGGGCATGCGCCGGATGATGCCACAGCGCGCGCTGCTACGATGCGTCGCGACCGAGGGGGAGCGCGATGAGTGACGTCGTACGGTTCGAGATCGACGAGGGGACGGGCGTCGGGACCATCCGGCTTGACCGGCCGAAGATGAACGCGATCAACGCCGAGGTCGTCGAGGGGCTTGCCGACGCCGCCCGCGAGGCGACGTTCAACGACACGGTGAAGGCGATCGTCGTGACCGGGGGCGACAAGGTGTTCGCGGCCGGGGCCGACATCAAGGAGATGGCCGAGCGCACGCCCGCCGAGATGATGAACCGGATGGCCGGGCTGCAGGGCGTCTTCACCCAGGTCGAGGAGATCCCCAAGGTCACGATCGCCGCGGTGAACGGCTTCGCGCTCGGCGGCGGGTGCGAGCTGATGATGTGCTGCGACTTCCGCGTGATGGCCGACAACGCCCAGGTCGGCCAGCCCGAGATCCTGCTGGGCATCATCCCGGGCGCCGGGGGGACGCAACGACTGCCGCGCCTGGTGGGTCCGGCGCGCGCGAAGGACATCATCTATTCGGGCCGGTTCGTCGGGTGCGTGGAAGCGCTCCAGATCGGGCTGGTGGACAAGGTCGTTCCGGCGGAGGACGTCTACAAGACCGCCGTAGAGATGGCGGCCGCGTACGCGCGCGGTCCCCTCGTGGCGCTGCGCGCGGCCAAGATGGCGATCCAGCGCGGGCTGGAGATGGACATGGGCGACGCGCTGGCGTTCGAGCGCGAGGTCTTCGTGAACCTGTTCGCCACCGAGGACCAGAAGGCCGGCATGCGCTCGTTCATCGAGCACGGCCCCGGCAAGGCCACGTTCACCGGGCGCTGACGTAGGGCGCCGGACGCGGGCGGCGTGCCGGGCGGGACCTCAGCGCGGCAGGACGAGCGCCGTCATGAGGTCGAAGCCGAACAGCGCCGGCCCGGACCCCGCCGACGTGAAGCGCCACGTTCCGGACGTCGGCCGCGCGACCAAGAAGAAAGGCCGGCCGACGACCGGGTCTCCTTCCGGCGGGACCGCGATCGCAACTCCCTGCTCGGCGCTGCCTCCGTGCGCCGCGACGAGGAAGCCGTCGAAGTCGGCTTCGAACCGGATCGCCCAGGTGCTCTCGACGTTCGAGGAACTGGCTGCGCCCTCCCCGTCGGTCGGCAGCCAGTAGCGGGCGTTCGAGCGGGGGCGCTTCTTCAACTCCTTCTTGACGCCGTCGAGCGTCACGACGCAGGTGCGGAGGGTGTTTCCCCACGACGCGCCGGCGACCCGCAGCGTCCCCGCCGGCTGCGACCTGCCGCTCATCGACGGCCCGCCGCCGGCCTCCCAGGTGGATGACGGGCCGGTGTGCTCTTCGTGGGTGTAGGGCCCGACCTTGACGATCGTCCAGGTGCTGTTGACGAACGTGCTGGTGAACTGGAACGTGAACGGGTCCGATCCGTCTGCCGGCTCGACGCTGACGACCAGCACGTGGATCTGCGTGTTGGACGAGAACGGGCCGTTGCACGCGAGCCGCCATTTCGTGTCGTCGTCGATCGTGATCTTCTTGGAGAAGAAGCTCGATGCGATCCGCTTGGGGAGCGCGGCCTCGCCGGCCGCCGGGATCGCGAGCACGGAAACCGCTGCCGCGAGGAGCATGGCGGCGTTCCGAGCGCGCGTGGAGAGGGTCCGGCACATGGAGCCGGATTCGACGCGAGGACGCCCGGCTCCTGCGGTCCCGGTATCCTTGCGCCCCATGCCCACCATCACCGATCGGCCCAAAACGGAAGTCCTCGACCCGAAGACCGCGAACGTCCGCTACCACGACTGGGAAGCGTCGCAGTACGACCAGAAGTGGGGGATCACCTTCGACCAGCGCGTGACCGCGTACGCGCGCGAGAAGTTCCTCCTCGTCGCGCCCGAGCGGCCCTACGGGACGGTGCTCGAGATCGGCGCGGGGACCGGCTTCTTCGTGATCAACCTCGCGCTCGCGGGCCTGGTCGAGGATGCGCACGCGACCGACATCTCGCCCGGGATGGTCGAGGCCTGCCTGCGCAACGCCGCCGCGGCGGGGATCCCGATGACCGCTCGCACCGCCGACGCCGAGGCGCTCCCGTTCGAGGACGGCACGTTCGACACGGTGCTCGGGCACGCGGTGCTCCACCATCTGCCCGACGTCGAGGCGGCGCTGGCGGAGGCGTATCGCGTCCTGAAGCCGGGCGGCACCTTGGTCATCGCCGGCGAGCCGACGCGGATCGGCTTCAGGATCGTCGACACCGCCAAGAAGGTCACCGGGCGGACCTTCCGCGCGGTCGGTGGGCGACTGGGCCTGCTGCGCGAACGCGCCGAGGAGACGGATCCCGATGCCGAGCTGGAGGCCCACGTCGACCTGCACGAGTTCCATCCGCGCATGGTCGAGCGGTGGGCCCGCGAGGCAGGGTTCGCGAACGTGCGCGTTCGCACCGAGGAGCTGCTGAGCGGCGTGTGGGGCTGGAGCATGCGCACGATCGAGGCCATGGCCAAGCCCGGGCTGCTCCCGCGGCAGTGGCCGTACTTCGCGTACTCCTCCTACATCTCGCTGTACCGGCTCGACAACGTCCTCGTGCGCCGCCTGGTGCCGCGGGACCTGTTCTACAACCTCCTCCTCTACGGCGAGAAGCCAGCCGAGACTCTGTCCTAAGCAAGATGGGTCTTGACCTGCGATGTTGCAGAGATTAGACTGTTGCACACCGTGCGCAACACAAGGTTTCGTGAAACAGAACTTCTCGGCGGCCTCGAGGAAGCGGTCCAGGCGCGCCTGCCGTTGGGATGGACGGTTGCATTGCGCCCAACCCGGCAACGCGGGCTCTTGGCGGCCGATGTCGACGCCACGCTCGCCATCGCGGGGCCAGACGGTCGGACCCCAACCGAGATAGCTGTCACCGCGAAGACCGGCCGGCTGACCCCCAAGGAGGCGCTGCAGCTGGCCATGTGGGCACCGACCGGCCGGTCCGGGCAGATTCTTGTCGCGGCACCGTACTTGAGCAGGCGCGCCTGCGCCTTGCTTGCTTCCAATGGGTTCGGATACTTCGACATGACCGGGAACCTTCGAATCTCGCTGGAGAGGCCAGTCCTCTATCTCGAAACCCAGGGCGCGGACCGCGACCCATGGGGAACGACTAGGTCCCTGGGATCACTCCGTGGTCCAGCAGCGGCGCGCGTCGTTCGCGCGCTGTGTGACTTCCGGCCGCCGTATGGGGTCCGTGATCTTGGCGAGCGGATCAAGGTTCCCGCCCCTACGGTTAGCCGAGTCGTCGAACTCCTCGAGCAAGAATCGCTGATCGAACGCGAGCCGCGAGGTCCGGTACGCCGCGCGAACCCGGCACCCATCACTCGCCGGTGGGTCGAAGACTACGGACTGCTTACTTCGAATCGGACTGCCTCGTACGTAGCCCCGCGCGGGGTTCCCTGGCTCTGCACTCGGCTCGCGGAGTGGGACGGTCACTATGCCGTGACGGGTTCATTGGCCGTGCCCAACGAACTCAGGGTGGCTCCGCCGAGGCTCGCCGTTGTTTACGTGGATTCGTTTGCGAATGCAGTCACGTCACTTGACCTGCGCGAGGCCGACACCGGTACCAACGTCTTGCTGGTCGAGTCTTTCGGTGGGATCGCCTGGCAGCGGACGCGCATGAATGACGATTTACCCTGCGTCGCTCTTAGTCAAGCGGCGGCCGATCTGCTGACGAGTCCTGGGCGAGGCCCGGCCGAGGGTGACGAGCTTCTGGCATGGATGGGAGGTCACGAGGATGCGTGGCGAGCCTGACCCGACCTACGTCCAAGCGCGTCGTCTGCTGCTGGACGCGCTTGAGGCTCTGCAGCCTCATCACGACGCGCTCGTTCTCGTCGGAGCGCAGGCCATCTACCAGCACGTCGGCGAAGCAACGATCGCCGTCGCGCCGTTCACGACCGACGGCGACATCGCTGTCATCCCAAGCGTGCTTGGTACGACGCCCGCGCTCGATTCGGTGATGAAAGGGGCGGGATTCCAGCCGGGAAGCCAGCCGGGTATCTGGAAACGCCGCGAAGGCTCTATCGATCTGCTCGTTCCGCAATCCGTCGGCGGGCGGAAGGGGCGTAGCGCGAGCCTCGACGGGCACGGCGCTTCGTCGGCGCTGCTGGTCTCCAAAGTGTTCAAGTTGCGGGACCGACTCGGTAACGAGCATCGGCTCTTCGACAAGGACGCATTGGACGCATACCGGCTCTTCCGCGAGGTTGGAACGGGAGAGCTGGTCGAAGGCTTTGGACGGATGGTGGCCGACGCGCGCGTCGAACCTGTCGCGCGGGATGCCCTCCCAGCTCTTGCCGAACTGTTCGGAACGCACGAAGCAGAAGGGGTGAGAATGATCGCGCGCGCTCTGGAGGTGATCGGTGACCCCGAGGAAGCGGCCACCTCCGTCGTGATCCTGGCGCAAGACCTGTTGGCCGAGTTGCGGGCGGCATTCGATGGGTGAACGCGCTCCCGCTCCAGACTTGAAGGGTATTCTCTCTCGGATGATCGACCGGGCTGAACACGGATTCTACGGTTGGGCGCACGGGGTGAGGATGGCCGTCCCGACCCACGATGAGGAAGCGGATGTCTTGTACGTCCTGCTCGCGGCGGAGGCGGAGGCCTGACGATGGGGGCGGAACCGAAGGAAGCGAGGTCCGGGGTTCGGCCGTGGCCGCGGGCCGTCCCCGACCCGGCGCCCGCCGTGCCCGCCCGGTCGCGGTGGGAGCGGATCGTCCGCACGGCTCGGTTCATCAGGCAGCGGCGGCTCTACACGCCTCGGTTCGTCATGCACGGGTTGCGGTTCCTGCGGTTCAAGGTCACGCACCCGCACATCCGCACCGAGGGGTTCGTGTTCATCGCCCCGGGCGTGGAGATTTACGCGCGGCGCGGGTACGGACGAGTCGTGCTCGGCAAGTGGGCCTTCATCGGCCGGGGCAACAAGATCCGCTGCCACGAAGGCGACCTGCGGATCGGATCGAAGGCGGTCCTCGGCGCCGACAACACGATCAACTGCTACCTGGACGTCGAGATCGGCGACGAGTCGATCCTCGCCGACTGGATCTACATCTGTGACTTCGACCACCGCACCGAGGACCTCGACACGCCGATCCGCGCGCAGGGGATCGTGAAGTCGCCGGTCAAGATCGGACGCGACGTGTGGGTGGGCGAGAAGGCGACGATCCTTCGCGGCGTGACAATCGGCGAGGGCGCGGTCGTCGCGAGCCACGCGCTGGTCAACAAGGACGTGCCGCCGCGCGCGATCGTCGGCGGCGTCCCCGCCCGCGTCCTGAAGATGCGCGACGGGAGCCGGCCGGACTAGGCGCGGGCGCCTTCGGCCAAGCCGAGCAACTCGGAGCGGCCGAGGATGACGCGGAGCGGGATGCGCTCCTCGCGGCCGAGCCCGCGCCGCAGCTCGCGCTCCTCGGCGATCGCGCGCGCGTAGACCTCGGCCGTGCCGCGCGCGATCGAGGCCCACGAGAACTGGTCGTTGATCATGCGCCGCGCGTCGACGGTCAGTCGCTGGTCGAGCCGCCGGTCGGTGAGCAGCCGCAGGATCATCCCGGCGAGCGAAGCCGGGTCGCCGGGCGTGAAGCGCAGCCCGGTCGCGTCGTGAACGATCAGCTCGCGCAAGCCCCCCGTGTCGGCCGCGATGCAGGGCGTGCCGCTCGCCATCGTCTCCAGGGCCACCATGCCGAAGGGCTCGTAGAGGCTCGGGACGACCGCGAGGTCGGCCGCGGCGTAGTAGGCGCGCAGCTCGGCCTCGTCGACGAAGCCGAGGAACGTGATGCGGTCGCTGAGGCCGAGGCGTTCGGCGTGGTCGCGCAGCGCTTCGGCGTGCGTGCCGACGCCGGCCACGTAGAAGCGCGCGGGCTGCTCGGCGAGGACGAGCGGCAGCGCATCGAGCACGGTCTGCACGCCCTTTTCGTATTCGAGCCGCCCCGCGTAGAAGAGCATCTTCTCGCCGGGTCCGACGCGCGTCGCGCGGAACTCCTCCACGTCGTCGGGACGGTCGAAGTCCGACAGGTCGACGCCGTTGGGGATCACGTCCTGCTTCGCCTCGGGCAGCTCGAAGATCGTGCGCACCTGGTCGGCCATGTACTCCGAGCAGGTGATCACGCGGCGCGCTTCGTAGGTGAGCCACCACTCGACCTGGTGAATGAGCTTGTTCATCGGTCCGGGCAGGTGGCCCTGGTGCCGGCCGTACTCGGTCGCGTGCACGGTGGTGACGAGCGGCAGCTCGAAGACCCCCTTGAGTCCCGCGGCCGCGTAGCCGACGAGCCAGTCGTGCGCGTGCACCAAGTCGACGTCGACATCGTGGAGCAGCTCGGTCGCGCGCGCCTGGACGGCGAGGTTGAACTGCAGGACCCAGGGCACCAGGTCCTCGAAGCCGATCAGGGGCGGGTACTCGCCTACCCGGACGACGTGGACGCCGTCGAGCACCTCCTCGGACGGCGCGTCGGGGTGCTCGCGCGTGACGACGTGCACCTCGTGCCCCGCGCCGGCAAGCGCGGTCGACAGCCGGTGCACGTGCCGTCCGAGCCCGCCCACGATTCGTGGCGGGTATTCCCAGGACAGGAGCAGGACGCGCAGCGGGCGGGTCATGAGGCGGTATCCTTGCAGCATCCTTCCCCGGGAGCAAAGCAACGCGCGCAGTCGAGCGGCGCGCGGAGGGGGGAGCGTGTCCAGGAGAACGAGCGCGGGGATCGTCCTGGCGCTCATCGCCGTCCTGATGGTCGTGGCGTCCTCGGGGACCTTCTACACGCGCCTGAGCGCCCAAGCGGCCGAGGTCGCCCCGTTGCGGCCCTTCGAGCCCGCGCCGAAGGCGCTCCCGGGGTTCGAGCCGCTCCCGGCGCTGGATCTTCGGAGCGCCCCGCAGCCTCGGCGCGTGAGCCGCGAAGCGTGCGGGCCGGAGGGCGCGCGCGTGGTCCGGTTCCGCGTCCACGTCCAACGCGGGGTGCCCTTCGGCACGAAAGCCTTCGCCCGCACGGTTCGCTCGATCCTGTGCGACCCGCGCGGATGGACGGCGAGCGGCGCCGTCCGCTTCCGCTACGACCCCAGGGGCGAGTACCTGGTCTCGCTGCGCACGCCCGCGACGACCGAAGCCCGGTGCATGTCCCTGATCGGCCTCAGCGTGCGCTCAACCTGGTCGTGCGCCGGGACGCGCGAGGCCGTGCTCAACAGCGCGCGCTGGCTGCACGGGTCTCCGTCGCTGCCGATGCGCGTGCGGCCGTACCGCCGGCTGCTCGTCAACCACGAGGTGGGGCACTTGCTCGGCCACGGCCACCGTTCGTGTCCGGGCCCGGGCGAGCGGGCGCCGGTGATGATGCAGCAGTCCAAGGGCCTGTGGGGGTGCCGCGGCAACCCGTGGCCGCTGCGCTCGGAGCTGGCCGCGACTAGCTGAGTCCGGCGCGCGGGGCGCCCGCGGACCGCAACGCTTCCTCGACCTCGAAGTAGTCCTCTTCGCCGAAGCTGAAGATGCGCGCCATGATCATCGAGGGAAACGACTGCACGCGCCGGTTGTAGTCGCGAACGTTGTTGTTGTAGAAGCGCCGAGCCGCCGCGAGCCGATCCTCGGTGTTGGCCAGCTCCCGCTGCAGCTCCAGGAAGTGCGCGCTCGCCTTGAGGCCCGGGTAGGACTCGGCCACCGCCAGCAGCCCGCGCAGCCCGTCGACAAGCGGGCGCTCGGCCGCGGCCTGCTCGCCAGGACGCCCGGTCGAGGCGAGCGCCGCCGACCGCGCGGCGGTAACGCGCTCCAGCAGATCCTTCTCGTGCGCCGCGTAGCCCTTCACCGTCTCGACGAGGTTCGGGATGAGGTCGTAGCGGCGCCGCAGCTCGGTGTCGATGGTGGACCAGGAGTTGCGGATGAGCTGTCGCTGCCGGATGAATCGGTTGTAGGACAGGGCGATCGCGGCGACGACGACCACCACGGCGGCGATCGCGGCGATGAGGATCGGGTCGGGTCCGTTCGTCATCCCGCGCCCCCGTAGACGTCGTAGAGCACGCGCGGGACGCGCGCGGTGAAGCCTTCGATCGCATCGATCAGGCGCGGAAGCTCCTCGGGCTTGAGCCGGCGATTGAGGCGAGCCAGCACGAAGGGGCCGGTCAGCTCGAAGCTCCACGGGCCGGCGTGCAGCAGCCACTCCATCATGCGGGGGTCGATCAGGTAGGTCGCGAAGCGCTCGTCGGCGGACTTGACCTGCAGGTGGCGGTTGAACTCCTCGGACTCGAACTCGATGTCGCGGAACCCGGCCACGTCGGCCAGCCGGCTGAGCAGCGTCTCGCGTTCGATGCTCGTGTGTGGCGCGGCGACGTCGATCTGCGTGCTCGCGCAGGTGAACCGATAGGTCGTGGTGGAGCCCTGGCCGCGGGAGTTCGTGCGACGCTCCTTGTACTGGTACTCGAAGACGCGTAGCTCGTGATCGCCCCGCGGGCCCCACAGGACGTTGGAGACCTTCCGGCTGGAGCCTCGGGAGAAGATCGGAAACGGCAGGCCCAGCAGCCCCAGCGAGTCGTGCGGCGAATACTGCCAGCCCATGCTCTGCGCGAGCCCGCGCAGCTTGAGCCGCCGCTGTTCCTCGATCTTCCAGGCCAGGTAGAGCAGCAGGATCGCGACCGCCGCCGCCACCCCGAAAATGAGGAACTCCATGCGCGGAACCGTATCATCGGGGGAGCACGACCAAGGAGAGTTGCGATGGCTCACACGAAGCTGGAAATCCTGGAGCGCGACGGGTTCGTCGTGCTGGACAACTTCGGCGCGCCGGTCCCGCCGGAGGAGTACATGACGATGGAGTACGTCGATTGGAAGAGCGGGGGAGACACCAACTTCGCCCCGATCGCCTCGGCCTTCGGCGACATGGAGTGCGCGGGCTTCTGGGACCACGGCAAGCCCGACAAGGACGGGATCTGGACCAAGAACGCCGAGCTGTGCCCGACGCTCGTGCGCTGGACCGAGGACGCCGGCGCGCGCTACGGGCGCGTGCGCACGATCAAGCTCAACCCCAACACCTACGAAGAGGCCGTCGGCAACATGCACCCCGACGACAACAACCGGCTGAACCCCGACGGGGAGGGCTGGGTCGTGCGCGCGTGGCTCCAACTGACCGACAACCCCGACTCGTACATGGTCACGCGCGAAGCCAAGGACGACGTCGCAAGCGAGAAGCACATCTCGCTGCCGGCCGGCGCGCAGTTCGTCGTGGACTCCGAGCGCCTCTGGCACGCCGTCCACCACCCGGGGCCCGAGCCGCGCTTCGCGCTCATCGTGTCGTTCGAAAGCGGCCCCGCGCTGGAGCGCTGGATCGGCGCGCGCCTGCCCCAGGGCGCGCGGGCTTAGAGCGCCGCCGGCGACAGGGCCGGCAGGATGTTGTCGATCTCGTGAACGGCCGCCGCCTCGCGCGCGACGAGGTCGTCGGGGATGCGGCTGCGCAGAAGCTCGGCCATGTGGTTCCAGCGCGCGCGGTGCGAGGCGAACCGCTCGCGCGCGTAGTCGGGGTTGCGCCCGCGAAGGACCATGAACGGCCAGTCGCTCGACTGCAGCAGCATCGCCTCCCGCACGAGCTGCGCGAGCGCC
The DNA here is from genome assembly GCA_036397035.1 of Actinomycetota bacterium. Taxonomy (GTDB): domain Bacteria; phylum Actinomycetota; class AC-67; order AC-67; family AC-67; genus DASWJS01. The sequence continues at coordinate 46,068 of DASWJS010000021.1, read as the reverse complement.
TCGGCCCGCGCGCCGGTCGCGTCCGCATGCTTGTCGAGCAGGCGGACGGTCTCGGTCTCGGTCTCGGCGAGCGCGGACCACATGTGCTCGGTCTCCTCCGCCACCCAGGACCGGTCGTCCTTGCGGAAGCCCCACGACCCCTCGCGCAGGTCGACCGGCTCCGGCTCGGGCAGCAGCTCGAGCGCGCGCGACAGCGAGCACGCGCGCACGCCCGAGGCGTCGCGCAGCACCTCGAACAGCCGCTCCAGGAACACAGGCCCCTCGAACCACCAGTGGCCGAACAGCTCGGTGTCGTAGGCGGCGACGATCGCGCCCTCCACGCCGGTTTGGCGTTCGTGCTCGGCGAGGGTCGTCGCGACCAGCGCGGCGAAGTCCTCGGCGTCGCGTCGCGCGGCTTCGACCGCGCGCGCGGGTTCGTAGGGCCGCTTCCCGTCGAGCGGCTTGCGGATCGAGGTCACGCGCCAGTCTTTGAACCCGGCCTCGACGTCGTAGTGGAAGAAGTCGCGGTACCAGCGCCCGGTCGGGTACCCGCCCGTCGGCGACCACACGCGGTAGGTCACGTCGAGGTTCCGGGCGAAGGCGACCGGGCCGTCCGCGCCGACGCGGCGCGGCGCGAACGTGGAGCCTGGACCGGCGCTGCGAAGCATGGTCGGGCCGTCGATGACGACGTGTCCGACTCCGGCGTTCGCCAGCATGCGCTCGATCCCGGCGTCCGGGCGGTACGCGCACTCCGGGAGCCACATCCCCGCGGGCGCGCGCCCGATCAGACGCTCGTGCTCGACCGCGCCGATCCGGACCTGCGCCTCGGCCAGGAGCGGCTCGCCGACGCGCGGAAGGTAGGGGTGCGTGGCCGGTCCGCCGAGGATCTCGATCACGCCCGCGCGCTCGAACGAGGCGAAGGCAGTCGCGATCCCGCCACCCGGCAACGCGTCGAGGCGGGCGGCTTGCTCGCGCCCGAAGCGCGCGTAAAACGCGGCGAGATCCTTGAACTCGGGCGTGAAGACGCCGTCGTAGTTGGCGACTTGGCGGAGCGCGCGCAGCTCGAGGCGTCCGAGGAACCATCCAAGCTCGGCGAGCATGTGCTCGTCTTGCATCTGGTGGGCGACCATCGGGGACAGCCCGATCGTGAGCCCGTCGCGAACCCCCATCTCGTCGAGGCGCTCGAGCGTGCCGAGCAGCGGCAGGTAGCACTCGCTGGCGGCCTGATGGAAGAAGTCCTCGCCGCTGGGCCAGACGCCGTTGCGACGGACGTAGGGCAGGTGCGTGTGCAGGACGAGGCAGAACAGGCCCATCGCGCTATGCGCGCGGGGACGAGGGCGCGCGCGCGACGGCGACGAGGTCCAGGCTCCGCTCCAACGCGCGCGCGCGGACGCGGAAGTCGCCCGGCCGGACGCGCGCGACGCGCGACTGGAGCCAGTCGGGCCACTCGTAGGCGGGCGTCTGGATGAGCCGCTCGGGGAACGACACGCGCATGAACCGCTCGAGCGAGCGGATCGACGGGCCGTGGAACGTGCCGAGCAGCTCGATGCCGGTGAAGTGACGAGCCATCGTCGCGTGCAGCTCCTCCGGCGCGAACTCGAAGGTGTGGAACGGGTTGCGCACGCCCTCGGGCGAGAAGGTGAGGCGGTTCGGCGTCGAGACGAGGATGAGCCCGCCCGGCCGCAGCACGCGTTTGCACTCGGCGAGGAACTCCTGCGGCGTGTGGAGGTGCTCGATGACCTGGAGCGAGACGACGGCGTCGAAGGTTCCCGCGGCGAACGGCATGGCAACGAGGTTCCCGGCGCCGAAGCCCGTCCGCGGGTAGCGGGCCCGGGCGCGCGCGACCACGGGCCACTCCAGGTCCAGGGCATGGACGGCCGTCGCGCGCGCCGCCAGCAGCTCGGTCCCGTAGCCCTCGCCGCACCCCGCGTCGAGCACGCGCGTCCCGGCGACGCGATCCGCCGCGAACAGGTACCCGGCGACGTGACGCTGGAACCAGTAGTTCTCTTCGGGAACGCCGGGCGCGGTGCGCTCGCCGGTCAGCGGCAGCGGCTCGGCCGCGTCGAAGGACAGCGAGCGCGCGGGAACGGCGTCGGGATCGCTCATGTGCCGGGGGAGCCTACCAGCGCGCGCCCGGGCCGTTAGCATGGCGCCGATGGCCGTCGCCTGGGATCACCGCACGATCGCCGAGCAGCGCAAGCAGCAGAACGTGCTGCTGCGCCAGACGTTGCTGCAGATGGCGCTCGGCCACGTGCCGTTCGTGCGCGCGCGGCTCGCATCGGCCGGCATCGACGCGCGACTGTTCAAGGGCCTGGACGCGCTCGACACGCTGCCGCTGTCGATGCGGCGCGACGTGCTGGACCCGCGCCGCAACCCCGAAGGACCGAACGCGCTCGTCCTGCGCGGGACCGGCGAAGGCGTGAAGCGGTTCAGCGACTGGTCGGTGCTGCGGCGCCTGCTGGTCGTCAGCCTGCTCGGCGGCGAGGAGGCGAAGGAACTGCAGATCGAGGCGGCGACGCGCGCGGTGCACGTGCACCTGCCGCTCGGCCCGGGCGGGCGCCTGCCCGTCGCCTACACGCGCGACGACTTGGACCTGCTGGCGCGCGCGGGCGCGCGCCTGGCCGCGGTGGTCGGGCTCGGCCGCGAGGACCGGCTGCTGAACCTGGTGCCGTTCGGCCCGACGCTGAACTTCTGGGGCGTCTACTACATGGCGCACGGCGTCGGCATGAACGCGGTCCACTTCCGCGGCAGCCGCCGCGACCTTGCCTCGTCGATGCAGGCGCTCGACGAGTCGCGCGCGACCGTGGTGGCGCTGCCCGCGAGCGAGGCGGTGGCCTTCCCGCGAATCGCGATGGAAGACGGCATCGACATTTCGAAGCTCGAGCTGGTGCTCGCCGTGGGGCGTTCGCTCACGGCTCCGGAGCGAGCGGCGCTCGGCGAAGGCCTGCTGTCGGCGGGCGCGCGCGACGCGCACATCGCGGCGGTCTACGGGCCCGCCGAAGGGCGCGTGCTGTGGGGGGAGTGCTCGGTCCCGGCCGGGCGCGAGGAGACCTTCGGGCTGCACACCTACTCGGACCTCGACGTGGTCGAGGTGATCTCGCCGGAGACGGGCGAGCGGCGCGGCGAGCAGGAGCCGGGCGAGCTGGTCGTCACGCCGCTGGTGTTCAGGGGCGGCGGCGCGCCGCGCTGGCGCACGGGCGACCTCGCGCTCGGCGGGCTCAGCACCGAGCCCTGCCCGAACTGCGGTCGCACCGCCCCGCGTGTCGGGCCGACCGTCCGGCAGGGAGAGTGGCGGCGCGAGGTGGTGTTGAACGGGCGCGGCTCGATCATCGACCTTCGCGACGCCGGCGCCGCCGCGTCCGAGCGCACCGACCACTGGCAGGTCGAGCTGGACCGGACCGACGGCGCCGACCGGCTCTTCGTGCACGTCGTCGCCGGGGAGGATCCCGCGCCGCTGATCGAGCTGTACGAGGACCTCGCGCGGCTGGGCTCGCCGCCGACGCAGGTCGTGCTGGCGGACCCGCCCGCCATCGAGCGCCGTCTGCGCGCCGCGCCCGGGCCGTGGTCCCGATACTGGGACAGAGTGGACACTCCGGGCCCCGCCCCCGCGGAAGAATCCGGGGAAGGCGAAGGAACCTCTTCCGCTTCCGGCTAAAGCCTGCTACACAGGAACGCCGATACCGGGAAGGACGGACCTCGGGCACGCGTTCGCGCGGCCCCGCATCGCGCCCACCATGGTCCGTACGTTGTCGAGTCCGGGGGGAGTGGTAGTGCGGAAAGGGCGCGGAATCTTCGTCGTTACGGTCGTGGCCGTGTCGACGTTCGGCGTGCCCGGCCCGGTGCGCGCGGAGGCCCCGGCGCCGAAGACGCTCGACGCGTCGCTCGGTGTCCGCGCGCGCATCGCGCCGGACCGCGCCGCCGCCGGCACGATCGCGCTGCCGTGGCGGGCCAACCTGATCGGGGTGTCCTTCGACTCGGCGGACGCCGAATCGGCCGACATCCGGGTGCGCGCGCACGGGCCGGCCGGCTGGTCGCTGTGGAAGACGATGGTCTACGAGGAAGACGAAGGCCCGGACGGCGACGACGAGCCCGCCATGAGAGCAGGCGCGTTCACGCTGCCGCTGTGGGTCGGCCTTGCCGACACCGTGCAACTGCGGGTCGCGGCGGGCGATCGCGCGGTCCGCGACGTGCGGCTCGTCGCGTTCAACACCAACGGCGACGCCTATCACCGGAACCCGTTCCAGCGGGCGTGGGACGCGATCAAGCGCGGCTTCACGCCGCGCACCCCGGTCGCGGAGGCCATGCCGAACCAGCCCGGCATCATCACGCGCGCGGAATGGGGCGCCGACGAGAGCCTCCGCACGAAGGGGCCCGGCATCGCGCCCGAGCTGTGGGCGTCCTTCGTCCATCACACGGCCGGCACCAACTCGTATTCCAAGAGCGAGAGCGCCTCGATCGTGCGCGGGATCTACGCCTACCACACGAAAGGTCGCGGCTACAGCGACATCGCCTACAACTTCCTGGTCGATCGCTACGGCCAGGTGTTCGAAGGACGCGCCGGCGGGATCGACCAGGCGGTGATCGGCGCGCACGCCGGCGGCTTCAACACTTACACGACCGGCGTCGCGCTGATGGGCACGTTCCAGTCCGTCGCGCCGCCGAAGGCGGCGCGCACCGCGCTCGTGAAGCTGCTGCGCTGGAAGCTCGACGTCCATCACGTCCCGCCGATCGGCCGGGTGACGATGATCGCGAGCAGCGGCACCGACAAGTACGCGGAGGGCACCCGCGTGCGGCTCAAGCGGATCAACGGCCACCGCGACGCCAACGCGACGAGCTGCCCGGGCCAGAAGACCTACGACCTGCTCCCGTCGATTCGCAAGCAGGTCGACGGCGGGGGTCACCCGAAGATCTACCGTCCGCGCACGACGCTCGACACCCTGCGGCCGGACGGCGACGGCGTCGACGACGCCGGAAAGATCAAGGCCGAGTTCTCCAAGCGCGTGCGATGGACGCTGCGGATTCGCGCGCTCGGCGGCGCGCCGTGGCGCACGTTCCGGGGTACCGGCGAGCGGATGGCGGTGCGCTGGAACGGGACCGACGCCGGCGGGCTCCCGGTGCCGAGCGGCGTTGCTCGATGGACCATCGAGGCGAAGCGCCCGTCGACCGGAAAGCGCGCCCGTCCCGCATCAGGCTCGCTGATGGTGCTGTCGCCGCTGCCGCGGTCGTGCGGCGCGTGCGTCGCCGCGACCCAAGGCGCCGACTTCGACGGCGACGGCTTCGCCGACCTCGCGATCGGCGTGCCGGGTGAGGACTTCGACGGCGCGGCGGACGCCGGCGCCGTCAACGTGCTCTACGGATCGGCCGGCGGCCTGACGGGCGCCGGCGACGACCGGTGGCGTGAGGGCTGGGGCGGGCTTCCCGACGCGCGCGAGCCGGGCGACGGCTTCGGAAGCGCGCTGGCGGCCGGCGACTTCGACGGTGACGGCTTCGCCGACTTGGCCGTCGGCGTCCCGCGGGAGGACGTGGACGGCGCGCTCGACGCGGGCGCGGTGGACGTGATCCGCGGCTCGGCCGACGGGCTGACGGGAGCAGGCTCGCAGCGGTTCGCCGAAGGCGCCGGCGGCGTGCCCGGCTACGCCGAAACGGGCGACGGCTTCGGGTCGACCCTGGCCTCGGGCGACCTCAACGGCGACGGCTTCGACGACCTGGTGATCGGGATCCCCGGTGAGGACTTGGGCGCGACGGCCGACGCAGGCAAGGTGCAGATCGTGTTCGGAACGGCCGCCGGGCTCACCGGCGTCGGCGCCCGGACCCTGCAGCAGAATCAAGCCGGCATCCCGGGCCGCGCCGAGCCACGCGACCTGTTCGGGGCCGCGCTGGCCGTGGGGGACCTCAACGGAGGCACGTTCGCCGACCTTGCCATCGGCTCGCCCGGCGACACCGCCGCCGGCGTGCCGCGCGCAGGCCGCGTCTACACGCTTTTTGGCGGGGTAGGAGGCCCGGCGCTCGACGGGATCCAGGTGTGGCACCAGGGCGTCGAGGGCATCGCCGACGATCCCGAGACCGGCGACGGCTTCGGCGCCTCGCTCGCGATCGGCAACCTCGGCGCGGGCGCACGCGGCGACCTGGTTATCGGCATCCCCGGCGAGGACGTGGGCGACGTCGCCGACGCCGGCGCCGTGGCCGTGCTGTTCGGTTCGACGGCGGGGATCACCGCGGCGTCCAGCCAGCTCTGGACCCAGGACTCCGTCGAGATCCCCGACACCGCCGAGCGCGGTGACGGCTTCGGGTCGTCGGTCGCGGCACGCGACCTGGACGCCGACGGCTTTGCCGAGCTGATCGTCGGCGCCCCGCACGAGAACCTCGGCGCCCGAGTCGACGCCGGCGCGCTGACCGTGCTTCCCGGGTCGGCCGGCGGGCCGCTCGGCATCGGAAGCCGGCGATGGACCGAGGGCACGACGGGCGTGCCCGGACAGGTCGAATACGGGGACGTGTTCGCGGCCGCCCTGGGCGTCGGCGACTTCAACGGCGACGGCTTCGGCGACGTCGCGATCGGAGCGCCCGGCGAGAACTTGAGCGGCATGAGCGACGTCGGCGAGGTGAAGGTGCTCCTTGGGTCGGCCGCGGGGCTCGCCTCGACGGGCGCCTCGAGATGGTCGCAGCGTCGCAGTGACGTCAAGGGCGTCGCGAGCGCCGGCGACCTGCTCGGCATGCTCTGAGCGAGCGGGTTGCATCGACCCACGGCGGACCGCATGAGTCCACGATGGACCGTATGAGTCCACGATGGACCGCTTCGAACCAAAGCGGGCCGTATCGGCCCACGGCGGACCGAATACGAACGAGCGTTGCTACGCTGACGTTTCCATGGCCCGCCGGACCCTGTACCTCGACCACGCCGCGACGACCCCGCTGCTGCCGGAGGCGCGCGCGGCCATGGAGCCCTACCTTGGCGAGCGCTTTGCCAACGCGTCCTCGCTCCACGCGGGTGCGCGCGAGGCTCGAAAGGCGATCGAGGAGGCGCGGGAGCACGTCGCCGCGGCGGCGGGGGCTCGCCCTGAGGAAGTGATCTTCACGTCCGGCGGGACCGAAGCCGACAACCTCGCACTGCAAGGCGCGGCATGGCGGCAGAAGGGCCAGGGGCGCGATGGGATCGTCGTCAGCGCGATCGAGCACCATGCCGTGCTGGACACGGCGGCGTGGCTCGGGCGGCAGGGCTTCGTCGTCCGTATCGTCGGCGTGCATCGCGACGGGGTGCTGGATCTCGATGCGCTGGCGGACGCGATCGACGGCACGACGGGAGTCGTGTCGGTCATGGCGGCCAACAACGAAGTCGGGACGATCCAGCCGGTGACGAGCGTCGCCGAAATCGCGCACGAGACGGGCGCGCGTTTCCACACGGACGCGGTGCAGGCGCTGCCGTGGATTCCGCTGGACGCTGCGCGCGCGGACTTGATCGCGCTGTCGGCGCACAAGCTCGGCGGGCCAAAGGGTGTGGGCGCGCTCGTCGTCCGGCGCGGGGTAGGCGTGGAGCCGATCGTCCACGGCGGGGGACAGGAGCGCGGCATCCGCTCGGGCACCTACAACGTCGCCGGGATCGCTGGCTTCGGTGAGGCGGTGCGGCTCACGGTCGAGCGGTTGGCCGCGACCGCCGCGCGCGTGCGCGCGTTGCGCGACCGGCTCGAGGCGGGCCTGCTCGGCCGAATCGACGGGCTGCGCGTTCACGGCGCGGGCGCCGAGCGCTTGCCCAACAACTGCAACGTCGGGATCGAGGGCGTCGAGAGCGAGCCGCTCCTGCTGCTGCTCGACGGGGCCGGCGTCGCCGCGTCGAGCGGATCCGCCTGTTCGAGCGGCGCGACCGAGCCGTCGCACGTGCTGCAGGCGATGGGCCTTCGTCCGAGCGGCGTGCTGCGGCTGACGCTCGGCGTGACCACGACCGAGGAGGAGGTCGACGCGGCAGTCGACGCGGTCGTGTCGGCGGTGGAGCGGTTGCGCCGATGAAGATCCTGGCGGCGATGTCCGGCGGCGTGGACTCCAGCGTCGCGGCGGCGATGCTCGTCGAGGAGGGACACGAGGTGACCGGCGTGCACCTGCGCCTGGCGGACGTGCACGGCGAGGCGGCCGACGGGCGCGTCCACGGCTGCTGCGGGGTGACCGACGCCGACGACGCGCGGCGGGTGGCGCAGGTGCTCGATATCCCGTTCTACGTCTGGAACATGAAAGAAGCCTTCGGCGAGCACGTCGTGCGCGACTTCGTCGACGCCTACGCGAGCGGGCGCACGCCGAACCCGTGCGTGCGCTGCAACGAGAAGATCAAGTTCGGTGCGCTGCTCGACCGAGCGGTGGCGACGGGCTTCGACGCGCTGGCCACCGGTCACTACGCGGTCGCGCGCGACGGGCGGCTGTTTCGCGCGGCCGATCCGGACAAGGATCAGTCCTACGTCTTGGCGCGCATCACGGGCGAGCAGATCGCGCGCGCGCGCTTCCCCGTGGGGCTGCAGCGCAAGTCCGAGACGCGCGCGCGCGCCGCCGAGCTGTCCCTGCGGGTCGCGAACAAGCCCGAGTCCTACGACATCTGCTTCGTGCCCGGCGGCGACGCGGGCGAGTTCGTGCAGGAGCAGCTCGGCGGCGCGCGGCCCGGCGAGATCGTCGACCCGTCCGGGCGCGTCCTGGGCGAGCACGACGGCATCCACCGCTTTACCGTCGGCCAGCGCCGCGGGCTCGGGCTGGCGCTCGCCGAGCGCGCCTACGTCCTGGACGTCGACGCGCCGGCCAACCGGATCGTCATCGGTCCGGGCGAGCTTCTCGCGCGCCGCGGGCTGGAGGCGTCCGAGGTTTCCTGGATTGCCGGGGCGCCCGGCGACGTCGACGCCGTCCAGGTGCGCGCCCACGGGGAGCCGATTCCCGCCCGGCTGGAGGATGCGACCGAGGACCGTGCGACCGTGCGCTTCGAGCGCCCCGAACGCGGCATCGCCCCCGGCCAGCTCGTCGCGTTCTACGCCGGCGCCGAAGTCCTCGGCGGCGCAACCATCGAACGCGCGCTGTGAACCTATAATCGCCCCGTGGCCGAGTCTTCGAACGCTGATTCCTCGCAGGGCAGGCGGGTGCGCCTGCCCGACCTTCAGGTGATCCAGCGCTACTCGATCGCGGTGCGTCGCGAGTTCGCTCCGGCGGAGGAGGTCCTCGAGACGCTGCGGGCGGACCTCGGCGCGCTGGAGTCCGCGCTGGGATCCGCGTCCCGCGGCGCCGCGCCGCGAGCCAAGGCGGGCGCCAAGCGCGCGAAGAAGTCCACCCGCTCGCGGTAGGCCGTGGACGACCGCGAGCGGATCGAGTTCCTCCGCGCCGAGATCGAGCGCCACAACGGCCTCTACTACGAAAAGGACGCGCCCGAGATCTCCGACGCCGCCTACGACGAGCTGTACCGCGAGCTGGGGGAGCTGGAGGAGCGGAACCCCGGCCTGGTCACGCCAGACTCGCCGACGCAGCGAGTCGGCGGCGCGCCCGCCGCGGGATTCCGCGCCGTCACCCACCACGCGCGCATGTACTCGCTCGACAACGCGTTCTCGCTGGAGGAGCTGACGGCCTGGGACGAGCGCGTTCGCAAGACCGTCGACGACCCGGCCTACGTGTGCGAGCTGAAGGTGGACGGCGTTGCGATCGCGCTCACCTATGAAGGCGGGCGCTACGTGCGCGGCGCCACCCGCGGCGACGGCGAGACCGGCGAGGACGTCACCGCGAACATCGCCACCATCGAGGGCGTGCCGCGCCGGCTGAAGGTGCCCGACCCGCCCCCGCTGATCGAGGTGCGCGGCGAGGTCTACATGCGCACCGCCGACTTCGCGACGATGAACGAGGCGTTGCGGGCGGAGGGAAAGCCCGGCTACGCGAACCCGCGCAACACCGCGGCCGGCAGCCTGCGGCAGAAGGACCCGGCAGCGACCGCTGCTCGTCCGCTGACCTACCTCGTCCACGGCTTGGGGGGAACCGAAGGCATCGACTTCGCGAGCCATCGCGCGTTCCTGTCGTGGGCGAAGAAGGCCGGGCTTCGCGTGGAGCCGACGACCGAGCCCGCGCCGGCGCTGGAGGACGTGTGGGCGTTCTGCGAGCGCTGGCGCGAGCACCGCCACGACGTGGACCACGAGATCGACGGGGTGGTCGTCAAGGTGGACGCCTTCGCGCAGCAGCGCGAGCTTGGCTACACCTCGAAGGCGCCGCGCTGGGCCATCGCCTACAAGTACCCGCCGGAAGAGCGCGAGACGGTGATGCGCGACATCCGCGTCTACGTCGGCCGGACCGGGGCGGCGACGCCCTACGCCGTGCTCGAACCGGTCTTCGTCGGAGGCGTGACCGTGCAGTCGGCGACGCTGCACAACCAGGACGAGATCGCCCGCAAGGACGTGCGGCCTGGGGACGTCGTGATCGTGCGGCGTGCGGGCGACGTCATCCCGGAAGTGGCCGGGCCGGTCCTGTCGAAGCGGCGCAGGGGCCTGCGCCGATGGAAGATGCCCTCGACGTGTCCGGCGTGCGGCTCGGCGATCGTTCGCAACGAGGGCGACGCCGTCGCCTACTGCACGGGCATCGACTGCCCGTCGCAACGGCTCGAACGCCTGGCGCACTTCGCCTCGCGCGGCGCGATGGACGTCGAGGGGCTCGGCTACCGGACCCTCCACGAGCTGATCGTGCGCGGCCTCGTGCGCGACCCGGGCGACGTCTACGCCCTCACCGACGACCAGCTCGCGAGCCTTGAGGGCTTCAAGGAGCGCAAGGTGGCGAACCTTCGTCGCGCGGTCGAAGACTCGAAGGACCGCGGGCTTGCTCGACTGCTGACCGGCCTCGGCATCCGCCACCTCGGCGGGACCGGCGCGCGGGTGCTCGCGCGCGCGATGCCGTCGCTGGACCGGATCGAGTCGGCCTCCGCCGAGGAGCTGGCGGCCGTCGACGGGATCGGCGCGGTCATCGCCCAGAGCGTCGCGACGTTCTTCGAGCAGGAGTCGACCAGGACGGTGCTGGCGAAGCTGCGGGCTGCGGGCGTGAGGGTCGTGGACGCCGAAGCGCCGCCCGCGGCCGAGGGGCCCCTCAGCGGCAAGACGTTCGTGCTGACCGGCACCCTGCCCACGCTGACGCGTGAAGCGGCGACGGCGCTGATCGAGCACGCCGGCGGCAAGGTCACCTCGAGCGTGTCGAAGAAGACCTCCTACGTCGTGGCCGGCGCCGACCCGGGGACCAAGCTCGCGAAGGCGCAGGACCTGGGCGTCGAGATCGTCGACGAGGACGCGTTGCGCGCGATGCTGTGAACGCGCGCCGGTAGACTCGGGCGTCATGGCGATCGACAAGGACCAAGTCCGGCACGTGGCGAAGCTCGCGCGGCTCGCCTTCACCGACGACGAGCTGGACCGCTTCACCTCCCAGCTTTCGCGCATCCTGGAGCACGCGGACCAGGTGAGCGCGCTCGCGACCGAGGACGTGCCGCCGACCGCGCATGCGATCCCGATGACGAACGTCTTCCGGCCCGACGAGGTGAAGCCGAGCCTGCCGCAGGGCAAGGCGCTCGGCATCGGGCCCGAGGTCGAGGACGGGCGCTTCCGGGTCCCGCGCATCCTGGAGGAGGCGTGAGCGAGCTGTGGCGGCTCGGCGCGGCCGAGCTGGCGCGCATGATCGCCGCCAAGGAGGCGAGCGCGCGCGAGGTGACCGAGGCACACCTGGACCGGATCGCCGTGCTGGACGACCGGGTGCACGCGTTCATCACGGTCACGCCCGAGCTGGCCCGCGCGACGGCCGGCGAGGTGGACGCCCGCGTCGCGCGCGGCGAGCGCCTGCACCCGCTCGCGGGGGCGCCGGTCGCGATCAAGGACATCCTGTGCACCGACGGGATCCGCACGACGGCCGCCAGCAGGATCCTGGCGGACTACGTGCCCCCCTACGACTGCACCGTGGTCGAGCGCCTGCGCGTGGCCGGGCTGCCGATCGTCGGCAAGGCGAACCTGGACGAGTTCGCGATGGGCTCCTCGACGGAGAACTCGGCCTTCGGACCGAGCCTGAACCCGTGGGACCTCACGCGGGTCGCCGGCGGCTCGAGCGGCGGAAGCGTCGCGGCGGTCGCGGCCGGGATGGCGCCGCTCGGCATCGGGACCGACACCGGCGGATCGATCCGGCAGCCCGCGAGCCTGTGCGGCGTCGTCGGCGTGAAGCCGACCTACGGGCGCGTCAGCCGCTACGGCATCATCGCCTTCGCCTCGAGCCTCGACCAGGTCGGCCCGATCGCGCGCAGCACCGAGGACGCGGCGCTGCTGCTCGGCGTCTTCGCCGGCCACGACCCGATGGACGCGACGAGCATCGACGATCCGGTGCCCGACTACCGCGCGGCGCTGGGCGAGGGGATCGAGGGCCTGCGGGTCGGCGTGATCGCGGACTGGATGGGCGGCGACGGCTTGCAGCCGGGCGTGAAGGCGCGCGTGCGAGAGGCGATCGACGCGCTCGCCGCCGCCGGCGCGCGCGTCGGCGAGGTGAGCCTGCCGGTGTTCGAGTACGCGCTGAGCGCCTACTACCTGATCGCGCCGGCGGAGTGCTCGAGCAACCTCGCGCGCTACGACGGCGTGCGCCAGGGCCACCGCGCCGCGAACGCGACCGACGTCGTCGACCTCAATACGCGCACACGCACCGAAGGCTTCGGCGACGAGGTCAAGCGCCGCATCATGCTCGGCACCTACGCGCTGTCGGTCGGCTACTACGACGCCTACTACGGCAAGGCCCAGCAGGTCCGCACGCTGGTCATCCGCGAGTTCGAGCGCGCCTATGCAGACTTCGACGTGCTGGTCGGCCCGACGAGCCCGACGACGGCGTTCGCGGTGGGCGAGAAGACCGGCGACCCGCTCGCGATGTACCTCAGCGACGTGTACACGATCCCGACCAACCTCGCGGGCGCCGCCGGGATCAGCGTGCCGTGCGGTCTCAGCGACGACGGCCTGCCGGTCGGCCTTCAGGTCCTCGGCCCGCCGCTGTCCGAGCCGCTCCTGTTCCGGGTCGCGGCGGCCTACGAGCGCGCGCGCGGCCCGGCGCCCGACCCGCCCCTGTGGAGCGCGCCGTGACCTACGAAGCCGTCATCGGCCTGGAGGTCCACGTCGAGCTGTCCACGCGCTCCAAGATGTTCTGCGGCTGCGCGACCACGTTCGGGGCCGAGCCCAACACGCAGACCTGCCCGGTGTGCCTCGGCCAGCCGGGCTCGCTCCCGGTGCCCAACGAGCGCGCGATCGAGCACCTGATGACGATCGGGCTCGCGCTGAGCTGCCGCATCGCCGGGCACTCGATCTTCCACCGCAAGAACTACTTCTACCCGGACATGCCGAAGAACTACCAGATCTCCCAGTACGACCTGCCCCTGTGCGTGGACGGGCACCTGGAGATCGAGGACGCCGGCGGCACGCACCGGGTCGGCATCACGCGCGCGCACATGGAGGAGGACACCGGCAAGAGCTTGCACGTGGGAGCCACCGGGCGGATCGCCGACTCCTCGCACTCGCTCGTCGACTACAACCGCGCGGGCATCCCGCTGGTCGAGATCGTCTCCGAGCCCGACATCCGCACGCCCGAGCAGGCGCAAGCGTACCTGACCGAGCTGCGCGCGATCCTGCTGACGCTCGGCGTGAGCGACGTGCGGATGGACGAAGGCTCGATGCGCTGCGACGCGAACGTCTCGCTCCGGCGGGCCGGCGCGGACGCCTACGGCGTCAAGGTCGAAGTCAAGAACATGAACTCGATCCGCTCGGTCGGGCGCGCGCTCGCCTACGAGATCGAGCGCCAGACCCGCGTGCTGGATCGCGGCGACGCCGTCGTGCAGGAGACGCGCCACTTCGACGAGGGCACCGGCAAGACCTCGTCGATGCGCTCGAAGGAAGAGGCCTTCGACTACCGCTACTTCCCCGAGCCCGACCTCGTGCCGATCGCGCCGGCCGAGGAATGGATGGAGAAGCTGCGCGCCGGGTTGCCCGAGCTGCCGCGCGCGCGGCGCGAGCGCCTGACCGCCGAGCACGCGCTGACGCCCGAGCAGGCCGCCTTCGTCGGCGCGCATCCGATGAGCGTCGCGTACTTCGAGGCGCTGCTCGCCGCCGGCGCGCCGGCGCGCGACGCCGCGGTCTGGATGGCCGGCGAGCTGTCGCGCGCGCTGAACGACCACGGCGAGGAGATCGGCGCCGCGCGCATCGCGCCCGAGCAGCTCGCCGCGCTCATCGAGGCCGTCGCCGGCGGGGTCGTCAACCTGAACACGGCGAAGAAGGTGTTCCTCGACGCCTACGAGCAGAGCGCCGACCCGCTTGCGCTGATCGCCGAGCGCGGGCTGCAGCAGGTGAGCGACGACGGCGCCGTCGAGGGAGCGGTGCGCGAGGTGATCGGGGCGCACGCGGCCGAGGCGGCGCGCTACCGCGCGGGCGAGCAGAAAGTCTTCGGCTTCCTGATGGGTCAGACGATGAAGGCGCTGAAGGGGCAAGGCGCTCCCGACGTCGTCAAGCGCGTCCTGGCGGACGTGCTGGGCGAGCCGGACGGCTGAACAGGAGAAGGGGAGGGGGAACCATGGTCTATTGCGGGAACTGCGGCGCACAGGTTTCGGAGCAAGCGGTCGTATGCCCGAGCTGCGGACACCCGCAGGGCTCGGTGCAGCCGCCGGGCTACGCCGCCCCGCGCACCGAGAGCAGCGCGACGACTGCGATGATCCTTGGCATCCTGTCGGTCGTGCTCTGTGGCATCGTCACCGGCGTCCCGGCGATCATCATCGGCAACAACGCCAAGCGGAAGATCGCCATGGACCGGTCGCTGGGCGGCGAGGGGATGGCCACGGCGGGCATCGTGCTCGGCTGGATCAGCGTCGGGTTCACCGTCATCGCGATCCTGTTCTTGCTGACGGCCGTCGGCTCGATCGTCCGGTCGTGAGGAGCGAGTCCACGGGCGTGAGGCGCGAGCCGCCCTGGCTCGCGCTCTACTGCTCGGGCATCGTCGTCCTCGCGGCGCTGTTCGCGGCGACCGGCATCCCGCGATGGGTGCCGGGCTCGATCCTGCTGCGGTGGGGGATCCCCGCGCCGACGACCGGGCTCACGCGCAGCTTCGTCGCGCTCGCGCGCGGGGACGCCGCGGGCTCGTTCGCGTGGAACCCGCTCGGACCGGTGCTGGCGGCGCTCGTCGCCGCCGGGGCCGTGGCGGGCTGGGTCACCTGGGCGCGCGGGGTTCGCATCCCGGCGCGCTGGCTCGGTTCGCGTCCGGCCGTTGTCGCCATGAGCGCGACGGTGGTCGCGGTCTGGGTTCGCCAGATCGTCGCGCTGGACGTCTAGCCGGGACGCGCCGAGCCGCGCAGCGCCCACGCGGTCGCTTCGGCGCGGGCGGCTCGCGCGTTTCCTATACCCTTCGCATCGTTCGCATCAGCCACTTGCCGGGGATGCTCCGACTCTTCGGCTCGCGCTTCGCGGGGATCGGGATGCGAATGGTGGCGAAGGCCGCGCGGCACACGCTCGGGAACCTCGCCGCGGTCGCGGGGGAGCGGGACGAGCGACGGGAAGACGGGAGGGTGTCATGACCGACACGAGCACGCGGACGGAGGAGTTCGTCGGACGGCTTTTCACGGCCGGCCTGCAAGCCTGGGAGCTGCTCACTGTCTACATCGGCGACAAGTTCGGCCTCTACGCCGCGCTGCACGACGACGGTCCGGCGACGCCGCCGGACCTCGCCGCGCGAACCGGCGTCGCCGGGCGCTACGCGCAGGAGTGGCTCGAGCAGCAAGCCGCCGCGGGCATCGTCGAGGTCGAGGACGCGAGCGCGGCGCCGCAGGAGCGGCGCTATTCGTTGCCCGACGCGCACGCCGAGGCGCTCGTCAAGCCGGAGAGCCCCTATTCGATCGCGCCGCTGGCCAAGATCACCGGCGCCATCGCCGGGACGCTGCCCAAGCTCGCCGAAGCGTTCCGAACCGGCGGCGGCGTGGACTGGGCCTCCTTCGGTAGCGAGGCGATCGAGGCGCAGGGGGACTTCAACCGCCCGTGGCTCCTGATGTCGCTGGGAAGCGAGTTCCTGCCCGCGGTGCCGGACGTGCACGCGCGGCTGTCCGACACGGCGAATCCCGCCCGGGTCGCCGACGTGGCCTGCGGCGCCGGATGGGCCGCGATCGCGATCGCGCGCGCCTATCCTCACCTCACCGTCGACGGCTTCGACCTCGACGAGTATTCGATCGGGCTCGCGCGCAAGAACGCCGCCGACGCCGGCGTGGCCGACCGCGTGACGTTCGAGACGCGTGACGCAGCCGACCCGGCCAACCGCGGCCGCTACGACCTCGCCGTCGTGATCGAGGCGATCCACGACCTGTCGAGACCGGTCGAGGTGCTCGGCGCGGTGCGGGCCATGCTCGCGCCCGGCGGGACCGCGATCATCGCCGACGAGCGAGTCGGCGAGGTCTTCACCGCGCCCGCCGACGAGATCGACCGCTTCATGTACGCCGCGAGCATCCTGTGCTGCCTGCCGGCGGGCCTGTCGGACGAGCCGTCGGCGGCCACGGGCACCGTCATGCGTCCCGACACCCTGCGCCGGTATGCCGGCGAAGCAGGCTTCGGAGCGACGACGGTGCTCGACCAGATCGAGCACCCCATGCTCCGCTTCTACCGTCTGGACCCGTAACGCGGCCGGAACGCCCTCCCGCGTTCGCGGGGCCGAGGAGGTAGGCTCCACGGGTTCCCGAAGGACGTGCCCGAAGGATGTGCCCGAAGGATGTGGGAGGGATTCGATGAGCGACATCCCGAGTGACGATCGGGCGCCGAACGGCGACGCGACGCCGGACGAGGTGACGCCGGGCGACTCGAGCGTGATCGCGCCGGAGCCGGCCGCGCCGAAGTCCAGGACCGGAAGCTGGATCGTCATCGCGGTCGGCGTGGCCGCGCTGCTGACGGTGAGCGCCGCGGTGGTGGCCATCCGTTCGGAGCCGCCCGTCGATCTCGCCGAGCGCGTTCCCTCGGGCGTCGGCGCGTACGCGGCGGTCACCATCAAGCCGTCCGGCGACGAGCGCGGCGGGCTCCAGCGCCTGCTCGACCGCCTTCCGGCTGGCGCGCGCCAGGACGTCGAGGACGGACTGGACGAGGCCCTCGACGAGATCGCGCGGGAGATAGGGCTGGACGACTACGCGACCGGCGTCGAGCCCTGGATCGGCTCGCAGGTCGCCGTCGCCCTCCCGACGCTGAACTTCCTCGAGCCGGACGTCATCGTCCTGATCGCCGTGCAGGACGAGGCCGCGGCGAAAACGGCGCTCGCCGGTGTCCCGGACTCGGCGGTCGTGGTCGAAGACGGCGTCGCGTTCGTCGGTCCGCGGGAATCGACCGTCGACGCGTTCATCGCCGACCGCGCCGACGGCGAGTCGCTCGCCGCCGATCCCGACTTCGCTGCGGGCCGCGCCTCCTTCGGAGAGGCCCCGTTGTTCTTCACGTTCGCCGACTTCTCGAAGCTGGGGTCGTTGCCCGGGCTGACCGCCGCGACGCCGGCCGGCGTCGTCACCGCGGGACTCACGGCCGACGAGACCGGCATCGCTCTCAGCTTCTCCGGCGCCGCCACCGAGTCCGCGTCGGGCGGCTCGCTCGACATGGTCGAATCGGCCCCGGCGAACGTCACCGCCGCCCTCAGCGTCTTCGGCGTCGGCAAGCCGCTCGGAGACGCGCTCGAGCAGCTCCCGTTCATCGCCGCGATGGCCGGGGCCGATCCCGGCGCGATCCTCGGGCCTCTGGAGGACCTGGGCATCGACGTCGAGCGCGACCTCCTGCCGTTGCTGCAGGGCGAAGTCTCCACCGTGTTCGGGGAGTCGGTCTTCCCGATCCCGGAGCTGGCGTTGCTGATCGACAAGGCCGACGCGGGCGCCTCGAAGGCGGCCGCCGGCTTGGTCGAAGCGCTCGGCGACAACGGCGCCGAGGTGACGCCGATCAACGACGGCTTCCGGATCGTGATCGACGTGGTCGGGCTCGTCCTGCTGGAGAACGACGATCGCATCGTGGTCTCGACGCGCGAGCGGTTCGCGCGGGGCCTGCTGCGTGCCGCGGACGAGCCGCTGTCCGGCGATGCTCGCTACCGGGCCGCCGTCGGGCCCGCGTCGGACTCGACGTTCTTCCAGCTCTACGTCGACCTCCAGGCCGTCCGCGCGCTGATTCCGACGGCGGGCATGACGCCGGAGGAGATCGAGGACATGACCGCCTTCTTCGACCTGTTCTCCGCGTTCGCGATCCACGCCGACGCCACGACCGCGCGCATCGCGCTGACGACGAACCCGACGTGAGCGGCGACGTTCGTCATCGAAGCCGCGACGTGACCGAAGGCCCGTCGCGCGCGCCGGCGCGCGCGATGCTGCGCGCGGTCGGGTTCAGCGAGGAGGACTTCGGCAAGCCGCAGATCGGCGTGGCGTCGTCCTGGAACGAAGTCACGCCCTGCAACGTCCACCTGAACCGGCTCGCGGCCGCCGCGAAGAAAGGCGTGCGAGCCGCGGGCGCGGTCCCGGTCGAGTACACGACGATCGCCGTGTCGGACGGCATCTCCATGGGCCACGAAGGGATGCGCGCCTCCCTGGTGAGCCGGGAGCTGATCGCCGACTCGGTCGAGCTGGTCGCGCACGCGGAGCGCTTCGACGCCCTGGTGACCATCGCCGGCTGCGACAAGTCCCTGCCGGGCATGGTGATGGGCGCGACGCGGCTCAACATCCCGAGCATCTTCCTCTACGGGGGCACGATCCTGCCCGGCACCTTCCACGGCCACGACGTCACGATCCAGGACGTGTTCGAGGCCGTGGGCACGCACGCCGCGGGCGGGATGACCGACGAGGAGCTGCTGGAGCTGGAACGCAACGCGTGCCCGGGTGCGGGCTCGTGCGGCGGGATGTTCACCGCCAACACGATGGCCGCGGCCATCGAGGCGCTGGGCCTGTCGCTGCCCGGGTCGAGCGGCCCGTCGGCCGTCGATCCGCGCCGCGACGCGTTCGCCGAGCAGAGCGGGGTCGCGGCGCTCGCGCTGCTGGAGGCGGGCATCCGGCCGCGCGACGTCCTGACCAAGGAGGCGTTCGAGAACGCGATCGCCGTCGTCGTCGCGTGCGGCGGCTCGACGAACGCGGTGCTGCACCTGCTTGCGATCGCCCACACCGCCGGGACCGACCTGGCGCTGGACGACTTCGACCGCATCGCGCGGCGGACCCCGATCGTGGCCGACATGAAGCCGTGGGGCCGGTTCGTGATGCTCGACCTGGACCGCGTCGGCGGCATCCCGGCGGTGATGCGCGAGCTGCTGGACGCCGGCTTGCTGCACGGCGACCCGATCACGGTCACCGGCGCGAGCGTCGCCGAGAACCTCGCCGGCGTGGCCGCACCCTCGGACGCGAGCATCGTGCGCCCGCTCGCCGATCCGATCCACGCCAGCGGCGGGCTTGCCATCGTCCGGGGGAGCCTGGCGCCCGACGGCGCCGTCGCGAAGATCGCCGGCATGGAGGGCACGGTCTTCCGCGGCCCGGCGCGCGTGTTCGAGTGCGAGGAGGACGCCTTCGCGGCGGTCACGGGCGGCCGCATCAAGCGCGGGGACGTGATCGTGATTCGCAACGAGGGCCCGCGCGGCGGCCCGGGGATGCGCGAGATGCTCGCCGTGACCGCCGCGGTTGCCGGCGCGGGGCTCGGCAAGGACGTGTGCCTGATCACCGACGGCCGCTTCAGCGGCGCGACGCACGGGTTCATGGTCGCCCATGCGGCGCCCGAGTCGGTGGACGGCGGGCCGATCGGGCTCGTCGCCGAGGGCGACCCGATCGTGCTGGACGTGCCGAACAGGCGGCTCGACGTCGAGGTCGCCGAGGCGACGCTGGAGGAGCGGCGGGCGGGCTGGAAGCCGCCCGAGCCGCGCTACACGTCCGGCGCCCTGGGCAAGTACGCGAAGCTCGTCTCGAGCGCCGCCCGCGGCGCGGTCTGCGACTGACCGGCGGCTCTCAGGTCTGATCGAGGTCTTGGCGCGCCCGCTCCCGCGCGGCGCGCAGGCGCTCGACCCGCTCGTCGACCTCGGCGGGCGCATGATCGCCGCGGTGCCGCCTGAGGCTCCCCACGATCGCGCGCACGTCGTGCCTGCTGAGGGCGAGCCGCCGCAGGCCGATGTCCACCGGCCACAGCAGCGCCGCGAGCAGCGCGAGCAACGGCCATAGCGCCGTCCGCGCGTCGCTGCGCGTGAGGCCGGCCGGGTCGAACGCCGTCGCCGGCTCGACCTCGTCGCGCCCGCCGGTCGCGGCGGCGAGGTCGGCGAGCAGCGCGCGGTCCGGCCCCGCCGACAGGTACTCGGTCGAGTAGGAGCGGGTGGCGGCGATGGTGTCGCGGTAAACGACGGCGCCGCCCGCGGTCACCGACGTCAGCACGACGTAGGAGCCTTCGTCCCGTGCCGGCAGGCGGGCGCTGAACGACGCCGGCCCCGTCCGGTCCAGGCGCAGGTCGACGACGCCGAGCGCGGGATCGATCACGCGCGCCGTCGCTTCGAGGGCGCCCGGGACCGCCTCGCCGGCCACGGCGATGCGAAGGCGGTCGCCGTCGAAGCGGGCCTCCGTCCCGAAGGGCGCCGTGCCGCCGGTGGGGAACGTCGATCGCACGATGTTCGTCCACGCGTCGCGGAACCCGCGCCAGCCGGTCCAGCGCTTCGACCAGCGCGCCTTCGCGTCGCTCGTCCAGGACACCGCCGTGCCGAGTCCCGCGTGCCACGACGCCAGCAGCGGATCCTGTTCCTTACCGATCGCCAGCGCCACGGTCGCGGTTTCCTTGGGCGAGGTGGCGACGTAGCCGAGCAGCGCCGGCGCCGAGCCGATCAGCTCGGTCAGCGCGGACGGCTCGGCGAGCAGCGGCGGGAAGACCCCTTCGTTGATGAAGTTGCGGCTCGCGCGCAGGACTTCCTCGGTGATGACCTCGGGCACGTCGGTGAGCCGCTTGATCGCGTAGAAGCGTCCCTTGCCGGCCTCGGCCATCCCGGGCAGCACGCCCGCCGTCTGCCGCCCGATCGCGACGACCGAGAGCGTGATCCGGTGCTCGTCGGCGGCCTGCTCGGCGATCGAGACGAGCCGCGAGTCGTCGGAGAAGCCGTCGGTGAACAGCACGATGTGCTTCAGCTTCGTGTCCTGCTCGGCGAGATCGCGCACGGCGTGCTGCACCGCTTGCGCGATGTCGGTGCCGCCCCCCGGCGTGAGCCGCTGCAAGCCCGCGCGCACCGTCTCGGGCGGCGGCAACTGCTGCAGGTCGATGATCCACGACGACCGCGTATTGAACGCGAGCACGCCGATGGTGTCCTCCGGCGACAGCGACCCGATCGCCCGCGCGAGCCCCGCGCGCGACAGGTCGGTCTTGTTTACGCCACCCTCGACGCCCATGCTTCCCGAGGTGTCCACGACGAGCGCTTCGGCGATCGAGGGTCGCCGCTTCGGGTCGGTCAGCTCGCTGTTCACCGGCAGGAGCTTCTCCAGCTCGCTCCCGCGATAGGCCCCGACCCCGTAGGAGCTTTCGCCGCCGACGGTGACGAGCCCCGCTCCCGCGTCGACCACCGCGGCGCCGAGCGTTCGCACCTGGCCGGGCGACAGCGCGTGCGCGGGCACGTCCACCAGCACCGTCGCCTGGTACCCGAGCAACTGCGTGAGCGGCGGGAGCGACGGCGGGCTGCCGACGTCGACCCGCAACCGTCCGGCGCGCAGCGCGCGCGCGAGCGCGCGCCCCTCGCCCCGGCTCCCTTCGATCACCAGCACGCGCGGGACGCCCTCGACGACGACCGCCGCGAGTCCCCGGTCGTTCTCCGGCACGGCGTCGTCGGTCGTCGTGAGCCGCGCCTCGTAGGTGTGCACGCCCGTCGCGGTCGCGCGCTCGGTGAACGGGATCGTCGTGCGGCCCGGCTTCAGCAGCAGGTCGAGCGACTCGATCAGCCTCCCGTCCCGGAACAGCTCGACGAACGCGGGACCGCCGGGG
This sequence comes from Actinomycetota bacterium, assembly GCA_036397035.1. Lineage (GTDB taxonomy): Bacteria > Actinomycetota > AC-67 > AC-67 > AC-67 > DASWJS01. Next base: position 24,133 of record DASWJS010000021.1, on the reverse strand, counting down.
CCCGACACCGTGACCGAGACCCGGTACCGCTCGCCCTTGCGCACCTTGCCCGGCGCGGTCACCGCCTCGATCAGCGCGTCGTTCCCCGACGAGGCGTCCAGGACCACCGACTCCACGACGATGCCGAGGTCGGCGAGCCGTTCGGCCTCCCGGCGCGCGTCCCCGTCGGTCTCGCGCCCGTCGCTCAGCACGACGACGCGGCGGCGCGCGCCTTCCGGGAAGAGCGCCGCGGCGAGCCGCAGCGCGCGCGCCAGGTCGGTCGCGTTCGCGGCCGGCACCGCGGTCAGTTGCGTGAACGCAGGCGCGTCGGTCAGCCCGAACTCCAGGCGCGGCTCGGCGCCGAAGGCCACGACGCCGGCGAGGTCGGTGCGCGGCTTGGCCGCGAGCACCTCGGCGATGAAGTCGCGGGCCACGCTCGCGCCGGCGATGCCCACCGAGTCCGAGCGGTCCACGAGGAAGACGACCGCGACGTGATCGCCGCCGGCGCCGAGCCGAAGGCCGGCGAGCGCCAGCACCAGCGCCGCCACGATCGCGGTCCGCACGCCGAGGGCGATCCGCCGTTGCAGGCGCGCGACCGACAGGTGCCCGATCGCGTGGACGAACCACGTGACGCCGAGCGCTGGCACGAGCGCCAGCAGCCAGAGCGGACGGTCGAAGCTCATGCCGCGGCTCCGGCGGCTCGGCGCATCCGGCGCGGGCGGCCGTAGCCCTCCCACCACTCGACCAGCAGCACGACGAGCACCAGCGCCAGCAGGCCGGGCCCGTAGGCGCGCAGCCCGCGCAGGGATCGGTCCGAGGCGAGCCCGCCCGCGCCCCCGCCGCCGACCGTCACCGGGTCGAGGTTGCTCTCGCCGGCCGGGATGCCGAGCGCGAAGGATTCCTCGCCCAGGGTGCCGTCCGCGCCCTCGTAGGCGATCCGGTAGATGCCGGCCCGCGCCGTGTCCTCGAATCGGTCGCGGTCGACCGGACGCGTGGTCGTTCCGCCCGGGCCCCGCACCGTGAAGCTGGTGGCGCCGCCGGGGATGCTCAAGGGCAGCTCGTCGCCGGCGACCAGCTCCGCTTGGTCGGGCGCGTCTCCGCGCGTGAGCCACGTGACGAGGTTGCCGAACAGCAGCGGAAACGCCACCTGGACGGGAAGGTTGCTGTCGCTGAGCGCGAACGCCACGTACGCCATGCGCGTGCCGCCCGGCACGCCGGCGAGCAGCATCGGGTCGTCGCCCGCCGCGGCCAGCACGTCCATGCGCGGCGCCGACACCTGCTGCGCCACCCGGATCGCCAGCGCCGACAGGTCCACCTGGTCAAGGATGGGCTCGCGCGGCTGCACGAACGTCACGATCGGCAGCTCGAGCTTGCCCGTCGCGGTCACGCCGGGCGCGCCGCCCGGCGCCGCGATCACGATCGAGGGCACCGCCGGCTCGGCCGGCGGCGCGATGCCGTCGTAGATCGCGAGGCTCTGACCCGTCGGGGGGACCGGCTCGTCGGCGACGGTCAGCTCCGCGCCGGGAAGACTGCCGACGAAGGCTTCGAGGAAGACGTTGCCCTTGGTCACGAGCAGCACCTTCAGACCCGAGCCGCGGTCGAGCAGGGTCGAGGCCTGGTCGTCGGCGGCGAGCGCGTTCACGGTCGCGTCGCCGCCCCTCGCGCGCGCGCCGGTCAGGCGCGCGCCGACCGCGCCGCCCGCGATCGCGGGAAGGGCGGCGGTGAGGTCGACGCCGCTTCGCGGCTCGACCCGGACGGGGACCCGCGCGACGACCGTCTCGCCGGCGACGAACTCCAACGCGGCGTCCACCGCCGCGGCTCCCTCGTTCGACACGCGCACGAAGGCGTCCCAGCCGGCGCCCGACGGCGTGACGGCGATCCGCTCGACCGCGACGTTCGGCAGGGGCGTTCCCGTCTGGACGTGCACGAGCGTCGAGGGCGCCGACTCGCGCGCCTCGGGCGAGATCGCGCCGTCGGAGTAGAACAGCAGCACGGTCGGCGTGTCCGCCGTCTCCAGGCTCGCGCCGAGCGCGAAGGCGGCCTCCGCGTCGGCGGTCCCGTCGGTCGCCTCGACGCCGTTGATCGCCGCCAGCAGCGCGCGCCGGTCGCTCGACCCCGACAGCACGACCTCGGCCTCGGGGCCGGCCGCGATGACGCTCATGCGCTTGCCGGGGGAGAGCTGGTCGACGGCCTCGGCCGCCTTCGCCCGCGCGATCTCGATGCGCGTTCGGCCGTCCGGCTCGGCCGCCTGCATGGAGGCCGACGCGTCGAGGATCAGCACGGTGTGCTCGCCCAACGGCAGCGCGGTCGCGCGCGCCGGACGCGCGACGGCCAGCAGCAGCAACAGCAGCGCCAGCAGTTGCAGCGCCAGCAGCAGCGAGAAGCGCAGCGGCTGCCAGGGCATGCTCGCGCTGAGGTTCCGCTCGCCCGGAAGCCAGAGCAGCGTGCTCGACACCGGCGTGCGCATGCGCCGGCTCCGCAGCATGTACATCACGACGATCGGCCCGGCGAGCAGGCTGAGCGCGAAAGCGGCCGGCGCGAGGAAGGTCATCGCACGACCGCCTCGGACCGGAAGCGGCGCCGGAACAAGTCCATCGCGTCCTCGTCGGATCGCGCCCGGACGTAGCCGATCCCGCGCGAGGTGCACGCCGAGCGCACCGACGCGAGCCACGCGGCGAGCCGCGCCCGGTAGCCGCGCAGCACCTCGGGCGTCATCGACACGGGGACCTCCGCGCCGGTCTCGGCGTCGAGCAGCGTGAGGTCGCCCTCCAGCGACGGTTCCATCTCCTCCGGCGCGAGCAGGTGCACCAGCGCCGCCTCGCCGGGCGCGCCGAGCCGGCGGATCGCGTCCTCCCATCCCGGTTCCAGCAGGTCCGAGACCACCAGCGTCAAGCCGGTCCGGCCCTCCTCCCGCAGCGCGCGCACGACGTCGGCGAGGCGCGCGGGCCCGGCGGGCGCGGCGGCCTCGAGCCAGCGCATCGCCTCGATCGAGTCCGCCTTCGCCGCGTACCAGCGGCTGGCGCGGCGACGGCCGGCCGTCTCGTAGAGGCGCACCGCGTCGCCCTGCGCGAGCGACAGGTGCGCGAAGCCGGCGGCGATCCGGCGCGCCAGCGCGACCTTGGACGGGTCGCCGAAGCCCATCGAGGCCGACGTATCCACCACGATCCGGATCGAGACGTCCTCCTCCGCCTCGAACAGCCGAAGGAACAGCCGGTCGAGCCGCGCCGACAGGGGCACGTCGATGCGGCGGAAGTCGTCGCCCGGCCGGTACTCCCGGTAGTCGGCGAAGTCCAGCGACGACCCGAACCGGGGCGACCGGTGATCGCCGGCGAACGTGCCCAGCATCCGCGCGCGCGTCGCGAGCGCGAGCCGTTCGAGCGCCTCCAAGTCGGCGGGCTCAAGCAGCGCCACGGGACTAGCCGCCGACGGGGATCGCCGGGACGGCGGTGTGCGCGAGCACCTCGCCGAGCACGTCGTCGGGGGAGACCCCGTCGGCGATCGCCTCGTAGGACAGGATCACGCGGTGCCGAAGCGCCGGCGTGGCCGTCTCGCGCAGGTCTTCCTCGGAGACGTTGAGGCGCCCGTCGAGCAGCGCGGCCACCTTCGCCGCGAGCACCATCGCCTGCGCGCCGCGGGGGGAGGAGCCGAACTTCACGTAGCGCTTCGTCGTCTCCGGCGCGGCGTCGTGCTCGGGATGGGTCGCCGTGACGACCGAGACCGCGTATTCGACCAAGTGCGAGGCGATCGGGACCGCGCGAGCGGTGGCGATCATGTCGGTGAGCTGCTCGCGATCGATCACCCGGTCGACGAGCGGCGTGTGCGTGCCCGTCGTGCGGTCGACGATCTCGGCCAGCTCGTCCGCCCTCGGAAAGCGCACGAGCACCTTGAGCAGGAAGCGGTCGAGCTGCGCTTCCGGCAGCGGGTAGGTGCCCTCCATCTCGATGGGGTTCTGCGTGGCCATGACGAAGAACGGGCGCGGAAGCTCGTGCGTCTCGCCGCCGACGGTGACGCGACGCTCCTGCATCGCCTCCAGCAGCGCGGACTGGGTCTTGGGCGTCGCGCGGTTCACCTCGTCGGCCAGGACCAGGTTGGCGAACACCGGCCCGCGCTCGAAGGCGAACGTGCGCCCGGAGCGCTCCTCCTTCAGCACCTTCGTGCCGACGATGTCGGCCGGCATCAAGTCCGGCGTGAACTGCACGCGCGAGAACTCCATCGTCAGCGCCTCGCCGAGCGTGCGAAGCAGCATCGTCTTGCCGAGGCCCGGCACGCCCTCGATCAGCGCGTGTCCCTCGGCCAGCAGGCAGATCAGGACCTCGCGGACCAGCTCGCGCTGCCCGACGATCACCTTGCCGATCTGCTCGGTGAGGGCGGTCGCAAGCTCGTTGCAGCGATCGGGCTTCACGGCGAGCCTCCCCGCACGAGCGCGGCGAAGTAGTCGCGCACGAGCGACCGCAGAGTCACGGGGATCGCCTGCGTCTGCACCGCGCGCACGAAGGCGCTGCGGTAGGCGGGCAGCACCTGCTGGTAGGGGACGAGCACCTGGCCCCGGTCGCCGTCGCCGAGCCGCTCGCCGGGGAGCAGCTCCTCGTCGCCTTCACCGAGGATTCCCGAAACGTAGCTCCGCTCGCCGGTCGCCGCGAAGGACTGCGGGTCGTAGACCCCGCCCGAGCGGATCTGATCGCCCGCGTTGTAGCCCCAGCTCGTGCTTCCCTGCCCGCTCTGGGAGTCGTCCGGGATGTCGGCGACGCCCCCGTCGGTCGAGCCCGCGTCGCCGGGGCCGGGCTGCGATCCCTGGCCCGGCTGCCCGCCCGGCTGCGATCCCTGGCCCGGCTGGGTTCCCTGGCCGCCCAGGCCGGGCTGCTCGCCCTCGCCCTCGCCCTGGCCCACGCCCGGTTGCTCGCCTTCGCTCCCGGTCTGGCCTTGCTGCCCCGCCTCGCCTTCGGCGCCCGGCTGACCGCCCGGCTGCTCGCCCTCGCCCTGGCCGCTCTGGCTCTGGGTGCCGCTCTCGCCCGCGGCCTCCGCCTGCGCTTGCGCCTGCGCGCGCTCGAGCGCGTCGCGCATCTCGCCCAGGGTGGCGAGCGAGGTCGCGACGCGGTCCTGGTTCACGGCCGCCGAGACCGCCTCGCGCTGGAGCGCGGCCGCGCGGGACAGCGCGCCGGATGCGTCCCGGCCCGCGCGCAGGTTCGCCGCCGCCTCGCGCAGGGCCTCGGCAAGCTCGGGATTGGTCGACTCGGCGCCGCGCGCGAGCGCCTCGAGCCGCTCGGCCGCCTCCCGGCGCTCGCCTTCGGTCAGCGACGGCGCGGCTTCGGCGAGCGCCTCCAGTTGCTCGGCGGCGGGGTCGCCCTGGTTCGAGCCGGGGAGCGGGTCCTGGGCCAGCGTTCGCTCGAGTCCGGCGACGGCCGCTCGCTTCGACAGCGCATCCGGGTCGAGCTGGTCGAGCAGCTCGGACTCGGCTTCGTCGATCGCCTTCTGCGCCTCGTCGACCGAGGAGACCTTGTCCAGCTCCTCGGCGACCTTCGCGAGCCGTTCGGCGAGCGCCTCCTGCTCGGGCGTCGCGGCCTTCGCGGCAGCCTCCTCCGCCAGGCGCTCGGCCAGATCCTGCTGCTCGGCGACCGCCGCGGCTTCCGCCCGCCGCAGCCGCACGGTCGCGTCGGCGGGGTTCGGCAGCACCGAGACGAGCACGGCCAGCACGATCAGCAGCGCCGCGAGGCCCGCCCTGCGCTCGGGGAGCGCATAGACGACGGCGTCCTTCGCGCGGCGGCCGCTTGCGAAGCGAATCGCGCGGTCGATCTGGAGCGGCGCGACTTCACCGTCCGGCTCGCCGGCGGACAGCTCGATCGCGGTCGCCATCTGGTCGCGCCCGGCGAACCCCCGATCCGCGGCGCGCGCGGCGGCCAAGGGCGTCACTCGCAACCGCGGCGCGCGCGCCGCCACCGCGGCAAGGGCCAGGCCCGCAAGCGCCCACGCGACGTACTCGCCGATCCCCAGCGGCACCCACCTGCCGGCGAGCAAGACCGCCAGGAGCGCGGCCGCGGCCGCGACCGCGACGGTCGCGATGCGGTCGATCAGCCAGGCGACCTTCATGCGCCTGGCCACGCCGGCGAGCAAGTCGCCGAAGAGCGTCACGACGCCTCCTCCAACTGCCCGCGCCGCCGCCGCCGGCCGCCGGCGACGAAGGTCGCGCGCGGCGTCGTCACGCCGACGACGGCCCATCGGAAGGCGAGGAGGTCGAGCAGCAGGTACCAGCCGGCCGTCCACACCCAGAAGGGCACCGTGCGCGTACCGGGTGCGGGCGGGTTGGCGCCCTGACCGGGAAGCGCGAAGGGGAAGCCCAGTGACGGGTCCTTCGAGGTGTGCACGAAGAAGAACAGCGCGCGCATGACGTTGGGCTCGTCCGTGCCGCCCTGGTCGCGGCCCTGGATCGCCGACGCGGTGCCGACGAGCGGGTTGAGCGTCAGCGCCCACGTCGGCCGGACCTGCGGCGAGAAGTCGTCCTGCGCCCACACGGCAAGGCCGAAGACCGCCCAGGTGCCCACCCAGAAGACCAAGACGAGCATGATGCTCAGCACCGCCGCGCCGCTCGAGCGCTTCATGCGCGACGACAGGCCGATGCAGAGCGTGGAGAACGTGGCCGCGCAGAACAGCACCATCGCGTAGCCGACGACCATCTCGGTCCAGGTCACGCCGCCGAGGATGACGCTGATCGCGGCGAAGGGCAGCGTCGCGACGACGAGCAGCGTCACCCAAGCCAGCGAGGCCATGATCTTGCCGGTGACGATCTGGCGTGGCGTCATGCCGCTCATCTGCACCAGGTGGAGCGTCTGGCGCTCGCGCTCGCCGGCGATCATTCCCGAGGCGTACGGCGCGGTGATGAACGACACGAACAGCAGCAGGAAGAACAGGATCCAGTGGAAGAGGTTCCGGCCCGTCAGGGTCGCGCCGAACACCCGCCCGGCGTCGCTGGTGAGCGAGGCGACGATGATCCAGACCGCGCACCCGAACAGCAGCAGGAAGATCGACAGCACGACCGGCATCCGGACGGTGCGGGCGCGCTCCTTCAGCTCGCGCTCGAAGATCGGGTTCGAGATCACGACACGGTTCCTTTCGTGGCGCGAAGGAAGATGTCCTCTATGCCGGCGCGCAGCTCGGTGAACTCCACCAGCGCGATGCCGTTGGCGACGATGAAGGCGAGCAGCGCCGCGACCATGTCGTCCTCGCCGCTCATCTCGACCTCGACGACCTCGTCGCCCCATGCCGTGTCGTCCACGACGGTGACGTCCTCGCGCTGCTCGAGCAGCGCCAGCACCATCGGCTTCCTGCCCGCCATGACGCGGATGCGGAACCGGCGCAGGCCCGAGTACGCGCCGCGCAGGTCCGCGGGCGACCCGTAGGTGACGAGCTGCCCCGCCTCCAGGATCGCGACGTGCGAGCACACCTCCTCCAACTCCGTGAGGATGTGGCTCGAGATCAGGATCGACTTGCCCATTCGCTGCAGCTCTCGCAGCAGCGCGCGCAGCTCGATGCGCGCGCGCGGGTCGAGGCCCGAGGCCGGCTCGTCCAGGATGAGGAGCTGCGGGTCGTGTACGAGCGCCCGCGCCAGGCACAAGCGCTGCTTCATGCCGCGACTGAGGGAGTTCACCGGCGAGTCGGCCTTGACGCCGAGGTCCACCAGCTCGAGCAGCTCGCTGGCGAGCACCTCGCGCCGGTGGCCGCGAATGCCGTACGTCGCGGCGAAGAAGTGCAGGTACTCGGTCACCGTCAGGTCGTCGTAGATCCCGAAGAAGTCGGGAACGTAGCCGACGTGCCGGCGCACCTCGGAGGATTCGGCGATGGGGTCGAAGCCGCAGACCGCCATCTCGCCTTCGGTCGGGGAGAGCAGCGTCGAGAGCATCAGGAACGTCGTGCTCTTCCCGGCGCCGTTCGGCCCGACGACGCCGGTGATCGATCCGTGCTCGACCTCGAAGGTCAGGTCGCGCACGGCCGCCGTCGTGCCGAAGTACTTCGTGAGCGCGGACGTGTGCACGACCGGCTCGCGGTCGGGCGCCGGCAGCACGCCGGTCGTCGTTGCCTGCACGTCCGTCATGCCGCGGACAGCTCCACCGAGTCTGACGTCAGGTTGTAGGGCGAGCTGCCGCTCAGGCGAACGTAGACCTCGCCGAGGTCGTTGATCAGGCCCGCGGCAGCGACGCGGACGACCGACGATTGCTGCACCGACCCGGACACCCACGCGCCCGTCGTGAAGTCGTAGAACTCGACGTTGGGACGCTTGGCCGTCCCCGCCCCGAACCCTTGGAACGTGTAGCCGGGACCGAAGCTGGAGCCGGGGAAGCCGCGCCCCACGATCGTGAACGAGCCGCCGCTGCGGCGCACCAGCGGCTGCGCGGGGACACTCGGGAACCTGCCGCTTCGGCCTGCGCGCTGCACGTACAGGTTGGCGGGGCTCGAGTCGGGGGGAAGCCGGTAGCGGATGATGGACGTGCCGTTCGAGCGGATCGAATCGAAGCTGCCGGAGCCGAAGGGGTCCGGGTCCAGGACCGTCCCGTCGAAGCCGACGAACCGCCCGCGAACCGTGTCGCTCGGAACGTCGTGCGCCGAGCTCAGGTCGACGTCGAGCGGGATGACCACGAGGATCTCGCCTTCCGAGGCGCCGAGGGGCACGAGGCCGGTCGCCTCCGCCGCGTCGACCCAGCCCGTCAGGTACGCGTCGCCGTGGCGGCCGATGCCGACGTGGCTCGCGACCACGCCGGCGATGGCGCCGCTCGGGTCGTAGTAGCCACCGGGGCCGAAGGCGAAGCCGTTGTACCCGGGGTACCCGCTCGGACTGGCCGGCGCGTTCGGGCCGCCGTAGGTCAGCGCCACGCGGCGGCTGCTGCCGGGCCCAAGCGCCTCGGCCGCGGCCGCGCCGGTGTGCCCGGCGACGACGGTGACGTTGCGCAGCGTGTAGGGCGTCGGGTTCGTGATCGTTCCTTTCAGGACCGGCGCGGTCGGGATCTTGCCGCCGAAGAAGGTGCCCATCCCCACGATCCCCTTGCCGGGCTTGAGCGTCCCCGCCGGATTGACCCCACCGGTCGCGGCGGCGTTCCGGTAGCGCACGACGCCTGCCTGTCCGCTGGACAGCGGCAACGTGACCGAGGTCGAGCTCGGGCCGGGCGTGACCTCGCGCGTGGCGCGGGTCGCCGCGCTGTAGTCGATGCTCGGCTCGACGACGCCGTCGCCCGGCAGCCGGAAGGTCGCCAGCCCGCTGCCCGGCGCGACCAGGCCGACCGCGAGGTGCTGTCGCGTGCCTTCGGGATACCACTCGACGTACCCGCTCACTACGCGCTCGTCCGCGTTGCCCCGTGCGCCCGCGGCGACGACGATGACGACCGCGACGACGAGGGCGAGGCTCGGGATCACCACCCATGCGCGCGGCCGCTTCTTCGTCGCGGTCAGCACGCCGAACGTGACCGGTCCGGCAAGGAGCGCGTAACCGAGGACGAAGAACCCCATCCATCGCAGGCGCCGCTGCTCTTGCGCGCCGACCCCGTTGAGCCATACGTCCGTCCACCCCGGCTCGGCGCCGTCGTGCCAGCGCGTCGACTCCGACGGGCGCATGACCTGCGGCCACATCGAGCCGTTCTCCGACCAGGCCGCATCGCTGAAAGGCAGGGCCGCCACGGTGAGCACCCCCGTGCCGACCCTGCGCTGCGCGACCGCGTCCGAGCCCCTCGGCGCCCACCCGCCGGGGACCAGCGCGAGCTGGTCGGGCGAGCCCGCGGCGAGGATCAGCTCGCCGCCGTCGATTGCGAACGCGCGGATCGCCTGGACCTCGTCGCCGGTCAGCCGCGCAACGATCGAGCCGTCGACGACGAGGTGACTGAGCGGACGCAGCGCGGGCGCGCCGAGCGCGAGCGTCTCGCGCGTCAGCTCTACCACGCGGGCGTCGCGGTCTACGATCGGGACCGGTACCTGCGCGAGCGTGACCGGGTCGGGGCTCAGCACGCCGACGAGGTCCTCGCCCGAGGACAGCGTCGCGGCCTGCACGCGCTCACGCGCGATCACCCGTCCCTTCTGGTCCGTCGCGGTGACTTCGCGGACGCTCGCCCTCGGCACGACGATGCGCACGACCTTGCGGCTGCCGCCGGGGACCTCGATCGGGATCGTGTAGGCGCTCTGGTTGGGAGGATCGAACGTCAGGTTGATCTTGCCCGCGAACAGGGAGTCGGCCTCGACGGCGATCTCGAACGGGTTGGAGGCCCACCCCCGCAGGAACCCGTTGTAGCCGGCCGTGACCTCCAGCTTCACCGGCGAGGCTTGCGCCAGGGCGAGGCTCGGAAACGTCAGGACCAGCACAAGGATCGCGACGGCGGCGCCCGTGGATCGCCGGAAGGCTCGGCCCAATGTCAACTCCCGTGGTGGAACGTCGCCTCATCATCGCCCATTCGCGAAGACGCGGCAACGCGTGTAGCTGCCCTGTCGTGCGGTTTGCCCCGTCCGGTTCTTGCCGTCGTCCGGCTGCGAGCCGGCCGGGGGTTCGGGCGCCTCCTCCGGGCGCGTTGACATGGGGGATGGCCTGCTGGAATACTCTGACCCACGATGTGGGGTTCGATCTGCTCCAGCCTCGTAGTCGCCTAGCGCGCGCTCGGTTCGAGCGCGCGCTGACCTCTCGCTCCGCGGGGGGTTTTTCGTTTCAGGGGCACAGAAGGAAGGGACCAGGGAGGAATCGATGAGCACGACGGCGCTGGTCATCGTCGACATGCAGAACGACATCGCGCACCCGGACGGGCGCCTGTTCATCCGCGACGCGGCCGGCCGCGCCGGCACCATGGGGTCGGTCCTGGACGCCTTCCGGGAGGCCCGCGCGCCGGTCGTCCACGCGGTCCGCTCGCACCGGGAGGACGGCTGGGACGTCGAGCGCTTCCGGGTCCCGGCCTTCCAGGCGGGCCGCGGCTTCCTGCTGGAGAACACGTGGGGCCGCATGATCGTCGAGCGGCTCGAGCCCGCCGACGGCGAGCCGATCGTAGTCAAGCGCCGCTTCAGCGCCTTCATGGGAACGGAGTTGGACTTCCTGCTGCGACGCGCGCGCGTCGAGCGGCTCGCCGTGATGGGGGTATCGCTGCCCAACAGCCCGCGCGCGACGATGTTCGACGCGATCTCGCTGGACTACGACGTGATCGCGGTCGAGGACGGGCTGGCGACGAGCAGCGAGGACACGCGCATCGCGAACCTCGCCGACCTTCGCGCCGTCGGCATTCGCATCGCGACGGCCGACGAGATCATCCGCGAGATCGCCCGCGCGGGCGACCGAGCGGCGAGCACGACCTGACGAACAGGAGAGAGCCATGAAGATCACCGGAGCGCAAGCCACGATGAAGAGCCTCGAAGCCGAGGGCGTCGAGGTCATGTTCGGCATCCCCGGCGGGGCGATCCTGCCGCTCTACGACCCGATCATCGACTCGCCGATCCGGCACATCCTGTGCCGGCACGAGCAGGGCGCCGCGCACGCGGCCGACGGCTACGCGCAGGCGACCGGCGAGGTGGGCGTGTGCGTGGCCACGTCCGGCCCGGGGGTGACGAACCTCGTCACCGGCCTGGCGAGCGCCTTCATGGACTCGATCCCCGTCGTGGCGATCACGGGGCAGGTCCCGCGCTGGGCAGTGGGCGGGGACGCCTTCCAGGAGTGCGACGCGACCGGGATCACGATGCCGGTCACCAAGCACAACTTCCTCGTGATGGACCCGCAGGAGATCCCGCGCGTGATCAACGAGGCCTTCCACATCGCCAAGACCGGCCGGCCCGGCCCGGTCCTGGTGGACCTGCCGAAGGACGTCCTGCAGGCGGACATGGCGTGGTGGTACCCGGAGGAGCCGAAGCTCGTCGGCTATCACCCCGTCGTGCGCGGGAACCAGAAGAAGATCCGCGAGGCGGCGCGACTGCTGCTGACCTCCAGGAAGCCGGTGCTCTACGTGGGCGGCGGCGTGATCCGCGCGGGGGCCGGCGAGGAGCTTCGTCGCCTGGCCGAGCTGACCGGCGCGCCAGTCGTGACGACGCTGATGGGGCGCGGCGCGATCCCCGACGACCATCCGCTCTGCCTCGGGATGCCGGGGATGCACGGCAACTACACGGCGGTGACCGCGATGCAGCGATCGGACCTTCTGGTCGGCCTCGGCACGCGGTTCGACGACCGCGTGACCGGGTCGCTCGCCAGCTTCGCGCCGGAGGCGAAGATCATCCACGCCGACGTCGACCCGGCGGAGATCGGCAAGAACCGGGCCGTCGACGTGCCGATCGTGGGCGACGCCAAGAGCGTGATCGCCGACCTGTGCGACGCGGTGACCGAGGCGATCGACGGCGGGGCAACGCCCGACTACTCGGCGTGGATCGCGACGCTGGACGATTGGCGGACCCGCTACCCGCTGAAGTACACCCAGCCCGCCGACGGGCCGCTCAAGCCCCAGTTCGTCATCCAGAAGGTCGGCGAGCTGGCGGCCCAGGACGCCTACTTCGTCGGCGGCGTCGGCCAGCACCAGATGTGGGCGAGCCAGTTCATTCGCTTCCGCCGGCCCAACACCTGGATCAATTCCGGCGGGCTCGGGACGATGGGCTACGCGGTTCCCGCGGCGATGGGCGTCAAGGTCGGCGCGCCCGAAGCGCAGGTCTGGGCGGTGGACGGCGACGGCTGCTTCCAGATGACCTCGCAGGAACTGGCCACGATGACGACTGAGAACATCCCGGTGAAGATCGCGCTGGTGAACAACGGCTCGCTCGGCATGGTGCGCCAGTGGCAGGAGCTGTTCTACGCCGAGCGATACAGCCAGGTGGACTTCGGTTTCGACGTGCCGGACTACGTGCGGCTCGCCGAGGCCTACGGCGCGGTCGGCATCCGCGTGGACACGCCGGACGAGGTCGAGCCGGCGATTCGCAAGGCGAACGAGATCAACGACAAGACCGTCCTGATCGACTTCCGCTGCGACCCGACCGAGAAGTGCTACCCGATGGTGCCGGCCGGCGCGTCCAACGACGACATCATCCTCGGCCCGGAGTTCGAAGCCGAGCACGCCGACGTCCTGCACGACGCGCCCGAAGGAACGATCTGATAAGGAGCCGCTATGGCAACGCACACGCTTTCGGTCCTGGTGGAGAACAAGCCCGGCGTGCTCGCGCGCATCGCCGGGCTGTTCGCGCGCCGGGGGTTCAACATCCACTCGCTCGCGGTCGGCCCGACCGAGAGCCCCGACGTCAGCCGCATGACCATCGTGGTCAACGTCGACACGCAGCCGCTGGAACAGGTGGTCAAGCAGCTCAACAAGCTCGTCAACGTGATCAAGATCGTCGAGCTGGAACGCGCCGGATCGGTCGAGCGCGAATTGCTGCTGATCAAGGTCCGGTCCAAGGCCGACACCCGCGCGCAGATCCTTGAGATCGCCGACATCTTCCGCTCCAAGATCATCGACGTCGCGCCCGCCTCGATCACGATCGAGGCGACCGGCGCGCCCGACAAGCTGGCGGCGCTGACCGACCTGCTGCACGAGTACGGCGTGAAGGAGCTGGTCCGCACCGGCCTGGTCGCGCTCGGTCGCGGGGACAAGGCGATCACCGACAAGCCGCTGCGCGCGGTCGAAAGGACGGGATGAGAATGGCAGCCACGATCTACTACGACGACGACGCCGACCTGAGCGTGCTGGACGACCGCAGGATCGCGGTCCTCGGCTACGGCTCGCAGGGTCACGCGCACGCGCTCAACCTGCGCGACTCCGGCGCCGACGTGCGCGTCGGGCTCGCCGAGGGGTCGGCCTCGTTCGCGCGAGCCGAGCACGACGGCGTGCGCGCCGTGCCGGCGGCGCAAGCAGTCGACGAGGCGAACCTCGTCATGGTGCTCATCCCCGACACCGCGCAGCGCCGCGCCTACGACGAGTCGATCGCGCCGAACCTGCGCGACGGCGACGCGCTGTTCTTCGCGCACGGCTTCAACATCCACTTCGGCCAGATCGACCCACCGCCGGGCGTGGACGTGTGCATGGTTGCGCCGAAGGGACCGGGGCACCTCGTGCGCCGCACCTACCTGGAGAAGATCGGCACGCCGGCGCTGATCGCGATCCACCGCGACGCGACCGGCAACGCGCACGCGCTCGGCCTTGCCTACGCGAAGGGCATCGGCGCGACGCGCGCGGGCCTGATCGAGACCACCTTCCAGGAGGAGACCGAGACCGACTTGTTCGGCGAGCAGGCCGTGCTCTGCGGCGGGACGAGCGCGCTGGTCCAAGCCGGGTTCGAGACGCTCGTGAACGCGGGCTACCAGCCCGAGATCGCCTACTTCGAATGCCTGCACGAGCTGAAGCTGATCGTGGACCTGCTCTACGAGGGCGGCTTCGAGTTCATGCGCTACTCGATCTCGGACACCGCCGAGTACGGCGACTACTCGCGCGGCTCGCGCGTGATCACCGAGGAGACGCGCGCGGAGATGAAGCGCATCCTGGAGGAGATCACCTCAGGGCAGTTCGCCAAGGAATGGATCGCCGAAAACGAAGCCGGCGCCTCGAGCTTCAAGCGCATGCGCGCGGAGCAGGCCGGCCATCAGATCGAGGAAGTCGGCAAGAAGCTCCGCTCGATGATGCCCTGGATCAAGGCTGGTAGGGCATGAAGACGCCGGTTCGGTCCTGCCATTCGGTGTGCCCGGCGACCTCGATCCTGGTCAAGGTGCCGACGGGCTCGTAGAGGCCGACGACCACGATCGCAGCCGGCCCGTTGGAGGTCGTGTTCCACAGCGTGCGCTTGCGCAGGTAGTGGTACAGGGGCGCCTCGTAGGCGGTCAGCTCGATCCGATCCGGGTAGACCTTGCCTACCACGAACGAGTGGTAGGAGCCCTTGCCGACGTTGCCCCCGTGGACGAGCTGCTCGATCGGGCCGTCGTTGATCGAGGTGATCGCATGGAACTCGCCGGCCAGGTAGAGGTCCGCGCCGAGGGTCTTCAAGGTCGACCAGAACTCGCTCGACGAGCCGCCGGCCATCGTCAGGCCCGAGGTGTGGTCCCCGCGCACGGGCCCGAGGACCGGCGTGTGCCCCTGGACGACGACGTGCGCGATCCGCGGGTCCAGCCGCGCGCGTTCGAGGAGGTCGCGCAGCCACCTCAACTGTCCGCCCCGCACCGTGATCTCGACGCCGTTCTTGCGGGCGCGGAAGACGTCCACGCCGACGAACAGCGTGTTCTGAACGGTGAACGCATACGCGGTGCGGTCGTAGGCCGTCCCGGTCGGGTGCATGCCGTACTCCGCGCGATCGGTGAAGGCGCGGGCCCAGGTGTTCTTGAACGTCCGAACCAGCTTGGTCTTCGCCTTCCCGGGGAGCCACGGGTTGTCGCCGATCTCGTGGTCGCCCAGGGTCGGGTGCACCGGCAAGTCTCGGGCGGCGAAGCGCCGCTTCCACCGGCCGTAGTAGAGCGCGCCCGCCCGGTGGATCGCGAGCCGCTTGCGCTGGAGCCCCCGGATCGAGCCGAACAGCCGCACGCGCTCCTCGTCCTTGTGCCACTCGCCGTGAACCAAGTCGCCGGCAACCAACACCAGGTCCGGGTCGTGGGACTGAACGGCATCGAGCACGGCCCCGATCGCTTCCCGCCACCACTTGTTGGTGCTGGTTGGGTCGCCCGGCTGCCACCTCGGCAGGCTCGTGGTCGAGGCGACGTCGGCATTGAGGAAGTCCGGCATGCTCACGAACGTGAGAAGCGGCTCCTGGATCGCCCGCGCGCGCGTCGGCATGCTCGCAACGGCTGCCAGTGCCAGGACCAATGCGACGACACCCAGCCACGTCGTGCGTGGCAAGGCGCGAGCGAGCGAGCGAGCGTTCTGTATCGGATTCCTCTAGTTCGGGTGGGCAGTATGCCAGTGCCCGTGCGGTTTGTATATGGCCGGGAGTCTATTCTCGGCGGGGATTTAGCCCTGTTTGACCTTCGCCCGGCGGCGCGGCGGGTCCTGGACGCCGGCGCCGGGCCCGTCGAGCACGAT
The DNA here is from genome assembly GCA_036397035.1 of Actinomycetota bacterium. Lineage (GTDB taxonomy): Bacteria > Actinomycetota > AC-67 > AC-67 > AC-67 > DASWJS01. The sequence continues at coordinate 8,177 of DASWJS010000021.1, read as the reverse complement.
GCGACGCGTGACGACCCCGGCGATCGCCTCCTCCAATGCCGGACCCTCCAGCAGCTCCTCGGTCTCCAAGCGCCCGACCAGGTCGTCGAGCTTCTCGCGGTTCAGCCGGAGCAGCGTGGCCGCGACCTCCTCCGCCCGCGCCAGCAGCGACTTGATCTCGGAGTCGACCTCGTGCTGGGTCGCCGCCGAGAGCTGCGCGAACGGCACGTCGTTGCCAAGGATCGCGTCGGAGTCTTTCGCCAGCAGGCGCGCCCGCCCGAGCGTGCGGCTCATGCCCCAGCGCCCGACCATGTCGCGCGCGAGCCAGGTCGCAACCTCCAGGTCGTTCTCGACGCCGGTCGAGGACTCGCCGAGCGCCAGCTCTTCCGCCGCGAGCCCCGCGAGCGCGATGACGAGCCGCCGCTCGAGCGCGCTGCGGGTGAGCATGGCGGCGTCGGCCTCGGCCGCGATCGAAGTCGTGCCGACGGTCTTGCCGCGCGACAGGATCGAGATGCGGTGCAGCTCGTCCGCCTTGCCCACCGCGGCGGTCACGATCGCGTGGCCCGACTCGTGGTAGGCGGCCCGGCGGCGCTCCTCGGGCGTCAGGATCCGGCCGCGGCGTTGCGGGCCGGACAGGACGCGCTCGATTGCCTCCAGCAGCTCGCTCATGCCGACGACGTCCTTGTCGGCTCGCACGGCGAGCAGCGCGGCCTCGTTGATCACGTTCGCCAGGTCGGCGCCTGAGTAGCCGGGCGTCCGCCGGGCGAGCCGCTCGAACTCCACGTTCGGCTGCAGCTTGCGCCCGCGCGCGTGCAGCTCCAGGATCGCCCTGCGTCCGTCGCGATCGGGCTGGTCCACCGCGACGTGACGGTCGAAGCGGCCCGGGCGTAGCAGCGCCGGGTCCAGGATGTCGGGCCGGTTCGTCGCCCCGATCACCACGATGCCGGAACTGGCGTCGAAGCCGTCCATCTCGACCAGGATCTGGTTCAGCGTCTGCTCGCGCTCGTCGGTGCCCCCGCCGCCGCCGCCCGCGCCGCGACGCCGGCCCGCTGCGTCCAGCTCGTCGATGAACACGATCGCCGGAGCGAGCGCGCGGACGCGCTGGAACAAGTCGCGCACGCGCGCCGCGCCGACGCCGACGAGCGACTCGACGAACTCCGCGCCGGCCACCGAGAAGAACGGAACGCCCGCCTCGCCGGCGGTCGCCTTCGCCAGCAGCGTCTTGCCGCAGCCCGGCGGGCCGATCATCAGGATGCCTTTCGGCGCCTGGGCGCCGATCGACTGGTATCGCTCGGGAGCGCGCAGATAGTCGACCACCTCGCGCAGCTCGGTCACGGCTTCGTCCGCGCCGGCGACGTCGGCGAAGGTGACGGCCGCGGACTTGCCGCGGTTGCGGATCTTCCCCTTGCCGATCGAGCCGAACACGATGATCTCGCCGATGCCGCTCGACCCGCCCCGGCCCGCGGTGAACAGCAGCGCGAACAGGTTCGCAAGGACCATCAGCGGGAGCAGGAACGTCGTGATCAGGCGCACGTTCTTCTTCGGCGTCTGCGGGTCGACCGAGACGCGCGCCCCGCCCTCGCCGACCGCCTCCAGCAGCGACAGCGTCGCCAGGTCGCTCTGCGGGTAGGGCATCCAGAAGTCGCGCGTCGGGATGGTCTCGAGCGTCGCCACGCCCGCCGGCAGCTCGGCGCCGCGCTTCTCCTGCGCCTTCTTGCGCTCCCTGCCCTTCAGCTTCTTGCCGACGACCGGCGCCTCGTACTCCTCGCACGTCGGCGCGCGCGCCGAGCCTTCGTCGGGCAGCGCGCAGGTGAAGGTCCCGGTGAGCTGCGCGTCTTCGTCACGGAAGGTCGCCTGGACGACGCGCTGGTCTTCGGCCAGCGCCGTGAGCTGGTCGAGCGAGAGCTTCCCGCCCTCCGGCTTCGGAGCCAGGTAGTTCAGCCCGTAGCCGAAGCCGGCCAGCAACGCGACCAGGGACAGCAGCAACAGCTTCGTGTGCAGCTTCTTGCCGCCGCGGGCCTTGGCCGCGCGCTTGCGGCGCCGGTCGCGAACCATGCGGGCGAGCCGCTGCCGGAACGCGCCGGCCGCCTTCGTCTTGGTGCTCATCGATCCCTCCGTGCGGTGGCCTGCTGCGGCCGCTTCGCTGTTGACAACATGGATGCTGCTCCGGCCGACATCGCAAGGACGATGACCATCCACGCGAGCGGTGGGGTGGCGCGTGCTCTGCTCATCTGCAAGGTCTCGTCGCCGGTGTCCGAGGAGGACGCCGTCGCCAGGTTGGGCGCCTGGGCGGGCGCGCCCGCCAGCGCGCCGGCCGGCTGCGCGCCGGGCTGTGGCTGCACCTGCGGGTTGGTCTGCGGGGCCGGCTGCGGCGCGGGCGCCGGCGCGGCCGCGATCCCGGCCGCCTGCACGATCGGAAGCACGGCCGGCGGCGCGTCGCAGGTGACCGTGGTCCGTGTGCGGGCGACCTCGATCCCGCGGACGCTGGCGACCAGCTCGACCATGTGCTCGCCGTTCGGCTTGTCGCAGTGATAGCGGACGCGGACGGCCGCCCGGTGCGGACGAGTGATGTCGAGGTCGGGCACGACAGGCGGCTTTACGGCGGCGACGACCTCAGCCGCCCCGGCCGCTCGGAACTTCACCGACGCGATGTCCTCGATCGCCTTGACCATGCTCACGATCGTCGGGGCCAGGTTGACCGAGCCGCCACCCATCGAGCAGACGAGCGGGAGTCCCTTGTCGAGGTCGGCCGAGCCGTCCCCGTCGCAGTCGAGCCCGCCCTTCGGCGCGACCGCGTCGGTGTCGAACGCCATCCGCTCGAGGTCTTGGTTGCGGTTGCCCACCGCGATGCCCACCTGGTAGACGTCGTTCCCGCGGAGCGCCTCGACCACGTCGGCCCAGGCCGGACCGGGGTAGGCCCGTCCCTTGTTGAAGGGGGCGTCCGTCACGTTCACGATGACCCGCAGGCCGCCCTCGCGGAAGCCGGCTTCCCCGCCGTCCGGGATGTCGGCCGGCGAGGACCCGGGCGGCGCGACGTCCTGCCCCTCGCCCGTCGCGGCCTGGTACAGCGCCGGGAGGGCGGACTCGGGTCCGTCGAACCCTCCTCCCGCGTCGAGCCCGTGCAGCGTCTCGATCATCGCCTCGTCCAGCGGGCCGATCTTGTGCTCGAGCTTGTATGCCGTGTCGCCCGGGTCGCCGTAGGGCGCGATCGGGTAGTCCCGGTACCACCCGAGGCCGAAGTTCACGTCGATGCCCGTCTTCTCCAGGCCGAAGGCGATGTCGTAGAGCGCGAGCTTCACGCTGCAGATCGCCGCATCCATGCTTCCGGTGGTGTCCAGCAGGAAGAAGATGTCCAGCGGCGTGGGCGACGCGGGAAGCCTCAGCCTGTAATGGACGCGTTTGTCCTTCCCGGGCAGGAGGCGAACGGACGAGGCGCCGCGCAGCTTCGCGCGCGCGACCTCGACCTCGGGCCGGTCGGGCTTGCGCGGCAAACTCGTGCAGTCGGCGCCCGCCGCCGGGACGGCGAACAACCCGGTGCACAGCGAGGCGCCCAGAACGAGCGCGCCGGCCCTCCTCACGCTCGCCTCCCCGCGCCCGCGCGGGCGACGGCCCGGGACAGATCCCGGCACGGCCTTTTGCGGAAGAGCCTGCCGATGTTCATGATCCTCCGTGCAAGTAGTCTTGCGCCCAACTCCAGGTGCACCAGCCGTGCTCGCGCAAGGCCTGTGTCTGCGTGAAGCAGATGTTCCCCGTCAATAGTCAGGACACCTGCGAGGGAGGGTACTTTCAGGCTGGCGGGCAGGACGAGCGACCTGTCCGCGGCGCTGTTGCTGCCTGGTTCACTAGAAGGAACACGCACTCGGGATCAGCACCTCATCTGAGAGATATTACTGATATCATAGGATTCCATTCCACGAATAGATGTAGCGCTAGGCGCGCGCCCAAGGTCGGGGGGTCGCAATGCGGCGTAGAGGAAGTCAGGTTCTGAGTTTCGCGGCCATGCTCGGGTTGGTGTGCGCGGGAGTGCTGGCGCCGACCTCCGTTCAGGCTGACCCGCTTGAGGATCTATGTGAGGTGGATCCGGTAGTACCCGGCGTGTTTCTGCTGTTGCCCCCGTGGTGCTTGGATGATGGCACGCCCGACGGACCGTTCGCTTACAACGAGGATCCTCCGCCGTTCGACCCAGGCCCACAATTCGTCGAGCAGATGGCGTCGAGAATCGACTGCGGAGCGGACGGCAAGTTCCACATGATCAGCGATTCGAGCAACACGCAGATGATCGCCGCAGCCTACCTTGAATGCTCGGGTGGTTTCAGCGATACGTACCTTCTGGCGAAGATCCAAGAGAACACTGGCAGCGGATGGTCGGATCGCGATTCTGCTGACGACCCGAGGAGCCCTAAGAACCCGAAGACCGCGGTCGCCTCAAGCACTTGTGGCCGAACTGCCCTTGCGAGTTACCGGGCGAAGTTCCGAGTGAAGGTGTGGGACCACAACGGCAACCTTGTCGGGGATCATTCGTGGAAGGTTGGTCCGTGGCGCGGACGCTGCAAGTAGGCGCCCGCATAGATCCGTCGCAGAACACTGCCCTGAACAACGTTCGCCCGACTGGAGGGTGTTAGGTGCGGAAGGCGAATCTCTTGTGTGTTGCCTTGGTCGCAGGATTGGGTCTGGCCGCGATCGTATTCCCACTGGCTGCTCATGCTGATCCTCTCGGCGAGGTTTGTGAGGTAGACACCGGTATTCCGTTTGTGTTCGTGCCGATGCCCTCCTGGTGTTTGGATGACGGCACTGCCGGCGGCCCGGCGGCTTATGCGGAAGACCCTCCGGCCTTCGATCCAGGTCCAGGATACGTGGAGAAGATGACCTCACTGATCAACTGCTCGAGCGACGGCGAGTTCCGCGCCGTTTCCGACGGCAGTAACACTCAGTTCGTTGGCGCGGCCTATCTCGTGTGCACCGGCGGCTTCAGTGAGACTTCTCTATTGGTGAAGATCCAGGAGAACACCGGGGCTGGCTGGTCCGACCGCAACTCTGGTTCCGCAAGTGACCCCCGCAGTGCAAAGAACCCAAAGTCGGCTGCCGTGCTCAACACGTGTGGGCGAACATCGGTGGCGAGCTACCGGCTGAAGGTCCGCGCCAAGGCGTGGGACGCGGACGGCTTGCTGGTGTGGGACAAGCCGTACCAAGTTGATCACATGCGTGGTCGCTGTCGTTGACGCCTGGTGCGGGCGTGGTGGCGAACTCAGACGATCCAGGTCTCAGAACCGTCAAGAACCCGGATGAACGTGCTGCTCAGGTCACGTAGGATGGCCCGTGCCGGCCCGCGCGGACGCCGGCGAGCTGCGAAGGAGCGAGCAGTGCGCAAACCCGAGATCCTGATGACGCCTGGACCCACGCCGGTCCCCCCCGAGGTTCTCCTGGCCCAGGGTAGCCCGATCGTCTACCACCGTGGGCCCGGATTCGGCTCCGTGCTGACCGAGGTTACCGAAGGGCTGCGCGACATCTACGGCACGAAGAACGACGTGCTGACCTTCACAGCTTCGGGCTCGGGCGGGATGGAGAGCGCCGTCGTGAACTGCTTCTCGCCAGGGGACCGCGTGCTGGTCGTGTCGGTCGGCAACTTCGGCGAGCGCTTCGAGACGATCTGCAAAGCCTACGGGCTCGACGTGAAGCTCCTGGACTACGAGTGGGGCAAGACCGCGAAGGCGGCCGACGTCGCCGCGGCGCTCGAGCCCGACATCAAGGGCGTGCTCATCCAGCACTCGGAGACATCGACCGGCGTCGTCAACGACATCGAATCGATCGGCGCGGTCGTGCGCGACCACCCGGCGCTGTTCGTCGTCGACTCGATCTCCGGCGTCGGGGGCGCGCCGTTGCGGGTGGACGACTGGGGCGTCGACGTCGCGATCGGCGGCTCGCAGAAGGCGCTCATGGGCTCGCCCGGCATCGCCTTCGTCGCGGTGTCCGAGGCCGCGTGGGCGGCCAACGCGCGCGCGACGCTCCCGCGCTTCTACTTCGACTGGGCGACCGTGCGCGACGCGGCGCGCAAGGACCCGCCGGAGACGCCCTACACGCCGGCGGTCCACCTGTACATGGGCCTCGCCGCGGCCATCAAGTTGCTGCGCGAGGAAGGGCTCGACAACGCGCTCGCGCGCCACGCCGTGCTGTCCAAGGCCGTCAAGGCCGGCGTGCAGGCGCTCGGCCTGGAGCTGTTCGGCGAGGATCCCGAGCGAGCCGTGTGCGTCACCGCCGTCGCGTGCCCGGAGGGCATCGACGGGTCCGCGGTCACCAAGCTCGTGCGCGCCAAGTACGGGATCATCTTCGCGCCCGGCCAGGGCAAGCTGAAAGGCAAGATCTTCCGCATCGGTCACATCGGCTACCTCGAGCGCAGCGAGATCCTGCAGGCGCTCGCCGTGCTGGAGCTGGCGCTGGAGGAGCTAGGCTACCCGGTCAAGCGCGGCGACGCCGTCGCGGCCGCCGAAGAGGTCTTCGCGCAGGCGTGAAGGTCCTCGTCGCCGAGCCGATCGCCGACGCCGGCATCGAGGCGCTGCGCGCGGAGGGCCACGACGTCGACGTCCTGACCGACCTGGACCGCCCGGCCCTGCTGGAGACGATCGCGGGCTACGACGCGCTCATCGTGCGCTCGGCGACCAAGGCCGACGCCGAGCTGATCGAGCGCGGCACGTCGCTGAAGGTGATCGGACGCGCGGGCGTGGGCGTGGACAACGTGGACGTGGACGCCGCGACGCGCAACGGGATCCTCGTCGTCAACGCGCCCCAGGCGAACATCCTTTCCAACGCCGAGCACACCATGGCGATGATCCTCGGGCTCGCGCGCAACCTTCCGGCCGCGAACGCCCTGCTGAAGGAAGGCGTCTGGGACCGCACCCGCTTCGTCGGCGTCGAGCTGAACGGCAAGACGCTCGCGCTGCTCGGCCTCGGACGCGTGGCGACGCTGGTCGCGCAGCGCGCGATGAGCTTCGGGATGCGCGTGATCGCGCACGACCCGTACGTGTCCAAGCAGCGCGCCTCCCAGATCGGGGTCGAGCTGGTCCCGCTCGGGGACGCGCTCGCCCAGGCGGACTTCCTGTGCGTGCTCGTGGTCAAGACGCCCGAGACGACCGGCATGATCGGCGCGCGCGAGCTGGCGCTGATGAAGCCGACCGCGCGGCTGATCAACACCGGCCGCGGGGGAGTCGTGGACGAGGAGGCCTTGGCGTCGGCCCTGGCGGCCGGCGCGCTCGGCGGCGCGGGGGTCGACACCTTCACCGAGGAGCCTACGACCGCCTCGCCGCTGTTCGCACTCGACAGCGTGATCGTCACGCCGCACCTCGGCGCCTCGACCCAGGAGGCGCAGGACAAGGCGGGCGCGACGATCGCCGAGCAGGTGGGGCTCGCCCTGCGCGGCGAGCTGGCGCAGTACGCGGTCAACGTCGACGTCGGCCGCGAGATCAGCTCGACGTTGCGCCCCTTCCTACCGCTGGCTGAGAAGCTGGGGCGCATCTTCACCTCGATCGGGGGCGCCGACCGGGTGCGGATCGCCTATCACGGTCAGATCGCGGACGAGGACACGCGTGTGACGACGCTGGCCGCGCTGAAGGGGATGCTCGCCGCCGTCTCGCACGAGCCGGTCACCTTCGTGAACGCGCCGCTGTTGGCCGCGGACCGCGGGCTCGAATACTCCGAGGAGCGCTACCCGACGGGCCGAACCTACGTCAACGAGCTGGAACTGACGGGCGAGGGCGGGTTCGCGGTCTCGGGCACGGTCGTGGGCCGCGCCGCGGAAGAGCGCATCACCGGCGTCTACGACTTCGAGCTCGACATGCCTCCGGGCGAGCACATGGCGTTCCTTCGCTACGACGACCGGCCGGGCGTGATCGGCAAGATCGGCACCATTCTGGGCGCTCGTGGCATCAACATCGCGGACATGCGGGTTGGGCGGCGCGAGCGGGGCGGCGAGGCGCTCATGGCTTTGACGGTCGATCAGCCGATATCGGCGGAAGTGTTGCAGGAGCTGTCCGAAGGCAGCGGCGCCAAAGACGCAAAGTTCATCGCGCTCGGCTGAAGGCTGCCTTTGTTCGTTCTCGCGGCGGTCGGGTGGCCGTCCGGCGGTGGGTCGCGGGCGATCGGGGCTCGCCTCCGCGGGGACACGTGAGCGGACTCGGCGACGCGTGCCGCGTCACCGAGTTCGCTCA
>DASWJS010000020.1:0-133286 GCA_036397035.1 Actinomycetota bacterium | reverse complement strand
GGCGCGAAGCGCCGGCCCCCTGCGTACCCGCGTGGACTAGGACGCGATCGGCAGGCTGACGAACGCGTCGGTGATCGTGATCGCCCCCGGCGTGCGGCTCGCATGGCCGCCGTGACCGCTCGAGAACGGCGAGACCGTCAGGAAGAGGCTCTGTCCCACCGGAACGTCCACGGCGACCGCGGGCAGCTCCCGCTCGATCGGCTCGTTCACGACCGGCAGCAGGCTCCGGATCGGCATCACGTTGTTCTGGATGACGGTCGCGTCGGCCGGCGAGGTCCCGACCGAGAGCGCGAAGAACGCCCGCGCGTCGACTCCGACCGTAGTGAGGTTGCCGCTGATGAGCGGGATGCCCGCCACCGAGATCGGGCCCTCCGCCAGCTCGTAGGCCACCGGCGCGCCGCTCGTCGTCGTGGTCGCCACCACGCCGTCGACCCCGGCGGGGCTCGCCCCGTAGAAGTCGAGCGAGTTCGCGCGGATGCAGCCGTTGTCGTTGGTCGCGATGTTGTACTGGTGCTCGAGCAGCGACTGCGGGCTCTCGCCGGCGAAGACCTTCTGGTAGAAGGCGATCGACAGGGCGGTGAAGCCGCCCGACGCCGCCGAGCAGGGGTCGCCGGACGGGACCGAGGCGGGCGGGACCACCTCGGGCGCCAGCACATGACCGCCGTTGTAGCCGATGAACAGGCTGTCGGCGCGCGCGTCGTCCGTCAGGACGTCCTGGAAGATGTGCAGCCCCTGGTTCAGGTTGAACAGGTCGTCGGTCACGCCCTGCCGCTGCAGCACCGGGATGTCGAGCTTGATGCCGTCGTCGGCGAAGGCGCGCGGGCTGTGCTCGTAGAAGCGCGCGTAGAGGTCTTCGAGCGCCGGGACCTCGTCGTCGTGGCCCGGGTACTGTCCGCTCGCCGCGCCCTGCGCGAAGGCGACGTCCATCCACTGCGGGTGGCTCGGCGCGACCGCGTACAGGCCCGTGACCCAGATCGTGCGCACGACGCCCTGCGGCGCGAGCGACTCGTTCAGGTCGTACCAGGTGATCTCCGGCGCGAGCGCGTTGAAGCGCGTGTCGCCGTGGTGGAGGATCTCGGACAGGGCGCCGATCGTCTGGTAGCCGCCGCCGTAGGAGCCTCCGATCGCGCCGAGCTTCGGGTCGCCGGGGCCGTCGAGCGCCACCCAGTCAAGCGAGGCCACGTAGTCGATCACAGCTTCGACGTCGTATCCCTCCAGCTCCGGGTCCTCGACGTTGGCTTCGCCGCCGGTGTCGCCGTGCCCGCGCTGGTCGAAGCTGACCACGCCGATCCCGGCGTCGAGCCACGTGGTCATGCCGCTCGTCGCGCGGCTCCCACCCCAGCCGTGGGATTGCAGGATCACCGGCGCGGGGCTCGATTCGCTCGCGCCGTCCGGCTTGAACACCGTCAGCGCGATGTCGATCTGGTCGGGCGCGTTGCTCTGGATCACGACGTCTTCGGGCGCCGCGTGGGACGTCGTCGGGGCGAGCAGCGTCGCGCCGACGATCAGCGCCCCGAGCAGCCCTCGTATGGTGCGTGCGGCCACGGAGGTCCTCCTTTTCGGTCTCGGCGCAGGCGAACCCCCTCCGATCCGCCTGCTCTCGTTCGTCAAGATTCGACCGAACGGTGGCGAATCCTTTCCGAAAGGGCAGGATTCAGGACAAACCCGCCGAACACCTGGACCGATGAAGCACTCGCGCACGCTGCTCCCGCTCGCCCTGGCCTTCTTGATGGCCGCGAACGCCGGGCCGGGCCGGGCCGCCGGGCCCGAATGGCTGGCCGGCGACTTCCACGTCCACACCACCTACTCGCACGACTCGTGGGACCCGGTGAGCGACGACAACACCGGACCGGACGAGTTCTACGTGCTCGGCCACTCCGTCACGAACCAGTTCGCGATCGCGGCGAGCCGCGGCCTGGACTTCCTGGCGATCACCGACCACAACGACATCCGGGCCCAGTCCGACCCGGGCTTCGGGTTCGGCGGCGTCATCCCGATCCACGCCTACGAGAACTCCCTCAGCGGACACGCGCAGATGCTCGGCGCGACGACGATCTACGACAACGGCGACAAGTCCGCGGCGACCGTCGCGGCGCTCGCCGACCAGGTGCGCGCCGACGGCGGGTACTTCCAGGTCAATCACCCCGCGGGCGAAAGCGTGAACTGGCCGCACGACGCCGACTGGGGCTACGACTACGACGTCGTGCCCGACTCGGTCGAGGTCTGGAACATCCAATCGATCTGGCAGCCGCCGGCGCCGTCGAGCAACTCGAACGACTCCGCGATCGCCTACTGGGAGGGCTGGCTGCGCCGCGGTCACCACGTCGGGATCACCGGCGGGAGCGACAACCACTGGGTCTCGACGACCGCGGCCCAGGGCGTCGGGCAGCCGACGACCTGGGTGTACGCGAACGGCCCGACGGAGTCCGACATCCTCGCGGCGGTCGCGGCCGGACGCACGACCATCTCCTGGCAGCCGCCCAGCTCCGAGGGCCCGCGCCTCTTCCTGCAGGCCGACGCCGACGGGGACGGGATCTTCGAGTCCATGGTCGGCGACACCGTGCCCGACGGCTCGAGCGTCCGCGTGTTGGCCGAGAACCTGCCGGCCGACGCGATCGTCGGCGTCCACACCGCTTCGGGCGCCTTCGACCTGTTCACCGCGGAGCCCTCGGCGACGATCTCGCTGCCGGCCGGGGCCGGCTGGGTGTGGGTCGATCTGCTGGCCCCCGACGGACAGTCGCTGCCGGGCGCGCCGCTCGCCCCGTGCGACGAGTCGATCGGCGACCAGACGACCTACTGCCGCGACCGGCTCGTTCGCCTGGCGATGACCTCGGCGCTGTACTTCGAGTAGTCCAGGAACACGCGGCGCTCCCCTAGAGTTAGAAGCTCCGGGAGGAAGACGAATGGGACTGTTCCGCAAGACCGACATGCCCGCGCCGGACAAGGCGCTCCCCGGCCGCTCGATCGAGATGCCCGTGCCCGAACGCCACCACGTGCTCGGCACGCCGCTGCGCGGGCCGTGGCCCGGGCAGACCGAGCTGGCCATGTTCGGGATGGGCTGCTTCTGGGGCGCCGAGCGCATCTTCTGGCGCCTGCCGGGCGTGCATTCGACGTTCGTCGGCTACGCGGGCGGCTCCACGCCGAACCCGACCTACCAGGAAGTCTGCACCGGCGACACCGGTCACAACGAGGTCGTCGTGGTGGTCTACGACCCCGCGCAGGTTTCTTACGAAACGCTGCTCAAGCACTTCTGGGAGCAGCACGACCCCACCCAGGGCATGCGCCAGGGCAACGACGTCGGCACGCAGTACCGCTCTGCCGTCTACACGTACTCGCCCGAGCAGGCGGCCGAGGCGGAGATATCGCGCGCGCGCTATCAGGCCCTGCTGAACGCAAACGGCTTCGGCCCGATCACGACCGAGATCGCGCCTGCTCCCGAGTTCTTCTACGCCGAGGAGTACCACCAGCAATACCTGTCGAAGAACCCGGGCGGGTACTGCAACCACGGCTTCTGCCAGGTCGCCTACGACACGCCGGGCTCGGCCGCGGCCGTCTGAGCTACTGCTCGTAGGTCGGCGCGATCGTCGCGCGCGCGAGCGTGTGGCCGAACAGGTTGAACCCGAGGAACGCGCACGTCGCCTCGGGGCCGATGCCAAGGCTCGGCACGTCGACGGCGTGGACGACCGTGAAGTAGCGATGAGGGCCGTGCCCGGGCGGCGGCGCCGCGCCGAGGTAGCGAGCGGCGCCGCCGTCGTTGCGAAGCTGAAAAGCGCCGTCCGGCAAGCCGGAGCCCTGCTCGTCGCCCGCGCCGCTCGGCAGCTCGGTGACGCTCGCCGGGATGTCGGCCACGGCCCAGTGCCAGAATCCGCTCGCCGTCGGCGCGTCGGGGTCGTAGACGGTCACGACGAAGCTCTGCGTGTCGGCCGGGAAGCCGCTCCACGCGAGGTGCGGCGAGACGTCTTGCCCGCCCGGGCCGAGGATGCCGCTCACCTGCGCCATGCCGAGCGGAACGCCGTCCTTCACGTCGTCGCTCTCGACGGTGAAGCTCGGAACCTGCGGCAAGCTCGCATAGGGGTCGTAGGTCACGGTTGTGCTCCTTTCTGGTTCCCGAAGGCCGCACGACTCTACTCCGAGCGGTCTTCGATCTCCCAGGCGTGGCCGGACATCGGCCGTCGATACCGTTTCGACCGGCTTCAGTCGGGGGATGAAGCGGGTATGAAGTTGCGCCGGCGAGAGAGCGCGGACGGCGTCGGGCTGAGGCGCACCGACCCCGTCGAGGCTGCCGAAGAGGGCTTCCCGATCGCCAATCTGGCAGAGGCGCCGCGGAAGCGGAGATCGCCCGCGAGCACGTTCGGGCTCCCGGCGTCGAGGCTGGGAGACGACGACCTCCGGCGTGAGTTGCACACGCTCTACCGGACGCGAGAGGACACGTTCCTCAACGGCAGTCCGCAGGCACTACGCGCGCACACGGATCGGATGCTCGAGCTGGAGCGCGAGTACGCCGCCCGCTTTCCTCAGGAGGCCGCGCCCGACCCCGGAAGGACCCGGCGCGGCGCTCGACGGCGGTCCGCTGGCCCGCGCTAGCGATATCCTGATCCGCGGCCCCCATAGCTCAGTGGATAGAGCGCGGGTTTCCTAAACCCGGCGCGGAGGTTCGACTCCTCCTGGGGGCACAAGACGGCGGGTGATCGCTTGGCGCCGGCCGCCACCCACCGAATGCGCGGCTCGATAACCTAGCCATCGTGACGCCCATCTACCACATCACCCATGTCGACAACCTGAGCTCGATCATCGGCGCAGGGAGCTTGTGGTGCCTTGCGGAAGCCACCCGACGTGGACTCACTGGTGTGGACATCGGGTACGGGCACATGCCCGGCTCAGCCGTTGATTGCCTTCCGCGCCTTCCGGCGAACCCGCGGATTCAAGCGGCTCATGCTCTCGCCGATCATTCGCTCCGCCCTCCGGATGTCACCGATGCGAGAGCGGATGTACCTCCAGTCGAGATCCTCGAAGCGCGACGCGGCGACGGCGACGGCCCCCACGAAGGCGATATCCGCCTCTGATTCCGTCATCGTCGCCTGGCGCAGACGATCGAGGTAGAGGTCGTCCAGGCCGATGATCTTCACGGCGCAACCGTCGAACTCCACGGTCTCGGCCCGGGATTCGTCTCCGTCTATTCGCTCGTCGGGGAACTCGACGGCTACTCGGGTCGGCTCGTGGTACCAGTGTCTGCCGTCACGCTCGAATCCGAGTTGCCGGAACCGGTCTCCGTCTTCGGCTGTGAGGGGCGCGCAAAGGTCCAAGTCCGTCGGCGTGTAGCGGTCGTTGGTGTAGAAGTCCTCCGCCAAGCCTCCTACGACGAAGGGCTCCGACGAGAGCACCTGGCCGATCGCTGCGGCGACCATGAGGTGCCTGCGGATCCTGTCGGGCTCGGCCGCCGCCCGCTCAAGCAGTTCGAGGGCCTTCGAAATATCCACGGCTCAGTCCGTCGGCCTCGAGGGATCGCTGTTCGGCGGGCGTGGGCTCGCGCAACCAGGGGTTGAACTGGAAGTCGCCCACCGCGCGACGAATACGCTCGGCCCGATCGTCCTCTTCCGTTCGAGAACTCGCTGGGAACACGATCAACGACCCGAGTCTGAGTGGTTCTCCGGTCTCGCGAACGAACCGTTCGATGAAGTCAAGCGACGGCTTCACCAAGCCCGATTCAGCCCGCGCGATCGCCGACTGGGACGTCTTCATTCGGCCGGCCAGCCGCGTCTGACTCAGGCCGGCATTTCGCCGTGCCCTTCGGAGCTGGACGCCCACTTCCGCCGCCTTCATCTGCCCTCACCCTTGCATCGCGATTATATCAGGAACGCTATGATATCTACACCAACCATGCATGTCAAAGGGCACGAAGGTATACCGTAGTCGCGATATAGCCTGCGGGGTCGGCCGGCACAACATGATGCATGGCCATGTCCACCGCCTCCGTCAAGGCTGACGGGGCGGCGTTCCGGATTCAGACCTTCGTCACGCGGACGGTGGCCGTCGACTCGTTGCCCCACACGTCGCGGGCCAGCACGTGCAGTTCCCAAATGCCGGGGAGCCGCCCGCTGAGGTCGAACTCCCAGTCGACGACCGAGCCCTCGCACCCTCCGGCACACGTCGCGGGCGTGGTCTCCTCGAGCGTTCCGAACGTGTTGAAGACGCGCACATCGACGGACGCGACGGCCGACGGATCGGTCGCCGAGCCGGAGACGACCTGCGAGTCGCCGGGCAGATAGATCGTCCTCGTCTCGTCGACCGTGATGATCGGACCTCCGTCATCGATCAAGTCGAAGGTCGTGGATGCGACCGGCGAAACGCGATCGACCGCGTCGGTCAGCCGCGCCGTGAACGTGTGCGTCGCTCGCGCAACCTGGACGCCTTCGATGGACCAGGTGCCGTCGCCCATGATCATCCGCTCACCGAGCACGCGAGTGCCCTCCATCAGCCGAACGATCGTGAAAGGCTGCCCGGTCCCCGAGACGGTGAGAGAGCGACCGCCCACCTGCGCGCCCATGGCCGGGCTCGTGATAACCGGCGCGCCGGGCGCGATCGTCAGGCTCGTGTACGAGCCGCACGCCCCGCTGCAGACTCCGCCGGGCGTGAGCCCAGAGCCTGCGCGCGATCGGAACCACACGGTGCCGCCGGGGAAGGGCCGGGTGATGTCGCCCGTCGGCGCCTCGTAGGCGAAGTACTCGCCGTCGGTCGCGTACACCTCGAGGTTGAGCTGGACGCCCGAAGGACTGGGCGCGTTCTCGCCGAAGTGCCACACGAGCGTGTCGCCCGCGGACGCCATCTGCTTGGCGGGCTCCCAACGCGGATCTCCCTCACCGTTGGGGTCGAAAACGTCGACGCGCCCACGGGCGGTGAACTCGACGATGGCTGCGTGACCGACCGAGGGGGCAAGCGTCGCGGCGAGAAGCGTGCTCGCCAGGAGGAAGCCGCGGGCCATGGCCGAACGTGCCATCCTGACCTCCCTATCCAGGCCCTCCCTATCCAGGCCTTGCAGAAGCGGTTCGACGTCGCCCTATTGGAAACCTTCTAAATCCGCTCAGCGTTCGAAGCGGCGGACGATGTCGGCCAGGCTGGAACCGAGCGCGCGCGCGATCGTGCTCAGCTCGACCAGGTCCATCCGCCGCTGGCCGGTCTCCATCCGGCTCACGAACGACTGCTTGGCGTCCAAGAGCGCACCGAGTTCCTTCTGTGACAGGCCGGCCTCCTCGCGGAGGTCGCGCAGCAACGAGGCGAGCTTCGCGTGCTCGCGGGTCCCGATGCTCTTGCGCACGCAGCCACTACTTCATCCCTACAGGCAATAACCCAAATATGCATACATGCTGGCTGACTCCCTCTCTCCCCTGCTCCATACGCGGCGCGCATTCGGCGGCTGCTCCAGGCGGACCTCGGGCGCCCGGCACGGGCGTTACCGCAGGTCACAAGCGCCAAAGTCGCGCGCAACTCTCCGACCCCTCGGTCGTATTACTTTGCGATGAAGGCGAACGCCCGGCGCAGATGAAGAGGCCATTGCGGATCCTCGTCGTCGACGAACACGAAGTGGTTCGAGCGGGGGTCCGGGCGTTGCTCGATCGGGAGCCTGACCTCAAGGTCGTCGGCGACGTGGCGAGCGCGGAGGAGGCGCTCGGCATGATCGGCAGCGCGCGCCCCGACGTCGTCCTGCTCGAGCATCGGCTGGCCGGGATGAGCGGCGCGGTCGCCTGCCGTGAGCTCGCCGACGTCGACCCGCGGATCGCGGTCATCGGCTTCACGAGCTTCCCGGAGGACGCGGTCATCCTGACGTTCCTGTCCGCGAAAGCGCGCGGGTTCCTCGTCAAGGAGATGGCGCTGCCCGACCTGGTCGCGGCGATTCGCGCCGCCGGGCGAGGCGAGAGCGTTCTCGCGCCGGGCGTCGTCGAGCGCGTCATCGAGTGGGCCCGCCGCGCGCGCACGCTCCCGCTGAGCGAAGCGCTCAGCCCGTCGGAGGTCATGACGCTTTCGATGATCGCCCAGGGGATGACCAACCGCGAGATCGCGCGGCGGCTCGCCGTCAGCGAAAGCTCGGCGAAGGGCTACCTCCGCAAGGCGATGAAGAAGCTCGGCGCCTCCGACCGATCCCAGGCGGTGGCGGCCGGCATCAAGCAAGGCGTCATCTGATGGACGAGCTCGTCGCGCCGGACGCGCAGACCGGCGTCGCAGGCGCAGACGGCGACGACCTCGGGATCCTGCTGGACGTCATCGGCTCGGTCTCCAGCGCGTCGAGCGAGACCGAGGCGCTCAACCGGCTGGCCTGGCTCGCGCTGCGCGCATCGGGCGCCGATCGCTGCGGAATCCTGGCATGCACCCAGGAAGACCCCGCGCAGCTCCGGCCCGCCGCGGGTGCGTCGCGCGCTGCGCAGGACCTCGGGGTCCTGTGGGACAGGTTCAGCCACATGCAACCGGTGATGCTGACCGACGAGATCCGCCGGCGGCTCCGTTCGGCCCCGTCGATGCGGGCGATCTCCGACGTGCAGGCCTCGACGCTGATTCCCGAGGCCTGGAAGCGCGAGTTCGCCTCGCGGTCGATCGCCTTCGCCCCGCTGGACGCGGGGGGCGACTTGATCGGGCTGCTCGCGGTGGAGTTTGCGGAGGAGAAGCACACGTTCTCGGTCCAGGAGACACGGCTGCTGGACGCGATCGCCTCGGCCGCCGGCATTGCGCTCCGGACGTCGAACCTCGTCCACCGGCTCCGCCACGCCGTCGACGTCGAGCGCCGGCTGCGCGAGTCGGCCGCGGCGGTGCGCTCGCAGCGCCCGATCGCCGAGATGCTCGACGTCGTCGCGGATCGGTTCGTCTCGCTGCTGCCCGGCGTCTCGTGCGCGATCGTCGTGCTCTCCGCGGACGGGTCCACGCTGACGCCCGTCGCCGTTCGCGGCGAAGGGTCGCGCGAGCCGATCACCGTCGCCGAGCTTCCCCATGGCGACGTCGCGGACATCACGCGAACGTGGACCAGCGACCCCCACGCGCCGATCCTGATCCCGAACCTTCGCAATCGAACGGGCTGGCAAGGCGTGATCGCGCCCGGGATCGGGACCGCGATGCTCCTGCCGCTGCCCGAAGGCAACGAGATCAGGGGCATCGTGGCGGTCGGGCGCGAGTCGCGACCCTTCACCGGCGAAGAGCTGGGGCTCGCGAAGGCGTTCGCCGATCACGCCGCGCTCGCCATCACGCAAGCGCGGCTCACCGAGGCGTTGCAGCTCCGGCTCCGGCTCAACGACGCGCTCTACAGGCTCGGCGACACCGTCGGCCGCACGCGAGACGTGCGCTCGCTGCTCGAGACGATCAACCGCGAGATCGGCTCGGTGCTCGACATCGAGTGCACGCGCTTGTGCTTCGGCGACGCGCGGCTCGCCGAGCTGTTGCGCACGCCCGTCGCCGACCAGCGCGAGCGCGAGCTGCTGCGGGAGTGGCGAAAGGGTAAGGCGAGCCGTCGCCGGCACGACTCGGACCTGGCCGTGTGCGTGTCCCTCCAAGAACGAGCCGCCGGCGTGCTGTGGGTGCGCGGCTCGACCGGGGACGCCTCGACGCTCGAGCT
Source organism: Actinomycetota bacterium (assembly GCA_036397035.1). Lineage (GTDB taxonomy): Bacteria > Actinomycetota > AC-67 > AC-67 > AC-67 > DASWJS01. The sequence goes on along the minus strand of DASWJS010000020.1, from coordinate 123,694 downwards.
GATCGGCGCGATCGCCTCCGGCATCGGCGAGGTGGCGCTGAAGGCGAAGCTCCGCCGCACGGCCGAGCGGCGCTCGCAGCAGCTCGCCGTGGCGAAGGACCGCGAGCGCATCGCGCGCGACCTCCACGACACGGTCGGCCAGACGCTGTTCGGGATCGGGCTGAAGCTCCAGGACATCGGCTACGAGGTGGAGGACCGCGAACTCGCCGAGCGCGTCGCCGCGGTGCGCGCGCTCGCGGCGCAAGGCGTCGCCGACGTCCGCAGCGCGGTGTACGCGCTTTCGTTCCTGCACGTCCGCGGGCGCGGGTTCGTGCCCTCGCTGCGGGCGCTCGCTCGGCAGTTCACGCTCGCGACCGGGGTCGAGGCGCAAGTGCGGCTGGCCGGCTCGATCCCGTCCCTGCCCGACGAGACCGAGAGCGCCCTGTATCGCGTCGCCCACGAAGCGTTGGTCAACGTCGAGCGTCACGCGCGCGCGACCGGCGTCGTCATCCGGCTGACCGCCCACCCCGCCCGCATCGAGATGACCATCCGCGACGACGGCGTCGGGATCGACCAGCGCGACGGAGCCGACTGGCGGTCCTCGGCGCACTTCGGCATGCGCGCGATGGCGAAGTCCGTCACCGAGATCGGGGGCCGGTTCTTCGTCAGCGCCGCCCAGCCACGGGGCCTGTCGATCCGGGCGGTGATCGACCTGGGCGGCACCCCTGTTCGCGAACTGCCCCGAACCAAGGTCGGGTCGTGACGGTCGTCAAGCCGGGCGAGGTCGTCAGCGTGTTCCTCGTCGACGACCACGACATCGTGCGTGAGGGTCTTACCGCGATCCTCGGGCGCGACCACGACATCGACATCGTGGGCGAGGCGGCGACGGCCGAGGACGCGCTGCCGGCGCTGGTGGAGCTGAACCCTGCGGTCGTCGTGCTGGATCAGCGCCTTCCCGGGATGTCGGGGGTCGACCTCTGCCGGGAGATCGCCGAGCGCAAGCTGCGCACGCAGGTCGTCATCCTTTCCGCGTTCGTCGAGGACGGGATCGTGGAAGCCGCCTTTCGCGCCGGGGCCCGCGCCTACGTGGTCAAGGACGTGGAGGCCTCGCAGTTGAAGCGAGCCATCCGCGCCGCCGCCCGCGCCGAGACCACGATCGACCCGAAGGTCGCGGGTCAGTTCGTCGCGTGGGCGTCGCGCGTGGCTCCCAACCAGGCCTCTCCGCTCTCGCCGGCCCAGCTCCGTGTGCTGCGCCTGCTTGCCGACGGCAAGACCGCGCGCGAGATCGCCTCGTCGGTCCGGATCTCCCACCACACCGTGAAAGGACACATGCGGGAGATCTACCGGCGGCTCGGCGTGAGCAGCCGGGCCGAGGCCGCCGCGGTCGGACTCCGCCAGGGCTGGATCTGATCGGTCGGCGGGTCGACCCGATCGGTTGGACATCTGCGACCATCCGGGCATAGCCGTCCGAGAATCTTTGGACAATCTGTCCGAATCAAGAAGGAATCAACGTTTCGCCCGGTGAATCCGACTTCTATGGGCCGCTCCTCATCCTCGGTACGCAAAGCACCAGCGCAGACGCTCGATCCGCGATCCGACCGGCCGTTCGTGGAGGCCTGTCGCTCGAGCGACCGGAAACCCTTCGAAACCCTGTACCAACGGTACAGGGGACGGATCTTCGGGCTCTGCTACAAGCACGTCCGAGACCCGCACGTCGCCGAGGACATGGTGCAGGAGACCTTCTACCGGGCCTACATCAACTTCGAGGACTTCGACGCGAGCAAGCCCGCCTGGCCTTGGCTCGCGACCATCGCGACCCGGCTGTGCATCGACGCGCACCGAACGGGCAAGCGGGTCGCCGCGCCGGTCGAGGACGTCGACGTCGAGCTTGACACCGACCGGCGCCGGATCTCGCTCGACGATTCAGATCCCACGGTTGACGCGATCAGCCGGCGGGATCAGCGGACCAGGCTCGGCAAGGCGATCGCGAGCCTGCCGGCCCGTCAGAGCCGCCCGCTGCTGCTCTATGCGCTGGACGGCTGGAACCTGACCGACATCGCCTCGGCCGAGGGAGTCTCCGTCGGGTGCGTCAAGTCGCTGATGTTCCGCGCGCGGGCGAGCCTCCGCAAGATGAGCAGCGAAGGCGCGTTCGGGGTGCTGTTCGGCCCGCTGGTCGCTCTGACGCGGCGCTTCCGCATGGCCGGGACACGGTTCGCCGCCGACGGCGCCCGAGCCGCCGACGGCGCGGCCGCCTCGTGGTCCTTGGTCGCGTGCGCCCTGGGCTTGGTGCTGGCGTTCGGCCAAGTTGCCCCAGGCCCGGCGGGCGGGCCGGAACTCGAGGCGCGCGCGGGCGAACCTGCTGCGGCGAGCACCTCCCGGGTCACGGGTCTCGATGTCCGATCAGTCACGCCGGAATCATCCTTCACAAAGAACCCTGCCCACGGCATTCCCGGCTTGCTCGACCCCACCAAAGACGCTGGGCCAGAAGACACTCGCTTTTCCTCCTTTGCGGTTCAGGAGGACGAGTCCGGAACCGTGATTTACGCGTCCGGCAACGTGCCGTGCGTGCGAACGACTTGCCCCACGCTCTTCGTTTCCAGAGACGAGGGCGCTTCCTGGCGGCGGGTGGACGCGCCCGGCTTCCCTGGTGGCCGGCTCTTGCTTGCGCCAAACTCCGAACGCATGTTCGTCATGGCCGCGACCGGCTTCTACGAGAGGCGTGACAACGGCGCATTCGAACTCGTAAGCCCCATCACCGGCGGCGCAGCCGTGGCGCCCGAAACAGGCGAGCGTGACGCCGCGATTCTGCTCGGCGGTCCGACCGTGTTCGAGTACAGCCCGGAGGACGGTGTCGTAATGCCATCGCAGTTCGCCGCAGTCTCGCGCGGCTGGTCCGAGATCGCGGTCGTGCCCGGTGCAACGGACACGATTCTCGTCGGCGGCGCCCGGCCCGGGGTAGGCAGTCTTGGTCAATCCGTCGTGTACCGGTGCGAAGCCACGCTGTGCACCGAAGCTCTGCTCCCCGGCGGTGAAGACGTGCCGTGGCTTCGAGTCGCTTCGGACGCCGGCGGGATTACCTATGCGTTCACGAGCTACGCTCTTTACTCCTCGCCGGACGACGGGCGGAGCTTCGCGACAGTCAACGTTCCCCAAGGCGCTTCGCGACCGATGGATCTAGCCTCCGGTCACGGCGTGACCTACCTCGCAACGGTCAAGACCGAGCGATCGGCAGGCGGGCTCTATGTTTCACCGGACGAGGGGCGATCGTGGAATCGATTGTCGGTCGACCTCGCCTACTTTGATCAGGGCGTTTCGCACGTCACGATCCTTCCGTCGGGAACCCTGCTGATAACGCCGGCCGGAGACACGGGACTCGCATGCTCGGTTGATGGCGGCCAATCTTGGGCGCCGAGGTGCGCCGCCTAAGGATCCACGAAAGTCAGGGCTCCCGCCAAGACAGCCTTCTTCGAGCCCGTCCCCGGCGTAACAGACGCACAATTCGTTAGCCTCGTGGTCTGAGCCCCGTCAAGAGGGTCGAGCATCAGCGTTGCGACACCCACGAGATTCGGCGATTCCTGATCGACCAGCACCAGCACTCCACCCGCGATCGTCCCCGCGTAGGTCCAGTCTCCACTCGAAGTGAGGTAGGTAGCGCCGAATGACATGACGTACGACCCGGACGCGAGAATCAACTCGCATGAAGCCGGGTCGGCGAAGCCGGAGCCGTTGATCTCCATGTCCGTGATCAGGCTGTCCGGCAGGTCCAACGCGTTTCCGGTCGGACCGCACGGCGCGCCGTCACCGCTGAGCGCCGTCACGCCTGTCGCTTGCGTTGTGAGGTTGAGCCGGCTTTCGAACGTCAGGGACACATGCGTGACACACGCGCCCGCCGAGAAACCTGCGCCCGCGGGACCGGGGACCAACGTCACAAGAATCGCCGTCACAACGATCCTAACCCGCAACATCACCCACGCACCTTCAAGGATTCGACCCCTAGGAAGTTTCGCGCCCGACAACCACGTCTCCTATGGATATACGTGGCCCAGACCCAGAAGTTTCAGAAGTTCCGCACGAACGGACACATCTGCCAGCGTGTGGCCAGACGGCTCACGAAGGCGCGATGACCGCCGTTCACCAGGCTGCGGGATCCGTGTGGGTGCCCCTCGTTTGGACACTCCCAATACCCGTTCGAGTCTCACCCAAAAGAACCCGGCTCGGTTGACGGGATGAGGTATTTCATCGCTCGGGGGCAATGCCTACTCTCGTGCAAGTCAGCATTCGGGCGGCCATCTCTCCGGCCACCACCCCATGCGAGAGAGAAAGGAGAGGAGAGCCCGCGGGGTGCAACCAAGGGATCGAGGTCGTCCGAGCCGAAGACGAGGAGGGGAATCACATGAAGAAGTTGATCATGGCTGGTGCGGTAGCACTGACCCTGGCCGCGAGCATGCCGTCAGCGAGTGCAGCCGGTGTCTGGGAAGTGAGCGCGCACGCAACGCTTCCTTGCTTCCCGTGCGTTGCGACCGTCACGGATCTCGATGGAGACCTCACGGCAGTGGTTGGGGCGAGCGATGGCATCGGCCAGGGCACGCCAATCGAGTACTCGGAGCCCACGTGTGCGGTCGGCATCGCGGGCATCCCGGCAGGTGGCGGCACACTCGTGACCGACTCCGGAAGTGAGTATGACTTCGCGTACCTGCGTGTGGGCGCGGTCGCTCCCGTGATCGCCCTTCGCACTTCCGGCTCCCAGGAGCAAGCTATCGTCGGTTTGGTGGTCTTCGAGCCCGATAACATTCCCGACACCGCGCTGCGGTGTGCCGGCCTCGTGCACACCAACGTGCCGTACGGAGTGAGCTTCGTCGGCGTCGCTGCGGGAGCCTGATTCAAGCTCCAGACGCTCCTCCCTCGCAGAGGGAGTCGTCGGCCAGACCTAGAAGGAGGGGCCCATCAGGCCCCTCCTTCTGCAACTTCCACCGCGGCAACGCTGAGTCCATGCCAGGGCAATCGTTCCACTAGAGGGACTCCGGCTCCTTGCGCCCCTACACCCGTAGGCTTGGAGCCATGCGGCGCGATGGTCTCGCACCATTCTTCTGGGGCCTCGAGCGCAACTTCAGGGCTGAGGGATCGTAGTTCCTGAGCGAAGGGCAAGGGAGAGCCCGCCCGACGTCACGTTGGGGACGGAACGCAAGGAGAAGGAGCACTTGCCATGAAACGATGCGTCGTAGTTGCGATCGCCGTACTTGCTCTCTACTCAGGAAACGCTCAAGGCGCCGACACGCTAATCGGGCGCGGATCCATCCAGGTGACGACGGCGTATCACGTTGATCTCGTTCGATACGAGCAGGACGGGTGCCCAAACTCGCTCGCCTACATCGACGGACTTGCAGGCGCCATCCTCAACGTCAGCAGCTACACGGGCGACACGCTGGTGGCGAAGATCAACGACATTGACTATCCGACGATAGAGCCGACGCCACGGGTACTGATCATGAGCTACGAAGCATGCGATGCCTTGAAGGGTTCGGGCACCTACAGTTCGAGCTTCGAACCGGGCCAAAACGCCGTCATCAACGTAACAGCTTCGATGAAGTTCCTGGTGTTCTCCATTCCTGCGCAATACCCGGGGACCAACAACCCGTACGTCGGACAGCACTTCTCAATCTACCGCCGTCATTGACCTCCTGTGACGAGAGCAGAGCAACCGATGCGCCCACTTCCAAGGATTCGACTCCGGCGTACGATGAGCATCTTCGTCTTGTCGCTTCTCGCGCTCGGCGTTCTCACACCGACTGAGTTGGCCCACGCCGGTTCCTTGTTCGGCAAGGAAGGCGTCGTCGATATCGAGCCGATGCAACCGCTGATGATCGACGTTGTGAGTCGGCGCCTCTACGCCAATGTTCGCAAAGGTGGGTTGAGTCTGCGCGAGTACGATCTGGATCGCGGGTTCGGCAAGATGCTCCTTCGGGAAAAGAGGCTTCCTATCCGCAACACGGCGTTCTCCAATTACTGGATCACGCCGGACTGGGAGGGTCGGCGCGCCTTCATCCTTGATTATCACCCCCCCGGCTATGCTACCGACCCCGAGTGCCCGTATTGCTCGTACGTCCGGGTGCTTGATCTCGACACACTTTCGCTTTCAGACCGTGAATGGAACCTCACCCAGCTGGTCCCCAACTTCTTCGCGGAGGGCATTACCTATTCGGCTCGGGACAAGCGCCTGTATATCACGGGTTCGCTCATCGGAAGCGCGGCCTTCTTTATGACTGTGGCTTCTGGTCCGGTATACCCGACGACAATCGTGTCCCTTGACGTTGAGACGGGGCAGGTGGCGTGGCTTCGCACGCTGACCAAGTGCCTCAGGCCGATGAGCGGCTACAACGTTGGTGGAGGGATCTACAGGAGCATGTTGCGTGACGCCCTCTTCGTGGGGTGTTCGAGGGCCGACACGTCCGCTCTTGTCGGCGCTCCGTATCCGGGTAACACCGGTGTGGCGCGCTTGACGTTCGATCCGGACGCAGACCTTGCGTCAGCTCAATCCTTCAGGGAGGAGTTCTTTCAAGCATCTGGCTCCTTCGCCTCCGTCGTGGGAACCGAAACACGTACGGCGTTCGATTATGGTTCCGATCGATTCGTTCTGATCAGTTCGGCGCTCACCACCCCGGGCGCGTGGGTGTTCGATGGACGGATGTCAACCTGGGTCGGGTTCATTCCCGCCGCTGACGGCGCAGACATGGCAGTGGGGATCGATGCTCGTTCAGGCCATGTGTACTTGCGTGAGGGAAATTCCGGCCGTGTAGTCTTGACAGACGGCCGGGTCACGCCAGTTCCTCAAGGAAATCCATATCGGGTCGCGCCCGACACGACGGCAGCACCGTCGGTGACCTACCTCGTCGATTCGACGATGCGTCGCGTGTTCATTCCTGTGTACACGCCCGATGGGAGTGAGCTGATTGCGGTAAGAGATGATGTGCCCGCAATCGAGCCAGGAGAGCCTTTCGACTACGATGCCATTACTAGTGGCGTGCCCGAGGGCCCGAACACCTTGAGCACGTTCGCCGGCGGCGGCTCCGGTTTCGGCGTCCGCGCTCTCTTGGTCGGCGGCCTTGGGGGCGCCTCGTCGCCTACGCGTCCGGGCCTCATCGGCCAGATCGTACGCGACACCGTTGGCGAAACCGGTGCGTCTCCGGGCGATCGAGGACTGATGCTTGGCCACGTTCACTCGATCGACCTCAGGAACGTGGGCGCCTCTGCGAGGGCTCAGGTTCTCGGGATTGACGATCTAACGAACAACGATCGAGGCAACGTTCAGCGAGAAATCGCGCGGGCCGGGGGCGAGGACGAGGATCCGGAGGAGCAGACTCCCCAGGAGCAGGCGGCTGCTTTCGCAGATTGGCCGTGGCCAGCCTCCGAGTGTTTGGATGCGGAGGGTACACCCCTCGAAGAAGAGAATTCGGGCCCGCTGGGGCGGGCAGCGGTTGATTGTGACCTGGAGAGAGCGGAGGTGGAGGCGTCGGCGCAGGCTGCGGTTCCCGCGACGACCGGCTTGTCGGTCTCCGATACGCGATCGACCGGATGGGTGAAGCGTTCGGTCGAGAACGGGATCGTTGCGGAACTTACAGCGACGGTCAAGGGTTTCGAGTTGCAAATTCCCAACTTGGGGAGCCTCGAGATCGGCAAGATCAAGCAAACGGTCACTACAACTGCGCACGGAGTTCCCGGTTCGGCGGAGGTGGACTGGAAGCGCATGATCAAGGACTTGAGTATCTCGGATGCCTCAGGAGACGCAGTGTTCTCATGCGCTGCCTCCTGCGATCCGGAAGCCATTTCGGATGCGCTTAACGAGGTCTTTGGCCTCAGGATCCGAATGACCGTGCCGAAGCCCGAAGTCATCGAGAGTCGGGGAGGAGCGTTCGCTGGCATCCGGGAGGAATACCGCCAGTACGTGAACGACCTTGTCATGAACAACGACACCTCTCGGGAAATCGCGGCCGTTCAGTTCGAGATCTACAACGACTGGGCAGACAAGTCACGCATGCTGATTCAGCTCGCCGGTCTGCAAGTATCCTCGACATTCGGAGTCTCATCGCTGGCCACCGGAGGCCTCCCCAACGGAGGCGCCGCTTCAACACTCGGCGGCTTCGGCGGCACTCTCGTCGGTACATCGCCCGAGCCATTCGTTGCCTCAGGAACGCAACCGCTCCAAGGTCCAATCATCGATCGCGTCATTCGTGGGGCGATGCTGCTCGCGCGCTCGCCCGGCGCCGCTCTCTCCGTGGCGCTCCTCTGGCTGATTCTCGGCGCCGGCGTCGCGCTCTGGCTACGACGTGGCTCCTTTGCCTTGGTTCTCACAGAGTGAAACCGTTGATCGCACCCGTCAAGAGGATCTGCGTTCGCCTCGTCCTGGCATCCTTTGCATTAGCCATCATCTCCTGCGCGGCATCTGGTAGCCAACATACCGGAGTCGAGGCAGAACCGTCTTCAAGCAAGCTCGGGCCCGGCTCGAAGGGCGCCACAACGCAAGGCACGTCAGTCGACACGTCGCCTTCACAATTCGCCGTGCCTTCGAAGGAAGGCTCGGCCACTTCCGAGCCGTCGAGCGAGGCGACGACTCAGCTGCGCGCATCCGGAAGCCTGGATCCGGATTGCGTGTTGCGTGGAACATCGGTTGTCTTGACGGTTCAGACGGGAGTCGAGAATGCCGCAGTAGGATATGTGGCCTTCTATGCCAACGGCAAGGACGGCGCAAAGTACCCATATGGTGACGACCTCGGGGGCAATGCAGGAGGAATGACTGACGAATCCGGCAGATACGAGGACCGTTTCATCGTTAGCGCTGCTGCGCCTGCAGGTAAAGCTCGCGTCCACATCGCCGTCGGATTTCCGGGCGGTAACGCTCAAGACTTTGAGGAGTTCGACGTTCCATTTCGCGTCGTCAAGGCGCCAGGTGACTGCTAGACGGATGAAGGACAGACCGCATCTTGCTAGTCAATAGGGAGAAACAATCGAATGCCTAAAACGACCAATGGGAAGTCCTGGGCTGGGACGATCTCAGTCTTCGCTGTGGGCGCGCTAATTGGAGCGATCTCAGCGGTACAGTTGGTCCCACAGGGCAGTGGTTCGGCCGCGGGTGTACCGGCCGACGATCCCGGTATCGAAACTTATGATGGGCAGGAGACGGTTGCAGATGAACTAGTTCAGTCGCAGCCTAACGCCAGATCACGTACAGAGGGACCGATTCAGCAAGGAGGAGCAAGCCTGGCGTGTGCACCAGGTCAGAACGGGGGTGCGACCGACACCGGCGTTACGGCCGACACGATCAAGCTCGCGACGACGACAGTCCAGTCGGGGATCGGCGCCGCCTTCCTCGGCGACGTCAAGTACGCGATGGAGGCCGTGAAGAACAAGGTCAACCGCGAGGGCGGCATTTGCGGACGGCTGCTCGACGTCACCTACGTCGACGACGGATGGGACGCCGCCCGTGGGGCGACCTACCTGCAGAACTTCATGAAGGGGGACTACTTCGCCATCGCGGTCGGCCCCTCCAGCGAGGGCCTCCGCGTCGTCATCGACAATGGGGACATCGGCCGGGCCGGCATGCCCGTCGTGGGCACGGACGGGATGATCATCAACCAGTACACCGACCCGTGGGTCTGGCCCGTCTCGGTCGCCACCGCGTCCAGCGCTCGCATCATGGCGCGCAATGCTCACGAGAGGGGCGCCAGAGAGTTCAGCATCGTTTTCGACAAGGACTACCGCTTCGGGGCCGAAGCCGCCGAGGCGTACAACAACGAAGTCCGCCGGCTCACCGGGAGCAACGTCAAGGGCTTCAACAAGGACCACAACTGCGTGCAGTCCTTCTGCGGCATCCTCGCGGGCCAGTCCGGGTACGCGACGCAAGTCAACCAGTTCGAACGGGCCGACTTCGTCGCGATGTTCCTCGAGCCGCAGACGGCGCTCACGTGGATGTCCACGCCGGGCGCTCCGCAACCCCGCACGACCGACTACGGGATCGGCGGCGCTCAGCCGCTCTTCACGCGCGACTTTGCCAACAGTTGCCAGGCCGCCTGTAACGGCATGTGGATCTGGACCGGCTACCGGCCGCCGATCGAGTCCTACGCCAACGAGCCCGCAGTTCGGACGTTCGTGAACGACCTGAAGTCGACCAAGCGCGACGCGGACGAGTTCAACGCCTTCGCGATGGGCGGGTACGTGGGGATGCACCTGCTGGTCGAAGCGCTGAAGAGGACCGGACCCCTGCTCACGCGGGAGAGGCTCCAGGCGACGCTCGACTCGATGTCCCTGCAGCCGGATCTGACGATCCAAAAGCAGCTCACGTGGAGCGCGAGCAACCACTTCGCGAACTACACGATGCGGGCGTTCTCGATCCAGTACAAGGGGACGCTCGGTGGATGGCGCGCGCAGGACACCGAGAAAGATCCAACACCGCAGCGCGGGATTAGCTGAGTTCCCCCGTGCCGGCGATCTTCACCAACCTTCTGCTGTCGGTCCCGTTGATCGGGGCCTACGCGGTCTTCTCGCTCGGCATCAGCGTGATCTATCGCGCCTCCCGCGTGCTCAACCTGGCGCACGGCGCGATGGCCATGCTGCCCGCTTACCTCACCTACTCCATGGTGCAGATAGGCGTGCCCATGCTCGTCGCGCTCCCGCTCGGGATCGTGGCGGGAGCCGCGCTCGGCGTCGCGGTCGAGCGAGTCTTCGTGCGGCGACTCCGCGCCCAGGGCCCGACCGCGCAGACCGTCGGAACCGTCGCCGTCGCGGGCCTCGTGATCGCCCTCGTGGCGAAGATATGGGGCACGACGCCGAAGGTCGCGCCCGGCGTCTTCCCAAGCAAGGTGATCGAGATCGGCAGAAGCGGCTTGCGCTACGGCGACATCGGCCTGTTCGTCACGGCAGTGATCGTGTCCCTCGCGCTCTTCACGTTCTTCAAGAAGACCCAGTTCGGGCTGGCGATGCGCGGCGCCGCGCAGAACCGGCGAGCCGCATCGCTCGTGGGAATCGACCCCGACCTCGCGGCGGCGGCGGCGTGGGCGCTCGGCGGTGGCCTTGCGGCGCTCGGCGGCATCATGCTGGCCGCGGTCACGAACTTGGATCCGTACGTGCTGTCGCTGCAGGTCCTTCCGGCGTTCGTCGCCGCCTTGATCGGCGGGCTCGAGAGCCTGCCGGGCGCGCTCGGGGGATCGGTGATCGCCGGTTTGAGCTTCGGGATGGTCCCTTACTTTGCCGGCACGCCTGTCATCGGCGGCGTCGTCCGCCTGGCGGGAGCGCCGCAGCTCGCGCTGACGATCCTGGCGCTCGTGGTCATGGCGGTGCGAGGCCGCCGCCTCTCGGGATCGGAGGCCGCCGAAGGCGGATTCCTTGAAGCGGGCGGCCGGGCGCGCTCGCTCGGCCGAAAACGAATCACCCGCGGAATCGTCGTCACGATCGTGCTCGTGCTGATCTGGCCGTTCATCGTTCCGTTCTCGGTCCTGGGCAGCTCGCTCGTGGCGATCCGCTTCGCGCTGGTGGCGATCTCCTTGGTCGTGATGACGGGCTGGGTCGGCCAGATCTCCCTCGGGCAGGCAAGCTTCGTCGGTATCTCCGCGCTGACGACCGGGCTCATCGTGCGGGGCGCAGGGATCGGCTTCCCCATCAACATGGTGATCGCAGCGGCCGCGGCGGCCTTCGCCGGCGTCGTGCTGGGCATGGTCGCCTTGCGCGTGCGCGGCCTCTACCTCGCGGTCGCGACCATGATCTTCGCCTGGATGACCGACGCCTTCCTCTTCCGGGCGCCGCAGATGGGCGCGGCCGGGGGCAGCTCGACCATCCCCGGTCAGGTGCTCGGCGTTCCCGGGGGCATCCCGACGTTCGACTTGACCAACCGGCGGACGCTCTTCATCCTCATGGCGGCCATCCTGGCGATCGTCGTGTCGCTGATGGCCAACCTGCGCGACACAAAGACCGGCCGGGCGTTCTTCGCCGTCCGCGGGTCGGAGATGGCCGCCGCGTCGCTCGGCATCGACGTCGTGCGCTACAAGCTGATCGCGTTCGCGGTCTCGGGCGCGCTCGCCGGCATCGCGGGGAACCTGCTGATGATCGACCTGCGCACCGTGGTGCCGAACCAGTTCCTGTTCACGGTCTCGTTGCAGTTCCTCGCGATCGCGGTCGTCGGCGGGCTCGGGTCGCTCGGCGGGGCGATCGCCGCGGGCGGGCTGTTCGCGGCGCTCGAAGAGGTGTTCTTCCGGGTCCCGGCGCTCTCGGGATGGCTCGAGGTCGTCGCGGCCGCCCTGCTCGCAGCGGTGCTTCTGCTCTATCCGGGGGGCCTTGCCGCGCTCGCCCGGCCGTTCGCCTCGCTGACCGACCGGGTGAAAGCCTTCGTCGCGGATCGGGTTCCGAAGCCGGCGGGCGCGGCGACGGACGGCTCGCCGCCGGTCGGCAAGCTCGCGCAGACGGCGGCCGAGGGAGCGAGGCGACTCCTGGCGACGACCACGAACCGTCTGCGCCGCACGCCGTCGCCCAAACGGGAACCCGCGCCCCCAGTGGAGGACTGGTACGCCCGCGTCGTGGTCGAGCGCGAGCCCGCGCCGGGTCCCCAGAACAACGGCTCGAAGCCCGCGCAGGCGCCCGAGCGCGTGTTCGTGCCGCTCGGCGAGGAGGAGCGCGAGAGCGAGGGTCGCGCCGTGAAGGCGCTCGAGGTCGAGCACGTGACGGTGCAGTTCGGCGGGCTCACGGCGGTCAACGACGCGTCCCTCGCCGTCGAGGCGGGGACGATCACGGGACTCATCGGGCCCAACGGCGCCGGCAAGACGACGCTGTTCAACGCGATTCTCGGCCTGAACGACCCGGCATCGGGCCGAATCGTGATCCACGGCAAGGACGCGACGGCCTATCCCCCGCATCAGCGCGCACGACTCGGCGTGGCCCGCACGTTCCAGGTGCTTCAGCTCTTCAACGAGCTGACCGTCTTCGACAACCTGCTCGTCGCGACGCACTTGCACAACGACTCGGGCGTGCTGTCCAACCTCGCCGCCGGGCCGAAGACCTTCACCGCCGAGCGCAAGGCTCGCCAGCGCGTTCGCGACATCCTGCGCCTGCTCCAACTCGAGGAGTACGCGCCGTCGGCGGTGCGCGGACTTCCGTTCGGCGTGCTGCGGATGGTGGAGCTTGGCCGGGCGCTGGTCACGGGCGCGCCACTGGTGATGCTGGACGAGCCGGCGTCCGGATTGAACGAGTCCGAGACCGACACGCTGTCGAAGGTGATCCGAGACGTCCGAAACTTCGGTGTCTCCGTCCTGCTCATCGAACACGACATCCGCATGGTCACCAACGTCTGCGACTACCTGTACGTCCTCGAACGCGGGAGCATGATCGCCGACGGCCCGCCCTCGGTCGTCCAGCGCGACCCCCACGTGATCGCCGCCTACCTGGGCGAGCCCGACGCCGAAGAGGCGGTGGTCTGAGGTGGCGCTTCACGTCGAGGGCATCGACGTCTTCTACGGGCCGGTCCAGGCCCTGCGGGGGGTAAGCCTTCACATCGAGGACGGCGAGATGGTCTCGCTGCTCGGCGCGAACGGCGCCGGCAAGACCACGACGCTCCGAGCGATCTCGGGTCTGCTCGCTCCGGCGGCCGGTCGCATCACGTTCGGCGACGGCGAGATTACGGGTCTCAGCGCTCAGAAGATCGTCAGGCTCGGCGTGGCGCACATGCCCGAGGGTCGCGAGCTGTTCCCCGAGCTGACGGTGGCGGAGAACCTGAAGCTCGGGCACTGGACGAACCGCAAGGACCCCGCCGACGAGCGCGACCGCATCGAGGAGATGTTCGAGATGTTCCCTCGTCTGCGCGAGCGTGCTGGTCAGGCGGCGGGAACGATGTCGGGCGGCGAGCAACAGATGCTGACGGTCGCACGGGCGCTCATGAGCCGTCCGACTCTGCTCTTGGTGGACGAATTGTCCCTTGGGCTGGCGCCGCTGATCGTCCAGCAGCTCTTCGAAGCGCTCTCGGTGGTCAACCGAGCCGGATGTGCGGTCCTGTTGGTCGAGCAGTTCGTCCACCTCGCATTGAAGCACACCGCCCGGGCATACGTGCTGGCCAAGGGGGAAGTGGCCGTCGAGGGAGCCAGCAAGGATCTCCTCGCCTCGCCCGAGCTGATGGAGGCCTACCTGGGCGAGGCCACCGAGACCAAGCCTGCGAAGCGCTGACCTTCGGCGCGGTGGGCGGAATTTGCCGGTAAACGTTCGAGCCGGCACCGCAACCTCCAGGCCGCCCGTGCGTAATTGCCTGCAAGCACGCAGGACACCTGCCGCACGCACCACGCAACGCACGTATGGAGGGGGTGTCGCTGGAGTCTCGACCCCTAGGACCGTGCCCTGAGGCTCCGCCCCCTCCAGTGCGTTGCGCTCCCCGCGGTCACCGAGGCCTCGCCGGCACCCCCTCGAGGAGCCGCGCGGCCACCAGCGCCGCTTCCACGTCGAAGCGTCCAGGGCTCTGCCTGACCGACCGGCCGGTGAGCGACTCCACCTGATCGAGGCGGTACTCGACGGTGTGCCGGTGTGTGTCGAGCCTGCGAGCCGCCTCCGCCACCGAACCGCACCGGAAGAACAGCTCGAGCGTTTGGATCAAGGCGCCCCCGCGCCGCTTTTCGTGCGCGCGCACCGAGTCCAGGATCCCCGCCAGCCGCTCGCACGCGCGACGGTCGGCCAGCAAGGCCGCCTCCGCCGCGACGTCTTCGAAGACGACCGCCCGCGGCTTGGGTGAGACGATGCGGCCGACTTCGACCGCCGTTCGCGCCCGCGCGATTCCCTCCGCGGCCAGCCGCCCGGGAACCGGCGCCAGGCCGACCCAGACCGGGTGCTCCCAGCGCGCCTGGAGCGAGCGCCGAAGCCTTCCGCCGAGGGTTCGCAGTGCCGGCGACGGGACAAGTCCACCCGACTCGACCTCGACCAGGAGCGACTCGCCGAGGATGCGCGCGCCCTCCGCGGGACCGTCCAGCGCCTTGAGCAGCGTCCCGCCCTCCTCTTCGAACCGGAGCTTCTCGCCGCGAACGGACGCGGCCACGATGGCGGTCGACACTCGCTGATCCAGTAGGAGACCTCGCTGCAACACGGGCTTGAGCACGCTGAAGACCGAAAGCGTACGGGCGCTGCCGGGCCGCGGGGAGTCCCTCGTTTGGGCAACGCTGCGCCTGATCGCGGGGGGTTGCCGTCTTCGGCCCTGGGCTCAACGCGGCATTAGTTGTACATTTTGTCCAACGTCGAGGCCCGGGGGACTCCTGACGCACCGTAGGTTTGAGGCATTGATCCTGTTTCGGGATGAGTCGTCCCGGTGCCCCAGATTGTCGGCCGTGGGCAAACGGACTCCGCGAGCACAGCAAGACCGGCTGCTGACGTTGCTGCGCGAACGTCGCCTCGCCGCGGGTCTTCGCCAGCAGGACATCGCGGATCGTCTCCGCCGTCCTCAGTCGTTCGTGAGCAAGTACGAAACAGGTGAACGCCGGCTCGACATCCTGGAGCTGCGCGAGATCTGCGTCGCGCTCGGCATCACGCTGAGCACGTTCGTGCGAGAACTCGAGCGGAGCTTGAAGTAGACGATCGGAGCCTCGGCGCTCCGGCCGTCGTCTCCCTCGTCCTCGAACGCGGCCGTCAGGTCCGCGACGACGTCCCTGATGGTCGCCAGGTCGGGACGCGCCGCGTCGCGCACGGCGGCCGGCTCCGCTTGCTCGAGTTCGTCCAGCAGCAGCCGCAGGCCCGGGCGATCCAGCGCATCCACGTCGGACATGGCCGCGACGAGCGAGGCGATCGCGCTCGCCAAGTCGAAGTCGGCGGCGGAGAGCGCTTCGGAGAACCACTGAACGAATCTGCCTTGGAGTCGCGGCCAGGCCATGCCAATCCCTCCTGTTTCGTGTCGAACGGGAAGGAGCGCGCGCACTCTAGGGCGTGGTTGTGACAGGGTTGCGCAGTGCTGGCCGAGAGTCGCGGGCGGAGGGCGGACTGGAGGAGATGGAGGCGAGCGGGGGACTGCACGGGACGCTCGGGGAGGGCGTGCGGGTTCTCGAGGGCGTGCAGGTTCTCGAGGGCGTGCGGGTGCTGTGCGGGATCCCTACGTTCAACAACGCCGCGACTGTTGGGAAGGTCGTAACCGCGGTGAGCGAGGGCCTCGACCGGCTCGGCGTGAAGGGCGGGATCGCCATCTCCGACGGCCGCTCGACGGACGGGACGGCGGCGCGGGCGCTCGGCGCGGGCGCCGGCCCGCGCGTGCCGACCGCGGCGATCCTCTACTCGGGGCCTCCGGGAAAGGGCAGCGCGCTGCGAGCGGTGTTCGGGCTCGCCGAGCGCCTGGGCGTCCGCGCCTGCGCCGTGTTCGACGCCGACCTGCGCTCGATCACCCCGGTCTGGGTCGAGCGGCTCCTCGGGCCCGCGCTGGACGGAAAGGCCGATCTGGTCACGCCGTTGTATTCGCGCGACCGAGCCGACGGCACGATCACCAACGCCATCGCGTGTCCGCTGACGGCCGCGCTCTACGGCGTGATGGTCCGCCAGCCGATCGGGGGCGACTTCGGGTTCAGCGGCGCGCTCGCGGCACGGTGGGCCGCGGAACCGGTATGGGAGAGCGACGTCGCGCGCTTCGGCATCGACGCGTGGATGACGACGACGGCGATCCTGTGGGGGAGCACGGTCGCGCAAGCGCCGCTCGGAGCGAAGGTGCACGACCCGAAGGACCCGGGCGCCGACCTGGCTCCGATGTTCCGCCAGGTCGTCTCGACGATCTTCGCGCTCGCCGAGGCGCACGAGCCCGCATGGCGGCGCGTCGAGCGCATCGAGCGCGCGCCGGTGATCGGCGACCCCGCCGACGGGCGGCCGGAGGCGGTGCGGATCGATCCGGACGCGATGGAGCGCCGTGCCCGCGGTGCGCTGCGCGCCGCGACGGGCGCCTTTCCGGGGCTGAGCGAGCGCATCGAGCGGGCGCTCGGCGTGCCGGTCGACGTCGACCAGTCGCTGTGGGTGGACGCGGTCGTCGCCGCGATGAGGGCGCCCGATCGGAGGGCGGCCGTCGACGGGCTGTTCCCCCTGTACCTGGGGAGAACGACGACCTTCTTGCGGAGCGAGCGTTCGGCCGACGACGAGGTCGAGGTGCTGGCCGCGATGTTCCTCGCCGCGAAGGCTGGCGCGTGAAGGCCGGCGCGTGAAGCGCGCCGTCGTGGTCGGCGCCGGCCACAACGGTCTCGTCGCCGCGTGCGCGCTTGCCCGGCGGGGCTGGCGGGTGACGGTGCTCGAACGACGCGACGTCGCAGGAGGCGCCTGCGTGACCGAGGAGATGCTTCCCGGCTTTCGCGTCTCCAGCGCCGCGTACTCCTTCAGCCTGTTCCGGCCGGAGATCGCGCGCGAGCTGGAGCTGGAGCACCACGGCCTGCGCTGGTACGCGAAGGAGCCGCGGATGTTCGTGCCGCTGCTCGACGGCAGGCGCTTCTTCGTGTGGCGCGACGAAGCGCGGACGCGCGAGGAGATCGCGCGCGTGTCCGTGCGGGACGCCGAGGCGTATCCGCGCTGGAACGCGTTCTGGGACGCGGTCGCCGAGGCGCTCCGGCCGATGATCCTCACCGATCGCGCGCCCAGCCTGGCCGAGGTGGAGCGGCGAATGGGCGCCGAGATGTTCGCTCTTGCCGTCACCGGATCTGCGGCGGAGACGGTGAGCCGCTTCTTCGACAGCGAGGAGGTTCGCGGGGCCTTCGTCGGGCAGGGGATCATCGGGACCGCGCTCGGCCCGCGCGCGCCCGGCACGGCGTTCGTGATGAGCTATCACGCCTTCGGCGGCGACCTCGTCGACGGCGCGGGCACGTGGGCGTACGTGCGCGGCGGGATGGGGGGCGTCACGCACGCGTTGCTGTCGTGCGCGCGAGCGCTCGGCGTGGACGTGCGCACGGGCGTCGAGGTCGACCGCATCGTCGTCGAGGGCGGCCGCGCGCGAGGCGTCCTGGCCAGCGGCGAGGAGCTGCCCGCCGGCGTCGTGCTCTCCAACGCCGACCCGAAGCGGACCTACCTCGGCCTTGTCGAGGAGCTACCGGAGGAGTTCGCCGCTCGCGTGCGGGCGATCCCGACGCCGGGCTCGGTCGTGAAGGTGAACCTGGCGCTGGACGAGCTGCCGTCGTTCGCGTGCCTTCCCGGGACCGAGCCCGGTCCGCAGCACGCCGGCACGATCGAGATCAGCCCGAGCATCGACGCGCTCGACCGCGCGTGGTCCGAGGCGCAGGACGGTCGCGTGTCGAGCACGCCGTTCATGGAGGTGTTCATCCAGTCGGTGACGGACGACTCGCTCGCGCCGCCGGGCAAGCACGTCGCCTCGTGCTTCGCGCAGTGGGCGCCGCCGGCGGTGACGGCGGACGCGTGGGAGGCGGAGCGCGAGCGCGCGGGGGACGCGGTGCTCGATGCGCTCGCCGCGTACGCGCCGAACGTTCGGGACGCGGTGCTGCACCGGGAAGTGCTCGGCCCGCCGGACCTGGAGGCGCGATTCGGCCTCACCGGGGGCAACATCTTCCACGGCGAGCTGCTCCCCGATCACGTCTTCGGCAACCGGCTCGGACCGCGTTCGCCGGTCCGGGGCTTGTACCTCTGCGGAAGCGGCGCGCACCCGGGCGGCGGCGTCAGCGGAGCGCCGGGCTGGAACGCCGCGATGGCCGTCGCCGGCGACGAGCGGCGCCGGCGCTAGAGCCTCCTAGGCAAGCCCTCCTTCCAGCAGCACGACGTCCATCGCCGCGACGCCCCACGCGGCCATCCAGGCGGCGCTCATCGCGTCGCCGAGCACGACCGCCTCGGCCACGATCGCGATCGCGCCGGCGATCCCCGCGGCGCGCAGGTGCGGCGCGCCCCAGGTTCCGCGAGCAAACGCGTGGTGGTTCGCGCGAGCCGGGATCGCGGCCGCCACGAGCAGGATCCCCAGCAGGATCCACGCGACGGCCCACGTTCCCGCGCGCGTCGTCAGGCCGGTGACGGGCTCCCCGTCGACGGCGCCGGCGACGAGGAACATCCCCGTCACGCCCCCGGCCGCAAGGGCGATGACGAGCGCGTGCCACCATCGAGCGGTTCGGCGCGCCAGCACGAAGAAGGCGCCGAACGCGGGAACCGTGACGAGCGGCGACATCGCAAGGTTCGCCAGGGCGGGCGCTCCCATCGCGGAGGCGATCAGGGCCAGCGCCGGCACGACGACGGCGCGGCGCGAGCTGCGCGCGAGGTCGAGCGCCAGCGCCGAGGCGAGCAGGGCGGGCGCGACGACGAGGGCGAAGGCTCCCTCGACGCGGACCGGGTCCGCCGCGAGGATCCACCAGCCCAGGCCGGCCGCGGCGGACACAGCGGCGGTCGTCCCCAGCGCCAGGACCGGTCGCACGAACGCCGCGCCCGCGACGAGCACACCGGCGAGCACGCTGCCCGCGACGAACGCGGGGCCGCCCGCGCCGGCGGCCTCGAGGCCGAGGATCGCCGCGGGCGCCCCGAGCGATCCGGCGAGCAGGGCGACGAGCAGCCGGCGCGCCCGGCTCGTTCCGCTATCGGCTCGCCACCAGCCGCCGAGCAGTGCGCCGGCGCAGAGAAGGCTCAGCGCCGCCACGACGATCAGGTCCGCGCGCATCGCGGCGGTTGCCGTGCCGGCCATCCGCGCACCATACCGGCGAGGCCGTTCCGATCGAGCCGGACGGCGACCTATACTCGGCTCCCGTGCTGCTCGATCGCTTCGGACGCGTCGCCGACGACCTTCGCGTGTCGGTCACCGACCGCTGCAACTTCCGCTGCACCTACTGCATGCCGGCCGGCGGGATGCCGTGGCTGCCGCGCGAGGCGCTGCTGACCTACGAAGAGATCGACCGGCTCGCCGGCGTGTTCCTGTCGCTCGGCGTTCGCACGATTCGCCTGACCGGCGGGGAGCCGCTCGTCCGCCGCGAGATCGAGACGCTGGTCGGGATGCTCGCCGCGCGCGGCGTGCCCGACCTGTCGATGACGACCAACGGCGTGCTGCTGGCGGAGCACGCCGAGTCGCTCGCGCGCGCGGGCCTGCGGCGCATCAACGTGAGCGTCGATTCGCTCCTGCGGCACCGCTTCGCCGAGATGACCCGGCGCGACGCGCTCGGCGCCGTGATGGAGGGCCTTCGCGCCGCGGAGGCTGCGGGCTTGAGCCCGATCAAGTTGAACTGCGTCGTTCTGCGGGGCACGAACGACGACGAGGTGGCCGACTTCGCGCGCTTCGCGCGGGCGACCGGCTACGAAGTCCGCTTCATCGAGTACATGCCGCTCGACGCCGAAGGATCGTGGAGCGCCGGTCACGTCGTGGCCTCCGCCGAGATCCTCGCCACGATCACAGCCGCGTTTCCGCTGACGCCGGTGAGCCGCGGGACCGAGCCCGCGACGACCTACCGTTTCGCCGACGGCGCGCCCGGCTCGGTCGGCGTCATCCCGAGCGTCACGCAGCCCTTCTGCGACCGCTGCAACCGCGTGCGAATCACCTCCGACGGGCAGATGCGCAACTGCCTGTTCGCGCTGGAGGAGACCGACCTGCGCGTGCTGCTGCGCGCCGGCGCGAGCGACGCGGAGCTGGCGCACGCCATCGGCTCGAACGTGGAGCGGAAATGGGCCGGCCACCACATCGGACGGCCGGACTTCGTGCGGCCCGGACGTTCGATGTCGATGATCGGGGGCTGACGGGCGTGGCGCGTACACGGCGCGAGGCGCGAGGCCGGCGCGGGCGGCGGCGCAAGGACTGGGTCGGCCCGGTCCCCTACGGCATCGGTCAGATCAAGCCCAACCACTACGGCGAGATGCTGCGCGCCGCATGGGAGAACCGGCGGCACCCGCTCTTCGCCTGGCGGATCCTGCGCGACGGCGTGTGCGACGGGTGCGCGCTCGGCACGACGGGGATGCGCGACTTCACCATGGACGGCGTCCACCTGTGCACGGTGCGGCTGAACCTGCTGCCGCTGAACACGATGGACGCGCTCGACCCGGCCGTGCTCGGCGACGTCGCCTCGCTCGAACGTCTCGCGAGCAAGGAGCTGCGCGACCTCGGCCGGCTCGGGCATCCGATGCTGCGGCGCGCGGGCGAGCCGGGCTTTCGCCGGATCCCCTGGGACGAGGCCCTCGACCTCGCCGGGGCGACGCTGCGCACGACGGCGCCTGCGCGCACGGCCTTCTACTTGACGAGCCGCGGGATGACGAACGAGGTCTACTACACCGCGCAGAAAGTCGCGCGGTTCCTCGGCTCGAACAACGTGGACAACGCGGCGCGGCTCTGTCATGCCGCATCGACGGTCGCGATGAAGGAGGCGATCGGCGTGTCGGCCTCGACGGTGTCCTACAAGGACTGGATCGGGACCGACCTGATCTGCTTCCTCGGCTCGGACGTGGCGAACAACCAGCCGGTCACGACCAAGTACCTCGTCTACGCCAAGCGGGCGGGCACGAAGATCGCCGTGGTGAACCCGTACCGCGAGCCGGGGATGATGCGCTACTGGGTCCCGTCGGTGCTGGACTCCGCGCTGTTCGGCACCAAGCTCTGCGACGAGTTCTTCGGCGTGCAGACCGGCGGCGACCTCGCCTACCTGAACGGCGCGCTGAAGGCGCTCGTCGCGCGCGGCGCGGTCGATCGCGCGTTCGTCGAGGCGCACACGACCGGGTTCGCGGGCCTCGAAGCCGATCTCGCGACGCAGGACTGGGCGATGCTCGAGCGCGCTTCGGGCGCGAGCCGCGCGGAGATGGAGCGCTTCGCGGCGATGCTCGCCGGGGCTCGCAGCGGGATCTTCGTGTGGTCGATGGGGCTGACTCAGCACCGCCACGGCGTCGACACGGTGCGCGCGTTGCTGAACCTCGCGCTCGCGCTCGGCTGGATCGGTCGCGAGCACGCGGGCGTCATGCCGATTCGCGGGCATTCCGGCGTGCAGGGCGGCGCCGAGGTCGGCTGCGTGCCGACGCACTTCCCCGGCGGCCGAGCCGTCGACGAAGCGAACGCCGCCGCGCTTTCGCGGCGCTGGGGCTTCGAGGTCCCCGCGACGCCCGGCCTCACCGCCGCCCAGATGATCGAGGCGGCCTACCGCGGCGAGGTCGACGTGCTCTGGTCGGCGGGCGGCAACTTCCTGGAGACATTGCCCGAGCCCGACGTCGTCCGCGACGCGCTCGCGCGCGTGCCGCATCGCATCCACCAGGACATCGTCGTCACCTCGCAGATGCTGGTCGAGCCGCGCGACTGGGCGCTGATCCTGCCGGCGCGGACCCGCTACGAGCAGGAGGGCGGCGGGACCGAGACGACGACCGAGCGCGAGATCGTCTACTCGCCGGAGATCCCGGGCCGGCGCGTCGGCGAGGCTCGGAGCGAATGGCGGATCTGGACGCAGGTCGCCGAGCGCGCGCACCCAGAGCGCTCGCACCTGATCCACGTCGAGGACCCGGCGGCGATCCGCGCCGAGATCGCGCGCGAGGTTCCGGCCTACGCGGGGATCGAGCGGTTCTCGCGCAAGGGCGATCACGTCCAGTGGGGCGGACGCATCCTGTGCCGCGACGGCGTCTTCCCGACTGAGGACGGACGCGCGCGGTTCGGCGCGGTGCGGCCGCCCGAAGTCGAGCTTGCCGAGGGACGCTTCATGCTCTCCACGCGACGCGGGAAACAGTTCAACTCGATGGTGCACCGCGCGCGCGACCCGCTGACCGGCGCGAAGCGTGACGACGTCTTCGTCGCGCGCGCGGACGCGAGCGCGCTGGGACTGGACGACGGCGCGCCGGTGCTCGTGCGATCGGCGACCGGGGAGCTTCGCGGGCGCGTGCGCGTGAGCGAGATCAAGGAGCGAAACGTCCAGGTGCACTGGCCCGAGGCGCAGGTGCTGCTCGAGCGCGGGGTGCTCGACCCGCAGTGCGGCGTCCCCGACTACAACGCGATCGTCGAGCTGCTGCCGGGGTAGGAGCTACCGTGGGATGCGGCTTTCACGTGCGAGATACACGTTCCAAGCGGTTTGTCCAGGGCCGAAACGCGATAGCGTTGCCGGTTGATGAGCGAGTCACGCCCGATCGGCGTCGGCTTCCGGAGGCCGCCCGGCACGCCGAGGCCCGGACCGACGGTCCGCGCGCGCGCGACGGCCGTCCGGGACGGGGTCGCCCGGCCAAAGAGCGACGTGCTGGCGACGGAGGAGCCGCTGGAGATCGTCGTGCGCCATCGCGGCGCCGATCACCAGATCGCGGTCACGATGCGCACGCCCGGCAACGACTTCGAGCTGGCGCTCGGCTTCTTGTTCGGCGAGGCGATGCTCGCCGGACGCGACCAGGTCGCCACGGTCTCCTACTGCGCTTCCGGCCCGCCCGAGCAGCTCTACAACCAGGTCACGGTCGAGCTGGCGGACGCCGCGCCGTTCGAGGCCGAGCGCCTTCGCCGGAACGTCTACGCGACCTCATCGTGCGGCGTCTGCGGGAAGGCGTCGCTGGAAGCGGTGCGCGTGCACTGCGCGCCCCTCGCCGAAGGCCCGATCGTCGACGCGGACGTCATCTCCTCGCTCCCGGATGCGTTGCGCGCGCGCCAGAAGGTGTTCGAGCGCACGGGCGGGCTGCACGCCGCCGGACTCTTCGACGCCGAGGGCAAGCTGCTGCTCGTGCGCGAGGACGTAGGCCGGCACAACGCGGTGGACAAGGTGGTCGGCGCGCTCCTCATGGAGGGGAACCTGCCCGCGAGCGACCGCATCCTGCAGGTGAGCGGCCGCGCGTCCTTCGAGATCGTGCAGAAGGCCGCGGTCGCCGGCATCCCGATCGTGAGCGCGGTCTCGGCGCCCTCGTCACTCGCGGTCGACCTCGCGGCCGAGACCGGGATGACGCTGGCGGGCTTCGTGCGCGGCGACGGCTACAACGTCTACAGCGGCTCGTCGCGAATCCGCTTCACGAACGCGACGTCGTCCGGCGTGTCCACGTCCAGCAGCACCGACGGCGGCGCGATGTGATCCCACTCGCGTTCAGGGAGCGCGCGCACCGCACAGACGTCGAGCAGACTCCGCATCGCGCGCTCCCCGCGCGCCGCGAGCTTGGCCGCGAGCGTCGCCGCCCGCTCGGCGTAGACGGCGCACAGGGGCTGCGGCCGCTCGGCGACGACGGGCACGGCGGCGTCGAAGTCGCCGATCTGGGACACGAGGTAGCGCAAGAGCGTGGCGTCGATCAGCGGCAGGTCGCACGCGACGAGCAGGATCGGACCCGCGTGCCCGCGCACCGCCAGCGCGCTCGCGCCGGCCACGAACGCGACGAGCGGCCCCTCCCCCAAGTCGTCGACTTCGTACAGGCCGGTGCCCGCCTCCGGACCCACCGTGAGCACGGGGTAGGCTACGCGCTTGAGCTCGTTCGCCACGCGGACGGCGAGCGGCACCCCATCGAACGGGAGCGTGGACTTGTCCCGGCCCATCCGGGACGACGATCCACCGGTGAGCAGGAGGCCGGCGGGATGGACTGGCTGCATGCGATCGTCTCTTCTCTCGCGGATCGATCCGGCGTCGAGGCCGATGCGCTCCTGCCCTCGGCCGAAGAGCGCCGCGCCCTGCTCGACGTCGCGCGCGTCGCGTCGCACGCGAGCGGCGAGCGGACGAACGCGCCGCTCCTATGCTACGTGCTCGGGCGGCTCGCGGCGGGCGGCGGTTCGCTGACCGACGCGATCGCAATCGTGGAGGAGCACGCGTGAAGCGCACCGTCACGCGCGAGGAGCTGGAGCGGCCCGTCGTCCCCTACGAGGAAGGCTTGCGCACGATCCTTGCCGCGTTCGAGCCGCTGCCGCCCGCGCCCGCACCGCTCGCGCGCGCCTGCGGCCTGGTTCTCGCCGAGCCCGTCGTCGCGGCGATCGACGTTCCCGGGTTCGCGTCCTCGGCGATGGACGGCTACGCGGTTCGCTCGGGCGACACGCCCGGCACGCTTCGCGTGGTCGACGACGTCCCGGCGGGGACCGAGCCCCGTGCGCGCGTCGAGCCCGGCACCGCCGCTCGCATCATGACGGGCGGCCCGATCCCGGCGGGCGCCGACGCGGTCGTCCCCTGGGAAGATACGGTCGCGGGCGCGGGCGCGGTTGAGGTCGTCGTCGGCGCGCGTTCGGGCCACCACGTCCGCCCACGGGGCGAGGACGTGCGGGCGGGATCGACGGTGATCGACGCCGGGACCCAGCTTCGGCCGGTACACCTCGGCGTGTGCGCCTCCCTCGGACTGCGGGAGGTGCCGGTGCACCCGCGCCCGCGCGTCGCGATCCTGTCCTCCGGCGAGGAAGTGATCGAGGCGGGCCGCCCGCTCGCCGGCGCGCAGGTCTACGACGCCAACCGGACGCTGCTCGCCGCGATGTGCGAGGCGGCCGGCGCGACGGTCGTGGCCGCGGATCTGATCGGCGACGACCCGGGCGCACTGCGCGACTGGTTGACGACGCAGGCGGCGCGCGCGGACGCGATCGTCACGACCGGTGGCGCGTCGGTCGGCGAGCACGACTGGATGCGCGCCGTGCTCGAAGAGCACGGCGCGCTGGAGCTGTGGCGCGTGGCGATCAAGCCCGGCAAGCCGGTCATGCTGGGCCGGATCGGCCGGACGCCGGTGCTCGGTCTGCCGGGCAACCCCGGCTCGGCCTTCACCGGAACGCACGTCTTCGTGCAGCCGGCGATCCGGATCATGAGCGGGCGCTCGCCCGAACCGGCCTCCGTGCGGGCCCGGTTGACGGCGCCGGTGGCGAACCGCTCGCGAACGTTGTTCTGCCGGGTACGGCTCGACGGCGACCGGGCGACGCCGATGCCCGCGCAGTCGAGCGTGGTGCTGTCGAACCTGATCGACGCCGACGGCTACGCGATCGTCCCGCCGGGCGGGCTCGACGCCGGCGCCGAGGTCACCGTGGAGCTGCTGTAGATGGCGCGCCTGCTGTTCTTTGCGGCGCTGCGCGATGCGGCCGGCGCATCGAGCCTGGCGGTCGACGCGCACACGGTGGGCGAGGCGCTGAAGCTCGCGACCGAGCGCTACGGACCCGCCTTCGAGCGCGTGCTTTCGATCTGCTCGATCGTGCACGGCGACGAGACGGTGGCGCGCGACGCCGTCTGGGGTCGCGCGCTCGACGACGGCGACGAGGTCGGCCTGCTGCCGCCGGTGTCGGGCGGCGCGCCGGGCTCCCGGTCGCGCGGCTCGCGCATGGTCGACGTCGGCGACAAGGAGGTCACCGCACGCGAGGCGACCGCCGCGTGCGTGCTGGTGTGCGCGCCGGACGTGCGCGACCGGCTGCTCGCCGGGAGCGTGGCAAAGGGCGACGCCGTCGGTCCGGCCACGACCGCCGGGATGCTCGCGGCGAAGCGCACGCCCGAGCTGATCCCGCACTGCCACCCCGTGCGCACCTCCTTCGTCGAGGTGACGGCCGCGCCCCACGGCGACGACGCGATCGAGGTGCGCGCGACCGTGCGCGGCCGGGATCGAACCGGGTTCGAGATGGAAGCGTTGACCGCGTGCTCGGTCGCGGCGCTCACGCTCTACGACATGGCCAAGGCCGAGGATGCCGCGATGCGGATCCAGGACCTGCGGATCGTCGCGAAGTCGGGCGGGAAGTCCGGGAGCGTGACGTTCCCGTGAACGCGGCGGTGCTGACGGTGAGCGACCGCGCCTCGCGCGGTGAGTACGAGGACGAGGCGGGCCCCGCCGTCGAGCGCGTGCTCGTCGCCGCCGGACACCTCGTCGTCGAGCGAGCGGTCGTTCCCGACGACCGGCCGGCCATCGAAAAGGCGCTCACCGCCTGGTGCGACGACGCCGGCATCGACGTCGTCGTCGCCACCGGGGGCACGGGCCTCGGCCCGCGCGACGTGACACCCGAAGCCGTGCGCGCGGTCCTCGATCGCGAGGCGCCGGGACTCGCCGAAGCGATGCGCGTCGCGGGGATGCGCACGACGCCGTTCGCCGCGCTCTCGCGTCAGGTATGCGGGATCAGAGGCGCCTCGCTGATCGTCACGGTGCCCGGCTCGCCGAAGGCCGCGGTCGAATCGCTGGAAGCGATCGCCGAGGTCCTCGCGCACGCGGTCGAGATGGCCCGCGCATGATCGTCACCGGGCTCCGGGCCGAGCCGCTCGACGCGGCCGCGCTCGTCGCGCGAATCCGGCGGGCCGACTGCGGCGCCGTCGTCACCTTCGAAGGGACCACGCGCTCGCCCGACGACGGCCGCGTCGTCGACCGGCTGTCCTACGAGGCGTGGGAGGCGCGCGCGGAGGCGCAGTTGCGGGCGCTCGCCGAGGAAGCAGTCGCGCGGTGGAAGCTCGGCGGCGCGGTCGCCGTCCACTGCACCGGCGACGTGCCTCCGGGCGAGCCTTCCGTCGTCGTCGCGGCGGCGGCGGCGCACCGGTCCGAAGCCTTCGAGGCGGCGCGCTGGCTCATCGACGCGCTCAAGGAGACCGTCGCGATCTGGAAGAAGGAGATCACCCCGGCGGGCGAGCGCTGGGTTTAGGGATCGCGACGCGTTCGGCGATCCAGGCGTCGATCCGCTCCCACCAGCCGTAGAGCCACTCGATCAGCTCGTCGGTATCGTGCGGGACCTCCTGCTGCGGGATGCGCCAGTACCGAGCGTGGATGGGCTCCTCGAAGGGGATGGCGTGCCAGAGATCCTTGAAGGAGCCGATGTCCTCGAGCACCGAGTGCGCGACGAGCACGACGTCCGCTTCGGGTGAGCCCTGCATCGCGGCCAGTACACCGTTGTGACGGGGCGGCAGCATGTACTCCATCTTCTCGGCGCGCTCGGCGGCGAGGTCGTGTCCCTTCGCACGCAGGTAGTCGATCGCGCGCCGCCGGACGCGCGGCGTGAAGTCCTTCCCTTCCGGGAACAGCACGAACGCGTCCGAATCGCCGAGCCCGGTCGCAAGCTCGGTGATCGTCTCCACGTACCGCTCGCGGCGTGCGGGGTCGTGGCGGATGAACCGGTTCGGCACGCGGTTGAGCATGACGTCGAACAGCGGCTCCCATTGGAGCTTGGCGAGCATCACGATCCGGGGGTGGCGCGCGTACCCGATCATGATCGTGCCGATCAGCAGCAGCGAGTTGCCGGGGCCGGCGTGGCGGCTGAACACCAGGATCGGCCCGGGGCGCGGCTCGGGCCGGTCCTCGATGACGATCTTCAACTGGAACAGCACGCGGCTCGTCCGGTTGATCACGCCGAGCCACCAGCGCATGAACGCGAAGTGCGCCGACTGGATGCCGTCCGAGCGCATCGCGAGCCCGAAGCCGCTCGCGAGCCACAGGACGAACATCGCCGCAAGGCCGACGACCTCCATCGCGAGGTAGACGGTGACGAACCCGAGGATGCGCACGGCTCGCCAGTAGCCCGGCGTCAGGAAGTCGACCGCCGCGGCGACCAGGAGCGCGACCGGCGCGAAGGTCAGCGCAAGAATCGACAGCACGAACACGAGCGGCGCGAGCACCACGCGCCGCAGGATCGTGGGCGGGAGCCGGTCCATCACGAGACCCGGGCGTTGGCCGCGAGGTAGTCCGCGGTTGCCGCACGGGCACGCTCGATCCGTTCCGCGATGGCCTTGAAGCCGCGGTAGTTGAGTTGCGCCAGGTCGCTCCCCCGGCGGCGCGGCTCGCCCGTGGGCAGGACGTGCGCGACGACGCCCGGCGGCAACTGCGCGAGGTCGCGGGCGAACCGGTGGCGCCGCGCGATCTCGAAGGCGACCAGGCCCACCTGCACGGGCGTTCGCGGCGCCGTCAACGGCCGTTCGATGCGGCCCACCTGCAGCACGTAGATCTCCCTCGCGCCCAGCTCGACGGCGCGCGAGATCGGGATGCTGTTCACGATGCCCCCGTCGATGAAGTGCTCGTCGCCGACCTTGACCGGCGGCAGGACTCCCGGCACCGCGCACGAGGCCAGGATCGCCTCGGTCAGGTCGCCGTCGCCGAACCAGTGCTCGGCGGCTCGCTCGATCGAGGCGGCGACGCACTGGAACGGCACGACCAAGTCGTCGAACCGGCGCGGCAACGTCTCGGCGAGCATCCGGCGCAGCGCCGCGTTCGAGTGCATGTGCGTCCTGCTTCGGAAGAGGTTCGCGGCCCCGGCGAAGATGGAGCCGCCGAAGATCGTCGCCACGTCCAGCGCCGTCCAGACCGAGCGCAGCGTCTCGACGGTCTCGACGGTCGGCGCCGCCGCCACGGCCGCGCCGTTCACCGCCCCGATCGAGGTCCCGACGATCAGCTCGGGCGCGATCCCCCGGTCGAGCAGCGCGTGCAGCATCCCGACCTCGTAGGCGCCCTGGTTCCCCCCTCCTCCGAGCACGAACGCGACGCGCGGCTTGCGACTCGTGGACACGCCGTCATCATAGGGTGCGCCTCGCGGCGAACCAGGGGGGAGCGATGGAGCTACAGCGGGCGATCGACAAGCGGCGGATGTGGCGGAACTTCGACCCGGACCGGCCCGTGCCCCGGGCGGCGCTCGAACGAATCCTTCGCAACGCCCTGCACGCGCCGTCGGCCGGCTTCAGCCAGGGGTGGGCGTTCCTCGTCTTGACCGAGCCGGAGGACCGCGCGCGCTTCTGGGACGCCGAGTGGCCGGCCGACGAGCGCGGGGGCCCGCTGGCCGGCGGCATCATGCGCGCGCCGGCGCTCATCGTCCCGATGTCCAACAAGGAGATCTACCTCGATCGCTACGCCGAGCCGGACAAAGGCTGGACCGATCGCGACGAGGCGCGCTGGCCCGTCCCCTTCTGGCACCTCGACACGGCCTTCGCCTCGATGCTCATGCTGTTGACCGTCGTGGACGAGGGGCTCGGCGCGCTGTTCTTCGGCGTGCGTCGCGCGAGCGAGTTTCGCGACGCGTTCGGCGCGCCCGAGGCGTACACGCCCATCGGAGCGATCGCACTCGGCTACGGCGCGCCCGACGCGCCGTCGCCCTCGCTCGCGCGCGGCAGGCGCGAGCCGGAACAGGTGATCCACTACGGCCGCTGGAAGGACTGAGGGCGGTTACAGACAGACCGACGGCGTCGTGACGATGGCGGTGTTGGAGGGAGCGCTCGTCCACGATTGCACCGTGCCGCGCACGCGGTAGCGATAGACGCTTGCGAACGCGACCGTGGCGTCCACGAACGACGTCGTCGCGCCTCCCGACACCGTGCCGACCGTCGCGAAGCTGCCGCCCGTCAGGCCGGGGGCTCGCTCGATCGCGTAGCCGGTTACGCCGGAGGCGGCCGTCCACGACACGGTCACTTGCAAGGCGGCGCCGAGGCACGAGGCCACCGCGGTCGTGGCCGCGGGCGCCGCGAGAGCCGGAGTCGTGAACGAGTTGCCGTCGATCGGGGCCGTCGAGGTGAACAGCGCCGTCGTCGTGCCGGTGGCGAGGGCGACGGCGACGCTCACGCCGGTCGCGAGACCGGCGAGCTTGAGCGTCACCGAACCGGCCCGGCCCGCGGGGGCGCGACCCAGGGAACGACGACGCCACCACTTCCGGAGCTGCCCTTCCACAAGGCCGCCTGCAAGGCGGGCACCGGTCCGGGAGACGAGTCCGGCGGCAGGGCGCGCGTGCGCCGTCGTTTCTTCCCGTCCAGCGCCAGCCCGATGATCGGGAGCACGAACAGCACGACTCCACCGACGGGCGAGCGCGCGACGCGGACGACGTGGCCGGCCAGGGGCACGACCCGTTCGACGCGCGCGACCGCGCTCGACAAGCGAACCGGTTCGTAGTCGGGCGTCGCGTTGGCGTCGCCCTTCGTGCGAAGAACCACTTGCGAGCCGTCCCGCTCGACCGAAGTCACGCGGTGGGTGATCGTCGCGTCCCGCCCGGGGTAGCGCCAAGAGATGACGTCGCCCGTGCCGATCGAGCGCGCGTCCACCATCCGTGTCAGCACGACGGAGCCCTTCGGGGCCGCCGAGCCCATGCTGCCGCTCGTCACGATCATCGACTCGTACCCGAACAGCGTCGGGACGAACGCGGATGCGAGCAGGAGGACGAGCCCGGCGACGGCGAGCGTCGCGACGGCTCGCGTGAGACGCAGGACGCTCCTCATCGGATCGCCGTTACGGGTTGCTCAGCGTCTGCTCGCCCGCGAAGGTGAACGTCGCCGTCGTCGTCGTGTTCTGCAGCGCGTTCGATGCGGTCGTGGGCAAGGCCACCTGGAAGCACAACGTCTCGGTCGCGCTCGCGGCCAGCGCCCGGTCGCCGGTGTCGGCTCCCTGCGCCGGATCGCCGATCGCTCCCGCGGTCAGCGAGCCCGAATACAGCGACGTCCCCGTCAAGCCAAATCCCGAGTCGTCGCACAGCAGGACGCCGCTCTTGACGGCGAGCGTGAGGCCGTCGCCCAGCGTGGAGTTCGTGACGGCCGTCGTCATCGCGTATCGCATGTCCATCGCGCCGTCGTTGGAGACCGTCACCGGCGCGGTTACCTGGTCACCGGGCAGCATGCCGGCAAAGCTCACCAACGCCGTGGTGGGGTTGGTCGAAAGCGTGATCGTGCCCGTCGAGAAGGTGTTGGCGTCGATGTCGGCGGAGTCGCCCCACACCGCTTGCGTGAGCGCCCACGGCGCGCCCGCCAGCGCTCCGACGAGCAGCAACGCGACGTACAGACCTTTCCTTGAAGTCATCTTCGGTGCCCCCTCCGATGGACCGCCCTCGATTCCGGCGGCCATACCGGTCGTTACGGGTGGCATCGGCGGGGGCGCCGCCTAGCTTGAGCCTCCTGCATGCGAGCCGGCGCAAGCGACCCGACGGGGCTACGAGAAGTCATCCCGCATGACTATGCAGCCGCGTGCGATCGTGCCGAGCGAACCGCCCGGTATAGTCGCCGCCGTGCGACTCCACGTCTGCGGCACGCGCGGCTCGACGCCCGCACCCGGTCGCGAATTCGTCCGCTACGGCGGCCACACGTCGTGCATCGCCGTGTCGAACGGGGACGAAGACCCACACATGGTGCTCGACGGAGGAACCGGCCTTCGCACGCTCTCGGCGATCCTGAACGGTCGCGCGTTCGCCGGCACGATCCTGCTCGGACATCTCCATTGGGACCACACGCACGGGTTGCCGTTCTTCGCCGCCGGCATGCGCGAGGGCGCGCGCGTCGAGGTCCTGATGCCGGCGCAGGGCGACGCGAGCACGGTCATGGCGCGCGCGGTCTCCCCGCCGCACTTCCCCGTCACGCTGGAGGAATTCGGCACCGGCGCGTGGTCGGTGGCGAGCCTGGAGGAAGGCAAGCATCGGATCGAGGGCTTCGACGTGCTCGCGCGAGAGATCCCGCACAAGGGTGGACGGACGTTCGGCTACCGCGTCTCCGACGGAGCCTCGAGCGTCGCCTACCTTTCGGACCACGCGCCGATCGGCGAGGGCCCGGACGGCTTGGGCGAGTACGACGAAGCCTCCCGCGACCTGATCGAAGGAGTCGACCTGCTCGTCCACGACTCTCAACACGTGGCGTCCGAGTTCGCCGAGAAGCGATACCTCGGACATTCGGCCGTCGAGTACGCGATCGGGCTCGCTCGCGAGTGCGGCGCGAAGAGCCTCATGCTCTTCCATCACGACCCCGAGCGCACCGACGATCAGATCGACGAGATCCTCACCACGGTCGGCCGCCCGAGCATGCCGCTGTTCGCGGCAACCGAAGGCGCCGCGATCGACCTGCCGTGGCCGTGAGCGCGTCGCTCGACACGACCGACGCGGTGATCATCGGGTCGGGTCCGAACGGGCTCGTCGCCGGCATCGCGCTCGCGCGCCGAGGCTGGGACGTCACGGTCCTGGAACGCTCCCCGCAGGCGGGCGGCGCGATCCAGACCGCCGAGCTGACCGAGCCCGGCTTCAAGCACGACACCTACTCCGCCTTCTACGGCCTGCTGCACCGGTCGCCGGTCTTCGCGGCGCTCGGCCTGGGCGCCGCCGTCGACTGGGCGCACTTCGACACGCCGGTCGGGGCGGCGGTCGAGCCCTCGCGCGCCGCCGTCATCCACCGAGACGTCGAGCGGACGGCGGCCGGACTGGGCGCCGCGGACGCCGGCGCGTGGCGCGAACTGGTCGCGTGGTGGTCGCGCACCGGCGAGCGCTTCTTCGCCGCGACGCTCGAGCCGGCCGGCGCCGCCCGCCCGATGCTGCGGCTCGCGCGGCGCACGAAAGTCAAGGGCGGCTTCGAGCTGCTCCGGACGATGCTCATGCCGATCGAGCGGTACGCCCGTGAGCGCTTTTCGACCGACGAGGCCCGCGCGCTGATCGCCGCGGGCACGACGCACACGGACCTTTCGATCGAGGCCGCCGCGACCACGGCCGGCGCGGTGATCCTGGCGATGCTCGCGCAGACCGCCGGCATGCCGGTGCCGGTCGGGGGGGCGGGCGAGCTGGCGCGCGCGCTCGTCCGCCAGCTCGACGAAGCGGGCGGTGTCCTGCGCACGGGCGACCGCGTCTCGCGCGTCGTCGTCGAACGGGGCCGGGCCGTGGCGGTGGAGACCGACGGGGGCGCGGTCGTGCGGGCGCGACACGCCGTGATCGCCGGCACCGGGCCGGGGGCGCTCTTCATGGACATGGTCGGCGAGGGCGAGCTTCCGGCCGGGTTCGTCGACGGCCTCCGCCGCTACCGCTACGGGACGGGGATCTTCAAGATGGACGTGGCCCTCCGCGGCCCCGTCCCGTGGCTCGCCGAGGACGTGCGGCGCGCGGGGGTCGTGCACCTGACCGGCACGCTCGACGGGATGGCCCGCGCGGCCTTCGAGTCCGGGCGCGGGCTGCTGCCCGCTCGCCCGCTGCTCATTTGCGGTCAGCAGACGGTCGCCGACCCTTCGCGCGCGCCCGAGGGATGTCACACCCTCTGGATCGAGACGCAGGTGCCGGGCATCCCGCGCGGCGACGGCGACAGCGACGCCGAGCTGGCGGGCTGGAGCGACGACGCCCGCGACGGGTTTGCCGAACGCGTCCTGGATCGCGTCGAGCAGTTCGCGCCGGGCACGCGCGCGCTGATCGCCGGCGTCGCGGTGCGCACGCCCCGCGACCTCGAACGCGAGAACCCCAACCTGGTCGGCGGCGATCTCGGCGGCGGCTCGCAGGCGCTCGACCAGCAACTCGTCTTCCGGCCGGTACCCGGATGGTTCCGCTACCGCACGCCGGTCAAGGGCCTGTACCTGTGCTCGGCATCGGTTCATCCCGGCGCCGGCGTCCACGGGATGGGCGGCTGGAACTGCGCGCGGCGGGTGCTGCGCGACTCGATCCGCCCGCGCGGGGTGATGAAGACCGCCTCGTCCGCGCGCCGCTCACCGACCCGGCCGCGGTGACGCCGCGAGAGTCTAGACGCGCGCGGCCGGAGCGCTGGGCCGGGTGGCGCGGCTCGTCATCGCCTTCGGCACGCCGATCAAGAACGCATACAGGGGCAAGCCCACCGCCATCCCGAGCATGAGGTTCCGGGTCGCGCCGCCTGCGACTCCCATCACGACGGCGACCAGAAGCGCGCGGCCCCGCTGGTCGCTCGCCAACCCCGCGTGACGAACGCCCGTCACGGCGAGGAGCGCCGCGAGCGCGACCGCCGGGATCAGCTCGAGGATGGCAACCGCGGAGGACGCGAAGAGCCCGCCGACGACGAGGAACGCGGCGCCGATGGTCACCCCGACCATGCCCGTGCGCCCCCCGAAGCGGTGATAGGCGGTGGCGCCGCTGGACCCGTGACACAGGGGGATGCCGCCCACGGCGCCGGCCGCGACGTTCGCGGCTCCACAGGTGAGCAGCAGGTTGCGCACGGAAACGCGCCGCGCCCGCCGGCCGTAGTACTCGCCCATGAGGTCCGAGGTCCCGACGACGGCGTTGCCCAGCGTGAGGGGAAGCTGGGGGATCACGAGCAGCCAGAACGCGGTGCGCAGGTCCGCCATCGCCGGAAGCGCGACGCCCGGCAACGCGGGGTCGGCCGCCACGGCGGCACGCTCACCCGACAGCACGCTCATTGCGACGCCCCCGGCCACCACCATCAGCGCCACCGGCGCGGCGCGATCGCTCCCCGCCACGAGCACCCCAACGAGCGCACCGAAGACGATCCACGCGACGGCGCCCCCGTCGACGAGCCGGATGCTCGTCGCGACGAGCAGGATCCCGACGCCCAACTGGTTGCCGCGGATGATCGGCTTCGGGAAGAGCCGGACGAGCAGCGGGGCGAGCCCGGTGACCGCGACGAGCAGCAGCAGCGCGCCCAGGACCAGGCCCGCGCCCGCGATCACCGCGGGACTCGCGCCGGTCGCGATGGCGATCGCGCCGGCCGCCTTGATCGGCTGCACGGGCACCGGCACCCCGTAGAAGAGGCCCGCCGCCGCGAAGAGCGCGCCGGCGACCAGAAAGGCGGCTCCGGCGTCGACGCCGTTCAGCACGATGAGCGCCGCGAACAGCGGGATGATCGTGCCGAGGTCCGCGACGCTCGCGGCGGCATCGCGCGCCCGGCCGGCGCGCGCACGGCTCGCGCCCGCACGGCTGGCACGGGGCCCGCGATCCCGGCCGAAGCTACGCGCGGCCCGGCTCATGGGCCGCATCGAGCCGGTGACCGACGCGACGGAGATACAGCACCGTCAGGAACGCGAACAGGGCGGTCGCCGGGGCGCCGAGCGCGATCGCCGAGGCCCCGAGCAGCTCGGTCTGGCCGGCCTTGATGAGCCACAGACGCACGCCTGACTTGGCGACGAACCACAGCGCCCACCCGGTCGTGACCCATCCGTGCGCGCGCACCACCGAGGGTTGCGTGAAGTACGCCGGCGGGCGATCCTCGACCGTTTGGGCGAGCAGCGACGACATCGGCTGCTTCACCGCGACGGTCAGCAGCGCGAGCGTGCCGGAGAGGAACCCGCCGATCACGCCGGGCCAGAAGTAGTCGGCGGCGTTGCCGCTGCGCAGCGCCAGGAACAGCGCGATGCCGAGCCCTATCAAGCCGACGAAGGCTCGCTTCACGTCTTCCTTGCGCGCCGCGCGGTAGATCGCCGCGCCGACCCCGTAGGCGCCCGCCGCGACCGCGGCCGCGTTGAGGTCGAGCACCGCGTTCGCGGTCGCGAAGACCACCGCCGGTCCCGCGCTGTCGATCATCCCCTGCTTGCCGCCGATCGCCTTGCGGAGCTTCGCGATCTCGTCTTGAAGCTCCTGCTCGCGATCGGCCGCCTCAGCAGCCTCGGCGGGCGGGCCGACCACGTCGTCGTCGCTCATGACACCTCCGCGCGGGCGAACTGCGTTCGGTACAGGTCAGCATACGTTCCGGGCTCGCCGACCAGGTTCGCGTGGCGGCCGCGCTGCACGATGCGCCCACCGTCGACGACGAGGATCTCGTCCGCGGCGATGATCGTCGAGAGCCGGTGCGCGATCACGATCGACGTTCGGTCCGTCAGCGCGACGCGCAGCGCCTCCTGGATCAGCGCCTCGGACTCCGAGTCAAGGTGCGACGTCGCCTCGTCAAGGATCACGATCGGGGGCGCCTTCAACAGCACTCGCGCGATCGCGATGCGCTGCTTCTCGCCGCCGCTGAAGCGGTAGCCGCGCTCGCCGACGACCGTGTCGTAGCCGTCGGGGAGCGAGGCGATCAGCCGATCGATCTGCGCGGCCCGGCAGGCGTCGGCGACCTCCTCGTCGCTCGCGCCCGGCCGCGCGTAGCGCAGGTTCGCCGCGATGGTGTCGTGGAACAGGTGCGGGTCCTGCGCGACGACCCCGATCGCCGCGCGCAGGCTCTCCTGCGTGACCGACCGAACGTCGTGCCCGTCGATCAGCACCGCGCCGCCGGTCACGTCGTAGAGCCGCGGGATCAGGTTCGAGATCGTCGTCTTTCCGGCGCCCGAGGGCCCGACGAGCGCCACCGTCGCGCCCGGCTCGGCCACGAAGGACACGCCGCGGAGCACCTCGCCGGTGACGGCCTGCTCGAGCGTGGCCACCGATTCCAGCGACGCCAACGACACCTCCTCCGCGCGCGGGTAGCGGAAGGACACGTCGCGAAACTCGACGCGGCCCCGCGGACGTTTCAGCGGGAGCGCGTCCGGCGCGTCGGTGATCGCGCTCGGCAGGTCGAGCACCTCGAACACGCGCTCGAAGGACACGAACGAAGTCATCAGGTCCACGCGCGCGTTGGTCAGGGCGGTCATCGGTCCGTAGAGCATCGCCACGTAGGAGATCAGCGCCGCGACCTCGCCCGGCAGCAGCGAGCCCGAGATCGCGAGCGATCCCCCCACCCAGTAGACGACGGCAGTCCCGACCGCCGAGACGAGCGCCAGGATCACGAACAGCACGCGGGCGTACAGCGCGAGCCGCACGCCGGAGTCGCGCACCTTCGCCGCCCGCTCGCCGAACGAAGCGTGCTCGCGAACGCGCGCGCCGAAGAGCTTGGCCACCATCGCGCCGCTGACGTTGAAGCGCTCCTGCATGATCGTGTTCATCTCGGCGTTGTTGCTCATCTGCTCGCGCCGGACTTCTTGCAGGCGCCGGCCGACGCGCTTGCCGGGAATCAGGAACACCGGCAGGAGCACCATCGCGAGCAGCGTCAGCCGCCACTCGATCGACAGCATCAGGACGACCACCGTGACCAGGCGGATCGCGCTCTCGACGATCTGGCCAAGCGTGCCGGTCATCGCCGACTGGGCGCCGATCACGTCGTTGTTGAGCCGGCTGATCAGCGAGCCCGTCTGCGTCCGCGTGAAGAACGCAAGCGGCATCTCCTGGACGTGATCGAACAGCGCGACGCGCAGGTCGAAGATGAGCTGCTCGCCGATCTTGGCCGAGATCCAGCGAGCGGCCAGGCTCGCCCCCGCGATCGCGACGGCGACGGCAATCCCGGCGATCGCGATCGCGCGCAGGACCGCCCGGTCGCCGGGGATGATGGCGTTGTCGATCAGCGCCTGCATCAGCTTCGGGGGGACCGAGAACAGCGCGGCGGAGATGACGACGATCAGCAGGTAGAGCCCGACGCGGGCTTTGTAGCGAGCCATCATCGCCAGCGCGCGCGTTACCGTGCCGGGCGCGAGCTTGCGTCCCTTCTCCAGCTCGCGCCGGCGCATCATCGACCAGGCGCCGCCCGCCCCGTGTCCGTACATGTGGCAGTGAGTCTATGGCGCGGCGAGGATCACGCGATCCGAAGGCCCGAGACCATCGCCAAGGCCAGGCAATCGAGGCTGACCTGGAGCAGCGCGAGCCGCCCGCCCATCGGGCGCCGCCCATCGCCGCGCCGGCCTGCGCCGACGAGCGAGCGGAGCGAGTGCACGACCGTAGGCAGGTACGTCGCCACCAGTGGCAGCCCGCGGACGACGCTGAGTGTCAGGACGCCCACGGCGGCCACAGCGATCGCGGGCGAGGCCGCATTGACGAAGCAGCAAGCGAACAGGATGAGCTTCGCCAGTCCGTAGCCCGTCCGGCTGGTGCGCGACAGCACGAGCGAGCGCGCCCTTCCCTCCAGGTGGATCCCACGGGCTCCCATGTGGCCCGCACGGTAAGCCGCGACGCGGCAGACATCCGTGACGAGGATGCGGACGTAGAACGGGACCGGCAGCCATCCGGGCATGACGCCGTCTTGCGTGAATCGCCAAATGAAGACGAACTCGACCAGTCGGTCCCCGAGGATGTCCAGGAAGCTGCCGAACTGCGTCACTGTGCCGAGCCTGCGAGCGACGATGCCGTCCACGCCGTCGAGCAAGAAGATGAACGCCATGAGGCCGAGACCGGCGATCATCCCGCCGGGCGCCGTCACGTCCACGAGCCCGGGCAAGGCGATCGCAAGGCAGACGCGAGCGGCGGTTATCGAATCGGCAAGACGGGCCCTGACGAGAACGCGCAGCGATGCGCTCATGCCGTTCCAACCATAGCAGCGAGCAACACGAGCCAGGTCACAAGCAAGATCCCTACGTACGTTCGCCATCGCCATTGGCGATCGTCCTTGGGAACCAGCAGAGCCTCCGTCGTGAGGCTCTGTCTGGCGGCATCGGGCAGAAGTCCGATAAGCCGCTTCCGGTCCTGCGACCTCGCTTCCCCGCTTCCAATGAGGCCTTCGAGAATCTTGGGGAGTCGGTACTCCGGGAAGAAGTCCACGCCCGCCACGGAGAGGCCCACCGTCGCCCACCTTTCGGGCTCCGGGACGGACCGAGCCTCGAAGAGACTCACGAGGTGGTCATGGGTTCGCTTGACCTGCGCTTTGTACGAAAACCATTGAGCTCCAGCCAGAAGCACCGCAACGAGCACAAACCCGCCCGCGGTCCTCGCGCTACTCGCAAGGCCGACTTGGAGCAGCGCCGCGACGCCGAAGAGCGTCAGGTTCAGGATGATCGGCTCCTTTGGGTGCTGACCGAAGACGGCGGCTCTGACGAATAAGAGCACGATCGCAACCGCCAAGAGCAGGAGGAGCGATCCAAGCGCCGAAGGGACGCTCGCAAAACCCCACATCAGTCCGACTCCGACAACCGCGCCAGCGGCGAGCGTCGCCGCGACCAGCGGCCAGATGTATAGCCGTTTCTTCATGGCCGCATTGTAGAAAGATTGTCATTGGAGTCCAGGACGACCGCACGTCAGGCGAGGTTCGCGGTGCGGGGGTAGGCGATCTCGGGATCGGTGAGGACGTTCACGAGGCTCGGGCCTTCGGCGGCGAGCGCGCGGTCGAGCGCGGGACCCAGCTCGTCGGGTCCGCGGACCAGCTCGCCGTGGCCGCCCAGGGCCGTCATGACCTCGTCGTAGCGCGTCTCGGGGCGCAGGTCGGCGGCGACGTCGTAGCCGTAGACGAACTTCATCGGGTGCTTCTCCAGTCCCCAGATCCCGTTGTTGCCGCAGACCAGCGTCACGTTCACGCCGAAGCGAACGAGCGTGTCCCAGTCGGCGAGGCTGAACCCCGCGGCGCCGTCGCCGAGCAACACGACGACTTGGCGCTCCGGATAGAGCAGCCCGGCCGCGAGCGCATAGCCCGCGGACGTTCCCAGGCAGCCGTACGGACCCGGATCGAGCCAGCCGCCCGGCTCGAACACCGGCACGAACTTGCCGGCGAAAGACACGAAGTCGCCGCCGTCGGCGATCACGATCGCGTCGCGCGCGAGGCGCGGCACGAGATCGCCGTACACGCGCGCGGGGTGCATCGGGACGGCGCTCGATCCGAGGTCGGCCTCGAAGGACGCGCGCTTCTCCTCCTCGATCGCGCGCAGCGAGCCGATCCACGACTCGTGGTCGCCCGGCGTCGCCGCCGCGAGCGCCTCGAGCGCCGCGCCGAGCGGCCCCCAGATCGCCGCGGCCGGCGAGGCGTGCGTCCCGATTCCGGCGCCGTGGTCCATGACGTGGATGACTTTGGCTTCGCCGAAGGACCCGAATCCCACGCGAAAGTCCAGCGCCGTTCCCGCGACGAGCACGACGTCGGCGGCCTGCAGCGCGTGCCCGCGCGCGTTGTTGAAGGCCAGCGCGTGATCGGCGGGAAGGATCCCGCGGCCCATCCCGTTCATGAACGCCGGGATGCGGAGGGACTCGACCAGCTCGCGCGCCGCCTTCTCCGCCCCGTCGGCCCACACGTCCGAGCCGATCAGGACCACAGGCCGCTCGGCGCCGCTCAGCAACGCGACCGCGTCCCCGATCGTGCCCGACAGCGACTCGTCCCCGGACGGAGCGGGCGCCGGCGCCTCGTACTTGCACCGCCCGAAGAGAACGTCCATCGGAAAGTCCAGGAACGCCGGGCCCCGGTGCCGCGCGCCCGCGGCCTCGATCGCCGCGGACGTGCGCGCGCCGATCCGCTCGGTCTCGAAGACCGTCTCGGCCAGCTTGGTGACGCTGGAGACGAGCGGCAAGTGGTCCATCTCCTGCAGGCTCCCCTGTCCCCAGCGAAGCTGCGGCGCGCGCCCGCCGAGCATCAGCATCGGCGAGCCGTTGAACCGCGCCGAGACGAGCGCGTTCATGCCGTTCACCACGCCGGGCCCGGCGGTGAGCGCGGTCACGCCCGGCGTGCGGGTGAGCTTGCCGTGCGCCTCCGCCGCGAACGCCGCCTGCTGCTCGTGCCGGACGTCGACGATGCGCATCCCGCGCGTGTGAAGCCCGTCGTAGATGGGGAAGATGTGGCCCCCCGACAGCGTGTAAATCCGGTCGATGCCGTGCGCGCGGAGCGCTTCGGCCACCTGGTCGCCGCCGTGTCCCTCGGTCATGCCGGGCAGTCTGCCCGCAGCTCGGCGCACGGGCAAACGCCGCTCAGGTCCGCACGCTCGGATAGGTGGGCCAGCTCATCCCGCACGGGCGGCCGGCGTCGCGTCAAGGCCTGCGCTGCTCGGTGGTCCAGCGTTTGACGCGATCGACCACCTTGCCGAGCGTTTCGGCCGTGGAACCCTGCAAGCGCGCCGCCGTGGGAAGCGCCTGCTGGAACAGCGCGGGCAGATCAAGCTCGTCTCGCACACGGCGCGCGACGGTCCCGACGTCGATCTGCTCGGCCACGCGGCGCGCGATCTGCGGAATGTCGATCCGGGATGCGACGGCTTCGGGCGCCACCTGATCGACCACGCGCTGCGCGAGTTCGGTCACGTCGATTCGTCGCAGCGCCGACTCCAGGTCGATCTGCGTCACGACGCGCACGGGGTCGATGCGCCTTGCAACCATCGCCGACAGATCGGTCTCGTTCAGCGCGGCGCCGACCACCGCGGTGGTCACCTCGCGGATGACCGCGGCGGCGCGCTCGTCGATCGCCGGTCTGGCCTGACGCCACGCGCGGTCGAAGTGGTCGACGATCGGGCCGCCGCTCATCGCGCGAACCGCGGGCGTGATCGGAGCCAGTCCGCGCTCGAGCGTTCCCAACGCGCGCGCGACGACACGAGTGGCCTCCGTCGCGAGCCCGAGCGCAGCGCCAGCCAACGGCGGCATCTCGGCGGGGGCCTCCGGCGCGCCGCGCGCGCGAGCGAGTCCCTGACGAGCCGCGCCGATCAGCAGCGCGCTCAGCCCGAGCGCCAGGTGCGCCATCTGCTCGATTGCGTGTTCCAAACCGAGAGGCGGATCGGGGACGGCTGAGATCGGGTAGACGCGCGCGTGCTCGCTCATGCCTCGGATGCTACCGCGCGGAAGGATCGAGGCCGCAGGTTCCCGCGACCGGTGCGCGCCCCGCGCTCCCGAAACCGCGGCCGTGTGCAGGCCGGGCCTGTCAGACCGGAGCGCCGGGGTCCTTTCCGTCGGTGGGCAGGAACACCCGGAACGAAGCGCCGCCTCCGGGGCTTTCCTCCGTCCAGGCATGGCCGCCGTGCAACGCGGCGCACTCGGCCACGATGGAAAGGCCCAACCCGGCCCCGGGCCCAAGGGTCGAACCCCGACGATGCCGCTCGAATACCAGCTCACGCTCCTCGACGGGCACGCCTCCT
The DNA here is from genome assembly GCA_036397035.1 of Actinomycetota bacterium. GTDB lineage: Bacteria > Actinomycetota > AC-67 > AC-67 > AC-67 > DASWJS01. The sequence goes on along the minus strand of DASWJS010000020.1, from coordinate 81,484 downwards.
CCCGCGTCGTCGACGCGCAGCAGGACGCCCGACTGCGCCTGTTCCAGCACGACGCGGACGGCTGTGCCCGGAGGCGTGTGGACGTTCACGTTCGAAAGGAGGTTTTCCAAGATTCGCTCCAGCAGGAAGGCATCCACCTCGGCCAACAGGGGATGCGCTACCAGCTCGATCGGATGATCCGGAGTGCCGACCGAATCGACAACCTGGCGCACGACCACGCTGACGTCGGTCGCCTCCGGGGGCGAAAGGAAGCCATTCCTCTCGATGCGTTGCAGGTCCAGAAAGGCAACCAGGAGGCGCTGCATGGTCGTCGTCTTGACCCGGAGACGATCGAGCATGTCCGATTGATCCGCCCTGGACATCGTCCCGACCGTCGAGCGCATCGTCATGACGATCGCGAAGACGGACGTGAGCTGGTTCCTCAGGTCGTGCGCAAGAAGGTCGAGACGCAGCGTTTCCGCGGCTCTCGCCGGTCCCGACCCGTTCGTCGCCGGTCCCGACCCGTTCGTCGCCGGCCCCGACCCGTTCGTCGAGACTGCGGTGACTGCGCTCGGAACGACCCGGCGCCGAGGCCTCGCCTTCTCTTGCTCGGCGCGCATAGAGCCATCTTCGGTCACGCCCGGCATGCCGTCTGCGCGGTTGCGTACCAAAGCCGAGACTTGATTCCTACCTATTCGCCATGGTGAGATGAGCGAGATGAGCGACGGGGTTCGATCCCTCGGGCGTGAAGTCCGTGAAACAGCCATGAGCACGGCTCCCATCTCAGGCAACCGACTGCTCGACCAGCTCCCGGAAGCCGAGCGCACCGCCATGCTCCGGGGCATGAAGCGGGTCTCCATCCCCATAGGAGAGACGCTCTTCCGGCAGGGGAGACCGGTCAGACACGTCCACTTCCCCATCAACGGCGTTCTGTCGTTGGTCACTCGCCTCTCCGACGGCTCCGCGATCGAGGTCACCACCATCGGCAACGAGGGCACGACGGCGGCCTCGGTGTTCCTGGGCGCGGCGACCTCCGCCCCGGCGGAATGCGTTGCGCAGATCGTCGGCGACCACTTGGTGATGCCCGCGGACGACTTCCGCGACGCCGTCGGCCCGACCAGTGCGCTCCACCAAGTCATGAACCACTATCTCGCGGTCCTGCTCGTTCAGGTTGGACAGGCAGTCGCGTGCAATCGACTGCACAACACGAAACAGCGCTCCGCGCGCTGGCTGCTCATGATCCACGACCGGGTGGGGTCCGACAGATTCTTCCTCACCCACGAGTTCCTCGGCTTCATGCTCGGCATACGGCGGGCCAGCGTCAGCGATGCGATGGCCACCTTACGCAAGGCCGGCCTCGTCGGCTCCGTGCGCGGTCACATCGAGATTCGCGACCGGGCGGCGCTCGAGGCGACCGCTTGCGAATGCTACACGGTCATGCACCGCGCGCACGAAGACCTGAAGTAGTGACGACGCGACGGACGACGTCTCGTACGAGGGCTCAGACCGAGCCCGGGCCGCCCATGTGACGGCCTGCCGAGCCAGCGAAGGACAGAGCATGCAACCGCAACATCGGTTCCGCCGTTCCCAACGCATGGCGGAGAAGCAAAAGGAGCGAGGGCTTCCCTCACTCCTTCGCGTGTGAAGTCGCCCGTGGCGTTCGGGCGGCACTCCCGCAGGACAAATCCTCACATAGAGCTTCGCCGATCACAAGTGCCGGGTGGCGAGGCAGCGCGACTCCCGAGCTTGCTGCCTCGGCGTTGGTCCCCCAACGAAGTTGAGGGGTGGACCCGACGGGGCTCGAACCCGTACTTCACACATCGCGGGAGGCCCACCGCCGCGCGCGACGATGACCCGCGCATGGATAAACTCCCCCGGCATGACGAGCGTGCGTGAGCGCCAAGGTGAGTACGTGCGGGGCGTGATCGAAATCGTTCTGGAGCACGGGAACGAAATGCAGGCCAGCGACGTCTTGCGCGCCCTCGCCGAGCGCCTGGAACTCACGGACTACGAGGCTGGCGACTATCCCTCTCGGCCGGGCACGCGGCGCTTTGAGAAGCTGGTTCGTTTCGCGACGATCCCCGCCGTAAAGGCAGGTTGGCTTGTGAAGACGAAGGGCATTTGGTCGGTGACAGATGCCGGTCAGGAAGCCCTACAGAAGCTTACAGATCCCCACGCTTTCCAAACCGAAGCCGTTCAACTCTATCTCGCATGGAAGGCGACGCAACCCGAACCCCCTCCCGACGATGCGGCAGAAGGCGATCCCCAGGGCGCGGTCGTTCTAGAGGAGGCAGAGGAAGCGGCGTGGCGCGAGATCGAAGAGTTCTTGCACGAGCAGAACCCCTATGACTTCCAGAACCTCGTCAAGGCATTGCTCGAGGCAATGGCTTATCACGTCGCGTGGGTGTCACCGCCGGGTCCCGACCGGGGAATCGATGTGCTCGCCTTTACCGATCCGCTGGGTGCCAGCCTTCCTCGGATCAAGGTCCAGGTAAAGCGGCGGCACGACAAGATCGGCGCGCCGGAACTTCGCTCGTTTATGGCGATCCTCGGCGAGCAAGACGTCGGAATCGTCGTGAGCCTGGGCGGATTCACCAAGGAGGCCGAGGTTGAGGCTCGGGGCCAGGAGCGTCGGCGGCTGACCCTGATCGACGCGACGAAGCTGTTCGACCTGTGGATCGGGCACTTCGATCGAATCGCGCCAAGGGACCGTCAGCTGCTGCCCCTCAAGGCCGTGTACTACCTCGACCCTGACGCCCGATAGAGGGCCATCCCGCACGGAACCTGATGCCGCTTCGGTGAGCCTGGTAGCGTGCCGGGGATGCCGCGGCTCCTGGTCCTGCTTGCGTTGGGCGCGAGCGCCTGCAGCGCAACCACTCCTCCCGTCGCCGGCACGACGACCGCTTCGGCAAGCGACCCGGCGCGATCCTCCGCGCCGGCCGCGGCCTCGGCCGGCGCTTCGGCCGGCCCCGGGGCCGAGTCGTCGACGTCGGGAAATCCCGCGCCCGGAACCGCAGGGGGAGCTGCCGCCGTCGCGCGTACGCGCCCGCCCGCGACCGGCACCTACACGTACACGCAGGACGGCGGCATCACGTTCGGCGCGCTCGAGGTCCCCTTCGATCCGACGGGAACCCTCGTCGTCTCGCCACCCAAGAACGGCGTGCAAAAGCAGGTCCGCGAATACTCCGACGACTTCACCCTGACCGAACGGTTGCGCTTCGGCGGCGACCGGGTGACGCTGCTCGCCACGGCGACGAGGTTCGGCGGCCGGGAGTACGCGTGCTCGATGGAGGAGCCGATGACGCTGGTCGCGCTCCCGCTGGAGACCGGGGACTCGTGGCGGTCCTCGTCGAGGTGCGGACGGATGAAGGTGACCATCCGCGTGAGCGTCGAGGGGACCGAGGTCGTCACGATCGGCGGCTCGGCGGTCGACACCGTCGTGCTGCACGTGCTGATCGACGTCGTCGAAGACGACGCCGAGCAGCACTCCGACGTCACCAGTTGGATCGCGCCCGAGCATTCGCTTGCGGTCAGGCTCGACGACTACACGACCGGGAAGAGCGGGGGCGTGTCGTTTTCGATCGAACGCGTTGACGAGCTGCGGTCCCTGACGCCGGCGTGACCGACGAGACGGCGGCCGCGCTCGCGCGCATCCAGGAAGCGAGCTTCGCGCGCGCGTCCGAGGCGACCCGCAACGCGTTCCCGCCCGAGCGGCGAATGACCGGCGAGGCGCTCGCCGCCTACCTCGGCGCGAAGCGCTATGCGATCCTGGGGACCGTGCGGCCCGACGGCCGGCCGCATGCGGCGCCGGTCGGGTACGCGCTCGTCGGGACGCGGTTCGTGATCGGCACGCTCCCGGACGCACAGCGAGTTCGCAACGTCCGCCATCAGCCGTCCTGCTCGCTGGTCGTGACCCACGGCGAGGACGACGAGCACGTCGTCGTGATCGCCGAGGGGACGGCCCGGCTGATCGAGCCGATGGACGCGCCGCTGGAGGTGCGCGCGCCCTTCCGGGACGACGAGGGCGCGCTGGCCTCCTGGGTCGGCCTGCTGATGGTCGTCACGCCCGAGCGGCTCCTGTCCTATGCCGCTCCCGGGGCAATCGCGCCGGATTCGCCCTGAGCCGCCCGCTGCGATAAAACCCTTCGACCATGAACGTTCTCGTATGCGTCAAGCAGATCCCCGATCCGAACAATCCCTACGAGCTGGTGGACGGTCGGATCAAGCGCACGGGCGGCACGAACGTGCTCGACCCGGGCGACGAGTTCGGCGTCGAAGCCGCGCTGCAGTTGACCGAGTCCGGCGGCGGCGAGGTGACGGTCCTTTCGATGGGGCCGGACCACGCGATGGAGGCAATCCGGCGCGCCCTGTCGATGGGCGCGCACAAGGGCATCCTCGTCACCGACCCGCAGCTCGAAGGCGCCGACGGGCTGGCCACCGCGCGCGTCCTGGCGGCGGCGATCAAGCGCGAAAGCTACGACCTCGTGATCGCGGGTGTCGAGTCCACCGACGGCTCGACCGGCACGGTGCCCGGCACCGTGGCCGAGCTGCTCGGCCTGCCGCAGGCGACCTTCGCCAAGGAGCTTGACGTGAAGGACGGCACGCTGCACGTGCAGCGCCAGACCGAGAAGGGCTACGACGACGTCGAGTGCGCGCTGCCGGCGCTCGTCACCGTGACGGCCGGCGTCAACGAGCCGCGCTACCCCACCTTCAAGGGGATCATGCAGGCGAAGTCCAAGCCGGTCGAGCAGCTCACCGTGGCGGACCTCGGCTTGAGCGCGGACGACGTGCGCGCGACGCAGTCGATCGCCAAGATCGAGCCGGCGCCGGCGCGCGGCGCGGGCGAGAAGTTCGAAGACGACGGGACCGGCGCGGCCAAGATCGCGGAGTTCCTCAAGGAAGCCAAGGTCATCTAAGGAGGGTCGGGCCGGCGCGCCGGCCGCAAAGCGATGGCGAAGATCTGGGTGTACGGCGATCCCACTCCGGGGTCCACCGGGTACAAGACGACGCTCGAGCTGCTGACGATGGCGCGCGAGCTGGGCGGCGAGCTGGAGGCCGTCGTCCTGGGGCCGGGCGCGACCGAGGCGGCGGCGACCTTCGGTGAGTACGGAGCGACGAAGGTGTTCGCGAGCGACGACGCGGCCTACCACGACGTGATCGCGTCGGCGGCGGCGCACGCGCTCGCGACGCTCGCGGCCGAGCACGCGCCGAACGTCGTCCTGTTCCCGATGACCTACGAGGCCCGCGACGTCGCCTCGCGCCTGTCGGCCAAGACCGGCTCGGCGCTGATGAGCAACGCGACCGGCGTGCCCTCGGTCGACTCGGCGCAGACCGCGATCCTCGGCGGCGCGCAGATCGTGGACGTGTCCTTCGAAGGTCCCGACCCGAAGATCGTGCTCATCCGTCCGAAGTCCGCGGAGGCGTCGCCCTCCGGCGGCACCGCCGAGGTCGTCCCGGTGACGATCGACCTCGCCGGCGTCGCCGGCGCGAAGGTCACCGCCCGCCACGAGAAGGAAGCCGAGGGCATCCAGCTCGAAGACGCGCCGGTCGTCCTCAGCGGCGGCCGCGGTCTGCAGGACCCGTCGAACTTCTCCCTGCTCGACGACCTGGCCGCGGCCATCGGCAACACCGCCGTCGGCGCGACGCGCGCGGTCGTGGACGCGGGCTGGGTTCCCTACGCCATGCAGGTCGGGCAGACCGGCAAGACGGTCAAGCCGAAGGTCTACGTCGCGATCGGCATCAGCGGCGCCACGCAGCACATCGTCGGCATGAAGTCCTCGGACCGCATCATCGCGATCAACAAGGACCCCGACGCGCCGATCTTCTCGCTGGCCGACCTCGGGATCGTCGGCGACGCGCTGAAGATCGTCCCGCAGCTCACCGAAGAGGTCAAGGCGCGCAAGGGCTGATGGGCGCGCCGGACGGCGCGCGCGGGCTGGTTCGCGGGCCCGGGTGCTCGCTCTGGATCGAGCGCATCGGCGCGGGTGAGCCGGTCACCGTCTTCGCCCACGGGCTCGGGTCCTCGCTGGAGGACGTGCGCCACCTGACGATCCCCGTCCACGGCACGCGCGTGCTCTTCGACTTCAGGGGCCACGGGCGCAGCTCGGCCGACGCCGAGTCCTTCGATCACGAGGCGATGGCGGCCGACCTGCGATTCGTCGTGGACCACGCCGGCGCCACGCGCGCGCTCGGCGTCTCGCTGGGCGCCGCCGCGATCCTGCCGCTGCTGGAACGGCTCGAGCAGGCGGTGCTCGTCATGCCGAGCCAGGTCGACGGCCCGTGCCCGAACCGGGACGGCGAGCTGGAGATGGCGCGCATGCTCGAGACGCTGCCGCTTGACGAGGTCGCCGAGCACGTCGCGGACCCGCGCCGGTCGGCGCTCGCGGCGGACCCGCGCTGGGCCGGGCAGATCCGGGCGCAAGTCTTGCGCATGAACGCCACCGGCGTCCCGCGCGCCATGCGCGCCTATGCCGGCGGGACGCCGCCCGTCGCCGATCGCGCGGTGCTCGCGCGGGCGACGGCCGCGGTGCTCGTCGCCGGCCACGAAGGCGACCCGACGCACCCGGCGGACGTCGCGCGAGAGCTGGCCAGCCTCATCCCGAACGCGCGCGCGTCGATCTGGCCGGAGCCCTTCCAAATGTGGATCGAGCGGCGCGACGAGTTCACCGATCTCGTCGCCGGCTTTCTGAACTCCTCGGCGCCGCGCGCGGCGTGAGCCGTTACACGACTCGCGTAATCCGCCGGTCCACGAACGCCGCGTACCTGTCCTGTCCGAGCGGGCTCAGGTGGAACCCGTCGCTCGCGAACCACTCGGGGTGGTCCTTGCTGTACCGGTTCCAGCCGATCACGTAGGCGTTCGCGTGCCGCTTGGCGCACGCCCGCAACTGGACGTTGTTCGGCTTGCGCCACGATCGCGGGACCTTCAGCGTCGCGAAGAACACGGAGCGCCAGCTTCCCGCGGCCCGCACCGCGTCGTCGCAATCCGCGGCCAGCACACGGCCGTTGTTGCCGAGGTGGATGAAGACCACGCGCGGCAGGACGCCCCGGCGCTTCCAGTACCGAACCCGGTTGTCGGCCGCGTAGAACTGCCGCGAGACGTCGGCGTCCACCCGCCGGAACCCCGCGTCCTCCTTCAGCTCGTCGCGCGCCCCGAGCATCACCGAGTCCCCGATCGCGAGCCGCTTCGGCGCTGCGCTCGCCGGCTGGGCGTTCGCCGCGATCGCCGCGAGGGCGAGGGCTCCGGCAACCGTCCGGCGCGCCACCGACACCTACTTCGGCGGCATGCGGAGCGCGCCGTCCAGGCGGATGGTCTCGGCGTTGAGGAACTGGTTCTCGCAGATGTGCCGGACGAGCGCCGCGAACTCGCTCGGCTCGCCGAGCCGGCTCGGGTGCGGGATGCCCGCCGCGAGCGCGTCGCGCGCCTCTTGCGGCAGCAGCGCGAGCATCGGCGTGTTCATCGTGCCGGGCGCGATCGTGCAGACGCGAATGAGCCGGGCCGCGAGGTCGCGCGCGACCGGCAGCGTCATCGACACCACGCCGCCCTTCGACGCCGCGTAGGCGACCTGGCCGATCTGGCCGTCGAAGGCGGCGATCGAAGCCGTGTTCACGATCACGCCGCGCTCGCCGTCGATCGGCTCCTGGCTCACCATCTGGGCCGCGGCGAGCCGCGTCATGTTGAAGGTGCCGATGAGGTTGACGGTGACGACCTTGGCGAAGAGATCGAGCGGGTGCGGACCGTCCTTGCTCACCGTTCGCTGCGCCCACGCGACGCCCGCGCAGTTCACCGCGACGTGGAGCGCCCCGAAGGCGCCCACCGCCGTCTGGACCGCGGCGCGACCGTCCTCCTCGCTCGTGACGTCGATGGGCGCGAACCGCGCGCGCTCCCCAAGCTCCTTGGCGACCGCTTCGCCCTCCGACGTCGGCAGGTCGGCGATCACGACGCTCGCGCCGCCCGCAAGCAGCGCCTCGACCGTCGCCCGTCCGAGCCCCGATGCTCCACCCGTCACCAACGCCGATTTGCCCCGCACGTCCATGGCCGAAACCTCCCGCTGGAAAACGCCCAGTCTACCGAGCCGGCGACGCGTACCCACCGCGCGCGCCGATATCCTTGCCCTTGTGAACGGCGTACACGTCTACGACGTCGACGAGGCCACGTTCGAGCGGGACGTCCTGCAACGCTCGAAGGAGGTCCCCGTCGTGGTCGACTTCTGGGCCGCCTGGTGCGGACCGTGCCGAACGCTCGGCCCGATGCTGGAGCGACTCGCGACGCAGGCGCAGGGCGACTGGGTGCTGGCGAAGGTCGACGTCGACCGCAACCCGGGCCTGGCCGGCGCGTTCGGCGTCCAAGGGATCCCCGCCGTTCGCGCGTTCAAGGACGGCCTGGAGGTCGACGAGTTCGTCGGCGCGCTGCCGGAGGCGAGCGTGCGCCGGTGGCTCGCGCAACTCGGGCCGTCCGAGGCCGACCTGGCGATGGAAGCCGGCGGGCGGGCGGAGGAGGCAGGCGATCTCGATCGCGCGCTCGAGTCCTACCGCGAGGCGCTCGGGCACGAGCCGGGACGAACCGAGGCCAAGGCCGCCGTCGAGCGCGTGGAGCTGGCTCAGCGCGTGGGCACCGCGGACCGCACGGCGCTCGAAGCCCGCCTCGCGGAGAATCCCGCGGACGTCGAGGCCCGAACCGCGCTCGCCGACGCGCTCTTCGCGGCCGGCGCGATCGGCGAGGCGTCGGCCCTGCTGGTCGACGGGATCCGCGCGGGCCTCGACCGAAACGCGCTCCGAACGCACCTCGTCCGGCTCCTGGACACGCTCAGCCCCGAGGATCCGCGCGCGCTGGAAGCTCGCCGCGAGCTGGCCGGCGCCCTGTTCTGACAGGCCGCGCTGTCCGCGCGAGAGGCCACACAGGTCGCCGGGGCGTTCAAGGTCCTTTCGGACCCCGCGCGACTGCGGCTGCTCAGCCTGATCGCGGCTCAGCCCGCAGCCGAAAGCTGCGTGTGCGACCTTGCCCGGCCCGCGCGGCTCTCCCAGCCGACCGTCAGCCACCACCTCAAGGTGCTCCACGAAGCGGGGTTCCTCACGCGCGAGAAGCGCGGGACGTGGGTGTACTACCGGGTCGAGCCGCGCGCCCTGCAGATCCTGCGCGGGGTCCTGGAGACGCCGGTCCCGCGGCTCGCCGTCACACAGGCGAGCGTTGCCGGACCTACCCAGACGAAGATGGGAAGGTAGGCCCGCGCGGATCGGTCGGTCGACCGATGGCCGGCGCGGCGCGCGAGTGCGACACTCGACGGCCATGGACACCATCGCAACGCTCGCGCGCACCACCCCCGTCACGCGGGACCGCTTCGTCGACCTGCTTCGCGCCGCTTCCATCGCGGTCGTGGTGCTCGGCCACTGGCTGCTCGCCGTCGTCGCCTTCGAAGGCGGCGTGTTCACCGGGCAGAACGCGCTCGCGGTCGTCCCGTGGGCGCAATGGCTGACCTGGGGCCTCCAGGTGATGCCGCTGTTCTTCTTCGCGGGAGGCTTCGGCAACTTCGTCGCATGGCGATCGCGACGCGACTACGGAACGTTCGTTCGCTCCCGCTTCCGGCGGCTGCTCGGCCCGACCGCGGTATTCGCCGGCGTGTGGCTCGCGACCGTCGTGGCGATCCGCGCGGCCGGCGTCAGCACGGGCTTCTCCGCCGAGCTGGCGACGCTCGTGGCAATCCCGCTCTGGTTCCTAGGCGTCTATCTCGTAGTCGTGCTGATGGCGCCCGCGCTGATTCGCGCACACGAACGCTACGGCGCGCGCGTGCCGCTCGCGCTGCTCGCCGGCGCCGCGGTCGTCGACGGCGCGAGCCGGCACTTCGGGGCGCCCGTCGGACCGCTCAACTATGCCCTGGTCTGGCTGGTTCCCCATCAACTCGGCTTCCTGCTCGCCGACGGCTCGTTCGACCGCGCCGGCCGCGCGGCCGTGGCGGGGCTCGCCGCGATCGGCGCCGGCGTCGTCGTCACGTTCGCCGCAACCGGCCTGTACCCGGTGAGCATGGTCGGCGTACCGGGAGCGGCGGACTCCAACAACGCCCCGCCGACGCTCGCGCTCGCGATGCACGGGCTCTGGATGGTGGGCCTGGCGCTGCTCGCCCGGCCGGCCGTCAACCGCTGGCTGCGGCGTGAGCGTCCGTGGCGAGCCGTCGTCGCGGCGAACACCGTCGTCATGACCCTGTTCTTGTGGCACATGACCGCGCTGGTGGTGGGCGCCGTGGTGCTGTTCCCGGCCGGCCTGCCACAGCCCGAACCCGGTTCGGGCGCGTGGTGGGCGCTCCGGCCGGCGTGGATGCTCGCGCTTGCCGCCTTCCTCGCGGTGTTCGTGGCTCTGTTCGCGCGCCTGGAGGTCCGGAGCCTTCGGGCGACTCGGCCGCGCGCCGCCTCCTCGCGGACGACGGTGGCCGGAGCGCTGCTTGCGACCGGCGGCATGATCGGCATCGCGATCGGCGGGCTCGTCCCCGGCGTTCCGATGCTCGCGCTTGCCGTCGGCGTGGCCACGCTGCGCGCCGCCGGATAGCGCGCGCGGGCGCGTCCTTGCTTCGGCGATCCCGGTCGCGGAGAATGCGCGCGGAGGTGGCCCATGGCCTACTGCTCGAACTGCGGGAACCAGATATCCGATTCCGCCGTGGCCTGCCCGAAGTGCGGCCATCCGGGGCCGGGAGCGGCGCCGGCCGTGGACCTGACGCGGCTCGGGGGGCCGGTGGCGAACGCGCCGCTCGCCGAATGGGGAACGAGAGTGGGCGCCTACCTGATCGACGCCGTGATCATCGTCGGCATCCTCCTGCTCCTCCTTGCGCTCGGCATCGCCACCGAGTCGCTGGGACCGTTCCTGCTCCTCGGGTCCTTCGCCCTCGTGTCGGTCGTCTACAAACCCGTCATGGAGGGAGCGAGAGGCCAGACGCTGGGCAAGATGGCGCTCAACATCAGGGTGGTTCGAGCATCCGACGCCGGACCGATCGGTTACGGGGAAGCCTTCATGCGTTGGTTCATCATGGCGATCGCCGGCTTCGTTCCCCTCGGCACGCTGGTCGACCTCCTCTGGCCCTTGTGGGACCGATACAAGCAGTGCCTGCACGACAAGGTGGCCAAGACCATCGTCGTCAAGGCGTAACCGTGGGCGCCTGCTAGTGTCCCGGCCATGGCTGGGATCGAAGACGCGATCGCGGATCTGAAGGCGGAGCACGACGAGATCGACCGCCTGCTCACCGACCTCAGGGACGAGCAGTGGTCCCTCACGACGACGCCGGAAGGCTGGGACATCCGCGACCAGGTCTCGCACTTGGCCGACACGAACGAGATCTGCGTCGACACCGTGCTCGGCGGGCCGCGCCCGCTCAACGAGTACGCCAAGGAGTTCTCCTCGCCGGACGCGCTCACCGAATCGGGGTGCGAGCGGGGCCGGGCCATGACGCCGCAGCAGGTGCTGGCCTGGTTTCGCGACTCCGCGAGCGGGGTGCGCGCCGCGCTCACGGAGTGCGACCCCGGCGTCCGCATCAACTGGGGCCTCGGGATGAGCGCGCGGATGATGGTGACCGCACGGTTGATGGAACACTGGGCGCACCATTACGACATCCGGCGTGCGCTCGGACTGGGGCCGTCGATATCACCGCGCCTGAAGAGCATCGCCTTCCTGTCGCTGCGCGCGGTCCCCTACGCGCTCGGCTACGCCCAGGCGCAGCAGCCGCCCGGCACGTTGCGCGCGACCCTGACCTTCGGCGACGAAACGTGGGAGCTTGGACCGGCCGACGCCGACAACGCCGTCACCGGCGACGCGCTCGAGTTCTGCCTGCTGGGCGTGCGGCGCGCGACGCGCGACGAGACCTCGCTGAAGGCCGAAGGCCCGCTCGCCGAAGCGGCCCTCGACAACCTGCGCGCCTTCCTCTAGGCGCCGGGCTACAACTCGAGCCGGTAGGCCTCGATCACCAGGCCGTCATCGGTCACGAGGTCGAACTCGGGGGTGCGGATGAAGCCCATGCGGACGTACAGCTCGCGGGCGACGGCCATGAACTCGGTCGTGTGCAGGCCGAGCGCCCGCGCGCCGAACATCAGCGCGCGGTCGATGCACTCCTGCGTGAGGCGGCGCCCGATTCCCGCCCCGCGCGCGCCGGGATGCACGGCGAGCAGGCGCACGCCCGCCACCGTGTCGTCCCAGCCTTCCTCGTAGGCCTCGCCCGGCCGGTAGAACGTGACCGTTCCCACCAGGCGGCCGCCCGATTCGGCGACCAGCACGTCCGCCAGCTCCATGCGCTCGGCGACGTTCAGCATGGACTCCCGATACTCGCGATAGAGCGTCCACCGCTCGGCACCCAAGGCGCGTTGCTGCTCGTCGTACATGGAATAGGCGGCGTCGATGACCTCGGCGACGGCGACGGCCTCGTCGGGGCGAGCGTCGCGGATCGTCACGTCGATGATGGCCATGGCGAGCCGGAAGCCTACCGCCGGCCCCAGCCCCCGCCGCCGGGCGTCTCGACGATCACCACGTCGCCCTTCTCGACCTCGACCGTGCACTTGTCGGGCAGCTCCCGCTTGGCGCCGCCGCGGACAAGCGCGTTGCGGCCGGCCGCGCCGTCCGCGCCGCCCGCCAGGCCCCACGGGCGCGACGATCGTCGCTCGGTCTGCAGCGTCAGCGTCGCCCGATCGGCGAGGATCTCGACCTCGCGCCTGATTCCCATGCCGCCGCGCCAGCGACCGGCTCCGCCGCTTCCCTCACGCAGCTCCGAGCGAAGGACGCGCAGCGGGTAGGCGTACTCGATGGCCTCGGCGGGCGTGTTCTTCGTGTTGGTCATGCCGGTGTGCACGCCGTCCATCCCGTCGCGATCCGGGCGCGCTCCCTGCCCGCCCGCGATGGTCTCGTAGTAGGCGAAGGAATCGTTGCCGATCAGCAGGTTGTTCATCGTTCCCTGGGAGGCTGCGGGCACGCGCGCCGGGATCGCCTCGGCGAACGCGCCGAGCAGCACGTCCACGATCCGCTGCGAGGTTTCGACGTTGCCCGCGGCGACCGCGACCGGCGGGCGGGCGTTCACCAGGCTTCCCGGGGGCGCGATCACGACGACCGGCCGCATGCTCCCGATGGTCGGCGGCACGTCAGGTCCGGTCAGCGCGCGCACGACGAAGGTCACCGCCGACACGGTCACCGGCAGCACGGCGTTCACGTTCCCCTCGACCTGCGCGTCGGTGCCGGTGAAGTCGACCGTCAGCTCGTCGCCCTCGATGCGAACGCGCACCGCGATGCTCGCGGGACCGCGGCCTGCTCCGGCCGAATCCATCCGGTCGGCGAAGCTCCACTCGCCGTCGGGAAGAGCGGCGATGCCCGCGCGCACGGCTCGCTCGCCGTAGTCGATGAGCGCTCGCATCGCGGTCGCCAGCGCCGCCGGACCCATGCGCGCGGCGAGCGAGCGCATGCGCGCGGCGCCCACGGCGTTCGCGCCCGCTTGCGCCCGCAGGTCGCCGAGTCGCTCCGCCGGAGCGCGCGACCCGTTCACCACGCGGCCGATCACGTCCTCGACCGGCTCGCCCGCGCGCCACGCGAGCGTGGGCGCGACGCGAACGCCCTCCTCGTCAACGGTGGTCGCCCCGCCGGGCATCGACCCGGGCGCCGCGCCGCCCACGTCGGCGTGGTGCGCACGGTTCGCTACGTAGCCGACGCGCTCGCCTTCGAAGAACACCGGCGAGACGAGGGTGATGTCGTTCAGGTGCGTCCCCCCGGCGAAGGGGTCGTTCACCATGACCACGTCGCCGTCGGCGAGCGACGGGAACGCCGCCAGCGACGCCTCGATGCTCGCGGGCATCGCCCCGAGGTGAACGGGGATGTGCTCGGCCTGCGCGCACATCTCGCCGGCGGCGGTCGCAAGCGCGCACGAGCAGTCCGCGCGTTCGGTGATGTTGGGCGAGTGCGCCGTTCGCCGGAGCGCGACGCCCATCTCCTCGGCGACGCCCGCGAGCGCGTGCCGCACGACCTCCAGTCCGAGCGCGTCCATCACGTCCGCCGCAGCACGAGCAGCCCGCGCTCGTCTCGGTCGCCCGACCAGCCCTCGCTCACGACGACCGTGGCGCCGTCCGCCGGCAGCACGACCGGCCCTTCCACGTGCGCCGGCTTCCCGCGCGCGGGCAGCGACACCGAGGGCGCGGCGCCGCTCGCCGACGCGCGGAACGTGACGCACTCGACCGGCTCTCCCGGCGCCGTCCAGCCGAAGCGCGCATGGTGCTCGCGCTCGAACGCAGTACGAAAGCGTGCGAGGTCGTCGGCCGCCACGTTGACCTCGTGCGCCTGCCCCTGGTAGCGAACGTCGACCGAGCGAGCGCACCGCTCGACCTCGGCGCCCTGGTCGTTCACGGCCTTGACGGCCCGCTGCTCGACCTCGATCAGCGCCGCCTCCATCGCGCCGACGGCCGGATCGACCATCGGGCGCGAGACCGACGCGTCGCCGGTGAGCGGCGCCGCGAGCAGCCCGAGCGCGGAGAGCATGCCCGCCGCGGGCGGGACCAGGACGGTTCGCATCTCCAGATCGTCGGCGAGCGCCGTCGCGTGCATCGGGCCGGCGCCCCCGAACGCGACCAGCGCGAAGTCGCGGGGGTCGCGGCCGCGCTCGACCGTCACGACCCGGATCGCCGCGGCCATCGCCGCGCGCGCGACGGCAAGGCCCGCCCGCGCGGTGTCCTCGACGCCCGTCCCGAGGCGCCGTGCCAGCGCGCCGATCGCGTCGCGCGCCGCCGCGCCGTCCAGCACGACGCCGCCGTCGAGCGTCTGCTCGAGGTGACCCAGCACGACGTGCGCGTCGGTAACGGTCGGCTCGGCGCCGCCGCGCCCGTAGCACGCCGGGCCCGGATCGGCGCCCGCGCTGCGCGGGCCCGCTCGCAACGCCCCCGCGTCGTCGATCCACAGCACGCTGCCACCGCCGGCGCCGACCGTGTGCACCGCGAGCGCCGACGTTCCGAAGGGCAGGCCGCCGATCGCGGACGCCCTCGCCAACGCGGCCTCGCCGTCCTCCGCGAGGCACACGTCGGTCGACGTGCCGCCCATGTCGAAGGTCACGATGTCGCCGAACCCGGCCGCGGCGGCGACCAGCGCCGCGCCGCGCACCCCGGCGGCCGGGCCCGACAGCAACGTGTGCACCGGCTCGCGAGCGGCCGCGGGCGCGCTCATCGTCCCGCCGCCCGATCGCATCACGACCACCGGCGCCGCGACACGTTCCGTCAGGCGCTCGACGTAGCGCTCGACCACGGGACCCACGTAGGCGTCGAGCGCCGTCGTCGACGCGCGCTCGTATTCGCGCACCTCCGGGAGCACCTCCGAGGACAGCGAGACGCGCAGGGACGGAGCGACCTCGGCGCACAGCTCGCGCACGCGCCGCTCGTGCGAAGGGTCCACGAAGGAGAACAGGAAGCACACCGCGACCGACTCGCATCCCGCCGCCACGAGCGCCGCGATCGCCGCGCGCGCGCCCTCCTCGTCCAGCGGCGTCACGACCGACCCGTCCCCGGCCACTCGCTCGCGCACGCCCATGCTGTCCTCACGCGCGACGACCGGCGGCGGCCGGTCGGCGAACAGGTCGTAGAGCGCGGGCCGGTCTTGCCGTCCGATGAGCAGCAGGTCCCGGAACCCGTCGGTGGTCAGCAAGCCGGTGCGCGCTCCGCGCCGCTCGAGCACCGCATTCGTGGCGACCGTCGTGCCGTGCGCCACCACCGCGACGAGCGGCCCGCCCGCGGCCTCCACGACGTGGTCGAGCGCGCGCGCGAACCCCTCGCTCTGGTCGGCGGGCGTCGACGGGACCTTGCCCGTGAACAGCATGCCGTCCAGCTCGAGCACGACGTCGGTGAACGTGCCGCCGACGTCGATTCCGACGCGCGCAGATCGAGCCATCGCGCAAGTATGCGCAGCGAGCGGCGCCCGTGCTACAACCGCTCGCCATGGCGAAGACCGCGGTCGTGACCGGAGCGTCCTCCGGGATCGGCGCGGCGTGCGTGCGCCGCCTCGCCCGCGACGGCTTCGAGGTGATCGCGGGCGCGCGCCGCACCGACCGGCTGGAGGCGCTCGCCGGCGAGACCGGCTGCCGGTGGATGCACCTGGACGTCACGGCCCCGGAGAGCGTCGAGGCGTTCGCGAGCGCGGTGGCCGCCTGCGACCTGCTCGTCAACAACGCGGGCGGCGCCAAGGGGCTCTCGACGATCGCCGAGGCGCTCGACGAGCACTGGATCTGGATGTGGGAGACCAACGTGCTGGGCCTGATGCGCACGACGCGCGCGCTGCTGCCCGCCCTCGTGGCGAGCGGCGACGGGCACGTCGTCACGATCGGCTCCATCGCCGGCGTCGAGACCTACCCCGGCGGTGCGGGCTACACCGGCGCGAAGCACGCCGCGCACGCGCTGTCGGAGACGTTGCGCCTGGAGCTTCTGGGCCGGCCGGTCCGCGTGACCGAGATCCAGCCGGGCCTGGTCGAGACCGAGTTCTCGCTCGTTCGCTTCGACGGCGACGCCGAACGAGCCGCGAAGCTCTACGAGGGCATGACGCCCCTGACGGCGGATGACGTCGCCGACTGCGTCGCGTGGGCGGCCACCCGCCCGAGCCACGTCAACGTCGACACGATCCTGGTCAGACCGCGCGACCAGGCGCGCGCCACGCTCGTCCACCGTTCGACCTGACCCCGAACCGCGAAGAAAGAAACGGACACACCGGGGCGAGTTCGCCGATAGCGGCAACAACGCAGTCCAAGACCGCTCGTTAGACCCTTCGAGGCGCCCCGACCCGCGCCCGCCCACGGAACCGTGAAACGACGCCAGCACGTGCGCATGCTCGCCGGCGCCGCGGCCTTGGTGGCCGTCGCCGGCTCGCTCGCGCCTGCCTCCGCGACGATCGGAAAGACCGAGCGTGCGTCGGAGCGCAAGGGCGGCGGCCAGGCCAACGGGCCTTCGCCGGCCATCACGGTGCCCGACCTGACGAGCCCGGCCATGTCGCTCGACGGGCGCTACGTCGCCTTCTCATCCGATGCGACCAACCTCGTCGAGGGCGACTCCAACGGCGTCGCGGACGTCTTCGTGAAGGACCGGGGCGACGGCCTCCATAAGAAGAGCGGCGGCGGCCTCGTGCGCGCGTCGGGCGGCGGCGGCGGCAAGCAGGCCAACGGCCCGTCCTACTCGCCGGCGATGTCGGTGGACGGCCGATGGCTGGCGTTCGTCTCGGAAGCGACCAACCTCGTGCAGGGCGACACGAACGGCGTCGCGGACGTCTTCCTGCGCGACATGAAGCGTGGCACGATCCGGCTCGTGTCGCGCAGACGCGGCGGAGCCCAAGCGAACGGACCGAGCAACCGGCCGTTCGTATCGCTCTACGGCGACTGGATCACCTTCGACTCGGCGGCGACCAACCTGGCGGCGGGTGACGACAACCGTCACGCCGACGCGTTCGTCTACACACGCCGCTCGCGCGCGATCGAACGAATCGTCCCGCCCGCGATCGAGCCCGAGCCCTCCTCCCCGCTCCAGGTCTGGACCGAGCAGGCGACCATCGGTTACAACGGCCGCCACGTCGCCTACCTGCGTCGTGCGCGGCGCGCGCCGTTGCGGCCCCTTGAAGCGGCCGAACAGCAGGGCGGACCCGAGATCACGCCGGACGTGGCCGGCGACGGCACGAGCGGGATGTGGTCGTCCGACGTCCTCATCCTCAATCGAGACAAGGACACGACCAGGATGGTGCGCGCGGTGCCGCGCGACGGGAAGTACCGGATGTTCTTCGACGCCCCCGCCCTCGCGGCCGACGGAAGGCACATGGCGATGGTCGCGTGGAGCGTGATCGACTCCGACTCCGCGGCGAAGAACGTCAACGGCGAGCATGAGTTCCCCGTCGAGAAGGACGGCTTGGCCGCCAACCCGCTCGACCAAAGGAACGTCTACCTCTACGACCGCGTCGGCAAGGGCGCGCCGCAGAACATGTCGCGCGGGCTGCTCGGCCTTCCCGCCGACGGCGACAGCTACAACCCGCAGATCTCCTCGCAGGGCCATGCGATCGCCTTCGCCTCCGACGCGACGAACCTGATCCCCGGCGACGGCAACGGAGCGACCGACGTCTTCCTTGTGGACACGCGCGAGCGGGCGCTCGGTCGCGTCTCGGTCGGACCCAAGGCCGCCGAGATCGGCGGCGCATCGACGCGGCTCGCGATGTCCTACGACGCGCAGCACGTCGTCTTCGCTTCGGCCGACGGCGGCGTCGCGACCGGAGACTCCAACGCCGTTTCCGACGTCTTCGTGCACGATCGGACGCTGATCCCCAACCGCGCGCCGATCCTCAAGCCGCTGGAGCGCGACGTGTACACCGTCAACCCGCTGGAAGAGACCCACCTGAAGCTCAAGGCGCGCGACCGGGACGACGACCCGCTCCGGTTCGGCATCCCGTTCGTCATCGCCCCGGTGACCGAGCTTCCCGCGGGCGGATTGAAGGTCACACCCAAGCCCACGAGCGACGTGCCGGACGGCATGTCGATCGACCCCCGCACCGGCGACTTCCGGTGGACGCCGGCGCCCGCCCAAGCGGGCCCGTGGGTGATCCTGTTCTGGGTCGGGGATCCTCGCGGAGCCGTCGCCCCGGCCGATGCGGAGAAGGGAATCGCCGGCTCGTACCTGGTGGTCAAGGTCGTCGTGCGCAGCGCGTCGCAGTTCGCGGCCTGCACGGCGTCGGCCACCTGCTGACGCGCCGGTCTTGACCGGCGCCGGAGACCCGGCGACCATCCCGGGCGTGCACTGCCCGATCTGCGGTTCCCCGTCGGACCCCGTCGCCCGTCCGCACCCGTACGTCTACGCGCGATGCCGCGACTGCGGCGCGTACTTCGTCGATCCGATGCCCTCGCCGGACCAGGTCGCCGGGTCACATTACGACGAGGTCTACTACGCCTCGGCCGAGCCGCGGCCGGACGAAGACGCCTGGAACCGCGGCGCCAGGCGTGCAGCCCGGCACCGGCTCGGCTGGATCGAGCAGGCCGCCGGCGCGAAGGGCCGGTTCCTCGACGTGGGGACCGGAACCGGTTTCCAGCTCGCGGCGGCGCGAGACGCGGGATGGGAGGTCGAGGGCGTGGACGTGAGCGCGCGCGCCGTTGCGTTCGCGCGCGACACGCTGGGCGTTCCGGTGCGGCTCGGTACGCTCGAACAAGCGGGCTTCGCAGACGAAACGTTCGACGCGGTCTCGCTCACGCACGTGCTGGAGCACGTGCCCGACCCGGTTGGGCTGCTGACCGAGGTCGCGCGGATCCTGCGGCCGAACGGGGTCGCGGCGATCGCGGTGCCGAACTCGCGCGCGCTGGTCAACGCCGCCTACAACCTGGTGCACCGGGCGCGAGGGCGCTACCGGCGGGACAAGTTCGCGTGCGGGCTCTGGCCCCCCGACCATGTGATCGGCTTCGACGCGCGCAGCCTCCGGGAAGTGATCGTGCGGTCGGCGCTGCGTCCGCTCGAGCTTGTCGTCACCGGAAAGGGCGATCCCGATCGCTACCCGATGGCGTCATGGGGAAGAGGGACGCGCGCGCTGGAGCGACCTCTGGAATGGATCGGGCGCGTGGTGGGGCGCGGATCCATCCTCGAGTCGCTCAGCGCGCGCGGTGCTTCCTAGACGTCGATCGAACGCGAAGCGCCCACTTCGATCTTGCGCGGCTTCGCCGTGGCCGCCTTCGGGATCGAGATGGTCAAGACCCCGTTGTCGAACGCGGCCTCGATCCCGTCCGCCTCCACGTCGCGTGGCAGCGTGAGGGACCGCTGGAACTTCCCGTAGCTGCGCTCCACGCGATGGTAGGACGTGCCTTCCTTCTCCTCTTCGAAGGAGCGCTCGCCGGTGACGGTGAGCACGTTCCGGTCGAGGTTCACGTCCACGTCCTCCGAGCGAAGACCCGGCAGATCGAGCGTCAGCGTGAAGCCGTCTTCGGCCTCGGCGACGTCCATGGCCGGCGTCCAGCGCGTCACTTGGGTGTCCGGCGCGAGCGAGCCGAACTCGCCGAACATGCGGTCGATCTCGGCCCTCATCCCGGCGAAGTCACGGACCGGCGACCACCGAACGAGACGAGTCATGTCTCTCCACCTCCTCAGTTTCTCCCCAGGGCTGGGGAGGCCCCGGGGCGCTGCTTATATGAGCGGCAGTAGTTTAGAATCTTGAGCGTAGTGCTGTCAACCAGGCCACCTTGGGGGCGTATACGCCGAGGTAGGGCACTAGATACTCCGACCATAGTTTTCAATCCGCACGAACCGCTACATTGGACGATTGACCCAGTCCGGCGTGACGTGGATACTGCCGCTGAGCCAACGAATGAGACCTCGCAGCCGCCGCCCGTCGCGCTCCCGATGGACCTTCATATCCGAGCGAGGAGCCTCGAGCCCGGAGTACGCCGTGCTCCTAGGCTTGATCTTCGCAGTCATCGTCGCCGCCGTCCTTTGGCTCGGGCACACGACCCGCGACACCTTTGACGACGCATCCGGAGGCATCAACAACCCGACCGCGATCAGCGGCGGAGGATCCGGCGGGGGCTCGTCCGGCGGGGGGTCGGGCGTCACCGATCCTGGCTCCGGCTCGGGCGGCTCCGGCGGCTCCGGTGGTTCGGGGTCCGGTGGTTCGGGGTCCGGCGGTGGATCGGGGGGAACCGGGGGTGGCGGCTCCGGGTCCGGAGGCGGCGTAACGACGGGAACGGGCACGAGCGGAACCGGCGGCGGCTCGGGCGGCGGCTCGAGTGGGGGTTCCGGCGGCCTCGGTTCGGATTCGACCGTCGCAGGAGCGAAGGTCACGCGAGGCGACTCCGGCTCGGGATACGGTTCGGGCTCTGGATCTGGATCTGGATCCGGTTCGGGCTCCGGCTCGGGCGGTGGGACGTTCGTCGCCGACTCGTCGGGCGAGAGCAGCTCTGACGGCGCCGGGGTCGCGATCGGCCCCGAGGCGCAGTCTCGCGCAGCCGGACTCGACAGCACCTTCATCCGCTTCCTGCTCTCCCTGCTGGCGATAGCGCTGATCGTCCTGGCCGCATGGAGCATCAACCGCGTGCTCGAAGAGCGCCGGAAACCGGCTGCTTACCGGCAGTACTGAGCCGCGCGCGGCCTTAGTCGTCGACCGTGTCGATGCCGAGGTGCTCGAGCCGCTCGCGATGACGGCCCAGCAGCTCCAGCACGACCTCTTTCACGGCCGCGTCTCCTCCGAGCACCGTCTCGAGACGGTTCGACGCCAGCAGCGCGTCCCGGAACCGGTTGAGCGCCTCGCCGACCAACACCGCCGTGTGGCGTCTGATCGACTGCTGCGCGTCGCGACCGTCCTTGAGGGCGGACCTGATCTGGTCCAGGGCGAACTCCTCCTGCTCGGTGCGGCCCGTCAGCGCGTCGCGCACCGCCGACGCAGTCGGTTCGGGGAGGCGCGAGGTGAGGATGTCGGCGAAATCGGTCGTGATCGTGTCCCCCACGTAGTGGAACACCTGCGCAAGGGTCCAGTCGTCCGCGGCCGCCGCACCGTAGAAAGCGTCGACCGCCGGCCGGAACGCCTCCAGCGCGGCCTCCGGATCGGAGGTGAGGGAGTCCAGGTGGGACCGCAAACGCACGTATCGCGCGTACTCGTCGTCCGCGAAGCTGGCCTGCCGTTCCGCCAGCCCGACCGTCGGAGCACCGGCCGTCCCGGCGGCCGTGACCTGGTACACGCGCAGCAACGCATAGCAGAGGCCGCCGACGACGTCCGCGACGGCGCCCGCCAGATCGTCGTGGCGATTCACGCAGCGACAGGATAGTCGCATCGCGGCCGCGAACCACTCCCGTGACGCGGGGCTTTGCCCCGGGCCCCTCGGTTTGGTACGAAGGACGCCGAAGGGCAGATCATCGACCTGGGGGAGGACGTCTGAGGGGCCGGCGGAGGCTGTGGACGCGCGCGGCGACGCTCGCGATCGCTCTCTCCCTGCTGGCTGGCGTGCCCGCTCGGGCGGTCGACAGCCGGCTCGAGCAAACTCGGCGCGAGATCGCGGCGGCGAAGGCGCGGCTCACCTCCATCGTCCAGGACGACGAGGCGGTGCTCTCGGTCCTCGCATCGATCACGGCACGGCTCAACGCCGAGCAGGCGGACCTCGCCGCCGCGCGTGAGCGCCTGACCCGCGTGCGCGTGCTGATCGCCACCGAGGAGCACACCCTCGCGGCGCTCCGTCGCAAGACCGAGATGCGCCAGCGCGTCATCGAGCAGCGGGCGCGGGCGCTGTACATGGGCAACCCGACGCAGGTTTCCAGCGTTTCCTACGGGGTCACGTCCCTCGACGACTACGTGGACAAGGCGGGGTTCCTCGGCTACGTCGCCTCCTTCGACCAGCGCGTGCTGGAGGACATCCAGCGATACAAGGACGAGGCGCGCCGGACCATGGCCGCGCTCGCGGTGCAGCGCCGGGAAGCCAGCGCGCAGGCCGCGGTGATCAGAGAGCGCGTCCAGAGCGTCCGCGAGCTGGTCGCCGTCCAGCGAGCGGCGCACGCGAAGCTCTCGACCCAGGCCCAGGGCTTCCGGAACGAGATCGCCGCGCTGCAAGCCGAGCAGCGCCGGATCGAGTCGATCATCTATTCCCGGTCGGGATCGGTGAACACCGGCGGCTCCGGCGCGCACGGCTTCGCCTGGCCGATCCGCGGCCCGATCACCTCCCCCTACGGTCCTCGCTGGGGGGGCTTCCACACCGGCATCGACATCGACTGCAGCACCGGGGACGGCATCGGCGCGTCGAAAGCCGGCAGGGTGATCGCGGCCGAATACGGCGGCGGCTACGGCAACATGGTCATCATCGACCACGGCGGCGGCTACACCACGCTCTACGCACACATGTCCCGCTTCTACGTCGGTCGCGGCGCGAGCGTCGGCCAGCACACGCGGATCGGCGCGTGCGGCGCGACCGGGAACGCGACGGGCGACCACCTGCACTTCGAGGTGCGGGTCAACACCCAGCACCGCAACCCGATGGATTACCTGCCGTAGCAGCTCAGGCGTAGAACACGTCGATGCCGGCCAGCGACCCGAGCGCGATCTCCTTGGTGTTGCCGTTGGCGAGGTTCACGCGGTAGACGTTCGCGGTCCGCCGCGTGCCGCCCAGGCAGTTCCTGCACCGCACCACCTCCTGCACCCACACGACGCCGGTCCGTTCGAAGACCGGATGGAAGCGGCCGGAAGGCTCGATCGTACGCGTCGCGCCCGAGCGCAGATCCAGCACCTTGACCTGCACGCGGGCCGAGTCTTCTCCCGTGTCGTAGGCCAGCGAGCGGCCGTCCGGCGCGATCCAGGGGTTGAACCACGTCGCGCCGCCGTTGACCGATTCGACGGCGCCCGTCCGCGCGATCCACACGCGGGCGCCCCGCGTGGTCCGGAAGTACACGCGCTTTCCGTCCGGCGTCCACGCGCCCATCGTCGGCTCGTCGCCGGGGTCCGCGGCGTAGGAGCTCGAGCCGCTCGCCCGCCGGATCTGGAACTGGCTTTGATCCTCCGCGACGTCGCGGCCGGCGTCGCCGTCGGCGGGGGTGAACACGACGAGCACGAAGCTGCCGTCGGAGGACCATTCGACGGCGAGCTGGTCCGAGGGGGTGCTCCCCCTCCCGAGCGCGCGCGCGAGGCTGCCCGCGGTGTAGAGCGAGCGCTCTCCGACCAATGAGCGGAAGCGAATGTGCGGGAAGCCGTGGCGGTCGACCGATACGTAGCAGACGGTGTCGCGCGCGGGGTTCAGCTCGTAGGCGTAGATCCCGTCGGCATCCTCGAAGAGCCGCTCCTGCGCGCCCGAGCGCAGGTCGAGCCGGACCAGCGACGCGCGCGAGGTCTGCGACGAGCGCTGGACGAACGTGATGACCCCCTTCGTCAGAAACTTGGGCTGCTCGAGGCCCTGGCCCGATGCGGCGGTGCTCAGCGAGTCCTTCTTGACGTCGTAGAGCAGGATCGAGGATCCGGTCGAGTAGACGGCCAGCTTGGCCTTCGGATCCTTCCGTTTTGGCTTGGCGGTCACCGTCTCCGTCGGGCTTGGCTCCGCGGTCGGCGTAGGCTGAATGACCGGCGTCTGCGCGGGGCAGGCCGAGAGCAGCAGAGCGAGAACGGCCGCGCGCGCGGCACTCCGAAGCATGGGGCGAGTATTGGGGGCCGCGCGCGCGGCTCACGCGACCACCGAGGGAGCCTCGGCGACGTCGCGACGCGTCAGCGACCGAGCCGGTGCAGGACCGCTCGCTCGATCTCGGCCAAGTGCTCGCGATCGGTGACCTTCTGCCCTTCGAGGTCGCGCAGGTAGAACACGTCCACGACGTCCTCCCCGTAGGTCGCGATCTTCGCCGTCTGGATGTCGAGCCCCATCTCGGTCAGGGCCGAGGCGATGTCGTAGAGCAGCCCGACGCGGTCGGGCGCGTGCACCTCCACCACGGTGAGGAAGTCGCTGGCTGCGTTGTCGATCACGACCTTGGGCGCGACCGCGGGCGCCTTGCGGACGCCGGTTTCGTAGGTCTCGCGCCGCTCGGCCAGGCGCGCGTCGATCGAGAGCCGCCCGAGGAAGGCCCGCTCGAGGTCGCGCTCGACGCGGTCCCATCGCTCGGCCTCGACCAGCGGCTCGAAAGCGCCGGTGCAGCGGAAGATCTGGAGCGCGACGCCGTCGTGACGGGTGAACATCTGCGCGTCGACCACGCTCACGCCGTTGAGCGCGAGCACGCCGGCGGCGCGCGCGACGATGCCCGGACGGTCGGGCACGACGATCGTCAGCTCCGTGATGCCGGGATCTTCGGTCGGCGCGCGATGCGTCCGCACCGCGCCCTCGGCGGTGAGCAGGCCGGCCGTCAGGGCGAAGTGGCGGATCATCGCCTGGGCGGGGAAGGCAAGGACGTACGCCCGCGGCATCCCGGCGAGGTGACGCTCGACGTCCTCGGCCGGGTAGCGCGCGAGCCCGCGCCGGACCTCCGAGACCCGGAGCCTCGCCAGCTCGGTGGCGTCCCGCGACACCAGCGAGCCGCGCTCGAGCACCGCGAGCACCTTGGTGAACAGCTCGGCGACGAGCGCGGCCTTCCACGCCGACCACGCGGTCGGTCCGGTCGCGCGCCCGTCGGCGACCGAGAGCAGGAACAGCAGCCGCGCGCGCGCGGCGTCGCCGATGCGCTCCGCAACCTCGACGACCAAGTTCTCGTCGCCGAGGTCGCGCCGCGTCGCGGCGTCGACCAGCACCAGGTGGTTCTCGACCAGCCAGACCAGCGTCGCCGTGCGGACCGGGTCGAGCCGCATCCGCTGCGCCACGGATCGCGCGATGCGCGCGCCGCGCGCGGAGTGGTCCTCCTCGGTCCCCTTGCCCACGTCGTGCAACAGCGCGGCGAGCAACAGCAAGTCGCGATCGCCTACGTCGTCGGCGACGTCGCGGAGGAGCGGGTCCTCGGTGCTCGCCCCGAGCGCGCCGGCGTTCACGACCGTCGTGAACAGGTGCGCGTCCACCGTGTAGCGGTGGTACACGTTGCGCTGCGGCTGGCAACGAACCGCGTCCCATTCGGGGAGCAGGCGCGCCAGCACCCCCGCGTGGTCGAGCGTCTCCAGCACGTGGGGATGGCCGGCGCGCAGCAGGCCGAAGAACGCGTCCCGGACGGCGTCGGTCCACGGGAGCGCCTCGACTCCTTCCAGCGCGCGGGCGAGCCAGGACAGCGCCTGCGCTCCCGGCGGCGCGCCCATCGCGAACAACTGCAGCGCCCGCTCGGGCTCGGCGCGGAGGTCGGGTTCGGTCGCGACCACCACGCGGCCGGCCGCGACGGCGAACGGCTCGCCCCCGGTCCGAACCTTGTCGTCGCCGCTCATCAAGTCGGCGAGCATCGCCGCCGTGCTGTGCTCGACGGCGCGGGCCGCGCTGAACACCGCACGCATGAACACGTCCTCCGCCGGCCGCTCGCCGTCCACGTAGCCCATCGCGAGCGCGATCGGGCGCTGGTGCTCGAACCGCAGGACGTCGGTCGGGCGGTCCTCCAGGTAGTGCAGCCGCGCGCGCACGCGCAGCAGAAGCTCGCCCGCCTCGTCGAGCGCCGCTCGCACGGCCGGATCGATCAGCGCTTGGGCGCGCTCGTCGACGACCTCGAACCACGCGAGCGCGTGCAGGTCGCGCAAGCCGCCGGCACCCTCCTTGAGATTCGGCTCGAGCTGCGAGGTGGCCGATCCGCTCGCCGCGTGGCGCGCGCGCACCATCGCCCGAACGTCCTCCACGAAGCGCCTGCCGCGCTTGCGGGTCGCGCGAAGCGCCTCGTCTGCGAAGCGCTCGTGCAGCGCGGCGTCGCCGGCGATTCGGCGGGTGATGAGGAAGGAGGTCTCGGCTTCGAGGTTCTCCCTGGCCAGGCGCAGGCAGTCCTTCAGCGAGCGGGTCGCGTGGCCAACCTTCAGGCCCGCGTCCCAGAGCGCGTAGAAGACCTGCTTGCTTCGCTCGACGTCGTGCTTGCCGTCGTGCAGGATCATCAGGTCGACGTCGGACTGCGGCGACAGCTCTCCGCGCCCGTACCCGCCGAGCGCAACGAGCGCGACGCCCCGCTCGGCGTCGCCGCCCGACGCCTCCGCCCACAGGTCCGCGAGCACCGCGTCCATCGCAGCCGACGTCTCGCGCGCGTGGTCGAGTCCGCCCAGCCCCTCGTCGAGGCGCGCGCGGAACGCGCGCCGCTCGTCCTGGACGCGCTGGATCAGGGCGGGGATGCCGGACATCGGCGGCCATGGTAGGCGGCCACGGTTACGAAGGCGTTACGTCGCTGGTGAGCGGGGGCGATCCCCGACGCTCGCCACGAGGGCCTCGGTGCGCTCCTCCACCGATCCGCGCAGGGTCTCGTAGGCCACGTCGTGCCGGTCGAGCAGCGCGAGCATGCGCGCGTCGATGTCTCGCTGGAAGTCCGGATCCATCGGGCGCAGGCCGTCCGGGACGATGTCGAATTCGATCGGCAGGTAGAACACGTGCGTGTACTGGCTGCGCAGCCGGTGCTCGGCCACGCGAAGGCACTCCTCCCACAACGCGAACTCCCGGCGTCGATCCTGGTTGTCCAGCACCCAGCCCGCGTAGGCCATCACGTCGATCAGGGACCGGTCGCCGACGAAGTCCGGGTGCGTCATCTCGTTGGCGTACTGGCGAAGGAAGATCAGCGTCTCGACCTCGGGCGTAGCCTCCTTGTCGAGCTTGAACCCCATCGCGGCGACCTCGCGCGCGACCTCGGGTAGCAGCGGGAGGCCGAGCGGCTCGGTCACCGCCTCGGCCAGCGTGGTCTTGCCCGTCGAGAAGGACCCGACGATCGCAACGCGGGGCATGAGGGCCGAACGTTAGCTCAACCGGCGAACTCTTGGGCGATGAGCAGTCCCTGCGCCCCGTACACGACGCCGATGCCGACGCGCGTGAATCGCGTCGACAGGATGTGGCGCCGGTGCCCGCTCGATCCCATCAGGCGCGCGTGCGCGATCGACATGTCGGGCGCGAGCGCCAGGTTCTCGCTCGCGATCCGGAAGATCGCGCCTTGCGCCCGCAGGCGCTCCGCCGGCGTGGTCCCGGCCGGGGACTCGTGGCCGAAGTACCCGCGGCGGTACATGTCCGCGACGTGCAGGCGCCCGGCGCGGGCCGCCTGCTCGTCCCACGCCAGCGGCGCGAGCTCGCGGGCCGCGCGCTCCTCGTTGATCATCTCGAACAGCTCGCGCTCGGCGCCGGCAAGGCGATGGAAGTCGGTCGTCGCGCGAATGGCGACGCGCTGCTCGGTTCGAGGGAAGAAGAACACCAGCGCGCGCCGCAAGTCGGTCCGCGCGGCCGCGGCGACGAACGCCGGCGCTTCGTCGACGATGCCCGAGCCGATCGCCGAGTCCTCCAGGGCGCTCGCGATCGGCGAGGGCGCGGGGATCACCGAGATCGACAGCAGCACGACGGCGACCCAGGCGGCCGCCCACGTCCCGCTGATCGCGGCGCCGCCGAGCTTGTTGAGCGTGCCGAGCTTCGACCACGCGACGAGCCTCGTCAGCGCGTTCCCGGCGACGCGCGCGGCCACGGTCACCGCGAGGAACAGCCCCATCGCGCCGGCGAGGTTCGCCACGCCCGTCGACAGCCCGAGCACCCGTTCGAGCGGGACCGCGACGAGCCGGAACGCCAGCACGGCCACGATCACCGCCACGACGAACCCGGCCAGACCGGTCAGCGAACGGATCAGCCCTCGCCGCACGCCCCGCCAGACGGCCAGGCCGACCACCACCACGATCAGCGCGTCAAGGATCAACTGCGGCGGCCGATGCGAAGGAGCGGCGCGTTCATCGAGCCGCTCCGGAACCCTTCGAGGTCGAGCGTCACGTAGGCGAACCCAAGCTCGCGGAAGAACGCGGCGACGGCGTCGCGCTCGGCCGCCAGCCGCTCGATCTCCACAGGCGGGACCTCGATCCGGGCGAGGTCGCCGTGGTCGCGCACGCGCAGCTCGTTCAAGCCGCGCTCCTTCAGGAACCGCTCGGCCCGCGCCACGCGGTCGAGTCGCTCGGGCGTGACCTCGACGCCATAGGCGATCCGGCTCGACAGGCACGCGCTCGCGGGCTTGTCCCAGGTCGGCAATCCGCGGGCCCGGCTGAGCGAGCGGACCTCCTGCTTCGTCAGCCCCGCTTCGAGCAGCGGCGCGCGAACGCCGTGCTCGCGCGCCGCACGCTGCCCCGGCCGGAAGTCGCCGGTGTCGTCCACGTTCGTGCCGACCAGCACCGTCGCGCGCCGTTCGGCGGCCAGCGCGTCGAGCAGGTCGAAGAGCGTGTCCTTGCAGTGGTAGCAGCGGTCCGGGTTGTTGGCGCGGTACTCGGGCTTGTCGACTTCGGTCGTGACCACTTCCTCGTGGCGCCAGCCGCGTGCCAGCGCGAGCCCGGCGGCGGCGGCGCGCTCGTCCGGCGCGAGCGAGGGGCTGACCGCGGTGACGGCCACCATCCGCTCCCCGAGCGCCTCGTGCGCGACGTCGGCCAGGAAGGCCGAGTCCGCGCCGCCCGAATACGCGACGATCGCGCCCGGCAGGTCGCCGACGATCGCTCGAAGCCGCGCGTAGCTCATCAGACCTCGCGCACGACCGCGTCGCGCGCCAGCACGTCGAGCGCCTCGGCCGCCTCGCGGGGCACGTTCGCGCGCGCGAGCGCGGTGTAGGACTGCTCGAGCAAGCCGTCGATCGTCTCCAGGACCTGCTCGAGCGCGCCGGTGTCGCGCAGGACGTCGCGCATCGCGTCCGCCTCCGCGTCGGTGAGGTCGGGGTCGCCGAGCCGGGACAGCACCTGCGCCTGTTGCGGGTCGGCGGCCTTGCGAGCCAGGGCGATCAGCAACGTCTGCTTGCCCTCGCGAAGGTCGCTGTCGGCGGGCTTGCCGGTCGTGCCGGGATCGCCGAACGCGCCGAGCACGTCGTCGCGCAACTGGAACGCCTCGCCCAGCGGCGCCCCGAACGCGCGCAGGCTCTCGCGAACCGCCTCGTGCGCGCCGGAAAGAGCGGCGCCGATCTCCAGCGGCCGCTCGACCGTGTAGCGCCCGGACTTCAGCACGCTGATCGCGCGCGTCTCCTCCGGCGTGGCCGAGCCGCGAGCGGCGGCCAGCAGGTCGAGGTACTGACCGCCGATCACTTCCGCGCGCATCGCATGGTACGGCCGCACGGCGTCCAGCAGCGCGGCCGCCTCGAAACCCGAGGACCACCACAGTTCGTCCGCGAGCGCCATCGCGAGGTCGCCGGCCAGGATCGCCGCGCCCTCCCCGAAGTGGTCGAGGTCGCCGCGCAGCCCCTCGGTCGCGGTGAACCAGCGGTGGGTCGTGGGCGAGCCGCGCCGCAGCGGCGAACGGTCCATCACGTCGTCGTGGATGATCGCGAAGGTGTGCAGCAGCTCGAGCGCGCCCGCGACGCGGGCGATGGAATCGTCGTCGCTTCCCCCGCCCGCGCGATAGCCCCACACGCAGAACGCCGGACGCAGCCGCTTGCCGCCCGAGCGCACCACCCGCTCGATCTCACCGCGCAGGATGTCCACCTCGCCCCCGCCGGAGGCGCGCGCCGTCAGGAAACCGAGCAGCGCCTCGTCGACGCCGGGAAGATCGGTCGGGTTCGCGGCCACGAGCGCCAAGCGTACCCGGCGGCGCGGACGCGTTTCGACCGGCTCCGAGGCCGCCGGTATCCTGCCTGTTCGTGAACCTCTTCCGGCGGCTTTCGCTCGCGACCACGCTCGCAACCATCGGGACCATCGGCGTCGGCGGGCTCGTGCGAGCGACCGGCTCGGGCGACGGCTGCCCCGACTGGCCCCGGTGCTTCGGCCGCTGGATCCCGCCGCTGCAAAAGCACGCGCTGATCGAGTACTCGCACCGCACCGTCGGCGCGATCGCGATCGCGCTGCTGATCGTGACGGCCGTGGTGGCCGTGGCGCGGCGGCGCGAGCGGCGAGCCGTCGTCGTGCCCTACGCGATCGGGACGCCGTTGATCCTGGTGCAGGCGGCGCTCGGCGCGATCGTGGTGAAGGTCAAGACCACGCCGGACTTGCGCTTCCTGGAGTCGGCGCTCGTCACGGTCCACATCGCCACCGCGATGACCCTCGTGGCGCTGCTGGTGTTCGCGACCGTGCGCGCCTACCGGCCCGCCCCGCGCGAGCCGGAAGCGCCGCGCGAGCCGGAAGCGCCGCGCGAGCGGGCGGCGTCCGCGGCCGTCGCACGGCTGGCGCGCATGTCCGCAGCCGGCGTGTTCGCCGTCATCCTGCTGGGAGCGATCGTGCGCGGCGAACACGCCGGCCTCGCCTTCCCGGACTGGCCGCTGATGAACGGGACGCTGTTCCCGGACCTCGGCGGGCGCCTTACGCTTCACTACGTGCACCGAGCCGGCGTCGCGGCCGCCGGCGTGCTGCTCGCGGTCTTCCTCGTTCGCGCGCTGCGCGCGCGCGGCCCGGCGCGAACGTTCGCCGTGCTGGCCGGCGCCCTCTACGTCGCGCAGGCCGTCGTCGGCGGCCTGCAAGTCTGGACGCGGCTCGCGGCGCCCGCCGTGACCGCGCACGTCTTGCTGTCGGCGCTCGTCTGGTCGTCCCTGATCGCGGCCGCGACCCTCGCGCGTCCGGCTCCCGCCACCGGGCGCTCGCTCGGGGCGGTCGCGCGCGAGCCGCTCCCGGTCGCCGGAGGGCAGGAGTGGACCTAGCGATCAGGCCGGCGGCCCGCGACGCGATCGGCGCTTACGTGCGCCTCACGAAGCCGCGCATCATCGTGCTGCTGTTGATCACGACCGTCCCGACGATGGTGCTCGCAGCGGGGCGGTGGCCGTCGACGCTGCTCGTGCTGTCCACGCTGATCGGCGGCACCGTGGGCGCGGCGAGCGCGAACACGATCAACATGGTGATCGACCGCGACATCGACGCGATCATGCGGCGCACACGAACGCGGCCGCTGCCGGCGCACGCGATCGAGCCGCGCGCGGCGCTCGTCTTCGGGATCGTGCTCGCGGCCCTGTCCTTCGCCTTCATGGTCGCGACGGTGAACCTGCTCGCCGCGGCGCTCACGCAGGCGGCGATCGCCTTCTACGTCTTCGTCTACACGATGGGCCTGAAGCGAACGACGCCGCAGAACATCGTGATCGGCGGCGCGGCGGGCGCGGTGCCGGTCCTGGTCGGGTGGGCGGCGGTCACGGGAACGGTCGGCGCGCCGGCGTGGGTGCTGTTCGGGATCGTGTTCATGTGGACCCCCCCGCACTTCTGGGCGCTCGCGCTGCGCCACGCCGAGGACTACGCGGCCGCGAAAGTCCCGATGATGCCGGTCGTCGCCGGCGAGGAAGCCACCAAGCGGCAGATCGTCGTCTACGCGGTTGCCACCGTCTTCCTGACGGTGCTGCTCGCGCCGGTGGCGGGGCTCAGCGTCGTCTACCTGGCGCTTGCGACCGGGCTCGGCGGCTGGCTCGTCGGGCACGCGTTCGCGATCTGGCAGATGGGGACGCGCGCGGCCTACCCGCTCTTTCGCACCTCGATCCTGTACCTGGCGTTCGTCTTCCTCGCCGTCGGGATCGATCCGCTGCTGTCGCTGTAGCGCGTCACAGCTTCTCGGGCGTCTTCACCTCGTCGCGCAGGAACTCCAGGAGCGCCCGGTCGAACGCCTCGTCGAGAGCCCTGCGCGTCGCGCGCCTGCGCCGCACCGCGTCTCGCGCGGGCGCGACGAGCAGCAACAGGGTGAACAGCGCGATCGCGCCGGCGACCGCCAGGGCGAGCCGTGTTCGCGTTGGATCCGCCGCCGGCGCGGCTTCCTCGCCGGCCGGGGCGGTCGGCCGGTCGTCCGGCGGCGTCCGCCCGGCGATGGCGCCGTCCGGCGAGGCGGAGCGCGCGCCCGCCGCGACGACCCTCAGCGAGCCCTTCATCCACGGGTGCAGCGAGCAATAGTAGTCGAAGACGCCCTCGGTCTCGGCGAGCATGCCGAACGTCGCGCCCGCGCGCAGCGTCGCCGAGTCGAACGAGCCGTCTCGCGCCGTGACGGTGTGGTCGACCACGCCCTCGTTGGTCCACACGACCGTGTCGCCCGCGTTCGCCTCCAGCGCCGCCGGCAGGTAGGTCCACGAGTCCGGATCGGCGACGTCCGGCTCGACCACGGCGACGTTCCACGTCACGGGTTCGCCTCCCACACGAACCGGTTGGGCGAGCGCGGTGCTCGCGCCGGGTGAGGAGTCCTCCTTCCGTTGCGGGGGCGGTGGCGCTTCCCCGCCCTCGTCCGCGATGCGGACGGTCCCCTTCATCCACGGGTGCAGCGTGCAGACGTAGACGAGCGACACAGGGTCGGCGAAGGTCTTCTTCCAGGTCTCGCCGGGGTCGATGTCGCCGGAGTCGAAAGAGCGATCCTCGGCCGTCACCGTATGGACCGCGGCGCCGTTGTTGCGCCAGGTGACGGTGAGCCCGGTCACGCCCGCCAGGTCCTCGGGGTCGTAGGTCCAGGTGTCGGTGTCGCTCGCGCTGCCCTCCACGATCGCGACCTCCGTCTCCAGCGCGGGCGGCTCGATCACCGGCCCGGTTACCTCCACCGTGGCGGTCAGAAGCGATGGATGGATCGAGCAGAAGTACGCGTAGCTGCCGGGCCGAAGGAAGCGGAACGCCCAGCTCCCACCGGGCACGATCTCCGGCGAGGCGAAGGCGCCGGTGGTCGCGACGACCGTGTGCGCGCCTCGGACGACCGGGTAGTCCATCGTGTCGACGTTGTGCCACACGACGCTCGTCCCCGTCTGGATCAGGGTCGCCTCGGGCGCGAAGCCGTGCGCCAGGTCGACGTCGATGCG
This sequence comes from Actinomycetota bacterium, assembly GCA_036397035.1. Taxonomy (GTDB): domain Bacteria; phylum Actinomycetota; class AC-67; order AC-67; family AC-67; genus DASWJS01. The sequence continues at coordinate 48,295 of DASWJS010000020.1, read as the reverse complement.
GATCTCCTGCAGCGCGCCGGCGGGCGGCGCGGCGATCACGATGACGGCGAAGGACGCCGCGAGCACCGCGACGGCCGCACCGATCCGCTTCGTGAGCATCCGTCGGGCTGGATTCTCCACCAAGAAGGCGAATCCTCCGCGGTGGGTGAAGGAATCGGCTCGGCTCGCGCGAATACCGGTTGCATGACGCGCGTGACGGCGGCCTTGGCGCTCGCGATGGCGGCGCTGCCGGCCGCGGCGGATGCGGCGGTGCCCGCGAACACGCCCGGAATCCTCGTGGCGGTCCCGATCAGCGCCTACGCGACGACGGGCTTCACGATCGAGCAGGGCGGGTCGGCGACGTTCGTGAACCTCGACGAGGTGACCTTCGTGGGACACGATGTCCGGTCGAAGGCAACCGACGGGAGCAATCGCCCGCTCTTCACGACGCCGGTGATCAAGACGCGGGAAATGGCCGAGATCGAGGGCGTGAGCGCACTGGCGCTCGGCTCCTACGAATACCGTTGCTCGCTACACTCGGCGATGACGGGCACGCTCACCGTCACGCCCGCATAGCGGGGCCACGCGCCCGAAAAGGCAGCTCCCCGAGCACAAGCGCACGTGGTTCGTAACCCCTCCCCCCCGTGTGGTAACTATTAGCCTCGGTCGGCGGGGAACGCACTCAGCGGAGCAGCCGCGCGCCGCCCGCCCGTTTCCGGCAGGAGGGGGATTGAACAGACCGAAGCTCGGCACCGCGCTTCGCACGCTCGCCATCGCGGGCGTCGGTCTCGCACTCGCCGCATGCGCCAAAGAGGCCCCCCAGGACGCGCTGGCGCCCGAAGGCCCGGTCGCACGGCAGATCGACGCGCTCTTCCGGCCGGTGTTCTGGATCGCCGCCGGCGTGTTCGTGCTCGTCGAAGGGCTGATCGTCTTCGCAATCATCCGCTTCCGCGACAAGGCCGGACGCGAAGAGCCGAAGCAGGTCCACGGCAACACGCGCATGGAGATCGCCTGGACCATCGTCCCGGCGCTGCTGCTGGCGGGCATCTCGATCCCGATGGTGCTGACGATCTTCGACCTGACGCCGAGCCACGAGCCGGGCCCGCCCTGCCCGAGCGACGAGGTCTGCGTCCGCGTGATCGCCAAGCAGTGGTGGTGGGAGTACGAGTACCTCTCCGAAGGCGAGCCGAACGTCGTCACGGCGAACGAGCTGGTGATCCCGGTCGGCAAGGACGTCTTCCTCGAGCTGACCTCCGACGACGTGATCCATTCGTTCTGGGTGCCCAAGCTCGCCGGCAAGCAGGACGTCGTGCCGGAGCGAACGAACACGCTGCTGTTCTCGGCCGACGTCGCGGGCGAGTGGGAAGGCCAGTGTGCGGAGTTCTGCGCGCTGTCGCACGCCAACATGCGTCTGCACGTGCGCGCGATCCCGGAGCCCGAGTTCGACGCCTGGATCGACGAGCAGCGCGCCCCCGCGGCCGAGCCGGCGACGGCCGACGCCATCGCCGGGCGTGCGCTGTTCGCCAACATGGACCTGTTCGAAGATCGCGGCCATCTGGAGTTCGCGTGCATCCAGTGCCACGCGATCAACGGTCTGGAAGGGGCGGGCGCTCGCGTCGGACCCGACCTCACGCACTTCGCGAGCCGCGCCAAGTTCGCCGGCTGGACGCTCCACAACGACGACGAGACCGTCGCGGCATGGCTCACGAACACGCGCGCGCTGAAGCCGGGCGTCGTCATGCCGATCTTCGAAGGCTTCCTGACGCCGGAGGAGATCCGGCAACTGACCGCCTACCTACGGAGCCTGACGTGACCGACGGGAGCGACCGATGACGACGACCACCTCCGTGGCTTCGGGCGGGCTGTTCGCGCGGCCCAAAGCGACTCATGGGTTCTGGTCGTGGTTCACGACCGTCGACCACAAGAAGATCGGGATCCTCTACGGCTTCACCGCGTTCGGCTTCTTCATCGTCGGCGGGGTCGAGGCGCTGCTCATCCGGCTGCAGCTCGCCGGGCCCGACGGGACGATCCTGAACGCCGACACGTACAACCAGCTCATGACCATGCACGGCCTGACGATGATCTTCCTGGTCGTGATGCCGTTGTCGGCGGCGTTCTTCAACTACCTGATCCCGCTGATGATCGGGGCGCGCGACGTCGCGTTCCCGCGGCTGAACGCGTTCAGCTACTGGGTCTTCCTGTTCGGCGGGCTGTTCATGTACTCGTCGTTCCTGCTCGGCGGGGCGCCCGACGGCGGCTGGTTCGGCTACGCGCCGCTCAGCACGCAAGGGATCCCGGGCAGCCTGCTCCCGGACGGACGCCTCGCGGCCAACATGGACTTCTACGCGCTCGGGCTGTTGATCCTGGGCATCGCCTCGACGGTGTCGGCGGTGAACCTGGCGGTCACGATCATCAACATGCGCGCGCCCGGGATGAGCTTCTTCCGGATGCCGGTGTTCATCTGGATGGCCTTCGTCGTGCAGCTCTTGCTGGTGTTCGCCCTGCCGGTCATCACCGTCGGGCTGTTCCTGCTGCTGTTCGACCGGATCCTCGGCACGAGCTTCTACCACGCCGGCGGTGATCCCGTTCTGTGGCAACACCTGTTCTGGTTGTTCGGCCATCCCGAGGTCTACATCCTGATCCTGCCGGCGATGGGGATCGTGAGCGAGGTGCTGCCCACGTTCAGCCGCAAGCCGCTGTTCGGCTACAAGGTCGTCGTCTACTCGGGCATCGCGATCGGGATCATGGGTTGGGGCGTGTGGGCGCACCACATGTTCGCCACCGGGCTCGGCCCGGTCGCCGTGACCGCGTTCGGCATCTCGACGATGTTCATCGCGGTGCCGACGGGTGTGAAGATCTTCAACTGGCTCTCCACGATGTGGGGCGGCCGGATCAAGCTCGCCACGCCGATGCTGTTCTCCATCGGATTCGTGACGATGTTCGTCATCGGCGGACTGTCGGGGGTGACCCATGCGATCGTCCCGCACGACGCGCAGCAGACCGACACGTACTACGTCGTGGCGCACTTCCACTACGTGCTGTTCGGCGGCGCGATCTTCGGGCTGTTCTCCGGCGCCTACTACTGGTGGCCCAAGGTCTTCGGCCGCCACCTGAGCGAGCCGCTCGGCAAGGTCCACTTCTGGCTCATGCTGATCGGGTTCAACCTGACCTTCGCGCCGTTCCACATCCTGGGCCTGCAAGGCATGGTTCGGCGCACGTACCGCTACCCGGCGGGCTTCGGGTGGGACGCCTGGAACCTCGTCTCCACCATCGGCGCGTTCACCATCGCGCTGTCGGTCCTGGTCTTCATGGTGAACGCGGTGCGCGCGCGGACCCGGGGCGCCGTCGGCGAGGCCGACCCGTGGGACGGCCGCACGCTCGAATGGACCATCTCCAGCCCGCCGCCCGAGCACAACTTCGACGAGATCCCGACCGTGCACGCGCTCGACGACTTCTGGCACCGCAAGTACGTCGAGGACAAGACCGGCAAGCTGGTGCCGGTGCCGGCCGGCGGCGCGCAGGACGCGCACCACGAAGGCGAGCACGGCGGCGGCCACGGCATCCACTTGCCGTCGCCGTCCTACATGCCGATCCTCGCCTCGCTCGGCCTGCCCCTCGTCGCCTACGGGCTCATCTACGGCTGGATCCTGTCGATCGTCGGCGCCGTCGTCACGTTCGCAGGACTGTACGGATGGGCCGTCGAGCCCGGAACGGAGTAGGAAGCGATGGCCACGCACGCAGCGGAGATCCACGACACGAGCACCGGCATCGACAACACCAAGCTCGCGATGTGGACGTTCCTCGGGTCCGAGTGCCTGCTGTTCGGCGCGCTGATCTCGGTCTACCTGCTCTACCGCGGCACCGTGCAGGCAGGTCCGGGACCGGGTGACGTGTTCGACATCCCCTTCACCTCGGTGTCCTCGTTCGTGCTGCTGATGAGCTCGCTGACGATGGTGCTCGCCCTCGCCGCGATCCAGCGGGGCGACCAGCACCGCACGAGGATCTGGCTCGCGGCGACGGCGCTGCTCGGCATGACGTTCATCAGCGGGCAGGTCTACGAGTTCACCGTGTTCGTCCGCGAGGGCTTCACCGTCCGTTCGAGCAGCGCCGGCTCCGCGTTCTTCGTCCTGACGTCCTTCCACGGCGCGCACGTCACGCTCGGGATCGTCATGCTGCTGTCGCTGCTCGGCCTGTCGCTGCAGGGCAAGCTCCCGCAGGAGCGCGCGACCGCGGTCGAGTACGTGGGTCTCTACTGGCACTTCGTCGACATCGTGTGGGTGGTCCTGTTCACCCTCGTGTACCTCATCCCGATCCCGTCCCCGTCCTAGGAAACGGCCATGGATGCACATCAGGTAGACCAGGCGCACCCGAAGGAGAAGCTCTACGTCAAGGTGGCGCTGTGGCTGGCGCTCGTCACCGGCATCGAGATCTTCATCTCCTACGCGGGCCTGCCGGACTGGATCACCATCCTGTCGCTGGTGGCGCTGTCGCTGATCAAGTTCCTCGCCGTGGTCGGCTACTTCATGCACCTGAAGTTCGACGCCCGGCTGCTGCGCAAGCCCTTCGTCGGCGGGCTGTTGCTCGCGATCACGATCTACGCGATCGTGCTGCTCGCCTTCACGCTGCACGACGGCGGCGTCTGAGCCGATGGCCTGGACCTGGAGCTGGCACGCGCACCCCGAGGTCTGGGCGCTCGTCGCGGTTCTCGGGACCGCCTACGTCGTCGCGCTGCGCCGCGTCGGCCCGTCGCGCGTGCAGCCCGGCGAGCCGGTGTCGACGCCGAAGCAGCGCAACTCGGCGATCCTGGCCCTGCTGACGCTGCTCGTCGCGAGCGAGTGGCCGGTCCACGACCTCGCCGAGGGCTACCTGTACAGCGTGCACATGGTGCAGCACCTGCTGTTGTCGCTGATCCTGCCCCCGCTTGTGATCCGGGCGATGCCGCCGTGGATGTTCCGAGCGCTGCTGCCCGGGCGTGCGATGCGCGTCGTGCGCCGGCTCGCCCGGCCGTTCGTCGCGCTCGTCATCTTCAACGTCGTGATCGTGGCGACGCACTGGCCCTTGATGGTCGAGCTGGCAACCCGTTCCGAGGCCGCGCACTTCCTCCAGCACTTCGTGCTGGTCGGCGCCGGCGCGTTGATGTGGATGCCGATCGTGAGCCCGGTGCTGGAGATCCCGCGCCTGGCCTATCCCGGCCAGATGCTCTACCTGTTCCTGCAGTCGCTCGTGCCGACGGTGCCGGCGTCCTTCCTGACCTTCGGCGCGCGCCCGCTGTACCACGTCTACGAGACCTTCCCGCGCGTCTACGGCATCTCGGCGCTGAGCGACATGCGCGTCGCGGGCCTGATCATGAAGCTCGGGGGTGGCGCGATCATCTGGGCCGCCATCACGATCATCTTCTTCCGCTGGGGCAACCTGGAGGAGACCACCGGCGTGGACGCGCTGGAGTGGACCGACGTCGACCGAACCGTGAATCGGATGGAGCTTACGAATGGCTGAGTTCATCAAACGAGTCGTAAAGCCGGTGGGGTTGCTGCTGGGCGGCGCGGTCTTCATCGCGCTGTTCGTGATCCCGTTCTCACGGATCCTGCTGGCGGTGCCGGAGATGGGCTCGACCATGCTCGCGCTGCTGATGGCCGCGGCGGTCCTGCTCGTCGCCGGCGTGCTCGCCGCGACCTCGAAGCTTCAGGCGGGCCAGAAGACCGTCCTGCTCGCCGCGCTCGTCGCGCTGATCGGCGGCGGAGCGGCGGCGGCCTCCATCGGGATCAGGGCGATCGAGCCCCACGAGGTCAGGGTCGAGGTCGCCGCCGAGAACATCGCCTTCGACACCGACGAGCTGTTCTTCCCGGCCGAGACCCCGGTCAAGCTGGAGTTCAACAACGAGGACGTGGGCGTGCCGCACAACGTCGCCGTCTACACGGACGACTCGTTTGCGGACGCGCTCTTCGTCGGCGACACGTTCAACGGTCCCGCCGTACGGGCCTATTCGATCGAGCCGATGGAGATCGGCCGGTACGCGTTCAAGTGCGACGTGCACCCGCAGATGAACGGGACCGTCGTGGTCGACGAGGGCGAGGCGCCGCACCCGGACGACGGTCAGCCGCCGCCCGAGCCGACCGGCACCGAGCCGCCGTTGCCGTCGGGCGGGCCGGCGATCGACGTCGTGGCGAAGGACATCGCCTTCGACGTCGACGCGATCGCGCTGCCGGCCGATGCGCCCTCGATCATCGCGTTCGACAACCAGGACCAGGGCGTCCCCCACAACGTGAGCATCTACGCCGACGGCACCTTCGCCGATGACCTCTTCATCGGCGAGATCATCACCGGCGTCGAGCAGATCGACTACCAGGTGCCGCCGCTGCCGGCCGGGACCTACGCGTTCCGTTGCGACGTGCACCCCCAGATGCAGGGGACCGTGACGACCGAATGACCCGGGCGCGCGTGGGCCGGCGGGACTTCCTCCGGCTCCTCGCGGCCGGCGTCGGGGGCGTCGCGATCGCGTGCTCGCGCGGCCCGGCGACACCCGCGCCGAGCGGTCTGTCGCTGTTCCCAGGCGGCCAGGAGTACATGGTTTCGCCTGCGCACCGCTTCTCCTTCGGCCTGGCGGACGAGGACGGGGCGAGCGTCGAAGACGGCTCGGTCCAAGCCCGCGTCCTTCCCGGCGGCGACTGGGCTCCGGCCGAGTTCCTGCGCTACCGCCGGCCCGGGCCGAACGACCCGGCAGGGTTCTACCGTGCGACCCTCCCGTTCGCGCGCGCCGGCGTGACCGATGTCGAGATCGTCCGCGGCGGCGCGCGCGCCACCGCCGCCGTCCAGGTGCGCGAGGCGCCGTCGGTCCCCGGCGTCGGCGATCCCGCCGTCCCGGTCGCCACGCCCACGACGCGCAATCCGCGCGGCGTCGCCGCCGTCTGCACCCGCACGCCCCAATGCGGGATGCACGAGCAGCGCCTCGACCACGCCCTCGGCGCGGGAACGCCCGTCGTGCTCACGATCGCTTCGCCCAAGCTCTGCCGGTCCCGCACCTGCGGGCCGGTCGTCGACGAGGTGCGCGATGTTCGCCGAGCCGCGGGTGCGAGCGCCGCATTCGTCCACGCCGAGGTCTACGCCACCGACACCGCGACGACGCTGTCGCCCACGTCCGAAGCCTGGCGCCTGGAGAGCGAGCCCTGGACCTTCGTCATCGACCCCGAGGGCGTCATCCGCGCCCGCTTCGAAGGCCCCGTCGCCGCTGACGAGATCGCGCAGGCGCTCGCGAGCGCCTGAAGGCGCGCCGCCTGCTACGGGACCAGGATCGTGCGGATCGTCTCGCCGGCCTCTAGGGCGGCGAAGGCGTCGTTGACGCGGTCGAGGGGCTCGGTGCCGCTGACGAGGCCCTCGAGGTCGAGCAGGCCCGCACGCCAGAGGCCGAGGATCTTCGGCACGTCGCGCCGGACGTTGCACGAGCCGTAGTACGACCCCATGAGCTTCTTCTCGAAGAAGAACAGCCCGAGCATCCCCGGCACCGTGAGGTCGTCGCCGAGCGCCGGCGCGCCGACGAGCACGCACTTCCCGCCCGCGCGGGTGAGGTCGAACGCCTGCCGTTGCAGCGCCGACTTGCCGACGACCTCGAAGGCGACGTCCGGTCCGACGTCCTCGGTCAGCTCCTTGGCGAGCGCCGCGGCGTCGTCCGGCTCGCACGTGTGCGTCGCGCCCATCGCGGCCGCGACGGCGCGCTTGGACTCGAGCGGGTCGACCGCGAGGATCACGCTCGCGCCGGCGATCCGGCACGCCTGGATGACGTTCAGGCCGACGCCGCCCGCGCCGATGACGACGACGCGATCGCCCGGCTGAACGTCGGCGGTGTTGAACACCGCGCCGACTCCGGTGAGCACCGCGCACCCGACGAGCGAGGCGACCGACATCGGCACGTCGTCGCCGACCCGGACCACCTGGCTCTCGCGGAGCAGTGTGCGCTCCGCGTACGTGCCGGCCCAGACGCTCGCCGTCAGTTCGGCGTCGCCGCGCCGGAAGGGCGCCCGTCCGTCGGCCATCCGGCCGACCTGCATGCGGTGCGCCGGGCACAGGTGCGTCTGGTCGCGCGTGCACCAGTAACAGACCCCGCAATGGGGTACCCAGGCGATCACGACCGCGTCGCCCACGGCGACCGATCGCACGCCCTCACCGACCTCGGCGACGATCCCTGCGCCTTCGTGGCCCATGACGCACGGCGTGGGCCATGGGAACGCCCCGTTTTGAATCGACAGGTCCGAGTGACAGACCCCCGTCGCCTTGACCTCGACGACGACCTCGCCGGGGCCGGGCGAGGACAGCTCGACGTCGTCGACGACCTCGACGGGCTTGCCGTGCTCGCCCAGGATCGCGGCGCGCATCAGCGCGGCGTCCCAGCGCTCACAACTGCATCCAGACGGTCTTCAGCTCCGTGTACGCCTCCGCGGCGTGGATGCCCAGCTCGCGGCCGAAGCCGGAGTTCTTGAAGCCGCCCGTGGGCGCGCCGGCGTCGTTCACGCCGTAGGTGTTGACCCAGACGGTCCCGGCGCGGATCCCGCGCGCGACCTTGTGCGCGACGGACAGGTCCTTGGTCCACACCGCGGCGGCCAAGCCGTAGGTCGTGTCGTTCGCGATCCGGATCGCGTCGTCGACGTCGTCGAAAGTCAGCACGGAAAGCACCGGCCCGAAGATCTCCTCCTGCGCGATGCGCATCGAGGGCTGGACGCCGGTGAAGATGGTCGGCTCGACGAAGAAGCCGTCGGTCCCCGCGACGGGCGAGCCCCCGATCCGAACCTCGGCCTCGCTCGCGCCGATCTCCAGGTAGCTGCTCACACGGTCGAACTGCTGCTTGGACACGAGCGGCCCGACGAGCGTGCCGTCCTCGAGCCCGTCGCCGACCTTCCACGCCCCAGCCGCCGCGGTGAGCTGCTCGACGAATTCGTCGTGCGCATCGCGCTGGACGAGCAGCCGGCTCGCCGCGGTGCACATCTGGCCGGAGTTGAAGAAGATGCCGAAGGCGGCCTGCGGGATCGCCTGGGTGAAGTCGGCGTCGGGGAAGACGACGTTCGGCGACTTGCCGCCCAGTTCAAGCGTGACACGCGCCATGTTGGTCGAGGCGGCCTGCAGCATGAGCCGGCCGACCTCGGTCGAGCCGGTGAACGCGATCTTGTCGATCTCGGGGTGCCGGACGAGCGCCGCCCCCGTCGTCTCTCCGTCGCCCGTCAGCACGTTCAGCACGCCGTCGGGCAGGCCGGCCTCCTGCGCGAGCTTCGCGATCCACAGCGCCTCAAGCGGGGTCTCCTCCGCCGGCTTCAGCACGACCGTGTTGCCGAACGCCAGCGCGGGCCCGAGCTTCCAGGCCACCATCGCCGACGGGAAGTTCCAGGGGATCACCTGCGCGCAGACGCCGACCGGCTCGCGCAGCGTGTAGATGAAGCGGCCGGGCTCGGTTGGGTTCGTCTCGCCGAAGATCTTGTCGGCGAGGCCCGCGAAGTACCGGAAGACGCTCGCCGCGTGGTAGACCTCGCCGGTCGCGAAGGCGAACGGCTTGCCGTTGTCGAGCACGTCGAGCTGCCCGATGCTCGCCATGCCGGCCTCGATGCCGTCGGCGATCGAATAGAGCACCTTCGCCCGCTTGCGCGGGTCGAGCTGCGACCAGCGCCCGTCCTCGAAGGCGGCGCGCGCGGCGGTCACGGCTCGGCGAACGTCCTCCTCGCCCGCGAACTGCACCTCGACGAGATCCTTGCCGGTCGTCGGATCGACGCTCGCGAACGTCCGGCCGGAGGCCGCGTCCACCCATTGCCCGTCGATCAGCAGCTTCTTCGGCTCGGCCAGGAACTCCCGGACTTCAGGCGTGAGCTTCTCGGTACGCGCGGCGACATCCATTGGAAGGACCTCCAGTTCGACCGATGGTCCGTCAAGCCTAGGCCGCGCCCGCCGCCGGAGCCAAACCTGCGTTTCGTCTCGCGCCGGGCGAGCGTGTATCGTCCGAGCCGGCAAACGCACGCCGGAACAAGGGGGAACGTCCTGATGCCACGGAGACTCGGAGCCGTCGCCGCCGGGCTGCTGATGCTTGGCGCATGCTCGTCGGGAGGCGCGGACTTCAGCACGCGCTCGCTGTCGATTACGGGGCCGGCGAACGACGCCGTCGTCGGAGGCAACGTGGTCTTCCTTCAGCCCACCGCGCGCGGCATCGACATCGTCGCCGCCGACGGAGACGCCTCGGGCGACAGCGGCCACTTCCACGTCTTTATCGACCGCGATCCGGTCGCCGAGGGCGAGCCGATCCCGCGGGAGGCAGGCATCGTCCACTCGGCCGCGGCAACCGTCCCGATCTACGGCCTGTCCGTCGGCGAGCACACGTTCACCGTCGTCTTCGGCGACGGAAATCACACGCGCATCGGGACCGACGAGGACACGATCGACGTGACGGTCGACGGCCCGTCGATCGCCGCGAGCGCATCGACGAAGAAGGGCGCCCTGACGGTGACGGTGGACGACCTCGAGGGCGCCACCGTGTCCGACGGCGACGATCCCTCGCCCGATCACTTCCACTACTTCCTGGACACCGAGCCCGCCTTCGACGGGAGCCCGGTCCCGGCCGACGACCCCTCGATCGTGCACAGCCGCGAGAGGAGCGTGACCTTCGACGACGTGGCGACCGGGGACCACACGGTCTGGGTCGTGCTCGGCAACGTCGATCACGTGCCGTTCGAGCCGCCGGTCGTGGCGATGGTGACGATCGCGATCTAGCAGCCGGTTTCCGCAGGAACGTGGCCGCGGCGCTCGAGCTCGCCGCGAGAAGAGGTTTTCCCCGAAGCAGGAGTCCGGTTCCAGATGTGGAACAAGTAGGAGGGGACGATCTCCCCTATCCGACGCGGGCCAAACTCAGGAGGTAACGGTACGTGCGGCGATTCGCGCTCGTCGGCGCTCTGGCTTGCCTGGTTGCGAGCACGGTCCCGGCCGAAGCAAAGAACATCGGCACCGAGGAGCTGCGATGGTCTGCGCCCTGGCCCTGCGCGGCCGCGTGCCCCTGGACGACCGCGGCGATCACCGGCGAGGCCGCGCTCACCTCGTCGAACGGGAACACCGAGGCGTGCAAACTCACGCCCTTGACGGTCGCCGATTCCTGGGACGACATCGGGGTCACGGTTCCGGCCAAGATCGGGCAGTACAAGCCGGTCCAGATGACGGTGACGATGGCGCCCACCGTCGACTACGAGCTTTGGATCTGCAAAGTCAGCGGTAAGGGGGCCATGTCCTTCAAGGCCCGAGGCAAGGTGCAATCCGGCCAGTGCGAGGCAGAAGGCGTCGGTTGCCCCGAGAAGGTGACGTTCAACGTCAAGCCCGGCGAGGGGTACATCCTTCGCGCCTACCATGTGGCCGACGTGGCGGCGGCCTACGGCAAGTACTGGTACAAGGGGGTACGCATTTAGGTCCGCGCGAGTCCCGAACGCGCCACCGAGACGTTCGCCCGCAGGCCGCCGAAACCAGAGCATGAGAGACGACCAGACGCAACCATCTCCCCCCGCTTCCCCGTCGAAGGGGTCACGCCGGCCACCCGAACCGAGCGCGAAGCCGTCGCCGCGCGCGCGCATCTCCGCGGCGGTGAAGAGCGCCCGCAAGCGCGTCCCGCGGATCAAGCTCCGCGTCCTCATCGGTCCGGGCCTGCTCGTCCTGGCAACCGTGCTCGTCGTGACGTGGTTCTCGCTCGTGCGCGGCCTCGCGCCCGACGCCGTCGGCGAGGAGGTGTCCTTCAGCCGCGTCGAAGACCTGGCCGCGCGCGGGCGCATCGTGCACGCCACGCTGCTCGACGAGGACTCGACCGTCCAGATCGTCACCAGCAGCGACGAGTCGCTGTTCGCGCGCTACCCAAAGAGCGACAGCGCGACGGCGCAATTGATCGGCGAGCTGACGGACTCCGGCGCCGAGGTGGTTGTGGACCCGCAGTCGGGGAAGGCAACCCGCCGGTTCCTTGCGCAGTTCCTGTTGCCGTTGCTGATCCTGGCCTCGCTGTTCAGCTTCTTCTTCCTGCTGATCACCGGCAACGCGGGCGGCGCCGGCGAGCTGCTGCAGTTCAGCAAGATGCTCGCCAAGGTCACGCGGCGCAAGAAGGGCAAGGGCCCGGTGACCTTCGCCGACGCCGCGGCCGTCGACGAAGCGGTCATCGAGCTGCGCGAGGTCGTCGAGTACCTGATGAACCCGCTGCGCTTCGCGTCGGTGGGTGCGAAAGCGCCGAAGGGCGTGCTGCTCGCCGGCCCGCCGGGGACCGGCAAGACGCTGCTGGCGCGAGCGACGGCCGGCGAAGCGAACGTGCCGTTCTTCTCGATGGCCGGCTCGGAGTTCGTCGAGGCGCTCGTGGGCATCGGCGCCGCGCGCGTGCGCGACCTCTTCAAGACCGCACGCGCCAACGCGCCCTGCCTGGTCTTCATCGACGAGCTGGACGCCGCCGGCCGCCAGCGCGGCGCGGGGCTCGGCCAGGGCAACGACGAACGCGAGCAGACGCTGAACCAGATGCTCGCCGAGATGGACGGCTTCGACGTCTCCAGCGGTGTCGTGATCATGGCCGCGACCAACCGTCCCGACATCCTGGACCCCGCGCTCCTGCGGCCGGGACGGTTCGACCGGCAGGTCGTCGTCGAGGTGCCCGACGTGAAGGGCCGCGTGGAGATCCTGAACGTGCACACGCGCAACCGGCCGCTCGCCGAGGACGCGGACCTGTTGCTGATCGCCAAGCAGACGCCCGGCTTCACGGGCGCGGAGCTTGCCAACGTGGTGAACGAAGCGGCGCTGCTCGCCGTTCGCCGCGACAGCGAGACGATCAGCACCCGCGACCTCGACGAGGCCGTCGAGCGAACGATCGCGGGTCCCCAGCGCAAGGCGCACATCCTCACCGAACAGGAGAAAGTCCTCGTCGCCAACCACGAGGCCGGCCATGCGATCGTCGCCCGCGCGGTGTCGCAGGCGGTCGGCGTGCAGAAGCTCTCGATCGTGGCGCGCGGCCGCCAGCTCGGCCATGCGACGAACTACCAGTCCGCGGACAAGCTCGTGCTGCTCAAGAGCGACGTCGAGGCCGAGCTGACCGTGCTGCTCGCCGGCCTCGCGGCGGAGAACATCGTCTTCGGTGAGATCTCGACCGGCAGCAAGGGCGACCTCGAGAAGGCCACCGACCTCGCGCGCAAGATGGTGGCGACCTGGGGCATGACCCACGAGGTCGGGCGCGTCACGGTCCAGAAGGAAGGCGCGATGTACCTCGGTCGCGACGCGGCCCAGATGCTCAGCGTCTCCCAGACGGTCCTGGAAGCCGTCGACAAGGAGGTCCGCGACTTCATCGAAGACGCCGAGCACCGCGCCGAGACGATCCTTCGACGCAACCGGGATGTCGTGAACGAGATCGTCCAGGCCTTGATCGAGCGCGAAGCCCTCTCCCAGGCGGAGGTCGAGCCGTTCCTCACCCGCGTCGAGCCCTTCGTCATCGCCCCCTCCATGAACGGCTCTCGGCCCGCGGCCGCAAAGAGTTCTCCCAGGTCACGGACCGCAAAGACCTCCTAGCCCACCTCGCGGACCCGGCATTTCGGCCCGTGCGCCGGATTCCTCCCAGGAGGGAGGAAACAGGACATGGAGCACGAATAGGAACGTGGGCACGAACCACGAGGAGGGAACGAATGGGCAAGCGCATGAAGGTGCTCCTAGCCGGAGTTGCCGTCGCGGCGTTGGTCATGAGCCTTACGCCGGCAGGCGCCGTCACGATTGGATGCGACGGCGGAAGTGACTGCTACATGACCGATTCCGCCGGGGACACGGGCGACTTCCAAGACGCCGACGATCCGGCCGACCCGGCGCTCGATGCGGCCGACGACGCGCTCGCGCCCGTCTACGACGCGGCCGAGCCGGTCGAGGATGCCGCCGACGACGTGATTTGCGAGAACCCGACGGCGGAAGCGCTGCTCTGCGAGTCGGACGTCAACGCCACCGACCTGCTCTCGTTCAAGCTCGAAGCGGATTCCTTCGGTCAGTGCTCGGGAACGAGCTGCCCGTGGACGGACCCGGACAACGCGGACTACGACCCGCAGGCCGTCGAGGTCGGGCAAACCCACGGCGGTCCGGCGCTCAAGGCGACGTGGGTCGTCGACGGGCTGCTGCCCGACGAGGACTCCCTCGACCCGCCGGACGGCAACGCCACGGGCTGGTCCTACCACGGCTACTACCGCGACACGCACCTGCTGGACAACAGGCCGCACCCCGTGTGCGAGCGGACCACGAGCGACCCGGACGGCGACGGCCAGGACCTCACCTATCTCTACTCCGGCATCCTCGGACACTGGCAGGACCAGTGGATGCTGCGCATCGGCATGAAGTTCGAGTACACCGGCCCCCGTCCCGACGGCGGCGCGTACAAGGTCTCGCCGGAGATGGGCTACTACGACCCCTCGGGCGACGGCGGCTTCGTTTCGTTCGACGTCGTGTCGGAGGAGGCCTCGCACGAGGCCAACTCGATGAACGGCACCGGCGACTACTTCTATCGCATCCAGCGCAACCAGCCGGAGAGCGGCCAGACGACGCTGACGGTCAAGGTCGTCGGGTCCATCCCGATCACCGACACCAACTGCAAGTCGAACCCGACGGACCCCGGTTCCTTCCCGGCCGGCGGCTACCAGCCGTTCGCCGTCCCGAAGTCCTCGGGCGGCGGCGCGACCGGCGACCTCATCTCGATCGCCGGCGCGACCTGGCTCAACACGATCGTTCGGTCCCCGGTAGCAGTCCCGCTCAGCATGCTGCCGCCGCCGGCGAACGAGGACGACATCGACTGGCTGATCGGGCTGGTCAGCCTGCAGGACATCGTCCCGAACAACGCGTACCGGTCCGGGTACACCGCGCCCAACCTCGGACCCGGGAGCGCACCCGGCCCGTCGTGCTGGACGCCGACGTTCGGTGGCACGCTGCCGCCGAACCCGAACCACGGATACGGCGAGCCGTGCCAGATCCCGAGCCCGTTCGGAGACTTCTGGCCGAACACCGGGAGGGAGATCTTCTTCCCGTGACGAAACCGAACCCACGGGCTTGACGTGACGGACCCGAGGAGCCGACCCTTCGAGGGTCGGCTCCTCGGTTCCCCGCGCAGGAGGACCGGTTCAGCAGTGAAGACATCCCCTTCGAAGCGGCAGGCCGTCCGCGTCGCGCGCGCGGGCGTGCTGGCCGTCGCCGTGCTCGCCCTCGGGCTTCCCTCCCACGCCTCGACGCGGATCCGCCCTCAGCTTCGCCCGGGCTTGCAGGGGAGCCGCGCGATCGCCCAGCCGGTGACGCTCGACGCGCGCATCTCGCGCATCGCGAGCGTCCCCGGCTCGCAGAAGTTCTGGGCGATCGGACACATCGCGGGCCGCGGGTCCGGCTGGGATCGCCGAGCCCCGCTCGGGCAGGTGCACTTCTTCCGCACGGGACCGGCCGGCGCCTGGACACGGGTGGGGCCGCCGCGCACCAAGCAAGGAAACGTTCGCAACCCGACTCTGTCCGCCCTGGCGTTCGCGCCGACGGGCGAGGGGTGGGCCGTCGGCACGCGCGGCACGATGGTCCGGTACCGGCCCGGCATTGGTTGGAGGATGGCCTCCGCCTGTCCCGCGATCACGTGCGAGGACCTCGTCGGCATCTCCTTCCTCGCCGGCGGCTCCTCGCAGACCGGCTACGCGGTCGGAGCCAACGGCACGGTGCTGGTGAACCGCGGCAACGGGTGGGCGGTGGACTCGGCCGAGTTCCGAGGCACCGGCGTCGACCTGCGCGCGGTCGGTCTGCTCACCGCGAACGACGCCTGGGCGGTCGGGACCTCGTCCTCCTCTCGCGAGCTGCAGATCTTCCGGCGAGGCGCGCTCGGCTGGACGCAGCAGAAGACCGGCCAGCCCATCTTCGACAACCCCGCGCCGAGCCAGGACGAGAGCGGCAACGTGAACCTCGCCGTCATCGGCACGGCAATCGCGGCGGACCCCCGGCACAGTGCGATCTGGATCGCGGGGGGCATGTCGCCGGTCGACGCAACCGACCCCCTCGGCGACCCGCAGCGACCGTTCGCGATTCGCTGGCGCAACGGAACGTACGACTCCTACTGCCCCGTCCAGTACACCTTCAGCGGCACCGAGAGCACCACCGGACAGGGGACCTTCAGCGTCGGCGACATCTGCGATCACCCGTTCCCCTTCTCGCCGTTCGAGCTGTCGAGCTTGTCGGTCGTCCCGTCGGGCGACGTGTTCGCCGGTGGGCTCGGGCTGTTCCACTTCGAAGGAAACGCCTGGCGTCGCGAGCCGGACCCCGCCGGCTACCTGGCTTCGGTCGCCTTCGCGAGCCGCTCCGAAGGCTGGATGGCGGGCAACGGCGACACGATCGGCGCCTCGACGACCGCACGCTCCAGCTCGTTCACCCTGGCGCACTTCACCGCGTCGCCCGACGGCGCCAGGGTCGCGCGCTGGCCCAACTTCAACCGCGCCGTCCTGACCGGCGTCGCGCTCTCGCCCGACGGCGAGCGCGCGCTGGCCGTCGGCGACGACGGCGCGATCCTCTACAACGAGCACGGCGCGGGATGGATCCCGATCCACAACGACCGGCGACGGCTGCGCGCGGTCGCCTGGCGCACCGACCGGGAAGCCTGGGTCGTCGGGCAGTCCGGACTCGTCATCCGGGTGCTCGACGGCGAGGTCCTGGAAGATCACGCATGGGACGTCACCGACCAGACGCTGTTCGGGGTCGCGTTCGACGGGGCGACCGGCTACGCGGTCGGCGCCGGCGGCGCGATCCTGCGCTTCCAGGGCGGCGCCTGGCGTCCGGACCCTGCAAGCGGCTCGACCAAGGAGACGCTCTACGACGTCGCCGTCCGGGACGGCGGTGCGCTCGCCGTGGGATCGGGGGCGACGGTGTTGATCAACACGGGCGACTCGTGGCGAGCCGATCCGAGCCTCGGCGCGGTGCTCGACCTGCCGCGCACCGCAGCGGCCGACTTGTTCGCCGCCGGCGTGCTCGCCGACGGGACGCTTCTCGCCGGCGGCAACCGCGGGGCGCTCGCCTTCGCCGAGCCTGGCGAGCCGTGGCGCGTGCTGTCGCCCCTGGACCGCGGGATGGCCGTCTTCGACGCGGAGGCGACCCGGCTCCCGAGCGGCCGGGTGGCGGTGTTCGCCTCGCTCTCGCCGGACCAGACGAAGTTCCGCGCGAGCGACGTGGGCGCCACCCGCGGCTGGCCGATGTACTTCGACGGCGAGACGTGGACGGACCTGGACCACGGCCATCGCATGACCACGCACCCCGAGCTGGACGTCAGCGCCGCGCGCGACCCGGTCTTCGGGGTTGCGCTGGACCCGGGCGGCCGCAGCGGGTGGGCCGTCGGCGGAATGCCCGCCGAGCTGGTGGACGACGGGAACCACCTCGCGCTCGACGCCACCAGCTCCGTTTACCGGTTCGACCTCGATCGGGACCCGAGCGCGCCCGACACCACGGCGATGCCGCTGCTAGAGCCCGACGGCGTCACGCTCGCCTTCTTTTCGGACTCGGCGTGCGGCTCGGGCCCTTGCTCGGTGACGGTTGGATCAGGGGTCGCCGCGGACACGATCCCGCTGTCGATCAGGGATGAGATCAACACGCTCGCGCAACGCCCGGGCGGTCCGTCGTTCGCCCTGTACGCCGGCAACATGCGCGCGGTCGGGATCCCCGAGGAGCTGGACGCCTTCCGTGGCTACCTCGAACGCTTCGACGTCCCGGTGTTCGGCTCGATGGGTCCGAGCGACCTGCTCTCGCCGTCGACCTCGGCGGCGTTCGACCTGATGCCCGAGATCCCCGAGGATCTTCGCAGGCAGTTCCAGATCCCCGACGCGGAGCGCACGTTCGCGCTGAACCGCCCCTTCCTGGAGACCTTCGCGCACGAGATCGCCCCGTGGGGAACCGGCGCCTCCACGCACCCGGACATCGTCCCGGTCGAGATCGGCTTGCCGGCGACCGAAGGGCTTGCGCGAAGCCACTACGCGTTCGACTACGCCCCGGGCGGCACGCCGGCGCTGCGGGTCATCGTGCTCGACACCAGCGACAAGACGTTCCAAAAGTCGGGCCGCAACTCCTCGCAGAACCCGCAGCAGGACCAGGCCACGTGGATCCAGCAGGTCGCGGCCGATGCGACGACGCACAGCCCGCCGATTCCCTTCGTGATCGTCAGCAACGTCCCCACGATCAACCCGACCTCGGGGCTGGGCCAGGACCGGCGCAACATGATGACCGACGGACCGGCCTTCGAAAGCCAGGCCGTCGCGCTCCGGGCCTCGGCCGTTCTCACCGGCTGGGTGCGAGGCAACGCGCAGTACTGGTACCCGAGCCGCGTCGCGCCCGAGCGCGTGCCGTTCATCATCGCCGGGACCGCGGGCACGCCCATCGGCGGATCCCACTACCCGCTCGACAGCCACTTCCACGCGTGGGACCTGATCCACATCGGCGACGCGGGCGGCGACCTGCTCAACGCGCAAGCGGAGGTCACGGTGCGGACGTTCCCCGTCTTCGACTACGTGGCCCTGAACCCGGTGGACGGCACCGATACCGAAGCCGGCGGCTTGCTGCTCTTCCGGGCGCTCGGCCGGGGAATCGACGGCGGCGGTCCGCCGGACGACCCCGCGCAGTCCAAACGGCTCCACATCGAGTTTCCGCTTCCGTTCACCTGTCCTTCCGAGCTGATCCCCGGGTACGGCACGTGCATCAACTCGCGGACGACCCGGCCCGACTTCCAGTTCGTCAGCGAGGATCCGTCCATCGCGCAGTTCGTGACGGCGATGTACGGGAACCCGCGCGTGCCGCTTCGGGTGCGCGCCGGCGAAGTCGTCCCCAACCCGCAGTCGGGCTTGCTCTGCACGTTCCGTCAGGGAAGCACGCACGTGAAGATCGTCTCGGGGCTTCATCAAATGCGGATCCCCATCACGGTCGGCCCGGGCCACGGACCCTGCATCCGCGACGCCGTCCTCGCGCGCCCGCTCGTCCCCGAACCGTTGCCGAACCCACGGCCGGAACCGGCGCCCGCGCCCCTGCCGCCCATCCCGGCTCCCCCGAACCCCGCCGTCGTCGTGCTGCCGCCTCCGCCCCCGCCGGTGACCGCGCCGGCGCCGCCGGCGGCCGGCGGCTACGCCAAGAAGGAGGAGCACGAAGCCGAGGTCGAGGAATCGGGCGCGGACTTCCAAGCCCTGCCCGTCCAGCCGCGCCGCGCGTCCTCGTTCGAGCCGACGATCGGCTGGGCCGCCGCCTCCCTGGTCGGGATCGCCGGACTCGCGTTCGGGCTTGCCTGGGGCGCGTCCGCCCCGTATCGCAGGCGCGTGTACCAGCGCGTCCACGTCACCGATCGCGGCGCCTGAAACCCCTTCCCACCTGCATCGGAGCCGGATTCAGCACATACGCCCGCGGCCATCGGGGAAGGCAGGAATCGGCTTCGGCTGAATCGAATCTAGACGGGTGATCCGCCGCGACCGCACGGTGCCGGCCCACCGTTTCGTTCCCCTGCGCGCATTCTTCGCAGCGGGCGTCGTCGCGCTGAGCGCCGTCGGGACCGGCGCCGTCGTCGGCTCGGCGCCGTGCCGGGCAGGCGATCCGATCGTCGGGAAGGGCTCGACCAGCCAGACGGAAGTCCAGGTCTCGCTCCTCATCCCCGCCTACGAGGATCGGTGCCCGAACCGGCAAGGCACGATCGGCTTCCAGGCGGTCGGGAACGCCGAAGGCGCGAGCGCCGCGATCGAGAAGGACGACGGACACTACTCCGCGCCGTCCACGATCTACGCGGTCGACCAGCCTCTGACCACCGCGGAGAAGCAGATCGCCGACGCCGACCTGATGAACCCGTTCCGGCCGGCGCTCAGCTCGACCATCATGCACGTCCCGATCTACGCCGACGGCGTGGCGATCGCCTACAACACCGGGTCGTGCGGGAGCGGCACGCTCAACGTCTCGGCCAGCACGCTCTCGCTCATCTACCTGGGTCAAGTGACCGCCTGGAACGACCCGACGCTCGTCGCCGACAACCCCGGGCTGGAGGGCTGCTCGCTGAAGATCAAGCCCGCGGTTCGCATCGACGAGAGCGGCTCGACCGTTGCGATCAAGGAGTACTTGTCGAAGGCCAACCCCGCATGGCTCCCGTACGCGGTGAGGGAGACCACCGACGTCTGGCCCTCCACGCTGAGCCCGTGCCGCGGCATCGGAGAGGGCGGAATGGCCTCCTGCGCCAGCGACGTCGGCGGGATCGCCTACGTCCAGTTCAAGGTGGCGCGCGCGCGAGGACTGCCGATGGCCAAGGTCCAGAACGCGTCCGGCTCGTTCGTCGCTCCTGCGCCCGCGAGCAAGGGCTACGCGAGCAGGTGCACCGCCGCGATGAGCGCGGCGACGACGCCGGCCAGCACGAGCGTGGACTGGGGATCGTTCTCCCTGGCATACGGCGCGGCCGGCTATCCGGTGTGCCGGCTCGCCTACGTCCTGGTCTACCAGCACCTCGGCACCGCATACCACCGTGCGCTCAGCCACGGACAGGCTGCGAGCACGTACTGGTTCCTCGCGACGGCGGTGTCCGACGACGTGCAGGACAGCGTGAGGGGGCTCGGCTACGTGCCGCTCGCGGCGAACGTGCGCGCCCTGTCCCAGAACGGCGTCGACACGATCAGGGAATAACCGGAGGGAGTGTCATGAAGGTCAGACGGCTCTTCGTAGCCATCGCGGTGATCGGCGCCTCGATCGCCCCGGCGAGCGCGCCCGCAGCCTGGGGGCCCCGGCCGTGCAACACGCACACGATCGTGTTCAGCTGGCCGTCGTTCGCCGCCGCGGCGCTTTCGGTGAACTTCCACGGCGAGACCTGCGACGTCACGACCGAGGCCGGGAGCGAAGACGTCGACGACCGCGTCATCTTCCCCTTCGCCGAGGCGATCTCGCTCCGGTATCCCGACATCGTTCCCGGCACGCCCGGGGTCGTCTACGCGAAGCTCATCGGTCTGAACTTCGACAAAGGCGCCACCGCGACGCTTGGGCGCGAGCTGTACGAGTTCGACCCGACCGGAAGCACCTACGTCTACGACTCCGTGCTCATCCGGCTTCCCGACGCGCAGGCCGCCAGCGGCTGCCTGGACATCCAGGTCTACAAGCAGAAGCTCTACAAGAACAGCAAGGGCAAGTGGGTGACGAAGAACATCACCCTCGAGAAGACGACCTGGCGCACCTACGACTACCCCGACACGATCGCCTGCGACCTGTAGACGCGCGGGCGACGGAGCCTTCGGCCCGACGCCGGGACGTCCCGGTCCGGCGGACGGCTACGGGCTCGCGCCGGCCGACCAGGAGGCCGGGCGGAACGCCGTCCTGTTGTAGACGTACACGCTGTCGTCCACCGAGAGCGCGTTGTAGACGATCTGCGAGTCGCCGTGGTGAAGGCGCATGCACCCGTGGGAGTGAGGAGTCCCGTCCACGGTCAGCAGCGTTCTCCTGCGGTGCGGCCGTGGGTAGCAGATGTTGGAGTGGAAGCCGACCCCTCCGGCCGTGAACCATGCGAAGTACTGCAGGCCCCAACGGCCCACCTTGGCCGTCGGCGGGATCCTCTTGTCGAGGATCGGGTACGGAGCCCGCCTGATGAGCCTCGACGTTCGGGTGCCGGTTCCCGCCGACGTCTCGAAGTCCTGCGCCGAGCGCCCAGTCTGGTAGATCCGCACTCGCTGAGGCTCGCGAAGGTTCACGTGCGCTTCCACCGCGCGCCAAACCTGGTGCGAAGGTCCCCGCGCGGCGTGGATCTCGGGCCTGCCCAGCACCGAGCGATCGACCGACGCCGGCGCGCTCGCGCCGTCTCCTCCGCCGTGCTGGATCACATGGGTCAACTCGTGCGCGAGCAGCCTGCGGCCCGGCTCCGAGCGCTGGTCGAAGCGCCCGGCCCCGAAGAAGATGTGGCGTCCGTGCGTAAACGCGGCCGCGTGGATCGATTTCGCCAGACGAGCGGCGTCGGAGTCCGTATGGATGCGCACCGATGAGAAGTCGTACCCGAATCGCGGCTCCATGAACGCCCGAGCCGTCGCGGGCAAGGGATCCCCGGCCCGGCCCCCCAGCGCGCTCGCCCCGATGCCGTACGCCGTCGAGCCGCCCGGCGCGAGAGACTTCGGAAGGATGCTCCCGTCCTCCTCCAAGCCCTCGGGGAGGTCTTCGCTCGGCTCGGCTTGGTCGTTCTGCGAGCCTTCGTCCGCCTCTGCCTGACGCTGGAGCATCGCAGGCGGCTCCGGCGCCGGCCGCATCGATGCCGGCAGGCTCGACGCGCGCTCGGGTGCGTTCATGCGAACGATCGCGTCGGCCAGGCGATCGGCCTCCAACTCCCGAGCATCCCGCGGGGTGCTGGTCGTCAGACGCCGCTCGGTGGCTCTTCCCGGGCGAGCGACGCCGGACGATCCTCGTCGCTCGGTTTGCTGCCGACCTTGTGCGAAGGTTCGCAACCGATCACCTTCTCCCTCACAATCACCCTAAGCCCGATGCGCCGGCAGGCGCCAGGACGGCCGCGGCAACGCCGAAGTTCCTCTCCTCACTCATTCCGCACCTCCTGCGATCGCCCGGAGGATACCCCTCGGCTCCCGGCCTCTCACGCTTCGGGATTCATGATCCGGCCCTCAGCGTCCCAAAGCACCGGACGCCGGAGCGTGGATCCCTCTTCGGCGGTGAGGCCGGTCACGAACAGGTTGAAGTCCGAACCCGCAATCTCGATCAAATCGACGGACTTGTTCGCGCCCTCCTCGAACGACAGCTCGATCCGCGCCACCGAGGAATGGACAACCCCGAAGAACAAGAGGCGATCGTCGTCCGGGCCCGGCAGGGAGTGAGAAAACAGCAGGCGTTCGGGAAGCTGCTCCAACTGGCAACTGATCAGGCTGCTGAGGTACTCCACGTGGACACAAGGGTGAGGGTGCGCGCCGGACTCACACGCCCCGGCCGGCGCGGCGCCGACGTCCGGCGACGGAGCCGCCGAGGTGTCCACGCCGCAAAAGACCTTCCACTGTTCGCCCCAAAGCTCGCCCGAAGCGAGCAGCTCCCCGCGACCCGCCGGGACGGGACCTTGGGGCCGCTCGCCGGCGCACGCCGCCACGAGCAGCACGACCGCCAGCACGCTCATGCCCCGCAGGACCCTCAGCCGTGATCGAGCCCTCGTTGCCCTGCGAGGGGGCCTCATCGCCTGCGCAGCTTTGACTTCATGAGTCCTGCAATGGTCGCGGATTTCTCGTCGGCATAGTCTTGAACACGGTTCCACTCCCGTCCCGCGAGTTCCTGCTTTCTGGCCTTGTAAGACTCACGCGCTGAGTGATCTCCGCGAAGGAGGTCACGGAAGCGAAGCATCCGAGTTGCTTCCGAGCACCCCAGCGAAAACACGTGGAGGTTGACCTTTGGACGCTCAAGCTTGAGGAGGCGGTGCCGATGCCACTGCGGTTCTCGAACGTGCAGCGTAAAGCCGGTTCGTTCGAGCGGCGGGACGTATGTGGCTTCATCTGAGGAATCTGAGACGACTAGAAGGATGTCGATTAGCGGCTTCGCGCTCAATCCCGGGACCGCAGTGCTGCCAACATGTTCCACGGCGAGTGCGGTTTCGCCCAGCGCCTTCCGCACGCGCTCTCTCACCCGAGTGAACTCGGTCGCCCACGCTGGATCATAGGGCACGAGCTCAATCCTCATGGCGTCGAGTGCCTCGCCATCGGCCTGCCGACCCGGCGGCTGAACCGCGCGAGCGGGAGCGCATCCGTCGATTCCAGCCGCGAGTTAGGCGGCTCCCACCTCGACGATCTCGCCTTCACTGCGCGGCGCGGAGATTGGGAGCCCGTCCTCCTCCAAACCCGCGATGTGAAGCTCGATCGCTTCGCGGATGAACCGGAGAGCCTCCTCCCGCGTCTCTCCCGCTGCGACGCAGCCAGGAAGGTCCGGGACATGTGCACCCCAGCTGTTCTCTCCCTCTTCCAGGATGACCGTGTAGCGCATGCTCATCTCTTCACCGCTTCATCTGGGCCTGCTTCATGATCGAGTTCAGTGTACCTCTGGGTATATCCGTGCTGGGCTTCCCAGCCACCGTGACGAGCCCGGTCTTGGACGGATGCTTGTACTGGCGGTGGCTGCCCCTGGTTCGCGCCAGCCGCCAGCCGTCCCCCTCGGGGAGCTTGATGACCTCAGCGACCTTCACGCGCGGACCCTACCCGGCAGCTGGGCGCCAGCGCTCCAGCCGGATCCCCCGAGAGCGATTCGCTCGGACGATCTCAGTCAGTGGAAGGACCATGAACGGCGTCGACCATTCTTGGGACGGCTTCTCGAACCCCCAGCCGCCGGCGAGCGTCAACGCGGCGTGCCGAGCGACGCCACCGCCATCGCGCCACACAAGGATCGTCCCGGGTCGGACGTCCCTGCCGCCGGGACGGGCATGGCCGGCGAGCCAGGATTCGAACTGTGCCTGCTGCACCCAGTCGTTTTCTGCGCCCGACTCTCCGCACGCTCCCATCACCGCGCCGAAGCAATTCGGCCCGCTGCCGCGCGCAAACGTTCCGGCCAGCGTCTGCGCTCGGGGCGCACGCGAAGCGCTCTTGCGCCATGCAGACACGGAAACCGCGCGATGCCGACTGGGCCTCAGGCCACGACCGATCAGCCGCTCGAAGACGGCATCTCCGGCCTGGTCGACAAGCGACGCCCACCATACGAATCGATGCCCATCCGCCTGCGCCCGCAACAAGCTCGCGTCGATGAGATCGCACCAGCCCCGGACAGTCGGGACCGCCCCGCGGCCTTGCACGACTTGAGCCCGCACGAGTGCCGCCCGCGCATCTCGCGGCAGGTCCAGAAACGCCGGCTCGTCGAGGAACAGCGTTCGCAGCGCCCGAGGGAGTGCGTACGTCCGGAACGTGTCGCGCAGTTCAGGAGTCAACTCCTGCGCGGGAAGCGAACGAAGGTGCGGATGGGACCTCGGGACGAAGAACGGTTGAACATCTGGAGCCAGCCATTGCCGCCACCTGGTCGCCAGGGAGTCGGGAACATCGATGTTCAGAACGCGCATGCAATAGCCATGTCGGAAAGAACCGCTCCTACGCCGAGTCAGGCGGCGCCGGGCGCATCGGGTTGGATGAAGACTTCACTCAGGGAGGCGGCAGTCCATGCAGGCGAGCACAGCCAGTGTGCGACCGGGAGGTCTACCCGGGAGACCACTCTGCGTGAATCGCTCCGCGTAGAGACGGTTCCTATCAGGACCAGGTCGATCACGTTCACGCTCAGCTCTCCTTGATACCTCAAGGCAGGCTATCGCATCCACAACGGGGCTCATCAGTCCGCCTAACGCCTCGGCTCGTCAGCGGCCGGACGATCGCGAAGCGGGCGGGCCGGTCCGTCGCGCGCGCCAGCTATGGGCCAACGCGAACGAGAGTCTTCGGTTCCACCGTCTCCAGCGCGTCGAGAACAGCGCCCGCGAGTGGCTGCAGCGCCTCGATCCGGTTGCTGCGCGCTTCAACCACCACGACCGCAATGGGCAGCGTTGCGGGGTTCTGTTGGAACTCGAAGCCTCGATCCAGGGTGATGAGGGCATCGAAGCCCGCTTCTGCAGCGGCGGTGAGGAGGTCCCCGTTCTCAATCCCGGACCAGCCCATCTGCTGGGCTGTGCTGACGTCGTGCCCCGGAAGCTCGTCTGCGAACACGCGGGGCACCTGCTCATCAAGAAGCAGCCGCACGACCGAGCAATCCGGCTGCTTCTTCCAGAGCTGCGACAGCCTGTTCGCGCGTGACCGACGGGAAGTGGTCCAGGAATCGCTCGAGCGGGTCGCCAGCCTCTACGTAGTCGAAGAGGGCCTGAACAGGGACCCTTGTGCCCTTGAAGACAGGCGTTCCACCCAGGATCCCTGGGTGGCTGTGGACTACGGAATCGGACTTCGGACCAGCCTTAGCCATCAAGACTCGATTCTACCGCCAGCACCCCGGGCAGGTGCGTGTGATGACCCTGCGGCTCACACGCGCGAGGCGAAGCGGGTCGGGTGCAGCCGCGAGTTGGGCAGCACCGAGTTTGATAGTTCAATGTCATTCCTCACCTCGGTCGGGCGTGATGAAGAAGCCCGTGCAAACAACATCGCCCACGCCGAAGTTCACAAAGAACTGAGAGTTGCCGGGATAGTCGGCCGGGAAGTCGATGTCGAACTCCGCCCGGCCCCGTTCATCGGTACGGGCGTCGATCAGCCTCGTTCGTTTGCTTGCATCCCCTTCAAGCAAGACCTCAGCCTCAATCGGCCGGTTGGAATAGGGAGTTGTGACCAGCATGCGCACGGGACTGGAATCAGGCGTTTCGTCGACAGCCACCGCCGCGCAACTCTTTTGGTTGGGCAATAGCGGGAAGCTTGGGGTCGACGGCGTCGCGGGGGGAGGGGAAGCTGTGGTCGTGCAGGACGCGACAGCCATGGCCGCCAGGATGGTTACCACAACATGCGGAAACCTCAGCATCTGTCTGCCCAACGACTCGGCGTCGGCGGCCGGGGGCCAAAAGCTGCCGGTTCGCTGCACGCGCGAGGTAGGTGGGAACCTAAGCATCGGAATTCCATGCGCCTCCACCAACCCGTTCCTGGTTGGGTCTCCGATCTCGGAGCGTCCCTGGGATACTGATCAGGTTCAACCTTCCCACGTCTTCGGCGACCGAGAGTCCAAGGAGATGTCCGTTGATCTCGACAAGAACGCATGCTGCCAGGGGCACACCGCTCGGGTCCCGAAGGTACAGGGCTTCTGTCAGCGGAATCTTTTCCAGCGTCAGCTTGATCGTGCCCTTGATGTGGACACGAGGACAGAGAACCGTCGCGGACTCAGTCTCGACCTCCAGCGGCATGTCGAGCGTCAGGATGGCGTCAACCGGGTGGAGGCCGGGCTCGCTCTGCGCAGGAAGACGATCGAGGGTGCCCTTCAAGACCCGGCGAGAGATCTCCCCAAGCGAAAGCTGTTGACCCTTCACTCTCACCAGCCGGCCCTGATCAGCATCGAGAGTCTGGAGAGCGTCTACGGCACTCCGATCCGCCGTTGGGTTCGGGATGAACAGGATCTCCGCACCAGCGGCCCAGTCGCGGTTGATCACGCGGACTTCTCGGAGCTGACTGAGATCCACCTGCCTGAAATCCGGCAGTGGCCCTTCGCCCATCGTGAGGCACTCAACACCATGCGCGACCGCCTTCTTCAGGGCTGGGCCAGTGTAGCCGCTGCGACTCGCGATTTGCCTACCGGTGAGAGTTGGCATGTCATTGAGCTTCTGGCAAAGCTGTTCCACCAAGCCAACATCTAGAGGCCGGGCGTGATCCTTGACCTCAACCCCCATGATGCCGGAGTCGGCACTCGTCAAGAGAACCAAGTCGACGTCGCGATTGGTTCCGGAGGCTTCGTCCTGGATCCGCTCGCCAAGCACGAGCTCGACGTCATCCTTGCGGGTAGCCATGTAAAGGTGACCAGCCAGCCGGTGGATGTCATTGTCGTCGAGCACCTCGACTGCCTAAGGGCTATGCGGCTCATCGGCCGCAATCCGCGCGAAGCGCGGACGCGGTCCGTCGCAGCCGCGACCTGAGCGGCCCTGAGGCCTCCGTGTTGGCGTCATCGAGACTCCCCGCGTGATCTCAGCGACGCAGATGAAGCACTCATCACATATTGCGACGTCGCTGGCCTCGCGACTGGCGATCACCAGCTTCCTGACCTCGCCCTGATGTTTCCCGCAGAACGAGCAGCGTAGGGCTGCCCGCTCCTCGGTGGTCAGCTTCTGATGTGTTGTCATTCGCCCCCCACGTCAGGGTTCGCATGACGCGCCACTACGTTTGAGGCTCCAAAGAATCGTGTATCGCGGTACGTCTCAGCTTGGCCACCTCACTCTCGCGGCTCTTCGTCCAATCGAATCGGGCTACTCCGCAGTTGGCCAATCCAGACACCCTGGTCTACGGCCTCGGGTGATGAGCGATTGTCGTACACGGCAACAAGTTGCGCATCGGCAACAGCCAGCTGATCGATTGGGGCGTCGGCTTCCCATTGTCCATCACCCAGATCAAAGACCGCTTCATACCTCGCCGCGGGCGGCACCCTGACTAGCGACGGGACGTTTCGCGTATAATCCTGTGGCTTGCGAAGGACATACCACGTACGCTCACCCCGCCGAACCTCGAACGACAGCGCCGTGTCGCCCCACTGGCTACCTGTGCGCCAGAGACGAAGTGGCGTGCTGCCCATGTTGACAAACACCACGGTTCCGCCGGGCCGCGGTGCACTCGATCGAAGTTCGATATGAACTGCAAGTGACTCGTGATTCATGGATGCATTTCTTCTCCTGTCTATCATCCCCACCTGACTGTGATGATGGAGCTCCTGGCCTTCACCATGCTCCCGTTGCACGTGTCGATGACCTTTAGTTGAAAGTTGAATGTGCCCATCCTGGTGGCCGGTGCGCCTGGCGAGTCCCTTCCGCAGTAGGTGTCGCCGTTTGCCTGGTCCCGAGTACGCCCCGTCAGGTATTCGTCGCCACAGCCGGCGATTGGGTCGCTATGAACGCCAGAGCGATGTCCATACCGTTTGTCGCTTGCATCTCTGTCCTCGTACCACGTACCGGCGGTAGCCGATGAGGGGAACCCGCCGTGCGGAGGACCACCCTTAGATCTGTGATAGGCATCGTCCCACCTGATGTATTGGCGCACCTCACAACAGGAGGGCACCCTGGGCGGTACCGTGACAAACGCCGTGCCGAATCTCGCGGCCATGCTGAACGTCGCGCTCTTCCTGCCACCCGTGTTCGTGACCGGAATAGTGCCGCTAGGTGTGTAAGTAGGGCCGGACGTCACGTGGCATTGGCGGCTGGGTGCGGCCGGAGCGGCCGGAGGTGGGGGACTAGGTGGGAACACGCCAGGTGCCGGTGCCGGTGTTGGAGCTTGCGTGATATCCTCATCGTCCGCAGCAATGCCATCGGCGTTGCGCGTCCTCGTGGCCGTGGCTGGAGGAGCATGAACGGGAAGTCGACTAAAGTCGTGACCCAAGCGTGTGCTTTGCGTGCCAACTAGCTCTTCTTTGACCTCATCGCGATTTCTCTCTCGTGGTCGCTGCACAGCAGCCCGATTCCCGATTGTGCGCTGCAAATGAGCAACAGAGGTCAGATCACGGCTTTGCCTAATGAGGGATCGACCGATTGTGGCAGTCTTAGTGGCCGTAGTCGGCAGAGTCTTGGGCTTCTGTACGAAAGCTCGCATGCCACGTCCTTTCGATCACCTGACGCCTTATAACTCCTACTTAGACGGACCGCGCCATGTGCAGTCCTGGGGACAGGATAACACTCGGCGCGGGCAGCGGGTTGGGTGATCCTCAGCCATCCACCTGTGGAAATAGTGGGGGCTCACGTGCGCCGTGGATTGTATGTCCGGCGCGGGCGGTCGTGTTAAGGCGTGAGAATCAATCCCAGGCTGCCTAGGCGATCGAGGGGGCTCCGCGCCCCGAGGCCGCCTCGGTTGAGGACGTGCGCGTAAGTCATGGAGGTTCGCAGTCCCTGTGGCCGAGAAGTTCCTGAACGATGTGGATGTCGTAGCCGTCGTCCAGCAAGTGAGTGGCGAAAGAGTTTCGCCGGAACGCGTGCAGGTGATGACGATGCGTGAACCCGGTATCGCAATCGCAGAAGTGACTGCGGGCGGCGAACACCCAACGCCCGCCGCGCGAGCGGGCGGCGAGGGCTCGCCGGGAGCGGGGACTCGGTGGGCCCCTCGAACGGCGCGCCAGCGACGTGAGAGGGACGGACCGCAGTGAGCGAACTCGGTGACGCGGCACGCGTCGCCGAGTCCGCTCACGTGTCCCCGCGGAGGCGAGCCCTCGACGGCCGCGGACAAGCTGAAGGGCGGCTCTCGCGAGCCGCCCTTCCCAGCAGGTGCCTTAGAAGTCGCCCATGTCGCCGGCGCCGGGGGTCGGCATCGGCGGGGTCTTCTCGGGCTTCTCGGCCACGACCACCTCGGTCGTGAGGAACAGCGCCGCGATCGAGGCGGCGTTGAGCAGCGCCGAGCGCGTCACCTTCGCCGGGTCGATGACGCCGGCCTTCAGCAGGTCGACGTACTCGCCGGTGTCGGCGTTGAGGCCCCAGCCGGTGTCCAGGCCGCGTACCTTCTCGACCACGACGCCGCCTTCCAGGCCGGCGTTCACCGCGATCTGCTTGACCGGCTCTTCGAGCGCCCGCCGCACGATGCGTGCGCCGGTCGCCTCGTCGCCCGTGAGGTCCAGCTTGTCGATCCCGGACTGCGCCTGCAGCAGGGTCACGCCGCCGCCGGCGACGATGCCCTCTTCGACCGCGGCCTTGGTCGCGGAGACCGCGTCCTCGATCCGGTGCTTCTTCTCCTTCAGCTCGACCTCGGTCGCCGCTCCGACCTTGATGACCGCGACGCCGCCGGCCAGCTTCGCCAGCCGCTCCTGCAGCTTCTCACGGTCGTAGTCGGAGTCGGTGTTCTCGATCTCGGTCTTGATCTGGTTGACCCGGCCCTTGATCTGCTCGGGGTCGCCGGAGCCCTCGACGATCGTCGTCTCGTCCTTGGTGACGACGATCTTGCGAGCGCGGCCCAGCATGTCGAGCGTCGTGTTCTCCAGCTTGAGGCCCACCTCTTCGCTGATGACCTGGCCGCCGGTGAGGATCGCGATGTCCTGCAGCATGGCCTTGCGACGGTCGCCGAAGCCGGGGGCCTTGACCGCGACGGACTTGAACGTGCCGCGGATCTTGTTGACCACGAGCGTCGCGAGGGCCTCGCCCTCGACGTCCTCGGCCACGATCGCCAGCGCCTTGCCCGTCTGCATGACCTTCTCGAGCACCGCGACGAGATCCTTCACCGCGCTGATCTTCGAGTTCACGATCAGCAGGTAGGGGTCCTCGACGACGACCTCCATCCGCTCGGGGTCGGTCACGAAGTACGGGGAGATGTAGCCCTTGTCGAAGCGCATCCCCTCGACCAGCTCCAGCTCGAGGCCGAAGGTCTGCGACTCCTCGACGGTGATCACGCCGTCCTTGCCGACCTTGTCCATCGCCTCGGCGATCATCGCGCCGATCTCAGGGTCGTTGTTCGCCGAGATCGCGGCGACGTTGCTGATCTCGGCCTTGTCCTCGACGTCCTTGGACGCCGTCTTGATCTGCTCGACGACGCGCGCGACGGCCTTCTCGATCCCGCGCTTGATCGCCATCGGGTTCGCGCCCGCGGTCACGTTGCGCAGCCCTTCGTGGACCATCGCCTGCGCGAGCACCGTCGCCGTCGTCGTGCCGTCGCCGGCCACGTCGTTGGTCTTCTTGGCGACCTCCTTGACCAGCTCCGCACCGATCTTCTCGGCGGGGTCCTCCAGCTCGATCTCCTTGGCGATGGAGACGCCGTCGTTGGTGATCGTCGGCGCGCCCCACTTCTTCTCGATCACCACGTTGCGGCCCTTAGGGCCCAGGGTGACCTTCACCGCATTCGCGAGCTTGTCCATGCCCGACTCGAGCGCGCGGCGCGCCTCTTCGTCGAACGTGATGAGCTTCGCAGCCATCTATCCCTCCTCGTTTCCGAACGGCGGGCCTTCGGCCCTTCTCCTGTCGTTCACCGCCGGCGGCGAGACTGGCACTCCCGGCCTCCGGCTGCTAGCACTCTCCCAGGGAGAGTGCTAACGGCAGTTATACGCCAGGGGCTCGGCGCGACGCAAGTCAAGACGGATCGGACGGGCTTCGGGCAGCATCCAGCGCCCGCCCGACGACCTCGTCGAGCATGCGCTCGGTGAGCTTCCCGGTGAACGTGTTCTGCTGGCTCGGGTGATAGGAGCCGACCAAGGTCCAGCGGCCCGCCCGGGCGAGGGCGCCGTGGCCGAACCGGGGCTTCGGCCGGACCTCGGCGCCGAGCGAGCGCACCGCCCGCAGCGCGCCGTCCCACGCGAACGAGCCGAGCGCCAGGATCGCCCGCGAGCGCGCGAGCGCCACCAGCTCCTCGGCGAGGAAGGGCAGGCACGTGTCGCGCTCGGCCGGCGCCGGTTTGTTGGCCGGCGGCGCGCACCGAACGACGGCAGTCACCCAGCAGTCGATCAGCCGGAGCCCGTCGTCGCGCGAACCCGAAGCGGACTGGGATGCAACACCCGCCCGGTGCAGGGCCCGATACAGCCAGTCGCCGGAGCGGTCCCCGGTGAACATCCGGCCGGTGCGGTTCGCGCCGTGGGCCGCCGGCGCCAGGCCGACGACGACGAGCCGCGCGCGCGGATCGCCGAAGCCCGGCACCGGACGCGCCCAGTACTCCTGGCCTGTGAACCGCGCGGGGGGATCGGCCGCGGCCGCTTCACGCCACGACACCAGGCGCGGGCATCGCCGGCACGCCGCGACCCGCGCGCCGATCTCGTCGAGGCTTCCCATCGCGCGGAAGCCTACGCACGCGGAAGAGGTCCGGGAGACCCGGACCTCTTCGGTGAAGTGAAAGGCCTTACTTCTTCTTGGCCCGACGCTTCGTCGCCTTGCGCTTGGCCGGCTTGCGCGCGGCGGCGCTCTTCTTCCGCGCCGTCTTGCGCTTGGCCGGCTTCTTCGCCGCAGCCTTCTTCGCGGTCTTCCGCTTGGCCGGCTTGCGCTTCGCGGTCTTCTTCGCCGCAGCCTTCTTGCGAGCGGCCGGCTTGCGCGCGGTCTTCTTCGCAGCGGTCGTCCGCTTCGGACGGCGCTTTGCGGCCGTGCGCTTCGTCGACCCGGTCGACTTGCGCGCTCTCCTCTTAGGCGGCACAGCCCCACCTCCTTTGGCAGGTTCGCTTCACTCCTTAGTGAAGCGCCACACACTGAGCGCGAGTGTAGATGGCGAAAGGGTCCGTATCAAGGTTTTCGGGAACTTTCCGAAGCGGGGGTGTTTGCGTCCAGGTTCGACTACGCGCGCGACGATCGCGTCGCGATCGTCGGCCACAACAACGGCTGCAGCTCGCGATGCCTGCGCACGAGGTCGTCGATCGTCGTGCCGTCGAACACGTCGCGCACGGCAAGCTCGACGCGACTCCACAACTCTTGCAACCCGCACTGGTGCGATTCCGAGCACTGCTCGCCGCCTTCGTGCGGCTCAAGGCAGTACATCGGCGCGAGCGTCCCTTCGAGTGCTTCGATCACGTCCGCGATGCGGATCGACGCCGCGTCGCGCGCGAGCGTGCAACCGCCGTTCGCGCCTCGCTGCGAATCGACGATGCCGGCCTTGTGCAGCGTCGCCAGTTGCTGCTCGAGGAAGCGAAGCGGGATGTTCTGCCGCTCGGCGATCTCACGGGCCGGGACGTGACCGTCGCCGGTTCGTCCGGCAAGCTCCATCAGGGCCCGGAGCGCGTATTCGGTGCGGAGCGGAAATCGCAGCATCAGACTCGCCTATAGCCTCCTACCTGGGACGATGGTAGCCCACCGGAAGGCCCCGGGCCAGGGCGAGCCGGCCCCCTGGGCTTACCCGCCCGCGACGGCCGGCAGGATGGACACGGTCGTCCCGGCTGGGATCGGCGTGTCCAGGCCCTTGAGGAAGCGGATGTCCTCGTCGCCGACGAAGACGTTCACGAAGCGACGCACCTCGCCGCCCTCGTCGCACAACCGCGCCTTGATCCCGGGGTGCTGTCGCTCGAGGTCCTCGATCAAGGCGCGCACCGACTCCGCGTTCGCGACGACCTCCGACGCGCCGCCCGTCGCGCTGCGCAGCGGCGTGGGGATGCGAACCGTGACGCTCACTTCCTCACCTCCGCCAGGAACGCGTCGAGCGAGGGCGGGATCGTCAGCGCCGGCCCGACCCTGCCTTCGATCGCATCGATGGTCTTGAAGCCGTCGCCGGTGATCAGCGCGACCGTGCGCTCGTCGGGCGCGACCGCACCCGACTCGACCAGCTTGCGCAACACCGCGATCGTGACGCCTCCGGCGGTCTCGGTAAAGATTCCCTCCGTGCGAGCCAGCAGCAGGATCCCGTCCCTGATCTCCTCGTCGGTGACCGAGGCCATCGATCCGCCGGTCTCGCGCGCGACCTTCAGCGCGTAGTACCCGTCGGCCGGGTTGCCGATCGCGAGCGACTTCGCGATCGTGTCCGGCTTCACCGGCCGGATCGCGTCCGCGCCCGATTCGAAGGCCGTCACGATCGGCGAGCACCCGAGCGCCTGCGCCCCGCTGATCTTGGTCTCGTGCCCGTCGAGCAGGCCGACGGTCACCAGCTCGTCGAGGCCGCGCTTGATCTTGGTCAGCAGCGACCCGCTCGCCATCGGCACGATCACGTGGTCGGGCGCGCGCCAGCCGAGCTGCTCGGCGACCTCGAAGGCGAGGCTCTTGGACCCTTCCGCGTAGTACGGACGCACGTTCACGTTCACGAAGGCCCACTCGAACTCGCCGGCGATCTCCGAGCACAACCTGTTCACGTCGTCGTAGGTGCCCTCGATCGCCACGAGCTTCGGACCGTAGACGGCCGTCGCGATGATCTTCGCCGGCTCGAGGTCGGCGGGGATGAAGATGTAGGCGTCCATGCCGGCGGAGGCGGCGTGCGCGGCGACGGCGTTCGCGAGGTTCCCGGT
The DNA here is from genome assembly GCA_036397035.1 of Actinomycetota bacterium. GTDB lineage: Bacteria > Actinomycetota > AC-67 > AC-67 > AC-67 > DASWJS01. The sequence continues at coordinate 13,828 of DASWJS010000020.1, read as the reverse complement.
CGACGCGCACGCCGCCGTTTCCAGCCCGAAGGATCGTGCCATCGTGAGCGCGACCGAGACGACGCGGTCCTTGAACGAGTGCGTCGGGTTGGGCGTGTCGTTCTTCACCCACAGGTCGCTCAGACCGAGCGCCGCGCCGAGCCGAGGCGCCTGCACCAGCGGCGTGAAACCGGCGCCCAGGTCCACCCGCTTGTCGCCGCCCGGCAGCAGGTCCTCGTAGCGCCAGATCGAGCGCGGGCCCGCCGCGATCCGCTCGCGCGAGGTCGTGCGCGCGATCTCGTCGTAGTCGTAGACGACCTCCAGCGGGGCAAAACAGAACTCGCAGACGTGGAGCGGCTCGGCCGGGTATTCCCGCCCGCACTCACGACACCGGAGACCGAGGATCGCGCCCATGAGCCCCACAGGATACGGGATACGATGAGCGTCCGTGATTCCAAATCGTCTCGTCTCGACGTCGCAGGAGCGCCTCCGCGGGATCCGGGTCGTCTACACCGACATGGACGGCACGATGCTCGGACCGGGCGCCTCCTTCCTGCACGATCCCGACGGCAACCCGACCACGCAGCCGGTCGAGGCGCTGCTCGACGCGCTGGACAAGCAGATCGACGTCGTGCCCGTTTCCGGCCGCGCGCTGCGGGGCCTGCAGACCGACGCGCGGCTCCTGAGCCTGCCGATGGTCATCGCCGAGATGGGCGCGCTGCTCAGCTACGACTTCGGACGCGAGGTCGTCGAGAACTTCGGCGCGACGCCCGAGCCCGGCAAGCCGGCCGAGGTGATGGAGCGCCTGGGCGCCGTCGAGCTGCTGCTGACCAGGTTCGCCGGCCGGCTCGAGATGCACACGCCCTGGTCGTCCTGGCGCGAGTGCACGCAGCTCTTTCGCGGACGGGTCGACGTGGAGGAGGTCAACACGGTGCTGGCCGCGGAAGGCTTCGCGTGGACGGAGCTGCACGACAACGGGTCGCTACGCGGCTCGTACCTGGGCATCGAGGCCGGCGCGGCGCGCGCCTACCACCTCCAGCCGGCGGGCGTGTCCAAGGGGAGCGCAGTCCGGATCGACCGCGAGCGCCGCGGGATCGCGCGCGAAGAGGCCATCGCGATCGGCGACGCCATCGCCGACCTCGCGCTCGCGGAGGAAGTCGGCACCTTCGTGCTCGTCCGCCACGCCTACGAGGAGGACGCCGACCTTGCCTCGCGCGTCCGCGCGTTGCCCAACGCCCTCGTCACCGATCGCCCGCAGAACCTGGGCTGGGCGGATACCGTGCGGGCGGTGGCGCGCGGGGCCGAGGGCTAACCGGCCTCGGCCGGCCGCTCGGTCAGGCCCAGGTCGAAGCGCTTGTGCCACAGGTGCGCGGCGACGATCTTGATCGCCGCCACCGACGGGATCACCACGAGCATGCCCAGGATCCCGGCGAGCGTGGCGCCCACGAGCATCGCGAGCATGACCGTCACCGGATGGAGCCGGACCGTGCGGCCCATCACGTTCGGGCTCACGACGTGGTTGTCGACCTGCTGCACGATCAGCAGGACGACCGCCGCCCAGAGCGCGCGCGAGGGAACGCCCGACAGCAGCCCCACCAGCACCGCGGGAATCGCAGCGAGGAAGGGGCCGATCAGCGGGATCAGGTTCAGCACCCCGGCGAGCAGCCCGATCAGCAGGGCGAACGGAAGCTTGACCAGCGACAACCCGATCGCGCTCGTCACGCCGACGAACGTCGCCACCAGCAACTGCCCGCGGAAGAACCCGCCCACGGCGGTGTTCACCTTGGCGCCGAGCTGCGACAGCTCCGCGAGGTTGCGCGCCGGCAGCACCCGGCGGAACCACGCGCCGATCTTCGGCAGGTCGAGCAGCAGGTAGATCGACAGGAAGATCCCGACCACGAACGTAATGAGCACGTGCAGGATCTGGCCGGCGAAGCTCTGCACGCCGCCCAGCAGCGACACGATCGTCTCGCGGTTCTGCTGGATCGCCTCGAAGACGTCCTCCGGACGGATGTCGAGCCGCGCGTCGAACCCGCGCGCTTCGGCGAACTCGTTCACCCGGTCGACGACGGTGTTGACGTACCCGGGCAGCGCGTCGATGAACGCGGTCAACTGGCGGCCGATGAGGGGGATCAGGAACGCGAGCGCGGTCCCGACGCTCGCCAGGAACAGCACGTAGACGATCAGCACGCCGAAGCCGCGGCGCATGCCCCTGCGCTCGAGCGCCGAGACGATCGGGTTCAGCAGGAACACGATCACGGTGGCGATCGCCAGCGGGGCGACCACGATCGCGATCGGCGCGAGCATGTACCGCCAGACCACGTAGGCCAGCGCGAGGATGCCCAGCAGGGACCACGACAGGACGCCCAGCCAGCGGATGCGATCCCCGAGCGTCTTCGTCGGGGCGACCGGCCCCGCGGGTTCACTCCCCACGGGGCAATCATACGAGGTGCCGATAGCATGGGAGGAATGGCCATCGCGGACGAGCACGACTGAGGAGACCGCACCCGTGCTGCGGCACGTTCCGACTCAGCCTCGCGCCCTCGGCGACCTCTCGGCGATCGTCGGCGCCGAGGAGATCGCGCGACTCCGCACCCTTGCCGCGCCGCTGAAAGGCACGCGGGTCCTGCACGTCAGCAGCACGGCGTTCGGCGGCGGTGTCGCGGAGCTGCTCTACACCCAGGTCCCGTTGATGGCCGACCTCGGCCTGCACGTCGACTGGCGCCTGCTGGAGGGCCACGAGCAGTTCTTCGGCGTGACCAAGGCCATGCACAACGGCCTGCAGGGCGCGGAGATCGCGCTCACTGGAGAAGAGAAGGCGCTCTACCGGTACGTGAACGAGCAGAACGCGGAGGCGATGCCGGAGGAGTACGACGTCGTGATCGTCCACGACCCGCAGCCGGCCGCCATCCGCGAGACGCTCGCGGAGCGCTCCCCCGGAACGAAGTGGATCTGGCGGTGCCACATCGACCTGACCCAGCCGTCGCCGGACGTCTGGCGCTTCCTCAGCGACTTCGTCGGCCCCTACGACGCCCACGTCTTCACGCTGGAGGCGTTCGTGCCCCCGGCGCTCGAAAGCCCGCACCTCGCGCTCATCCCGCCCTCGATCGACCCCCTGTCCATCAAGAACATCGCCATCGACGACGAGCTCGTTCACGGGGTCATCCACCCCTACGGGATCGACCCGGAACGTCCGATGGTCCTGCAGGTCTCGCGGTTCGACCCGTGGAAGGATCCGACCGGCGTGATCGACGCCTTTCGGATCGCGCGGGACGAGGCTCCAGGCCTGCAGCTCGTGATGATCGCTTCGATGGCCCATGACGACCCGGAGGGGTGGGACTACTTCACGCGCACGGAGGAACACCGCGCCGGCGACGCCGACATCTTCCTGCTGTCCAACCTCCAGGAGGTCGGAGCGCTGGCCGTGAACGCATTCCAGCGCGCGGCCGACGTCGTGCTGCAGAAGTCGCTGCGCGAAGGGTTCGGCCTGACCGTCACCGAGGCGCTGTGGAAGCGCAAGCCCGTCATCGGAGGGAACGTCGGCGGGATCAGGCTTCAGATCCGCGACTCCGAGACCGGGTACCTGGTCGACTCGGTCGAGCAGTGCGCCGCGAGGGTGATCGAGCTGCTCGGGGACCCGGCCCGGGGGCGAGCGCTCGGGGAAGCCGGCCGCGCGCTCGTGCGCGATCGGTTCCTGACCACCAGGAGCCTGCGAGACTACCTCACGCTGTTCGCCGCGCTGCTGTCGTGACCGCCGCCCGGCCCATCGTCGTCGCATCCAACCGGGGCCCGGTCACGTTCGTGCGTCACGACGACGGAGCCGTCGAGGCCAAGCGAGGCGTCGGCGGGCTCGTGACGGCCGTCGGCGGCGCCGTCCGCGGGCACGACGCGACCTGGATCTCCGCGGCGATCAGCGAAGAAGACCGGCGGCGCGCCGGGCCCGGCGCGCCGCCGCACGAGCTGCCGGCGGCCGGGGGATCGATCCACGTCCGGATGCTCGCCCCCGACCTCGACGACTACGACTCCTTCTACAACCAGATCTCCAACCGGATCCTGTGGTTCCTGCACCACTACCTCTGGGACGCCGCCGGCACGCCGGATTTCGGAGACGAGCACGAGGCGTGGTGGCAGTCGTTTCGCGCGGTCAACGACGCCTTCGCCGCGGGCGTCGCCGAGGCGCTGCCCGCTGACGGCATCGCGCTGCCGCAGGACTACCACCTCTCGCTCGTGCCGGGCGCGCTGCGGCGACACGGCGCGAACGCCCCCATCGCGTTCTTCTGGCACATCCCGTTCTGCCAGCCCGACCAGTTCCGGCTCTTGCCCGATCGATGGGGAACCGAGCTGCTGCGCGAGTCGCTCGTTGCCGACGTCGTCGGCTTCCACAGCCCGCGCTGGGCGCGGAACTTCCTGGAGTGCTGCGCGGCCGTTCTGGGCGCGCGCGTGCACCGACGGGTCGTTCACTTCGAGGGCCGCCGTACCGCGGTCCGCGCCTACCCGATCGGCGTGGACGTCGACACGCTCGCGCGGGCGAGCGAGTCCGCGGAAGTGGACGCGGCTCTGGCGGCGCTCGACCGTGTCGTGGGCGACCGGCTGCTGGTGCTGCGCGCCGACCGGACCGAGCTGACCAAGAACATCCTGCGCGGGCTGAGCGCGTTCGGGCGGCTGCTCGAACGGCGGCCCGACCTGCGCGATCGCGTCGTGCACGTCGCGCGGCTGTCGCCGTCCCGAGCTGGCGTTCCCGAATACGAGGAGTACATGGAGCGCTGCAAGCAGCAGGCCGGCGCCGTCAACGAACGCTTCGGGTCGGAGACCTGGACCCCCATCGTCATGGACGTCGACAACGACTTCGTCAAGACGCTCGCCGCCTATCGCCGCTACGACGTGCTGATCGTGAACCCGGTCTACGACGGGATGAACCTCGTCGCCCGCGAAGGTCCCCTGGTGAACGAGCGAGACGGCGTGCTCGTGCTGTCCCGCAACGCCGGGGCGGCCGACGAGCTTGGGTCCGCGGCGCTGCTCGTCAACCCGTTCGACGTGACCGGCACGGTGGACGCGCTGGAGCAAGCAATCGACATGGCGGCCGGCGAGCGGCGAGCGCGCGCCGAGCAACTGCGCCCGCTCGCCGCGGGCACCCACCCCGCTCGCTGGATCGAAGCGCAGATCAGGGACGCACAGAAGATGCGAGGCGCCTGAGGAAGCCGAGCAGGCCCTCCGGCCCCTGGACCGTGCGGTCGGCCTCCGCCAGCAGCTCGGGCGGCGCCTCGTCGCTCACCACGGCGATGCGAAGGCTCCAGCCCGCCGCTTCGGCCGCGCGGAACGCGGGCACGTCGCCGCGATCGTCGCCGGCGACGACGGCCGCGCGTGTCCCCTGCTCGATCGCCTCGGCGACCACGGCGCCCTTGTCGATCGCAAGGTCCGGGACCAGCTCCAGCGCCAGGCGGCCGGGCCGCACGAGGAGCCCGTGCTCGGCCGCCACCTCGCGCACGACCGCTTCCGCGTCCGCGAGCATCCCTACCGGATCGGGCGCGCGCCGCGAGTGAACCGTGACCGCCGCCCCCTTGTCCTCGACGTGGAGGGCGGGCAGCAGGCGTTCGAGCGACGCGCGGGCCTCGGCCACCGCTTCGCGCGTCTCGGGCCCGGCGCGCGATTCCTCGACCCCGTCGCGTACGCGCTCCAGCCCGTACAGGCCCGCCAGCTCGACGCCCGGCAGCTCGCCGAACGCGCGCCGCAGAAACGCGACGGGCCGGCCGGAGACCACCATCGCGAGCGCCAGCGACGGGCCGATCGCCCGAAGCGCCTCGGGCACGCCTGCGAGCGGCGCCGCGCTCGCCGGATCGTCCACGATCGGGGCGAGCGTGCCGTCGAAGTCCAGGAACAGCCCGAGTTCCGTCGCGCGCGCGGCGATCTCGCGGAGGTCGCGCTCGTTGGGCTCCCGCACGGCCGGGGCCGGCTCAGGGCGCCTGATAGTCGTCGCCGAGGATGACCACGATGCTCGCGTCGATCGTGATGCGTTCGTCCATCGGCCGGGTACGACTCAGGTCGGGGAAGTCGATGAGCAGCCGGTCGCCCTCGCCCTGGAAGCCGCCGGCGAAGTAGATCGTGGTCTTGTTGGTCGGGTCGTCGTCGTCGACGTCGGCCGCGACGAGCCGTTCGTAGCCCTTGCGCTCGAGCCTGTCCACGGTGTCGCCCGCGAGTCCGGGAACGCCCACGCCGTTCAGGACCGTGATCCGCACCTTCGAGCGCTTGCGCAGCGACGGCTCCGACGGGGTCGGGGTGGTCGCCGGCGTGGTCGGCTCGGTCGTCGCGGTCGTGGTGGGCGTGGCGCTGCCCGTCGGGTCGACCGCCGTCGCGTCCCCGCCGCTGTCGACCAGAACGACGACGGTCAGGATCACCAGCGCGAGCACGGCGAGCGCGCCGACGATCGAGCGGCCGAGCGAGAAGTAGAAGCTCGTAGGCGATTCGGGCGCGTGCTTGCCGGGCACGATTTACTCGGAAGTGCCGCTCCGCCGGGCCGCGCGGCGCCGTTGCCGCGCCTCGCGCTGCCGCCGCAGCCGGCGAACCAGCAGCGGATCCTCGTCGGCCGCCGCGGGCAGGTCGATGATCGCGTTCAGGATCTGGTAGTAGCGGGTCGCCGACATGCCGAGGCCTTCGCGAATCGCGCGCTCCTTCGCGCCCTGGTGCCGCCACCAGGTGCGCTCGAACGCGATGACCGCGCGCTCTTCCTCGCTCAGCTTGCGGGCCCGACGCTCCTGCACCGTTTCCTCCTGATCCGACGGCTCATTCTGCCACAGCGCGGAAGGGACATGAGGAGCCGTGGGTCAGGGGAACAAGCCGCGATCGATGTGCGCCTGGGCGACGCGCCCGATCGCCAGCGCGAGCGCGGCAAGCCGGAGGCGAACGCCCTTTTCCTGGGACAGCGCCCACGCGTCGTCGAAGGTCCGGTCCATGATCGCGCGCAACCCCTTGTTCACCTGGTCCTCGGTCCAGAAGTACGCCTGGATGTCCTGTACCCACTCGAAGTAGCTGACCGTGACGCCGCCCGCGTTGGCGAGGATGTCCGGCACGATCGTCACGCCGCGCGCGGTCAGGGCATGGTCTGCATCGGGCTGCGTCGGGCCGTTGGCCCCCTCCACGATCAGCGGCGCGCGGACGCGATCGGCGTTCTCCTCGGTGATCTGGTCCTCGACCGCCGCGGGCACGAGCACCTCGCAGTCCAGCTCGAGCAGCTCCGCGTTGGAGATCGCGTCGGCGCCCGGGAACCCGGCGATCGTCTCCGCCTCCGCGAGGTGGCGTCGCAACGCGCTGGGGTTCAGCCCGAGCGGGTTGAACACGCCGCCCTTGTGATCGCTCACCGCCACGACGTGGAACCCTGCGTCGTGGAAGATCTCCGCCGCGCGCCCTCCGACCTTGCCGAACCCCTGGATGGCGACGCGCGTGCCCTCGATCTCCATGCCGAGCCGGCGCATCGCCGACAGCGTGGAGAACACCACGCCGCGGCTGGTCGCGCCGGTTCGCCCGAGCGACCCGCCGATCGATATCGGCTTGCCGGTGACGACGCCGGGCACCGAATAGCCCTTGTTCGAGGAGTAGGTGTCCATGATCCAGGCCATGATTCGCTCGTCGGTGTTCAGGTCGGGCGCCGGCACGTCCATCTCCGGGCCGATGAAGGGCAGGATCTCGGACGCGTAGCGCCTGGTCAGCCGCTCCAGCTCGCCGTCGGAGAGCGCCCAGGGCTGCACGCGCACGCCTCCCTTGGCGCCGCCGTAGGGGATGCCGACGAGCGCGCATTTCCACGTCATCCACATCGCGAGCGCCTGCACTTCCTCCAGCGTGACGAGCGGGTGGTAGCGGATGCCGCCCTTGGCGGGACCGCGCGCGATCGAATGGTGAACGCGAAAGCCGCGGAACACCTCGACGGTCCCGTCGTCCAGCCGGACCGGAATCGACACGGTAAGCGACCGCTTCGGCTCGCGGAAGACGATGTGCAGATCGGGATCGAGCCCCATCCACTCTGCTGCTTCGTCCAACTGTGCGAGCGCAGACTCCCACGCCTTGCTCACGTCCCAAGCGTAGCGCGCCCCTCAGGCCGAGCCGCCGCGCTGGGATAAGGTTTCCGGCAGCGCTGGGGTAGCTCAGTCGGCAGAGCAGCTGTCTTGTAAACAGCAGGCCAGGGGTTCGAATCCCCTCCCCAGCTCCACACGCGCGCGGCCGAGTCAGCGGAGCGACAGGGCGAGCACCGCCGCCGTGGCGAGCGAGCCGAACAGGAGCCCGAGCGCGAAGGCGCGCAGCCGGTCGGAGAAGACGACGCCGGCGAGCGCAAGCGCGCCGAGGGCCGCCAGCGACAGGATCGTGCCGGGCCCGTCCCGCATGCCGGCGGCAACGGCCGCGAGGGCGGCCGCCAGAATCACGGGTGGAGCAAGGAGCGCGCCGAGGGCCGCGAGGGCGGCCGAGCGCCAGAGCGGAGGCGGAGCCTTCAGCCCACCGTTTCCAGGGCGCGCCGCTCCATGTGCTCCTCGACCTTGCGCTTGATCCGTTGCAGCGCGTTGTCGATGGACTTCACGCGACGCTTCAGCAGCTCGGCGATGTCCTGGTAGCTCTTGCCCTCGAGGTAGAGCTGGAGCACCTCGGCCTCGAGGTCGGACAGGATCTCGCGGAACGAGGTCTGCATCGAGTCCAGCTCTTCCCGGCTGATGACCATCTCGACCGGGTCGATGTGCGAGGTGTGCGTGAGCACGTCGACGAGCACGCGGTCGCGTTCCTGGCCGTCGTCCTGCGGCATGGGCCGCGTGAGCGACACGTAGGAGTTGAGCGGGATGTGTTTCTGTCGCGTCGAGGTCTTGATCGCCGTGATGATCTGACGCTGGATGCACAGCTCGGCGAACGCGCGGAACGACGACTGCTTGTCGGGCCGGAAGTCGCGGATCGCCTTGTACAGGCCGATCATGCCTTCCTGCACCAAGTCGTCCTTGTCGGCGCCGATCAGGAAGTAGTTGCGCGCCTTGACGCGCGCGAAGTTCTTGTAACGAAGGAGGAGGTGCTCGAGGGCGGACTCGTCCCCGGCCCGTGCGCGCAAGACAAGCTCGTCGTCCGTCGCGTCCATCAGGTGATCGTGTACCCGAACCGCTTCTTGCTCTTTGCTCATACACTCCCCCGCCGCTTGGGAGAATCGAGATCGTCGTGTGAGCGCCCGCGAGCACGGTATAGCCCGTTGTGACTAACCGTCAAGGGAAGGATTTCAGCGTGAACAGGGGAAACCGGCCCTACCCGGCGAACGGTTCAGGGATAAATCGGAAAAAGGGAAAGCGCACGGCAGGAGTCAGCCGCGACTCCTCCTTTTCGACGCCTCCCACAACGCGATCGCGCCCGCGGCGGAAGCATTGAGCGAGCCGACGCGTCCGAGCATGGGAATTACGATGATGTCATCTGCTCTTTTCCGCACAATCCGTGACACACCGCGCCCTTCGGCGCCGACCACGACAACCGCCGGCTCGCCGAGCAGGGCGCACTCGCGCACGTCCGTCGGCCCGTCGCCGGCGAGCGCGACGACCCAGAGCCCCTCTTCCTTGCACGCCCGCAAGGCCGACTCGAGGTTTCCGACGACGTCGATCGCGAGGTGCTCGACCGCGCCTGCCGAGGCCTTCGCCACGCCGGGGCCGAGCGACGCGGCGCGCCGGCCGGGCAGCAGCACCGCGTCCACGCCGAGCGCCTCGGCCGTGCGCAGCAGCGCCCCGACGTTCTGCGGGTCCTGAATCCCGTCGAGGGCGAGCAGGAGCGGCGTGCGGCCGGCCGCGCGCGCGCCGTGCACGGCGTCCCGCCAGCTCCCAGCCGCGCGCGCGGCCACTCGCGCGATCACTCCCTGGTGCGCACGCGTCTCGGCTCGCTCGTCCAGCACCGCGCGCGGGACTCGCTCGACCGGCACGCCGGTTTCCGCCGCCAGCTCCACGATCTCGGCGAGCGCACCCTGCACCCGGGCACCCGCTGCGACCGAGAGGCGCTCGATGCGCCGGCCCGCCCGCATCGCCTCCCGAACCGCCTGACGCCCCTCGAGCTGCTCGAACCGAGCGCGGGCCGGCGTCACGGCGTCAGCTCCACGGGTCGTCGAGGTACCACCGCGCGCCGGCCGGCCGGTCTTCGACGACGACGCCGGCGCCGGTGAGCACGTCGCGGATCCCGTCCGCTCGCGCGAAGTCCTTCGCGGCTCGCGCGTCAGCGCGCAGCGCCAGCAGCGCCTCGACCAGCGGCGCCATGCGGCCGTTCGCCGCGTCCTCGCTCCACTGTTCCACGGGGTCGAGCCCGAGGACTCCCGCGAGCGAGGAGAACGTGGCCAGCATCGCGGCGAGCGGTTGCGGGTCGGCTCCGCCCTCCACCTTCTCCAGCACCGGGTTCGCCTCGTTGAGCAGGTCGTGCAAGACCGCGAAGGCTTCGGGTGTGTTGAAGTCGTCGCTCATCGCGTCGAGGAAGCGCTCGCGGAATCGTTCGTCGACTTCACCGCGCACACCGGCGGCCGCGGCCCGCGCGTTGCGCGCGAACGTGGCGAAGCGATCCCAGATCGCGCGCGCCTCGCCGAGCACGTCGGCGTTCATCTCCAGCGGGCTGCGGTAGTGGACGCTCGCCAGGAGCGTGCGCACCACCGGCGGAGGCTGCTCGTCCAGGACGTCGGACAGCAGCATGAAGTTCTTCAGCGACTTCGACATCTTCTCTTCGTTCACGGTCACGAAGCCGTTGTGCAACCAGTAGCGGGCGAGCGGCGCGCCGGTCACCGCCTCGGACTGCGCCGCCTCGTTCTCGTGGTGCGGGAAGATGAGGTCCTGCCCCCCGCCGTGGATGTCGAAGGTCTCGCTCAGGTACTTCATGCTCATCGCGGAGCACTCGATGTGCCATCCCGGACGTCCGGCGCCCCATGGCGCGGGCCACGACACCTGCTGTGAGAACGGATTCTTCGCGCCCTTCCACAAGGCGAAGTCCATCGGATGGCGCTTGCGCGGGTCGGGCTCGACACGCTCGCCCGCGCGCATGTCCTCCAGGCTCCGGCCCGACAGGCTCCCGTACCCGCCGAACGCGCCGACGGAGAAGTACACGTCGCCGCCCTCGACCGCGTACGCGACGCCGGCGTCGATCAGGCGCTGGATCAGCTCGACCATGTCGGTGATGTGCCCGGTCGCCTTCGGCGTGAGGCTCGGCGAGCGCACGCCGAGCCGCCGCATCTGCTCCTCGTAGGAACGCGTGTAGCGCTCGGCGACCTCGAAGGGCGACACGCCCTCCTCGGCGGCCCGGTCGATGATCTTGTCGTCGACGTCGGTGATGTTCTGGACGTAGGTGACCTTGTTACCCATCGCCTCCAGCGTGCGCCGGATGATGTCGAAGGCGACCGCCGCGCGCGCGTGGCCGAGGTGCGGATGGTCGTAGACGGTCGGGCCGCAGACGTACATCGACACCCGGCCCGGGGTGATCGGCTCAAACGCCTTCTTGGATCGACTGCGCGTGTCGTGGACGACGAGGTTCACGGACGCGGAGTCTACCGGCCACGACCCCGCGAGCTACGCCTGGGTCAGCGAGACGACGGCCAGCGCCGCGGCGCCCTCTTCGCGGCCGACGAACCCGACGCCGTCGGTCGTGGTCGCCTTGATGTTGAGGCTCTCCGGATCCATTCCCAACGTCTCGGCGATGACCGACCGCATTTGGGTCCGGTACGGAGCGATCTTCGGCGCCTCGACGACGACCGTGGCGTCGATTCGCTCGACGCGCAGCGAGAGCGCGCGGATCATCGTGGCCGCGCGCGCCAGGAACTCGGTGCTCGCCGCGCCCTCCCAGCGGGAGTCGTCGCTGGGGAAGTGATCGCCGACGTCGCCGAGCCCGGCCGCGCCGAGGATCGCGTCCACGATGGCGTGCGACAGGACGTCGGCATCGGAGTGACCGTCGAGCCCGCGCTCGGACGGGATGGTCACGCCGCCCAGGACGAGCGGCCGTCCTTCCACGAAGGCGTGGACGTCGTAGCCGATCCCTATCCTCGTCACCGGCGCACCTTCCGGTGTTCGAGCAGCGCCTCGACCATGGCGAAGTCCTCGTCGGTCGTGACCTTGGCGTTGCTCGGGTCGCCGCCGACGATCGCGACGCGCACACCCATCCGCTCGACCAGCGCGGCGTCGTCGGTTTCCTCCACGCCGTCGGCCTCGGCGCGCTCGTGCGCCTCGATCAGCACCGCCGCTCGAAACACCTGGGGCGTCTGCACGCTGAACAAGTTCTCGCGCGGCACGGTCTCGGTGACCGCCCCCGCCGAGGCGCGCTTGACCGTGTCCCCGACCGGCACCGCGCACACCGCGGCCTGATCCTTCGCGAGCGAGGCGAGGCACCGCTCGACCAGCCCGGCGCGCACCAGCGGACGTGCGGCGTCGTGGACGACGATCGCCTCGGGATCCGATCGCAACGCGCGCAGGCCCTCGCGAACCGAGCCGCCGCGCGTGGCCGCGCCCTCGACGATCGACAGCGGCGTCGAAAGGCGGCCCGCCGTTCGCTCGATCACCAGCGTCGCCCACGCGTGCGGCACGACGATCACGATCTCGCCGATCGCGGTCACGGCGTCCATGCACCTCAGCGAGTGCATGAACATGGGCTCGCCGGCGATCTCCGCGATCGCCTTCGGGACACCCCCCGTTCGTTCGAGCCGCGTGCCGGCGCCGGCCGCGACGACGACGGCCGCCGCCTTCATCGCGCGCCTCACGACGTCCCGGCTCTCCCGCGCTCCTCTTCGACCCGGTTGGCGAACAGCAACGTGCCCCCGCTGGTGCGGACCGTCCGGGCAAGCTCGACCTCGACCTCACGGCCGACGAGGTGCGCGGCGTCGGGTACGACCACCATCGAGCCGTCGTCGAGGAAGCCGACGCCCTGTCCGGGCTCCTTGCCGGCCCGCTCGATCCGAAGCATCGCGCGATCGCCGGGCGCCACTTGCGGGCGGACGGCGGCCGCCATGCGACGCAAGTGCAGGACCTCCACGCCTTGCAGCTCCGCGACGCGCGCGAGCGGCGCGTCGTCGGTCACCAGCGTCGCCCCTCGCTCCGCCGCGAGCGCCACGAGCTTCGCGTCGACGTCGTCGAACTGCGGGTACGAGCGATCGACCGCGCGCACCTGGACCAAACCCTCCGACTTGATGACCGACAGCGCTTCGAGTCCGCTCGTCGCTCGACGCCGGCGGAGCGAGTCCTGCCCGTCGGCCAGGCCCTGGGTCTCCTCGAGCACGAACGTGGGGACCAGCAGCGTGCCCCTGATCACGCCGGCGCGAACGAAGTCCAGCAACGTCGGGGCCATGATCGCGCTGGAGTCCAGCACGCGGAGATCGGGAGCGCGCGTGCGGTAGGTGAGCCCGAAAAGCTGGAGCAGGTCCTCCCGCTTGGCGATCGCGACGCGATACCCGAGGAACCCGAACACGATCTGGACGAAGGCGAGCATCGGCAGCCCGACCGCTCGCGACGGCAGCAAGAGCAGCGGCAGCCCGAGCGCCGTCCCGACGACGATGCCGCCGATCAACCCGCCGCCGCCCGCGACGAGGTCCGCGCCGGACATCGCCACCAGACGCATCTCCGCGGCGCCGGCGAGCGCCCCCACGCGACGGCCGAGCAGGCCCCCCAGCACGTAGCCGACGGAGCTGCCGAGCAACGCCCCGACCACGATCGACCCCGACGAGATGTCGCTAACCAGCGCGCGAGCCACTTGGTAGCCGAGCGCCGTGCACGCCACGACGATCACGAACCGAATCGCCTCGACGAGGACGATTCCACCCGGGCGAGCGCCGCTTCGGTCGGCCATGGGCTACCAGTCTCGCAGACGGCCCAGAAAGAAGCGCGACCGGCGAAGC